>NZ_JBIAQB010000009.1:405387-450750 GCF_042888725.1 Streptomyces sp. NPDC002795
GGCGCCTGGGGGGGGGGGGGGGCGCCGGGGCGGGGGGGGGGGGGCGGGGGCGGGGGGGGGGGGGGGTGGGGGGGGGGGGGGGGGGGGTGGCCCCCGGCCCCCCCCCCCCCCCCCCCCGACCGCCCCGGACAGCCCGGACCGGCCTCAGACCGGTCGGGCGCCGCTCAGCACGCCGTGCGGATCGATGACGTACTTACGGCTCGCGCCCTGGTCGAACTCCGCGTAGCCGCGCGGCGCGTCCTCGATGCCGATCACGGTCGCGTTGACGGCCTTCGCGATGTGCACGCGCTCGTGCAGGATCGCCATCATCAGGCCCCGGTGGTACTGCATCACCGGGCACTGCCCCGTCGTGAACGTGTGGCTCTTCGCCCAGCCGAGGCCGAGCCGCACCTTCAGCGTTCCGGTGCGCGCGTCCTGGTCGACGCCGCCCGGGTCGTCGGTGACGTACAGGCCGGGGATGCCGAGCGCGCCACCGGCCGCCGTGAGCCCCATCAGGGAGTTGAGGACCGTGGCCGGCGCCTCGGGTGCGTCCGGGCCGTGTCCGCGGGCCTCGAAGCCGACCGCGTCCACGGCCGCGTCCACCTCGGGGACGCCGAGGATCTCGGCGACCTGCTCCTCCACCGTGCCGCGCGTGAGGTCGACCGTCTCGCAGCCGAAACTCCGTGCCTGCGCGAGCCGTTCGGCGTTCATGTCCCCGACGATCACCACGGCCGCGCCCAGCAGCTGCGCCGATGCCGCCGCCGCGAGCCCGACGGGCCCGGCCCCGGCCACGTACACCGTCGAACCGACCTTCGTGCCCGCCGTGACCGCGCCGTGGAAGCCGGTCGGGAAGATGTCGGAGAGCATGGTCAGATCGAGGAGCTTCTCGCGCGCCTGGTCGGCGTCGGGGAAGCGCAGCGCGTTGAAGTCCGCGTAGGGGATCATGGCGTACTCGGCCTGACCGCCGACCCAGCCGCCCATGTCGACATAGCCGTAAGCCGCCCCGGGCCGCGCCGGGTTGACGTTCAGGCAGATGCCGGTCTTGCGCTCCTTGCAGTTGCGACAGCGCCCGCAGGCGATGTTGAACGGCACGGAGACGATGTCCCCGACGTTCAGGAACTCGACGTCGGGGCCCTTCTCCACGATCTCACCGGTGATCTCGTGGCCCAGGACGAGGCCCTCGGGTGCCGTGGTGCGGCCGCGCACCATGTGCTGGTCGCTGCCGCAGATGTTGGTGGCGAGCACCTTGAGGATCACGCCGTGCCGGCAGGTCCGGCCCACGTTCGCCGAGGCCACCCCCGGCCCGTCCTTCAGTTCGAGCGTCGGGTGCTCGATGGTCCTGACCTCCACCGCTCCCGGCTTGAGATATGCGACTGCCCTGTTTCCGCTCATGCCTGACCGCCGTCCCTTCGGCTTCGTGACTCGCTCTGCGGGATGCTCCGGCTGTGCGCACGGCGGAGTCTGCTACCGAAACGGCGTTCTGAGGAGCCTTCCGGGCAGAGTTGTTGAAGCCTCGACGAGCCGTCCAGTCGGCGGGGCCTGTACGGCACAGGCCGTCCAGTGAGAGGAGAGGCGCAGGTCATCTACGGTGACTGGCCATGACCACGAACGATCGACCCGCAACCGCCCTGGGCTCCTTCGCCGTCCGCGTCCCGGACGTGGACCTCGAACCCGAGCCCCTCGACCCCGCACAGATCCTCTCCGGTGCCCCCGAGGTGACCGGCAAGGTGCTGTGGGAGTCGGCCGACGGCAAGCAGGTGCGCGGCATCTGGCAGATCACGCCCGGCGTGGTCACCGACACCGAGGCGAACGAGCTGTTCGTGGTCGTCAGCGGCCGCGCCACCGTCGCCGTCGAGGGCGGCGAAAGCCTGGAACTCGGCCCCGGCACGGCCGCCGTGCTCCGCGAGGGCGACCGGACGACGTGGACGGTGCACGAGACGCTGCGCAAGGCGTACCACATCACCCTGAGCTGATCCGCGAGATCCGCGTACGAACTCGCCTGTCCGCTACGGGGGTTGGGTTCCGCTACGGATGTGGGGACCGCCGCGTGAACAGGGCCAGCGCTCCGAGCGGGAGCAGCAGGCACGCCGCGGCCAGGTTCAGCCACGCGTAGCTCGCCGTCGCCACCACGATGCCCGCCGTCGCGCCGCCGATTCCCGCCGACAGACTCGTCGTCAGGTCGGAGAGTCCCTGCGCGGCGGCCCGCGCGGCCTGCGGCACGGAGTCGGTGAGCAGCGCGGAGCCCGCGACGAGCCCGGCCGACCAGCCGAGCCCGAGCAGGAACAGCGCCGCCGCGCTCTGCGTGTGACTCCCGCCCGCGGTCCCGGCGAGCAGCGCCGCGCACGCGAGCAGGCCCACCGCGAGCCCGATCACAGTCAGACGCCCGAATGTGTCGGCGAGACGGCCCATCACCGGCGAGAACGCGTACATGCCCGCGATGTGCACGCTGATGACCAGCCCGATCAACTCAATGCCCGCGCCGTGGTGTTCGAGGTCCACCGGTGTCATCGACATGACGGACACCATCGCCGTGTGCGACACCGCCACCGTCACCAGCGCGAGCCGGGCGCGCGGCGACGCGGACACGGCAGCGAATCCCGCCCGTATGGAGCGCGCGGCGGGTGACTGCTCCTCGGCGGGGGCCAGGGACCGCGCGGTCAGCAGCGGGTCGGGGCGCAGCAGTACGTGCACCACGACCGCCGATATCAGGAACACCCCGGCCGCCCACATGAACGGTCCCGCTTCCGCCGGTATGCCGAGCCCGGAGACGCTGCGGCCCGCGGGCGCCGCGATGTTCGGTCCGAGGACGGCGCCGATGGTGGTGGCCCATACGACGGTCGAGATGGCGCGGGCCCGCCGGTCGGGCTCGGCGAGGTCGGCGGCCGCGTACCGGGCCTGGAGGTTGGCGGAGGACGCCGCGCCGAACCCCATCAGCCCGATGAGCAGCAGCGGAAAGCTGCCGAGCACCGCGGCGACGACGGTCACCACGGCGCCCACCGTGCCGATCAGATAGGCCAGTACGAGGCCGGCCCGCCGCCCACGGGCGTTCATCAGCGCGGCCAACGGCACCGAGAGCACCGCGGTCCCCGCGACACTCGCCGTGGACGCGAGGCCGGAGAGCGCCTCGTCCCCGCTGACCTTCTTGGCCAGCACGGCGGCCAGCGCGATCCCGGTGGCGGTCCCCAGCCCACCCAGTATCTGCGAGGCGACCAGCACCCGCTGCGTACGCTGCTGCAACGCCTCTGCCCCCGGCCCCGCCCCGCGTTCGGCGGCCGCCCCGCTGCCGTCGGCGCGGCCGACGTCTTCAGGGAGCACGAGGCCGCTCGCGCGACCGGCGCCTCCCGGCCGACTGGCGCGGCCGACGCCCGCGGGGCGATCGGTGCTTCCCGCGCTCCCGGTGCCGCTCGCGCGTCCGTGGTCTTTGCGCCCGGTGTCGTCGGCGCGTCCGGGGTCTCCGGGGACCACGAGGCCGCTCGCGTGTCCGAGCTCTTCGCGGCGATCAGCGCTTCCCGGGCGGCTGGTGCCGTCGGCGCGGCTGAGGTCTTCGGGGCGATCGGTGCTTCCCGCGCTCCCGGCGCCTCCCGGTCGGCCGGTGCCTCGCGCGCGGCCGACGCCCTCCGGGCGCTCGGGGCCTCCCGCACGCCCGGTGCCGTCAGTGCGGCTGAGGTCTTCGGGGCGATCGGAGCCTCCCGCGCTCCCGGTGTCTCCCGCGCGGCCGACGTCCCCGGGGTGATCGATGCCTCCCGCTCGGCCGGCGGCGTCGGCGTGCTCTGCGAGTCCGTCTCGCGCGGACGCGTCCTCCGGTCGCCCGAGTCGCCCCTCATCCGTGCTCAACGCACACCCCCGCCCCGATCAACCTTGCAGACCGCACGCGTCCGCCCCGACCAGGACCGTCTCAGAACAACGGCTCGGGCAACACCCCTTCCAGCGCGAGCAACTTCCGCTTCGTCTCGAGTCCGCCCCCGAAGCCGCCGATCCCGCCGTCGCGCTCCACGACCCGGTGGCACGGCACCACGACCGGCAGCGGATTCGACCCCATCGCCAGCCCCACGGCCTGCGCGGCTCTCGGCTGTCCGACCCGGTGGGCCAGATCCCCGTACCCGACGACCGCTCCGTACGGCACCCCGGCGAACAGCTCGCGCAGCACCTCCCGGTTGAACCCGGTGATCAGTGACCAGTCGAGCGGCACGTCGAACGCGCGCCGACGGCCCGCGAAGTACTCCGCGAGCTGCCGTATCGCCTCGGCGAGCAGGGGCGATTCGGGCGCCTCGACGGGCTCGGCCCCGAGTTTGGAGCCGAGCCCGTCGAGTGCCTTGTCCCGCACCGCGTCGGTGGCGTGGAAGACCACGTTCACCAGACCGGCGTCCGTCGCGGCGAGCAGCAGCGGGCCGATGTCACTGCGCACGACGGCCCACACGGCCTGCTTCGGCGCGGCGGGAGTGGTCTCGCTCGGTCCAGTGGCGTTCATGCCGACCACGGTACGGCCGGGCACTGACAACGCCGGGCGGGTCAGCCGCCGACGGCCGCCCGCACCACGTCAGGCGCGTTGCTGATGATCCCGTCGACGCCGAAGCCGGCCACCTGCCGCGCGGTCTTCGCGTCGTTGACGGTCCAGGTGTAGGACTCGAGCGGCTTGCCGTGCGGGCCCTTGAGCGCGTGCACCGCCTTGACGTAGTCCGCCGAGATCGTCGTGTGCGAGGGATTGATCTGGTCGGCGAACTTCGCGTACGTCGGCAGCTCCGACACCGCGGGGGTGCCGAGGTAGCCCGTCTTGATGTCCGGGCGCCGAGAGTGCAGGGTGCGGATGCTCTCCGCGTTGAAGCTCTGGACGATCAGCCGGTGTTTGACGTCCCCGGCGTCCAGCCAGCCGTCCCTGCGCAGCTGATGCAGGATCTGGTCCTCGATGCCCGGGTACAGCTCGGGCGACTTGACCTCCATGAGCAGCTTCTGGTGGTTACGGTCGACGCGCCGCAGGTACTCGTGGAGCGTCGGGATCCGCGCGCCCGTGTACTCGGCGCCCTTCCAGCTGCCCGCGTCCAGCTTGGCGATCTCACCCGAGGTGAAGTCCGCCACGTTCCACGGGGAGCGGTCGGGATAGACCTGCTCGACGTTGGTGGTGCGGGCCAGGGTGGTGTCGTGGAGGACGACCAGGGCTCCGTCCCTGGTGCGCTGCACGTCGTTCTCGACCCAGGTGAACCCCAGGGCGTGCGCCTTGTCGACGGCTGCCAGGGTGTTCTCGGGTGCGTACGCGGAGGCACCGCGGTGGGCGACGACCGCGGTTCTGTTGTGTGCGGGGGCGGCTTGTGCGGTGGTGGGCAGGACCAGGACACCGATGACGACGGAGCCCGCCGCTGAGGTCAGAGCGGCTGCTGCGCGTGCGTACACGTGTGCTCCTCATGCGTCGTGGAATCACGGACTGTACGAGATTGACAGCTGAGAGCGAACGAAAAGTAGGCGCAGGATGGTCACGAGTTGAATGGAGTCACTCAACTGCGGTCGGCCCCGGTGTCGTGCACCCGGCTTCTTTGCCGGAAAATCGTTCGGACGTTCCCGTGTGCGATTTAATCTCTGCCTCACCCGCGGTCGCCTCGGCCGCCGCGCGCGAAGGGACGAGCTGCACATCTCACGGAAAACCAGGCGGAAGGGCTGTCACGCATGCAGGGTTCGGTCGACGGCTTCAGTTACGGGCTCGTCACCCCGGTGGTGGCGTATCTCATGGCCTGCCTCGGAGGCGCCCTGGGACTGCGCTGCACCACCAGATCCCTGCTCGTCGCCAACACCTGGCGGGTGGGATGGCTCGCGCTGGGCTCCGCGGCGATCGGCTCCGGGATCTGGACCATGCACTTCATCGCGATGATGGGCTTCAGCGTGGAGGACCTGCCGATCCGCTACGACCCGCTGATGACGTTCGCGAGTCTCGGCGTGGCCATCCTCATGGTCGGCATCGGCGTCTTCATCGTCGGCTACAAGGGCGCGACCGGCGCCGCTCTGTTCACCGGGGGCACCATCACGGGCCTCGGAGTGGCGTCCATGCACTACCTCGGAATGGCCGGAATGCGCCTTCACGGGACGATCAGTTACAGCACGTTCACCGTGGTCGCCTCCGTGGTCATCGCCATGGCGGCGGCCACCGCCGCCCTGTGGGCGGCCGTCCAGGTACGGGGCATCATGTGGAGCGTCGGCGCGAGCCTGATCATGGGGCTCGCCGTCTCGGGGATGCACTACATGGCGATGGCGGGGGTCAGCGTCCACGCGCACACCGATGCCGTCGGTTCCCCCGGAGGGGACTCGGCCACCGCCATCCTCGGGCCCATGCTGATCGGCCCGCTGGGCTTCCTGCTCCTGGCCGGGGTCGTCGTCGTATTCGACCCGATGCTGGTCACGGGCCGCCCCGACTGGCGTGACAGCCGAGCGGCAGAGGCCCGGCTCGGGACCCCCGCACCGGCCGTCACACGCCTGCGCCGCCCCCGGGGACGACCGGCTTCGCGCACGCCGCAGGACTCGTGACCCGGAACCCCTGAAGGCCGGGCCCGACAGCGGTTCGGGCCCGGTTGTCAGTGGCGGGTCGTACGGTTGGTTCCATGCGGCCCGTATCCAAGATCGAACGCACGGTGGCACCCTTCGAGGTCGTCAGCCCGTACCAGCCCAGCGGTGACCAGCCCGCGGCCATCGCCGAGCTGGAGAAGCGCGTGACGGCAGGCGAGAAGGACGTCGTCCTGCTCGGCGCGACCGGCACCGGCAAGTCCGCCACCACGGCGTGGATGATCGAGAAGCTCCAGCGCCCCACGCTCGTCATGGCGCCGAACAAGACGCTGGCCGCCCAGCTGGCCAACGAGTTCCGCGAGCTGCTTCCGAACAACGCGGTCGAGTACTTCGTCTCGTACTACGACTACTACCAACCCGAGGCGTACGTTCCGCAGTCGGACACGTACATCGAGAAGGACTCCTCGGTCAACGAGGAGGTGGAGCGCCTGCGCCACTCCGCGACGAACTCGCTGCTGACGCGCAGGGACGTCATCGTGGTCGCCTCCGTCTCCTGCATCTACGGCCTCGGCACTCCGCAGGAGTACGTGGACCGCATGGTCCCCCTGAAGGTCGGGGACGAGATCGACCGGGACGACCTGCTGCGCCGCTTCGTGGACATCCAGTACACGCGCAACGACGTGGCGTTCCAGCGCGGCACCTTCCGGGTGCGCGGCGACACCATCGAGATCTTCCCCGTCTACGAAGAGCTCGCGGTCCGCATCGAGATGTTCGGCGACGAGATCGAGTCGCTCTCCACCCTCCACCCCCTCACCGGCGAGGTCATCAGCGACGACGACTCGCTGTACATCTTCCCGGCGACCCACTACGTGGCCGGCCCCGAGCGCCTGGAGCGCGCGGCCAACGACATCGAGAAGGAGCTGGAGGAGCGCCTCGCCGAGCTGGAGAAGCAGGGCAAGATGCTCGAGGCCCAGCGCCTTCGCATGCGGACCACGTACGACCTCGAGATGCTCCGCCAGATCGGCTCCTGCTCCGGCGTGGAGAACTACTCGATGCACTTCGACGGCCGCGAGCCCGGCTCCCCGCCGCACACGCTGCTCGACTACTTCCCGGACGACTTCCTGCTCGTGATCGACGAGTCGCACGTCACCGTGCCGCAGATCGGCGCCATGTACGAGGGCGATGCCTCCCGTAAGCGCACCCTCGTGGACCACGGCTTCCGCCTGCCCTCCGCGCTCGACAACCGCCCCCTGAAGTGGGAGGAGTTCCAAAAGCGCATCGGCCAGGCCGTCTATCTGTCGGCGACGCCGGGCAACTACGAGCTCTCGCGCGCGGACGGTCACGTCGAGCAGATCATCCGCCCCACCGGTCTCATCGACCCCGAAGTCGTCGTGAAGCCCACCGAGGGCCAGATCGACGACCTGGTGCACGAGATCCGTACGCGCACGGAGAAGGACGAGCGCGTCCTGGTCACCACGCTCACCAAGAAGATGGCCGAGGACCTCACGGACTACTTCATCGAGCTCGGCATCCAGGTGCGCTATCTGCACAGCGACGTCGACACGCTGCGCCGCGTCGAGCTGCTGCGCGAGCTGCGCGCGGGCGAGTTCGACGTGCTGGTCGGCATCAACCTGCTGCGTGAGGGCCTCGACCTGCCCGAGGTCTCCCTGGTCGCGATCCTCGACGCCGACAAGGAGGGCTTCCTGCGCTCCGGCACCTCGCTGATCCAGACGATCGGCCGCGCGGCGCGAAACGTCTCGGGCCAGGTCCACATGTACGCCGACAAGATCACCCCGGCGATGGAGAAGGCCATCGACGAGACCAACCGCCGCCGGGAGAAGCAGGTCGCGTACAACGAGGCGAACGGGATCGACCCCCAGCCCCTCCGTAAGAAGATCAACGACATCGTGGCGTCCATCGCGCGCGAGGACGTCGACACGGAGGCGCTGATCGGCACCGGCTACCGAAAGGGCGGCAAGGACGGAAAGGGCGCCAAGGCCCCCGTCCCCTCGGCCGGAAAGGCGGAGGCGCCGGCCAGGAAGAAGCGCGGCAAGGCGGAGGAGACGGTTCCCACGGACCGTCCCGCGGCCGAGCTGTCCGGGCAGATCGAGGAGCTGACCGAGCGGATGCGGGCCGCCGCGGCGGACCTTCAGTTCGAGGTCGCGGCACGGCTGCGCGACGAGGTGTCGGAGATGAAGAAGGAGCTGCGGCAGATGAAGGAGGCAGGCATCGCCTGACCTGCCACGACGGGCGGGGTGGCAGAGGCGTGTCGCAGGACCGCCACAAAACCCCGCCCACGGTGGCGGCGTTGTCGGCGCCGCCCTCTAGGGTTTGGACCAACCGCGCGTATGGCGCGGCAACAGGGGACGGTTCGAGAGGGGACAGCGCGTGGGCATCGACTTGACCAAGGGTCAGGCCATCAGCCTGGAGAAGCAGGGCGGGGGCACCCTCACGGCCGTACGGATGGGACTCGGCTGGCAGGCGGCTCCTCGACGCGGCCTGTTCGGCACCCGCACGCGCGAGGTCGACCTCGACGCGTCGGCGGTCCTCTTCGCCGACAAGCAGCCCGTCGACGTGGTCTTCTTCCGCCACCTCGTCAGCGAAGACGGCTCGGTGCGGCACACCGGCGACAACCTGGTCGGCGGTGCCGGGAAGGGCGGCGACGACGAGTCGATCGTCGTCGACCTGCAGAGCGTCCCGGACCACATCGACCAGATCGTCTTCACGGTCAACTCCTTCACGGGACAGACCTTCCAGGAGGTGCAGAACGCGTTCTGCCGCCTGGTCGACGAAGCGAACGGTCAGGAACTCGCCCGCTACACGCTCGACGGCGGCGGAAAGTACACGGCGCAGATCATGGCGAAGGTGCACCGTGCGGGCAGCGGCTGGAAGATGACGGCCCTCGGCGAAGCGGCCAAGGGCCGGACATTCCAGGACCTGATGCCCGCGATCCTGCCCAGCCTGTAGCCGTCGTGGACAGGTCTCGGATAGGCCTCCGACCTGCACACTTGGCAACTACTTTACCTTTCCCTTTACCTTTCATGGGTGTTTCGAGTACGCTCCTTTACGCGGAGGGGAGTACTCCAACGCGGCGTTCCCGTCAGTACGGACGACAGGCCAGACGGCGGTCGATCCCGGGGCGCCGGCCCGAGACGCGCCAAGGCGCTCGGGTGGAAGAGACCTCCGGCAGCGACGACGCTGATCAGTAGCCGTACGACGCCGGAGGCGCAGTAGTGGACGTATCAATGACTGTGTGGGTGCTGACCGTTCTCGGTCTGTGCGCCCTCATTGCGGTCGACTTCTTCATCGGGCGAAAGCCCCACGACGTATCGATCAAGGAAGCAGGCATCTGGACCGTCGTCTGGATCGTGCTCGCCGCGCTGTTCGGCGTCGGCCTCATGGTCTGGGGCGGCAGCCAGGCGGGCGGCGAGTTCTTCGCGGGCTTCATCACCGAGAAGTCGCTCAGCGTGGACAACCTCTTCGTCTTCATCCTGATCATGGCGAAGTTCTCGGTGCCCACCCAGTTGCAGCAGCGCGTACTGCTCTTCGGTGTGCTGATCGCGCTCGTACTGCGAGCGATCTTCATCGCGGCGGGCGCGGCGATCATCTCCAACTTCTCGTGGGTCTTCTACATCTTCGGCGCCTTCCTCATCTACACCGCCTGGAAGCTCATCAAGGAGGCCATGGCGGACGACGAGGAGGAGGAGTTCGAGGAGAACCGCCTCCTTAAGTCGATCGAAAAGAAGTTCGGCGTCGCGGACAGCTACCACGGCACGAAGCTCTTCATCCAGCAGCACGGCAAGAAGGTCATGACGCCGCTCCTGGTCGTCATGCTCGCCATCGGCATGACCGACGTGCTGTTCGCGATGGACTCGATCCCGGCGATCTTCGGCCTGACCCAGGACCCGTACGTCGTCTTCACCGCGAACGCCTTCGCGCTGATGGGCCTTCGCCAGCTGTACTTCCTCATCGGTGGCCTGCTCAAGAAGCTGGTGCACCTCAGCTACGGCCTCTCGGTGATCCTCGCCTTCATCGGCGTGAAGCTGGTCCTGCACGCACTGCACGAGTCCGGTGTGCACGTACCGGAGATCTCCATCCCGGTCTCGCTCTCCGTCATCTGCGGCGTCCTGATCGTCACGACGATCACCAGCCTCATCGCCTCGAAGAAGCAGGCCGAGCGGGACGCGGCCGAAGCGGCTCGGAAGGACAGCATCGAGGCCTGACGGCGTCGAGCGTAGGAATTACCAGCACCGGGAGCGGTGCGCGGCCGATTGCCGCGTGCCGCTCCCGGTGCTTCGTTGTGCCCTGAGCGCGTTCCGCGGGGGCGCGAGGGCACGACGGGGGAGGACCCCATGAAGTTCGTCCAGATCATCGATTTCGAGTCCCAGCGGTTCGGCGAGATGCGGGAGCTGCTGGAGGCCTTCGAGCAGCGGATGCAGGGCACTCCGGGCGGCCCCACGCACCGGATGATGCTCAAGGACCGGGACACCACCGGCCGCTATCTCGCGGTCATCGAGTTCGAGTCCTACGAGGACGCGATGCGCAGCAACGAACACCCCGAGGTGGCCGAGCTCAACCGGCAGCTCTCGGCCCTGTGCACCCGCCCGCCGGCCTTCACCAACTGCGACCTCAAGGACACGCGCGAACTCAAGTGACGTACACGTGCGGCGCTCTGCGACCGCCGGGCGCCGCCGCCGGAGAAGTCGCGCCCCCACTCCGCCACGGGCACCATCGATGAATGATCACCAGAGTGCGGGCGCTGAGTACGCAGTGGACCGTGGTGATGCCACTGATCGCGATCGTGCTGCTCGCGTTCACCTGGGGGCGCGATCTGCCGGGTGCCGTGGTCGCCGTCGTCGCGGTGGTCCTCGCGGTCTCCGTACTCGCGGCCGTGCACCACGCGGAGGTCGTCGCCCACCGGGTCGGTGAACCCTTCGGTTCGCTCGTGCTCGCCGTGGCCGTGACGATCATCGAGGTCGCGCTGATCGTCACCTTGATGGCCGACGGCGGGGCCAAGAGCTCCACGCTCGCCCGCGACACCGTGTTCGCCGCCGTCATGATCACCTGCAACGGCATCGTCGGCGTCAGCCTGCTCGCGGCCGCGCTGCGGCACCGCGTGGCGATCTTCCAGTCCGAAGGCACCGGGGGAGCCCTCGCCACCGTGGCCACGCTCGCGACGCTCTGCCTGGTCCTGCCGACCTTCACCACCAGCAAGATCGGCCCGGAGTTCTCCACCTCCCAGCTGGTCTTCTCGGCCGTCGCCGCGCTCGTCCTGTACGGGCTCTTCGTCGCGACGCAGACCGTGCGCCACCGCGACTACTTCCTGCCGATCACCAAGCACGGCGAGGTGATCGACGCCGACGACCACGCCGACGTGCCGAGCACCAGGACCGCCCTGTTCAGCCTCGGCCTGCTCGCGCTCGCCCTGGTCGCGGTCGTCGGACTCACCAAGGGCGTCTCGAAGACGATCGAGCAGGGGGTGGCGGCGGCCGGCATGCCGCAGGCGGTGGTCGGCGTGATCATCGCGCTGCTCGTGCTGCTGCCCGAGACCATCGCGGCGCTCCGTGCGGCTCGCCGGGACCGGGTGCAGACCAGCCTCAACCTCGCGCTCGGCTCGTCCATGGCCAGCATCGGCCTCACGGTGCCCGCCGTCGCCATCGCCTCGTACTGGCTGACCGGGCCGCTCGTCCTCGGGCTCGGCGCCACGCACATGGTGCTGCTCGCGCTGACCATGGTGGTCGCGACCCTCACCATCGTCCCCGGCCGTGCCACACCGCTCCAGGGCGGCGTCCACCTGGTGATTCTCGCCGCGTACATCGAGCTCGCCGTCACGCCCTGACCGCCCTTCACCCACCGCCCTTCGGGCTGTAGTGGCGCCGTGATAGACCCTCAAGGAGCAAACGCTCTTCTACGGAGGTCCCTCGTGCCGCGCACTCTCGCCAACGCCCCGATCATGGTTCTCAACGGCCCGAACCTGAACCTGCTCGGCAAGCGCCAGCCGGAGATCTACGGCCGCGACACCCTCACCGACGTCGAGGCCCTGTGCGTGAAGACGGCCACCGCGCACGGCGCCACCGTGGACTTCCGGCAGTCCAACCACGAGGGCGAGCTCGTCGACTGGATCCATGAGGCGCGCGAGAACCACGTGGGCATCGTCATCAACCCGGCCGCCTACTCACACACCTCCGTGGCGATCCTGGACGCGCTCAACACCTGCGACGGCATGCCGGTGGTGGAGGTCCACATCTCCAACATCCACCAGCGCGAGGAGTTCCGGCACCACTCCTACGTATCGCTGCGCGCCGACGGCGTGATCGCCGGATGCGGCGTGCAGGGATACGCGTTCGGCGTGGAGCGGGTGGCGGCGCTCGCCGCACCGGGCACGGCGCAGGCGTAAAACGCCGCCTACAGGGCGGGCCGAGGCGAAACGGCCCGCCTACAGGTCACCAGCCCCGCTCGCGCCACTCCTGGACGTGGGGACGCTCGGCGCCCAGTGACGTGTCGTTCCCGTGTCCCGGGTAGACCCACGTCTCGTCCGGCAGCGTGCCGAAGATCTTCGTCTCCACGTCGTCGATGAGACTCGCGAAGGCCTTGGGGTCCTTCCACGTGTTGCCCACGCCGCCGGGGAACAGACAGTCACCGGTGAAGACGTGCGGGTGGCCGTGCGGGTCGTCGTAGACCAGGGCGATCGAACCGGGCGTGTGGCCGACCAGATGGCGGGCCGTGAGCGTGATCCGGCCGAACTCGATGGTGTCCCCGTCGGAGACGGCGACATCCGTCGCCACCGGGATCCCCTCGACGTCCTCGCGCCCCGCGTACGTGCGCGCGCCGGTCGCCTCCACGACCTCCTGGAGGCCCTGCCAGTGGTCGCCGTGCCGGTGCGTGGTGACGACGGCGGCGATGCCGTCCTCACCGATGAGCCGCAGCAGCGTCTCCGGCTCGTTCGCCGCGTCGATCAGGAGCTGCTGATCGGTCGCGCGGCAGCGCAACAAGTAGGCGTTGTTGTCCATCGGCCCGACCGCGACCTTGGAGATCATCAGGTCCTGCAGCTCGTGCACATCCGCCGGGCCGCCGACCTTCACCGCTCCGCTGTACGTCATGGATTCAGCCTATAGCGGGGGCAGGGGCGGCAGGGAGCCCCGGTCGACGGTGAGGGCGCCGCCGTCCCTGCGGCCCGCGAGCCAGCCCAGGAGGTCGGCCTGGCGGCCCTTGACGACGATGCCGAGTTCCGGTTCGGGGCCCGCGCCCGCCTTGATCTCCTCCAGGGAGAACTTCTGCACGGCCCCCGTGGAGATCATCCGGCCGTCGTCCTGCTTGATCAGCAGGGGCGGCAGGCCGGGGTGGTCGCGGAACCGCTTCGAGAGGAAGTTGATCTCCCGCTGGGTGAACTCGGCGGAGAGGTCCTCCAGCTCGTAGCCGATCCCGAGGTCCACGTGGTGCAGTTCGACCTCGATCCAGCGGCGGAACGGCACGTTCGAGGCGAGATCCTTCACACCGCCCCGCAGCTCCACCGTGCGCGCCCAGTCGGCGTCCTCGGCCCCCAGGCGCCGGAACCGCTCGGCGCTGTCCTGTACGTCACCGAGCTGCTCGCGCAGTCCGCGCGGGGCGTCCCGTTCGATGTCGGCGTCGCGGGACCGGGCGCTCTCGTACATGGGGCGGCCCTCGAGGACGTTGACGAGCGCGTCCGCGTTGCGGGCCAGGTGGGCGAGTACGTGCCCGCGGCTCCACCCCGGAAGCCGTGACGGCTCGGCCACGGCGGCGTTGTCCAGGGCGCCGACCGCGGCGAGCAGCCGGTCGGTCGCTTCGTGTACTGACGCCAGGTCGCGCACATGATCACTCATGGCGCCGACGATAGCCCCGCCACACGTTCGGGTGAAGGTGGCCTACGAAGGCCTACGATCCGCATGAATCGAATGTACGTGCTATATGGTCGAGGGCGGCGTCAGGCATTCTTGGTAGTCCGGGTTTGTTACCAACCAGGGAATCCGACCGGCGTTGTCAGTGGCTCCCTCTAGTCTTCGAAGGACAGCCTTCTCAGGGCCGCTCCGCCTCGATCGCGGCGTGAGCGCCTCGAGAGTCAGACCTCGAGAGACGGGGGCCCGCCCCTGTCACTTATCTCCAGAAAGGTGCGGACCGGCGTGGCCGACCGTCTCATCGTCCGTGGCGCGCGCGAGCACAATCTTCGGAATGTCTCGCTCGACCTCCCGCGCGACTCCCTCATCGTCTTCACCGGTCTGTCCGGCTCCGGTAAGTCCTCCCTCGCGTTCGACACGATCTTCGCCGAGGGCCAGCGCCGGTACGTCGAGTCGCTGTCGTCGTACGCCCGCCAGTTCCTCGGCCAGATGGACAAGCCGGACGTCGACTTCATCGAGGGCCTCTCCCCGGCCGTCTCGATCGACCAGAAGTCCACGTCGCGCAACCCGCGCTCCACGGTCGGCACCATCACCGAGGTCTACGACTACCTGCGCCTGCTCTTCGCGCGCGTGGGCAAGCCGCACTGCCCGGAGTGCGGCCGGCCCATCGCCCGCCAGTCGCCGCAGGCCATCGTCGACAAGGTCCTGGAGCTGCCCGAGGGCAGCCGCTTCCAGGTTCTGTCGCCGCTCGTGCGCGAGCGCAAGGGCGAGTTCGTCGACCTCTTCAGCGACCTGCAGACCAAGGGCTACTCCCGCGCGCGCGTGGACGGGCAGACGATCCAGCTGTCCGAGCCGCCGACGCTGAAGAAGCAGGAGAAGCACACGATCGAGGTGGTCGTCGACCGCCTCACCGTGAAGAGCACCGCCAAGCGCCGCCTGACCGACTCCGTGGAGACCGCGCTCGGCCTCTCCGGCGGCATGGTCGTGCTCGACTTCGTCGACCTCCCCGAGGACGACCCGGAGCGCGAGCGCATGTACTCGGAGCACCTGTACTGCACGTACGACGACCTGTCCTTCGAGGAGCTCGAGCCGCGCTCCTTCTCCTTCAACTCGCCCTTCGGCGCCTGCCCCGACTGCACCGGCATCGGTACGCGCATGGAGGTCGACCCCGAGCTGATCGTTCCCGACGAGGACAAGTCGCTGGACGAGGGCGCCATCCACCCGTGGTCGCACGGGCACACGAAGGACTACTTCGGCCGCCTCATCGGCGCCCTCGCGGACGCACTCGGCTTCCGTACGGACATCCCCTTCGCCGGTCTTCCGCAGCGCGCCAAGAAGGCGCTCCTGAACGGCCACAAGACGCAGATCGAGGTCCGCTACCGCAACCGGTACGGGCGCGAGCGCCGCTACACGACGCCCTTCGAGGGCGCCGTCCCGTTCGTGAAGCGCCGTCACAGCGAGGCCGAGTCGGACGCGAGCCGCGAGCGCTTCGAGGGCTACATGCGCGAGGTGCCCTGCCCGACCTGTGAGGGCACGCGACTGAAGCCGCTCATCCTGGCTGTCACGGTCATGGGGAGGTCGATCGCCGAGGTCTCGGCCATGTCGATCAGCGACTGCGCCGACTTCCTGAGCGAGATGAAGCTGAACGCGCGCGACAAGAAGATCGCTGAGCGCGTCCTGAAGGAGGTCAACGAGCGGCTGCGCTTCCTGGTCGACGTGGGCCTCGACTACCTCTCGCTCAACCGCGCGGCGGGCACCCTCTCAGGCGGCGAGGCCCAGCGCATCCGGCTCGCGACGCAGATCGGCTCCGGCCTCGTCGGCGTCCTGTACGTGCTCGACGAGCCGTCCATCGGCCTGCACCAGCGCGACAACCACCGGCTCATCGAGACGCTCGTCCGGCTCCGCGACATGGGCAACACGCTCATCGTGGTCGAGCACGACGAGGACACCATCAAGGTCGCCGACTGGATCGTCGACATCGGCCCCGGCGCGGGCGAGCACGGCGGCAAGGTCGTGCACAGCGGTCCCTTGAAGGAACTGCTGGCGAACCCGGAGTCGGTGACCGGCCAGTACCTGGCGGGCAAGAAGGCCATCGCGATGCCGGACATCCGGCGGCCCGTGGACCCGGGACGCCGCCTCACCGTGCACGGTGCCAAGGAGAACAACCTCCAGGACATCGAGGTGTCCTTCCCGCTGGGTGTCCTCACGGCCGTCACCGGCGTATCGGGATCCGGCAAGTCGACGCTGGTGAACGACATCCTGTACACGCACCTGGCGAGGGAGTTGAACGGGGCGCGCTCCGTCCCGGGCCGGCACACGCGCGTGGACGGCGACGACCTGGTCGACAAGGTCGTGCACGTCGACCAGTCGCCCATCGGCCGCACGCCGCGGTCGAACCCGGCGACGTACACCGGAGTCTTCGACAACGTCCGCAAGCTGTTCGCCGAGACGACCGAGGCGAAGGTCCGCGGCTATCTGCCGGGACGCTTCTCCTTCAACGTCAAGGGCGGCCGCTGCGAGAACTGCTCCGGTGACGGCACGATCAAGATCGAGATGAACTTCCTGCCGGACGTGTACGTCCCGTGCGAGGTCTGCCACGGCGCGCGCTACAACCGGGAGACGCTGGAGGTCCACTACAAGGGCAAGTCCATCGCCGAGGTTCTGGACATGCCGATCGAGGAGGCGCTGAGCTTCTTCGAGGCCGTCCCGGCGATCGCCCGCCACCTCAGGACGCTCAACGACGTGGGCCTCGGCTACGTCCGGCTCGGGCAGCCCGCGCCGACGCTCTCCGGTGGTGAGGCGCAGCGTGTGAAGCTCGCCAGTGAGCTGCAGAAGCGTTCCACGGGCCGCACGGTGTACGTGCTCGACGAGCCGACCACCGGTCTGCACTTCGAGGACATCAGCAAGCTCATCACGGTGCTCTCCGGCCTCGTCGACAAGGGCAACACGGTCATCGTCATCGAGCACAACCTCGACGTGATCAAGACGGCCGACTGGGTCGTCGACATGGGTCCCGAGGGCGGCAACGGCGGCGGTCTCGTCGTCGCCGAGGGCGCCCCGGAAGACGTCGCGGCGGTCCCGACGAGCCACACCGGCAAGTTCCTGCGCGACGTCCTCGGAGCCGACCGGGTCAGTGACGCGGCCGTGCCCGCCGCCCGCACCCGTAAGGCGGCGAAGAAGACCGTGGCGGCGACGAAGGCCCCGGCCAAGAAGACGGCCGCGGTGAAGGCGACCGCTTCCAAGTCGACGGCCAAGACGACGGCCAAGACGGCGGCCAAGAAGTCCGCCGCCAAGAAGGCGACCGGGAAGGCCCGTAAGGCCTGACGGAGGTCCAGCCTCACCGGCAGACGAGCGACGGCGCCCCGTGGGAACTCCCCACGGGGCGCCGCGCGTTCAGAGTGGTGGGCAGGTCCTCACCAGGCAGGTCCTCACCAAGAAGGACCCACCAGTTCGGTGGCGTAGGGCGGCTCCGCGCCCGCCCGTGAGCAGGTGACCGCCGCCGCCCGCGCGGCGAACCGCAGCAGCCGGGACCAGTCGTCGCCGCCGAGCCCGGAGATCGCGGCGGGGGAGAGGGCGTCCTGGCGCGAAAGCCCGTGCAGCAGAGCGGCGTTGACGGTGTCGCCGGCGCCGATCGTGTCCACGACGTCGACCCGCTCGCCCGGCACCGAGTACTCGCCCCCGTCCCGTGTGAGCGCGGTGAGACCCTCCCCGCCGCGCGTGATCACCACAGCGGCGGGACCCGCGGCAAGCCACTCCTGTGGTGTGCCGCCCAGCCACTCGGCGTCGTCCTCGGAGAGCTTCAGCAGCGTCGTCGACCCGAGCCAGTTCTTGAAGCGGGCCCGGTAGGCGTCCGCGTCCGGGATCAGGCCGGCCCGGATGTTCGGGTCGAGCGCCGTGCACACGCCCTGCGCGGCGGCCGAGCGCATCACGTCCTCGTACGCGGTGGCGCCCGGTTCGAGCGCCAGCGAGCAGGTGCCGAACGACATCGCGCGCGTGCCGGCCGGCAGCGCCTCGGGCACCGCGAAGAGCCGGTCGGCGGTTCCCTCCACGTAGAAGGAGTACCCGGCGGAGCCGTCGGCGCCGATGGAGGCCACGGCGAGCGTCGTCGGTTCATCGCCCCGCTGCACCGGGGAGACGTCCACCCCGGCCGCCCGCAGGCCGCCGAGCAGGGCCTCCCCGAAGGCGTCCCGCGACACCCGCGAGCAGAACGCCACGGACGAGCCGAGACGGCCGAGCGCCACCGCCGTGTTGTACGGGCCGCCGCCGAGCCGCGGGGCGAGGGCGGGGAGTTCGGTGACGGGTCCGCCGTCGGTGGGCACGCCCTGGGGGACGAGGTCGATCAGCGCCTCTCCGGCGACGACAATCACGGTGTTTCCTTTCGGGCGGGCGGGCGAGCAGTCAGACAGGGACGGTGGGGTCTGCGAGCACCGTCGACGCTAGAGCCTCACACCGAGCGCGGCACCCGCCTCACCCGAACCGGGCACGCACGCCGTGAACCCGGGCACGCACGCCCCGCATCCGGGCACGGTCACTCCCACTCACTCCCACTCAGTCCCACTCAGTCCCACTCACTCCCACTCACTCCCAGTCCCACCCGATCCCCACCAGCCCCGCCCGCACCTGCGGCTCCACCATGTGCACCGACCGGTGCGGGCCGCTCAGCGGGAGTTCGTGGCGGCCGCCGCGCGGGTCCGCGGCCGACCGCTGGGCGAAGCGGTGGCAGCGCACGGGCAGCGCGTCGTCCGCGAACCGGACCTGGAGCGCGTACTGCCCTCCGGAGAAGCCGAATCCGCGGACGTACTCGGAGGCGGAACCGGCCGTCCCGTCCTCGAAGCCGTAGTGGAACAGATGGGTGTCGCCCGCCCGGAGCCGCGCGTCGAAGAGCAACTCCGCGACCAGGACGCCCGCCCTGTCGTCCCAGCGCACCCGTCCCGTACGGCAGTTCTCCATGGCGAAGACCGCCACATCCGCCGGGGAACACCCCGGGCTGCCATGGTGGATGGCCACATAACGGTCCACGCCGTCGCGGTGCGCCCGGACGATCTGCTGCGAGTCCCTGCCGAGGAGCTGCCGGTGCGCGCCGATCCGCACTCGCTCGTGGTGCCCGACGGTGTGCGGCCTGCCGTCCAGCGGGGACTCCAGCTCCGCGAGCAGCCGCTCGACGGCCCCGGACGCCTCGATGAGCGACCGGTACGAGCGGGCCGCAGGGCGCTTGGGCCCGGCCGTTCCGGGAACCGGACCGAGCAGCCGGATCAGCGATTCCTCGGGCAGTTCGAGGATCTCCTCCAGAGCGCGCACGGCCCGCATCGATTCGGGGCGCTGCGGCCGCCGCGCGCCCTGCTGCCAGTAACTGAGGCTGGTGACACCGATGTTGACGCCGTGACCGGCGAGGTGGTGGCGCACGCGGTGCAGGGGCAGTCTGCGGGCGGCGATCGCGGCCCGCAGAGCGCTGTGGAACGGGCCGGAGCGCAGGGCCACGTCCAGCTCCGGTGCCTGTGCCGCTTGCTTCTGCCGTTCGCCGAGCCGCATCCGGGCCTCCCACTTGTGCGACGCCATTCACTGCCCCGAGGCACCGGCATTGAAGCGTGTTGACCTGCTCCCGACAAGACTCGGCACACACGGCGCCGGACATCGCGCCGGACATCGCACCGCCACCGCGTCGCCCGCCCCGCCGACGGCACCCCGAACTGTCACACACCGCCAGTAGGGTGTCTGACATGGCCGACCCCTCCAGCTACCGCCCCAAGCCGGGACAGATCCCCGACTCTCCAGGGGTGTACAGGTTCCGCGACGAGCACCGCCGGGTGATCTACGTCGGGAAGGCAAAAAGCCTGCGCCAGCGCCTGGCGAGTTACTTCCAGGACCTGGCGAACCTGCACCCCCGTACGCGCACGATGGTCACCACGGCCGCGTCCGTGGAGTGGACGGTGGTGTCCACGGAGGTCGAGGCGCTGCAGCTGGAGTACTCCTGGATCAAGGAGTACGACCCCCGGTTCAACGTCAAGTACCGCGACGACAAGAGCTACCCGTACCTCGCGGTGACGATGAACGAGGAGTTCCCGCGGGTCCAGGTGATGCGCGGCCAGAAGAAGAAGGGCGTGCGCTACTTCGGCCCGTACGGGCACGCGTGGGCGATCCGCGACACCGTGGACCTGCTCCTGCGCGTCTTTCCCGTACGCACCTGCTCCAAGGGCGTGTTCAACAACGCGGAGCGCACGGGCCGGCCCTGCCTGCTCGGCTACATCGGCAAGTGCTCGGCGCCCTGCGTGGGCCGCGTCACGCCCGAGGAGCACCGCGAACTGGCCGAGGAATTCTGCGACTTCATGGTGGGGCGTACGGGGACGTACATCCGGCGCCTGGAGAAGGACATGGCCGCGGCCGCCGACGAGATGGAGTACGAGCGGGCGGCCCGCCTGCGCGACGACGTCGAGGCGCTCAAGAAGGCCATGGAGAAGAGTGCGGTCGTCCTCACCGACGCCACCGACGCCGACCTCGTCGCCCTTGCGGATGACGAGCTGGAGGCGGCCGTCCAGATCTTCCACGTGCGCGGCGGACGCGTGCGCGGCCAGCGCGGCTGGGTCACCGACAAGGTCGAGGCGGTCACCAGCGGTGACCTCGTCGAGCACGCGCTGCAGCAGCTCTACGGGGAGGAGACCGGGGACGCGGTCCCCAAGGAGGTCCTCGTCCCCGCGCTGCCCGACCCCCTGGAGCCCGTCCAGGCCTGGCTCACCGAGCGCCGCGGGTCGAACGTGTCGTTGCGCATCCCGCAGCGCGGCGACAAGAAGGCGCTCATGGAGACGGTCCACAGGAACGCGCAGCAGGCGCTCGTCCTGCACAAGACGAAGCGCGCCTCCGACCTCACCACGCGCTCGCGCGCGCTGGAGGAGATCGCCGCGGCCCTCGACCTGGACGGCGCTCCGCTGCGCATCGAGTGCTACGACATCTCGCACCTCCAGGGCGACGACGTCGTGGCCTCCATGGTCGTCTTCGAGGACGGCCTCGCCCGCAAGAGCGAATACCGGCGCTTCCAGATCAAGGGCTTCGAGGGCCAGGACGACGTCCGCTCCATGCACGAGGTCATCACCCGGCGCTTCAAGCGTTACCTCTCTGCCCAGGAGAAGTCGGCCGACTGGTCCGACGAGGAGCCGGACGCGGGCGAGGAGCCGGTGGTCGAGGAGTCGCGCCTCACGGAGGACGACGGCCGCCCCAAGAGGTTCGCCTACCCGCCCCAGCTCGTGGTGGTCGACGGCGGCCAGCCGCAGGTCGCGGCGGCCAAGCGGGCGCTCGACGAGCTCGGCATCGACGACATCGCGGTGTGCGGCCTCGCCAAGCGCCTCGAAGAGGTCTGGGTGCCGGACGAGGAGGACCCGGTGGTCCTGCCCCGTACCAGCGAAGGGCTCTATCTGCTCCAGCGCGTGCGTGACGAGGCGCACCGCTTCGCGATCACCTACCAGCGCACCAAGCGGGCCAAGCGCTTCAGGGCGGGCCCGCTGGACGACGTGCAGGGGCTCGGGGACTCGCGCAAGCAGGCGCTGCTCAAGCACTTCGGGTCGGTGAAGCGGCTGCGGGCCGCCACCATCGACCAGATCTGCGAGGTCCCCGGCATAGGCCGCAAGACGGCCGAGGCCATCGCGGTGGCCTTCGCCAAGGCCGCGCCCGCTGCGCCCGCGGTGAACACGGCCACCGGAGAGATCATGGAAGACGAGGACGGTACGACGGACGTGCCGACCGGCGGGGACCCCGTCAGCGCGGGCGCCCCGGAGGAACGACGGGGGCAGGAGCCATGAGCGAGCAGGATCACGAGAGCAGCGCCACCAGCGGCACGCCACAGGGCCCCGCAGCACACGAACAGCCGCAACCACAGCACGGAGCACAAGTGAGCACGGGCACCGGATCAGGGACAGGACCAGGTACGGAACCAGACACAGCCGCGGAATCGGACACAGCCGCGGAGCCGGACACCGGAGCGGCGGCCGGCAAGTCCGCGGAGGCGCCGGGCGTCCCCGACGCCGCCATCCCCGAGCTCGTGATCATCTCCGGGATGTCGGGCGCGGGCCGCTCCACGGCGGCGAAGTGCCTGGAGGACCTCGGCTGGTTCGTCGTCGACAACCTGCCGCCCGCGCTGATCCCCACCATGGTGGAGCTCGGCGCCCGCTCGCAGGGCAACGTGGCGCGGATCGCGGTCGTCGTCGACGTACGGGGACGGCGCTTCTTCGACAACCTCCGGCAGTCCCTCGCGGACCTGGAGGCCAAGAACGTCACGCGCCGCATCGTCTTCCTGGAGTCCTCCGACGAGGCTCTGGTGCGCCGCTTCGAGTCCGTGCGCCGTCCGCACCCCCTCCAGGGCGACGGCCGGATCGTCGACGGCATCGACGCCGAGCGCGAGCTGCTGCGCGAGCTGCGCGGCGACGCCGACCTGGTCATCGACACCTCCAGCCTCAACGTCCACGAACTGCGCGCCAAGATGGACGCCCAGTTCGCAGGCGACGAGGAGCCCGAGCTGCGGGCCACCGTCATGTCGTTCGGCTTCAAGTACGGACTGCCGGTCGACGCCGACCTCGTGGTCGACATGCGCTTCCTGCCGAACCCGCACTGGGTCCCCGAGCTGCGCCCCTTCACCGGGCTCAACGAGGAGGTGTCGAACTACGTCTTCTCGCAGCCCAGCGCCAAGGAGTTCCTCGACCGCTACACCGAGCTGCTCCAGCTGATCGCCGCGGGCTACCGCCGTGAGGGCAAGCGCTACGTGACGATTGCCGTCGGCTGTACGGGCGGCAAGCACCGCTCCGTCGCGACGTCGGAGAAGCTCGCCGCCCGCCTCGCCGCGCAAGGCGTGGAGACCGTGGTCGTCCACCGTGACATGGGACGGGAATGACGGGACGTACCCTGCGGCTCACCAGCAGGATCCGCCGCAGAACCTCACCGGTGAGGCCGGGCAAGGGCGCCACACCCAAGGTCGTCGCCCTCGGCGGCGGCATGGGCCTTTCGGCGTCCCTGGCCGCGCTGCGCCGCATCACGAACAACCTCACCGCCGTCGTCACGGTCGCCGACGACGGCGGCTCCAGCGGCCGCCTGCGCGACGAGCTGGGCGTGCTGCCACCCGGTGACCTGCGCAAGGCCCTCGCGGCCCTGTGCGGGGACGACGACTGGGGCCAGACCTGGGCCCGCGTCATCCAGCACCGCTTCCAGTCCAAGGGCGAGCTGCACGAGCACGCGGTCGGCAATCTGCTGATCGTCGCCCTGTGGGAGCAGCTCGGCGATCATGTGCAGGCACTGGACCTGGTCGGCAAGCTGCTCGGCGCGCAGGGGCGGGTGCTGCCCATGTCCGCCGTCCCGCTGGAGCTCCAGGCCCAGGTGAAGGGGCACGTTCCGACACGCCCGGACGACATCGAGACCGTACGCGGTCAGGCCACGGTCGCGCTCACCCGCGGCGAGGTCCAGTCCGTCCATGTGGTGCCGCGCGATCCGCCGGCCGTCCCGGAGGCGGTCGCCGCGGTGCTCGACGCGGACTGGGTGGTGCTCGGCCCGGGCTCCTGGTTCTCCTCCGTGATTCCGCATCTGCTGGTCCCGGAGCTGCTCGACGCGCTGGTCGAGACGAAGGCCCGCCGGGTCCTCTCGCTGAACCTCGCGCCGCAACCCGGAGAAACTGAGGGGTTCTCCCCGCAGCGTCATTTGGAAGTTTTGGGACGACACGCACCTAAACTCGCCCTGGACGTGGTGCTGGCCGACGAGGCCGCCGTGCCCGATCGCGAGTCCCTGACCGAAACCGCGCATGAGCGTTTCGGTGCCGCGGTCGAGCTGGCGCCGGTGGCCAGGCCCGACGGAACTCCGAGGCATGACCCGGAGCTGTTGGCCGCCGCGTACGACCGTATTTTTCGGATGCATGGAAGGATCGGCCCATGGCGATGACGGCAGCGGTGAAGGACGAGATCTCCCGGCTCCCCGTCACCCGGACCTGCTGCAGGAAGGCCGAGGTCTCGGCCATTCTGCGGTTTGCGGGCGGCCTTCACCTGGTGAGCGGCCGCATCGTGATCGAGGCGGAGCTGGACACCGCGATGGCCGCACGGCGGCTCAAGCGGGACATTCTCGAGATCTTCGGGCACAGCTCGGAGCTGATCGTGATGGCGCCCGGCGGGCTGCGCCGCGGCTCGCGGTTCGTTGTACGAGTGGTGGCGGGCGGCGACCAGCTGGCCCGCCAGACGGGTCTGGTGGACGGCCGCGGCCGTCCGATCCGGGGCCTGCCGCCGCAGGTGGTCTCGGGGGCCACCTGTGACGCGGAGGCGGCCTGGCGCGGCGCGTTCCTGGCGCACGGCTCGCTCACCGAGCCGGGGCGCTCCAGCTCCCTCGAGGTGACGTGCCCGGGCCCCGAGGCGGCGCTCGCGCTGGTCGGCGCCGCCCGCAGGCTCCAGATCGCGAGCAAGGCCCGTGAGGTGCGCGGCGTGGACCGCGTGGTGGTGCGCGACGGCGACGCGATCGGCGCCCTGCTCACCCGGATGGGGGCGCACGAGTCGGTGCTCGCCTGGGAGGAGCGGCGGATGCGCCGCGAGGTGCGCGCCACGGCGAACCGCCTCGCGAACTTCGACGACGCGAACCTGCGCCGCTCGGCCCGCGCCGCGGTCGCGGCCGGCGCCCGGGTGCAGCGCGCCCTGGAGATCCTCGCCGACGACGTGCCCGAGCACCTCGCCGCCGCGGGCCGCCTGCGCATGGAGCACAAGCAGGCCTCCCTGGAGGAGCTGGGCGCGCTCGCCGACCCGCCGCTGACCAAGGACGCCGTCGCGGGCCGCATCCGCCGCCTGCTGGCCATGGCGGACAAGCGGGCCCAGGACCTCGGCATCCCCGGCACGGAGTCCACCATCACGGAGGACATGGCGGAGGAGATGACCGAGGAGATGGCGGAGAGCCTCGCGCACAACCTGGCGGGCTGACCCGCACGACCGCTGCGACAAGCCGGTGGCGGCGCCCGATCGTGGGCGCCGCCACCGGCTTTTCCCTGTCCGTGAACGAGGCCTGAGGCCCCCTTGACTTGACCATGAAGTGTCATGATTCTGGCGCTTGTTCGCTTCTGCGGCATCACGCCACAACCGTGGCAGACAACTGCAAGGGGGGCTCATGCGACGAAGTGTGGGACGACGAGCGAGATCGATCCTCGCTGTCGGAGCGCTTGTTCTGGGGGTGGGAGGCGCCGCACTGGCGCCCGTCGCCCACGCGGACAACGACCCGGCGAAGGACAATCAAGGCGCGGACGCCGTCAAGGTGTTCCGCGCCGAGGTGTCTCAGGAGCAGATACCGCTGCTCCTCCAGGCCGGCCAGGACAGTCACGAACTCGGCGAGCACGCACCCGGCAAGGGCACTTCCAAGGTCGAGGTCTATCTCACGGACAAGCAGGCCGACGGCCTTCGTAAGAAGGGCGTCGACCTCACCGAGCACAAGCTGACCGCCAAGGCCACGGCCCGCGTCGAGGCCGCGGGCGACGGCGTCTTCCGCCCGTACAGCGGCAAGGGCGGCCTCCAGGAGGAGATCCTCCGCACCGCCCAGGAGCATCCCGACCTCACCAAGGTCGTCTCCATCGGCAAGACGGTCCAGGGTCAGGACATCCTCGCGCTCAAGCTCAGCAAGGGCGCCAAGAAGGTCAAGGACGGCGCGAAGCCGTCCGTGCTCTACATGTCGAACCAGCACGCGCGCGAGTGGATCACCCCGGAGATGACCCGCCGCCTGATGCACCACTACGTGGACAACTACTCCAAGGACGCGGGCATCAAGAAGCTCGTCGACTCCACGGAGATGTGGTTCGTCCTCTCCGCGAATCCCGACGGCTACGACTGGACGTTCAAGGACGCGGCCAACCGCCAGTGGCGCAAGAACATGCGCGACAACAACGGCGACGGCAAGTACACCACCGGCGACGGCGTCGACCTCAACCGCAACTTCGCCTACAAGTGGGGCTACGACGACGAGGGTTCGTCACCCGAACCCGCCAACCAGACCTACCGGGGCGCGAGTCCGAACTCCGAGCCGGAGACCAAGGCCGTCCACGCCTTCGAGAAGCGCGTCGGGTTCGACTACGCCATCAACTACCACTCCGCAGCCGAACTGCTGCTCTACGGAGTGGGCTGGCAGGTCGCCACGCCGACCCCGGACGACGTGCTCTACAAGGCGCTCGCCGGCACCCCGGAGAAGTCCGCGATCCCCGGCTACCACCCGCAGGTCTCCTCGGAGCTGTACACCACGAACGGCGAGGCCGACGGGCACGCCGGCAACGTCAACGGCGTCTCGATGTTCACGCCCGAGATGAGCACCTGCCAGACCGCCTCGAACGTCGACCCCAATGACGCGTGGAACGCCGCCGACTGTGCGTCGGTCTTCACGTTCCCGGACGACGAGAAGCTCATCCAGGCCGAGTTCGAGAAGAACATCGCCTTCGCGACGTCGCTCGCCGAGACCGCCTCGCACCCAGACCAGCCGTCGTCCTCGGTCGGCATGGAGGCGCCCGACTTCACCCCGGCGAAGTTCACGACTTCGTACGCCCGCGGTGGTGACCAGGAAGTCTCCGTGACCGCGCGGAAGTCGGTACGCGACAAGGAGCTGAACTACCGCGTCAATGGCGGCCGTTCGCACGATGAGGAATTGCGCGCCTGGAAGGGCGGCGAGACCTACGGAGGCGAGGACAATCTGCACTTCGACGCCTATCGGGCGAAGGTCGAGGACGCCGATGTCGGCGACAAGGTAGAGGTGTGGTTCACGGGACGGACGAAATCCGGAAAGCGCACAAGTAGCGAGCACTTCACCTACACCGTCGCCGCGCGCGACAAGGGGGACACTCTTGTCGTCGCGGAGAACGACGCCGCAGGCGTGCAAACAGCCGCCTACGTAGACGCGCTCAAGGCGGCGGGCCGCTCGCCGGTCGTCTGGAACGTCGCGAAGCAGGGCGCTCCCGACCCCCTCGCCGTCCTCGGTCACTTCAAGGCGGTCGTCCACTACACGAGCGCCGACCGTCCCGGCCTCGCCACCCAACTCGCCGTACGCGACTACCTGAACGAGGGCGGCAAGCTCGTCGAGGCCGGTGAGAAGGCGGGCGGCTCCGTCGACATCGGCGGCACCACGACGAACGACTTCAGCCAGTACTTCCTGGGCGCCTACTCGCGCACGGCCTCCCCTGTGGCGACCCGCTTCGACGGTTCCGGCGCCCTCGGCGGGACGGCCGCGTCCCTCGGCGGCGCCCCCGGCAACCCGCTGAACGGCGCGGGCCTGTACGAGGCGACCTCTGCGACGTTGCCGCAGTTCAGCAGCGCGGGAGCGGGCCAGTACGAAGGTGCGGGCATGGCGGCCGCCGTCCACACGGACGACGCGTACAAGCGGCTGACCCGCACCATCGACCTCACCGGCGTCACCGCGGCCCAGCAGCCGACCCTGCGGATGCAGCTCCTGTGGGACACCGAGCCGGGTTACGACCACGTACTCCTGGAGGCGCACACGACCGGCCTGGAGGACTGGACGACCCTGCCCGACAAGGAGGGCCAGACCTCGACCAAGGTGCCTACGGAGTGCGAGGCCGGGTTCTTCCTCCAGGACCACCCCGCGCTCGGGCGCTACCTGACACAAGACGGCGCCGCCTGCGGCAACACCGGCACCTCCGGCCAGTGGAACAGCCTCACCGGCTCATCGGACGACTGGAAGACGGTCACGTACGACCTGAGCGCCTACGCCGGGAAGTCCCTTGAGGTGTCCCTGAGTTACGTGAGCGACCCCGGCACCGGGGGCGAGGGTGTGCGCGCCGACAACGCCTCCGTCGTCATCGGGGGACAGCCCGACGAGACCGAGGGCTTCGAGACGTCCCTGGGCGCCTGGAGCGTCCCCGGGCCGCCCGCGGGCAGCCCGCCCGCCCAGAAGGACTGGGCGCTCGCCTCGGACCTGTTCACGACGTACGGGGCGGTCAGCACCCCGGACACGGTGCTCCTCGGATTCGGTCTGGAACACGTCACCGCGACGACCGATCGAAATGCGCTCATCAGAAAGGCCCTGCGCTCAATTAGCGACTGATCGGGGTCTGAATTACCCGCGAAATACACGGCGACCCGTACGTTACTCACGAGTACGGGTCGCTGTGTCCTGCATGGAGTCGCTCGATGTCACCCCAACCGCTTATGGGAGGTAGGGTCGGAGGCGGTCGGGGACATCCCAAATAAATCTCGCCGGCGTCGATACTCCGGCGTACCAACGAGGAGATCGGTTTCGTGACGATCCGCGTAGGCATCAACGGCTTTGGCCGCATCGGTCGCAATTATTTCCGCGCCCTTCTTGACCAGGGCGCAGACATCGAGATCGTTGCTGTCAACGACCTGGGTGACACCGCGACCACCGCACACCTTCTGAAGTACGACACCATCCTGGGCCGCCTCAAGGCCGAGGTGTCGCACACCGAGGACACCATCACGGTCGACGGCCACACCATCAAGGTGCTGTCCGAGCGCAACCCCGCCGACATTCCGTGGGGCCAGCTGGGTGTCGACGTCGTGATCGAGTCCACGGGCATCTTCACGAAGAAGGCGGACGCAGAGAAGCACATCGCGGGCGGCGCCAAGAAGGTCCTCATCTCGGCTCCGGCCAAGGACGAGGACATCACCATCGTGATGGGCGTCAACCAGGACCAGTACGACCCGGCGAACCACCACGTCATCTCGAACGCGTCGTGCACCACCAACTGTGTGGCGCCGATGGCGAAGGTGCTCGACGAGAACTTCGGCATCGTCCGCGGCCTGATGACGACGGTTCACGCGTACACGAACGACCAGCGCATCCTGGACTTCCCGCACAGCGACCTGCGTCGCGCGCGTGCCGCCGCGGAGAACATCATCCCGACCACGACGGGCGCCGCCAAGGCCACCGCCCTGGTCCTGCCGCAGCTCAAGGGCAAGCTCGACGGCATCGCGATGCGCGTCCCGGTCCCGACCGGCTCGGCCACCGACCTGGTCGTGGAGCTGCAGCGCGAGACCACCAAGGACGAGGTCAACGCCGCGTTCAAGAAGGCCGCGGACGGCGAGCTCAAGGGCATCGTGTACTACACCGAGGACCCGATCGTGTCCTCGGACATCGTGGGCGAGCCGGCCTCCTGCACCTTCGACTCCTCCCTGACCATGGTCCAGGAGGGCAACTCGGTGAAGATCCTCGGCTGGTACGACAACGAGTGGGGCTACTCCAACCGTCTCGTCGACCTCACGGTCTTCGTCGGCGGCCAGCTCTGAGACCTCTAAGGTTCTAGAGCAGCAAGGCACTTAGATGTGAGCGAAGGGTCCGGACCCGCGCGAGGCCGCGCGACAGTCCGGACCCTTCGCGCGTCAGCCTCCGAGGCCCAGCCCTCAAGGCCCGCCCTTCTCAACGTGCACGACCAGCCCTCTCAAGGAGCCCATCCATGAAGACGATTGAGGAACTTCTCGCCGAAGGGGTCGACGGGAAGCGGGTGTTCGTCCGCGCCGACCTCAACGTGCCGCTGGCCGACGGCCTCATCACCGACGACGGCCGCATCCGCGCGGTCCTGCCCACCGTGCAGGCCCTGGCCGGCGCGGGCGCCAAGGTGATCGTCGCCTCCCACCTGGGTCGCCCCAAGGGTGCCCCGGACCCGCAGTTCTCCCTGCTGCCTGCCGCCGAGCGCCTCGGTGAGCTCCTGGGCAAGCCGGTCGCGTTCGCGCAGGACACGGTCGGCCCCGCCGCCAACGAGGCCGTGGACGGTCTGGAGCCCGGCCAGGTCGCCGTCATCGAGAACCTGCGCTTCAACGCCGGCGAGACGAGCAAGGACGACGCCGAGCGCGGCGACTTCGCCGAGCAGCTCGCCAACCTCGCCGACATCTACGTAGGCGACGGTTTCGGCGCGGTGCACCGCAAGCACGCCTCCGTGTACGACCTGCCGAAGCGGCTCCCGCACTACGCCGGGTTCCTCATCGCCACCGAGGTCGGCGTCCTCAAGAAGCTCACCGACGACGTCAAGCGCCCCTACGTGGTCGCGCTCGGCGGCGCCAAGGTCTCCGACAAGCTGGCCGTCATCGACCAGCTGCTCGGCAGGGCCGACCGCCTCCTCATCGGCGGCGGCATGGCGTACACCTTCCTCAAGGCCAAGGGCTACGAGGTCGGCATCTCGCTCCTCCAGGAGGACCAGCTCCCGGTCGTCACGGAGTACATGGAGCGCGCCGAGAAGAACGGCGTGGAGCTCGTGCTCCCGGTCGACGTCCTGGTCTCCGGCGAGTTCCCGGACCTCAAGGGCAAGACCCCGGCCAACCCCTCGACCGTCGCCGCGGACGCCATCCCGGCCGACCAGGAGGGCCTGGACATCGGCCCCAAGACCCGCGAGCTGTACGCCTCGAAGCTCGCCGACGCCGAGACCGTGTTCTGGAACGGCCCGATGGGCGTCTTCGAGCACCCCGACTACGCCGAGGGCACCAAGGCGGTCGCCCAGGCCCTCATCGACGCTCCCGGCTTCACCGTGGTGGGTGGCGGAGACTCCGCCGCGGCGGTCCGTACCCTGGGCTTCGACGAGAAGGCATTCGGCCACATCTCGACCGGCGGTGGCGCTTCCCTCGAGTACCTCGAGGGCAAGACGCTGCCCGGTCTCGCCGCACTGGAGGACTGACCCCGCATGACTGCTCCCGTACAGGGCCGCACGCCGCTGATGGCGGGCAACTGGAAGATGAACCTCAACCACCTCGAGGCCATCGCGCACGTCCAGAAGCTCGCTTTCGCTCTCGCGGACAAGGACTACGACGCCGTCGAGGTCGCCGTTCTGCCGCCGTTCACCGACCTGCGCTCCGTGCAGACGCTGGTCGACGGCGACAAGCTGAAGATCAAGTACGGCGCCCAGGACCTCTCGGCGCACGACTCCGGCGCGTACACCGGTGAGATCTCGGGTCCGATGCTCGCCAAGCTCAAGTGCACCTTCGTGGCGATCGGCCACTCGGAGCGCCGGCAGTACCACGCCGAGACCGACGAGATCGTCAACGGCAAGGTGAAGGCCGCGTACAAGCACGGCCTGACGCCGATCCTGTGCGTCGGTGAGGAGCTGGACGTCCGCGAGGCGGGCGACCACGTCTCCCACACGCTCGCCCAGGTCGAGGGCGGTCTCAAGGACCTGCCCGCCGAGCAGGCCGAGACCATCGTCATCGCCTACGAGCCCGTGTGGGCCATCGGCACCGGCAAGGTGTGCGGCGCCGACGACGCGCAGGAGGTCTGCGCGGCCATCCGCGGGAAGCTCGCCGAGCTGTACTCGCAGGACGTCGCCGACAAGGTCCGCATCCAGTACGGCGGCTCGGTGAAGTCCGGCAACGTCGCGGAGATCATGGCCAAGCCCGACATCGACGGCGCGCTGATCGGTGGCGCCGCACTGGACGCCGACGAGTTCGTCAAGATCGTTCGCTTCCACGAGCAGTGACACGAGCAGCGAGTAGGCGCTAGGCGCCATACGTCGTACCCTTGCGGGGCCGAGGCTCTTTGCCGAGCTTCGGCCCCGTCGTCCAAATAAGTACGAGGAAGTTGGTCAAGCCGTGGTTATGGGGTTCTCGATCGCCCTGATCGTCTTCAGCCTGCTGCTGATGCTCCTTGTGCTGATGCACAAGGGAAAGGGCGGCGGCCTCTCCGACATGTTCGGTGGCGGCATGCAGTCCTCCGTCGGTGGATCCTCGGTCGCCGAGCGGAACCTCGACCGGATCACGATCGTGGTCGGTCTCCTGTGGTTCGCGTGCATCGTGGTGCTCGGCCTTCTGATGAAGATCAACAGCTGATTTCCGGGCCCGGCTCCTGGCGCCGGCCCGCACAACCGCATATCTCTCACGTAAAGCCCCATGTCCGGTACGCGCTCAACAACGCGGCCTATCATGGGGCTTGCGTCTGGGGAGCGATGTAACTCCAAGCACTGGACGCGCGTTGGGCCTTACGTAGACTGAGGCGCTCCGCGGCGAAGCGCGAACGCCGACGCGCTTCGCGGCACCATGACGCAGGGAGTTACGACCGTGGCAAGTGGCAACGCGATCCGAGGAAGTCGGGTCGGGGCGGGGCCGATGGGCGAGGCCGAGCGCGGCGAGTCCGCGCCGCGCCTGCGCATCTCCTTCTGGTGCTCGAACGGGCACGAGACGCAGCCGAGCTTCGCCTCCGACGCGCAGGTGCCGGAGACCTGGGACTGTCCGCGCTGCGGCTTCCCGGCCGGGCAGGACCGGGACAACCCGCCGGCCCCACCGCGTACGGAGCCGTACAAGACGCATCTGGCCTACGTGCGGGAGCGGCGCAGCGACGCGGACGGCGAGGCGATCCTCGCCGAGGCACTCGCGAAACTGCGGGGCGAGATCTGACCCACCGAGGGCCGGGCACTTGAGAAGGTGCCGGGCCCTTTCTCGTACCTCTTCTCGTACCTCGTTCGTGTGGCCGCGGAAAGGCCCGATTCACCCTGATCAATTAGGTTGGGTGGGAGCAGCGGGGCACCGTACGTACGCAGGTACGAGAGAAGGCTGAAGTTCGAGATGAACGCGTCCGACAAGCAGACAGCACTCACCCAGACGCCCGAATGGCAGGCGCTCGTCAAGCACCGGGAGCAGCTGGGCGACGTACAGCTGCGGGAGTTGTTCGAGGCCGATCCCGCGCGCGGGTCCGGCTGGGCGCTGCGGGTCGGTGACCTGCACGTCGACTACTCCAAGCACCTGGTCACCGACGAGACGCTGCGGCTGCTGCGCGAGCTGGCCGCCGCGACCGACGTGTTCGGCCTGCGTGACGCCATGTTCCGCGGCGACAAGATCAATACGACCGAGGACCGGGCCGTCCTGCACACCGCGCTGCGTGCTCCGCGCGACGCCGTGATCGAGGTCGACGGCGAGAACGTGGTGCCGGGCGTGCACGCCGTGCTCGACAAGATGGCCGCCTTCGCCGACCGGGTCAGGTCGGGGGAGTGGACCGGGCACACCGGCAAGCGGATCAGGAACGTCGTCAACATCGGCATCGGCGGCTCCGACCTCGGTCCCGCGATGGCGTACGAGGTGCTGCGCTCCTTCGCGGACCGCGGGCTCACCGTCCGCTTCGTGTCGAACGTCGACGGGGCCGATCTGCACGAGGCCGTACGGGACCTGGACCCGGCCGAGACGCTGTTCGTCATCGCCTCGAAGACCTTCACCACCATCGAGACGATCACCAACGCGACGTCCGCGCGCGACTGGCTGCTCACCGAACTGAGGGCCGGTCAGGAAGCCGTCGCCAAGCACTTCGTGGCGCTTTCGACGAACGCCGAGAAGGTGTCGGAGTTCGGCATCGACACGGCCAACATGTTCGAGTTCTGGGACTGGGTCGGCGGACGTTATTCGTATGACTCCGCGATCGGCCTGTCGCTGATGATCGCGATCGGGCCGGCCGCCTTCCGCGACATGCTCGACGGGTTCCACCTCGTCGACGAGCACTTCCGCACCGCGCCCGCAGAGTCCAACGTCCCGCTGCTGATGGGCCTGTTGGGCATCTGGTACGGAAACTTCCACGACGCCCAGTCGCACGCCGTGCTGCCGTACTCGCACTACCTCTCCAAGTTCACGGCATACCTCCAGCAGCTCGACATGGAGTCGAACGGCAAGTACGTGCAGCGCAACGGCGAGGAGGTCGACTGGCAGACCGGCCCCGTGGTGTGGGGCACGCCGGGCACGAACGGGCAGCACGCCTACTACCAACTCATCCACCAGGGAACGAAGTTGATCCCGGCGGACTTCATCGGCTTCGCCGAACCCGTCGCCGATCTGCTGCCGGGGCTCGTCGCCCAGCACGACCTCCTCATGGCCAACTTCTTCGCGCAGACCCAGGCGCTGGCGTTCGGCAAGACGCCCGACGAGGTGCGTGCCGAGGGGGTGCCCGAGGAGCTGGTGCCGCACAAGACGTTCAAGGGCAATCACCCGACGACCACGATCCTCGCGAAGAACCTCACGCCGTCCGTGCTCGGGCAGTTGGTCGCCCTCTACGAACACAAGGTGTTCGTGCAGGGCGCCGTCTGGAACATCGACTCCTTCGACCAGTGGGGCGTCGAGCTCGGCAAGGTGCTCGCCAAGCGCGTCGAGCCGGCGCTCAGCGAGGGCGCTGAGGTGCCGGGGCTCGACGAGTCGACCAGGGCGCTCGTCGCCAAGTACCGTGCGCTGCGTGGGCGTTCGTGACGAACTGAGTGACAAGGGCGGGGTCGGTGTGCGATTGCGGCCGCCCCGCCAGGCAGTGGACCGGCGTTCGGTCGGCTGGTGGCGGACGCAGTGGCTGCTTGCCACCGCCGCTCCGGTCCTCGTGCTCGGCCTGCTCGGCTGGCTGATCGAGCCGGCCCGGTTCTGGCTGCTGCTGCCGGCCATGGTGATCGCTGTCCCCGGCCTCCTCGCGAGCGCCCTGCTGCCGCCCTGGTGGTACCGCATGCATCGGTGGGAGATCACGGACGAGGCGGTCTACGTACGGACCAGCTGGTTGTGGACCGAGGCGCGGATCGCCCCGCTCTCCCGGATCCAGACGGTCGACACGCTGCGCGGCCCGGTGCAGCGGCTCTTCGGACTCGCGACGCTGACCGTGACCACCGCCTCCGCCAAGGGCGCGCTGCGCATCCCCGGACTCGCCGAGGACGAGGCGGTCGAGATGGCGCACCGGCTGGCCCGGATCACCCAGGCGACGCCGGGCGACGCGACATGACGTTTGGCTCGGGCGGCCGGGACCGTGAACCGCACGACCGCGAGGACGAGTGGCGGCGACTCGACCGCAAAGCCCTGATAGTGGCCGGGGAGATGCTCGCCGGTGTGGCCGTCGGCGCCGCCGTGCCGGTGACGCTGGGGCTGTCCTCCACCGTTCCCCTCGCGCCGCTCCTGCTGTGCGTGATCGGTGGGGCCGTGCTGCTGATCGGCGGTGGGCTCCTCGTCGAGGCGCTCCGGCTGCGGCACACGACGTACCGGATCGGGGTCGAGCGGGCCGTCATGCATCACGGGGTGTTCTTCACCCGGCGGCGTTCCCTGCCGCGCGAACGCATCCGCGTCGTCGACCTCACCGCCCACCCGCTGCAACGGGCCCTCGGCCTCGTGACCGTGCGGATCGGCACCGGGGAGCAGAGCGCGGGCACCGGCGCCACGCTCGTCCTCAACCCGGTGACCAGGGCCGAGGGCGAACGCCTGAGGCAGGAACTGCTGCGGCGGCCGGAGACGTGCGGCGGCGACGCCCGGGGCAAACGGCTCGCCACCTTCGATCCGCGCTGGATCCGCTACGCGCCCGTTTCCTTCCTCACGCCCCTGCTCGCCGTCACAGCGGGCGGAGCGGTGATGCAGGTCAGCGACTGGTTCGGGATCCAACTCGACGTGATCGACTGGATCGGCGACCGCTTCGAGAAAGTACGCGTCGTCTGGATGGTGCTGTGCCTCATCGGGATCGCGCTGGTGGCCGGCGCGGTCGGTGCCCTCGCGCTGTGGACCGAGGTGTGGTGGAACCACCGGCTCGACCGGACCCCGGACGGCACCCTCCGGGTACGCCGCGGCCTGTTCACCGCTCGCTCGATCTCCCTGGAGGAGGCCCGGCTGCGAGGGATCGACCGGGTAGAGCCGCTGGGCGCCCGGCTGTGCGGCGCCGCGCGGGTGGACGCCGTCGCCACCGGGCTCACCCAGAGCGAGAAGGACCACACCTCCGACAACAACACCCTGCTGCCCGCCGCCCCGTGCGACCTCGCCGACCGGGTCATCACCGAGGTACTGCGCGAGCCCGAGCCGCCCACCGGTATCCCGCTGACCTCGCACCCGCCCGCGGCGCTACGCCGCCGGCTGCGGTGGGCACTTGCCGCCGCGCTGGTTCCGGTGCTGGTGCTGACGGTGCTCGGGGCACTGCTCACCGACGTACTGCTGTGGATCGCGGCCGCGTGCGCGCTGCTCGGGGTGCCGTCCGCGCTGCTCCACGGGCGGGACCTGTACCGGGGCTTGGGGCACGGCCTCACCGGCCGGTATCTGGTGGTGCGATCCGGGTCCCTGCGGCGGTCCACCGTGGCGCTGCAGCGGTCCGAGGTGATCGGCTGGACGGTGCGGCGCACGCCCTTCCAGCGCCGGGACGGGCTCGTGACCGTGTTCGCGACGACGGCCGCGGGCGCGGGCGCGTACCCGGCTCGGGACGTCGGCGAGAGCGAGGGGCTCGCCTTCGCGAACGAAGCGGTGCCCGGTCTCCTCGCGCCGTTCCTGGAGGACGTAGGGGAACGGACGGATTCCGGGGCGCGGTGGACGGGGCGTCAGGTTCCCGGCACGGACGGGACGTTGCGCGAGAAACGATAATCGAATGCGGCGACGCCCTCCGGCGGGTGAGACTGCCGGTTCGTGACCCTTCCCCAAGCTCTCGACTACGTTCGAGCAGGGGAGGCCCCACTCGGAGGCAGCCCAGATGAACAACGGCCAGCTCATGTCGGCGCTCGCCGACCCCGACCGACTCAGGCTCTACGCGCGCATCGTCCTCGACGACCTGCCGCCCCGCGAGGCCGACTCCCCACTGGCACGCAAGCATCTCGGCAAGCTGATCGCCGCGGGTCTCGTCCAGCGTCTCGACGACGGTTCGCTGCGGGCCGGGCCCGAGATCTTCCGCCACCACCGGGCCGCCGAGCCGACCCCGGGTGTCCCGCGCCACCTCACCGGGTTCTTCTCCCGGGGCCGCCTCACCGCCATACCGGTACGCCCGACGGTCCGCCACGACCTGCTCGTACACCTCACGGGCACCCTCTTCGACGCCGAGCGCACCTACAGCGAGCGCGAGGTCAACGAGGCGCTGCGCACGGTCCACGACGACACGGCCGCGCTGCGCCGCTACTGCGTCATCGACGGCCTCCTCGTACGCGAGAAGGACGGGTCGGACTACCGGGTGCCGCAGCACGCGTAGGGCCCCACTTCTTTAAGAAGTGGGGCCCAGGTGCCTACGTAAGACGTCGTTACGAGACGGCCGGCGGATACAGCCCCGGCGGCAGCTGCGAGGCCGCCGCCGCGTCCAGCAGCCACAGCGTGCGCGAGCGGCCGTACGCGCCCGCGGCGGGGGCCTGGATCTCGCCCGCGCCGGACAGCGCGATCGCGGCGGCCTTCGCCTTGTCCTCGCCCGCGGCCAGCAGCCACACCTCGCGCGCGGCCCGGATCGCCGGGAGCGTGAGCGTGGTGCGGTTGGGCGGGGGCTTGGGGGCGCCGTGCACGCCGACGACCGTGCGCTCCGTCTCACGGACCGCCGGAAGCTCCGGGAAGAGCGACGCCACATGTGTGTCCGGGCCGACGCCGAGCATCAGGACGTCGAAGGTCGGCACGGGGCCGTGGTCCTCGGGTCCCGCGGCATTGGCGAGCTCGGCCGCGTACGCCTCGGCCGCGGCGTCCGCCTCGAAAGGACCGTCGGAGGCGGGCATGGGGTGCACGCGCGCGGGGTCGAGCGGCACCGCGTCGAGCAGGGCCTCCTTCGCCTGCGTGTAGTTGCGCTCGGGGTCGCCGTCCGGCAGGAAGCGCTCGTCGCCCCACCAGAGGTCGAGGCGGCCCCAGTCGATCGCGTCCCTGGCGGGGGCCGCACGCAGCGCGGCCAGCAGACCGTTGCCGTTGCGGCCGCCCGTCAGGACAACGGAGGCGGAGCCGCGGGCGGACTGGGCGTCGACGATCTTGGTGATCAGCCGGGCCGCGGCCGCCTGCGCCATCAGCTCCTTGTCGCGGTGGACGACGAGTTGGGGTGCTGCACTCACTTGTCTGCGCTCACTTCGTCGTTGCCTTCTTGGCCGGTGCCTTTTTGGCAGGGGCCTTCTCGGCCGGTGCCTTCTTCGCGGCCGCCTTCTTGGCGGGCGCCTGCGCGGGAGCGGTCGAGGCCGCCGACGGCACCGGCTCAGGCGCCGTCTTCTGGCCCTCGGGCTCGCCCAGCCGGTCCACGCCGAACCGCAGCGCGGCCGCGTACGTGTCGTCCGGGTCGAGCCGGCGCAGCTCCTCCGCGATCAGCTCGGACGTCTCGCGGCGCTTGAGCGCGACCGCGCGGTCCGGCTGGCCCTGGATGGAGAGCGTGGCGAGAGTGCCGTCGGCCCGGTCGAGGACGATCGGGCCGCAGGTGGACTCCAGGCGTACGCCGGTAAGGCCCGGGCCCGCCGACAGGCTGCGCCGCACCGGGACGTCGAGCCGGTCCGCGAGCCACATCGCGAGCAGCTCGCAGCTCGGGTTGAACTCCTCGCCCTCGACCTCGACCGAGGTGACGTCGCAGGTCACCTGGTCGAGCGCGGCGGCCAGCATCGAGCGCCACGGCGTGATCCGGGTCCACGACAGATCGGTGTCCCCGGGGGCGTAGGACTCGGCCCTGGCCTCCAGCTCGTGAACCGGCTGCTCGGCCGCGTACGTGTCCGTGACGCGGCGTTGGGCCAGCGCGCCGAGCGGGTCGTTCGCGGGGTCCAGCGGCGCGTCCACGGGCCACCAGACCACCGTCGGGGCGTCGGGCAGCAGCAGCGGCAGGACGACCGACTGGGCGTGGTTGATCACCTCGCCGTACAGCCGCAGGACGACGGTCTCGCCGGTGCCCGCCTCGGCGCCCACGCGAACCTCGGCGTCGAGCCGGGACTTCGTACGGTCGCGGGGGGAGCGCGAGACGCGCTTGATGACCACGAGGGTGCGCGAGGGGTGCTCGCGCGAGGCCTCGTTGGCGGCCTTCAGGGCGTCGTAGGCGTTCTCCTCGTCGGTGACGATGACGAGGGTCAGCACCATGCCGACGGCGGGTGTGCCGATGGCGCGGCGGCCCTTGACGAGCGCCTTGTTGATCTTGCTGGAGGTGGTGTCCGTGAGGTCGATCTTCATGGCCGGCGCCAGCTCCGTCCGTCTCGTGCGAGCATTTCGTCCGCCTCTGCGGGCCCCCACGTACCGGACGGGTACTGCGCGGGCTTGCCGTGCTCGTCCCAGTAGTCCTCGATCGGGTCGAGGATGTTCCAGGACAGCTCGACCTCCTCCGTACGCGGGAAGAGGTTGGCGTCGCCCAGCAGGACGTCCAGGATGAGCCGTTCGTACGCCTCGGGACTCGACTCCGTGAAGGACTCGCCGTACGCGAAGTCCATCGACACGTCCCGGATCTCCATCGACGTGCCCGGCACCTTCGAGCCGAAGCGGACCGTGATGCCCTCGTCCGGCTGGACGCGGATCACGATCGCGTTCTGCCCCAGCTCCTCCGTCGCCGTGTGGTCGAAGGGGGAGTGCGGCGCGCGCTGGAAGACGACGGCGATCTCGGTGACCCGGCGCCCAAGACGCTTGCCCGTACGCAGGTAGAAGGGCACGCCCGCCCAGCGGCGGTTGTCCACCTCCAGCTTGATGGCCGCGTACGTGTCGGTCTTCGACTTCGGGTCGATGCCGTCTTCCTGGAGGTAGCCGACGGCCTTCTCGCCGCCCTGCCACCCGGCCGCGTACTGCGCGAACACCGTGTCGCGGCCGATGTCCTTCGGGTGCTTCACCGCGCCGAGCACCTTGGCCTTCTCGGCGACGAGCGCGTCCGCGTCGAAGGAGGCGGGCTCCTCCATGGCGGTCAGCGCCATCAGCTGGAGCAGGTGGTTCTGGATGACGTCGCGGGCGGCGCCGATGCCGTCGTAGTAGCCGGCACGGCCGCCGATGCCGATGTCCTCGGCCATCGTGATCTGGATGTGGTCGACGTAGGACCGGTTCCAGATCGGCTCGAACATCTGGTTGGCGAAGCGCAGCGCCAGGATGTTCTGGACGGTCTCCTTGCCGAGGTAGTGGTCGATCCGGAACACCTGGTCCGGGTCGAACACCTCGTGCACGATCGCGTTGAGGTCCTTGGCGGAGGCGAGGTCGTGGCCGAAGGGCTTCTCGATGACGGCGCGCCGCCAGGAGCCCTCGGGGGCGTCCGCGAGGCCGTGCTTCTTCAGCTGCTGGACCACGTTCGGGAAGAACTTGGGGGGTACGGAGAGGTAGAACGCGAAGTTGCCGCCCGTGCCCTGCGACTTGTCCAGGTCGTTGATGGTCGCCTTGAGCTGCTCGAACGCGTCGTCGTCGTCGAAGTTGCCCTGGACGAAGCGCATCCCCTGGATGAGCTGCTGCCAGACCTCCTCGCGGAACGGTGTGCGCGCGTGCTGCTTGACCGCGTCGTGCACTTCCTGCGCGAAGTCCTCGTCCTGCCACTCGCGACGGGCGAACCCGATGAGCGAGAAGCCGGGCGGGAGCAGACCCCGGTTCGCGAGGTCATAAACGGCGGGCATCAGCTTCTTACGTGACAAATCGCCCGTAACGCCGAAAATCACCAGGCCCGACGGCCCCGCGATGCGCGGGAGCCGTCGGTCGGCGGCGTCACGGAGCGGATTGCTGTTCGCTCCGTGTGCGGTCAAGGGATCAGCCCTCCGAGGGGGCGAGGCGCTTGAGCTCCGCCTCGGTCGACTTCAGCAGGTCGGTCCAGGCCGCCTCGAACTTCTCGACGCCCTCGTCCTCCAGAAGCTGCACGACCTCGTCGTACGAGATCCCCAGCTTCTCGACGGCCTCGATCTCCTTGCGGGACTGGTCGTACGTGCCCGCGATGGTGTTCCCGGTGATCTGGCCGTGGTCGGCCGTCGCCTCCAGGGTGGCCTCCGGCATGGTGTTCACCGTGCCGGGAGCGACCAGGTCGTCGACGTACAGGGTGTCCTTGTACGCCTTGTCCTTGACGCCCGTCGAGGCCCACAGCGGGCGCTGCTTGTTGGCCTGCGCCTTGTCGAGCGCGGCCCAGCGGTCGCTGCCGAACACCTCTTCGTACGCCTCGTAGGCGAGCCGCGCGTTGGCGAGGCCGGCCTTGCCGCGCGCCGCCTTGGCGTCGTCCGTGCCGAGCGCGTCGATCCGCTTGTCGATCTCGGCGTCCACGCGGGACACGAAGAACGAGGCGACCGAGTGGATCGTCGACAGGTCGAGGCCCTTGGCCTTGGCCTTCTCCAAGCCGGCGAGGTAGGCGTCCATGACCTCGCGGTAGCGCTCGAGCGAGAAGATCAGCGTGACGTTGACGCTGATGCCGTTGCCGATCGTCTCGGTGATCGCGGGCAGGCCCGCCTTGGAAGCCGGGATCTTGATCAGCGTGTTCGGCCGGTCCACCAGCCACGCGAGCTGCCGGGCCTCGGCGACCGTCGCCTTGGTGTTGTGCGCCAGGCGCGGGTCGACCTCGATCGACACGCGGCCGTCCTGGCCGCCCGTCGCGTCGAAGACCGGGCGCAGGATGTCGGCGGCGTCGCGGACGTCCGCCGTCGTGATCATGCGGATCGCCTCTTCGACGGTGACCTTGCGGGCGGCGAGGTCGGCGAGCTGCTGCTCGTAACCGTCACCGCTGGAGATCGCCTTCTGGAAGATCGACGGGTTGGTGGTGACGCCCACGACGTGCTGCTCGTCGATCAGTTCGGCGAGGTTGCCGGACGTGATCCGCTTGCGCGACAGGTCGTCCAGCCAGATCGCCACGCCTTCCTCGGAGAGGCGCTTCAGTGCGTCTGTCATGGAAATTGCATCTCCTACGTGTCGTGTATGGGCGTCAGCGCTGGGCCGCGGCGAGAGATTCCTTGGCCTTGGCGACCACGTTCTCCGCAGTGAAGCCGAACTCCTTGAAGAGGACCTTGCCGTCCGCGGACGCGCCGAAGTGCTCCAGCGAAACGATGCGTCCGGCGTCCCCGACGAAGCGGTGCCAGGTCAGACCGATCCCGGCCTCGACGGCGACGCGCGCCTTCACGGCGGGCGGCAGGACGCTGTCCCGGTACCCCTGCTCCTGGTCGTCGAACCACTCGACACACGGCATGGATACGACGCGGGTGGCGATGCCCTCGGACTCGAGCTGCTCGCGGGCGTCGACGGCCAGGTGCACCTCGGAGCCGGTGGCGATCAGGACCAGGTCGGGCGTCGCCTTGGAGGCCTCGACGAGGACGTAGCCGCCCTTGGCGGTGTCCTCGTTGGCGTCGTACGTCGGCACGCCCTGACGGGTCAGCGACAGGCCGTGCGGGTGCGAGACGCCGTACTCCTTCTTGCCGCGGCGCAGGATCTCGCGCCAGGCGATCGCCGTCTCGTTGGCGTCCGCGGGACGGACGACGTTGAGGCCGGGGATGGCGCGCAGCGAAGCGAGGTGCTCGACCGGCTGGTGCGTCGGGCCGTCCTCACCGAGGCCGACGGAGTCGTGCGTCCACACGTAGGTGACGGGCAGCGACATCAGCGCGGACAGGCGCACGGCGTTGCGCATGTAGTCGGAGAACACCAGGAAGGTGCCTCCGTAGATACGCGTGTGGCCGTGCAGCGCGATGCCGTTCATCTCCGCGGCCATGGAGTGCTCGCGGATGCCGAAGTGGATGGTGCGGCCGTACGGGTCGGCCTCCGGCAGCGGGTTGCCCTTCGGCAGGAACGACGACGTCTTGTCGATCGTCGTGTTGTTCGAGCCCGCGAGGTCGGCGGAGCCGCCCCACAGCTCGGGGATCACACCGCCGAGCGCCTGCAGCACCTTGCCGGAGGCGGCACGGGTGGCGACACCCTTGCCGGTCTCGAAGACGGGGAGCTTCTCCTCCCAGCCCTTGGGCAGCTCGCCCGCGTTGACGCGGTCGAACTCGGCGGCGCGCTCCGGGTTGGCGGTGCGCCACTCGGCGAACTGCTTGTCCCACTTGGCCTTGGCCTGCGCGCCGCGCTCCAGGGCGCCGCGCGTGTGATGGATGACCTCGTCGGAGACCTCGAAGGACTTCTCCGGGTCGAAGCCGAGGACGCGCTTGGTGGCGGCCACCTCGTCGTCGCCGAGCGCCGAGCCGTGCGCGGCCTCGGTGTTCTGCGCGTTCGGGGCCGGCCAGGCGATGATCGAGCGCATCGCGATGAACGACGGCTTGTCCGTCACGGCCTTGGCGGCCTCGATGGCGTTGTAGATCGACTCGTGGTCCAGGTCGCCGTCCGGCTTCGGGGCCACACGCTGGACGTGCCAGCCGTACGCCTCGTAGCGCTTGCAGGTGTCCTCGGAGACGGCCGTCTCGGTGTCGCCCTCGATCGAGATGTGGTTGTCGTCCCACAGCAGGACCAGGTTGCCGAGCTGCTGGTGACCGGCCATGGAGGAGGCCTCCGCGGAGATGCCCTCCTGGAGGCAGCCGTCACCGGCGATCGCGTACACGTAGTGGTCGAACGGGCTCTCCCCGGCAGCGGCCTCCGGGTCGAACAGGCCGCGCTCGTAGCGGGCGGCCATCGCCATGCCCACCGCGTTGGCGACACCCTGGCCCAGCGGGCCCGTGGTGGTCTCCACGCCGGTGGTGTGCCCGTACTCCGGGTGGCCCGGCGTCTGCGAGCCCCAGGTGCGGAACGCCTTCAGGTCGTCCAGCTCCAGGCCGAAGCCGGCCAGGTAGAGCTGGATGTAGAGGGTCAGGGACGAGTGCCCCGCGGACAGGACGAAGCGGTCCCGCCCGACCCAGTCGGCGTCCGCCGGGTCGTGCCGCATCACCTTCTGGAAGAGGGTGTACGCGGCCGGGGCCAGGCTCATCGCCGTACCGGGATGGCCGTTGCCGACCTTCTGTACGGCGTCGGCGGCCAGGACGCGCGCGGTGTCAACGGCCCGCTGGTCCACATCGGTCCACTCGAAGTCTGTGGTGGTCGGCTTGGTGCTCACCCTGGGTCAGGGCTCCTCTCCACATGTCTCATGCCGGTGACGTCTGTCACCAGCCGTTGTCGAGCCTACCCTCGCTGGAACGTGCTTTTTTTCGACTCATTCCAGACTGCCGGGAGTCTGTCGGATCCGCCTCCTGACGCCGATCGGCGTGCTTTCGACACGTGAATACGCGGCCGCTCAGATGGGGGCTCATCCGTAGCCGGAAATGCTCATCCGGACGGGCTCCCAAAGAGGGGTGTGAAGGGGCGTTACGGCATGCGGGCCAACACGACCCACCCCCGCGAAGGGCTGGGTATGGGCAACGTCTAGAGTGGCGTGGTACGCGCGAGCTTTACCGGGACTTCACATCAAGTGGTCCGCATCGGGGGCTCGCTGGAGTCTCTGTCAGGGGTGTGCGTGACGGCCGTCGAATCCCGTCCAGCGGGAGCGCTGACAAGCAGCAGTCGGGGCCAGCGGCCGTTCGGGGCCCGCATCAAGGCGTTCGTGGCGTTGACCAAGCCGCGGATCATCGAGCTGCTTCTCATCACCACGGTTCCGGTGATGTTCCTTGCCGAACAGGGTGTGCCCGACCTTTGGCTCGTGCTGATCACCTGTGTCGGCGGTTATCTGTCGGCGGGCGGTGCCAACGCCCTGAACATGTGGTGGGACCGCGACATCGACGCGCTCATGGAGCGCACGTCGCAGCGTCCGCTGGTCACCGGCATGGTCAGCCCGAAGGAGTGCCTGGCCTTCGGTATCGCCCTCGCGGTGATCTCGACGCTGCTGTTCGGTTTCGCGGTGAACTGGCTGTCGGCCTGGCTGTCCCTGGGCGCACTGCTCTTCTACGTAGTCGTCTACACGATGATCCTGAAGCGGCGGACCGCGCAGAACATCGTGTGGGGCGGCATCGCGGGCTGTCTGCCCGTCCTCATCGGCTGGTCGTCGGTCACGAACTCCATGTCGTGGGCGCCGGTCATCCTCTTCGGGGTCATGTTCTTCTGGACGCCGCCGCACTACTGGCCGCTCTCCATGAAGGTGAAGGACGACTACGTGCGCGCGGGCGTGCCGATGCTTCCGGTCCTCGCCTCCAACAAGGTCGTGGCCAAGCAGATCGTCGCCTACAGCTGGGTGATGGTCGCGGTGTCGCTGCTGCTCCAGCCGCTCGGTTACACGGGCTGGTTCTACACGGCGGTCGCGCTGCTGGCCGGCGGGTTCTGGCTGTGGGAGGCGCACGGTCTGCAGAGCCGGGCCAAGGCCGAGGTCAGCGGTGCGAAGCTCAAGGAGATGCGGCTGTTCCACTGGTCCATCACCTATGTGTCGCTGGTGTTCGTGGCGATCGCGGTGGATCCGTTCCTGCGCTGAACCTCATAAGAAGTCCTCGATAAGCGGGGTGGGGGGGGCCGGGCCCCCCCCCCCCCCCGATCGGGTGTGTTTGTAGTGGTGGGGTGGCTCCGGGGCGGAGGCGGGAAGCAAAGGGGGGGGGGGGCCCCCGGGGGGGGCCACGGGGGGGCGG
>NZ_JBIAQB010000010.1:0-381027 GCF_042888725.1 Streptomyces sp. NPDC002795
ATTCTGGAAGATCTCCCACAACTCGTCCGGCACCAGCCGTTCAACTATCTCCATGCCAGGACAACGAACCAGCGCCAATCAAGACATCGTCTTAATTACGGTGGCTCTTGCTGCGTAGGGGACCAGGGGGGCGACAGAGCGTGCGGGTGGACGACACCGCTGAACCAGACCAAGCCGTGACGGCGGATCGCCTGCTGACCGATGCCGAGCATGCCTTCCAGCGCGCCGAGTTCACTGCCGTACGTCCGCTCCTCCATCGCCTTCGAGGTCAGTTCGGCACACCGGACGGCGAAGAGGCGGCGGTACGGTACGCCGTACTACGTGCCGCACTGGCTGCGCGGGTCGGCGACTGGCAGAAGGCGGTCCGGCGGTGTCCCGACAGCTACCTGCACCTGGCCTCGACCGGGGTCGTACACGGCCTCGCGGTGAGCGCGCTCCGCAGGCTGGCGGAAGAGGGCGGGCGGCACACGGAGTCCGGCACGGCGGCGCTCGCGATCGTGTTGTGGGCCCACCTCCTGGACGAGGACGACCCGGGCGACTTCCGCGCGTTGCTCACCGGCCGACGCAGCGCCCCGGCGCGCGACGAACTGTGGGAGGAGGCACGCCGCCACCTGCTCGGCCGCATCAACGACCTGCTGCACGCCTTGGACGTCCGGGGTGAGCGTGACGTACTCGCCGCATGGGAGACGGCTTGGGAGGCCGAACGTGCCGACCCCATGATCGTCCTCCAGGACACCGGGCCCGACGGCATGTCCTCGCTTGAGGACGCCGCCTGGCATCTCGTGGACCGCGGCCGTCACATCGACCTCCTTGACGCCTACACCGCACGCCACCCCGACCCCGGCACCTGGACCACTGACTCGCCCGACCACCGCGCGTGCCGCGACGCTCTCGCCCAAGCCCTTGCAATTCGGGGCAAAGACCAGGCGGGAGCCAAGAAGTGGAGCGAGACGCTCGCGGACTTCAGCACGGCGGCGCGGCTCGGAAACACTCTCGACGCCTCGGAACGCGAAGCTGTGCTTCGCGCGGGCCACAACGTCGGGCGGAGCCGCAACGGGTACGGCTACTCCCCCATCACACGTTCAGCACAGACGCGGTACGACACCTGCTGCGCCGCGATCCGGACTGTGCACCGGCCCTGAGGTGGCTGACGACTCGTTACGCCGAGCGGGCCGTGGCCGCCGCGTCCGGCGGGCACATGGCAGCAGCGCGGGCCGCCGTGCGGCGCATGCTCCAGTACGACGGCGGCAAGGGCCCGTACGGGGAGGAGTTCGTCAGCAGCGCGCTCGCCGACCTCCTGATCGGCGCGGCCCGACCCGCCGGAGCCCAGAGCACCCGCGCCGAGTGGGAACGCCGCGTCGACCTGCTGAGCGCGGCCGAAGGCATGGCGGGCCCGGCCCGTAGTCAAGTCAGGGAGACACTCGTCACGACGGTGCTCGATCTCGCCGAGCACCTAGAGGCCACAGCCTCTCCGTCGGACGTCATCGAGCTGTTCCTGCGGGACCTGGTGCGGACCGGTGTCAGCGCGCGCTTCGACCAGACCGTGGTGACCGCCTATCTGCGCCGCGCCGCGGCACGCGAGGAGGAAGGCGACTTCGGCGGGGCTCGGCGCGACCGCTCGTGCGCGCAACGGGTCGGTGCCGGACTCCCGGCCCAGGGCCTGCTGTTCGGTCCCGTTCCCCGCAGCCGTCGCCCGCAGCACGACTCTGGACAAGGGGCTCTCTTTTGACCACTGACAAGTTCGTCCGTGGGGCCTGGGACACCGCAGCGCCCCCGATTCCCTGGTTCGGCCCTACGCTCCATGAACTCGTCCCCGGTGCGGTGCCCGGCAGCCGGGCCCCAGTCCTTCGCAGGCAGGTTGCGCAGGCCCTCGCCTCAGCCCGGAAGGGTTCGGACGGGCAGGCGGAGCTCATCCACCGGGCCGACCAGGCGTCCCGCGGTGCCGCCGCCGCGCTTGTAGCCGAAATGCTCACCCCGCCCCTGCCCCGCCACGACATCGAGGAACTTCCGTGAACGGTCCCGACCCGGCCGCCCCCGCCGGCCCGCCGTCCGAAGTCGACAAGCTGCGTCGCCGGGTCGAGGCGCTGTCCCGCAAACGCGACGAGGCCGACGCCCGACTGCACGACCTACTGAGTTGCCTGCTGCCGCTGGACGACCTGCTCGCCGACACCCGCCGCCGGGCCGGCGTCCTGCACGAGGCGCGATCCGCCCTCGAGGCGACCTCGGCCGCTATCGCGCTGAGCGAGCAGATCGAGGCGGCACACCTGATGCTGCGCGGCGAGTTCGCCCGGCACGACGTCAGGCCCATGGAGGTGGTGGGCAGGGCGGTCGATCCGGCGGAGATGTACGTCGTCGGGACGGAAGGCCGTCTGTCCGTCCCGGACGGCACGGTGCTGCGGGAGCGGCTCGCCGGCTTCCGCCTGGGCACGTCCATCCTGCGCCCCGCACAGGTGGTCGTCGCGGTGCCCGGCACAGCGCGGCAAGCCGAGCCGGCGCCGGCCGAGGACGTCCCGGATTCGGTGGCGGCCGAGGTCGCCCCGGCCGACGGCGGGCGGTCACAGCCACGGCGTACCACCCGCTCCCAGCGGCGCCTGTCGCACAAGTCACCGGCATGGCGAGGGCGTCGCTCCCGCCGCTCCCGCCGCGCCTGACCCGGTGGCCCTCGCGCCGCACCCGCACCGTACTTCCCAAGCCTTCCGTACGACGCTCACGACGCCTCTCGACGATCAGGATGCGACCTTCCATGCACCGGACCCTCGGCATCGACCTCGGCACGACCAACTCCGTCACGGCCTGGCTGCACGACGGCGTCCCCGTCGTGCTGCCCAACCGGCTCGGCGAACAGTCCACCCCATCAGCCATCGGCATCGACTCGGACAGCGGACTGCTGATCGGGGCCGAAGCCGTCAACTGGCGTGCTGCGTCGCCTGGTTCGGTGATCACGGAGGTGAAGAGGCTGATCGGGCGGCGTTGGGACGACGAGCTGGTGCAGCAGGCGCTCGAGGCACGGCCCGACGACGCGCCGCCCGTCCGGGCGAGCGCCGACGGCTCGGTGGAGATCCGGCTCGGTGAGCATTACCTTTCCCCGGTGCAGGTCTCCGCCATCCTGCTGCGCCGGCTCAAGGAGGACGCCGAGAGCGCTGCAGGGGTGCCGTTCCGGCGCGCGGTTATCACAGTGCCGACGTACTTCGCCGAGCCGCAGTTCGACGCGGTACGCGAGGCGGGACGGCTGGCCGGTTTCCACGTGGCGCGGATCATTCAGGAACCGACCGCCGCCGCGCACGCCTTCGGCGTCAGGCCAGGTGAAGACAGCACCAAGGAGCACGCCACCGTGCTGGTCTTCGACCTGGGCGGCGGCACCTTCGACGTGTCGCTGCTGACCATCGGGCCGGGCTACTTCTCGGTGGACCGGCTGGGCGGGGACAACCTCCTCGGCGGCGCGGACTTCGACGCATTGATTGACAGGCATCTGCGCACGCAGCTCGGCGGACGCGACCACGGCGGTGAGGGAGACGCCTACCGGATCCGGGCCGCCGCCGAGCGGGCGAAAGTCGAGCTGTCCTCGCGCGACGTCTCCGAGGTGGTCCTCGCTCCGCTCGGCCACCAGGGCGGCTCTTGGTCGGGGGCCATGACGCGCACGGTCTTCGAAGAACTCCTCACCAAGCACCTGCGGCGGATGCGGGACACGGTCGAGTCGGTGCTGAAGGAGGGCGAGGCACTGCCCGAAGACGTTCAACACGTTCTACTGGTGGGCGGCTCCACGCGTATCCCGGCTGTCCGGCGCAGCCTTGAGGGCCTCTTCGGCGAGGACACGGTCTCGCACATGGTGGAGCCCATGATGGCCGTCGCCCATGGAGCTGCCGTGGAGGCGGGTCTGCTGAGTACCCTCGACTGTCCCGCCGAGACCTGCACCGCCGGGGGCATTCCTGCCACCGCTGACACGTGCCCCGGGTGCGCCGCACCGCTGCTCGGCGCGGCCACCGTGGACTGTCCCGGCTGCCATGTCCCCGCCCCGGAGCACACCGCCGCCTGTTCCGTGTGCGCCACGGGCTTGGAAGGACTGAGCGCGGTCACTCCGGCGACCACCATGGAGGAGTGCCCGGAGTGCGGCCGGACCGACAACCCCGCGTCGGCGACCGTGTGCCTCGACTGCGACGCGCCGCTGGACGCGGGCGGCCTGAAATGCACCGGTTGCGGCATGATCAACGCCACCGGTCTCAGCACCTGCTCGTTCTGCGGCGGCGACTTCGGCACCGCCGTCGCCGAACAGGTCACGGCGCAGCACATCGGACTTGAACTCACGGACGGCACCGTGGAGGTTCTCTTCCCTGGTGGCACGCCTTACCCGACCGAGTGGCACCGGGTGGACGACCTGGTAGTGCGCGGCCACGGCGGCAACACGGTGCGTTTCAGCGTCTGGGAAGGACCGCACGCACGCTCCGCGCAACGCAATGAGTTCTGCGGTGGCTTCGTCCACATGGACGACGATCTCCTCCGGGGAGACGTACCGCTCACCCTGCAAGTACGGCTCGATGCCGATCGGACCATCGATATGAGGTATCGCGTCGGTTCCGGCGAGTCGCGGGGCGCCCGGCTGCGACGCAGCATGGTCTCCGCCACCGTCGGCCGGAAGGCGGACGAACTCCACGCCCGCTGCCACGCCTTCCTGGCTGACTGGGGCCGGGAGGTCACGCCCGCCGAACACGACGCCCTCACCGAAACCATGGAGGATCTTTCGGCCCTTGGCAGAGGGGACACGGTGAGCCGTTCCCTGGACGGACTGCTGGACTCGGCCCGCGACATCCTGGAGCTGTGCACACGGGCCCGGCTTGCTTCCGCCCAGGCAAGCGTCGCCGCCCGAGGCGGACGTGGGCTGCTGCCGATGCAGCTCCTGAAGGAACTGAAGGACGCCGCGGAGGCAGTCATGGACGCACGCAGAGCCATGGATGCCGACGCGATGCGGGGTGCCACGGAGCGGGCCGAGGACCTCTGGACCCAACTCGACCCAGCGGTCCGCACCTCGATCATCACCATCCGACTCGCCGAGCAGGACGCCTATCCGGCGACCCTCCGCAAAGAGGTTCTGGCCGCCCGCGACGCCCTGCGCAGCGCGGTCGAAGGCGGCGACCAGCCGGTCCAGGACACCCAGCTCGTACGCCTGGGACGCCTCGCCGAACAGGGTCGCAGCCAGCTCGCGGAGGTGAGCACTCCCGTTACCGCCGGGAGCGTACTGCCATCGAGGCGGTGACGGACTGCGGAATCCGGTGCGGAGCAGGAGGGCTCGTACGACCTCGCTCCGCACCGGTGAGCCGGCCACGGAGGTCCTCAAGACTGAACCCCTACGATTCTCTGCAACTTCGGCACAGAGGTGGTCGGCGAGCATATCGAGAACGAGCACCAACGGGAAACAGCAGCCCGATAGCCCTTCACCAATGAGCCTCTTCCAACATGACGACATTGACCGCGAGTTGGACAGTCCTGCGCAACGACGAAGCTCCTGGTAGACGGGGTTCTCGACCAAGATCACCCATGTCCGCCAGGAGCTTCACGTGCTTGTCCACCCGTCCGCGATCGATCTGTCGAGCCGGACCTTGCAGTTCCTGGCCGGGCAACTCTCAGCCCGACAAGTGGAGATCGGGACGCGGTGGCGGCGCCTGTCGGCCGGACGCCAGGCCCTGCTCGCCCTGGCACACCTGCGGTGCGGGTGACACCTACGCCCAGCTCGCGGCAGGGCTCGGCATCGGCATCGCGACCGTCTTCCGCTACATACGCGAGGCCATCGACGTCCTGGCCACCCTCGCCCCGACCTTGGACGAGGCGATGAAGACGATCCGCACGAAGGCGTTCGTCATTCTCGACGGCACTCTGCTCCCGATCGACCGCATCGCCGCCGACACCCCGTACTACTACGGGAAACACAAACGCCACGGCATGAACGTCCAGGTCCTCACCGACCCGTTCGGACGGCTGCTCTGGGCCTCGCCGGCCCTGCCCGGATCCACTCACGACCTGACCGCCGCCCGACGCCACGACATCATCGAAGCCCTCACCAAAGCAGAGCTCAAATGCTGGGCGGACAGTGTTGATGGCTGATGGGTTCTGGCACAGATCTTGGGGAGCGGTCGCTGAGGGTGACGATGTCGTTCGATTGAACGGGTGGTCACGAGCCCGGCTTACCGACTCAAGCACTTACCTCGTAGCCTCCGCGTATGACTGCTGATCCGTTCCGGTGCCGCTGCGTCCTCTGCCATGACTACGGCGACCGGGACGAAGCGGACCGTATGGATTTGACGATCATCGAGAATGTGCAGCGGCACGGATGGCACGTCGTGATGGTTCCCGAGGACGACATCGGTCCTGGATTCGCCTACACGATCGGCCTCGCACACACTTACGGCGCCCCTGAACTCGCCATGTTCGGACTCGACATCCACGCCATGCACCGCATGCTCAACGGAGTCGGCGAGAAGTCCGCCACGGGCGCCGTACTGGCTGACGGCCAGAGACACCCTGACGTTGTCGACGGTCACCACGTCGCGCTCAGACACGTTGACCTCCGCTGGTACCGGACCTTCTTCGGGCAGGCCATCGGGTTCTACCGGCGGCCTCCTTTCCCTGTGCTGCAAGTCGCGTGGTCTGACGCGGATGACCGCTTCCACTGGGAAGAACGGGCCGAGGAACGGCATCGGGAGTCGCAGCCTCAGTTGTGGCTGCCGCCGAATGAGCACCCTGTCGGGATCTGGACTACCGAACTCTGACCTCTAGCGTGCCGACCAGCGACAGACCGCCATCGCGGAAGCTACTGAAGCAAGATCATTTTGCGGAGCAGCTCGAATCCAGCTCGGCCGTAGAGCTGCCTCTTGATCTTCTTGATGCGGTTGACGGCGCCCTCGATGCTGCCCGAGTTCCAGTCCAGGGTGAGCCCGGCTTTCACGGCGTCGAAGTCTCGGTGCAGGTGCAGTGCGAAGCCGGTGAGGCCGGGTAACTGGCTGGCGTCGACGGCGTCGATCCAGGTGGGGAGTGTCGAGCCAAGGCGGTCGGTAAGTATCTCGCCGAAGCCGCGAACATGTTCGGCGGCCTTGTCCAGTTCGGGGCAACGGGCCAGGACGTCCTTCAGGGCGGCCCGGTCTTCCTCGGCCAGGGCCGTGGGGTGCCGGGTGAGCCAGCCGGTCACCTGTCGCACCGACGGCGGCCGCGGTGCCGCGCCGGCCGGAGTCCTGCGGAGGGATGCGATGTGGGCGCGGACCATCTGGTAGGTGACGGGCGCGTTGGCTGCAATGAGTTCGCCGTGCAGTCGGGTGACGCTAGTGCATCCCTCGGCGAATCGCCGCTCGAGGTAGGGCTTGTAGGGGTCTAGTCTGCTGGGTCGGGGCAGACTGTCGCGAATGGTGTCCTGCCAGCATGCGGCGTTCGCGTACCGGAGCACGGTGTTGAGACCCCAGCCCAGGTGCCGGGCAATCGCCCGGCGTGAGTGACCTTGGGCGAGGAGCTCATGGACCAGGGCGTGTGCTGCCTTCTTCCGCTCGGCCCGCCGGCCGACAGGCGCCGAATCGTCCTGCGACCGACCGGGGTCGGGACGGGTCGCGCCTGGCAGCATGCCGGTGGGCGACGGGTTGCGCAGGCACTCACGGTGGGCGGCGACGCATGTCTCAACGGCCCGGCCGAGGCCCTGCCACAGATGGAACCGGTCGGCTACCTGCAAAGCGTCTGGGGCACCGCGCCGGGCGCCCTCGGCGTAGGCGCCCGCCCGGTCCCGGCAGATGATCTCCACGCCAGGGTGGCGGGTCAGCCAGGCGGCCAGTGGCCCGGCTTCGCGGGTCGGGAGCACATCGACCACGCGATGGTCCTCGACGCTGGTCAAGACGGTGGAGTAGGTCTGGCCACGACGGATCGCGAAGTCGTCCACGCCCAGCACCCGCGGCGTACTGAACCGTGGATCGGGCAACGACACGACCCTGCGTAACAAGGTCATCCGTCCCACGCCGAAACCCAACTGGGCGGCCAACCGAGCACCGGCCCGCCCGGCCAGCGCGAGCCCCACTCGCTCCAGGGCATGGTTGAGCCGAGCGGTGAACCGTGCGTACGGGACGGCCAGTCGGGAGAACGGCTCGGCGAACGTCCGGCGGGGACAGTCCGCCACTCCGCAGATGAAACGCCGGACCGTCAACCGGATTACGAAACCCTGTTCAGCGAGTGGAAGGTCCTTCAGCCTGCGCTGGTATCGGTCGTGGACTCGGTCCGAAAAGCGATCACAGTCCGGACAAGCCGCCCCCGCCGCGCGGCCTCTCGCCATCACCTCGACTGTGCCGAACGCGGCCGTAACCGCCTCGACTTCCACATCGTCGATCCCGTCGAACACCAGCGAGTCCCAGAACGGTGCATCGGTCTGCATTACCAGCACCATCACGGGCAACAACCGACGACAGCAGCGGTCGGCGAGCACCTGAGGGAGCGTCACTTCCGCTCGTCGGACGACAAGGCGTACGCGGTCTCGCGCGAACCCGTCTCCTCACAATCGAACAACGCGATGACCCTCCGCGACCGCTCCCCAAGATCTGTGCCAGAACCGAGAAATGACGTCGCGGTGTAGGGAGGCTCGCCCCCCAAGAGGGCGGCGGGCCGTCGCGCCGAGACCGGCGAAATCAGCTGGCCTTCTTCGCCCGGGTCAGCAAGGCGTAGGAGGCGGCGCAGGTGCGTTGAAGGTCTTCGTTCATCCGCTGGCTCGCCGGTGGCGAAGCCACGCTTTCTTCCCCCTCTGCCTAATCCTGGAAGAGGAGTTCGGTGCCGTGCTGGTCGGGAGCCGAGCCCGGTGTCCGCGCGGTGAGATCCAAGGCCCTTGGTGTGTCTGGTCAGGCGACCGTGGTGGGTAGCTGGTCCTTGGGAGGGGAGGTCGTCGCGGCGGTGTCGCGGCGTGGCGGGACCAAGGCGACGGCGATGGCCACCGCCCCGATCGCGCACACGACGGCCGTTCCATCCAGGGCGACATGCAGGGCATGGGTGAACCCGTTGGCCAGTACACCAAAGTCACCGCCGGTCAGGTCCCCCGCGGCGACCTTCGCGGCCAGCTCCTGGGAGCCGACGCGGGTGCTAATCACGCTGACCAGTACTGCGCCGTACACAGCGATGACGATGGCCTCGCTACCGATACGCATGGTGTTGAGGAACCCGGTGGCCATGCCCGCCTGTTCGGGCTCCACCATGCTCATCGCGGCACCGTCACCCACACCGAACGACAGGCCGGCGCCGAGACCGACCATCAGCAGGGGCCCGGCGATCACGGCGACAGACGTGTCGGGGCCGATCACGGTGAGCCACACGTTGCCGCCGGCGAAGAAGGCCAACGAGATCGTGATCATCACGCGGGCCGACACACCCCGGTTGACCAGAGCGCCCGCCAGCGGCGGAGCCAGCAGTACCGGAGCGGTCATCAAAAGCAGCACTGTTCCGGCCCGTTGAGAGGAGAAGCCGCTAGCGCCCACGAAGTAGGTGGGCAGGTAGGTCAGCAGCGTCACGAAGCCGAAGGTCGATACGACGGGCACCATGCACAGCGCCAGGAATCGGCGGTTCTTGACCAGCGACAGGTCGAGCAACGGGGCGGCGGAGCGCGCCTGGAGGACGACGAAGAACACAAGGAGCCCCACACCGGCGACCAGCAACGCCAGCACGCCGGGGCTCGCCCAGCCCCACTCCGGTCCCTGGACCGACCCTAGAACCAGCACGCCCAGGCCGGCGACGAATACCACGGCACCGGTCACATCAAGGCGGGGGCGCTGCTCAGCGCGGGATTCGGCGACGTAGCCGACACCGGCCAGCGCCACGGCCACCATGACGGCGTGCACTCCGAAGGTGGCACGCCATCCCAACGCGCTGACCAGCAAGCCAGACAGGGTGGGTCCGGCCGCAAGACCGAGTCCGGCGGCGCTGCCGAGCGCCGCGAACGCGCGGGTGCGCGCGGCACCGTCGAAGGTGGTGGCCAGAATCGCGCCGCCACTGGCGAACACGCCGGCCGCACCGATACCCGACACAGCACGGGCGATGTCCAGGAAAACGGTATTGGGTGCGGCCGCGGCCGCGAGCGAGCCGACGGCGAACACCCCGCCGCCGATCATGAAGGCCCGCCGACGCCCCACCAGGTCTGCCGCGGAGCCGGAGACCAGCGTGAACGAGGCAAACGTCAAGTTGTAGGCGTTCATGACCCATTGCAGCGGTGCGCCTGCGGTGTGCAGGTCCTCACCGATGCCGGGGAGCGCGACGGCTGCTCCGGAGATGGACATCGGCACGGTGCAAAAGGCCAGCAGCACCACCACCAGTGTGATCGCCGGACGGGAGCGGCCCGTAGGGACGGTAGTCACGAATCCAGGCTCCTTCAGGGGGAGTTCAGCAACCACGATTGGCCACTGAGGCGACAGTGCCACTCAGTGGCATTAGCTGTCAAAGGGCAACAGCTCCCGGGTGATAGCCTCACGGTGTGAGTGATGACCTGCGCGACCTGCCGCTGCGCGAACGGAAGAAGCTGCGCACTCACAGGGCTCTGGCCGAGACCGCGCTCCGCCTGTTCACTGAACGCGGGTACGACGCCACCACACTGGATGACCTGTGTGACGCCGTAGAGGTGTCCAAGCGGACCTTCTTCCGGAACTACCGTTCCAAGGAAGACGTCGCGCTGGCCGCCGACAGCGACTTGTGGTCGGCCTATCTCGATTACGTGGCCACCCTGGCGATGGACGGCCCGCTCCTTGAGGCTCTCCGCCAGGCACTGGCAACCACCTTGAGCGCTATGGACCCGGACTGGGACCGCCGCTTCCTGGCCACCCGCGAGCTGTCGGAAACCGCCCCCGCGCTGCGGACACACAGTCTGGGCTACTGCCAGGACACGACGCGATCCCTGGTCAAGGCAGTGAATGGCTCCGCCGGCGCCGACACCGACGAGGTGCGCCTCCCCCTGACCGTGGAGATCTTCGTGGCCGCCTGGCGCACAGCTTCCCTGCACTGGACGGCACAGGGCGGCCACGGAGGCCGCGACGGCTTGATGAAACTGGTCGAGGAGACCTTCGCCAAGATCCCCGCCGCGCTGACCTCTCCCGCCTGACGCTCTGTCGGCGTTCATGAAGTTCTGCCGAACAACCTGTCCCGAACCGGAAATGACTCAGCGGCTTCCACCAGCTCGTTCACCAGCTTCGTGGCGAGCGTGTAGCGGACGCGGTAGCCCTTCATCGCGGCCTCGGTGCCCAGCGCGATCAGCAGGTGCGACTTGCCGGTGCCGGAGTCTCCGATCAGGCAGAGCGGCCTTCCGTCCTTGATCCAGTCGCAACTGGCGAGGGTGTGGACGGTCGCGGCGTCGATGATCGGGTTCGCGTTGAAGTCGACGGCCCGCAGGGACTTCTCCCGGGGAAAGTTTGCCGACTTGACCGCCGCTCCGAACGGCGACGGGCCCGGTCGTCGCGGCCGTTCGCGTGTCGTCGACGACAGCGGCCATGTCGGCGCAGACCTTCTCCATCATCGCAGCGACTGCTCGCGTGCTCCTCATGACACCGGCGGCGCCTGATAGCGCCTGCCGGCTGCCAACGCCTCCTCGAGCACTGGGGCATCGTCGAGTCGATCAGCGCGTACGCTCTTGTCCGATCCGTCATGGCCCTGGCCAGCGACCAGTTGACGTAGACCTCGCGGACAGCCGCAGGGGGCGTTCCGTCGCAGCACGTCGTCGTAGTCGCCAAAAAGTGGTGTACGCGGATTGAGACGCGCATTGAGCGGCAGGCAGTCGGACCACCCCTGGGGCCCGAGCCTATGCGTAGCTGGCGACTACGAACGTCGCAGGTCGTGCACCGCACCACTGGGGGTTCGTCCCAAGTCTGCAGTGCGCGGCGACTCAGCCTCATCCGCCCGGCGTTGCTCTGCCACCCAGGCATTGAAGCGGTCCGCGTTCTTCTGCTCTTCCTCGGGTGCCAGCGCCTTGGCCGCCTGGAACGCCTCGCTCACCCGTGCACCGACCGCGTCCATGTAGACATCGGAGAGCACGGCTTCGCGCAAGCTGAGGTTCCCGGAGAGCACACCCCTCGCCATCTCCCGGACGGTGTCATCGACCTTTGGGTTGGATGCCAGAGTCCGCATCGCACGCAGAACATCCTGCGCGCGCTCCGGCGACTCGATGTCCTCCAGGTCCGCGGGGTCGACCTCGCGCTTCGCCTGACTCGCCGTCACCAGCAACTCCCCTCTCGCCCGTCTACCTGCTCTGCGACGGCATCACTGTATGCATCTGCCTCGCAGGCGTCCCACGCTCGCCCCTCCTTGCCCTCGCCACCCTCTACTACCGTATGTTCGATCAACGAACGTACGAACGGGGGAAGCTGAAGGGCATCACCCTTCCGGGCTGGGCAGACGAGGCCTTGGACATCATCGGTGTTTCGTGGCCGAACGTAGACGAGGACGACTACCGCGAAATGGCGGCCGCCATGCGGGAGTTTGCCGATGCGGTGGACGACGGAGCCATGGATGCCCACCAGTTGCTGAACGATCTGATCGGCAACAGTGAGGGCGCGGCCGTCGAGGCCCTGTCTGCCCACTGGTCCAAGGTCAGGGGAGCCCATCTGGCGAACCTCGGCGAGGCAGGTCGACTGACCGGCACCGCCCTGGATGCGGTGGCCGTCCTGATCGAGGGCGCGAAGATCGCCGCGATCGTCCAACTCGGCATCCTCGCCGCCGAGATCGCCGCCGCCGCCGCGGCCGCGCCCTTCACTCTCGGCCTGTCCACCCTGGGCGGCCTGGCCGGGACGGTGGCCACCCGCACCGCGGTGAAACGCATCTTCAAGGAGGTCTGCGAGCAGATCGCCGAGCAGATCGTGAACACCGCCATGGGGCCGGTCTACGAGGCACTTGGCTCGATGGTCGGCGATCTCGCCATCCAGGCGGCCGGCAACGCCATGGGCACACAGCAGGGCATCAGCGCCTCCCAGGCCGCCAATGCCGGCAAGGACAGCTTCAACGCGGGAGTCGACTCAGCCAAGCAGTCCGGGTCCATGCAACTCCTCAGCGCCGAAGGCTCCTCCGGCGGGGGCGCGTCGGGTGGAGCAGGCGGCGGTTCGGGCAAGTTCAGTATCGACCTGGACGCCTTCGACTCCGCCGGCTCCAAGCTCAGGAACATCGGCACTGACCTCGGCTCCTCCCATGACCGCAAACTCGGCCGCGCCAGAAATGCCCACGGCCGCACCCGCGGCAAGGACGCCCTCGCAGACGCCGCCAACGCCGGCCTGGACACCGTCATGGACGGCATTCAGAAGGGTGCCAAGCGCCTGGCCAGCCACCTCGACGACACCATGCCCCGTGGCCTGAAGAGGATGGCCACCAATCACCGAGAGAACGACAAGAATGTCGCCCTGTCACTGGACGAGCTCGGAAAACGGGGCGACAAGAGCCCCATGTATCTCATGTCGGACAACGGGTCCATCCAGCGCCTGCACAGCAGCGGAAAGACCTCCGAACTGACGCAGGACGACCATGCACGCCTGGGGCTCGACAGTGCGTCCGTCGGACGCCCGAAGCCGGGGGAACGCAATGCCAGCCTCAAGACCAAGACTGAGGGAAAGACGGATCCACGCCAACGATCCGATTCCCAGCAGGTCGCCCTGGGAAGCACCGACCTCTCACGCGCCACCCAACTCGCACGGCACACGGGCAAGAGTTACGGCGGCCACAAGAAGAACGGCGACTTCCAGAGCAACAACTACGCCGCGGCACGGGTCTCGGGAAGCAATGACGCCGACGATTTCGTACTGGTCGGACGAAGCAATGGCTTCCGGCATTCGGAGCGAATGATAGGAACCCCTTTCCTGCGACAAGGGGAGGGGGACCGAATAGGCGAGATGTACACGGAACGAGCCCCGTGCGCGACCGGCGCGAATTGCAGTTCGTGGATAGCCGAACGATTTCCGAACACGGACGTATCCCACAGCGTCGAATACGGCGCCACCAAGGAATCTCGGGCCGCAGGAAACTCGACCATGGAGAACTATCTTGACCAGCTCCGTTCAAAGAGATAGGATCCTGCGGTCACGGATGATAATGGAGCGACATGAGCAGCCCGCTAACTCGAAATGAAATGTTGACCGTCTTTTCCGAAGACGAGTTGATGCTACCGAGCGAGGAACTCCTGGGAGAGATTCCAGACGTCGACTCCAGGGAGGTGCTGCGCACGCTTGGACTCCCGGTCTGGGAGAATCCATGGTTCGACATGGATGACGAGATCTCCGAACGACTCCAGCGCGTCTCGGACTGGGACGTCGGTCTCGCGGATCGGTTTGATGAAATTCCACAGGGCGCCGAAGAGTGGATCTCACTCGGGACAATCCCGTACGACGACATCGCATTCGACGCGTCCACCGGGGTGGTCTACTGCCTCTCCGATGAATCCGGAATCTACCCGTTCAACAGCAGCCTCCGAAACTTCATCCACTTCCTTTACCTGCTGCAGTCGGAACGGCCGAAATTCGACATCGAACACCCAAGGTATGAGCAGGAGGGCGAGGACGACCCGGAGATGACGCGCCGCCGAGTCAAGGACGCCATGGAAGAAATCGACGCCGCAGCGCTGGAGAATCCGGATTCCCGCTGGCATGAAGTCCTGGACTACATCGTCGATTCTGAACTGCATTACTGATACCGCACGACAGGATCACCCCGCGTACGCGCGACACTCCAGATAGGAAATTCAATTGTCAGGCGCTAGCATGCGGCATTTCGGCGCAGCGGCAAATGGTGACCCCTTCGACACTCCCAGCAGCGTGCTGCGGCTCGGGCAGCTTGCGCTGCCGCTCCGTGTGGGGCCGTACTTCGCGACGCAGGCTGAGGAGCCTGTGTTGCTCGGCGACTATGCGGCATCCGTGGGCCGGGAGGTTGTGCGGGACGAGTGTCGCACCTGGGCGCGTCTCGGAACTGACCAGGGATTCGAGTTGTGTGTCGACGCCCAGGGGGCAGTGCGGGCCGTACTGCTGGATTGGGAGGAGGAGTTGCGCTACGTAAGCTCCTCTCCCGGGGCATTCGCCGCAGCACTGTCCGCGCTGGATCAGGCGCTGCGATTCATCCTGGCCACGGATGAGCCCCAGCGGGCCGGGCAGGCCTTCGCACAACTGGAGGAGGGGCTGCGCGGTATCGATGCTCAGGCCTTCGCCGGGCGTGAGAACTGGTGGCCGCTGGTCCTGGACGACATCCGCGACACCGCAAACGCCGAGTGGTTCACCGCCTTCGAAGTCCTCAATGGTCAGGACGAGAAGCAGATCGTCACCGCCTCTGGCGGTATCGGCGTTCACCCCGAAGAGAAGCTGTGGGAGCAGCTGCACGCGGCAGGCTTTGAGGCCGAGCAGGTGCTGCGCATCCACACGGAACTGCAGCCGTGCTTCACGCCCGGACACTACTGCTCAATATGGCTCGGTCAGGTCTTCCCCGATGCGCAGATGACGCACAACTTCCCCTACGGGGAGAGCGCCGACTCGCGGGCCGAGGGAATTCGCCAGCTACGTGAAGCCGCCACACAGCAGCAGTAGAACAACAACAGCAGGACAGCAGCAGTAGGGGGAGCGCACGGTGCAGACGGACAGCCAGATCGTCGATACTCAGGCGGCGCAGGCGCTGTTGGACTGGGCCACGGGCGACACATCCCGGTTGTTCCAGGTCACCGGTGCGCGGGGCAGCGGCAAGAGCCAACTGCTCGCCCATTTCCTGGTCATCTCGGGCAGTACCCCGGGCACCGTCGTCCATGCCACGGTCCCGGCCAAGGGACTGCATGTCGATGGTCTGGCATGGGAATTGGGCCGCCAGTTGGGCTACGGGCCGCAGCCGGTACACGGTCTCGTCGATCGAGTAGCCGCCGATCCGCGCCCGCTACTCATGCTCGTACCTGACCTGCACCTCACCCGCGATCCGGCGGCAGCCGTCGCGGACCTGCTCGGTCCGCTGCTGCGTGTGCCACAGGTACGCATGGTCGTCGAGAGCGACGACGAGGCGCTCTTCGAGGAGGCGGCACACGTCATCGTCTTGGGGCCCGGGGCGTACGAACCGCCCCGGCCGCAGAGCGACTTCGCCTCGCTCCTCGCCACGGTCCCGCGCACCACTCACCAACGTCCCGACTGAGCCAACACTCCTCGCAAGGACCGCGAGCGCCTCTTGGACCAGGCCCCCGACCAGGAGGCGATACGGGGTCTGCTGAGTGACCCCGAGTTCCTGCTGCACGGTCCGGCCACCGCGATCAGCGCCACCCTCGCCGATCCGAACACCCCTGCCCCGCCCAGCCTGCGCGCCGTATGGGCCCTGGTCGCCCCACAGCTCTCCGCCCTCGACCACGGCACCACACAGCGCGCCGCGCTCCTGCACACCGCTGCCCTCGCCCACGACGCCGCCCTGGCCAACTCCTTGCACTCACTGGCCCAGGAGCAACCCCTGCATGCCATGTGGGCGCACTCCGGGTTCCCTGTCACGGCCCTGGCCTCGCTCGCAGAGGGCACCGTAGCCGCCGCCGATCCGCTCGGTTCCCTGCACACTCTGGACCCAAGCACCGGTCATCACACCGGAAGGCTGCCCGCACCGCCCACCGCCAGGCCCTACCAAATGGCCGCCGCGCGGCTGCTGTTGGACGAACCGGGCACCCTCCTGCCCGCCACGGGCGATGACCCCGTCGCGGACGCCATCGCCGCCTTTCACGGTCAGGCTGCCTTCGCCCCCGAGCCCGTGCGCCCTACTGCCCTGGGTAGCGATCCGTCCGCGGCCACCGCCGTGATCGGAGACGACCAGGGCGCCGTCCATGTCTGGCCACTGGCCACCTACCAGCCGTTCCCGCGCACCACGCGGCTCCATACCGCACCCGTCACTGCCACCACCTGCCTGCACCTGGCCGACGACGAGGTGACTCTGATCTTCTCCGCCGGGATGGACGGGACCGTACGGCTGTGGGGTCTGGGCAGCGAGCCGATGTCTGACCCCATTGAGCAGCGCCCCTGCGTTGTTACCGCCCTCGCCGCCGCCGATACCCCTAGCGGTCCGGTCCTGGCCACCGCCTGGAACGACGCGGAGCTGCACCTCACCAACGTCCTGACCGGCCGGACCCGCGCTTTCGCTCTTCTGCAGGAGGCTTCAGCCCTCACCTTCACCCCCGACGGGCTGCTCATGGTCGGCGGCCCGAACATCACGTATGGCCTGCGGATCTCTCCTGGACAAGAATCAAGGTGACCGTCCTCCTTTCGCTATGCCGTCTCACCTTCCAGCGCTGGAAGGCAAGCTGAGGAACCTGAGACACGAAGTGACGGGTGAGCAGCATTGTGGAAGCTGTGGGGGCAGAGTCCTTTCCGGGTTGGGGTGTGGCTGTCCGTCCGCAAGCCGGGCTCCGCTGGCGGTGCACTCACACCGGCCTGGGCCAGGATCTTGGTCCATTCGTTCGGCCGCGCACACCCCGGCATGTGGGGGCTCATGGAGATGGAGCACGGCTATGCAGCGGGCGAAGCGGAACTCCTGCTCGGCCCTGAAGTCGGAGCGCCCTGCCCCTTGTGGGTGCCGAATATTACGTCGGTGCAGTTCAGCCCTGTTGTCGCGCCGACGACAGCGGTCGGCAATGATCACTGTCCATGCTCGTACGCCTGGCCTGCATCGCCGTCTCCCACGCCTTCACCGCCCTGCGGCTGATCCCTATGAGCGACCACGACAAAGACGTCGAGATCCTCGCGCTGCGGCACCAGCTCGCCGTCCTGCAACGCCGGCTCGGCAGCCAACGCCCCGGCTTTCAGGAGGCCGACCGCGCGTTCCTGGCCGCTCTCCTCGCCCCGCTGCCACGAACCGCCCCTGGGCCGGCTACGGCTCATCGTCTCCCCGGACACTGTCCTGCGCTGGCACCGCAACTTCATGACTAACCGTCACATCCGTCTCAGCCGCAACCCGCGTCCCGGCCGCCCCCGCACCGTCACTTCCGTCCGCCGCCTCATACTCCGCCTCGCCGAGGAAAACCCCACCTGGGGCTACCGGCGCATCCACGGCGAACTCACACTCCTCGGCATCAAACTGGCCCCCTCCACCGTCTGGGAAATCCTCAAGGCCGAAGGAATCGATCCTTCAACCCAACGCTCGAACGTCACCTGGGCCACATTCCTACACTCCCAAGCCGAAGCCATCCTCGCGATGGACTTCATCGAGACCATCACCCTCACCAGACAGCGTCAGTACATCCTCGCCGCCATCCACCACGCCCACCGAAACGTCCGTGCGCTCGGCACCACCACGCATCCCACCCACGCCTGGGTCACCCAGGCGATCAAGAACCTGGTCATGGACCTCGAAGACGCCGGACAGCTCACCGCCATCAAGTTCATGATCCGCGACCGCGACGCAAAATACCCCGCCGTCATCGACGAGATCCTTTCTCAGGCAGGGATCCGCACCGTGCTCACCGCCGTCCGCACGCCACGCATGAACTCAACCATGGAACGCTGGGTTCGCAGCCTGCGCCGTGAAGTCCTCGACCGCACCCTGCTCTGGAACGAAGCCCACCTGTGGCGAGCGCTCCGCGAGTACGAACAGCATGACAACCATCACCGCACCCACCGCACACTGCAGGCTGCCGCACCCCTCCGAGTCGTGCCGGAACCGCTCAATCCACCACAGCTCGAGCCGCTTCGCGTTCGCCGACACGATCGTCTCGGCGGCGTACTCCACGAGTACCAACATGCTTCCTGACCTGCATGGAGGCAATTATCGGCACGCACAACGCCGCGGACCGACACTGCCACGCCCCAGGACGGGATTGCCGCACACCAAAAGGCCCTGACCCTCGCGCGCCACGCACACAGCCCCATCGACGAAGCAACCGCCCTGGAGGGCACCGCAAGAAGCCGGATGCTCGCCGGCGACTTCGAAGGCTGCATGGCGGATCTAAGGCTGGCCGTGCGGATCTACGACCGGATCGGAGCCGAGGCAGTCAAATCCCCCGGAAACGTGCCCCGGTGAGAACCGATTGCCCACTTGGTGGACAGCGGCATTACGGTCAATCGCGGGCCGTCACTCGTCCACTACCTCCTCGAGGTGACCGAGCAGTTCCTCGGCGACCGCGTCGCGCTGTGCGCCCACCGGGATCCAGTAGTGGCTCATGTCACCGCTCTCGACGCCCTCTTCGCTGTTGAAGCGCATCCGCGTCCCCTTCGGCAGCAAGCTCTGGAACCATTCGACGAATGCTGCCGCCTCGGCGGCTGTGCACGGTCCGATGTTGAGGCTCTGCGCCCCGTCCATGAACTGCCCGCCAACCGCGACGTCCCCCACGCGCACGACGAACACCAGCGAGTGACCGTCGAATGCGAGCTGCTCGGGCACGTCCTGGGGCGCCGCCAGAGGTGCCGTCATGGCTTGGACGCTCAGCCTTCGCAGTCCGGCCTCGAACCGTTCGACATTCAGGCCCCAAGAGCTGCCGTCGGGCACTGCCACGTAGAAGGTCGTGGTTAGGTCATCCCTGTTCATGCGCTCACTTCCGGCTCTCTACGGAGCGTGGCGCGGGCAATCATCCACTGCCTGCTCGCGGTGTCCCATCCCTGACACACGTCCACCTCCCTGGCACCTCTCAGCCCAAGAGGCGCTTCAGGCGTTCGTGCGTGATCTCGGTGCGGGAGATGATCGCGGGGACCGCCACACCGGGCAGCAGCAACCGCCACATGCGCAGGGTGCGTTCGGTCAGGTCCTCGCGTCCGCTGGCCACGGCGGAATACATCTGCATACCGGTGCACGCCTCGGTGATGAACTCGCCCAGCTCGTCCGGCAGGACACCCGCCTGCAGCTCGCCGGACTCCTTTGCGTCCCGCAGGCAGTCGGTCATCACGCCCGCCCACGAGCGGTAGGGCGTCACATCCCGAGCGCCCATGGCCGCCTGCTCCCCCGTCAGGCGCACGCCTGCCCTCAATAGCGGGTCGATCTGGAGCATGTGGGACCACAACAGGGTGATGTCGACCAGCCGCTGGAGCCCCTCGGAGTGCAACTGAGGGACGATCAGCTCGGGTTGTTCGTTCATCACCGCACGGGCCAGATCCTCCTTCGAGTCGAAGTGGAAATACAGGGCTCCGGTGGTGAGCCCAGCCCGCTTCAGGATCAGGTTGATGCTGGCGCCCGCGTAGCCGTACTCGTCGAAGGCCTCCGCCGCCGCACTGAGGATCGCCTTGCGGGTCTGCACCGCTCGTTCTTGCTTGGGTTCGACCACGGTTTCTCACTCTCCACAAACGTAACGCTCTCTATGTTATGTCACCAACTACAGAGCGGCAAGCGTCGTACCTGAGCGTTTCCGCAGGCCCTTGCGGCTCCAGCCACGCCCTACCCAACGGGGCAGGATCGGTGCCCACTACATCCTCCCTTCCCAAAAAACCGAACACTCTTTATGTTGCTGCCTGCGGGCGACCCACCGGATCCCGGGGGCCCCACATTCGTTCGTTCCGCACGTCCTGATGGGGGACAACATGCTCAGCACGCTGCCCAGAACATCTGCGACAACCCTCACCGCACGGCCCGTGTCCGCGGCCGAGGTGCACAAGCTGGACCCGACCGAAGTACTGCTCAGCGACTGGCAGCAGGTCGACGCCGACCGCTTCGCGATCTCCGCGCGCTGGCCGGCCCACCACCGGTTCTACGCGGGAGCGCACGGCTCCCGCGACGCGCTCATGCTCGTCGAGTGCGTCCGCCAGTCGATACCGCTGCTCTGCCACTCCGCCTACGACGCACCGTTCGGTTTCCGGCAGGCTTGGGAGGACCTGCACTTCGCCGTCGAGCCCGCGCTGCTCGCCGGGACGGACACTCCGCTGAGCATGCGACTGGATGTCACGTGCTCCGACGTCCTGCGCCGCGGCGCCCGCGTCGGGGGCATGACGATGACGGTGAAGGCGTCGTGGCAGGGTCTGCCGGCGGCGTACGTCAGAACCAAGTTCAACAACCAGTCGCCCGCGGTCTACCAACGCCTGCGCGGGGACCACGGAGACCTGGCTTCCGCCCATGCCCGCGCGCTGCCGCCCGGCCCGCCGATCGACCCGGGCCTCGTCGCTCGGGAGAACGGCACGGACGTGGTGCTCGCGGCGGCACCCGAGGGCAGCCCGCATACCTGGCAACTGCGGGCGGACCTCGGGCATTCCGTCCTCTTCGACCACGCGGTCGACCACGCGCCCGGGATGCTCCTGCTCGAGGCGGCCCGGCAGGCGGCCCTTGCCCGGTCACCCCGGAAGGCTTCCCTGGTGGGCATGACGACGCGGTTCATCCGCTACACCGAGTTCGACGCACCCTGCCACATCGGCGCGGAACTCCTCGCCGCCGGGGCCGAGAGGCGGGACGGGACGCAGGTCGTCCGGGTCACGCTGACGCAGAGCGACCAGGTGGTGTTCACCGCCGACGTGACCACCGCCGTGGTGTAGAACGCGGGGAACCCGGGGCCCGGACACTCGATCCGGACCCCGGGTTCGCACGGGTTCATGCGGCCCGAGACCCGACCGGTGTCCGTGCCCGGGCGACGTCGGTGCCGTGCCACCAGACCTCGTTGACCGCGTCCGGCACCTGGGCGCCGCCAAGAGCGCGGCGCACCGACCGGGCGACCGAGACACCTGCCCGGTCCTGCGCCTCGCGTGTCGACGCACCCAGATGCGGGGTGCAGACCACCTGGTCGAGGGCGAGGAGCGGCGAGTCCGTGCAGGGTTCTCGCGTGTACACGTCCAGGCCCGCGGCCGCCACTCGCCCCTCGACCAACGCGGCGTACAGTGCCTGCTCATCGACGATGCCGCCGCGGGCGGCGTTGACGAGACGCACCCCCTCCTTCAGCAGGCCCAGTTCGCGCACACCGATCAGGCCGAGTGTCTCCGGCGTCCTGGGCAGGTGCACGGTGAGGAAGTCACTCGCGGCGAGGACCGCTTCCAACGGCAGGGTCGGTACGCCGAGTTCGGCGGCGCGTTCGGGCGCCACGTAAGGGTCATGGGCGATCACGTTCATGCCGAACGCCGCCATTCGCTCCGCGACCAACCCGCCTATGCGGCCGAGCCCCAGCACGCCCAGCGTCTTGTGTGCGAGCTCGACCCCGCCGTACTTGGCACGGTTCCACTCGCCGTTCTTCAGTGCCTGGCCGGCCTGCGGGATGTTGCGGGCCGTGGCGATCAGCAGGCCGCAGGCGAGCTCGGCGGCGCTGACGACGTTGGCGTGCGCGGCGTTGACCACGAGGACTCCGGCCTCGGTGGCGGCGGACACATCGATGTTGTCGATCCCCACTCCTGCGCGCGCGACCACCTTCAACCGGCCTGCCGCGGCGAGCAGTTCGGCGTCCACCTGGGTGGCCGAGCGGATGAGGATGGCGTCGGCGTCCGCGGCGGCCGCCAGCACATCACGGCGGTCTGCGCCGTCGCAGTACCTGATGTCGAGGTCATGCCCCAGGGCGTCGACGGCGGCAGGTGCGAGCTTTTCGGCTATGAGAGCGATCGGCCTGCTCATGGGAGTCTCATTCCTTGTCGGGTGCGGTCAGGTCCCGCAGAGCGGTGAGGAGTTGCTCGATGGAGCGCTCGATCGCGCCCGGGCGCGGCCGGCCCCGCGCGGTGGACTGGGCGGCGAACCGCAGCGCCCGGGGAAGCTCGTCCCAGGCCGCCGTCGCGGCGGCGGCCGGTTCGGGGTGAGTGGTGCCGTCCGCCACGTCGAAGGCGAGCTTGAAGGTGTGATGGCGGGCGGCGGCCCACAGGTCGTCCACATGGCGGGCGACGGCGAGCGGTTCGGCGCGCAGCACTTCGGAGACCCGCAGCAACGACAACTCGAGGTCCAGGCTCCAACTGCCGTGCCCTGGCACGGTGTTGTGGCCCTCAGGCGCGGGAACCCAGTCCAGCCAGCGGTAGTGGTCGGCCGGTGGCACGGGGATCTCCTGGCCGAGCGCGAGCGCGTCGCGGCGGACGACTTCCCCGGGCGGCCGGGTCCAGGGCGCCAGGGCGATGGCGAGCTCACTGTCGGCGATCCAGCCCAGGTAGGGCTCCTGGTCACCGAACGGGGTCAGGGCCGAGAAGTGATCGGCCACCAGCCACCGGCTGTCGTGCCGCTCCCTGATCACCACCCAGTGCGGGGCGTCCGCCTGCCCTCGTGACGGCGCCCAGGGCAGATGCCTGGTGTTGCCGACGGCCAGTACCCTTCGGTCGCGCCGCAACGCAGCGTGCAGGGCCTTGCGCGTCGTCGGCCAGTCCGGCGCGCCGGCGTAGCCGAGCTGTCGGCCGTCGGCGGTCCTGTCGATACGGGGGTGGTGGGAGAAGGCCAGTTCGCCCGTGGGCAGATCGGTGCGGACGGCGAGTCGGACTCCGGTGGCGAGCCGGCGGCGGACATCGGGGACGTCCGGGGTGAGGTGGGCGAGCAGGTTGGTCGTGTAGCAGCTGAGGTCCGGCATGGTGTCCGGGGCACCGGTCAGGAACACGTGGCCTCCAGGTCGTCGTCGGGATCCGAGAAGGCGCAGCTGAGGGGCGTGCGGGAGCGGTCGCGCAGGCTGATCCAGCGAAACCTCTGCCACTGGCCCCTACGGCTGCCGGGCGCGATGTCGATCGACCAGGGGCTGCCGGGCAGGCCGGTGCCCGCGGCTTTGACGCAGGCCTCCTGGGCCGTCCACACCCAGGCGAGTTCGAGGGCCCGCTGCTGCTCGGGCAGCGGGCGGAGCTCCTGTGCGTACGGCCCGAGGCAGCGACGCAGGAGACCGTCCGGCACGTCGTCCAGGGGAAGCTGGATGTCGACGCCCACGCTCCGGCGACGGCCGACCGCGACGGCGAGCGCCGTACCGTCGTGCGAGACGCTGACGCCCGTGCCGGGGTCACCGGCGAGCACCGGCCGTCCCTGGGCGTCGGCCCGGATCGGTGCTCCGGCCCGCTCGGGCACCGTGCGGCGCAGCAGGTGGCGCAGCAGGGCGCGACCGGCGAGGAATTCGGCCGTCCGCCGCCGGGACAGGGTCGCCGTCATGGCCAGGTCGTCGGGGTGCGCCTCGTGCCGCGCCCACGTCTCGAGCCCGCCGGTCGCCACCCATACGTCGGGGGCCGCCCGGGTGATGAGTGTCGTCATGTGCGCAGCTCCGTGAGGAGGGCGTCCGCGTGATCGGCGACCGTGTCCAGGACCAGCTCGCTCACGCCGCCGCCGATCGCGAACACGGCGGCTTCGCTCCGGATGCGCTGAGCACCGTCGCGCAACAGCCCGTCCGCCCCCTGGAGTTGGGCACAGACTGCCAGGACGGGGTCGACGACCAGGCCGACGGCGGACTTCAGCACAGCCGCCGCAGCGAGGTCGTGGTGCCCGGCGACCCGGTCTCCCAGGCTGTCGCACAGCGCGTCGAGCTGTGCGACCTGGACGAGGCAGGCGGCGAAGCGCTGGCGCACGGAAGCGTTGTGCCACAGCGGCCGGCCGTCCACGTGGCGCCGGGTCAGCCGTTCCTTGGTGTCCGCGAGCACCCGGCTGGTCAGGGCCACCGCCCACAGGGCGCCCGCGAGCCGTTCGGTGCCCATGTGCTGGGCGAAGGCCACCATGCCGCGCCCGGGGCGGCCCACCAGGTGGTCCGGCGGGAGCCGGACGTCCCTGAACTCGATGTGCCCGGTGTCGGCGCCGGTCAGCAGGTCCGTGTCGGCCCGGGTGATCCGGGCACCGGGTGCGTCGGCCGGCACCAGCACCCAGGTGAAGCTGGTGAAGTGGCGGCCGGGGCGGTGCCGGGCGAGTACGAGGAGGTACCGGGCCGTGCACGCGGTGGTGATCCACCGTTTGCCGCCGTTCAGCACCAGCTCGTCCAGCCCGATCGTGACTTCCGTACCCAGGTCGGCGAGATCGGAGCCGGCCGCCGCACGGTCCGTGGCGGCGAGCGCGAGCGTCGCGGCGCCGGACCTGACGTGCCCGAGTGCCGCGCGGACGGGTCCGCTGTCCGGCGCGCCCGCGGCCAGCACCGGCAGGGCGCTCGCCGCCTGGACCAGCACGCTCAGCGTCACGCCGTTGTCGCCGCGGGTGTCGACGGCCGCGAGCAGTTCGGCCAGCCGGCCGGGGACGACGTGCCCCGCCCGGCCGTAGAGCCCTTCGATCAGCCCGGCCGCACCGCAGGCCTCCCAGACAAGCGCGGCCGAAGGGCGATCGGGAAGGGAGTCGAGGACGGTGACAGGTTCCGTCCGTTCGGGTGGTGGGGACAGAAGCCGGACGTTCGCCTGCACTTGACGGTCAGTCAAGACGCACCTCGGAATCCAGCAGGGCGAGCTTGCCGTCCACGAGGTGGAGGCGGTCGTTGCTGTAGTTGAGGGCCGCCGAGCGCAGGTCGCGCAGGCTCTGCTCAAGCCGGGTGGGCGAGTCCTTGAGGTAACCGTGGCGCATGCCCACGGCGTCCACGAGATCGTCGACGGCCCGGTAGCACTCCTCGGCCGCGGTGATCTTCAGGCCGTTGAGGAGGAGTTGGACCCGAGGGGCGCTCACATCGGGTGCCTCGGCGACGGTGGCGCGGGTGTGCTCCAGCAGGGCGTGCACGGTGTCGATCCGCTGCCTGGCCCGGGAGAGCCTGGTGAGCAGCAGTTCCGAGTCGAGATCTGCCCGGCCCCTGCCGCGCGGGGATCGCAGCAGTTTGACGACGCGGGAGAGCGCGCCCGCCGCGGTACCCAGCCAGCAGGCCGACCAGCCCAGGTGCGCCATGGGGCCGAACACTGTGGTCACGATCGTGCGGAAGTCGCCGTGCTCCCCCACCACATGGTGCGCGGGGACTGTTCCTGAGAGACGGAGTGCGACGCTGTGGCTGGAGCGCATGCCCAGTGGCTGCCAGTCCCCCGACCGCTCGATCTGCAGCTGGTCCCGGTGGGCGTAGACGAGGGAGACCTGGTGCGGCGACGTAGCCCCGGGGCTCTGCATGGTGACGAGGAAGCCGTCGGCGTGTTCGCCTCCCGTGACGATCGGCGCGAACCGGTCTATGGCCAGCCCGTCCTCCTGGGAGGCGAGCGCCGCCTGCGAGGTCAGCAGGTGTCCGCCCGTGCCGGACTCCGTGGTGACCGAGGCCAGGTACTGCCGGCCTGCGGCGATCTCCGGGAGCAGCTCCTCGCTCAGTCGCCGATTGCCGAACCGCACCAGTGCGGCGACCTGTTGGCAGTGCATGACGAAGATCATCGCCACCGACAGGTCGACGCGGGCGAGGGCGGTGCCCGCCCGCGTCACGTCGGCGGGCGTGCCGCCGAGCCCGCCGTACTCCTCGGGCACGAGCAGCCCCAACAGGCCGCTGGTGCGCATCCGGGCGAGCGCCTCCACGGGGAAGGTGGCTTCCCGCTCATGCCGGTCGAGGTGCTCGGCGGCCACGGCGGCGACCTCCTCGACACGTCCGCTCACGGTCAGGGCGGCCGTGGGTGGGGGGAGCAGCGCGGCCGTGCTCATGCGGCCGCCCGGGAGGTGTCGCTCAGGCCGCCCTGCGCCTCGACCGCCGCGGAGACGGCCGCCCACAGGCTGCCGGCGGACGCGAAGGTGGCGTCGTTCATGGCGTCGTCAGGGAGCGTGACCTCGAACGCGTCTTCCAGGGCGAACAGCAGCTCGATGGCCTGCATGGAGTCGAGTCCGTACGACCGTAGGGACGCCTCGGGCTCGATCTCCTGGCCGTCGAGGAACTTCAGGAACGGCACGAGCGCATCGGTGAATCGGGGGTCCATCATGTCTCTCCAAGGGTGGGGCCGGCCGCGGCCGGGGCGGGGGTACGGGTCAGGTGGAGCCGGGTGATCTCGGCGTCGGTGTCGGGCAGGTCGCCGTCGACGACGGCCTCCAGCGGCAGCGGATGGCCGAGGAAGGCGACGAGGCTCGCGCTCAGCCCGTAGGCCCCGACGTTGGGGACGGCCAGTACGTCGCCGGGGCGCAGTTCGGGCAGGTGTGCCGACCGCGACCAGGTGTCGAGGGGGGTGCACAGCGGGCCGCTGACCAGGGCGTCGACGGTGTCCGAGGACGAGGCGGCCGGGCCGGTGGCGGCCGGCACGAGCTGTGGGTTGAGCGGCGGCAGGCGACGCATCCCCGACATACCGCCGAGGTGGTTGATGCCGGACTCCAGGACCACGACGTCCTTGCCGTGCGAGCGTTTCACGTCGAGCACCGAGGTCAGCAGGGTGCCCGCGGTGCCCACCAGATACCGGCCCGACTCGAACACCATCCGGGTGCCGTCGGTGTGCCGGTCCGGCAGCTCCTCGTCGAGCAGCGCGGTGAGCCCTGGGCGCAGTCCGCTGAGGTCGATGCGCTCCCCGGCGCTCGCGAAGGGAGCGCCGAACCCGCCGCCGAGGTCCAGGACGCGCAGCCGCGCGCCGTGCGCGGCAAGGGCCGTGCGCAGGGTCTTCGCGGTCCGTAGGGAGCGGGCGAACTGGCCGATGAGCGCCTCGGGTTCCGCCAGGTTCGAGCCCATGTACAGGTGCAGACCCATGAGTTCGGCGTGCGAGCGTCCGGCGAACCTGGCCGGTTCCTGGAGCACCCACCCCGTGTCGGCGCCGAACTGGGAGGCCACGCCGGTCATCGCGAGGCCCTGCCCCGGGACGGGCTGGTCGTCGTTGATCCGCAACAGGCACTGTGCGGCGGCGTCGAGCCGTCGCGCGATCCGGTCCAGCTGCTCGATGGCGTGCGGGGAGTCCACCGAGAAGAGGCGCACCCCGGCGCGCAGCGCCTTGTCGATTTCCTCGTCCCTTTTGCCAGGGCCGGTGTAGAGCACGTCGGCGGCGGGCCAGCCGACCCCGAGTGCCGCGTCGAGTTCGCCGCTCGAGCACACTTCGGGTCTCGTTCCCTGCTCCCGCAGCTCGCGCAGCAGGGAAGGGTGCGCGTTGGCCTTGAGGGAGTAGTACACGTCGCTGCCGACGGGCAGCGCCTCGCTCAACGCCCGCCGGTTGCGCCGCACTTCGGCCAGGTCGTAGACGTAGGCGGGGGTGGGGATCCGGGCCAGGGCGTGCGGGGACAGCGGCAGGGCCGACGCGGCGACTTCAGTGGGTGCGGACATGTGTGGCCTCCTCTGTCAGGGCGGCCAGCGCCTTGCGGTCGACCTTGCCGTTGCCGGTCAGCGGGAGCGCGTCGAGCACCAGGCAGTGCCGGGGAATCTTGAACTCCTCGATCTCCTCCCGCATGCCGGACAGCACCTCGCCCGCGGAGCGCTCGCCCACGACGAACAGCAGGGCCGGGGCGGGGTGGTGCGGCGCCAGCACAGCCGCCGCGGTGACACCGGCCACCCGGCGGGCGGCCGCTTCGACCTCGGTGGCACTGACGCGGAAACCGTTCTCCTTGTAGATGTCGTCGCGACGGCCGTCGAAGTAGAGATAGCCCTCCTCGTCGACCCACCCGTAGTCACCCGTATTGAGCTGAGGGAAGAGTCCCTCGACGCGGGGGAAGCGCTGCGCGGTGAGTTCGGGGCGGCGCCAGTAGCCCGCCATCACGTTGGGTCCCCGCACCACGATCTCGCCGATCTCGCCGGGGGTCAGCCGGCGGCCCTCGTCGTCCACGACGAAGACCTCGGTGCCCGGCAGGGCACGGCCGCTGGAACCGGGCCGCTCCAGGTCGCCGTCTGGCGGCATGATCGTGGCCCGCTTGCACTCGGTGAGCCCGAACATCAGCTGCACGCGCAGCCCGGGCAGGCAGGACCGCAGAGTGCCCAGCGTCTCGGCGGGCATCGCGGCCCCGGTGTTGGTCAGCAGTCGCAGCGGCGGCGGGTCATGCCGGCGGGCGCGGCGCAGCAGCCGGGCCAGCGCCTCGGCCACGGAGGGCACCGCGGCGAGTACGGTCGCACGGGCCCGCACCAAGTTGTTGAGGAGCGCGGGCCCGACCTCGGCGGGGCGGCCGAGCACGACGTGGGCACCGGCCAGACCGGACACGAACAGCTGGTAGAGGCCGTAGTCGAAGGAGAGCGGCAGCGGGCTGTACACGACGTCGTCCGGCCGGTAGCCGAGGACGCTCTGAATGGCCCCCGCGGAGAAGAGCAGTTGCTGGTGGGTCGTGACGACGGCCTTGGGCAGCGAGGTCGTGCCGGACGTGTAGATGAGGCACACGGGATCGACGGCGATCGTGCCGGGCTCCGCCATCTCGGGCACGGGGCCCGCGGCGAAGGCCACGGCGGACAGGGCCGCGGTGGTGTGCGTGCGTACGGCGCGCCGGCGGCCGGACTCCTGCGCGGCGGCATCGTCGGTGACGAGCAGGGCGGGTTCGCAGTCGTCAAGTACGTGCTCGAGCTGGACGCCGCGCACCTGCTCGTGCAACAGGGAGAAGGTCACACCGGCCCGTGCGGCGGCGTACACCAGGGCGGGCTGGACGACGGAGCCGGGCGCGCACACCACGACACGGTCACCACGGCGCAGTCCCTGGGCCCGCAGCCACACTGCGAGCCGGCGAGCGGCTGCGTCGAGCTCCCGGTAGGTGAGGCTGTCGTCGCCGCTGGTCACAGCGGATGCTTCGGGCGTGGCGGCGGCCGCGCGGTCGAGGAGGTGGTGCAGGAGTTCTGGGTGGGCAGACATCAGTTCCCTCCGGTGCGGGCGGGCGCGGGGTGCGGTGCGGTGTGCGTGGCGCGCACGAGGACGCGGCCGATGCCGTCGAGGTGGTGGAGGTTCTCGGGGACGAGGTCGTCGGCGGCGCACTCCACGGACAGATCGCGCTCCAGCCGCTCGATGATGTCGACGACGCGGAAGGACGTGAATCCCGGCAGTTCCGCCAGGGAGCGGGCGCCCAGCACGTCCGCGGCGTCCACGGCGAGCGCCGCGGCGACGGTGTCGGCGACGCGCCTGCGCAGCGCTGCGGGCACCACCACGGCGGCGCTCTCGCCATCGGTCACATGGTGTGCCGCGGCGCTCCCGAACACCTCCCGGTCACGACGGAGTTGGGCGGCGAGCCGAACGAAGGTCTCCGCCGGTTCCGCGCGGCCGCGGGCCACCCTGCGGTAGCCGACGTAGACGCTCTCGGCGAGCGCCTCCCACGCGGCCACGTGCGCGTCCCGCGCCGGGTCGTCGCCAGGGCCGCCGGGCCCGCAGAGGAAGGCCGCGTGCAGTCGGCGGGAGCGGGCGAGCAGCCAGGTCTCCAGGGTGAGCCGGTCGAAGGCGGCGACCCGGTCGGGGTGCTCGGCATACGCGGACACGTAGGCGTCGACGGCCGCGTCGTCCGCCAGGTCGACGACTGGGGTGGGTGTGCCGGGGGCCGGCCGCGCGGGTGCGAAGGTGACGACGGTCGCGGCCTCGGGTACGGCCGAGGCGAGTTCCGTGCGGTCCAGGGTGCGCGTGAGGGGTCTGGCGCTGCCCCATGGTGTCTCGTTGTGGTAGCCGTCCACGACCACGGCGCCGTCCGGATGCGGCTCCAGCAGGAAGCTGTGTTCCATGTGGCGCTGCCCGGCGTACGGGACCCACGGCAGGTGGTAGGCATCGGACACGATGTATCGGCCGGGGGCGGGCTCGGGGGGCTCGCCCGTCCGGGTACGCTCCTGACCGATCTCCGCGAGCCCCAACAACGGTGCCATGTCGCTGAGTTGTTCCGTCACGGAACGCTCTACCGTGGGCAGTCCTGTCGGTCCTGGCGTGGGGCGGAAACGCAGGACGGAGCCGAGGTTGAGGTGGGTGCCTTCGCCGTGCCACCGGTCCGCGAGGATCGCCAGGTTGACCTGGACGCAGTCGAACAGGCGGCAGTCCGTGGCGATCGGGCGGTCGGTGTCGACTGCATGGTCAGCGTTCACGGCCCGCTCCGACCCCGGCGAGCGCGCCCGCCGGCTGCAGATCGGTCATGGCGCGGCGCAGCTCCCCGGGGTCTGGAGAGACATCGCTCAACTCGCCGTCCAGCAGCTGCTGGTAGGCCCCCAGGTCCAGGTAGCCGTGGCCGCTGACGCACACGACGACGCCCTTGCCGGAGCGCAGCGGGCCGTTGTTTCCCTCCGCTCCCCCGGCGGCGAGCCGAGCGACGGCGGCCAGCGCGTGCCCCGACTCCGGCGCCGGCAGCACCATCTCGCTCCGGGTGAACAGGCGTCCGGCGTCGAGCGCGTCGACCTGGCCGACGGCCGTCGCGGCGATCTGATCGCGGTGGCGCATGGCCGACAGCACCTTCGCGGCGCCGTGGAAACGCAGCCCGGCGGAGTGCGAGTCGGGAATCGGATAGGAGCTGCCGATGGTGTACATGGCCTCCATCGGCCCCGTGCCGGTGGCGTCCGTGCGGTCGTAGGCGTACGTGCCGCGGGTCAGCTTGGGTGTGGTGCTCGACTCCGCGGCGAGCAGCAGCGGCGGTTCGGCCCCGGTGGCGGACGCCGCGGCGAAGAACGGCAGCGCTATTCCGCCGAAGTTCGAACCGGCGCCCACGCAGCCGACCACGGCATCGAACTGGGCATCCTGGGCCGCGAGTTGATCGGCTGCCTCCAGACCGATCACCGACTGGTGCAGGATGCTGTACGTCTCCCCGCTGCCGATGCAGAACGCGGCGCCCTCCGTGCGGGCGGCGTACTCCACCGCCTCGCCGATGGCCAGGGACAGGCTGTTGACACCGGCCTCGCTCTGGGCCGCCACCTCGGTGAGCGGGCTGGGGCTTGCGTGCACGGTGGCGCCGAGGGTGCGCATGAGCGTGCCCCGGTAGGGCTTGCGCCGCAGACTGTTGCCCACCATGAAGACGGTGCACTTCATGCCGAACATGGCGCAGGCGGCGGCGAGAGCGGTGCCCCACTGACCGGCCCCGGTGCCACTGACAAGCTCCTTCACGCCGGCCTTCGCGTAGTAGTAGGCCTGCGCGAGCGCGGTGTTGAGCTTGTGACTGCCGGATATGTTGCCGCCCTCGTACTTGACGTAGATCGGCACGCGCGCCCCGACGGCCCGCTCGAAACCCTTGGCCCGCCACAAGGGTGTGGGCCGGAAGGCCTTGTACGCCTCGACGACCTCGGCGGGGATGTCCCAGTGCTCCTTGTGCAGGACGCTCTGGCGCACCAGTTCCATCGGCAGGTTGACCTGGACGCCGTCGGCGCCCGCGTGTTCGGGGGTGCGGTCCGGCGGCAGCCGTTCGTCGAGGTGCGGCAGGACACTGCGCCACGTGGTGGGTGGTTGCATGGCGGTCATCGGGCGGCCTCCGCCCCGAGCAGCACGACCTCGATCAGGTCGTTGACGGAGCGGAAGGTGCGCCCGACGAACAGGTCGTCGGGCAGCACGATGTCCAGCTCGTCCTCCAGTTGCACCAGCATGCCGACGAACCCGAGGGAATTGACGTGCAGAACCTCCCCGTTGAGCGGTTCGTGGTCATCGATGTCGGCGGGCCGCAAGGGCAGGCGTGACTCGGCGAGCACCACGCGCTTGACGGATTCGGCGACCGCGGTCCGGTCCAGTCCTGTGATCATTGGATGCTCCGTGAAAGGGGATGGTGGAGGTGGTCAGAGAGCGCCGCGCAAGGTTCCGCGCGCATCGACGACCCAGCTGTAGGTAACGAGGGAGCCCAGCGTGACGGGGCCCCGCACGTGCATGCGCCCGGTGCTGATGGAGATTTCGGAGCCGAGGCCGAGGGTCGGGCCGTCGTGCAGCCGCAGCGAGCCGTTGACCACGATCGCGGCCGCGTCGACCCGGCGGGCGAAGTCCTCGGTGACCTCGATATCGGTGGCGACGACGCCCTCGGTGTGCCCGGATCCGTAGCGGCGAATGTGCTCCAGGGCCGCGTCCGCGCCCGCGACCGGGTACACGCCGATGGTGGCGTCGAGGAACTCCCGGCCAAGGTCGTGCTCCTGCAGCTCCTCGATGCGCCACGGCCGCCGGCTGTCCTCCGCGGCCGCGGCGTCGGGGCGCGGAAATTGCGCCCCGAGCCGTACGTTCACATGCCGCTCGCCGCGCTCGGAGGCGCGCAGCACGGCCGCCACGAAGTCGGCCGCGACCTCGTCGTCGACCAGGACCACCTCGGCGGTGTTGCATGCGGTGGGCTCGGGGAGCTTGCTGTCGAGGGCTGCCTCGGCGGCGAGTTCGAGGTCGGCGCTGCGGTGTACGTAGAGGTGATTGACGCCGCCGCCGCTGGCGATGACGGGGATCGTGGAAGCGTTGCGGCAGTGGTTGATGAGGGAGGGGCTGCCGCGCGGGATGAGTACGTCGATCATGTCCGGGCGCTTGAGCAGGGCGCGCAGCTGGGCGCGGTCGGGGTCGTCGAGCACGGTGACCAGGCCGGTGGGCAGTCCGGCCGCCTCAAAGGCGTCCCGGGCCACGGCGGCCAGCGCCTGGTTGGTGCGGGCGATCTCCTTGCCGCCGCGCAGGATCACGGCGTTGCCGACGGCGACGGGCAGCAGGGCGCCTTCCACGGTGACGGTGGGGCGCGCCTCGTACACCATGAATGCGATGCCGAGCGGCTTGGGCACCCGCAGGCGCGTCCCCCACTCCCCCACGCGCACGCCGGCGTCGGGCTCGGTGACGGCGTCGAGCTCGGACAGGACGGCCTCGGTGAGGCGTTCCAGCTGCCCGAGGTGGGCTTCGGTCAGGCGGAGCCGGTCGAGCAGTACCGGCGGCAGGCCGCGCCGTTCGGCGGCGGCGACGTCCTCGGCGTTGGCCGCCAGGACGGCCGGCCAGTGGGCGGCGAGTCGTTTGGCGAGTTCGCCGCAGTAACGCGCGTACGCCGGGTCGCCGACCGGAGGGGCGGCGGCGACGGCCGCGCGGGCGGATACGAGCAACTCTTCGGTCATGATCTCCTACCACATGAACTGGCCGCCGTCGACGATCAGCTTCTGACCGGTGACGTAGCGGCTGAGCGGACCCACGAGGTACTCGAGGGCGTCGGCGATGTCGTCGGGGGTGCCGATGCGTCGCTGCGGGATCTCGGCCAGGACCGCGGCGCGGCGCTCCGGCTCGTCGAGCCGGAACCGTTCGACGAGTTCCTGGGTCTCGGTCATCCCGGGGATCAGGCAGTTGACGCGGACGGTGGGGGCGAGCTCCAGGGCCAGGCACTTGGTGAGCTGCAGCAGCCCTGCTTTGGACGCCGCGTAGTTGACGCCGTTGTTCCGGGGGCGCAGGCCGGTGGTCGCGCCGACGTTGACGACGGTTCCGGTGCCGGCGTCGAGCATCGCCGGGGCGAATGCCTGGGTGAGGTGGAAGGGGCCTGACAGGTTGGTGTCGAGCACGCTCCGCCAGTCCTCTTCGGTGAGTTCGAGGAAGGGGCGGTCGATGTTGATACCCGCGTTGTTCACGAGCACTTCGGGCACACCGTGCTCGGCGAGCACGTGCCGGGCCGCGGCACGCACGGACGCGCTGTCGCCGAGATCGGCCTGCACCGTGATCAGCCCGTGCTCGTCGGCGGCCCGCAGCGCCGCGTCCTTGTCGGAGCGGTACAGGGCAAGGGTGCGGTAGCCGAGCCCCCGCAGCCGCCGGGACAGCGACAGGCCGATGCCGCGGGTGCCGCCGGTGACGACGGCGAGGGGTGCGGTGCGGGTCATCGGGGTGTCTCCTGGGGTGTGTCGGTGAGCCGGGCCAGGAAGGCGTCCAAGTGCGTCAGGAGCGCGGGGGCGTGCTCCGGGGTGAAGACCTCGAAATGGCCGCACTCGAGCTCGCACACGGTCAGCCGATCCGCCAACTCATGCCATTTGCGCACCTGTTGGGGGCGTCCGGGACTGTCGCAGGCCACCAGCAGCGCGGGACCTTCGTGGCTCGCCCGGGTTCGGTGTGCGGCACTGGCCTCGACGTGGGCCAGTGCCGTGCTGCGAGCACGTGCGGTGTCCGCGCTGCCACCCAGGTGGCTGACGGACCGCTCGATGGCGTCCAGGAACTCAACGCGTTCGCCGGCACTGACGGTGGTGTGCTCGGTGAAGCTGTCGACGAGTACGACGGCGGGCGCGGGGCCCTCCTCGGCCATGCGTGCGGCCAGCTCCCAGGCGAGTACTCCGCCCAGGGACCAGCCGACCAACAGACCTGGTCGTTCGGGCAGTTGCTCCAGCAGGTCGAGATAGCTGCGAGTCATTGCCGTGACGCTGTCGTGCGGGGTCTCACCGGGCAGCAGCCCGGCGGCCCTGATGCCGGACACGCTGCCGTGCCGGGAAAGCCGGGCGGCGAGGGCCAGGTACTGGCCGAGTCCGCCGCCTGCCGGGTGGACGAGGACACTGTGCAGCGGTCCGGGACGCCGGGCGAGCGGCACGAGCAGCCGGGAGTCACGAGTGGTAGCCGGCATCAGGTGTCCTCGCGCAGTGCGGTGATCCACGCGGCCTGCGCGCGGATGGTCGGATCCTGGAAGAAGTCGAGGATCGGGATCTGGACGCCGTGCTCCTCCTCGATGATGGCGCTCGCGGCCATGACGGTGAGCGAGTGCGCGCCGTGAGCCAGCAGCGAACGGTCGATGGGGACCTGGCTTTCGCCCAGTCCCAGCAGGCTCCCCCACATCCGCTGGAGCGCGGCGATCAGCGGATCGTCGGACGTGCTGGGCGCGGTGTCGTGGGCGTCGGCCTCCTCGCGCAGGGCCTGCTGGGCCCGGTCGGCGAGCAGGGCGCGGTCCACCTTGCCGTTGCGGGTGGTGGCGACGGTGTCGAGGGGGCAGACCCGCGCGGGCACCATGTAGCCGGGGAGGGTTCCCGCGACATGGCGGCGCACGTCTTCGGGATCGGCCTCGGAGCCGTCCTCCGGTAGGAAGAACAGCGCCAGTCGGCGTTCGTGGCCCGTGCCGTGGACCACCGCCACCGCGCGGCGCACGTCGGGGTGCGTGGTGGCGGCGGTCTCCAGTTCACCGAGTTCGACACGGTATCCGCGGATCTTGACCTGGTCGTCGTCGCGTCCGAGGAAGACGAGTGCGCCGCTCTCGTCGCGCAGGACCTGGTCCCCGGTCCGGTACATGCGGGCTTCGGGGTCGTCGACGTACGGATCGGGCAGGAACCGCTCCTCGGTGCGGGCCGGGTCGTTGACGTAGCCGAGCGCGGGGCACTCGCCCCCGAGATACAGCTCGCCGGGCACTCCACGCGGGGCCAGGTGCCCTGTTGAGTCCACGACATGGGCCGTCACACCGGTGATCGGACGGCCGATGGGGACGTGGGAGGGCCAGGGCCCGTTGTCGGCGGTGAGCCGGTGCGTGGTGACGGCGTGGGTCTCGGTGGGCCCGTACAGGTTGACGAGTCGCAGGTGCGGGCGCTCGTCGAAGAACTCCCGTGCCCGGTCGTCGAGCAGGAGTTGCTCGCCGGACACGCACACCTGCCGCAGGTGAGGCAGCTGGTCCCCGGCGTCCTGCACGGCCCGTACGAATGCGGGCAGTGCGGCGACCGGGAGGTAGACGTGGGACACACGGTGGGAACGCACGCGTTCCAGGACGGCGGGCAGGTCCCTGCGGTCGGCGGGCTCCCGTGAGACGAGAGTGCCGCCGGCGGCCAGGGTCGGCAGGATCTCCTGGAAGGAGACGTCGAAGCCGAGCGGCGCGTACTGCAGGAACCGGGTGTGCTCGTCCATGTCGAGGGCGTCGAGCTGCCACTCGGTGAGGTTCATCAGCGGGCCGCTGTTCATCAGCACGCCCTTGGGCCGGCCGGTGGACCCGGAGGTGAACATGATGTAGACGCCGTCGGACGGGCCGATCGCGGCGGGTGGCTCGTACGACATGTCGTGCTGTCCGGCGACCAGTTCGGCCGGGGTGACCAGGTCGATGCCGTCCACCGGGTCCTGCCCCACGACGAGACGGCAGTCCGCCTTCTGCGTCATGTAGGTCAGCCGCTCGGCGGGCAGGGTCAGATCGAGGGGGAGGAAGACGCCGCCGCGGGCGAGGGTGGCCAGGACGGCGACGACCGTGTCCACGAGCGTCGTCGTGGTGAGACCGACCACGGTGCCCCTGCCGATGCCACGTCCCGCCAGTGTCTGCGCGGCGGCCGTGACCAGATGATCCAACTCGGCGTAGGTGAGGCCGCGTTCCCCCTCCTCGACGGCGATCCGGCCGGGCCGGTCCGCCGCGGCGGCCTGGACCACGCGGTACAGGTCGGGTTGTGCCAGGGGGCGCCGGAAGCCGTCGTGGGCGCGGGAGTCCGCGGGCGAGGAGTCCACGAAGAGGTCGGCGACCGTGCGGTCCGGCCGGGCCACGGCCCGCGCCAGCAGTCCGGTCAGCGAGGCAGCCACCGCGTCGGCCAGGGCATGCGGGAGCAGTTCGCGGTCGCTCTCGAGCTCGAGCAGCCAGCCGTCGGGGCCGGGGGTGACACCCAACCAGAGGTCGAACTTGGCCGTGCCGTTGCCGTGTTCCCGCACGCGGCGCACCACGGAGCCCGGCTCGGCATCGGTCGCGTCCTGCGGGGCGAGCATGCAGGAGAAGACGGGGTTGCGGTTCGTCGAGCGGTCGGGGTCGACGTGCCGGACGATGCGGTCGAACGGGACCGCCGCGTTGGCCTTCGCCCGGTCGGCCTCGGCCCGGACGGTCTCCTTGACGAAGACGTCGAAGGGGGCGTCCCAGGGGACGTCGACGATGAGCGGCAGCGTATTGACGAAGAAGCCGCACAGCTCGAAGGAGCCCAGGGTGCGGCGGGCCATGACCGGGCTGCCGATGACCACGGTCGCGTTGCCGCTGTGCCGGGCCAGCACCGCGGCGTGGGCGGCGGTGAAGAGGACGAAGGGGCTGACGCCGAGCCTCGCGCACAGGGCGTCCAGCTCGGCTGAGTGCCGCGCGGACAGTCGGATCTCGCGCCGGGCCCCGGTGAAGGCGGTGCTGGTGGGGCGGTTCGGCCGCGGTCCGAGGACGGTGGCCGGCGTCGCCCGCAGGCGGTCGGCCAGCGCGATGGCCGCGCGCTCGGTCCGCTCGTCGGCCGCGGAGGCCAGTTGGGCCTCCAGCTCCCGGTGCAAAGCCCGTTCACGGGCGGCGCGTACGGTCTCGACGTCCAAGGTCTGCCGGACGGCGGCGGTCAGGTCGCGGACGAGCTGCCGCAACGAGAAGCCGTCGAACACGAGGTGGTGCACCACGAGCAGCAGCGTCGAGCGCGAGCCGTCGTCGCAGCGCAGCAGTGCGGCCCGCAGCAGCGGTGACCTCGTCAGGTCGAAGGCGGTCTCCCCCAGGTCCGCGAGGAGTTCGTCGCGCCGCCGCGCGTAGGCCGCGGGGTCGGTGGCGACCGCGCGCAGGGGTGCCTCGTCTGGCACGTCATGGAGGACGGCGCACGGGTCGGCTCCTTCGCGCACGGCCAGCCGGAGCGCCGGCTGTACGGCGAGGACCGCGGTCAGGGCCGAGCCGACGGTGGCGGCGCTCAGGTCCGGGTCGAGCTCCAGCTCGGCCACGACGTTGTACAGGTGCGGAACCGGCACCGTGCGGTGCACGACGAGCAGCCCCTTTTGGGCCGCGGTCAACGGCAGGGTGGTGGTGACGGTGCTCGTGCTCGTGCTCGTGGCCGGGGTCTGCGGAGCGATGGTCATCGGACGCTCTCCTTGGGGGCGAGGAGTCCGTGCAGCCACCGCCGCAGGTCGCCCACCGTGTGCACGGCGGCCAGCCCTGTGGGGTCGATCTCCTGATCCGGGTCGGTGATCAGTTCACTGGCTATTCGCAGTACGGAAAGCGAATGCAGCCCCACTTCAGCCAGCGGGGCATGGTCGTCGAAGGGCACTCGAATGTGCCTGGAAATGGCTGAGCCGATTTCCCCGTCAGCCCTCTCGCCCGCATTCTTCATTAGTCAGACTCCTCGGGAAAAGGTCGCTTCCTGGCGCACAACAAATCATTCAGCAGGGTGGCCGCGGCGGTCAATGACTGCCTTGCCCGCCCATTGAAGGGTTTGATTGCCTGCCGCACCCGAAGGATTTCATCAAGGAATTCAATGACAAAAAGGAGGCCGGTTGCCCGGCCTCCTCTTTGCTGCTTGGGCGACGCGCCGCCCGCGTACCGGCCCGTCTCAGGAGCGCGGGTCGCCGAACGCCTCCGTCAGGACGGGCCGCGTCAGGATGCGCAGGAACGGCGGAACGGTGAGGGCGACGGACACGGCGAAGACGCCGAAGGCGAGTCGCAGACCGAACCACTCGGCGAGCAGGCCCATGATCCCCGCACCCACGGGCATGGCGCCCCAGCTGAAGAGGCGGCTGACGGAACCGAACCGGCCGAGCATGTCGTCGGGCACCAGGCGCTGCGCCAGGGTCCGCGCATTCACCGTCCACAGGGTGCCGCCCATGCCGCCCATGAAGGCGGCGGCCGCCACGGCCCACAGATTGGTCGTCAGCGCGGGTACGGCCATCATCGCGAAGGTGCCGAACAGGTCGGCGAACATCACCCAGCGGCGCCCGAAGAAGCGGTTCAACCAGGTGATGGCCAGCGCGCCGGCCAGGCCACCGACCCCCAGGGCGCTCAGCAGCGTGCCGTACTCGCGCGAGTTCAGGTGCATCACGGACGTGGCGAACAGCGGCATCAGCGCGAGCCAGGCACCCCAGCACGCGCACAGCACGGTCAGGATGAGGGCCATGGTGCGCAGCAGCACGTGCTGCCACAGGTAGCGCAGACCCTCGCCGATCTGTACCCGCACGGCCGCGGGCGCACCTCGCTCGCTGTCGTGCCGGACGGCGCGGAACCGGCCGACCAGCAGGATCACGACGAGCGATGCGGCCAGGTAGGACACCCAGGTCGTACCGAGGGCGATGCCGGTGCCCGCCGCCAGGAGCAGACCGCCGACGAAGGGGCCCGCGAACTCGTTGCAGACCGTCTCCGCGCCGGCGATCCACGTATTGGCCCGCTCCCTGCCCTCCGGCGGGGTCAGCGCCGGAATCAGGGCGGTGGCCGAGGTCAGGGCGATGACTTCGGCGATTCCGAGCACCGCGCCCGCGGCGCAGAGCACCGGGATGGTGACGGCATCGGCGGCCGCGAGCGGCATCAGCGAGCCGAGCGCGCTCAGCCGCAGCGCATTGGCGCCCCACAGCAGTCGGCGCCGGTCGAGGCGGTCCACCAGGACACCGACGTGCAGCGCGGCCAGCAGCCACGGCAGGGACAGCGTGAGCGACACCGCGGAGACCTGGGCCGGGGAGCCGGAGACCTGGGTCGCCATGAGCGGCAGGGCGATCTTGGTGACGCCGTCGGCGAGATTGGTGATCGCCGTGAAGACGAGGAGGACGACGGTGTTGCGGGTGCCGCGGCGGGCGTTGGGGTGCGGCACGGAGGGCGCGGGCCCGGGCTCCGGCGGCGGGTCGGAGAGCGCCACCGGCGCCTTCGCGGTGTCGACGCTGTGTTCACTCATCAGTCTCCCCTAACCGTCTAAACGGTTTTGCTGGTGAATCTCGCCCGACCGAGTCTGGCACGGAAGCCACTCCGCCGCTACCCGGTCAAAGCGATAGCCGGTTAGTCGCGTGTAGACTGGCCCCCTTCCCAGGGAGGTGGCTCATGCTCGACGCCCCGGCATCCGCCCAGCTGGTCCAGGCGTTCGCCAACACGCTCGACGTGGAGGAGGGGACCGACGAGCTGGACACTGCCCGCAAGCTCGACACGTGGCTGCGCGAGCAGGGGCTCCTGCGCGGCGGCGCGCAGGTGCACTCACCGGACCACGCCCTGTGCCTGCGCATGCGCGCCGGCATCCGCGAAGAGCTGGGCGTCCACGTGGGCGATCAGGCCGACCCGGCGCTCCAGCGCGAGGCGACCGCGGCACTGCGGGAGCTGCCCGTCGTCGTCACCACGGGAGTGGGCGACACGGGAGCCGCCGACGCAGGAACCGTCCCCACGGAATCCGGCACCACGAGCACCGGCGGCCACAGCGTTCTCGTCCCCGACCCGGATCTCACGGCACCCCGGAAGGCGCTCGCGGCCCTCGCGATCGCCTGGAGCGAGCTCGCCGTCACCGGCGAGGCCGCGCGGCTCAAGCGCTGTTCCGAGCACGCCTGCGCCTGGGTCTTCTGGGACACATCGAAGAACCGCAGCCGCCGCTGGTGCTCCATGCGCGTATGCGGAAATCGTGCGAAGGCCCGCAGGTACGCCGCCAGGCAGAGCACGGAGACGCTCTCCGGGACACCCGCCGAATAGCCTCCGCCCTCGACCCCGTCACCGCAAATAGAGCATTTCGATATTCTATCGCCGCCCCGCACAGCGGAGCCGCACCCTTGACTCTTTCTGAATGCGCGGCAAAACATTCTCTGGACGCCCTCGGCCCGTTTTCCCGCCGCCGCTCATTTCGCTCTCCGCCCTGCAGGGCCGGAGTATCCACGAGGAGTCCAGATGAATGCCACCAGGACCCTGTACGACTGGTTCGCGCACTCCGTTTCCCGACACGGCGACCGGCAGATCGCGCTCGAAGTCGCCGGCGAGGTCATGACCTATGCCGAACTCGACGCACTCTGCGCACGCGTCGCGGGCGAACTCGTCGCCGCGCACGGCGGCGTGCCCGCCCGGGTCGGCCTGCTGGCCGCGCGCAGCACGGCCGCCTACGCCGGGTATCTCGCCGTGCAGCGTCTCGGCGCCGTCGTCGTACCGCTCAACCCGCTCTGGCCCGCCGCGCGCAACGCGACGATCGCCGCGGACGCGGAACTCGACCTCGTGATCACCGAGGACGACACGGACCTGGGGGTCCGGGCAGTGCGACTCTCCGCGACCCGCATGGACACCCTGCGTACGGCACAGGTCCCCGAGCTGCCGAACCCGCCGGCAGGGGGCGACGACCTCGCCTACATCCTGTTCACCTCGGGCTCGACCGGTCGCCCCAAGGGGGTGCCCATCGCCCACCGCAACGTGTCCGCGTATCTGAGCCACGTGATCCCGCGCTACGAACTGGGCCCCGGGGCACGTGTATCGCAGACCTTCGACCTCACCTTCGACCCGTCCGTGTACGACATGTTCGCGGCCTGGGGCTCGGGGGCCGCGCTCGTCGTGCCGGACAAGGCGGACCTCCTGGCGCCGGTGCGGTTCGTGAACCGGGCGCGCATCACCCACTGGAACTCGGTTCCCTCGGTCGCCTCGATCGCGATGCGTCTTCGCGCGCTCAGGCCCGGCTCCATGCCGACACTGCGCTGGAGCCTGTTCTGCGGTGAGGCCCTGACGTTGCGTCATGCGGAGGCGTGGCAGACCGCGGCCCCGCAGTCCGTGCTCGAGAACATCTACGGGCCCACCGAAATGACCGTCACCTGGACCGAGTTCCGGCTGCCGCGCGAGCGCGCGGACTGGCCGCGGCCGGCCAACGGCACCGTCCCCATCGGAACCCCCTACCCGGGCCAGGAGCACCTCGTGCTCGGGGAGGACGGCCGGCCCGCTCCGGACGGCGAGCTGGTCGTGCGCGGCTCGCAGCGTTTCCCCGGCTATCTGGATCCCGCCGAGAACGCCGGAAGGTTCCTGCGCATGGTGGACGGCCGCGCCCGCGTCCACGACGGCACGGAGCCGCTCACGGACGCCCACTGGTACCGCACCGGCGACCGGGTGGGCCTTCTCGACGGGCAACTCGTCCACCTCGGGCGGCTCGACCACCAGCTCAAGATCCGCGGCTACCGCGTCGAACTCGGCGAGATCGAGTCGGCCCTGCTCGATCTTCCCGGCATCGCCGAGGCCGTCGTCCTTGCCGTGCCCGGCCACGGCGACGACGTCGAACTCGTGGCCGCGTGCACCGGATCGGTCCCGGACACCGCCGCCTTGCTGGAGCGTCTCGGCACCCGGCTGCCCGCCTACATGGTGCCGGGGTCCGTCACCGTACTGGACGGGCTGCCGCTCAACGCGAACGGAAAGGTGGACCGCAAGGCGCTCACCAACCGGCTCACCGCGTGGGTCACCGTGTGAGCCACCCGCCGCACCACAACGTCGACCGGGTTCCGCGGCAGGGAACCCGGTCGACGTCAGCACGCGGCGCGCAGCACGGCGCCGCCCCTCGGGTCGTCCTCGGCCGTCACCTGACGGGCCGCGTCGAGGACCGTCGCGAAGGAGGGGTCCTCGTCGAGGCCCCGACGCCAGACACACTGCGAGTAGACCTCGAAGGGGGGCCACCACCCGATGCGTCCGAGCAGACCGTCCCGCAGCTCGTCGCGGACCACGACGGTTGGCAGCAGCGCGATCCCGATGCCCTCGCCGACGCTGCGCTTCACCGCGTCGACCGAGCCCACCGCGAGCACACCACCGGCCGGCTCACCGGTGGCGGCCAGCACGGACTCGAAGGTGTGCTGGTAACCGCTCCAGCGATGCGCACACACCACCGTGCTCGCGGCGAACTCCCGGGCCGAGCCGAGGGACACACCCACCAGCGGATGGCTCGGGGCGGCCACCAGGCTCAGGCTCTCCCGGCGCAAGGTGTGATGACGCACGTCGGGTGTCACCGGACGCGGCCCGATGAAGAACGCACAGTCCACGCGCTCCTCCCGGACGAGCGCGACGGGGTCGTCGTCGAGCGTGCGCAGGGACACCCCCAGGGTGCGGTGACGCAGATGCAGATACTCGATCAGCGGGACGAGCCGGTACGTGGTGATGCACTCGGCCGCGCCGATCGCCAACGAGGGCGCATGGCCCGCGGGTTCGGCGACGGAGGTCTGCGCCAGTTCGCTGAGCCTGACGATCCGGCTCGCGTAACTGTGCAGGCGCCGCCCCGCGGCGGTGAGCCGGGCGCCGTCGGCCGTGCGGTCGAGCAGCGGCGCGTCCAGGATCTGCTCCAGCGCCTTGATGCGTGCCGTCACCGTCGGCTGAGCCAGCCCGAGCAGGCGCCCGGCCTGGGTGAAACTCCGTGACTCCGCGACCGCCAGAAAGGCGTCGAGTTGCTTTATGTTCATAGCTGCGGTCGATCCCCCAATCATCCGTGATCCGAAGCTCGATACCCAGGGTGCGACCCTACGGATATTGAAAGGGAGTTGCACCGGGCCTCGGTGTTGCCGTCACCAATACCACCGGTGGGCACTTGCCCGCGGCGCGCAGCCGGACGAACCATGGAGTCATGTCCTCGCCAGCCGCGCCTCCTCAAATTCAGCGTCCCGTCGACCACGATGAATTCCGCGCCACCTTGGGCAGGTTCGCCACCGGGGTGGTCGCCATCACGGCCCTGCACGGAATCGACGACGAGCCCGTGGGCGTCGTCGTCAATTCGTTCACCTCTGTTTCCCTGGATCCCGCCCTGGTGTTGTTCTGCATGGCCACCACGAGCAGCAGCTGGCCCAAGATCCGTACCGCGCGGCGGTTTTGCGTGAACATCCTGGGAAACAGCCAGCGCGAGATCAGCACCCGGCTCGCCGCCCGAGGAGGCGACAAGTTCCAGGGGCTGAGCTGGAGCACCACGCCCAGCGGAACACCCGTTCTGGACGGGACGCCGGCGTGGCTGGAGTGCTCCACCGAGGCCGAGTACCCGGCCGGTGACCACGACGTGGTCGTGGCCCGGGTGCACCGCATCGGCGGCCACGGGGCGGACACACCCCTGCTCTTCTATCGCGGCTCGTACGGCCGGCTGGCCGACTGAGCGCCTGCCTCACCCTTCCCACCGAACCAACGCGAGGTACCTCTCCATGACAGCAAGCACCGACTCCCGCAAGCCCATCGGCGTCGGCATCGTCGGCCTGAGCGCCGACGGCGGGTGGGCCTCACGGGGCCATGTGCCCGCACTCGAGGCCGTCGACGGCTACGAGCTGCGCGCACTCGCCGCCTCCTCCGCGCAGTCCGCGGAGCGGGCCGCCGAGGCGTACGGCGTGCCGACGGCCTACGCCGATGTGGACGACCTGGCCCGCGACGAGAACGTCGACCTCGTGGTGATCGCCGTACGCGTGCCCCGGCACCGCGAGTTGATCGTGCCGGCGCTCCGGGCCGGCAAGGCCGTGCTGAGCGAGTGGCCGCTCGCCACGGACCTGGCGCAGGCCGAGGAGCTCTCCCTGCTCGCCGATCAGCACGGCGTGCGCACCGCGGTCGGCCTGCAGGCCCGCTCAGCCCCCGCGGTGCGCCACCTCCGCGACCTGATCACGGACGGCTACGTGGGCGAGGTCCTGTCGACCACGCTGGTCGGCTCGGGCGGCGGCTGGGGCCCGGCCGTGGGGTCGGGCGGTGCGTACACGGCCGACCGGAGCAATGGGGCGACCCTGATGACCATCCCGTTCGGTCACACCCTCGACGCCCTGACCATGTGCCTGTCCCCCTTCGAGGAGTTGAGCGCGACGACGGCCACGCGGCGCCCGACGGTCCAGGTCTCGGACACCGGTGAGCGCATCCCGATGACCGCCGAGGACCAGATCGCCGTCTCCGGCCTGCTGGCCGGCGGGGCGGTCGCCTCACTGCACTACCGCGGCGGGTCGAGCCGGGCCACCAATCTGCATTGGGAGATCAACGGGACCGACGGCGACCTGGTGGTGTCGGGGAACCTCGGCCACCTCCAGTTCGGCCAGTTCACCATCAGCGGTGCGCGCGGCAAGGACACGCGGCTCGCGCCGCTCCCGGTCCCGGACGGCCTCCAGGACGTACCCGGGGTGGAGGGGCCCGCGGCCGTGGTGGCGAACGCGTACGCCCAGCTGCGTGAGGACCTGCACACCGGCAGCCGCACCGTTCCCGACTTCCGGCACGCGGTCGAGCACCACCGGCTCCTCGACCGGATCGCCAGGTCCGCCGGGACCGGGACCCGCCAGTAGCGGCCCCACACCGCACGACGATCGATGCCCTGCCGGGCGCTGCCGGCAGGGCATCGATCGTCGTGCGGACGAGAGGGTGTCAAGCGACGGCGCCTTGGGACCGGCAGGACGCGACGAGCCGGGCACACACCGCTTCCGCGTGCTCGTAGAGATAGAAGTGCCCGCCCGGCCAGGTGTGGCAGGACACCGGACGGCTCGTGTGGGCCGACCACTCGGCGAGCGTCGCCGGCGGGGCCAGCGGATCGTCCTCGCCCCCGAACACGGACAGCGTCGTGCGCAACGGAGTTCCGGGGGCGTACGCGTAGTCGTCGACGAGGCTCAGGTCGGCCCGCAGGGTCCGTGCCACCAGATTCGCCAGCGCGTCACGGTCGCCGTGACCGTCGGGCAGGCCGCCCAGGCCGTGCACCTGACGCAGCATGCGGTGCGCCGACCCGGCCCGCTCCAGGGCGCCGGGGCGACCCGCGCCGAATCGGCGCGGCGCCCGGCTGCCCGAAACGCCGAGCCAGCAGGGGGCCCGGCGCTCGGACTCCAACGTGCGGACGACCTCGAAGGCGAGCAGCGCGCCCAGGCTGTGGCCGAAGACGGAGAACGGGCCCGACAGCACGGGCCCCAGGGTGGCGCACAGGTAGTCGACGGCTTCCGCGGCCGTGTGGCACGGCTGCGTCCCGCGGTCCAGTAGCCGGCCGGGCAGATCGACTCCCCAGACCCGCCAGTCCGCGGGCAGATGGGGCAGCAGCGGGGCGAAGCCGCGCGACGAGCCGCCCGCGTGGTGCAGCAGCACCAGAGTGTGGGCAGGCTCGCCGCGCAGGGCGGGGTTGAGATCCAGGATCGGCATCTCAGGCCGCCAACTCCGCTAGGAGGGAACGCTGTTGGTCGAGCGGCACCGGATCGTCCTTGTACAGGCATTCCATGGCGAGCCAGTGCACCCGCACCCGAACCTGCGGCGCGGTGCGCAGCGCGACTGCCGCGACGTGCTGCGGGCCGCAGGGCACGTCGACCACCTCCCACCCGTCGGGCCGCCGCGCCGGGTCGGCGCCGAGGTAGTCGGCCGCCAGGGGGCGGCCGAGGCCGGTGCCGAGTCCCTTGAGGTAGGCCTCCTTGCGCGTCCACAGCTGCCCGAATTCGACGACGCCCGCGGACGCGGCCGCCAGCTCCCGCTGTTCGTCCGGGTGCAGAGCGGGCGTGCACACCTGTGCCGTGCCGGTCGTCGGCACCTTCTCGACGTCGACGCCGATCGGCGCGGTCGAAATCCCGATGAGGGCCATGCCGTTGCTGTGGGAGAGGGAGAAGTGCACGAGCGTCCTCGGGGACTCCAGGACGGGCCTCCCGTGCGGCTCCTCGCAGCACGGGCAGGGTTCCCTGCCCATCCTGAGGCTGCGCGGATCGGTGTCGAGGTAGGCGCTGAGCAGCCGGCGCAGGCCCACGTGTGCGGAGCTGTACAGGAGTCGGCCCGCCTCGCGTCGGCAGGTCCCGGCGCGGCTTTGTTCGGTCGCGTCGAGTTCGGTGAGGTCGAGTACGCCCGTACAGCTGCCGAGCGGAGGCTGGCGCAGGATCCACAGGTCGGCGCTACTTTGCGGCGGGATCGGCAATGTCACGCTGGTCAGTCCCTGCCTTGGAGGGGGTGAGGAGCCCGAGGAGATGCCGGGCGAGCGTTCCGGTGTCGGCGGCACGCAGGATGAAGGTGAGTTCGACCTCGACCTTCAGGGCGGCGGCGATGTGGCGCTGAAGCTCCAGGCCGATCATGGATCCGACGCCCAGGTCGGTCATTGTCTGGTGCCGGTCGACCGCCTCCGCCGGGCACTGCAGGACACGCCCGATCTCCTGGCAGACGAGGTCCTCGAGCAGGCGCTCCTGCTCGACGGGGGCCGCGCCGCGTATCGCGGCCACGGGTGCGGGCGGTAGGTCGGGGATGAACTGCTCTTCGGGTTCCGGGGGTTGAGTCATGTCCGACGGGTTGATGGAGAACCAGTCGAGTACGGCCTGATCCACTGTCATCTGTCTCTCTGTGGGGCATGGTCAAGGGGCGACCGGCGGCGCGTCGCGGGAATCCGCGGCGCGCCGCCGACCAGGCCTTTCGGGCCTGCTTCAGTCCGCGGCCGCAGCGCCTGGCGGCAGTTCGTGGGCGAAACCGCAGCGCAGGTTCATGCCCGCGAGCTCGCCGGTGATCTCGACGCTGCGCCACAGTCCGCCGCGCAGCGGCAGCAGCCGCCTGCTGCTCAGGGCGGTCCGCGCGACGCGGGAGTCGGCTCCCACCGGCCACGAGGCCTCGGACGCCGCTTCGAGGACGGTCTGCATCATCCACAGCGTGTTGCTCTCGGCCCGGCTGATCGAGTCCAGTTCGTACATCAGGACCTGGGCCAGCTGCAGGTTCACGACGAAGGCGTCGACCAGGGAGACGGCCGGCTGCCGGTCGCCCTCGATCCCCTCGCGCGCCGCCTCGGGCTCCGGGTCGAAGGCGATGTCGGCGCGGGCGGAGAAGTCCCGCAGGTCGATGTCGACGTCGCGGATGTGGTGGTGTCGGCGTTTGAACCCACCGCCCCAGAAGCGTTCCCCCTCCGGGCCGAGCGCCGCGGTGAGGCTGTTGTGGTGGGCCTCCTCCACGGCGCGGGCGGCGATCTCGTGCTCGATCTCGCAGCGGACCCGCAGATTTCCGACGGTGCAGTCGTGCACCGACCGGAAACGGCCGCCGTGCCCGGGCAGCTCCTCGGTTTCCACCAGGCGGGCTGCGAGCGGGATGTCGCTCAGCTCTTCCTGGGGCGCGCCGCCGGCCCGCAGGACGACCTTGTGCAGCCGCAGGCGACGGCGGGCCGCGGCGTCCAGGCCGTAACCGTGCGTCAAGTGGAGTTCGGCCAGCTGGACGCCCAGGACCAGGGCGTCGACGGTGCTGAGGTGCGGCCGCAGATCCGTGCCGTCCTTCTTTCGGGACCAGTCGGCCGGATAGCCGACGTCGACAGTGCCCCGCACCCCGGCGTCCGGGGCATCGGCCGGCGTGACGACGAGGTCGCCGACGCGGTACTCCGCCCGCTGGTAGCCGCGGGAGAAGAACCGGGTCTCGCCCGGGCCGAGGTAGTCGTCGATGGACTGCAGCAGTACGCGTTCGGCAGTGCTCACGTCACACCCCCGCCCCTGCGGCCTGTATGGACTCCTCGTAGGCGGCGATCAGTTCGCGGACGGTACGGACGTCCGTGATGGACCGGTCCCCGGCGAACGGGTCGACGCCGAGTTCGGCCTCGAGCTGAAGCAGCAGCTGGGCGAGCAGCAGCGAGTTGAGGCCGACGGTCAGCAGCGGGTCCTCGATGTTGTACTGGATGCTGCCCTCGTCGTTGAGCAGTACGTTGTCGATCTCGCGCAGGATGGTCCGCTGCACTGCGCTGTTGGGGGCTTGGGTGTCCTTCAGCATGTGATGCCTCCGTCGATGACCATGGTCTGTCCGGTGATGAAGCGCGACTGGGGCATGGCGAGGAAAAGGACCGCGTCGGCGATCTCGTCCACGGTCCCCAGCCGTCCCAGCGGTGTGCGCTGCTGGATCTTTTCGCGGTTGCGCGAGGTGACTTCCGCCGTCATGTCGCTGTCGAAGAACCCGGGCGTCAAGGTGTTGACGCGCACACCCTGCGGCCCGAGTTCGCGCGCCATGCTGCGGCCCAGGCCTTCGAGCCCCGCCTTCGCCGCCGCGTAGACGGCCACGCCCCGGTACCCCCGGATGGCGTTGATGGACGAGATGTTGACGATGCTTCCGCCGCCCGCCCGCACCATGAGCCGGGCGCAGGCCTGGGACAGGTGCAGGGGCGCCAGGAGGTTGACCCTGATCAGCTCGTCCATCCGCCCGGGAGCGGCGGTGAGGAACAGCTCCTGGTGCAGTACGTCGGCGTTGTTGATGAGCAGGTCGAGGCGGCCGAACCGGCGGCCGCTGTCGCGGGCGAACCTGCGCAGCTCCTGGGAGTCGGCCAGATCGACGGATTCCCAGTGGAAGGCGTCCTGGTGCTTCTCGGACATCTGGGCGATGAACTCGTTGGACGTCCGGCTGAAGGTCGACACGCACCAGCCGTCGGCGAGCAGCCGCTCGACCAGGACACGGCCGAGCCCTCTGCTGCCTCCGCTCACCAGGGCGACGCGGCGGTCCGTCGGCACCGGGGTCGCGTTCATGCCGCGGCCCTGGCCTTCTTGAAGCGTTCTGAATGGTGGTCGTCCTGGGACACCTCCACCAGGAGCGGCACCTTGTACGACTCCAGGCGCTCGCTGCAGAACAGGCGCACCTGGCGGGCCACGTCCCTGGGGTCGGCGGGACGCGTCAACTTCACGAGCGCCTGGACGACCTGGCCGGTGATGTGGCTGCTGCGGCCCGAGACCGTGGCGTCGGCGATGAGTTCCATCTCCAGCAGGACGTTCTCGACCTCGCTCGGGTACACCTTCTCCCCGGCGACGTTGATGAGCTCCGACCTGCGGCCCAGGATGCGCACGTAGTCGCCGTCGACCTCGACCGCGTCCTGGGTGTTGAAGTACCCCTGCTCGTCGAAGGGCGCAGGCGCGTTGAGGTAGCCGAGCATGGCCATGTCCGAGCGGATCCACAGGATGGAGTCGCGTATCTCGTACGCGAACCCTTCGCCGCCGAGCTTGACCCAGAGACTGTCGTCGCCGCGCGACTTGGTGGCCAGGATGCCGAGTTCCGACAGGCCGTAGGTCTGCTTGAGGCGCGCATCGGGCAGTGCCTCATGGAGCTTGCGGAGCACTCCGAGCGGCATGGGCTCGGTTCCGTAGGTGATCAGCCGCAGCGAACTCAGGTCGTGGCTCGCGTACTCCCCCGAGATCAGCAGCATGTTCAGGAAGGTCGGCGTGGTCGGCAGTACGTGGATCTGATGGGCGGCGATCGCGGCGCACACCGTGGCCGGGGTGCGCTCGGCGATGGTGACCATGGCCCCGCCCTGGCTGAGAGTGTGCAGCAGCGTGTTGATGCCGCCGATGTGGTCCAGGTTGAGGAATCCGAGTGTCCGGCTCGCCCTGCGGATCTCGCGGTACTTGCCGAGCATCTTGGCCATGTCGAGGACGGTGGCCTTGCTGCGCCCGGTCGTTCCGGAGCTGAAGAGCACCAGACCGGGCGTCGCGGCGTCGCGCAGGCTGCCGTAGAGCTCGTGCGCCGCACGGCGCCCCGTGCGCTCGACCCGGTGCTCGGCGGTGGCCGCCCCGAGGGTGATGGTCGTCTCCGCCTCGGCCACCTCGAGGAATTCGGCGCGCTTGGCGGTGGGCAGCGGGGCCATCGGGACGACGATCGCCGCCCGCTCGATCAGGGCGAGCAGCCCGGCGCAGGCCTCGACACTGCTCGGCCCCTCCAGCGCGACGACGTCCCCGGCCCTGATGCCGTGCTCGTCGAGCAGGGCCCCCCACTGGGAGGTGAGCTCAAGTACGTGCTCGTAGCTGTGGGTTCGGCCGTCGAAGATGATCGCGTCGGCGTCCCCGAATTGTTCCAGTCGTTGAAAGAACCAGGCAGTCATGCGCTCTCCGACATGTCATAGAGGGCTGGGGCGAGAAGGGTCTGTGGCGTGCGGCTGGGCCTCGTCCAGGGGGCGGGGCGGGCGGACCAGTTCGGCAGGGGGAGGTCCGGTGCCGGAGGTGTGCCCGGCAGCAGGGGCCACCCGTGCGCGCGTGCCAGCGTGCGCAGCCGGTCGCCCCCTCCCACGACGACGGCCGACCCCGCTGCCTTGAGCAGCGGAAGGTCCGAGATGTGGTCGCCGTAGGCGATGGACTCGCGGGCGTCCGCCGCTCGTTCGATGATGATCTTCACCGCCGCGTCAGCCTTGGCCGAGGCGATCATGGGAGGCCCGTCCAACGTGCCGGTGTAGCGGCCCTGTTCGACTCTCGGGACGGTGCAGCGGATGTCGTCCGCGCCGAGGTGCTCGGCGATGAGGCGCAGTGGGGCGGGGAACGACCCGGAGACGAGGACGACGTGTGCGCCCTGGCGCTGGTGCCGGCGCAGCTCGCCGACGGCGGGCTCGTGGTAGAAGCCGCCGGTGGCCAGTTCGGCATCGAACCAGGCCCGCGCCATCGCGCTCATCAGCTCCGTGTCCAGGCCCGCGAGACCGGCGTAGTAGGCGCGGTTGACCGCCTCGCGCGGACAGCCAAGGGCCGTCATGGCCTTGAGTTCACACATCCGGTCGTCGAAATCCCGGCGGGGGTGACCCAATGCCGCGTGGTAATAGGCCAATAGCCGGGACATGCTGCCCGATGTGGTCAGGGTGTGATCCACATCGAAGAAGGCAACTTTCGCGCGTCTCATCTGTCGGTACCTCCTGGGCCTGGGCGAGGGGAAAACGACGCGACGGAACACTGAATGCGGTGTTCGGTTTCTTCGTGGACTTCGAATGGAAGTTCTTGCTTACGAAATGAATCATCGCAGCGAAGAACCCGGCGCCCCAGACTTCAATGTCACCGGCTTCCACGACGCAACCGTCAAGAATCCTGCCGCTGCCACCAATACGCACAGCGGCAGTCCTTGCACGGGTGAGGCCCGGTATCGAGTGAATCGATACCGGGCCTCGGCGCACCCCGACGGCTTTTGACCGTGCGTCAGATGTTCTGCGGCTCTGTAGCGCGCTCCACCGGAGCAGCCGCGGCCGGCTGCTGCTCGGACTCCTTGGCCTCCTTGGGCTGCTTGCCCAGCGCCAGGGCGAGTCCGACGGTGAGCAGGATGAGCACGGCCGAGGTGTACGTCGCGGCCTGCAGGCCGTCGGACAGCTTGGCCGGCGTCGGGTCGGAGCCGGCGACGGCGTTGGAGACTGCCACCAGAACGGCCAGGCCGACGGCGGCGCCGACCTGCTGCCCGCTCGTGGCAAGTCCGGAGGCCAGACCCTGCAGGCGCTCCTCGACGCCCGCGGTGGCCGCAGCGAACATGGCGGTCCAGATGACACCCTGGGCAAGGCTGAAGATCACGATGCCGGGGCTCATCTGCGCATAGCTCGCGTCGGCCCCCAGGAAGGCGGCGAAGAGACCGGTGCCGACTGCCCCGACGGACAGGCCCAGGACCAGTGTGCCGCGGACACCGATCGCCGTGGACAGCTTGGCGCCGACCATGGAACCGATCAGCACGCAGGCGCAGGGCAGGATGAACGCGAGGCCGGTGGCCAGGGCACTCCAGTCCCGCACGGTCTGCAGCGCCAGCGTGATGAAGTAGGCACTCGCGCCGAAAGTGGCCATGAACATGAACGTGATCAGCGAACCGAGACGCAGGCTCTTGTAGGAGAAGACCTTCAGGGGCACCAGCGGGTCGGCGGTGCGCGACTCAATGACGACGAAGGCGACGATGAGGGCCACCGCGGCCACGAAGCTGAGCAGCGTGGCGGGCGCGGCCCAGCCGGCCTCGGGGCCCTGGACGAGCCCGAAGACCAGGAGCAGTGCGCCGGCCGTCACGGAGATGCCACCCGGCAGGTCGAAGCCCTGCCGACGCTCGACCGGGCGGTCGGCGGGCAGCACCCGCAAGCCGAGCAGCCCGACGCCGACGGCGAGGGGAACGTTGACGTAGAAGATCGCCTCCCAGCCGAAGGCCTGGGTCAGCACGCCGCCCAGCAGGGAGCCGACGACCATGCCGCTGCTGCCGGTGGCGCCCCAGATACCGAGCGCCCGGTTGCGCTCGCGCCCCTCGGCGAAAGTGGTGGTGAGCAGCGAGAGGGTCGCGGGGGCCAGGAACGCTCCGCCGATGCCCTGTACGGCGCGGGCGCCGACGAGCATGCCCGGAGTCGTGGCCAGACCGCCGACGACAGAAGAGATCGCGTACAGGGCGAGCCCGACGAGGAACATGCGACGGCGCCCGAGGAGGTCGGACAGCCGACCCCCCAGGAGCAGGAAGCCGCCGAAGGCGACGGCGTAGGCCCCGATGACCCACTGCAACTGCTGGCCGGAGAAGCCCACCCCCTCACCGATGTCCGGCAGCGCGACGAACACGATGCTGTAGTCGAGCGCGATGATCAGCTGCGCCAGCGCCAGCGCAGCCAGGATCAAGGCCGGGCGGCGGGCGGAACCCGATGAAGTCATGGGTCTGAATGCCTTTCTGGATGTTCCGGAGTTGGCAGGTGTGTGTGGTGCGCGTCGACCGGATCGCGGGCGGCCACCGAGGAGTGGTTCAGGCGGATACGCGGACCGGTGTGCCCGACAGCGGAACCTCGCGGGCCCACCGCGCCACGCGGTCCGCGACGGCGCCGGACTGTGGATCGAGCAGGATGAGCTGGAGTCCCGGACGGGCGGCGAAGTCGAGACAGATCTGGGACAGGCACACCTGCCCCAGGTCGGGGTGGCTCACATCCTGCTTGACATGTGCCCCGTCGCCGAAGCGGTGCCGCTCCCACAACTCGGCGAAGGCGGGGCTCGATTCGCACAGGTCCTGAGTGAGAGCGGCGAGCCGGGGATCACCGAGGAAATCGCCGCTGCGGGTCCGGAACCGCGCGACCGCTTCGTCGGCCACCCGTTCCCAGTCGGCGAACCGGTCGCGGGCCCGCGGGTCGAGGAACAGCGTTTCCAGATAGTTGTGGTTCGTTCCGTCGAGGCCGAGCAGTCGCATCGCGGTGCTGTTGGCCGCCAGGACGTCCCAGTAACGGTCCATGAAGTAGGCCGGCTTGGGCAGGAAGCTGTCGACCACGCGTGCCGCGAGGCGACGGTCGCCATCAGCCGGGTTCTGCGGCCGCCGCGGGACGGCGTATCCCGCGAGGCGCATCATGTGCAGGCACTCGACCTCGTTCAGGCGCAGCACATGGGCGATGGCCTCGAGGATCTCGAGAGAGACGTTCTTCGCCCGTCCCTGTTCGATCCATGCGTACCAGGACGCTCCGATCCCCGCGAGCATCGCCACTTCTTCGCGGCGCAGCCCGGTCAGCCGCCGCGAACCGCCGCCCGGCAGGCCGACCTGCTCGGGCGTCACCTCGGCCCTTCGAGCCGCGAGGAAGCTGCCGAGCTCGGCGAACTTCAGGCTCGAGGGTCTGGCGGATACGAGGCCCTGCGTCAGATTCTGCCGGCACCCCCCTTTGTCCCCCTGTCGCCCCGCGTCGCGCGTCCATAGCGCGACACGGGGTGCCGGTGGTCCCGTGACAGTCATCGTGGTCGTCCTCCTTCGCGCGTCAACGAACACTCGCCCGCTTGGGCGCGGCACTACCGAACAACATAGCGTTTGCTCTTTTTTTTCTCCACCCCAAACAGAGGAGTTACTCTGTTTCTACCCGACTCCCGCCCGTGGACGTGGACGGATCCTCCGGAGGTCTTGGGTCAACTTGCCCCATTTTGAGGCAGGTTGACAGTCCATGTCGACCACGGCCCGCCCCATGGAACCAGAACGTTCACTCTCTTATCTGTGCGGCATGCCTGCCGCACACGGCTTGCACCGCGACCATGACCCTGGGTAATGATAGAGATTGATTGGTTTTTTTGCTCCGGCCACGGCGGCATCCTTCGACGCGAGGAGACAGATGATGATGGCGAGCCAGCGGCGCGCCGAGCGCACGCGACAGCGTCTGCTCGACGCCGCCGCCGCGGAGATGTCGAAGTTCGGCTACGACGGCGCGTCGCTGCAGCGCATCAGCAAGGCGGCCGGCGTGACCATGGGGGCACTCACCTTCCACTTCCCCGCCAAGCTCGACCTGGCATACGCGATCCATGTGCAAGGCGCGGCCCGCACCCGGGAGGCCGTGTCCGCCCTCGCCGAGGCATCGGCGCCCGTCGGCACCGACACCCGCCTGTCACGCATCGTGAAGATCACGCTGGTCCTGGGCGAACTCCTTGCGGAAGATGCCGTGGTCCGGGCGGCCGCGCGCCTCACCCGGGAGCGGACACCGAGCCAGGCCGACTGGAAGGACAGCTGGCTGCCCAGCGTGCGTCTCCTGCTCGACCAGGCGCGCGAGGCCGACGAGTTGAAGCCGGGCGCGGCCCCCGCCACCGTCGCGGCGCTGACGCGTTACCTCGTCTCGGGGCTCGAGGAGTCCGCCCTGCCCGACAGCGGCGCGGCTCCGGTCGCCGAGTTGGCCGACGTGTGGGACTTGATCCTTGCGGGCCTGCAGGACTGCCACCCGGCGCTCGCGCAGCACACACATCGAGACACCTGACCCAAGGGCCATGACACCAACAGGGCGCCGGCCGTGTCCGGCGCCCTGTTGGTGTCAGCAATGGTGTGCGCAATGACTGGCCCGCCAACGCTGTTGAATCCGGAGTCTGGGCACCTCCTGGAGTCGTTGCCATGCTTCTCACGTGGGCCGTCGAGTCCTCAACTCGCAGTGCGGCACGCCGCGTTCGTCCCAACTTCTCGCCCTCACGACTCCACCGGGAGCATCAGTGAACCTGTCCATCTCCGGTACCTACTCCGTCGGCAAGACGATCACCAGCATGGCGATCTCCCACCTGACCGGGATCCCGCGCACCGCGGCCCCGACCATGCGCGAACTCCTTCCCCTCTCGCTTCCGGGGAAGACGCTCGAGGAGTGCAACGGCGCCGAGCTCATCATGCTGATCACACGGCGGATCCAGGGGCGCGCGGTCGCCGAGAGCCACCTGCCCGGCGGATACATATCGGATGGTTCCGCCCTGCACGAGTGGTCGTACGCCAACGTCCGGGTCAAAGTCGGCATCAACCCCAACGAGTCCGTCGACCTCGACAACGTCGAGATGCCGGACGACGTCCGCTTCTACGCCGAGGTCATGAAGCAGATCGCGATCCCGGCGAAGCAGCACACGAAGAGCAACTACGACGCGTTCGTCCACCTGCCCATCGAGTTCCCGATCGTCGAGGACGGGCACCGCCCGGTGAACGAGCGATTCCGCCAGCTCGCCGAACAGCTGCTCCTGGAGACCCTCGACGAGCTCGAGATTCCGGTGCACATCGTCGGCGGGACGATCCCACAGCGCCTCGCGCGGATCGTCGAGATCTTCGACTTCCCGCAGGTGATGACCATCGAGCAGGCCATCGCCCGCGCCGAGGAGGAGTACGCGCAGCTCGACACCCGAGGCGAGCTGGAACGCCTCGCCGACACTGCGGCCTGACGGCTCCCCCACCCACCGGCACCGCCCCCACCGGGCAATTGCCAGGCAGGCGCCGCGCCTGCACCCACCACTGACTCCTGAGAGGCACACGTGCGAATCGCTTTCGTCGGCGCATACGGGAACGGCAAGACGACCCTCACCACCGAACTCTCCAAGAAGCTCGGCCTGGAGCGCACCCACGGGAGCGCCATGCGCGACCCGGCCGGCGGCACCCCCAAGGCGCTGGAGGAGACCAACGAGCCCGAGCTGATCCATCTCGCCGTGCGTCGCTACACCGAACGGGCCGTCGAGGAGGCCTCGCACCCCGAGGGCTTCCTGTCGGACGGCTCGATCCTGCACGAGTGGGTGTACAGCAAGGTACGCCTGGCCGTCGGCCGGCACCCCGAACCGAAGGCCACCTTGGACGCGGCGGTTCGTGACCCGCGCACCCAGGGCTTCGAGGACGTCGTCGACCAGCTGGGCCTGCTCGCCAAGGAGCACGCCCGGACCGGCTACGACGTGTTCGTCCACTGCCCGGTCGAGTTCCCGCTGCCGGAGGGCCACAGCCCGATCAGCGAGCGCTTCCGAACACTGTCCGACGAGCTGATGCTCGACATCCTGAAGACGCTCGACATCCCGGTGCACATCGTCACCGGGACCTTCGAGGAGCGCCTCAACCAGATCCTGAGCATTCCCGGCGTGTCCGAGTCCGCCTGACCGCGCCCGACACCCTCGGCCCGGGCAGGACGTGAGGCACCAACCACCGGCCCGGGCCGGTTCCCTGACGAAGCGTCACCACACCTTGCCAAGACCGACCGAGGAGACACCTTGCACACCGGAATCGGAGCCTTCCTCTCACCACTGCACGCGCCCGGCCAGGATCCGCACCTGACCATCCGCCGTGACCTGCAGCTGGTGGAGCACCTCGATGAGTTGAACTACGACGAGTGCTGGTTCGGCGAGCACCACTCCCTGGCCTGGCCGACGATCGGCGCACCGGAGACCTTCATCGCCGCCGCCGCGGAGCGCACCCGCCAGATCAAGCTGGCCAACGGCGTCGTGCCGCTCCCCTTCCACCACCCGTACAACGTCGCCAGCCGGGCGATCATGCTCGACCACCTGTCCCGCGGCCGATACATCCTCGGCATAGGCCCCGGCGCGACACCGAACGACGCCCACCAATTCGGTGTCGAACAGGACGAGTTGAAGCGCATGGCGAGCGAGGCGATCCCCGCCGTCCGCGAGCTCGTCAACGGCGAGGAGCGGGTCAGCGCCAAGAGCGACTGGTTCGTACTGCAGGACGCCAAGATGCAGCTGCCCCGCTACAGCAAGCCGGGCATCGAGATGGCGATCTCCAGCATCGGCTCCGCCAACAGCCCCAAGATGGCAGGGCAGTTCGGCCTCAGCCTGGTCTCCTGGGGCGCTCCCCCGCCCGGCGCCCCGGCCACCGACCTGGCGCAGCAGTGGCGCTACGCGGAGGAGTCGGCCGAGGAGCACGGCACCACGATGGACCGGAGCAAGTGGCGTGTCGTGGCCCCGCTGTACATCGCCGAGACCCGCGAAGAGGCCTACCGCGACGCCCGGGAGGGCTTCTCGACCTGGCTGTGGGACTACTGGGGCAAGGCCGCGGGCTTCGATGTCGCCTCGAGCATGGAGGGTGTCAAGTCCTCGCAGGAGCTGGAGGCCGGTGTCGAGAAGGGGCTTGCGATCGTCGGGTCCGTCGAGGACGCGGCCGCCGCCATCCAGCGCCTTCAGGACGAGACGGGCGGCTTCGGCACGTTCCTCGTCTACGCCATGAACTGGGCCTCGTTCGAGAAGACGAAGCGGAGTTACGAGCTGCTCGCCGAGCAGGTCGCACCGCGCTTCTCCGGCAGCACCGCCCGCGGGGACGAGTCGCTCCAGTGGAGCGTCGACAACAGGCACGTCTTCCCGCACACGCAGGCCCGCCGGGAACGGGCCGAGCGGGAGGGGCGCTCCATCCACTCGTAGAGCGAGCGCGCGCTGCGGCGCCGGCCCCGGCGGACATGCCGCACGGGACCGGCGTCGTGGATCGCGTGTCACGCATCGCGCACGGTTGATGACGCGCGCAGGTCAGGCGGTGGCCGTGGCGCCACCGTCGACGGGCACGGCGGCGCCTGTGACGAACGAGGACTGGTCGCTGCACAGCCAGGCGGCGGCCCGGGCGACCTCGAGCGGGTCCGCCATCCGGTGCTGCACCGACTCGGCCATGAAGTCGCCCTCCAGGGCCGGGTTCGCCGAGATGACCTGCTGCATCATCTCGGTCCTCGTGGCCCCGACGACCAGGGCGTTGACCCGCACCCCCCGCTGCCCGTACTCGGCTGCGGCGGCCTTGGTCATACCGATGACGGCGTGCTTGGCAGCGACATAGGCGGCGGAGGCGCCGGTCGCCGCGACACCGGCAACACTCGAGGTGTTGACCACCGCACCACCAGCGCCCGCCAGCATCACCGGGATCTGCTGGGCGAGGCAGTTCCAGACGCCGCGGACGTTGACGTCCATCGTGCGGTCGTAGATGTCGGCGCCCGTCTCGTGCAGGCTGGTGCCCGCGGTGGCGAAGCCGGCGTTGTTGAAGGCGGCATCGAGTCCGCCAAAGGTCTCGACGGCGGTCCGCACGGCGCGCTCCACGTCCGGCAGTCGGCAGACGTCGCCGGCGACGGCCACCGCACGCCCGCCGTCCTTGCTGATCCGCGTCACCAGTTCGGCCAGCCGGTCCTCGCGACGCGCCATGAGGACGACGGCCGCCCCCTCGGCGGCGAACAGTTCGGCCGCCGCCGCGCCTATGCCGCTGGAGGCGCCGGTGATCATGGCCACCTTGCCGTGCAGCATGTCAGCCCTCCCACAGCGCGCCGGCGGCGGACTCCGCGTCGAGGGTCCGCAACAGCTCCTCGTCGATCTCGTCCAGGGACCGGATCGTGTGGCGGACACCTGCCTCCTTCATGAGGTGCCCCTGGAAGCTGTGCTCGAACGTCGTGGGGAACCCGATGAACGGAATGCCGTGCCCCCTCGCGGCCTCCGCCACCCGTGCCACGTCGTCGACGAACAGCACCTGGTCGTGCCGGAGCGAGAAGACCTCGGTCGTGATCTCGTGAAGTCCTGGGCGGATGGCGTCGGTACAGACGTAGCCGGGGCCGTCGAACAGGGCGGTGTGCGCACCGAGGAACCGGTCGAAGTGGTCCTTGGCCAGACCTCCGTAGCAAACGGTCCGCAGCCCAAGGGCGCGCAGCCGCGTCAGCAACTCGACGACTCCGGGCATCACGGTGACCGGGTGCTGCCGCAGATACTCCTCCCGCTCCCTGAAGTACTCGGCGAGCGCCTGCGGGCCGCTCAGTCCACTGCCCAGGACCTCGGCCATGCGCTCCCCCGCGACCTTCTGCGGCTGGGAGAAGATGGCCCGCTCGACATCCGCCGTGTAGGCGCGGCCGCGGCTGGTGATGTAGCGATGGATGACCGGGCTGAACGTGTCGTTGAGCAGAACACCGTCGATGTTCAGCGCCACTGAACGCAACCGGGCGAAACCGTGCGCGTGCGACATGTATGCCTCTCCGTCGGCGGAAGCGCGGGCGGGGCCGCGCTCCGTCGAAGGATTGCAACGGCCGCACTCACCCAACAATCAGAACGTTCTTTATGTTATGGATCCGCGCGGCCCGTGTCTACGCCCCCTCACCGGGAGCCCCGGGTCCGACAAGCACGGAACCGCCCTCTTCCAACGACATTGAGAACATGGCCAGTTGACGGGGGGGGATGCCGCCGGCCACCTGGCGCCATGCAGCACGGGTGCCGTGTGCGTGCCGAGAACCCCATCCGCGCAGGCCACTGAGCCCTTTCCAACCTGACAGCACTGACCGCGAGTTGGACGGTTCTGCACAACGCCGAAGCTCCTGGTAGACGGGTTCTCGACCAAGATCACCCGTGTCCGCCAGGAGCTTCATGTGCTTGTCTACCCGTCCGCGATTGATCTGTCGAGCCGAACCTTGCGGTTCCTGGCCGGACGACTGTCAGCGCGACAAGCAGAAATCGGGACGAGGTGGCGGCGCCTGCCGGCTGGCCGCCAGGCCCTGCTGGCCCTGGCCCACCTGCGGTGCGGCGACACCTACGCTCAGCTCGCTGCCGGGTTCGGCATCGGGCTCGCGACCGCGTTCCGCTACATACGCGAGGCCATCGAGGTGCTGGCCGCCCGTGCCCCGACGCTGGACGAGGCGGTGAGGGTGATCCGGGAGAAGGCGTTCGTCATCCTCGATGGCACCCTGCTGCCGATTGACCGCATCGCCGCCGACACCCCGTACTACTCGGGGAAACACAAGCGTCACGGCATGAACGTGCAAGCCCTCACCGATCCGTTCGGACGCTTGCTCTGGGCCTCGCCCGCCCTGCCCGGATCGACCCACGATCTCACCGCCGCCCGGCATCACGGCATCGTCGACGCGCTCACCAACGCGGGGCTCAAGTGCTGGGCGGACAAGGCGTACCAGGGAGCCGGCGGACTCATCAGGGTTCCGTTCCGAGGCCGTCGCCTGAAGCGATGGAAGCGCCGCCACAACAGCAGCCATGCCAAGATCCGCTGCCTCGGCGAACGAGCCATGGCCACCTTGAAAGGCTGGCGCGTCCTCCGGAAACTCCGCTGCAGCACCAACCGGATCACCGACATCGTGAAGGCCATGGTCGTCCTTCACCACGCATCAACGTGAGGTTGAAAAGGGCTCAGTTACCGCGGCGAGGGCAAGACGGACGCTCGGGATGCGAAAGTGATCGCCGACCAGGTCCGGATGCGCCGGGATCTGCAGCCGATCCGCCCGGGTGACGAGGCCGCCATCGAACTGCGCCTGCTGACCGAGCGCCGTTCCGACCTGGTCGAGGACCGGACTCGCGCGCTCAACCGACTCAAGTCTCTGTTGAACGGTATGTTCCCGGCTCTGGAACGGGCTCTGGACTTGGGCAGAGTCGGCACCTTGGTCTTGCTGACGGCGCATCAGAACCAGGTGGCGATTCGCCGCATGGGGCAACGGCATCTGACGACCTGGCTGCGCAACCGCAAGGTCTACCGTCCGGACGTCCTCGCGGCCAAGGCCGTCGAGGCTGCAGAGCGCCAGCACACGGCCGTTGCCGGCGAGAAGGCGATCTCCGAGATGGTGCACGCGCTGACGCGGGATGTGCTGGCCCTGAACGAGAAGATCACCGAGGTCGACAAGCTCATCGAGGTCCGGTTTCGCGAGCACGAGCTCGCCGATGTAGTCACCTTGATGCCCGGCATCGGCGCCGTCCTGGGCGCCGAACTCCTCGCCGCCATCGGCGGCAGCATGGACGCGTTCCCCACTCCGGACCGGCTCGCCGCCTTCGCCGGCGTGGCGCCTGCACCACGAGACTCCGGGCAGGTCAACGGCAACCTCCACCGTCCCAAGCGATACCACCGACGCATGCAACGCGTCTTCTACCAATCCGCCCTGGTCAGCATCCGCTGCGACCCCAACTCGCGCCGTTTCTACGACAGGAAGAGGGCCGAGGCCAAGCGGCACGTCCAGGCCGTGCTCGCTCTGGCCCGTCGCCGCGTGTCGCGCCGCGGTTGGGCTCACCTTGGTGGCATGGCGCCCGTGATAGTCGTGCACCGCCCGCCGCCCTCCGGTGGGCGACGGGTCACAGTCGGCCACGTGATCCTCGGCCTGGTCCCCGCGCCGGGCTGGACGATGCCGAAGCGCTGGTACGGGGGCTCGCCGCAGAGCCAGTGGCACGGAGGGCGCGCGCACGAGTACGAGGCGGCGGAGGAGTCAGCGCTACCGAAGGTCCTGCTCCCCGATGAGTCGTGCTGGGAACAGGGCCTTCGCCGTCGGTAGTCCGCGTCCCGCCGGACCCTCACGAAACACCTGTCAGAAACATCAACAGCCCTTTAGCATAAGCCCGTTGACATCTTTGGCAGATGCACACAACTACTGGGTGACGGGGGCGTCATGACTGGACTTCCGGAGATCTCCACGGACCTCGCGACGTACTTCTCCATGGCAGCGAACACCTTGGGCGCCGCCATGGTGGCGAGCGCCGCGCAGCGCATCACGGACGGCTCCATCGAAGCGGGCCGCGGATACTTTCGCAGGCTCTTCCGGCGTGAGGATGGGCGGGAAACCTCGCTCGTCCTCACCGGCGACCGGAGCGAGCAGCGGGCCGACCAGCTCCTCGGTTCACTCTCCGCCGAGGACCGGGCCCGCCTCGCCGACGCCCTGACGACGTGGGTGTGCGAGCGGCGACACGAAGGCGGCCTGGACGAGGGCCGCCTGGCACAGCTCCTCGCGGCGCCCGCCGCCGCACCCACGTACAACGTCACGAGCCACGGGGCGCACTCGGCCGCCATCGGTCAGGTCGGGCCGAACGCCACCTTCAACCTCGGGGGCGACGGCCACCGTGGAGGCCCGGCATGACCACGTCGGGCCCCGGCACGGACGGCGCGGGCGCACAGGGCGGACGTACCGGCTCCACCACGACCACGACGGGCGACCACTCGGCCGCCATCGGTCAGGTCGGCCCGAACGCCACCTTCAACCTCGGGGGCATTCGCTTCCGCAAGGACGTGGCCTGGCTCGCGGTGCTCGCCTCCGTCGTGATCGTCGCGACCGTCGGCTTCACCGTCTTCGCCGTCGTGCACTGGCCCGGCGGTCCACAGAATCAGTACACCGGCTTCTACGTTCTCGTGGTCGTCGCCGTGCTCGTGGCCGGCGCCGCCACGCTGTATCCCGCCGACCGGGCCGGGCAGGTACGGGACGAGGGGCAGGCGCGTGCCGAGGCGAAGCGGCGCAAGGTCGTGCGCAGCGCGCTGACCGTCGTCTCGGCCCTGTGCTGCGGGGGCGGCGCGCTCGCCTGGGTGGATGTCGACCGGACCGGCGAGGTCGGCGTGGAGATGCACATCAGCGGAGCGCAGCCGGTGGGCCACCGGGGCGACCCGCTCACCGTGGAGATGCTACGCCCCCTCCCGGGCGACGTACGGGACTCGCTGCGGCTGCGGCTGACCATCGAGGACGACGACCCGGACACTCCCACCTGCGTCGGCCGGACCACGGCGACGATCACCGCCGTCACCTCGGGCATCTCCCCCGGCACGAAGGAGGTGCCGACGACGTCGACGGTCGACTTCGACCTGGGCGGACGCGAGGGCGCCGTCCGGTTCGAGGTCGCGGTGCACACGGAGACGGGCTGCGCCATGCGGCTTGCACAGGCCCGCGGAACGCTCCACAACGACTGAGAGGACCGTGGTCCATGGGCAACGCAGAACGCCGTACGCACCCCGTCGCCATCACCCTCACCGCGGCGGCACTCACCGCGGTGTCCCTGGTCGGCTGCGGCAAACAGCAGTCGTCGCTGTTCGAGGACGGGGAGAAGGTCGAGGTCGGCGCCAAGAGCGATCAGCCGGGCACGAGTTACTCGCCGCACGACGGCGAGTTCAACGGGTTCGACGTCACCGTAGCCAAGGAGGTCCTCTCCGCGGTCGACGTCAAGTCCCCCGACTTCGAAGGGGTGCTGTCCCAGAACCGGGCACGCGCCCTGCAGAAGGGCGAGGTCGACCTCATGGCGGCCACCTACTCGATCACTGAGACACGCATGGCCACCAAGGAGGACGACGGCGACAACCTCGATTTCGTGGGCCCCTACGCCTCCACCAAACAGGGCGTTCTCGTGCGCACCGAGGACACCAAGCGCTACCGGAGCCTCGATGACCTCCATGGAAAGCTGGTGTGCGTCTGGAAGGGCACTACGTCGGCGACAGAGCTGGAGAAGAAGGACTACGACGGGATCGGCACGAGCGAGCTGACGGACGCCCGCGACTGCGTCCGCGAACTGGTGGCGAAGAAGGTCGACGCGATCTCCACCGACCAGCTGATCCTCTACGGTTTCATGGATTCCGATCCCCGGCTCAAGGTCGCGCCCGGCATCACGTTCGGCGCCTACAACGACTACGGCATCGCCATGTACAAGGGCCACCGCGAGGATTGCGAGAAGCTGAAGGCGGCCCTGTTGGAATACGTGAACGGGAACGACTGGGACCGCGACTTCCAGATCAACCTCCCCAAGGTCCCCAAGGCCGACCGGGACGAGGCCAAGCCGCAAGAGGGAGAGATCGAGAGCAGCTCCTGCCGGGACAAGCCGGGCAGCGCGATGACGGAGAACTGAGGACCTTCCAACCTGGCGAGAGTGACTGCGAGTTGGACGGATCTGCAGAACGACGAAGCTCCTGGTAGACGAGTTGTCGACCAAGATCAACCGTCGCTAGGAGCTCCGCGTGCTGGTCTACCCGTCGGCCAACGATCTGTCCACCGCGCACCTGCGTCACCTGAGCCAGGTGCTGGCCACGCGGCACCGAGAGATCGGCAGTCGGTGGCGGCGGCTGACTCCCCGGCGCCAGGCCCTGCTGGCCCTGGCCCACCTGCGATGTGGCGATACGTACGCGCAACTCGCGGCCGGGTTCGGCATCGGGATCGCCACCGTCTACCGCTACGTCCGCGAGGCGATCGACGTCATGGCTGCGCTCGCGCCCACGCTCGACGAGGCAATGGTGACGGCCCGTTCGAAGGCGTACGTGACCCTGGACGGCACCGTGCTGCCGATCAACCGGATCGCCGCCGACCGGCCCTACTACTCCGGCAAGGAGCGGCACCACGGCATGAACGTGCAGGTGCTGACCGATCTGTTCGGGAGGCTGCTGTGGGCCTCGCCCGCACTGCCCGGCGCCACCCACGACCTGGCGGCGGCCCGTGAGCACGGCATCATCGACGCACTCGCCGACGCTGGCCTCAGATGCCGGGCCGATAAGGCCTATCAGGGCGCGGCCCGCAACGTCCGCGTCCCGTTCAAGGGGCGCCGCCTCAAGCGGGGGCGACGACGTCACAACACCACCCACGCAAAGATCCGCTGCCTCGGCGAGCAGGCTATGCCCACGCTCAAGAGCTGGCGCCTCCTGCGCAAGCTGCGCTGCAGCACCAACCGCATCACCGCGATCGTCGAGGCCGTGCTCGCCCTTCACCTCGCGGTCGCATCAGGATGAAAACACCTCACTGTACGAACGCGCGCCGCTCCCGCAGTCGGTGCGGGTGCGCTGGATACACACCGAGTACGCGGACTTCGGACGAGAAGAAGCTCAGCTCCTGTAGCGCGAGCGCGACACGCGGATCGTCGGGATGGCCCTCGATCTCGACATAAAAACAGCTCGCGTTGAGCCCCGCACCCATCTGGTAACTCTCGATCTTGGTGAGATTCACCCCGCTGCTGGCGAAACCCCCGAGCGCCTTGTACAGGGCGCTCGGGATGTTCCGCACCGCGAAGAACAGACTCGTCATGTTCGGCCCGCTCGTCACAGGGGCGAAGTCGGCGTCTCGGGACAGCACGACGAATCGAGTCGTGTTGTCCGGGTCGTCCTCAACCTGCCCTTGCCGAAAACTCATCCGTCCTGGTCGGAACCAGCGTGTGCGGAGTCTGAGGCCTGGCATCTGTGGCTGATGAAGCCGGGACTCTCGCCCGGCTGACGAGCGCCGGTGCATGATGACCCACCATGCTGCTGCGACTGGCCTACTTGGGCATGGTGAACGCGTTCGCGATGCTGCGCCTGCTGCCGATGAGCGATCGGGACAAAGCCGTCGAGATCCTCGCCCTGCGCCACCAGATTACGGTCCTGGAGCGCCAACTCGGCAAGCAGAAGGTGCGGTTCAGCCCAAGCGATCGGGCGTTCCTGGCGGCGCTGCTGCATCGGTTGCCGCGAGATGTGCTGCGCAGGCTGCGGCTGCTGATCCGGCCGGACACGGTCCTGCGCTGGCACCGCAGCCTGGTAACACGCCGCCACGCTGCCGCGTCGCGACGGAAGCGCCCAGGCCGGCCGCGCACCGTGCACTCCATCCGCGCTCTGGTCCTGCGCCTGGCCCGGGAGAATCCCCACTGGGGCTACCGTCGCATCCACGGCGAACTCCTGATCCTCGGCGTGAAGGTGGCTGCCTCCACCGTCTGGGAGATCCTGCGGGAGGCTGGGATCGACCCTGCGCCCGGACGAAGCTCGAGCACCGGGGCGGACTTCCTTCGCTCGCAGGCCGAGGCCCTGCTGGCCTGTGACTTCCTGGAGGCGATCACCTTGTCCGGGTCGAGGCTGTACGTCTTCGCGGTCATCGAGCACCGTACCCGCCGGGTTCGGGTCCTGGGCGCGACCGCGCACCCGACCGCCTCCTGGGTGGCGCAGGCCGCGAAGAACCTTGTCATGGACCTCGAAGATGCCGGCTCCAGGGCCAAGTTGTTGATCCGGGACCGGGACGGCAAGTTCCCCGATCTATTCGACGTCATCCTGCGCGATGCGGGGATGGAGGTCGTGCTCAGCGGCGTCCAGATGCCGAGAATGAACTCAATCATGGAAAGGTGGGTGCAGACCTGCCGACGTGAACTCCTGGACCGCACCTTGATCTGGAACCAACACCATCTCCGCCACGCCCTGCGGGAGTTCGAAGACTTCTACAACTCCCATCGGCCTCACCAGGGAATCGCGAACGCCCGCCCGCTTCGTCCTGCGCCTGTGCCAGTCGATCCAGAGGAGATCGCGCGCCTGGACATACGAAGACGTGCACGCCTCGGCGGCATCCTGCACGAGTACCACCATGCCGCATGACCTGCGCGGATGGAGTTTTCGGCAGGCGCAACGTGGCTGCGGGCGACCAAGAATCGATCAGCCTCCAGCATGCCCAGGAGGCCGGCGTGGCCGGCGCCCTGCTCGGTGGGGCACTCACCGGAGCAGGCAGTGGGGCCGCAGCCATCAATAACGCGGGTGGGCTGAAGACCGTCCTCAACAGCATCAAGCTTCCCGACCTCAATGTCGCGGGCCCTCGCCTGGCGCTGGCGGGTGAGGGCGGAGGCCTCCCGGGCTCCGGCGTCCTGTGGATGAAGGGGAAACCGAATGGCCACATCCCCGACGACGTGTACGAGCACATCCACAAGGGCGGAATCAACAAGGCAGGCAGACCGACGGGCTATCACCACAGACCGGGTGGCAAGGACCCGGTCGGCACCAAGGTGCCCAAAATCACCGGCCGTGACAACAAGACCGGACTCACCCGCGGCCCGGTGTGGATGAAGAACCCTCGCAACGGCGAGTGGGTGCAGAAGCGCGTGAACAGCACCTTCTTCCCGGACACTTGGACACCCAAGGAGGTGAACCGGGCGATCGAGACCGCCTTCAGCAACTCCGAGGTCGTCGAGGGTTCGATGAACATGTGGCGCGGCACATACAAGGGGATCAGGATCGAAGGCTACTTCGACTCGGTCACGGGCGACGCGATCACTGCGTACCCTGTGCTGCCGAAGTAGTGGAACGGAAAGACAAGATGACGCCAAAGACCAAGTACTTCTCTGAGGATTCCTCGGGGTATCCCGCCTACACCGGCCCTGAGGAGTTCCGTGTCCTCGGGGTGTGGATCACCGGCGACGTTCAGTTGTCACCGCACACCGTCCTGGACATGGTCGATGTCATCCATGGTGTGAGCACCGGCCGCGTCGAGGCTCCGCAGGAACTGAGCGGCAATGCCTTCTACGTCGAGGCGGACCGAGACATCGTCTCTGTGCAAAACGAGTTCGTGGAGCACGTAGCCGACGAGTTCACGCCGCGCGAAGTGCTGGATGCACTCCTGGACTTCTGGCAGTACTGCACGCTCGTCGTGCCCGACCGCGTCACCGAAGACCACGCCACATACCTCGAAGAGCATGGCCGCGATCCCCTGACCGCCTTCGAGTGACCGCGCGCTCCGGGAACCCCAAAGCCACTGCAAACGTGCAACAGCGCGTCGGGCACTGCACGTAGCCCGCTCACCGGCACGCGGGAACAAGCTCCCGGACAGAGATCACGACTCCCCCCTTTCCGCCCCGCCAGCAGGCGCGGCTGACAGTCCGGCCCAGGTGGACATGGAGGCCCGGCGCTCGCCGTGCACCGGGCAAGGAGAGGGCCGATGGGACATAGAGGCTGATCAGTTGGCGCAGGATGTCCCGGCCAAGGCCGCAGCCCGTACGGCCACACACGGGAGACCACTGCCGCCCGGCCGCTCCGACGGCCCGGAGGGCAATGGCGAACACGGACGTACCCCAGCACTCCCCCGATTCGGAGATCGTTTTCACAACGCGACCCCGGGACTGAAGCCACCCATTGGATCCAGGCGCGTGAGGCCCCGCGATGGGAGCGGACGCGGCAGCGACAACCCGCTCCCCAGAACGCTCAACACCCGCGAACCTCACCAAACCGCTCCCACCCGCGTTCAACCTCTCAATGCAGCCCACAACAGCCACCACCGAAAAGCCGCATACCACCCACCCGAAATCGGAACTGGGGTCAAAATTTCGCATGGCCCCATAACTCAGATTCCAGCCAAGGGGACCCCGCTCCCGACCCCACTCCCACCAGGAGCGACCCCCACCAGCACGAAGAGCGCAAGCACATACCCAAAAAGTCACCCATAGGACGGGGAGCCAGCGGTAACAAACCGGGTACGGATGTGAACACGCGCGCAAGGAATCGAATATGTGCGCATCGGCCCGAGTGGGAGCAATCAGGCAAGGGGACAGTGGGAGCCCGCTCCCACTCGCCACACTCCCACTGGGAGCGTGGGAGCAACAGAAAAAGGGCCGTTCGAAAACGGCCCTTCACCTGCGACGTTCGATCGTTCGAACTTGTCGGGACGACAGGATTTGAACCTGCGACCCCTTGACCCCCAGTCAAGTGCGCTACCAAGCTGCGCCACGTCCCGATACTCGTTGACCTGGGGTTTCCCCCTGGCCGAACGCGCAGAGAAACCATACCGCACTCGGAGCAGTGGTCGCGCATCCCTTTCAGTGGGCGGTCGGGGAGGGGCGCGGCACGACAAGCCAGGGGTTGACCTCAAGCAAAGTTGAGGTTGCACGCTGCCTGCATGACGACCACAGCGAATGACGATGCCATCGCCACCAGTACTACCGGAGCCACCCGAGCCACCAAGACCGCCCGAGCCGTCGGTCCCACCGGAGCCACCCCAGCCGCCGGAGCCGCCGCAACCGCTGGAACCGCCGGAACCACCCCAGCCACCGGAACCCCCGACCGCCACAGCTATCGCTACGAGGATCTGCCGCGGCTCATGAGTCTCATGCCCGGTGACGAGAAGCACGGGCCCGCCGCCACCTCCACCCTCGACGTGCTGTGGGTGCTGTACGACCGCGTGTTGCGGGTCGGGCCGGAGAGTGTCAAGGAAGTCGGGCGGGATCGGTTTCTGTTGTCCAAGGGGCATGGGCCCATGGCGTACTACGCCGTGCTCGTCGCCAAGGGGTTCGTGCCCGAGGCGTGGCTGAGTGGGTTCGGGGCGTATGAGTCGCGGCTCGGGCATCATCCCGACCGGGTGCTCGTGCCGGGCGTGGAGATCGGGAGCGGGTCCCTGGGGCACGGGCTGCCGATCGCCGTTGGGACCGCTCTCGGGCTGCGGGCCCAGGGGCTGAGCGAGCCGGCGGTCTGGACCCTGGTCGGGGACGCCGAGCTCGACGAGGGGAGCAATCACGAGGCCATCGCCTTCGCCGGGGCCTTCGGGCTCGAGCGGCTGCACACCGTCGTCGTCGACAACCTGTCCGCCACCTACGGCCGGGCCGGGGGCATCGCCGCCCGGTTCGAGGCCGCCGGGTGGTCGACGGTGACCGTCGACGGGCGGGATCACGAGGCTCTGTACCAGGCCTTCAGCGCGCCACATCCGGGGCGGCCGCACGTCGTCGTCGCCCGTGTCGAGCCCAAGTTTGAGTGAGCCCCCCCGGGCCCCTCGTCCCTCGCCCTCTCTCCCCTCCCCCCAGCACTCCCAGCACCCCCCAACACCCCCAAGCACCACTCCCCCTTCCGGAAGGAACGCCCTCGTGGACACCATGCGTGATCGCTTCGCCCCCGTCCTCTCCCAGATTCTCGACGAGGATCCTCGTGTCGCCGTCGTGCTCGCCGAGATCGGGGCGGCGCCCTTTGCCGGGGCCGCTCGGCGGCATCCGGAGCGGGTGATCAATGTCGGGATCCGGGAGCAGTTGCTCGTCGGGGCCGGGGCGGGTCTCGCGCTCGCCGGGATGCGGCCCGTGATGCACACCTTCGCGAGTTTCCTCGTCGAACGGCCCTTTGAGCAGGTGAAGTTGGACTTCGGGCATCAGGGGGTCGGTGGTGTGCTGGTGAGCGCGGGCGCGTCGTACGACGTGTCCTCCGGGGGATTCACACACATGGCTCCCGGTGATGTGTCACTGCTCGACACCCTCGACGGGTGGCGGGTGCATGTGCCCGGGCATCCCGATGAGGCCGAGGTCCTGCTGCGGCATGCCGTCGGGGCCGGGGGCGATGCCGTGAGTGACTCGCGGGAGTACGTGCGGCTCGCGGTACAGAGCAATCGGGAGGCGCTGCCCGTGGACGGGGAGCGGTTCCTGTCCGTGAGGGAGGGGCGGCGAGGAGTCGTTGTCGCCGTCGGGCCCATGTTGGACAGCGTGCTGGCCGCCACCGAAGGGCTCGATGTCAGTGTGCTGTACGGGACCACCGTTCGGCCCTTTGATGGCGCCGGGCTGCGGCGGGCCGTGGGGCGACACGACCTCGCCGACGTCGTGATCGTCGAGCCATATCTCGCCGGGACCTCCACCGGCGCCGCCAATGACGCGCTCGCCGATCTGCCGCACCGCATCCTCGGGCTCGGCGTCGGGCGGCGCGAGCTGCGGCGGTACGGAAGCGTCGAGGAGCACGTCGCCGGGCACGGGCTCGACGCGGGGACGCTGCGGGAACGGATCAGCGGGTTTCTGCTCTCCCGTAGCGCCGCGCCCGTCGGAGTTCCGGCGTAGGTGGGAGTGGAAGCGGGAGCTGTGTCGCGTCTGCTCTGACCAGGCCTCGGATCGCCGGGATCGAGATCATTGTCGTCGCCACCATCAGCGTGATCACCCCGCCCGCCAGCAGGACCTGCTGCGTGCCGAAGGTGGCCGCCGCCGGGCCCGCCAGTGCCTGGCCCACCGGCTGCATGGCGATGGAGCCGGCCACCTCGTAGGCGTGGATGCGGTTGAGGACCTCGCGCGGTACCTGGGTCTGGACGCTCGTCGCCCACATCACGCCCCAGAACGACATGCCGGCCCCTGCCACCGCGCAGCCCGCCATCATCCACGGCACGCCCAGGCCCGCTCCCGCCGTCGCGGGGAACAGGGCGAAGCCGAACAGGGCCAGGGCGCCCGCACGCAGCATCCGGCGCGGGCGCACGCGCAGGGCCAGTACGCCGCCGATGACCGTGCCCGCGCCGAGCGCCGAGTTCACCAGTCCGTACGCGCCCGAGCCGTACTCCTGCGTCACCTGGACGGCCACCAGGGGGACGGCCGGGCCCCACGCTCCTATCATCAGCACGCACCAGACCGAGATCACCCCCCAGAGCCATCTTCGCGATCTGAACTCCCGCCAGCCCTCCGCCAGTTCGGATCGGAAGGCGCCTCGGGTGCGCGCCTTCGCACTGTCCCGTGACACCGGTGGCAGGCGCAGGAGGAGCAGACACAGGGCACTCACGCCGTACGTTCCCGCGTGGGCAGCGAAGACCAGGCCCGGTGAGGCGAACGCGACCAGTACGCCTGCCACCGCAGGGCCCGCCAGTTGTGCGCCGGACTCCGCCACGCGGATCGCGCCGTTCGCCGCTTGGACGTCGGATGCCAGGCGGGGCACCGTACCGGCGACGCCGGGCTGGAAGATCGCCGCGGCCGAACCGTTCACCGCGCCGATGACGCAGATCTGCCAGAGCACGACGTGGCCGCTGAAGAACATGACGGCCGCCAGGGACTGGGTCACCAGACGTGCGACGTCGGCGCCCGTCATCAGCAGGCGTGTATTGAAACGGTCCGCCAGCACCCCGCCGAAGATGACCAGTCCGGCGAAGCAGGCCACCGAGGAGGCCATGGCGAGGCCCACCGCGCCCGCCCCGTATCCGTACTGCAGCAGGCCCGCCGCGAGCGCGACCGGCAGCATGCTGTCGCCGAGCTTGGCCACACCCCTCGCCGTGAAGAAGAGGCCGAAGTCGCGGGTCCAGATGCCGCGCCGGGGCGCCACCCCGGCGTCCTCGCCATCGACCGCCCGGTCGACCATCCACGTTCCCCGTTCGTCGTCCCCATGGCGCACCGCACGCGCGCGGCTCGCCCTCGCGAGCGGATCATGCCATGTGGATGCGCGGCGCCTCACGTGGTTTCACCCTGCACGGGGAAGACCCAACTCCGGGTGTGCGTCCAGGAGTCGGGACGGGGCCGCCTGGCGCCAGGAGTCGGCCAGGATGTCGCGCAGCTCGGCCGTGCCCTCCAGGGCCGCGAGGCGGGCCCTGACCCATGCGAAGGACGCCTCGTGGTCCGCGATCCAGAACTTGTCCGGCTCGGACAGGACGAGTTCGTCGCGCTCCTCCTTCGGGCAGCGCACCGCTATCGACGTCTCGTCCTCGGGCAGCGTGGCGAACATCTTCCCCGCGACCCGGAACGTGGGCATGCTCCAGGCGACCTTCTCGGTCGTGTCCGGGAGGGACAGGGCTACGGTGCGTACATCCTCGGCGTCCAGCATGCAACGAACCGTAACCAACGCCACTGACAATGCCCCGGCAGACGGGACCGGCCGCTCACCCTCACGGCACCCGCTTGTCCAGCCACGCCACCAGGTCCGCCTGTACCTCGTCCCGGTTCGTCTCGTTGAGGATTTCGTGGCGGGCGCCCTCGTAGCCCTTCCAGGTGAGGTCCTGGACGCCCAAGTAGCGGAAGTCCTCCAGGAGTTCATGGACCAGCGTCATGCGCTGGTTGCACGGGTCCTCCGTGCCGACCGCGATGTGGATCGGCAGGTCGGCCGGGATGCGGGCGAGGTTCGCCGGGTCGTTGATGCGGCGCACCGCGCGGACCCAGTCCAGGGACAGGCCCGCCGAGAAGTCGAAACCGCAGCGTTCGTCGGCGACGTATTTGTCGACCTCCGCCTCGTCCCGCGAGAGCCATTCGAAGCCGGTGCGGTGCTCGTACGGGTCGTTGAAGGAGGAGAAGAGGTTGCCCACGTACGGCGAGGACGCGGCTCGGCCGTCGGCCGCGACCTGGGACTCCAGGGCCGCGATATCGCCCTCGTTGTCGGCGCCGGGCAGGGAGCGGAAGGTGCCGGAGAGGATCAGGGCCACCAGGTCGTCCGCGTACCGCTGCGCGTAGTCCCGCGCGAGCAGCGAGCCGAGGCTGTGGCCCAGCAGTACGAACGGGACGTTGGGGTAAAGGGCGCGCGCCTGGTCGCCGATCGCTTTGATGTCCTCGACGATCGACACCCACGCGTCGACGGTCCCGGGGTCACTGTCGTCCGTGACTCCGTAGCCGCCCGTGGTCTGGGCGGTGGCGCCGTGGCCGCGGTGGTCGGAGGCGATGACCGCGTAGCCGTGGGAGGTCAGGTGGCGGGCGAAGCGGTCGTAGCGCTGGCCGTGTTCGGCCGCGCCGTGGGCGATCTGGACGAAGGCGCGGGGCCTGCCGCCTTCGGGCAGCCAGGTGTACGTGGCCACGGCGGCGCCGTCACCGGTACTGAGCGCGCTCGTCGTGTACGTCGGGTCTGTGGCGGTCATCTGGCGGCTTCCTCTCGGACGGTCCGTACGGCCCTGTGGGCGGGGCGGGGCTGTGCGGGTGCGGGTGTGTGCTGGCCTGCACCTCCCCCGCACCGTAGGCCCTCAAGCGCTTGGAGCCACTTGTGCCCTGGACGTCCTACGCCTGCTCAGCCCTCCGCCGCCTCCCCCAGTGCCTCAAGCACGGGCCGGATCAGCGGATGTGCCTCCGCCCCGTGCCGCACCGCCGCGAAGACCTTCCGGGCCGGCACCGCACCGTTGATCGGCCGCACCACCACCTGGGTCAGGTCCACGCCGTGCAGGGCCGAGCGCGGGACGAGCGCCACGCCCGCGCCCGCGGCGGCGAGGGCGACTACGGCACGGAAGTCGTCCGACGAGTGCTCGAACTGCGGGGAGAAACCGGCGTGTTCGCAGGCGAGGACGACGACGTCGTGGCAGGGGTTGCCGGGGTACGGGCCGATCCACGTGTCCTTGGCGAGGTCGGCGACCGGCACCCACTCCGCGGCCGCGAGCCGGTGCGTGAGCGGGAGGACCGCGTCGAACGGCTCCGCGTACAGCGGCACGCGCGTGATCCGGTCGTCGTCGGCACCCGGCGCGCCCCGGTAGTCGACGGCCACGGCCACATCGATCTGCCGGTCGAGCAGCATCGGCAGGCTGGCGTCGCCCTCGGCGTCCTGGACGCGGACGCGGATGCCGGGTGCCGTCTTCGACAGAAGGGCGAGCGCCGGGCCCACGACCAGGCCGATGCCCGTCGCGAAGGAGGCGAGCGTCACCGTGCCCGCTTCGCCCGCGCTGTACGCGGCCAGCTCGGCCTCGGCCTTCTCCAGCTGAGCGAGGACCGCGTTGGTGTGGGTCAGGAGGATCTCGCCCGCCGACGTCAGACGGACCCCACGCGCACCGCGCTCGACCAGCTTGTGGCCCGTCTCCTGCTCAAGGGCCGTGAGCTGCTGCGAGACCGCCGAAGGGGTCAGGTACAGCGCGGCGGCCGCAGCCGTGACGGTGCGGTGGTCGGCCACCGCACGGAGGATGTGCAGCCGCCGCGCTTCGATCATGAGGCGATTCTCGCAAACGGGTCTGACATCGCCCCCGTACGGGATGTCAGCCGAGCTCGGCGCGGGCCGCCACGAACGCGTCCACCGCCCGGTTCACATCCTCCGTGGAATGCGCCGCCGACAGCTGGACGCGGATGCGGGCCTGGTCCTGCGGCACCACCGGGTACGAGAAGCCGATCACGTAGACACCGCGCTCAAGGAGGAGCTCGGCCATGCGCCCCGCGACGGACGCGTCGCCGATCATCACGGGGGCGATCGCGTGGTCGCCGGGGAGGATGTCGAAGCCCTCCTCGGCCATCCGCGTACGGAACAGCTTGGTGTTCGCCGCGAGGCGCTCGCGGAGGTCGCCCGCCGACTCCAGGAGGTCCAGGACCTTCAGGGACGCCGCGGCGATCACCGGGGCGAGGCTGTTCGAGAACAGGTACGGGCGCGAACGCTGGCGCAGCAGCGCGACGATCTCCGCGCGCGCCGCGACGTAGCCGCCGGACGCCCCGCCCAGGGCCTTGCCGAGGGTTCCGGTGATGATGTCGACGCGGTCCATGACGCCGTGCAGCTCGGGGGTGCCGCGGCCGCCGGGGCCGACGAAGCCGACCGCGTGCGAGTCGTCGACCATGACCAGGGCGTCGTAGCGCTCGGCGAGGTCGCAGATGTCGGCGAGCGGCGCCACGTAGCCGTCCATGGAGAAGACGCCGTCGGTGACGATCAGCTTCCTGCGGGCTCCGGACGCCGCCCTCAACTGCGCTTCCAGGTCGGCCATGTCGCGGTTGGCGTAGCGGAAGCGCTTCGCCTTGCACAGCCGGATGCCGTCGATGATCGACGCGTGGTTGAGGGCGTCGGAGATCACCGCGTCCTCGGGGCCGAGCACGGTCTCGAAGACGCCGCCGTTGGCGTCGAAGCAGGAGGAGTACAGGATCGTGTCCTCCTGGCCGAGGAAGGCCGACAGGCGCGCCTCCAGCTCCTTGTGGACCTCCTGTGTGCCGCAGATGAAGCGGACGGACGCCATGCCGTAGCCCCAGCGGTCGAGGGCCGCGTGGCCCGCCGCGATCACGTCGGGGTGGTCGGCGAGGCCCAGGTAGTTGTTCGCACAGAAGTTGAGCACCTCGCCGGGACGGCCCCCCGCGGTGACGTCGACCGTGGCGGACTGCGGGGTGCCGATGACCCGCTCGGGCTTGTGCAGGCCCGCGGCGGCGATCTCGTCGAGGGTGGCCTGGAAATCTGCGCGCGCGTTGTCGAACATGACGTGAGTCCTTCTACAGAGGGGGAGTTCGGAGGGAGGTTCGGACGCGCTCAGGCGGTCCAGTCCAGGATGACCTTGCCGCCCTTGCCGCTTGCCGCGTCCTCGAACGCCGCGTCGAAGTCGGTGTACGCGTACCTGCCGGTTATCACCGGCGAGAGGTCGAGGCCGCCCTCCAGGAGCACCGACATCGCGTACCAGGTCTCGAACATCTCGCGGCCGTAGATGCCCTTGATGGTGATCATCGAGGTGACGATCCGCGCCCAGTCGACGGCGAACTCCTCGGACGGCAGGCCGAGCATGGCGATCTTGCCGCCGTGGGTCATGTTCGCGAGCATGTCGCGCATCGCGACGGGGTTGCCGGACATCTCCAGGCCCACGTCGAAGCCCTCGCGCAGGCCGAGTTCGCGCTGGCCGTCGGCGACGGTCGAGGACGCCACGTTCAGGGCGAGGCTCACGCCCACCTTCCGCGCCAGCTCCAGACGCTCCTCGCTGACGTCGGTCACGACGACGTTGCGGGCGCCGGCGTGCCTGGCGACGGCCGCCGCCATCAGGCCGATGGGGCCGGCCCCCGTGATCAGTACGTCCTCGCCGACGAGCGGGAAGGACAGCGCGGTGTGCACGGCGTTGCCGAACGGGTCGAAGATCGCCGCGACATCGAGGTCGACGGGGACGCGGTGCACCCACACGTTCGACGCGGGCAGCGCCACGTACTCGGCGAACGCGCCGTCGCGGCCGACGCCGAGGCCGACCGTCGCCCGGCACAAGTGGCGGCGCCCGGCAAGGCAGTTGCGGCACTTTCCGCACACCAGGTGTCCCTCGCCGCTGACCGTGTCGCCGACGGCGATGTCGCTCACGTCGCGGCCCGTCTCGACGACCTCGCCGACGAATTCGTGGCCCACGACCAGCGGCGCGCTGACGGTCGACCGCGCCCAGCCGTCCCAGCTGCGGATGTGCAGGTCGGTGCCGCAGATCCCGGTGCGCAGGACCTTGATCAGTACGTCCCCGGGGGCGACGCCGGGCTCGGGGACGTCCGTCAGCCACAGACCCGGTTCGGCCTTCTCCTTGACCAGTGCCTTCAAGGGTTCGACTCCTGTCGTCGCGCATGCGGGCAGGGCGAACCGGCCCGCGTGCGAGGGAGAATGGGTGGTGGGGGCGTGCCGCGGCAGTCATCCGGATACGTCCCGTATGCGGTCCGCCGACACCGCAGACTCTTCCGTACGCGGCGCGTTCGGTCCATCGAGGTTTTCTTAAGCGGCGCCCCAGGTTTCCTACAGACCCGCCCGCGCCCCGGACGGCGCGGCCAACACCCCGCCCTCGTACATGCTTTCGCTATGCTCTGCGGCTTCACGGCGTCCACGTATCCACGTATCCACGGAGTACGGCCAGGTGCCGCCCGGGCATGGGTACGGCTACGGGCATGGGTACGGCTACGGGCCGGGTCCCGGGGTGCCGCCGATGCTGGAGATGCCGTCGAGTGTGCGCGCCGCGCGCGTGCTCGCCTTCGTTCTCGTGGGTCTGAGCATCGTCGGTTCGTGATCGGCGGCTTCGCCCTGCGCTTCGGATCGGCGGGCAACAGCGCACGCGTCACGGTGATCGTTCTGGCGGGCGTGCAGATCCTGGTGTTCCTCGGCGGCATGAGCAGGAATCGCAGAGCGAGCGGAATCGTGCCGCTCCTGGGGGCCATCGCCCTGGTCGTGCTGCTGTCGCAGGCGTCGGCGCGCCAATGGTTCAAGCGGCCGCTCTGAAGAACGACCCGTTGGTCCGCTCAACGAACGGTGTGTCCGAATAACGGACGCCCGACGCAGCGCGTCCCACTTGCTCGCATACTGTCGCCGCACTTCAACCCGTCTCAGACAGCGAACAGGCACGACCATGACACGGACCTCCGTCACGGACCGGCCGCAGGCCGGATCCGACGTCGGCGCCACGCCGGGCGACGTCGAGGACGCCCCCACCGGCACGGAACTCGGCCACGGCCTCAAGCAGCGGCACCTCTCGATGATCGCCCTCGGCGGTGTCATCGGCGCGGGCCTCTTCGTAGGGTCGGGTGCCGGAATCGCCGCCGCGGGGCCCGCGGTCGTACTCCTCTTCGCGGGCGCCGGATTCGTGGTCATGCTGCTGATGCGGATGCTCGGCGAGATGTCCGCCGCCCGGCCGGCCACCGGCTCGTTCTCCGTGCACGCCGAGCGCGAACTCGGCGCCTGGGCGGGGGCGACCTCCGGCTGGATGTACTGGGTGATGCTGACCTGCGGCGTGGCCGCCGAGGCGACGGCCGCCGGGCAGATCATGCACGGCTGGGTGCCGTTCCTGCCCGCCTACGGGTGGGTCGCCGTCTTCATGGTGTTCTTCTGCCTGAGCAACCTGGCCGCCGTGCGCAACTTCGGCGAGTTCGAGTTCTTCTTCTCGGCCCTGAAGGTCACCGCGATCTGCGCGTTCCTCGTCCTGGGCGTGCTTGGCATCTTCGGCGTCTTCGGTGACGCCCCCGGCGCCTCGAACCTCACCGGCCGGGGCGGCTTCTTCCCCACCGGGGCCTCCGGCCTGATCGCCGGACTGCTCACCGCCGTCTTCGCGTACGGCGGCCTGGAGACGGTGTCCATCGCCGCCGCCGAGTCCGACAAGCCGCGCGAGAACGTGGCACGCGCCGTGCGCACCGCCGTGTGGCGCATCGCGCTCTTCTACGTAGGGTCGATGGCGCTGGTCGTCGCCCTGGTGCCGTGGGACGACCCGAACGTCGCCACCGACGGCCCCTACGTCACCGTCCTGAGCGAGTTCGGCATCCCGGCCGCCAGCACCATCATGCAGGCCGTCATCCTGGTCGCCCTGCTGTCGGCGATGAACGCGAACATCTACGGCTCGTCCCGCATGGCCTACTCGCTCGTCTCCCGCGGCCTCGGCCCGCGCTTCCTGGGCCGGGTGCACCGCCGCGTGCCGGTGGCCGCGGTGCTCGCGTCCTGCCTCTTCGGATTCTTCGCGGTGTTCGCCGGCGTCTGGTGGCCCGACACCGTCTTCACCTGGCTGATGAACACGACCGGTGTCGCCATCCTCGTCGGCTGGGTCTTCATCTGCCTCGCGCAGCTGAAGATGCGCCGCCGCCTGGAGCGCGAGTCGCCCGAGCTGCTCACCGTGAAGATGTGGGGCTTCCCGTACCTGTCCTGGCTCGCCCTGGCGGCGATCGTGGGCGTCTTCGTCGTCATGGCCACCACCGCCGACGGCCGCGACCAACTGCTCGTCTCCGCGATCCTGGTGGTCGCGCTGGCCGGGGGCGGTTACATCAAGCAGCGCAGGGACGCCCGTGCGGTGCGGGCCCAGGGCTTGTCTCGAAAGTAGCGTCGTCCGCCCGGAGCGCGAGGCAGTCGGGACTTTCGAAACACGCCCTAGCCAAGTAGGTCGCCCCGCCCCCGCACCAGTTCCATCAGTTCACCCGCCATCCCCTTGATGGTCGCGAGCCCCGCCTGTCCCCACGGGCGGGGCTCGGTCGCGACCGCGCACACGGTGCCGAGGGCGAGCCCCGTACGCTCGTCGATCAAAGGCGCGCCCAAGTAGGAGCGGATGCCGATTTCGTCGACTACAGGGTTGCCCGCGAAGCGTGGGTAGTCGCACACGTCTTCAAGGACGAGTGCTTTGCGCCGCACCACTACATGTGGGCAGTAACCGTGATCGCGCGCCATGTAGCGCGCCACTTCACCTTCCCTAGACGTCGATTTGGCCGCCGCGGCCGCCACCGCGCCCAGTTCGCCGCCCCGGTGGTCACCATCGGGAGTGTGCAGCCCTGCGAAGAACTGCCGGTTCTCGTCAATGAAGTTGACCATGGCGTACGGAGCGCCCGTCACCTCGGCGAGCCGGTCCGCGAAGCGGTCGAACACCGGCTCGGCGCGCTGTCCCAGGTCGAGCCTGCGCAACCGGCGGGCCCGCTCGACACCCTCCTGGTCCTGCGGGGTCAGCAGCAGCCTTCTGGTCGCGTCGTACGTCACGTGTGGGCTCCGAACCCCGTGGCGGTCGCGGGTGCGTGCGCCAGCAGGTGTCGTACGAGGGTGAGCAGCGTCTGGATGCCGGAGCTCGAGATGCGCGCGTCGCAGCGCACGACGGGCACCGCCGGGTCCAGGTCGATGGCGGCGCGGACCTCCTCGGCCTCGTAGCGGTAGGAGCCGTCGAACTCGTTGACCGCCACGATGAAGCCCATGCCGCGCTCCTCGAAGAAGTCGACGGCGGCGAAGCAGTCCTCCAGGCGGCGCGTGTCCGCGAGGATGACCGCTCCGAGGGCGCCTTCGGACAGCTCGTCCCACATGAACCAGAAGCGCTCCTGGCCCGGCGTACCGAACAGATAGAGCACATGCTCGGGGTCGAGGGTGATCCGCCCGAAGTCCATCGCGACCGTCGTCTCGACCTTGTTCTCGATGCCGTCGAGGTTGTCGGTGTCCGCGCTGACCGTGGTGAGCAGCTCTTCCGTGCTGAGCGGAGCGATCTCGCTGACGGCCCCTACGAAGGTCGTCTTGCCGACCCCGAACCCGCCCGCGACCAGGATCTTCAGTGCGGTGGGGAAAGGGTCAGAGCTGGCGTCGTAGTCCATCGAGCACTGCCTCCAGTAGGGACCGGTCAGTGGGGTTGTCGTGGAACGTGGGGGGCTTGGTAGTGATCGCCTGGCAGTCGACGAGGTCGGAGAGAAGCACCTTGGTCACGCCTGCCGGGAGCTTCAGATGACCGGCGATCTCCGCGACCGATGTGGGCTGCGCACACAGGTCGAGCGCCTGGCTGTGTTCCGGACCCAGATAGCCGAGGGGGGTCGCCCCGGTGGCCATCACATGGGTGAGCAGATCCATCGACGTGCTCGGCCGGGTGCGTCCGTTGCTGATCGTGTACGGACGCACGAGCCGGCCCGCGGCGCCGTCCAGCCATGGCCCGTCCTGCGGGGCCGCCACCGTCAATTCCTCATCGCCGTGGGCTGGGCGGAGGGCTGCCGGGGTGCGGTCGCCAGGTAGGGGCGCACGCTCTTGACGAGCATGGCCATCTCATAGCCGAGCACGGCCGCGTCCGCGTCGCGCCCGGCGAGGACCGCCAGACAGGTGCCGGAGCCCGCGGTCGACACGAACAGCAGCGCCGAGTCGAGCTCCACCACCACTTGCCGTACGTCGCCGCCGTCGGCGAAGCGGATGCCCGCGCTGCGGCCGAGCGAATAGAGCCCCGAGGCGAGGGCCGCCATGTGGTCGGCGCTGTCCGCGTCGAGCCCGTGCACGGACTTGACGAGGCCGTCGGAGGACAGCAGCACGGCGCTGTTGGTGTGGGGAACGCGCTGGACGAGGCCGCTCATCAGCCAGTCGAGATCGGACACATGACCCGTCGGCACATCGCTCGCCATGGGGGATCGACTCCTTGGTGGACTGCTGGGTGTGGTGCGGGGAGGTGGGGGACCGGCTGGGGCGGGTGCGGACGCGGTGCTGGCCTTCCGGTGGGTACGCGCGCGTAGTGGCGTGCTCGTACGTGTACGGGGGCGGGGGCGGGCGCGTGTGCGGCGTCACGGTGGTCATGCAGGGGCGCCGCCTCGGTCGTCGGGGCCCGGCTCCCGCCGCTGGGCGTCCGGCCCCTCGTCACCGGGGCCGCGCGGTTCGGCCGACTCGGCGAGCGTGATGCCGCGCTGGAAGGCGGCCATGAGGCCGGGGTCGTGCACGGACGGGGCCGCCTCCTCGTTGCGCGGTGCGGGGCCGCCGCGCAGTTGCGGGGCGATGTGCTCCTGGGCCCTGCGGCGCGGCAGTTGGGGGCGGCTCATGGTGCCGCGCACGGTTCCCTCGGGCCGGGCGACCGGGGGTTCGGCGTGGGCGGCGGCCTCGCGGGCCTCGGGGCGGATGCCGGGGAGGGCCGCGGCGGGGGTGGGGCGGGAGTCGCCGGCGACGCGCTGCGGGAGGGGGGCGCCGTGGGTCCCGGGGCGGGGAGCGGCGGGCGGTGTGCCGTTGGGGGACGTGTCCGCTGGTGTGCCCGTGGAGGGCGCCGCCGTGACGGGTGTGGTGGTCGGCGTGCCGGTGGGAGGCGTGCCCATGGGGGTGCCCGCGGGAGGCGTTCCCGTGTGCGGCTGCCGGGGCACCACGGAGACGGCTCCGTGGAGTGGGGAGGGTGAAGGGGGCGCAGGGGTGGGTGCGTTGGCCGGTGCGGGTGGTGTGCTGTTGGTGTCCGGGCCGGACTGCGGTGGCGGCCCCGCCCGGTGGCCGTTCGCCGATGGCGCGGGCTCGCTTCCGAGCACGCTGTTCGCCGTCGCCGCCGCGGCGGCCTTGCGCACATGAGGGATGCGCACGCCCGCGCCGTCCGTGTCTCCGTCCCCGCCGAGCAGGTCCTGGGGCAGCACGAGGACCGCCTGCACTCCCCCGTAGATATTGGTCTGCAGCCGCACGGTGATGCCGTGCCGCCTCGCGAGCTGCGAGACCACGAACAGGCCGATGCGGCCGTCCGCGAGGAGGCTGGCCACGTTGACCTGGTCGGGGTCGGTGAGCAGCGTGTTCATCTTGTTCTGCTCGGTGACCGGCATGCCGAGGCCGCGGTCCTCCACCTCGATGGCGAGCCCGGAGGTCACCTGGTTGGCGCGGAGCAGCACCTGGGTGTGCGGGGCGGAGAACACTGTTGCGTTCTCGACGAGTTCGGCGAGCAGGTGGATGCAGTCGGCGACGGCGTGCCCGCGCAGCGTGCCGTCGATCGGCGGCACGAGTTTGACCCGCGAGTACTGCTCGACCTCGGCGATCGCGGAGCGCATCACCTCGGTCATGGACACGGGATGGCTCCACTGACGACGCGAGACCGCGCCGCCGAGCACGGCGAGGTTCTCGGCGTGCCGACGGGTGCGCGTGGCCATGTGGTCGACGTGGAAGAGGCCCTTGAGCAGGTCGGGGTCCTCGACCTGGTTCTCCAGCTCGTCGAGAAGGCTGATCTCCCGGTGCACGAGCGACTGCAGGCGCCGGGCGAGGTTCACGAACACCTCGACCTTCTGTCGGCTGCCTGCCTGGCTGGACAGCTGGGTGGCCTGGACGACGGCGGTCACCGCGACGTCGTGGCCGCGCGCGAGGTCGACGGCGAGCCGGTCGAAGTCGTCACCTCCCGGGGCGCCGACGGCGGGTGCGCGGCGTGGCGGCGGCTCCTCGCCCTTGCGCAACTGCTCGACCAGAGAGCGCAGTTCGGACTGCCGGTGCGCGGCGCCCTGACGCAGCGCGAGCACCCGGTCGCGTACGACGGCGGCGGCACGCCGCGCGGCGATGGCGGCGATCACGATGCCCGCGAGCGTCACCAGGCAGGCACCGCCGAGCACCGCCCACAGCGTCGGGCTGGTCCGCACTCCTGTGTGCTGGAGGACGAACAGCACGGCCGCGCTCGCGCCGAGTGCCACCGCGAGCGGCGGCAGGATGGCGATGCGCAGGAGTTGGGAGCGTATGTGGGTCTCGGTCGGCTGCGGCGCGGCCCGCCCGGCCGGCCTGCCGTGCCGACCGCCTTCGCGGCGGTCTGCGCGGGCGGCCGACTGGCGGAGCTGGGACATACGGCGACCTCGTCCTCGGTTCTATGAGTTCAGGGAGGGTGGCTCGGCAGATGAAAAGGCAGCTGGCAGCGCGACCGGGCGTCGCACGACGAGCACACACGGTAGTCGCCAACGGCATATACGCGAGGGGCAGTTGACAAACTCCGACGGCCCAGGTCCCGCTCTGGTATGAGCCTTCGCACCTACGACCGAATAAGTGCTCGCGATGCGCCCGCACGCATGTTCGCAGGGCAGCTTCGGTGCGCGCGTTTTGCGTTTTCCGCAAAGAAGTTTGCCCGTACGTACGCGTGGCGCGACCTTTGGCGTCGAAGGGGCCACCACCGACGGACGAGAGACAGGACCGACGCCATGAACAACGACACAGCCCAGGACAACACCGCCCAGCGCGACACCCCCCGGTCCGACACCGCCCAGTCCGACACCGCCCGGGAGTGGGACGAGCGGTACCGCAGCCACGACCAGCTCTTCAGCGGCAACCCGAACGGTGTGCTGGTCGCCGAGGTCGGCGAGCTGCCGCCCGGCCAAGCGCTCGACGTCGGCTGCGGCGAGGGCGGCGACGCGCTCTGGCTGGCCCGGCGCGGCTGGCAGGTCACGGCGGTCGACGTCTCGGAGGTCGCCCTGCGCCGCGCCGCCGTGGCCGGCGCCGACGTGCAGGGCCGGGTCTCCTGGGCGCAGGCCGATCTCGCCGTCACACCGCCGCCCGCGGGCGCCTTCGACCTGGTGACCGTCCAGTACTTCCCGCTGCTGCGCAGCTCGGGCTCGTCGACCCTGCGCGGGCTCGTCGACGCGGTCGCCCCCGGCGGCACGCTGCTCTTCGCCACGCACGCGCTGGCGGACCTGACGGAGCACACCGAGGCGACCGCCGAATTCGACCCGGCCGACTACTACTGGGCCGACGACGTCGCCGCGTTCCTCGCCGACGACGGTGAGGGCGCCTGGAAGATCCAGGCCAACGAGACCCGCCCGCGCACCGCTCCGGCCCCGCCCGGCACACACCACCACCGGGACACGGTCCTGCGAGCCCAGCGCACGGCATAGGCCCAGCACAGGGCATAAGCCCGGCGGAACGACATCGCAAGCCGCGGCCGCCACCTCGCCCCGCCGGCCGCCCGCCCACCCGCAACGTGCAACCAGCTACCCGCCGCGCCAGCCACCCGCCGCCTACCCGGCGACCACGATCTCCGTCCCCTCCGCCCCCGCCACGGGCCCGGCCACCGGCCACCCGCCCTGAGGCACTGCCGCGACCGGCCGCCACCACTGCTCCGTGGGCAGCGCCTCGGCGTCCGGCTCGAAGGGCTCGCCGGGGCGCGGCAGGGCGATACGCGCGGCGGACCGGCGGGCCGCGGTGACGGTCCCCTCACCGGGCTCGGTCCAGGCGTGCGGCGCCAGGTTGAACGTGCCCCAGTGGATCGGCAGCATCGGCCCTGCCGCGGGCCCGCCCTGCAGGTCGAGGTGGGCGCGCATGCCCTCCTCCGGAGTCATGTGGATGTCGGGCCAGTACTCCGAATACGCACCGATCTGGATCATCGTCACGTCGAACGGTCCGTGCTCGGCGCCTATGTCCTTGAAACCGCCGAAGTATCCGGTGTCGCCACTGTGGAAGACGCGGTGCTCGGACCCGGTGGCCACCCAGGACGCCCACAGGGTGTGCTGCGCGTTGCGCAGGCCGCGGCCGCAGAAGTGGCGGGCGGGAGTGGCCGTCAGCGTCACCCCGGCGACCTTCGTCGACTCGTGCCAGTCCAGCTCCCGCAGCCGGTCCGCGGGCACGCCCCAGTGCTCCAGGTGCGCGCCGACGCCGAGCGGCACAGCGAACACGGTGTCCGTGTGGGCGAGCGCCTTGATGGTGGGCATGTCCAGGTGGTCGTAGTGATCGTGCGAGATCACCACCACGTCGACCGGCCCCAGCGCGGCCAGCGGCAGCGGCGCCGGGTGCAGCCGCTTGGGGCCCGCGAAGGCGAACGGTGAACAGCGCTCGCCCCACACCGGGTCGAACAGCACCCGCGCCCCGTCCATCTCGGCGAGGACGCTGGAGTGCCCCATCCAGGTGATCCGCAAGCCGCTCACGGACGGCTTCGCCAGGTCGGCGAGGGTCGTGGCATGCACGGGCACGGTGCCGGTGGGCGCCCGGCGGGCGCGCTCGTCCTTACGGAAGTAGTTCTTCGCGAACTCGACCATCGAGCCGTCGGGCCGGGTGCGCGCGCCCTCCGGATTCTGGAAGGACCCGTCCGCGAAGTTCGGGGACCGGCGGATGCGGTCCAGTCGCGCCCCTGTGGGCTCGGCGCCAAAGGCATCGGGCTGGAGCGAGCGCAGCCCGGAAGTCAGAGAACGTGACACGGCGCCTCCCATTGATCGATCAGGTTTCCCATTATGTGCGGCACCACTGACAACGCGCTGGGCGCCTGTTGTGTGCCCGGGTCCCCGAATCCACGGCCACCCGCCCATCCCCCTGACCCGCCATTCAGTACCAGTTCGATTGACAGCACTCTCACCGACTCCGGATACTGACCGACGATTCAGTAAAGCCATCTGGAGGCACCGTGTCGGAACTCCCCACCGAACTGGTCCCGCTCACTCCCGAACAGCACGCCGTCGTCGAGCTCGCCCGGACCTTCGCGGCCGAGGAGATCCGGCCACGCGCGCGCGCCGTCGACGAGGCCGACGTCGAAACGCCATGGGATCTGTGGCGCAAGGCGGCCAAGGTCGGCATCACCGGTTTCATGCTCCCCGAGGAGTTCGGCGGAGGCGGCTTCACCGACGTGTTCACGCAGGTCCTCGTGCAGGAGGAGCTGTGCGTCGGCGACCTGGGCATCGGCAATCTGCTCTGCTCGAACGGCTTCTTCGCCGACCCCGTGCTCGCCCTCGGCACCGAGGAGCAGCAGCGCACCTGGCTCACTCCGCTCGCCGGCCACGACACCCCGATGACGTCGCTGGCCACCACCGAACCCGGCGCGGGTTCGGACGCCGCGTCGATCACCACGACAGCCCGCCGCACCGAGGGCGGCTACGTACTCAACGGCCAGAAGGCGTGGATCTCGAACGCGGGCGAAGCCGACCGCTACGTGGTGTTCGCCAAGACGGACCCGACCCAGCGCTCGCGCGGCGTGAGCGCCTTCCTGCTGCGCAAGGACACCGAAGGTGTCGCCTTCGGCGAGCCGATGCGCAAGATGGGCCAGCGCGCCATCGTCTGCCGGGAGATCTTCTTCTCCGACGCCTTCGTCCCCGAGGAGAACCGGCTCGGCGACGAAGGCCAGGGCTTCAGCGGCCTGATGCGCACCTTCGACATCTCACGCGCCGTCCTGGGCGCCGCCGCCACCGGTGTCGCCCGCGCCGCCTACGAGTACGCACGCGACTACGCGCGCACACGCGAGCAGTTCGGCAAGCCCGTCATCGAGCACCAGGCGGTCGCGTTCCGCCTCGCCGACATGCGCACCCGCATCGAGCAGTCACGCCTGATGACGTGGCGCGCGGCCCGCCGCCTGGACTCCGGCCTGACCGCCACCACGGAAGCGGCCATGGCCAAGCTCACCGCGTCGGAGACCGCCGCGTACTGCACCTGGGCGGCCGTACAGACGCTGGGCGGCTGGGGCTACTCGCGCGAGTACCCGGTCGAACAGTGGATGCGCGACGCCAAGTTGGAGGAGATCGAAGAGGGCACCTCCGACATCATGCGCCTGATCATTGCGAGGTCACTGTGACGTCTGTCCACGAACCGGCCGTAGATACGCGTCACAGTCCCACGCCTCCACCACCCCCCACCCACCTCACCGGCGGCGAGACACTCGTCCGCGCCCTGGCCGCCCACGGCGTCACCCGGGCCTTCGGCATCCCCGGCACCCACAACCTGGAGATCTACCGCCACTTGACGGCCTACGGTGTCGCGCACGTCGCGCCGCGCCACGAGCAGGGAGCCGGATACGCGGCGGACGCGTACGCGCGCGTGACGGGCACGCCCGGAGTGGCGATCACCACCACGGGGCCCGCGCTCCTGAACATCGCGGCGGCCGTCGGCCAGGCGTACTCGGACAGCGTGCCGCTGCTGGTGATCTCGCCGGGCATGCCGCTGCGCCACCCGCGCCAGTCGACGGGTCTGCTGCACGAAATGCGCAGCCAGACAGAGGCGTTGCGGAACGTGGCCGCGTTCAGCCATCGGGTCTCGTCGGTGGCGGAGATCGGTGCGGCTGTGGCGCGTGCGTTCACGCTGTTCCGCTCGGAGCGGCCGCGGCCGGCGCACATCGAGATCCCGCTCGACCTCCTGGGGGCGATGGAGCCCGCGGGCCCGGTCCGCACCGCTCCTTCGGCCGCGCCGCGCGTCCCCGGCGCCGCGCACATCGAGGAGGCCGCCGCCCTCCTCGCCCACGCGGAGCGCCCGGCCCTCGTCCTCGGCGGCGGGGCCCGCGGTGCGGCGGCCCAATGCCTGGCCCTGGCAGAGCAGTTGGCCGCGCCGGTGGTCACCACGGCGAACGGCAAGGCGATCGTCGACGAGGGCCACCCGCTCTCCCTCGGCGTGTCCCTGCACAGCCCGGCGGTCCAGGAGTGGCTCGCGAGCCGTGACGTGGTCCTGGCGGTCGGAACGGAGCTGGGCGAGTCTGATGTCTGGACCGCTGAGCCCCTGCCCCTTCGAGGGCAGTTGATCCGTGTGGATCTCGATCCGGCGCAGATGTACGCGGGCCTCCCGGCGGGCGTTCCCCTGGTCGGCGACGCGGCCGCCACACTGGACGCTCTCGCCCTCATCCTCGAAGCTGCTACCGCAGCCGCAGCCGCACCCGCACCCGCGGCCGTCATCCCGCGCACCACCTCCTCCGACGTACCCGCCCACGCCGAAACCGCCGCCCTGAAGGCGGCCCGCGACGGCGAGTCCCGCCCCCGCGACGCCCACTGGCTGCCCTACCTGGCGGCGATCCGCGGCGCCCTCGCCCCGGACGCCGTCGTCACCTCGGACAGCGCCCAGTGCTGCTACTACGGCGCCCTGCCGCACCTCACCCTGGGCCCGCGCGCCCGCTATCTGCATCCCACCGGGTTCGGCACGCTCGGCTACGCCCTGCCGGCGGCGATCGGCGCGAAGGCGGCCTGCCCGGACCGCCAGGTGGTGGCGCTCAGCGGCGACGGGGGGCTCCAGTTCTCGATCCAGGAGCTGGCCACGGCCGCCGCGCTCCAACAGCCGCTCGCCGTCGTGGTGTTCGACAACTCCGGCTACGGCGAGATCCGCGACGAGATGAAGGCCCGCGGCGACGCACCGCTCGCGGTCGACCACGCGCGCGTGGATCTGCCCGCCCTGGCCCGCGCCTACGGAGGACACGGCGCGACCGCACACTCCCCCGAGGAGCTCGCGAAGCTGCTGAGCACCGCCCTGACCACTCCCGCCCCCACCGTGATCGTCGTTCCCGAGGAGTCCGCATGACCACCGCCCCCACGCCCGCCGGCACCGCCACGCCCCCGACGGCCCCGACTGCTCGGGCGACCCTCACAGCCCCTCTCACCCAGCTCACCTGGACCGACCATGTCACGGGCCGCCACGGCCACTTGGTGATCGACCGCCTGGTGCGCGGCGTGTCCAGCGGAGGTCTGCGGATGCGGGCCGGCTGCACTCTGGAGGAGGTCGCGGGGCTCGCGCGCGGCATGTCGATGAAGGAGGCGCTGCACTACAACCCGGAGGGCCGCTACATCCCGCTGGGCGGCGCCAAGGGCGGCATCGACTGCGACCCGCAGGACCCGGAGGCGTACGGCATCCTGGTGCGCTACCTGAAGGCGATGCGTCCGTACATCGAGTCCTTCTGGACGACGGGCGAGGACCTGGGTCTCACGCAGGACCTGGTCGACAAGGCGGCGGCCGAGGCGGGCCTCGTGTCGTCCATCCAGGCCGTGTATCCGCTCCTGGACGACGAGGAGACGGCCCGTCAGCGGCTCGCGGACGCCTTCGCGGTGGACGTCGACGGCATCGGTCTCGACGAGCTGGTGGGCGGCTGCGGCGTCGCCGAGGCGGTTCTCGTCGCGCTCGATCGCGCGGGCCGCTCCTACGAAGGCACCCGTGTGTCCCTCCAGGGGCTGGGCACCATGGGCGGCGCCACGGCCCGCTTCCTCGCGCGCGCGGGGCTCACGATCGTGGCGGTGGCCGACCTGGAGGGCACCATCGCCAACGACGCGGGACTCGACGTGGAAGCGCTGCTCGCGGCGCGCGACGCCTACGGCACGGTGAACCGTGAGCGGCTGCGTCCCGAGGACCGTGAACTGCCGGGCGACGCCTGGCTGTCGGCGGACGCGGACGTGCTGATCCCGGCCGCGGTCTCGTACGCGATCGACGCGGCGAACCAGGAGCGGATCACGGCCCGCTGGGTCGTCGAGGCGGCGAACATGCCGGTCCTCGCGGACGCCGAGGAGCTTCTGACCGGGCGCGGGATCACGGTCCTGCCGGACGTGGTCGTCAACTCCGGTACGAACGCCTGGTGGTGGTGGACCCTGTTCGGCGACATCGGCGCGGACGCGGACGAGGCCTTCGCCTACACGCGGCGCTCCATGCGCTCCCTGATCGACCAGATGCTCGCGCGCGCGGAGGGCGACGGAACGACCCCGAGGGCCGCGGCGCACGCCATTGTCGCCGACCGCCTGCCGATCCTCGCGGAGAGGTTCGGGTGGTACAGGTGACGACGACAACAAGCCTGGCCGCGCTGTACGACCCGGCGTCCGTCGCGGTCGTCGGCGCGTCCGACAACCCGGAGAAGTGGGGCTACTGGCTCGCGGCGGGCGCCCTGACAGGACGCTCCCGCCGCACGGTCCACCTGGTCAACCACAAGGGTGGCCACCTCCAGGGCGAACCGTTCCGCCCCGCACTGTCCGCACTGGCCGCGCCGCCCGAGCACGTGGTGGTCGCGGTCCCGCCCCACCAGGTGCGCCCGGTGGTCCAGGAGGGCCTGGACACGGGTGCCCGCTGCTTCACGGTGATCACGTCGGGCACCACCGAGGAAGACTCCCTCGCGGACCTGGTCACCTCGCGGGGCGCCCGCCTGCTCGGCCCCAACTGCATGGGCATCGTCGACACGACGAGTCAACTCCGGCTCAGCTGGGGCGACTTCCCGGCCGGCGGGCTGGGCCTCGTCTCGCAGAGCGGCAATCTGGCCCTGGAGATCGGCCGCCACCTGGAACGCGCGGGCGCGGGCTTCTCGCGCTTCGTCTCGCTCGGCAACCAGCGCGACATCGACGCCGCCGACGCCCTGGAGTCCCTGATCGCCCACGAGCCCACGAGAGCGATCGCGGCGTACGTGGAGGACTTCCGGGACGGCCGCCGCCTCGCGGACGTCCTGGCGGCCGCTCACGCGGCGGGAAAGCCGGTCCTGCTCCTCACGGTGGGCCGCAGCGCGGCATCGGGTCGCGCGGCCGCCTCCCACACGGGCGCCCTCGTCAGCGCGCACGCCACGGTCGCCGCGGTCTGCCGCGACGCGGGCGCCCTCCTCCTGAACTCCGCGGGCGAACTCGTCGACACCGCCCTCCACTTGATGTCCCCCACCCCTTCTCTCGTACGTTCCCGCCCCCATCCCCCACGCCACGAAACCACCCCCGCCCCCACCCCCGACCAACCCAGCGCCACCCCACCCCCACCGCACCGGATCGCCGTGATCGGGGACAGCGGCGGTCAGGGCGCACTGGCCGCCGACTCGTTCGCCGCGTGCGGCTTCGACGTGCCCGCGCTCTCCCCGGCCACCGTCGACGCCTTGGGCGCGCATCTGCCGCCGGGCGCGGGGCGGGCCAACCCCGTCGATCTCGCCGGGGCGGGCGAGCAGGATCTGGCCACGTACGCGCGCGTGGCGGCCACCTTGCTGCACAGCGGGGACGCGGACACGGTCGTGCTCACGGGCTACTTCGGGGACTACGCGACCGCGAACCCGGCCCAGGCAGCGCGCGAGTGCGAGATCGCGCATGCCCTCGCCGATGCCTCGGGCGCCGCGGGGCGGGCCCTTCTCGTGCACACGATGGCCCGCGACACCCAGGCCCTCGCCGTCCTCAGAGAACGCGGCGTCCCGGTCCACGAGCGCGTCGAGCAGGCGGCGACGGCGCTCGCGGGCGCCGTGTGCCTGGGCGCCGCGACCCCGCGCCTGCCACAGGAGCGGACCGCTCCCCCGGCGGCGTACGAGGTCGAGGACGGCGGCTACGAGCGGGTGCGTGAGCTGCTGGCGTCCTACGGAGTCGCGTTCCCCACGGCCGAGTTCGTGACGAACGCGGACGCGGCGGTGGAGGCCGCCTACCGCACGGGCTATCCCCTGGTGCTCAAGGCGATGGGGCTCGCCCACAAGACCGAGGCCGGTGGCGTGGCGCTGCACATCTCGGAGGAGGCCGCCCTGCGGACCGCGTTCGCGCGGATGCGGGAGGCCACGGGTGCGGCCCGGTACGCGGTCGAGGCGATGGCCACGCCTCCGTACGCGCGTGAACTCATCGTCGGCGTACGGAAGGACGCGGCTTTCGGCCCGGTCGTCATGGTCGGCGCCGGGGGCGTGACCGCCGAGCTGCACGCGGACACGGCGCTGGCCCTGGCCCCGCTCACTCCGGCACGCGCGCGTGCCTTGCTACTGGAGCTGCGGCACGCGCCGCTGTTGACCGGGTGGCGTGGCGCCCCGGCCGTCCACCTGGAGGCGGCCGTGGCGGCGGTGTGCGCGGTGGCACAGGCCGCGGCGGACCACCCGGAACTGACCGACCTGGAGGTCAACCCGCTCCTCGTACACCCCGGCGGCGCGATCGCCCTGGACGCGCATGCAGTGGTGACTCGATCAAGCCCCTGCCGCGATTGAGCAGAGCCCCGCGACCTCAACCACTGTGGCCGCAACCGGCCGAAGAGCCGATGGGCCCCACGTCACGTGGGGCCCATCGGGCGTTCAGCGGCCGTCGACCGCACCATCGCGCGCCCGCCGCCGGCCACGCGCCCCACACACGTAGAACACCAACCCGATCACGACGAACAGCAGCAGCGGCAGCACCTGGCTCAGCGTGTACGGCAGTCGCTGGCCCGCGAACGACTCGGGGAGCGAGTCCGCCGGGTCGCCGGATGTGCCGAACCAGCCCACCCCGAAGCCGGGCCACACGAGCACGACCACGGTGAACGCCACGAAGCCGGTGGAGAGCGCGGTCACGATCCAGGCGCCCACCCGGCCGCCCGGCACGGCGTACGGCCGCTCCTGGTCGGGGTACTTGCGGCGGAGCATCACGAGGCTCGGGAACGTGATGACGTAGGAGATGAACGTCGTGCTGATGGTCAGGCCGAGGCCCGCCGCGAAGTACTTCTCGCCGTCGCCGCCGGTGAGGTTGAGGGCGACGACGAACAGGATCGAACCGAGCACGGCGGACAGGATGTTGACCCGTACCGGAGTGCCGTGCTTCTCGGAGATGCGGCCCAGCCAGGCGGGGCCCGCGCCGTCCGCGCACGCCACGGCCTGCGCGCGGTGGGCGCCCATCGCCCAGGTGACGCCGGAGGTGAGCAGGCCGATGATGAGGCCCGCCGCGGCGACCCCGCCGAACACGGAGCCGAGCCCGGTCAGTGTCACCGTGCCGTCGGCCGCGATCGAACCGCCGTAGACGGTGAAGACGGCCTTGCAGGCGTCGATGAAGCCGCCCAGGCTGCCGATCTCCTGGCTGGGCAGAACGAACAGGATGCCGAGGATGGGCCCTCCGTAGAGGAGCACGGCGGCGAGGCCGGAGCGCAGGATCGACAGGGGGATGTCGCGGCGCGGGTTCTTCATCTCCTCGGCGGCCGAGCTCGGCAGTTCGAAGCCTACGTAGTTGAAGATGAGCACCGGGACGAGCGCCACGAAGCCCGCATACGTAGGCGTGAATTCGCCCGCGGGTAGGGCGTGCACGCCATGTTCGGCGGCGTAGACGACGACGGACACGAGGAAGAAGCCGAGCAGCACGACGCGCGCGACGGCGCCCGCGATGGGCACCCACTTGCCGATGCGTACGGACTGCACCACGGCGAGCGCGCCGCCCCAGATGAACACGAACCCGGCGACGTACTTCCACACGCCTGGCAGCGGCGTGAAGAACTCCTCCCAGGTGGTCAGCGCGATGATGCACAGGCTGCCGCCCACCCAGACCGGGTTGGAGATCCAGTACAGGAGCTGGTTGACGCCCGCGACGAGCCGGCCGAAGGCCAGGCGCGTCCATACGTACGGGCCGCCCTGCACGGGGAAGGACGAGCCGAGTTCGGCGACGAGCAGTCCGTAGGGGAGGAAGAAGACGACGGCCAGGATGACCATCCAGGTGAGGCCCTGCGGGCCCTGCGCGGCGACGGAGCCGATGGTGTCCAGGCCGACGAGCGTGCAGATGAGGAAGAACAGCACGTCCAGCCGGCGCAGATCCTTGCGCAGCCGTGAGCGCTGCTCGCCCCAGCCTTCGGAGAGGTCGGGCTCGTCCCCGGCGGGCGGGGTCGGCGAGAGGGATGGCGCTTGGGTCACGATTGCTCCTGGCGAGGACGTCACGAAAACGGCACGGACAGCACGGACAGCAACTGCGGGTCTTGCTCGGGCCGCGCTTACCCCCGACCGGCGGACTTATTGACTGAACGGCCAGTCAGTAGTGGAACGTGACGTGACTGTGACCCGTGCGACGGCGAGGCGTCAAGAGTCCTGCACGTGAACGAGTCGACACACAGGAACAACTAGGCTTGCGGCGTGAGCAGAATCCGGTTGAGCGTGGCCGAGCGGCGCGAAGAGCTGCTGCGGGCCGCCATCGAGCAGATCGAGGCGCGCGGGGTGGCCGCCGTACGCATCGCCGACGTGGCGTCGGCGCTCGGCGTGAGCAACGCGCTGGTGCTGTACCACTTCTCGACGAAGGAGAAGCTCGTCGCGGCCGCGTTCGCGCACGCCGCCGAGAGCGACCTGGCCCACCTGCGCAAGCTGCTCGGCCGCCGCACGACGGCCCTGAAGCGGCTGCGCGCGGCGGTGCGCTGGTACGCGCCGACGGGTCAGGCCAAGGGGTGGCGGCTGTGGATCGAGGGCTGGGCGGCGGCGCTGCGCGAGCCCGCGCTGCGGGAGGTCACGCGGGACCTCGACCGGCAGTGGAAGGCGGCGCTCGCCGAGGTGGTCGCCGAGGGCGTGGCGGCGGGCGAGTTCGGCTGCCCCGACCCGATGGCGGCGGCGCTGCGGCTCACGGCGCTGCTCGACGGGCTCGCCGTACAGCTGACGGCGTACGACGACGGGCACTCCAGGTCGGCCGCGGTGTCGCGGGCCCGCATGCTGGAGTGGGTGGATGAGGCGCTCGCCCGCGAACTGGGTCTCGAGCGCGCGGAGTTGACCGGGGCGGGGCGCTGACGGGAAGCCGTCAGCGCCACCGCACCGCCGAGGATCAGCGCGTCAGGACGCCGCCTCCAGGTGCGCCTTCACCGCGTGCGGGTCCACGAAACCCTTCGCCTGCACCCGGTCGCCGGAGGACTCGCCGCGCAGCCGGCGCCCGATCCACGGCACCAGGAACTCCCGCGCCCAGTGGATGTCGTCGCGCCGCACCTCGAACGTGCCGCGCGGAGGCAGCAGGGGCCACGCCTGCTCGGGGTCGGCCGGCACCTCGACGCCGAGCGCCTGGGCGGCGCGCAGCGCCACGCGCGTGTGCCCCTCGGGCGACAGGTGGAGACGGTCGCCGTCCCATGCCCTGCGGTCCTGGATGGACTTCAGGGACCACAGGTCGAGCATCAGGCAGCCGTTCCTGTCGGCGATGGCCCGCACATGCATGTTGTACGTGGCGATCTTGCCGCGCAGGTGCTTGAGCACGGCCACGTCACGGGTGTCGAACCCGGTGGCCACCATGACGGTGCCGGCCGCGTCGGCGAGCTTGGCCACGGCCTTCTCGAAGCGCTCGGCCACGTCGTCCGGGTCGGTGCCGGGCCGGATGATGTCGTTGCCGCCCGCGACCAGGGTCACCAGGTCGGGTGCGAGCTCGACCGCCTTCGGGACCTGGTCCGCGACGATCTGGTCGAGCAGCTTGCCGCGCACGGCCAGGTTCGCGTACCTGAAGGTGTCCTCGGGGACACGGTCGTCCAGGAGGACGGCGAGCCGGTCGGCCCAGCCCGCGAACTTTCCGTCGGGGCCGGGGTCGCCGACTCCTTCGGTGAAACTGTCGCCCACGGCCGCGTAGGACCGGATCGTGCCGTTGAGTGAGTCCGTGAGTGCTCTCGATTCGTTTGCCACGACCACACATCTTTCACCCTGAGGTGTGACCTACGCGACCGTAGCCAGGGGTTGACGCCTGGTGAGATAGCCCACTCGTCACCTTGGGAATAAGCGCGCGAACGCGATTCGGCGCCCGGGGAACACCCCGGGCGCCGAATGGAGCGGGTCGACGAGCCGCTACGAGACGTCTCAGGCGTTCACACCGTGCTCGCTCAGGTACGCGATCGGGTCGATGTCCGAGCCGTAGTCCGCGCTCGTGCGGACCTCGAAGTGCAGGTGCGGTCCGGTGACGTTGCCCGTCGCGCCGGACTTGGCGATCTCCTGGCCGGCCGTCACGGTGTCGCCCTGAGCGACGCCGGTCGAGGACAGGTGGCCGTACTGCGAGAAGTGGCCGTCGGCGTGCTCGATGACGACCTCGTTGCCGTACGCGCCGCCCGAGCCGGTCGAGACGACGGTGCCGTCGGCTATCGACTTCACGGAGGTGCCGGTCGCGATCGAGTAGTCGGCGCCGGTGTGGCTGCCGCTGGACCACATGGAACCGGAGTTGCCGTAGCCCGTGCCCTTGGCGCCGTCGACCGGCGCCACGTAGTCACCGGAGGCCGTGGTCTTGGCGCTCGTCTGCGTGGCGGCGGACGCACCCTCGGAGCCGGAGTCACTGTCGGCCTCGCCGCCGAGGGCGAGCTTGACGCCGATCTTGAGGTGGTCCGCGTTGGAACCGACGGCGTCCTTGTTGTCCTCGTAGAGCTTCTTCCAGCCGCCGTCGACGTCCTGCGCCTTGGCGATCTTCGAGAGCGTGTCACCGGCCTTGACGGTGTACGTCGTGGCATCGGCGGTGCCGCCGGACGTCGCGGCCTGCGCGCCGGTGGCGCCCATCAGCGGCAGCGCGATCACGGCTCCACCGGCGGAGGCGACGGCGGCGACACGGGCGATGCGCTGGGAGGTCGAAAGGCGGTGCTTTCCCTTTGCGGGCATGCTGATTTTCCTCTCCGTCGCCTACGAGGTGAGCTGTCGGGTTCGGGCTGGAGATGCCCGGCCGCGCCCGGGGTACGGACGCGGCTTCACCCCTAGCCGCTTCGGGAAATCCCTACGCGGCGTACTGCGTGTGGGTCCCCCGCTCCTGCCGTGACGGGTAGTCGAAAGGAATCCGGGCGGCGGCAGGACTAGGCGTTCCGACCGGATTGATTGGTGACCGTAGGCGAACGGCGATGGCGACGACAAACCCCGAATTCACTTGCGGGGGCAATTCCTTGGATTTCTGAGGCTTCCCTGTGTAACCCTGCGTCGACATTCTTCGCTTTACCAACGCCATACCTTCGGGGATTACTGGGGAGCCAATCCGGGCCACCCGCCACACAGCGTCACGAACATGAAGCCGGTCACGCACACACCCACAAGCCCCTCCGATTCACGCACAGTTGACACAGAACGGGGCGAATCGGACAGATGGTTGCCTGGGGACCGATGTCGTATCGTCAGGAGCGCGCCCGCCGGCGACCCAACGCCGGTGCACCGATTGGGAGGAGCCCCTGTGACGCAGCACGCACCGTCCACCGAGCCCGAGCTGACCGGAGTGCGCAACTTCCGAGACGTGGGCGGCCTTCCCACCGTGGACGGCCGGCGCGTGCGCCAGGGCGTACTGTTCCGCAGCGGCCACCTCGCCCACGCCACGGCCGAGGACTCGACCTTCCTCTCCTCCCTCGGCCTGCACACGGTCTTCGACTTCCGCAACGCCGCGGACCTGCAGCTGGAAGGCGCGGACGTCGCCCTGCCCGGCGTACGCAATCTGAACCTGCCGCTCAACGACCCGGCCGACGGCGCCGAATTCTGGACGATGGTCCGCGACGGCAACATCGAGCAGCTGCGCCAGATCCTCTCCGAGGGCCGCGCGGCGAACCGCCTCGTCGAGTCCTACCGCACCATGATCAAGGAGCGCACCGCCGAGCACAGCCGCGTGCTGCACTCCCTCGCCGAGGACAGCCTGCCCGCGCTGATGCACTGCGCGGCGGGCAAGGACCGCGCGGGCCTGTCGATCGCGGTGACCCTGCTCGCGGTGGGCGTGGAGCGCGACGCCATAGAGGCGGACTACCTCAAGTCCAACGAGAAGCACCGCCGCTACAAGGTGCGCCGCAGCGCCACCGCGAAGGACGCCTACTCCCCCGAGATCATGGAGCTGCTCAGCCCGCTCTTCGACGCCCGCATCGAGTACCTCAACGCGGGCCTCCAGACCATCGACGAGGAGTGGGGCAGCACGGACCGCTATCTCGCAGAGGGCCTGAAGCTCACCGCGACGACGCGCGAGCGGCTGCGCGAGCGCCTTCTCGACTAGGACCTGTCGTCTGGATCAGGCCGGATCCGGGTGGCTGTCATGTGCGGTGCAGGCGAGTGGGGTAATGGGGCCTCCCCTGCTCGAGCGAAGCCGAGAGCTCCCGAGCGAAGCCGAGAGCTTGGGAGTGTGCTTGCCAGGGCCCGCTCACCGGCAAGATCTGCCAGAAGGGCGCTGGCCACTGCGCGAGCGCATTCCCGGCTGAAGACCGGCATCACCCCACAGCCCGGACCTGATGTCACCCCTCGTCACCCCTCCCTGTCGCGCAGTGCCGCGCCGGCAGGGAGGGTCACGGCGAGCAGACCGAGGCACACCGCGCTCGCGGCGAACGTGCCGTATAGGAGCGGCGGTATGTACGGGGACTCTCCCGTCATGCCGCGCATCATCGGGGTCAGCGTGATCATCGCGATGGTGGTGCCCAGCGCCACCCCCGCCGCCGACACCAGCAGGCTCTCCCAGCGGAGCATCCGCAGCACCTGGCGGCGCGTGGAGCCGACGAGGCGGAGCACGGTCAGCTCGCGACGGCGGTCCAGGACGGTCATCACCAGGGTGTTGACCGCGGCGACGGCCGCGAACCCGCCCAGCACCGCGGCCATCATGTAGTTGGACCAGGCGCCCAGTTCGCTGTCCACGCTCCGCGCGACGGCATAGCCCGAGGCGTCGGTGACCTTGCCGAGTGCGGTGAGCGGCCCGGCTTCGCCGCCGCGCACCAGCAGCGTGTCGTCGAAGCCCGACGTGACGTGGCCTGCCAGGGACGCTCGGTTCATGGTCACCGCCGCCAGGCCGAGACCCCGGCCGTAGACCGCGGCGACTTCCGGGCGGGCCTTCGTGCCGTCGGGGAGGTACAGCGGCAGCTTGTCGCCGACCCTCACCTTCGCCGCCGTGGCGAGAGTCTTGTCGATGGCGATGCGGCCCGCGCCCACGCGGTCCAGGCTGCCGCCGCGCACATCCAGATCCTGCACCTTCGCGAGCTCCGCACCGGAACCCGAGATGCCCTGGGTCGCGGTCGCCTGCAGCGACGTCTCGCCGCCCGAGTCGACGGGGATGAGCACCTGCGTGTCGAGCAGACTCACGGCCGCGTCGACACCATGAGCGCGGGCGGCCCGGTCGGCGGCGCCCGCGGGCAGGCCTGCCGGGTTCGTGACGACGTGGTCCGCCGTGATGCCCTCGCGCAGCTGGTCCGCGGAGACCTTGCTCTCGCTCGTGTGCATGAAGACCAGCGTCGAGGCGAAGGCCATCGCCAGCACGATCGGTGTGATCGCGGAGGCCAACCGGCGGGAATTCGTCCGGGAGTTGGCGGCCGCCAGCGAGGCCGGGGCGCCGCCGCCACGCAGCAGCAGGCCGAAGAACGACGCGCACAGCCGGGCCAGCAGCGGGCCGAGCAGGGCAACGGCGAGCATGAAGAGCATGACGACGCCGAGCGAGGCGTTCGCCGCGTCGGCGCCTGCGGTGGAGGCAGCGACGCCCGCGAGCGCCGAGCCGCCGCCGAGGGCCGCGATGCCGAGCACGGTACGGACCACGCCCGGTCGCAGCCGCTCCACCGAGGCCTCGGCGAGCGCCTGACCCGGCTTGATCTTCGCGGGCCTGCGCCCGGCGATCCAACCGGCGCCGAGCGCCGTGAGCAGTCCGGTACCGACGGCGGCGACCAGCGGGATCCACGAGACGTGCAGCTCGACCGCCTGCGGGACGGCCCCGCGGTCCTTCAGCTGCCCGAACCACCAGTGCGCGAGCCCGATCCCCGGCAGGCACCCGAGCACCCCGGCGAGCGGCGCGACGATCAGCGCCTCCGCCGCGACCGCCCGGCGGATCTGCCGCGGGGTGGCGCCGACGGCACGCAGCAGCGCGAATTCTCGGGTGCGCTGGCCGACGGAGAGTGCGACCGTGCCGGCCGCGGTGAACATGGCCACCAGCGTGGCGATCCCGCCGAAGGAGCCGCCGAGCGCGGTGAGGGTCTCCTTGGCGTACGCCAGGCCGTGGTCCTCGACCTCGCCGCGGTCGTCACCGGTGAGCACCTGCGCGCCGGAGCCGGCGAGTGCCTTTTCGACGGCGATGGCGAGGGCGCCGGTGTCGGCACCTTCCTTGGCCAGGACGGCGATGGCGTCGGCCTTGCCGGGGTGTCCTGACAGCGCGGGGGCCTCGGCGTCCGCGAACCAGGCCGTGGCCCCGCCACCGGCCGCCGTGCCTGCCGCAGCGGTGTCCCCGGACCCGGCCTCCGCGAGGCCGGACACCCGGAACTGCCCGCGTCCCGCGGCCGATTCGAGCACGACGGTGTCTCCGACGTCGGCCTTCGCGGTGCGGGCCGCGGCGGCGTCGAGCGCCACCTCTCCCGTGCGCGGCGCGGCGCCCGCGGCCAGCGCGGTCCCGGTGAAGGCGTGCGAGCCCCAGCCGTGGCCGGTGAGCGCGCCGCTCCCCTGCCGTACCGGGAAGGTGAAGTCCGCCACCGCGGCCTCCGCGCCCGGCGCGTGTGCGGCCTTCGCCGCGAGCCCCGCGTCCACGCGGGCGGTGTCCGGGAGCGGGTACGCGGTTACCTCGGGGCCGTCGACGGTGTCGGCGACGACCCGAGCGGACTGGTCGGCCGCCGCCACGACCGGAGCCTTCGCGTACCGCTCCGCCGGAACCGAGGCGCGCACGCCCGTCTCCAGCAGCGTGCCGCACGCCGCGACGATCAGCGCCGACATCAGCAGCGCGACGAAGGTGCCCGTGAACGAGGCGGGTTTGAAGCGTACGGCCGCCCGCGCGAGGCCGTTGGGGGCGAGGCTCCTCATGCCGCCGCCCCCGCCATCGCTCCAGCGCGTGAGGTGCGGGCGGCGAGCGTCGCCATCCGCGCCGCGATCTGCTCCGCCGAACCGCGCTCCAGGCTGTCGGCGAAGGCTCCGTCGGCGAGGAACAGCACGCGGTCGGCCCAGGCGGCCGCGGTCGGGTCGTGGGTGACCATGACGACGGTGGCACCGAGGTGGTCGACGGCGTTGCGGAGCAGGCCGAGGACCTCGGCGGCTGTGCCGGAGTCGAGGGCGCCGGTGGGCTCGTCGGCGAACACCACGTCGGGGTTCGTGATCAGGGCGCGGGCGACGGCCACGCGCTGCTGCTGGCCGCCGGAGAGCTCGCCGGGCCGGCGCCGCGCCTTGTCCGCGAGCCCGACCTGCGCGAGCATCGCGGCCGCCCGGCGGCGGTCCTGGCGCCGTCCGGCGAGGCGCATGGGCAGCAGCACGTTCTGCTCCACGGTCAGCGACGGCAGCAGGTTGAACGCCTGGAAGACGAAGCCGAGGCGGCTGCGGCGCAGCTCGGTGAGGCTGTTCTCGTTCATGCCGGTGATCTCCGTGCCACCGAGGCGCACGGATCCCGCCGACGCCCGGTCGAGCCCGGCGGCGCACTGCAGGAAGGTGGACTTGCCGGACCCGGAGGGCCCCATCACCGCCGTGAACGTGCCGCGCGGCAGAGCGAGGTCGACGCCCGCGAGGGCGTGCACCGCACCGGTCCCGCGCCCGTACTGCCGCCGCACACCGCGCAGTTCCACAGCGAGACCCGGCGTGCCGGCCGACGCCTCCGGCCGGTTGTCCTCCGTCGTCCGCCGCTTGCCCCTGCGTAGCCTCATGGCCCTGTCCCGCCCTCTCGTGCTCTTCCTCGCTCTGACGGGGAGGAGTGTGCGAGAACGGCCGGGCGGCTGGCGTCATACCCAGGAGCCAATGTGGAGGTGCTACCGCAGTAGGGGGTCCGCCCCACTGACTACTCCCCCACTGACTACTCCCTCACTGTCCCCCGCCCAACGCGAACAGCAAATAGATGAAGCCCGCCAGCGCATGCCCCGCGAAGACGTACACGAGGACCCGCACCAGGATGCCGCGCGGCAGCTTGTCCTCGATATCGCGGCGGGCCGGGCCCGGGGTCGGGGTCGGCCCGGCCACGTCGGCCGCGCCGTTCGTGTCAGCCGTGTCAGCCGTGTCAGCGCTGTCAGCCATGGCGGGTCTCCTTCAGCAGTCCCGCCGACGGGCCGAGGCACAGCGCGGCCGTCGGGCTCTGCAGCAGGGTGTGGACGAACAGGAAGTCGACGCCGCCCCGGTCGACGGCGGCGATCCGGTGCGGGGTCAGCGAGTCGAAGTGGGAACTGTCGCCCGGGTCGAGCCGGTACGACGTGTCCCCGAGCCGCAGCCGCAGGCGCCCCGACAGGACGTACAGCCACTCCTCCCCCGGGTGCACGCGTACGACATCGCCCTGGGACCCGTACGGCGCGTGGACCTGCAACGCCTGCATGCCGCGACCGGGCGAACCGGCCTGCCGGTACGTCCAGCCCCCGGCCTCGGTGGGTTCCATCGTGCCGCCGCGCACGACCGCGTCCCGGTCGGCGGGGGTCTCGCCGAGCAGTTCCGATACGGTCGTACCGTAGATGCGGGCGAGGGAGAGCAGCATCGGGAGCGAGGGCTGGCGCTGTCCGGTCTCCAGGCGGGAGAGGTGCGCCGGGGACAGGCCGGCGGATCCGGCGGCGGTCTCCAGGGTGAGGGCCGCGCGGCGGCGCAGTTCGCGGAGCTGGGGCGCGACGGCGGGAAGTTCCGGGGGTTCCGGGACCTCCGCACCGTCCGCCTCGTCCGGCGAGAGGGCAGGGCTCATGCTGTCGATTCAGCCAGAGCCGTGCCCCTCCGGCAACTTTCTTGCCTCAGAGGCAAAAGGCGCGATCAACCAGGACTGTCGGCGACAGAACTGCCAGCCGCAGGACTGCCAGCGACAGAACTGTCAGCGGCAGGACCGTCAGCGGTTCGCCACCGCCTGCTTGATCAATGTCTTGCCGAAGTCCCACATCAGCCCGCCGCCACTGTGCGCGTCGTCCATGACCGCCGTGAACGCCCCGACGAACCGGTCGACGTCGGCCTCGTTCATCACGAGCGGCGGGATCAGTTTGATGACTTCGAGGTGGTCGCCGGAGACCTGGGTCAGGATCCGGTGCTTCTGGAGCAGCGGCACCACGACCATCTGCGCGAACAGGCCCTTGCGCGCGGCCTGCAGCATCGTCCAACGGCTGCGCAGTTTCAGGGACTTGGGGCGGCCGAACTCGATGCCGATCATCAGACCCCGGCCGCGCACGTCCATCAACAGCTCGTAACGGTCGATGAGTTCCGTGAGTCGCGAGGTGAGCAGTTCGCCCATCGCCCGCGCGCCCGCGACCGTCTCCTCGTCCTCCATGACGGACAGGACGGCGAGGCCCGCCGCCATCGCCTGCGCGTTGGAGCCGAAGCTCGCCGAGTGGACGAGGACCCGGTCCATGGACGAGTAGACCTTCTTGAAGATCCAGTCCTTGCCGATCGTCGCGCCGACCGGCACATACCCGCCCGACAGCGCCTTCGCGACGCACACCAGGTCCGGTTCGACGCCCTCCTCGTGCTGGTACGCGTAGAAGTCCCCGGTCCTCCCGAGACCTGTCTGCACCTCGTCCGCGATCAGCAGCGCCTTGTGCTCCCGCAGCAGCTCCTGCGCGGCCCGCAGATAGCCGGGCGGCGCCTCGTGCACGCCCTTGCCCTGGATCGGTTCGACGATGAGTCCGGCGACGTCGCCCTTCTTCAACTCCCGTGCCAGCGCGTCGAGATCGCCGAGCGGGACCGGGGTGTCGGGCAGCAGCGGGGCGAAGCCGTCGCGGAAGCCGTCCTCCCCGTTCACCGACAACGATCCGGTCGTCAGGCCGTGGAAGGCGTGCGCGCAGTACAGGATCCGCGGCTTGCCGGTCGCGTACCTCGCGAACTTCAGCGCCGTCTCCACCGCCTCCGTACCGCTGTTGCCGAAGAACACCCGGTCCAGATGCGGGCTGTGCGCCACCAGTTTCTCGGCGAGCAGGCCGGGCAGCGGCTGGCAGTCGAAGCGGGTCAGGTCGGCGAGGGAGGCGTCGAGCACGTCGTGCAGCGCCTTGCGTACGACGGGGTGGTGGCGGCCGAGGCCCATGACGCCGAACCCGGCGAGCATGTCCAGGTAGTCATTGCCGTCGGCGTCCCAGAAGTGCGCGCCCTCGGCCCGCTCGTAGACCTTGTCGAAGCCGATGGTGTGGAGCATCTTCGGCAGCTGGTGGTTGAGGTACTTGGTGTGCAGCTCGTACCGTTCGGCGCCGCGCTCGGCCAGCAGCGTGCCGAGGTCGAACTCCTTGCTCATGCGTCGTTCTCCTTGGCTTTCAATGACAGGCTGGTGCTGATCCGGCCCGCGATCTCCACGGGTGTCAGCCCGATGTCGGCGAGCACCTCGCCGCGTTTGGCGTGTGCCAGGAACTGCTCGGGGATGCCGAACCTCCGTACTGGTACGTCGACTTCGGCCTCGCCGAGCGCGAGCGCGACGGCCGAGCCGACGCCCGCCGCCTTGCTGTTGTCCTCGACGACGGCGACCAGCTCGTGCGCGGCGGCCAGCGGTGCGAGGTCGGGGTCGACGGGCTTGACCCACCGCGGGTCCACGACCGTGCAGTTGATGCCGCGCGCCTGGAGCAGCTCCGCGGCCTGCAAGCACACCGGCGCCATGACACCGACCGACACCAGCAACACCCGCGGCTCCTCGGCCCGGTGCAGCACGTCGAGGCCGCCGACCCGGTCGACGGCCGCGATCGGCTCGCCCACCGACTCCTTGGGGAACCGCAGCATGGTGGGCGCGTCGTCCACCGTGACCGCTTCCCGTAGCTGGGCCCGGAGTTGGTCGGCGTCGCGCGGCGCGGCGATCCGCAGGCCCGGCACGACCTGGAGCACGGACATGTCCCACATCCCGTTGTGGGAGGGCCCGTCGACGCCGGTGACCCCGGCCCGGTCGAGCACGAAGGTGACTCCGCACTTGTGCAGCGCGACGTCCATCAGGAGCTGGTCGAAGGCCCGGTTGAGGAAGGTCGCGTACACGGCAACGACCGGGTGCAGCCCGCCCGTTGCGAGTCCGGCGGCCGACACGGCGGCGTGCTGTTCGGCGATCCCGACGTCCCACACCCGCTCGGGGAACTCCTGCGCGAACTTGGTGAGCCCCACCGGGTGCAGCATCGCCGCGGTGATCGCGACGACGTCCTCGCGCTCCCGCCCGATCGACACGATCTCGTCGCCGAACACCGAGGTCCAGGAAGGCCCGTTGGACGGAGCGAGCGGCTCGCAGGTGAGCGGGTCCATCACGCCGACGGTGTGGAAGCGGTCGGCCTCGTCGGCGAGCGCGGGCTCGTAGCCGCGGCCCTTCTCGGTCAGGCAGTGCACAAGTACCGGCCCGTGGAAGCGTTTTGCGCGCCGCAGGGCGGATTCGACGGCGCCCACGTCATGGCCGTCGATGGGTCCGACGTACTTCAGCCCCAGGTCCTCGAACATGCCCTGCGGCGCGAACGCGTCCTTGAAGCCCTTCTTCGCTCCGTGCAGCGACTCGTAGACCGTGTGCCCGACCACGGGGGTCTTCAGCAGTACGTCCTTGCCCCAGGCCAGCACCTTCTCGTACGAGTCCGTGGTGCGCAGCGTCGCCAGATGGTTGGCGAGGCCGCCGATGGTGGGCGCGTACGAGCGTTCGTTGTCGTTGACGACGATGATCAGCGGCCGGTCCTTGGCGGCCGCGATGTTGTTCAGCGCCTCCCAGGCCATGCCGCCGGTCAGCGCGCCGTCCCCGATCACGGCGACGACGTGTCCGCGCTCGCCCTGCACCTGGATCGCCTTGGCGAGACCGTCGGCCCAGCCGAGCGCCGTGGAGGCGTGCGAGTTCTCCACGATGTCGTGCTCGGACTCCTCGCGCGAGGGGTAGCCGGACAGGCCGCCCTTGCCGCGCAGCTTGGAGAAGTCCTGGCGGCCCGTCAGAAGCTTGTGCACATAGCTCTGGTGGCCGGTGTCCCACACGAGGCGGTCGACCGGGGATTCGAAGACCCGGTGCAGCGCGATGGACAGTTCCACCACGCCGAGGTTCGGTCCGAGGTGTCCCCCCGTCCTCGCGACCGCGTGAATCATGAACTCCCTGACCTCATGGGCCAGTTCGGCGATCTCCTCCTCGCTCAGTGCCTTCAGGTCGCGCGGCCCCCGGATGCTTTCCAGAATCGTCACGCTCGAGCCCCCTTCCCGTCCGTACGTACGTAAGAACTCAAGCGACGGTGACGCCGGGAGCTCCCGACGCGACGCCGTCCTTCTCCATCTGTTCGGCGATCTTCATCGCCTCTTCGATGAGCGTCTCGACGATCTTCGACTCGGGGACGGTCTTGATGACCTCGCCCTTGACGAAGATCTGGCCCTTGCCGTTGCCGGACGCGACACCCAGGTCCGCCTCGCGCGCCTCGCCGGGACCGTTGACCACGCACCCCATGACGGCCACCCGCAGCGGCACTTCCATGCCGTCGAGCCCGGCGGTCACCTCGTCGGCGAGCTTGTAGACGTCCACCTGCGCGCGCCCGCAGGACGGGCACGACACGATCTCCAGGCGCCGTTGGCGCAGGCCCAGCGACTCCAGGATCTGGATGCCGACCTTGCACTCCTCGGCGGGCGGCGCGGACAGCGAGACCCGGATGGTGTCGCCGATGCCCTCGCTCAGCAACGCCCCGAAGGCGACAGCGGACTTGATGGTCCCCTGGAAGGCGGGACCTGCCTCGGTGACACCCAGGTGCAGCGGATAGTCGCACGCGGCGGCCAGCTGCCGGTACGCGTTCACCATCACCACCGGGTCGTTGTGCTTCACCGAGATCTTGATGTCCCGGAAGCCGTGCTCCTCGAAGAGCGAGGCCTCCCACAGCGCCGACTCGACGAGGGCTTCCGGGGTCGCCTTCCCGTACTTCTGGAGCAGCCGCTTGTCCAGCGAACCGGCGTTGACCCCGATGCGGATCGGTGTGCCGGCGTCCGACGCCGCCCGCGCGATCTGCTGCACCTTGTCGTCGAACTGCTTGATGTTGCCCGGGTTCACGCGCACCGCCGCGCACCCCGCGTCGATGGCGGCGAACACGTACTTCGGCTGGAAGTGGATGTCCGCGATCACGGGGATCTGCGACTTGCGCGCGATCGTCGCGAGCGCGTCGGCGTCGTCCTGCGTCGGGCAGGCCACACGCACGATCTGGCAGCCGGAGGCGGTCAGTTCGGCGATCTGCTGAAGCGTCGCGCCGATGTCGGCCGTGCGGGTCGTGGTCATCGACTGCACGGAAACGGGTGCCCCGCCTCCGACGGCCACCGGTCCGACCTGGATCTGACGGCTGATCCGCCGTTCAGCGATGGGTCGGACCGGTACCTCGGGGAGGCCCAGTGAGACGGGCTCTCCGGCATTCATGGCGCCGTCACCCACGGTTCCCGGCGACGGTCTCGGACATGGCGCGGATGGACTCCTTCAGCGACCCCATGGTGGCGAGCACGGCGGTCGGCTCGTAGCCGCAGTGCGCCATGCAGTTGTCGCAGCGCGGGTCCTTGCCGCGCCCGTAGGCGTCCCAGTCGGTCTTCTCGATGAGCTCCTTGTACGTGGGCACGTACCCGTCGGCCATCAGGTAGCAGGGCTTCTGCCAGCCGAACAGCGAGTAGTTGGGGATCGCCCACGCGGTGCACGGGAAGTCGACCTTGCCCTCGAGGAAGTCGAGGAACAGGGGCGAGTGGTTGAGCCGCCAGCGCCGCCGGTTGCCGCCCGTGAACGCCTTCTTGAAGAGCTCACGGGTCTGCGTGACGCCCAGGAAGTGGTCCTGGTCGGGCGCCTTCTCGTAGGCGTACGCGGGCGAGATCATCATCTCGTCGACCTTGAGGTCGTCGTTGAGGTAGTTGAGCACCTCGATGATGTTCTGCGGGGTGTCCGTGTTGAAGAAGGTCGAGTTCGTGGTGACCCGGAAGCCGCGCCGCTTGGCCTCCTTGATCGCCTCGACGGCCTCGTCGAAGACACCTTCCTTGGCGACGGACTCGTCGTGCCGCTCGCGCATGCCGTCGATGTGCACCGTGAAGGCGAAGTACGGCGAGGGCGTGAACTTCTCCAACTTCTTGCGCAGCAGCATCGCGTTGGTGCACAGGAAGACGTACTTCTTCTTGGCCACCAACTGGCGCACGATCTCATCGATCTGAGGGTGCATCAGCGGTTCGCCGCCGGCGATGGAGACCATCGGGGCGCCCGATTCGAGGACGGCGCCGACGGCCTGCGCGACGGGCATGCGCTGCTTCAGCACCCCGGCCGGGTGCTGAATCTTTCCGCATCCCTCGCAGGCCAGGTTGCAGGCGTAGAGCGGCTCCAATTCGACGATGAGCGGAAACTTGTCCCGCCGGCGGATCTTCTGTTCAGCGAGATATGTCGCGACCTTGATGGATTGACGAAGCGGCATGGCCATCTGGGCTCACCTCCGAGGGAGCAGCAAAGAACGGTGCCATTCAAAAAAGGCGGGTAGGACGGCACGAAGGACACGGAAAGCCGATAGTCCACCGCGAACGGTGCCGATCCTGACGAGTTCATGTTCTGGAGCGTCCACGACCACCCGGACGGCGGCAACCGGACGCCTTCCGGCCACACCGGCCGCCCTCAGGGTCGCGGCCGACTCCATGTCCACGGCGATCGCGCCGGTGCTGAGCAGGTCGGCGCGCTCGTGACCGCGCACCACGTGGTCCGAGCCGGTCAGCGGCCCGGTGTGCACGGTCCTGCCGGGCACGGCCCTGACCAGCTCCTTTACCAGGAGATCCGTGCCGGCGCACGGCGTGGCGCCGTACGTGTCACGGGTCTCCTCTGCCACGACCAGGTCACCGGGGTGCATGCCGGGCGCGAGCCCGGCACAGAACCCGGTGGCCACGACGGCGGCGTCGCGCAGCACCGCGTCGCCGAGGGCGCGGGTGACCGCGTGCTCGGCGGCCTTGGGCCCCATGCCCGTACGCAGCACGGTCACGGGGCTCGTGGCCCCGGCCCTGCTGCCGCTGCGCAGCGCGAGGTGCTCGATGCCGAGCGCGCAGGCGACCAGCAGCGGCGCGGTCTGCGACGGCCGGTCCGTCGGCGATGGGGTCATCAGCTCCCCTTGGCGGCGGCGCCCATGTCACTGAAGGGCTCGCCGTTGACGTACCGGCCGAGCGCGGTCAGCGGGAACACCTGCCGGTACAGGTGGTAGTTGATGGAGAAGTCCCAGGGGAAGCCGGTACCGGTGAAGTACGGCTCGTCCCAGGTGCCGTCCTCCGTCTGGGTGTCGGCGAGATACGTGACGCCGCGTTCGACGGCCTTCGACTCACGCTCCCCCGCGGAGAGCAGCGCGAGCAGCGCCCAGCCGGTCTGCGAGGCGGTCGATGCGCCGTGCCCCTTCCAGTCCTCGTAGCGGTACGAGCGCAGGTCCTCGCCCCAGCCGCCGTCCTCGTTCTGGACGGACTCCAGCCAGCTGACGGCCCGTCTGATCGCGGGGTGCGAGGCGGGCAGCCCGGCTGCGACCAGGGCGGGCACCACGGAGCCGGTGCCGTAGATGTAGTTGACGCCCCAGCGGCCGAACCAGGCGCCGTTGTCCTCCTGTTCGGCCAGCAGCCACTCGATGCCGCGCCGGGTGCGCGGGTCGCGCGTGTGGCCCTCGATGGCGAGCATCTCGACGACGTGCCCGGTGACGTCGGCGGACGGTGGGTCGATGACCTCGCCGAAATCGCAGAACGGCAGCCGGTTGGGGAACGGGCTGGTGTTGTCGACGTCGAAGGCGCCCCATGCGCCGTTCTTCGACTGCATTCCGAGATTCCAGCGCACGCCGCGCTCGATGGCCTTCTCGACGCGCGCCCTGTCGGGGTGGGCGACGCGGCGCAGCGCGAGCACGACCTCGGCGGTGTCGTCGATGTCGGGGTAGTTGTCGTTGTCGAACTCGAACGCCCAGCCGCCGGGCTCCAGTTGGGGCTTGCGCACGGACCAGTCGCCTGGCCGGTCGATCTGCTCGGCGATCATCCACTCGGCGGCCCTGACGAGCGCCGGGTGGTCGGCGGGCAGTCCCGCGTCGGCGAGCGCGATGGTCGCCAGGCACGTGTCCCACACCGGCGACTGGCAGGCCTCGATCATCCGGGCCCCGTCCTCGCGCCACACGGCGAACCGGTTCAGGGACTCCAACCCGGCTTTGAGGACCGGGTGTTCGAGGTCGTAGCCGAGGAGGTGGAGGGCGATGACGGAGTAGACGGCGGGCGGTTGGATGCCGCCCCAGCAGCCGTCGTTCTCCTGCCGCTCGATGATCCAGCGGCCCGCGGAGTTGATCGCGGCCTTACGGAGCCGCTTCAGGGACACCTTGCGGTAGCCGTGCATGATCTTGTCGAGCCGCTGGAACGCGCCGTCCCAACTCGCCACTGAGGCAAGGGGCTTGGCCGGGTTCGGATCGCGGGCGTCGGTGTGCAGCTCGTCCAGCGGGAACGGCGCGGGGCGCACCGGGCGCTTCGCGGAGACCACGGTGAGCGGCACGATCGTCTGCCGGGCCCAGCAGCCGAAGTCGTAGATGTTGAGCGGCATCCACTTAGGGAAGTAGATGAGCTCCGGAGGGAGTTCGGGGAGGTCGTCCCACTTCCACCAGCCGAACAGGGCCAGCCAGATCCGGGTGAACACGCGGCTGGCGGCGATGCCGCCGCGCTCACGGATCCACGCGGAGGCCTTCGCCATGTGCGCGTCGTCCGGGGAGTCACCGGCCAGGCGCAGCGCGACGTACGCCTCGATGGTGGTGGACAGCTCGCCGGGTCCGCCGTAGAAGGTGGCCCAGGTGCCGTCCTCGCGCTGCTCGCCGCGGATGAACAGCGCGGCGGCGTCGGTGGTGGCCTTGTCCCTGATGCCGAGGAACTGGCGCAGCAGCAGGTCTTCGGCGTCCATCGTCACGTTGGTGTCGAGGTCGCCCTTCCACCAGCCCCGGTCGTCCTGCCGCGCGAGCAGGAAGTCCGTGGCGCGTTGTATGGCTCGGCCGGCGGCGGTCCGGGTCCCGGCCGCCCCGGGGGTCGTGTCGGTCAGTTGGGCAGTGGTGGCCGAGGTCGTCTGCGGTGCCGTGGCTCCGGAGCTTCCGTCGGTCGTCGCTGTCATGGCTATCCCTTCATGCAGTGCTTCTTCTCTGCTGGGTAACCGTCGGCCGGAGCCCTGGCGGGACACCGGCCGGCGACTGCGAGTCATATGCGGCCGATAGTGATCATCTCTTTCGTACGACGACGAAGTCGGCGAGCGCCACGAACTCGGCGCGCACCGTGGCTGGCATCTGGACGGAGTCCAGGGCTTCGAGGGCGACGGCGTACTGGCGCCGCGCTTCCTCGGCGGTCCACTCGCGCCCGCCGGCCTCCTCGATGAGGGCGGCGCGGGCGGCGAAGTCCGCCTCGGTGAAGGTGTCGAAGTCGCCCGCGGACGGAGTCCGCTCATCAAAATCGGTCTTGGCGTCGGCCGCGAGGATCTTCGCGAGCTGCTCGGAGGCCGGTCCTCCGGCGCCGAGCGCGGCGACGACCGGGAGGGACTTCTTGCGTTGGCGCAGGTCGCTCCAGGTCTGCTTGCCGGTCGACTCGGGGTCGCCCCAGATGCCGAGCAGGTCGTCGACGGCCTGGAAGGCGAGGCCCAGGTGGTAGCCGTACTTCTCCAGCGCGTCGGCGGTCGCGTCGTCGGCGCCACCGAGGACCGCGCCGATGGAGGAGGCGCAGGCGAGCAGGGCGCCCGTCTTGTTGCCCTCCATCTCCAGGCACTCGACGACGCTGACGCGCTCGCGGTGCTCGAAGCCGATGTCCTGCGCCTGGCCGTCGATGAGGGCGCGGGTCGCGGTGGTCAGTCGGCGCGTGGCGCGGCCCGCGTCGACGGTCTCCAGCTCCAGGATGACCTCGTTGGCCAGCGCGAAGAGGGCGTCGCCGACGAGGATCGCCTGGGCGGGGCCGTGCACCTTCCACACGGTGTCGCGGTGGCGGCGCTGCTCGTCGCCGTCCATCAGGTCGTCGTGCAGCAGCGAGAAGTTGTGGACGAGCTCGACCGCGACGGCGCCCGGCACGCCGACCTCCGGGTCGGCGCCCGCGGCCTGCGCGGACAGCACGGCCAGGGCGGGGCGCACGGCCTTGCCGCCGTCCCCGTCGGCCGGGTTGCCCTCGGCGTCGATCCAGCCGAAGTGGTAGGCGGCGACGGTGTCCATCGGGGATGCCAGGCGGTCCACCGCCGCCTTCAGTACGGGGGTGGCCAGGGTTCGGCCGCGCTCCAAAAGCGCGGTCACGTCCACCGCGTCGGCAGCCTCTGGGGCCGAGGGCACAGGTGGCACAGTCTCTCCTTGTGTAACCGGATACAGCGTTGTCGGCTTGTCGACCTGGGGAAGGCCGCTGGTCACGTCCACCGTACGAAGTTCGCTGGTCATGCCGCCTCCCGGTACAGGTGGCCACGGGGGCGGCCGAGCGCGGCGAGTGCCGCGTCGGCGGCGCTGGTGCCGCTGCGGACAGCGCCTTCCATGGTCGCGGGCCACCCCGTGGCGGTCCACGCGCCGGCCAGGTACAGGCCGGGGGCGTTGGTGCGGGCCGTGGGCCGCAGCGCGCCGACTCCGGGGGTCGGCGCGAAGGTCGCCGTCCGCTCCCGGGTGACGAAGAAGTCGTGGATCGTGGCACCGCGCGCGGCGGGCAGCAGCCGCTCCAGCTCCGGCAGGTACCGCTCGCGCAGGGTGGCGACCGGCGCGTCGATCTCGTCCTGCGCGGCCGACTGGGAGACGGCGAGGTACTGGGCGCCCGGCAGCGTACGGGCCAGGCCCGAGGCGTCCGTGCGGTCGAAGACCCACTGGACGGGCGAGCCGAGCGCGGTGAAGAAGGGCTGCTTGAGGACCTTGCGTCCGTAGACGACGTGCAGGTTGAGGATCGGCGCGGTGCCGATGTCGAGCAGCCGGCCCGGTTCGTCGAGGGCGCCCGCGGGCAGCAGGTCGTGCGCCTCGCGCTGCGGCACGGCGAGCACGACGGTGTCGGCGGCGAGGACTTCGCCGCGCCCGTCCGGCCCCTCGGGAACCTCGACGGCCCAACGGCCGTTGTCCGTACGGGAGATGGAGGTGACGCGTGTACGGAGTTCGGTGCGTACGCCCGCGGAGTCGAGCGCCTTGCGGGGATAAGTGTCGTGGAGTTCACCGAGGGGCACCTTGGCCCACCCGATGTCGGCGGCGCCGGGCTCGGACAGCAGCCCGGTCTTGAAGACCATGGCGGCCAGACCCAGCGAGGACTCGCCCGCCACGGCGTTCAGGGTCGCGACGCCGACGAGGTCCCACAGCGCCTCGATGGCCCGTTGCGTCTGACCGTGCTCGGCCAGCCAGGAGCCGAAGTCCCGCTTGTCGAGCGCCGGATCGGCGGGGTCGAGGCCCCCCAGGGCGAGCGCGGCGCGGCCGACGTTCGCGCGCTCGGCGAGCGACAGGTGCGGGTACGTGGCGAGGCTCTTGGCCAGGTGCAGCGGCACGGGCAGCGCGGTGCGCCGCAGCCGGCCGAGCCGGTTCTTCTCGGCGTCGAGTACGGGCACGTCGAGTCGTTCCTGCAGGGGCGCGAGCGGCGCGGCGTCGACGCGGTCGAGGAACCAGCGGTAGGCGGTGCAGCAGCGCAGGTACACGTGCTGGCCGTTGTCGACGGTGAGGTCGCCGCGCTTGAAGGAGAACGCGAGGCCGCCGAGCCGGGGCCGCCCTTCGAGGAGGGTGACGTCCATGCCGCCGTCGGCGAGGGCGAGCGCGGACGTGATGCCCGCGAGCCCACCGCCGATGACCACCGCGGTGGGCCGGGCGCGGTCCCCGGCGGCGTCCGCCTCGCGCACGTCGGCGGCCGTGGTCCCCTCGCTCATGCGCCCTCCCCCTGGGTGGTGCCTTCGGTGGTGCGTACGGCCTGCGTGGGGCCGGGTTCGACGGGTGTGGCGAACGCGCGACCGACCGTTGCATGCAGGGACGCGGCGCTCCGGCGGAGGGTTGCCCGCCGCTTGGTTCTCGCCACGTCACCCTGGCCCGCGATGTCCATCAGGCGCGCCTCCTGATGGTGCCGCGGGTGGCGCCGCGCACGACGGTGCGGGTGTCGAGGCCCGACAGGCCGCGCACGGCGACGTACGCCTTCTCGTGGCCGGGCAGCGAGACCCGGCCGCGCAGCACGGCCTCGGGGTCGCGCTCGATGCGGTCGAGCAGTCGGCGGTAGATGCCGGCCATGGCGGCGACGCAGGCGCCGGAGCGCCGGTCGAGCATGGGAAGGAGGCGGTAGCCCTCGGCGAACAGGGCGCGGGCGCGGCGCACTTCGAAGTGCACGAGGCCTGCGAAGTCCGATCCTGCCGGGGGCACGGGTCCGTGGAACCCGGCGGAGCAGCCGAACTTCGCGAGGTCGTCGGCGGGCAGATAGGTGCGGCCGTCCCCGGCGTCCTCGCGCACGTCGCGGAGGATGTTGGTGAGTTGCAGCGCGAGGCCGAGCGTGTCGGCAAGCTCCGGCGCCCGCTCGACGCCGCGCGCCCCCGGTTCCGTGCCGAACACGCCCAGCGAGACCCGCCCGATGGCGCCCGCGACGCACCGGCAGTAGACCTTCAGGTCGTCCCAGGTCTCGTAGGTCTCGCCGCGCAGGTCCATCAGGACACCGTCGATCAGTTCGTCGAGCCCGTCCAGCGGGATCGGGAAGCGGCTCGCGGCATCGGCGAGGGCGACGGCCACCGGGTCGGTGTCGTCCTCCTCGACCTTGCCGTCCTGGACACGGCCGAGCAGCGCCCTGGACTCGTCGAGCCGGTGCGCCTTGATGTCGGGCTCCAGGCCGCCGTCGCCGATGTCGTCGACGCGGCGCGAGAACGCGTACAGGGCCGACATGGCGCGCCGCTTCGCGTTCGGCAGCAGCCGGATCCCGTAGGCGAAGTTGCGGGCCTGCTGCCCGGTGACGGTCTCGCAGTAGCTGTATGCGGCGAGCACCGGCGCCGACACGGTCTGGTCAGACTCCACGGTCTTGCTCACCCCTCTCCTCGCAGAGTCGCTCCCACCTCGCGCAGCAACCGCGCCTTGGTGGGTTTCGGTGGTCCCTCAAGCACGTCGTACGTAACGGCGGTGATCGCGTGGACCGCCGCCTTCCCCCCTGCGACGAACCCTGCCAGCAGCAGCTTCAGCCTGCCGTGGACGCTACCCACCAGGGGGGTGCCTTCATTCAGCAGCTTCAGGGCGCGTTCGGCCTCGTACGCGACCAGCGCGCGCACCGATGCGCCCGCGGTCGGCGCGGCGAGATCCGTCTCGTCGACGTGGAACTTCTTCAGGTCTTCGGCCGGCAGGTAGATCCGGTCGCGGCCCAGGTCCTCGGCCACGTCCTGGAGGTGCTCGACGATCTGGAGTCCGGTGCAGACCGCGTCCGAGAGGCGGATGCGCTCGGGGGTCGCGGTGCCGGTGATGGCCAGGACGAGGCGGCCCACGGGGTTGGCGGACAGCTCGCAGTAGGCGAGCAGGTCGTCGTACGTCTCGTAGCGCGTGACCAGCTGGTCCTGGCGGTTCGCGGCGATGAGGCCGAGGAACGGTTCGGGGGTCAGCGAGCGGTGGCGGACGGTGGGCTGAAGGGCCTTCAGGAGCGGGTGGCGGGGCGTGCCGTCGAAGACCTTCCGCAGGTCGGCCTCGAAGGCGTCCAGCATCGCGAGGCGGTCGTCCGCCCGATCGGGTGACACACCGAGGAGGCGGGCGTCCGCGCCGCCGGGGGCGAGGTCGCCGTCACCGATGTCGTCGACGAGGCGCGCGAACCCGTATACGGCCATCAGATCGTCTCGCCAGGCGCGCGGCAGGAAGAAGGGGGCGACCGGGAAGTTCTCCTCGGCGGCCTTGTCGAGGGTGGCGCTCACCGGGCTCGCTGTTTCGTCAGGGCTCTCGGGGCGCACTCGGGGCTGCGCGCTCACCGGGTGCGGCCCACTTCTGCGAGGACGGCGAAAGCCTCGCGGAGCTGGAGAGTTTCCATAGCCATTGCCGTCACAACTCCCGTTCTACACTGCGGACCCAATGCATCTCATTTCGGACACGCCGCCCCGCCCCTCACGCACCACCCGGCCCCCAGGGGTCGGGATGTCGCGCCTTATCGCCCCACATGGCGCGATTGGGGCCGGTACAGCTTACGTTGTACAACGCCCGCTCTCGCGTCGGGGTGTTCCGCACATCACAACAACACACCGATTGACGCCAAGATTCCTTCAGGGCAAGGAAGTTGACCCGCCCTTGACCGTGATCGCCAATTACTTGGTGCCTACAGGCATATCAGAGGCCCCACCGGACGGAAGCCGGTAGGGCCTCATATGACGTGGTCCAGAGGCGGGCGGTTACTTGCCCGTGAACTTCTCGTACTCCTTGAGTACCTCGGCCGTCGGACCGTCCATACGCAGTTCCCCGCGCTCCAGCCACAGGACGCGTTCACAGGTGTCGCGGATGGACTTGTTGTTGTGACTCACCAGGAAGACCGTGCCGGCCTCCTTGCGCAGCTCACGGATGCGGGCCTCGGAGCGCTTCTGGAACTTGCGGTCGCCGGTGGCCAGCGCCTCGTCGATCATCAGCACGTCGTGGTCCTTGGCGGCCGCGATGGAGAAGCGCAGACGCGCGGCCATGCCGGACGAATACGTCCGCATCGGCAGCGTGATGAAGTCGCCCTTCTCGTTGATGCCGGAGAAGTCGACGATGTCCTGGTAGCGCGCCTTGATCTCCTCGCGGGTCATGCCCATGGCGAGACCGCCGAGGATGACGTTGCGCTCGCCCGTGAGGTCGTTCATCAGGGCCGCGTTCACGCCGAGCAGCGAGGGCTGGCCGTTCGTGTAGACCTTGCCCTTCTCGGCCGGCAGCAGGCCCGCGATGGCGCGCAGCAGGGTCGACTTGCCGGAGCCGTTCGACCCGATGAGGCCGATGGCCTCGCCGCGGTACGAGGTGAAGGAGACGCCCTTGACGGCGTGCACCTTGCGCACGCCGCGCTCGTCGCCGCGCTTGACGATCCGGCTCAGTGCCGAGGTGGCGCTGCCCTTGCCGGTCTTCGCGCCGTTGACGCGGTACACGATGTGCAGCTCGTCGGCGATGACCGTCGGGACGTGCGCGTCGGTGGGGTTTTCGAGATCAGCCACGGCCGTACCGCTCCTCTGCCTTCCAGAAGTAGACGAAGCCGGCGGCGCCGATGAGGACGGCCCATCCGGCCGCGAAGGGCCACACGTGCGGCGGGAGGAAATCGGAGCCGTACCCGTGCCCGCCCATGAAGGCGTACCGGATCAGGTCCATGTAGATCGAGGCCGGGTTCCACTGCAGAACGTCCGTGAGCCAGCCCGGGGCGTTCTTGTCCTCGAGCATCGCGGGGATGCTGAACATGACGCCGGAGGCGTACATCCACGTACGCATGACGAACGGCATCAGCTGCGCCAGGTCGGGCGTCTTGCTGCCGGCCCTGGCGAAGATCAGCGCGAGGCCCATGTTGAAGCCGAACTGGAGGACCAGGGCGGGGATCACCAGGAGCCAGGAGAAGGCCGGGAAGACGCCGAACCCGAGCATGACGACGACCAGCACGATCATCGAGAACAGCAGCTGCTGGAGCTGCTGGAGCGCGAAGGAGATCGGCAGCGAGGCCCTCGGGAAGTGCAGCGCCCTGACCAGGCCGAGGTTGCCGGAGATGGCCCGGACTCCCGCCATTACCGAGCTCTGCGTGAACGTGAAGACGAAGACGCCCGTCACCAGGAACGGCACGTAGATGTCGTTCGGGATGCCCTTCCGGGCGCCCAGCAGCAGGCCGAAGATGAAGAAATAGACCGCCGCGTTCAGCAGGGGCGTCGCCACCTGCCAGAGCTGGCCGAGCTTGGCCTGGCTGTACTGGGCGGTCAGCTTCGCCTGCGAGAAGGCGATGATGAAGTGGCGCCGGCCCCACAGCTGTTGTACGTACTCGAACAGTCCGGGGCGGGCCCCGGAGACGGACAAGCCGTACTTGGTGGCGAGCTCGCTCGGGGAGAGCCCGTCGTCGGGCGACGGGGCCGCGCTCACCGCGACACCGGCGTCATGCGTTGTCTCACTCACAAGAGGAACTTTCGTCTTCAAATGCACGGCCTGCCGTCAGGCACGAGCTTGTCAGATGACAGGGGGTCGGCCCAGTCGGGTCAGCCGCCACACCGTACGCCACTTCATGGGGCGCCTCGGGCCGCAGGGGGTCGTCCAGCCTTCCTTGAAACCGCCGAGCCAGGCCTTCAGTGCCGGGCCCGAGGGCCGGCGGGCGAGGGTCAGCAGCAGCCAGACGCCGAGGTACACGGGCACCAGGGGCGCGGGCAGGTTGCGGCGGGCCAGCCAGACGCGGTTGCGGGCCACCATGCGGTGGTAGACCGCGTGCCGGGACGGGGCCGTGGTGGGGTGGTGAAGCACCATGTCGGCGCGGTAGTCGATCATCCAGCCCGCGTCGAGGGCACGCCAGGCGAGGTCGGTCTCCTCGTGGGCGTAGAAGAACTCGGCGGGCAGCGGCCCGGCCTCGGCGACGACCCGCGTACGGACGGCGTTGGCGCCGCCCAGAAACGTGGTCACGCGCGAGGAACGCATCGGGTCGGCGGCGCGCAGCCGCGGCACGTGCCGGCGCTGGGTCTCGCCGGTGTCCGGGTCCGCGATGCGGAAGCTGACGATGCCGAGCTTCGGGTCGGCCGTGAAGGCGGCGCGGCACTTCTCGGCCGTGTCCGTCAGCGGCAGCAGCCCGTCGTCGTCCAGGAACATCAGGATGTCGACGTCGGAGCCGGACGGGCCGAAGGCCTCGATGCCGACGTTGCGGCCTCCGGGGATGCCGAGGTTCTCGGGCAGCTCCACGGTGCGTACGCCTTCGGGGACGTCCGGGACCGGGGAGCCGTTGCCGACCACGACCACCTCGACCGGGTCGCCGTCCTGCTTGGCGACCGAGTCGAGGAGTGCGCGCAGTTCGGCCGGCCGGTTGCCCATGGTGATGACAACCGCGCCGACCTTCAACTGCTGTGTCCCGCCGCTCACTTGAGCCTGCTCGAAGCGAGGATGGACACGAGGTGGAGCAGGGTCTGGAGGATCGCGATGCCCGCCAGGACGGCCACGCCGAGGCGCGAGAAGAACAGGTCGCCACGCATCTGGTCCACGACCGAGAGGACCAGGATGAGGAGCGTCGCCTCGATGCCCAGGATGAGCCGGTGGAACTTCAGCATGGCCGCGGCCCTGCGGGCCAGGGCCATGCCGGAGGAGCGCATCTCGGACGCGGACTCCTTGACCTGCTCCTTGCCGCCGGCCGCGCGGGCCAGGCCCACGAGGTCCGTCTCGGCCTTGATCAGGATGGCACCGAGCGCGGCGAGCGTGCCGAGGAAGGCCCACAGCCAGTCGATCCGCCCCGAGCCGAACACGTCGGCGGCGCGAAGACCGAAGCCGACGAGGACGGCGGCGTCGGTCAGATACGCGCCGACCCGGTCCATCCACACGCCGGTCAGCGAGTACTGCCCCCGCCAGCGCGCGATCTCGCCGTCGACGCAGTCGAGCAGCAGGTACAGCTGCACCGCGACGACGCCGAGGACCGCGCCCCAGATGCCCGGCACCAGGAGCGCCGGGGCAGCGAGGACACCGCAGACGGTCATCAGGTAGGTCAGCTGGTTGGGCGAGACCTTGGTGTTCACCAGGTGGCGGTCCACACGCAGCGAGAGTTCGCGCATGTAGAGCCGGCCCATCCAGTGCTCACCGCTCCTGCGGTCCTTCACCCCGGCGGGGTGAACGACCGGGCGGAGTTCAGCTACCGATGGCTTTTGCATAGTCGGCGTAGGCGTCCCTGATCTGATCGGTGGAGAGGTCGAGGTGTTCGAGGATCGTGAAGCGGCCCGGACGGGTCTGCGGAGCGAACTCGACGACCTTCACGAACTCGTCCACGGTGAAGCCGATCTCCTCGGGCGCCACGGGCAGGCCGTGCCTGCGCAGCACCTCGACCATGTACGCGGACTGCTCGCGGGCACCGCGCAGGTGCATCGCGAAGGCCGCGCCCAGGCCGCACTGCTCGCCATGGCTGGCGGCGCGCTTGGGGTAGAGGAGATCGAAGGCGTGGTTGATCTCGTGGCAGGCGCCGGAGGCGGGCCGCGAGTCACCGGAGACCGACATGGCGATACCGGTGAGGACCAGGCCCTCGGCGAGCACCTGAAGGAAGTCGTCGTCGCCGACGCCGCCGGGGTGCCGCAGCACCGCCTCGCCCGCCTGGCGGGCCATGGCGGCGGCGAGCCCGTCGATGTCCTCGCCGCGCTCGCGGGCGCCCAGCTCCCAGTCCGCGACCGCGGAGATGTTGGAGAGGGCGTCACCGATGCCGGAGCGCACGAAACGCACCGGGGCCTCGCGGATGATGTCGAGGTCGATCACGACACCGATCGGGTTCGGCACACCGTAGGAGCCGCGGCCCGCGTCGTTGTCGAGGGTCGCGACGGGCGAGCACAGGCCGTCGTGCGACAGGTTCGTCGCGACGGCGACCAGCGGCACGCCGACGCGCGACGCGGCGAACTTGGCGCAGTCGATGATCTTGCCGCCGCCGAGGCCGACGAGCGCGTCGTAGCGGTTCGACTTCTTGACGTCGTCGGCGAGCTTGATCGCGTCGTCCAGCGTGCCGCCGCCGACCTCGAACCAGTCGGCGCGGGGCAGCGAGGGCTCCAGCCGGGCGCGCAGCACGGCGCCCGAGCCACCGCTGATCGCGATGGCCAGGCGTCCCGTGGACGACGAGATCCTCCCGTCGGCGAGGACCTTGGCCAGGTCGTCGAGCGCCCCCGACCGAATGTCGACGACGACCGGCGAGGGAATGAGCCTCGTCAGTACTGGCACGCGATCTCCCGCCCCTTGGCCAGGTCGTCGTGGTTGTCGATCTCGACCCACGGAACGTCGCCGATGGGCGCGACGTCGATCTTGAAGCCGCGGTTCACGAGCTCCTGGTAGCCGTCCTCGTAGTACAGCTGCGGGTCACGCTCGTACGTGGCCTTCAGGGCGTCGGCCAGCTCGTCGGCGGCCTCGCCCTCGATGAGGGTCACACCGATGTACTCGCCGGTGGCCTCGGACGGGTCCATCAGCTTCGTGATCTTCTGGACGCCCTTGTCGGGGTCCACGACGACCTTCATCTCCTCGTCGCCCAGGTCCTTGACCGTGTCGAGCGCGAGGATGATCTTCTTGCCCTCGCCGCGGGCGGCGAGCAGCGTCTTCTCGACGGAGACCGGGTGCACGGTGTCGCCGTTGGCGAGGATCACCGTGTGCTTCATGGCGTCACGACCGCACCACAGGGAGTACGCGTTGTTCCACTTCTCGGCCACGTCGTTCTCGATGAGCGTGAGCTTCAGGCCGTACTTCGCCTCGAGCGCCGCCTGACGCTCGTAGACGACCTCCTTGCGGTAGCCGACGATGATGCCGACCTCGGTGAGGCCGATCTCCGCGAAGTTCTTCAGCGTGAGGTCGAGTACGGAGAGCTCGTTCTCGGTTCCCTCGCCCACGACGGGCACGAGCGCCTTGGGGAGCGTCTCGGTGTAGGGGCGAAGCCGGCTGCCGGCGCCGGCGGCCAGGACGAGGCCGATCATGCGGGTTCTCCTTCATCGTGTACGGCGGGTGCTCCGCGCTGAGCGGAGGCGACCCAGAAGCGGATGCTCTCTGCGAGCACCACGAGTGCCACGGCCACGGCGAGCACCGTGAGCGCGATGGCGAAATCTGTGGGGGTGAACAGCGCGGCGAGGACCGTGACCACCAGTGTGCGGCCTTCGTGCCCGCCGATGGCCCGCACCAGCCAGTGCGGGGGCGCCCCGGCGTTGCCGCGAATGCGGTACACCGTGTCGTAGTGATGGTAGGCGACCGCCGCCACGAGGCCGAAAGCCGCGGGCAGGGCGCCCTGTACGTCCGCGCGGGCCGCGAGGATCAGGATCGTCAGGTACTCCCCGGCCCGGAAGATCGGGGGCACGAGCCAGTCGAGGGCACCCTTGAGGGGGCGGGCGACGGCGAGCCCGGACGTGACGCAGTACACGGCGGCGGCCACGATCGGCCAGGCGCTGCCGAAGTCCGTGAGGGCGCTCACAGCGACGACCGCGGCGGCGCCGACGGCGGCGACCACGGGGGCGACGACGAGGGTGGCCTTCGCCTTGAGGGTCTTTCCGAGCACCTCGGCGATCGGGCCGGAGTCGGACAGGTCGGCGAGCGCCTCGGCGGCACGGTCCGTGCGTCGCGCCCTGCGGGTGAGCGAGCGCAGGACGCGGCCCGCGGTCGTGTAGCAGGCGGCGAGCGCGCAGCCGATGAGCAGCATGTAGAAGGTGATGCGCGGCGTGGTCAGCGCGGTGAAGAGCGCGATCAGCGCCCAGCGTTCACCGATCGGCAGCACGACCATGCGGCGGGCCCAGACGGTCCAGCCGACGGAGTCGAGCTTGCCGGACAGGGACGCGGTGGGGCTGGCCCCCGCCAATTCACCCAGCGCCTCGGCGTCGTGATTCGCCTCGTTGAACGAGAAGTCGATCACGTGCCGGCCAATTTGCAGCACCATCGCGCCGAGCGCGAGCGCCCACACGTCGTCACCGCCGCCGCTCGCGTTGGCGGCGCCGAGCGCGAGGCCCGCGTAATAGGCGTACTCCTTGGCCCGGTCGAACGTCGCGTCCAGCCAGGCGCCCATCGTCGAGTACTGCAGCGAGTAGCGGGCGAGCTGCCCGTCGGTGCAGTCCAGGACGAAGGAGGCGAGCAGCAGGACGCCCGCCGCGACGAACCCGGTGCGGGTGCCGGTGGCCGCGCAGCCCGCCGCGATCAGCGCGACGAGCAGCGACGCGGTGGTCACCTGGTTCGGGGTCAGGCCCCGGCGTGCGCACCAGCGCGCGATGTAACGGGAGTACGGGCTGATGCAGTAGGTCGTGAAGAAGCCGTCGCGCGCCTTGACCGCCGTACGCAGCCGGATCGCCTCGTCGTCGACGGAGGCGAGGGCCTGCCGGGCCTCGTTGCGGGCCTGCGGGTCGGCGGGCACCGCGGCGACGAGCTCACCGAGTTCGGGGCGGTGCACGTCGGTGCCGTCCGCCTCCAGGCTCTTGGCCACGACGTCCGGGTCGACGCCGGTCCGCGCGACCGCGCGGGTCAGCGCCTGACGGGCGGCGGGCTGCGCGGTGAGCGCGCCCGGGATCGCCGACGCGGGAAAGCGCGGATCGGTCAGGCCGAGACGCAGGGCGTGGACATGGCCCACGAAACCCGCGTCGACGACCGCGACCCGCTGCTCACCGGGGACGCCCCCGAGCGCCGCTTCGGCGTCCGCGGTGTCCGGCGCGAGCCGCACGTCGAAGCCGAGCGCCCGCAGATCTTCCTCCAGGGAAGATCCGGGGACCGGCGATCCGGTGACGATGGCGGTCGACAGACGAACTCACTCCTTGGGTGCCGACGCGACGGGGCGCCGGGCTCATGCATGGTGGGGCGCCCGACGCGGTCCCTGGGACGCGCGGCCGGGCGGCATGTCGGCAGAGGCTATCGGATGGCGCAACCGGGTGTTCGCTGCCCGTTTACCGACCGATTGGCCCCTGTCTCATGCGATCCGCGCGGGGCCGACCGCGCGCTCATCATTGACGATCAAGCACTCGGGCGACAAACCAGGGGTGGTCCGGCTCCGTAACCGGGGGCGGTCCTCATCGGTCATAGGGTGGTGCGCCATGACGTGGCTGATCACCGGCGGAGCCGGATACATCGGCGCCCATGTGGCGCGGGCTATGACGGAGGCGGGCGAGCGGGTCGTCGTCCTCGACAACGTGACCTCGGGGGTGCCCTCGCGGCTTCCCGAGACGATCCCGCTGGTGCGCGGCTCGGCGCTTGACACCGAGTTGGTGGCCCGGGTGTGCGCGGAGCACGAGGTGACGGGTGTCGTCCATCTCGCCGCGCACAAGCAGGTCGGCGAGTCGGTGGAGAAGCCGGAGCTGTACTACCGGGACAACGTGGGCGGGCTCGCCACGCTCCTGGAGACGGTCGCGGCGGCCGGGGTGCGCCGCTTCGTGTTCTCCTCTTCGGCGGCCGTCTACGGCAACCCGGATGTGGGCCTCATCACCGAGTCCACGGCCACCGCGCCCGTGAACCCGTACGGCGAGACGAAGCTCGCGGGCGAGTGGCTGGTGCGGGCGGCCGGGCAGGCGCACGGCATGGCGACGGCCTGCCTGCGCTACTTCAACGTGGCGGGCGCCGCGGCGCCGGAGCTCGCGGACATCGGCGTCTACAACGTGATCCCGATGGTCTTCGACCGCCTGACGCGCGGCGAGGCCCCGCGGATCTTCGGCGACAACTACCCGACCCCGGACGGCACCTGCGTACGTGACTACATTCACGTCGCCGATCTCGCCGAGGCGCACCTTGCGGCGGCCCGCCGGCTGTCGGGGCCCGACGCGAGCGGCGATCTGACGCTCAACATCGGCACCGGGCAGGGCGCTTCCGTGCGCGAGCTGATCGACCTGATCGCGGAGGTGTCCGGGAACCGCACCCCCGCGATCGTCGAACCGCGCCGTCCGGGCGACGCCCCGCGCGCGGTCGGCTCCTCCGCGCTCGCCGAGAAGGAGCTCGGCTGGAGCGCGCGGCGCGGTGTGCGCGAGATGGTCGGGTCGGCCTGGTCCGGCTGGTGTCTGCGGCATCCCGAGGCGACCGGGAAGTGATCTCCGCGGCGCCCTGACCTGCGTACTCGCGTCACATCGTTTACGCAGGTCAGGGCACATGACAACGGTGTTCAGCGCCATGTTTGCGGATACCCCCTACCCGTAGTTCACTGTGATCGTCGCCCCCGACCAGGGCAACGAGCCGGATCGATACGTAGGGGGTTTTCGATGGGCCTCGGGCACGATCACGACCACGGGCACAGTCACGGACCGACGACCGGGACGGCCGCCGCCGCACACCGCGGGCGGCTGCGCATCGCGCTGTCGATCACGTTGACCGTGATGGTGGTGGAGATCATCGGCGGCATCGTCGCCGACTCGCTCGCCCTGATCGCCGACGCCGCCCACATGGCGACGGACGCGCTCGGTCTCGCGATGGCCCTGATCGCGATCCACTTCGCCAACCGCCCCGCGAGCGACCAGCGCACCTTCGGGTACGCGCGCGCCGAGATCCTCGCCGCGCTCGCCAACTGTCTGCTGCTGCTCGGCGTCGGCGGCTATGTCCTGTACGAGGCGATCCAGCGGTTCATGGAGCCGGCCGAGACGGCGGGCGGGCAGACGATCGTCTTCGGCCTGATCGGCCTGGTGGCGAACATGATTTCGCTGTCCCTCCTGGTGAAGGGCCAGCAGGAGAGCCTGAACGTGCGCGGCGCCTTCCTGGAGGTGGCCGCCGACGCGCTCGGTTCCCTCGCGGTGCTGGTCTCCGCCGCGATCATCCTGACCACGGGCTGGCAGCCCGCCGACCCGATCGCCTCGCTCGTCATCGGCCTCATGATCGTCCCGCGTACGGTGAAGCTGCTGCGCGAGACGTTGAACGTGCTGCTCGAATCGGCTCCGAAGGGCGTCGACATGGCGGAGGTCAGGGCCCACATACTGGCGCTGCCCGGCGTCGAGGACGTACACGATCTGCACGCCTGGACGATCACTTCGGGGATGCCGGTGCTCTCGGCGCACGTGGTCGTCAGCACGGAGATGCTCGGCTCGATCGGCCACGAGAAGATGCTCCACGAACTGCAGGGCTGCCTCGGCGACCACTTCGATGTGGAGCACTGCACGTTCCAGCTGGAGCCGACCGGGCACGCCGAGCACGAGGCGCGGCTGTGCCACTGAGTGATATCGTGGCCATTGATCTTTGAGGAGGTGGGTTGATGACTGTCGTCGCGGTGAGCACTGCCCCGTGCAGTGACACGTCTGTCCCCACTTCTCCTCGGGCCGTCCGCCACTGAGCGACGCCCTCACTCAAAGGTTCTCAAGTTGACCGACAACATGACGCACGCGTGGCGTGCTCGCCCCGAGACCGGGGCCGACCGGGCGGCTGTGCACGCCGTCAACGCCGCCGCCTTCCCCACCGAAGCCGAAGCCGACCTCGTCGACGCCCTGCGCGCCGACCCGGACGCGTGGCTGGAGGGACTGTCGTACGTGGCCGAGGCCGCGGACGGCACCGTGGCCGCGTACGCACTGATCACCCGCTGCACCGTGGACGGCGCGCCCGCCGCGGCGCTCGCGCCCTGTGCGGTGCTGCCGCGGTACCAGCGCACAGGGGCCGGTTCGGCCGTCGTACGTGCGGTGCTGGAGGCGGCACGCGCGCGTGGGGAGCGACTTGTGCTGGTCCTCGGGCATCCGGAGTACTACCCGAGGTTCGGCTTCACGCCCGCCTCCGGGTACGGCATCCGGCCCGGTTTCGACGTACCGGACGAGGCGATGATGGCTCTCGTTCTGGATGAAGGCGACGATTCCGGACAGCTTCCGCGGGGCACGATCACCTACCCGGCCGCGTTCGGCGTCTGACCAGGCGCCTGCGGTGGTCCCGCCCGGCCGCGAGGCCGGGCGGGACTTGCGGGACACCGGCAGCGCGGGGGATGTCGGTCCCGTACGGCAGACTTGGTTCGAGGACCGAAACGAAGGATGGGTATGCCGATCTCACCTGCCCCCACGACGAACAGCTCGTCGAACGACAGCGCGGAAGCGATCTTGCTGGAACTCGTCGACGAGGACGGCAGGACGATCGGCACGGCGGAGAAGCTGGCGGCGCACCAGCCGCCCGGTCAGCTGCACAGAGCGTTCTCCGTGTTCCTCTTCGACGAGCAGGGCCGGCTGCTGCTGCAGCAGCGGGCGCTCGGCAAGTACCACTCCCCCGGCGTCTGGTCGAACACCTGCTGCGGCCACCCGTACCCCGGCGAGGCCCCGTTCGCGGCGGCCGCGCGCCGCACCTACGAGGAGCTCGGCGTCTCACCGTCGCTGATGGCCGAGGCCGGCACCGTGCGCTACAACCACCCGGACCCGGAGTCGGGCCTGGTGGAGCAGGAGTACAACCACCTCTTCGTGGGCCTGGTGCAGGCGTCACTGAGCCCCGACCCGGAGGAGGTCGGGGCGACGGCGTTCGTGACGGCCGACGAGCTGGCCGAGCGGCACGCCAAGGACCCGTTCTCCGCGTGGTTCATGACGGTCCTCGACGCGGCGCGGCCCGCGGTCAGGGAGCTGACAGGCCAGTCGGCGGGCTGGTGAGCGTCTCGTGCTTGAGGGGCAGGGCGGCCCAGATCACCTTGCCCCCGCTCGCGGTGTTCGTGACGTCGCAGACGCCGCCCGCCTCCGCGGTGATCTCGCGGACGAGCAGCAGGCCGCGGCCGCCGGTCTGACCGCTGGTGGCCTCCAATGCCGTGGGTTTGTAGGGGTGTTCGTCCTCCACGGACACCCGCACCCACTCGGGGCCCACGGCGACCTCCACGGCGAGCATCGGCGAGACCACGGCGGCGTGCTTCACCGCGTTCGTGACGAGTTCGGAGACGATCACGAGCAGCCCGTGCACCAGATCGTCAGGGGCGGGCACGCCCTGCCGGGTGAGCAACTCCCGCACCGCGCGCCGGGCCTGCGGCACGGAGGCGTCGACCGCCTGCGTCGTGAACCGCCACACTCCCTCGTACGGGAGCGGCCCGTCCGCAGGTCGATCAGGGGGCGCTCCCCCGCTGCCCTGAGGACGTGGGTGGGATCCCCACCCGTGGTCGCTCATTTTCAGGTCGCCGCCCTTGCGCTCGATTGTCACCACGTATCGAGTGTTGGGAATCACCTGCTTCGGGCCGCGGGACTGACCAGAAGTCAGCGAGTATCGACGGCATTTGATCGTTACTGGCCGAGCCGGCCAGAGAGTTGATCACTCCCGCCCCGAATACGCCCGACTTAAGCCTTCTTAAGCTTGTTCTACGAGCTGCCCGACACGTCGACCGCGCCGATCGCCCGGCTAGCATCCGCCCATGTCTTCCGTGTCCCCGCCGCAGCTCACGCACGCCGTCGCCGAGGGTGTCGCCACCGTCGTGATCGATCACCCGGCCAAGCGCAACGCCATGACCGACGCCATGTGGGCGTCCCTGCCGCCGCTCCTCGAACGGCTCGCGGCCGATCCACAGGTACGGGTTCTCGTGCTCACCGGAGCCGGGGACACGTTCTGCGCCGGGGCCGACATATCGACTCTCGGCGAGGGGGCGGCGCAGGGGCTCGCGGTCGCGGCGGAGGACGCGCTCGCGGCCTTCCCGAAGCCGACGCTCGCCGTGGTGCGCGGGTTCTGCGTGGGAGGCGGCAGCCAGTTGGCGGCGGCCTGCGATCTGCGCTTCGCGGCCGACGGCGCACGGTTCGGGGTGACCCCGGCCAAGCTCGGGATCGTCTACCCGGCCTCCTCCACGCGCCGCCTCGCCGCGCTCGTGGGCCCGGCGACCGCCAAGTACCTGCTGTTCTCCGGTGAGTTGATCGGGTCCGAGCGTGCGCTGCGCACCGGGCTCGTGGACGAGGTGCTGCCCGAGGACGCACTGGACAAGCGGGTCGTCGAGTTCACCCGCACCCTTGCCGCCCGCTCGCAGCTGACGCAGGCCGCGGCGAAGGAGTTCGTGACCGGCCGCACGGATCGGGACGCGCACTGGGCCGAGCAGGCGCGCGCCGGCGGCGAGAGCGCGGAGGGCGTCGCCGCGTTCCTGGAGCGGCGCGCGCCGCGGTTCGGGTGGACCGTGGGGGCCTGAGGCTCAGCGGGCAAGGAGGGGGACCGGGGCGGTACGCGGCGGAGTGCGGGCCATTCTTCTGCCATGACCGGCCGCCCGGCACTGTCGCCCGTACCGACCGGTCGGTAACGTAGCCGCATGACTTCGGATCCCCGCCTGCGCGCCGCCCGCCACTGCCACAACGTGCTCAACCCGTTCCACTCGACGCACTACTTCTCGCCCGACCTCGGCAAGGAACTGGCCGCCATCGGCGTGACCGACTCCAGCGCCGCCTACCTCGCGGCGCGCTCCGCGCCCATGGGGGCCGTCGGGGCCGGGACCGTGACCGCCACCTTCTACAACTTCAAGCACGAGCTGGTGGCCCGGCACGTGCCGGCCGTGTGGGAGGCCGCCTCCCCGGAGGCGGTGCTCGCGGCACGCGCGCGTGCCGTCGACTCGACGCTGCGCCGCCTGCTCGGCGAGGAGGCGCTCGCCTCCCAGGAGATGGCCGAGGCCGCCGAGCTCGCCCTGCGCGCCGCGGAGGCGTGCACCCGGCACGCCCGCCCGCTGTACGCCGCCCACGCCGACCTCGACGTGCCGCAGGCGCCGCACATGGCGTACTGGCACGCCACGACGCTGCTGCGCGAGCACCGCGGCGACGGGCACATCGCGGCGCTGCTCGGCGCCGAACTCGACCCGGTCGAGGCACTCGTGAGCCACGTCGCGACCGGCAAGGGCATGGCCCCGAAGTGGCTGCTCGCCACGCGCGGCTGGGACAGGTCCGAGTACGACGCGGCCGCCGAGCGGCTTCGCGCGCGTGGACTGCTCACCGGCGGCGAGGAGTTGACGCTCACCGAGCAGGGCGTGACGCTGCGCGCCGAGATCGAGCACCGGACCGACGCGCTCGACCGCGCCCCCTACGAGCACCTCGGCGAGACCGGCGTCGCCCGGCTCACCGAGCTGGCGACGGCCTTCGTCGGCTCGGCGCTCGGCAACGGCGCCTTCCCCGCGGACCTGATCGGCAAGGCCGCCTGAGGATTTGTCCGGCGCGGGCGAGGTACTCGTGTGTCCTGGCCACTGATGTGGCCGGGACACACGAGAGGAGAACCAGCATGTTCCGTGCAATCGCCGACATTCTGCGCCAGATCGCCGGGGCCATCGCCACCGTCGTGACCTTGCCGTTCCGTGCACTCGCCAGGCTGTTCGGCGGCGCCTCCCGGTCCGGCCGTGGGCACCGCGTCTGACCTCCCTGATCCCCGAGTGTCGGTGCCACCTGCCACAATTGCGGCGCAACCTCAGTCGACATAGGCGGTACGGGATCGTGGCGACACCCACAGTTGGCACCACTGCTGGATCCGGGTTCGGGTCCATCGAGAGCAGGATTGCCGAGGAACTAGGCGTTCGGGAGCGGCAGGTGAAGTCCGCGGTCGAGTTGCTCGACGGCGGCTCGACAGTGCCCTTCATCGCCCGCTACCGCAAGGAGGCGACGGAGTCCCTCGACGATGCCCAGCTGCGCACCCTGGAAGAGCGGCTGCGGTATCTGCGTGAGCTGGAGGAGCGGCGCACCGCCGTCCTCGAATCGGTGCGCGAGCAGGGCAAGCTGACCGGGGAGCTGGAGGCGCGGATCCGCGCCGCCGACACCAAGGCGCGGCTGGAGGACATCTACCTGCCCTTCAAGCCCAAGCGGCGCACGAAGGCGCAGATCGCGCGTGAGGCGGGGCTCGAGCCGCTGGCGGAGGGGCTGCTCGGCGACCCGTCGGTGGAGCCGCAGGCCGCCGCTGCCGCGTTCGTGGACGCCGAGAAGGGCGTCGCCGACGCGCAGGCCGCGCTCGACGGGGCCCGCGCGATCCTCACCGAGCGCTTCTCGGAGGACGCCGACCTGATCGGCGAGCTGCGTGAGCGCATGTGGGGGCGCGGCCGGCTCGCGGCGAAGGTGAAGTCCGGCAAGGAGGAGGCGGGCGCCAAGTTCGCCGACTACTTCGACTTCGCGGAGCCCTTCACCGCGCTGCCCTCGCACCGCGTCCTGGCGATGCTGCGCGGCGAGAAGGAGGACGTGCTGGAGCTCGTCCTGGAGCCGGAGGAGCCGTCCGCGGACGCCGACTCCGCGGCTCCGTCTTCGTACGAGCCGATCATCGCCGGCCGGTTCGGGGTCACCAACCAGGGCCGTCCGGGCGACAAGTGGCTTCAGGACACGGTCCGTTGGGCCTGGCGCACGCGCATCCTGGTGCACCTCGGCCTCGACCTGCGCACCCGGTTGCGCACGGCCGCCGAGGACGAGGCGGTCAAGGTGTTCGCGGCGAATCTGCGCGACCTGCTGCTCGCCGCCCCCGCCGGCACGCGCGCGACACTGGGGCTCGACCCCGGTTTCCGTACGGGTGTGAAGGTCGCGGTCGTCGACGACACCGGCAAGGTCGTCGCCACCGACGTCATCCACCCGCACGTCCCGGCCAACCGCTGGGACGAGGCGATCGCCAAGCTGGCGAAGCTCTCCAAGGCGCACGCGGTCGACCTGATCGCGATCGGCAACGGCACGGCGTCCCGCGAGACCGACAAGCTCGCCGGTGAACTCATCACCAAGCACCCGGAGTTGAAGCTCACCAAGGTGATGGTGAGCGAGGCGGGCGCCTCGGTGTACTCGGCGTCGGCCTTCGCCTCGCAGGAGCTGCCCGACATGGACGTCTCGCTGCGCGGGGCCGTGTCGATCGCACGGCGGCTGCAGGACCCGCTCGCCGAACTCGTGAAGATCGACCCGAAGTCGATCGGTGTCGGTCAGTACCAGCACGACCTGAGCGAAGTGAAGCTGTCGCGTTCACTGGATGCCGTGGTCGAGGACTGTGTGAACGGTGTCGGGGTGGACGTGAACACCGCCTCCGCGCCGCTCCTCGCGCGCGTGTCCGGCATCGGCGCGGGGCTCGCGGAGAACATCGTGACGCACCGCGACTCCAACGGCCCGTTCACCAACCGCAAGGGCCTCAAGGACGTGGCGCGCCTCGGCCCGAAGGCATACGAGCAGTGCGCGGGCTTCCTGCGGATCCGCGGCGACGACCCGCTGGACGCGTCGTCCGTGCACCCGGAGGCGTACCCGGTGGTGCGCCGGATGGCGAAGTCGACGGGTGGCCAGGTCGCCTCGCTCGTCGGTGACGCGGGGGCGCTGCGCTCGCTCAATCCGGCCGACTACGTGGACGACACGTTCGGTCTGCCGACCGTCACCGACATCCTGAAGGAGCTGGAGAAGCCGGGGCGCGACCCGCGGCCCGCCTTCAAGACGGCCACGTTCAAGGAGGGCGTCGAGAAGATCGGCGACCTGGAGCCGGGGATGATCCTGGAGGGTGTGGTCACCAATGTGGCCGCCTTCGGGGCGTTCATCGACGTCGGCGTGCACCAGGACGGGCTCGCGCACGTCTCTGCGTTGTCCCGTACGTACGTCAAGGACCCACGGGACGTGGTCAAGCCCGGCGACATCGTCAAGGTGAAGGTCCTCGAAGTCGACGTGCCGCGCAAGCGGATCTCGCTGACGCTGCGTCTCGACGACGAGAAGGCCAAGGCCTCCGGCGGGAGCGGGGGACGTGGTGACCGCAAGCCGCCTCGGCAGTCCCGACAGGGCAGTGGCGGCGGCGGCAAGGGTGGAGGCAAGGGGCGGCCCGCGGCCGCGCCTGCCAACTCGGCCATGGCCGATGCGTTGCGCAAGGCGGGGCTGACCTAGGCCCTCCGGGGTTGGTGTCGGGGAACTGTGCGCCCGGTCGTGGCTGGGCGCACAGCTCCCGGTGCCCCTTACAGCTCGGTCACCTTGCCGTCGGACACCTCAAGGCGTCGCGTCGTCTGGACCGCCTCCAGCATCCTGCGGTCGTGGGTGACCAGGAGCAGAGTGCCCTCGTAGGTCGACAGGGCCGACTCCAGTTGCTCGATCGCGGGGAGGTCGAGGTGGTTCGTCGGCTCGTCCAGGACCAGGAGGTTGACGCCTCGGCCCTGGAGGAGGGCGAGGGCCGCGCGGGTGCGTTCGCCCGGGGAGAGGGTGGCCGCGGGGCGCAGCACGTGGTACGCCTTCAGGCCGAACTTGGCGAGCAGCGTGCGGACTTCGGCCGGCTCCATGGCGGGGACGGCCGCTCCGAAGGCGTCGAGCAGCGTTTCGGGGCCGTGGAACAGGGCGCGGGCCTGGTCCACTTCGCCGACGACCACGCCCGAACCCAGCGTCGCGTGGCCGGAGTTCAGGGGGACGCGGCCGAGCAGGGTGGCGAGCAGTGTGGACTTGCCGGAGCCGTTCGCGCCGGTGATCGCGACGCGGTCCGCCCAGTCGATCTGGAGCGTCACGGGGCCGAAGGAGAAGTCTCCGCGCTGTAGTTCGGCGTCCCGCAGCGATGCCACGACGGCGCCCGAGCGGGGTGCCGCCGCGATCTCCATGCGCAGTTCCCACTCCTTGCGGGGCTCGTCCACGACGTCGAGGCGCTCGATCATCTTCTGCGTCTGCCGGGCCTTCGCGGCCTGCTTCTCGCTCGCCTCGCTGCGGAACTTGCGGCCCAGCTTGTCGCTGTCGGTGGCCTTTCGCCGAGCGTTCTTGACGCCCTTGTCCATCCAGCTGCGCTGCATCTGGGCGCGGCCTTCCAGGGCCGACTTCTTGTCGGAGTACTCCTCGTACTCCTCGCGCGCGTGGCGGCGTGCGACCTCGCGCTCTTCCAAGTAGGCGGCGTACCCGCCTCCGTAGAGGTTGATCTCCTGTTGGGCGTGGTCGAGTTCGAGGACCTTGGTGACGGTGCGGGTGAGGAACTCGCGGTCGTGGCTGACGACGACGGTGCCGGCGCGCAGGCCGCGTACGAAGGCCTCCAGGCGGTCCAGGCCTTCCAGGTCGAGGTCGTTGGTCGGCTCGTCGAGGAGGAAGACGTCGTAGCGGGACAGGAGGAGGGAGGCGAGGCCTGCGCGGGCCGCCTGGCCGCCGGACAGGGACGTCATCGCCTGGTCGAGGCCGACGTCCAGGCCGAGTTGTTCCGCGACCTCCTCGGCGCGTTCGTCCAGGTCGGCGCCGCCCAGGTTCAGCCAGCGCTCCAGGCTCGTGGCGTACGCGTCGTCGGCGCCGGGCGCGCCGTCGACGAGGCCCTGGGTGGCCTCGTCCATGGTGCGCTGCGCCTCGGTCACGCCGGTGCGGCGGGCCAGGAACTCGCGGATCGTCTCGCCGGGGCGGCGGTCGGGCTCCTGCGGGAGGTGGCCGACGGTGGCGGTCGGCGGGGAGAGCCGTACGTCTCCCTCCTCGGGGGTGGTGAGGGCGGCGAGGAGGCGCAGGAGCGTGGACTTTCCGGCGCCGTTGGCGCCGACGAGTCCGATGACGTCGCCGGGGGCGACGACGAGGTCGAGACCGGAGAAGAGGGTGCGGTCGCCGTGTCCGGCGGCGAGGTTCTTGGCTACGAGCGTTGCAGTCATCAGGGGGGTGATTCTAGTCGGGGTGCGGTTGCGCGGTCGCGCGGTTGATCCGTGGCGGGGTCGGCGCGTTGCGCGGCGCCGGGGCTTGGACCTGCACCGGGGTCGGCGCCCACCGATTTCGTCGCGCGGCGCCGGGGGCATCGAGCTGCACCGGGGAGTGCGCCCCCGTTCTCGTTGCGCCGCACCGGGCTCGCTCGGCCGCACCGTGCCGGCGCCCACCGTTCTCGCCGCGCCGCACCGGGGGCATCGACCTGCACCGGGGAGTGCGCCCCCGTTCTCGTTGCGCCGCACCGGGCTCGCTCGGCCGCACCGTGCCGGCGCCCACCGTTCTCGTCGCGCCGCACCGGGGTGCCGCCTTGCCCACCCTGCCGCCCAAGGCGGCAGATTGCCCAAGGCGGGCGGGCCCTGACGTCACGGGGAGGGAACCGTGGTCAGGCGGCAGATTGCCCAAAGTGGGGGCGGCACCCCGTCGGGCCGACCGCCCCGGAGGGGGCGGGTGGGTGGGAGACGAGCGGGGGAACGGGACCAGCGGACGACCCCACGGGCGGCAACCCACCGGGTCGACCACCCCGGGGGAACGGGATCCCCGTGCGCGGCGTCGGCGCGATGCCGCCCGGTCCGCGGGGACCGCACCGTCAGCGTTCCATCCGCGCCACCAGCACGCTCCCCGTCGTGCGGGCCACCAGGAAGGACTGGCCCTTCGTCGCCTTGGTGTCGAGCGGGATGCGGTGGCGGCCGGGGGCCAGGACCGCGTCGAAGACGTCGTGCGTGTGTGTGCGGTAGAGGCGGTCGAGGCGGTACGCCGTGATGTGGACGCGGCACGTGGAAGTGACCTCCACGCCCACCTCGCCGTCGGCGGCGACCAGCCGCGTCAGGCGGCGCTGCGCCGGCGGGACGCGGTCCAGCGCGCTCTCGATCTGGGCGACGAGGAGCGGGACGATCGGCGCGTAGCCGTCCACGTACGCGACGTCGGCCCCGGATCGGTCGAAATCCCGCCGGACCGCGGCCCGTTGGCTCTCCTCGACCGCCCGGCCGAAGGCCACCACCCCGTACGTACGCAGCTCCTCGGGCGGTACACCGGACGCGTCCTCGGTGATGTCCGCGCCGACACCGATGGTGCGCAGCGCCGCCGCGAGCCGGGCGAGGACGGCGACGCGGGCGCCGATCAGCAGCACCTTGCGGCGCGGCGGCACCAGCGGTCCCCCGCTGCTCAGCAGCCGCCCGAGCACCGCCCGGTACTCGGCGGCGCGGAAGCGGAACGGGCCAATGCCGTGGTAGCCGTTCAGCTCCAGGTCGACCCGCTCGTCGGTCTGCCAGGCGAAGTCCCGCCACACGTAATCCGAACCGTCCGAACCGTCCCGCTCGATCACCGCCGTCACCGCCCCGCACTCGATCCCCTCGCACTCCGGGCACCCGTAGATCACGCAGCGTCCGCCGGGCAGCGGTGCCTCCGCCTCCAGGAGCAGCCGCTTCACGTGGTGCGCGAAGATCGCGGGCGGGATGTCGGCGGCGAGCGGGGACACGGCGTCCAGGTCGGAGAGCTGGAAGAGCAGCGGGCGGCCGTCGACGATGAAGTCCACGAAGTCCCGGTGCACCTGGTAGTCCCCGTCCGCGAGGACTCCCCCGGCGCGCATCGCCGGTGCCAGGCCGAAGGTCGCGCAGTCGTCTGCAGCCATGGGGCGAGTATTCCCACCTGTGCCCGCCGTGAGCGCTGCATGCCTCATTCCGGTGGTTTCCGTTAGCGTCCATGGATGATCAGTGACAGTGGCAGCGGCAGTGAAGTGATCGTGGTCGGCGGCGGGGTCATCGGCATGACCACCGCCCTGGAACTCGCGCGGCGCGGGCGCCCGGTGCGCGTGTGGTCGCGGGACGTCGCCGAGCGGACGACATCGGCGGTCGCGGGCGGGCTGTGGTGGCCGTACCGGATCGACCCGATAGAGAAGGTGGGCGCGTGGTCGCTGCGCTCGCTGAGGCGGTACGAGGAGTGGGCGGCGCGCCCCGAGGAGACCGGGGTGCGCCTGGTCGACGGCGTGCACGGGGATTCGCGCCTCGACGGGCTCGGCGCGTGGGCCGGCGAGGTGGCGGGCCTGCGTGACACCCCGCAGGGGCTCGCGGCGCGTCTCCCGCTGATCGACATGCCGGCCCATCTGGCGTGGCTGCGCGACCAGTTGAGCCGAGCCGGTGTCACCGTCGAGGCGCGTACCGTCGACTCCCTCGACGAGGCCCTCGACGTCGCGCCGACCGTCGTGAACTGCACCGGGCTCGCGGCCCGCGAACTGGTGCCGGACGACTCGGTGCGCCCCGTGCGCGGGCAACTGGTGGTCGTGGAGAACCCGGGCGTCGACACGTGGTTCACCACCGTCGACCCCGCCTCCGACGGAACGACGTACTTCCTGCCGCAGCCGGGGCGCCTGCTGCTCGGCGGCACCGCCGAGGACGACGCGTGGTCCCTGGAGCCGGACCCGGCCACCGCCGAGGAGATCGTGAAGCGCTGCGCCGAGGTGCGCCCCGAGATCGCGGGCGCGCGGATCCTCGACCACCGCGTGGGCCTGCGCCCGGCCCGCCCGGCGGTGCGCATCGAGCGTGAGGTCAGGGGCGCCGGGCGGGTGCTGGTGCACAACTACGGGCACGGTGGCGCCGGAGTGACCGTGGCGTGGGGCTGCGCCGAGGAGGCGGCCGAGCTGGCCGGGGCCGGATGAACGGGTGACCGGTAGCGGGCGGCGAACGGGTGGGGGCGTGGTCCGTATCGGACCACGCCCCCACCCGTACGTACGTTCTCAGTCCTCGTGGTGCTTGCCGATCGGGTCGCCCTCGGTCTCCAGGCTGCTGCCCGGGCCGATGCGGATCTCGAACTCGCCACCGTACTTCTCGTGCCCGGCGACGACCGCCTGCTCGACGACCTCGATACCCATCTCGCCGCGGACCATGAGCGGGTCCTGCCGCAGGTCGCGCAGGAGCGCCCAGCACATGCCGATCATGACGATGACGAACGGCACCGCCACAAGGATCGTCAGGTTCTGCAGTCCTGTGAGCGCGTCGCCCGAACCGTTGCCGATCATCAGCATGATCGCGGCCACGGCACCGGTGACGACGCCCCAGAAGATGACGACGAACTTGCCGGGTTCGAGCGCGCCCTTCTGCGACAGCGTGCCCATCACGATCGATGCGGCGTCCGCGCCCGACACGAAGAAGATGCCGACGAGGATCATCACGAGCAGGCCCGTGATCGTGGCGATCGGGTACTCCTGGAGCACGCCGAAGAGCTGGGTCTCCGGGGTGTCCGCCCCGGCCAGCTTCCCGTCGTCCTTCAGGCTCATCGCCGTGGTGCCGAAGACCGCGAACCAGATCAGGCTGACGGTCGAGGGCACGAGGATGACGCCGCCGACGAACTGACGGATCGTGCGGCCCTTGCTGATGCGCGCGATGAACATGCCGACGAACGGCGACCAGGAGATCCACCAGGCCCAGTAGAAGACCGTCCAGCTGCTCAGCCAGTCGGCGACGCCCTTGCCGCTGGACGCCTCGGTGCGGCCGATCATCTGCGGGAAGTTGTCCAGGTACGCGCCGATGGACGTCGGCAGCATGTCGAGCTGCAGGATCGTCGGGCCCGCGATGAACAGGAAGACCGCCAGCAGCAGCGCGAGCACCATGTTGATGTTCGACAGCCACTGGATGCCCTTCTCCACACCGGAGACGGCGGAGGCGACGAACGCGACCGTGAGGACCGCGATGATCACGACGAGCAGGCCCGTGCTGGCCTTGTCCATCCAGTCGGCCGCCTCGATCCCCGCCCCGATCTGCAGGGCGCCGAGGCCGAGCGAGGCCGCGGAGCCGAACAGCGTCGCGAAGATCGCGATGATGTCGATGACCCGGCCCCACGCGCCGTGCGCGTGCTTCTCACCGATGAGCGGGACGAAGACGGACGAGATGGTCTGCCGCCTGCGGCGCCGGAACGTGCTGTAGGCGATGGCGAGTCCTACGACCGCGTAGATCGCCCACGGATGCAACGTCCAGTGGAACAGCGTGGTGGCCATGGCGGTCTCCATGGCCTGCGCGGAGTCGGCCGGGTCGGTGCCCGGCGGCGGCGTCGTGAAGTGCGCGAGCGGTTCGCTCACTCCGTAGAACATGAGGCCGATGCCCATGCCCGCGCTGAACATCATCGCGATCCAGGAGACCGTGCGGAACTCCGGTTGCTCGCCCTCCTTGCCGAGAGGGATCTTCCCGTAGCGGCTCATGGCGAGCCACAGCGCGAAGACCACAAAGCCGGTGGCGGCGAGTACGAACGCCCAACCACCGTTGTGCATAAGGCCGTTGAGCAGCGTATTGGAGGCACTCTCAAGACTGTCTGTGGCGACGGCGCCCCAGACCACGAAGGCCAGAGTGAGCACGGCGGTGACGCCGAACACGATCCGGTCCGTGGCGGGGCTCTGCTCGCCGGTCACTCCCTCCTCGGGGACGGGAGTATCGCTGGTTGGTTTCTGAGGGCTTGTCACCCACTACGACCTACCACACCTGACACTCCCATAACCCGATCAGCAGCGTGTGTCGGGCTTCCCTTCCGTCAGGTGGTAGGTCGCGCGCGCGTCGAGGAGCAGCGCGACCAGGGCCCGTTCGGACTGACGCATGGGCACAAAGGCCCCATCGCCCGACTTCTTGACGGTGATGCCGTGCAGCGCCAATTCGTCTTTGAATTCGGCGTATTGCGTGTCGCTCAGCCGGTATCCGCACGGCGGATCCTTGATGACCTCCGAGGCTTCCGCGGGGTCGTTGTCGGCGCCGCCGAGGTAGACCGGACCGCGGTCGGCGAAGCCCTTGGCGCGGGCGGCCGCGGTGGCGGCCTCGATCGCGCCCCGGTTCTCGGCCGTGTACTCGAACAGGCCGCCGAGCGCGGCGAGTTGGGAGTCGCGGCGACGCTGGTTGACCAGCGCCGGGTCGTTCTCCTCCGCGGGGGTGCCGGGGTCGACGCGGCTCTCGATGAGCAGCCCGACGGAGTTCTTGACGCCGGAGACGTTGCGCAGGATCCGCTCCTGCCCGTCGCCCGCGGTCTGCTTGATCGGTTCGCCGGTCTCCGGGTCGGTCCAGATGCCGTACGTGCCCGTGGTGTACCCGGCGTCGCCCGCTGCGGGACGCACGTGGTCGAGGGAGAGCGACTCGGCCTGATCGTGCACGGCGGGGTCGGTGTTGAGGTTGCGCGGCCAGAGGTCGAACAGGTCCTTGTCGTAGAACTTGGGGGTGGCCCCGTACTCGTGCAGGTCGTAGATGACGTCGGGCTGCCGGTCCCGGATGACGGCGGCCATCGTCCGTGCCTCGGCGGTCTTGAGGGCGATGTGGTCGCGGTTGATGTCGATACCGTCGGAGTTGCCGCGGGTGTCGGCGGCGTTGCCGTCGGGGTTGGCGGTGGGCACGACAAGGAGGGTCGTACGCGACAGGAAGCGCTGCGTCGCCCTGTCCTTGGCGTAGGCGAGGTCGCGGACCTTCGTCAGGCAGGCCTCGCGGCCGGACGGCTCGTCGCCGTGCTGGGAGCAGATCAGCAGCACGGTGTTGGGCGCCCGGTGGGCTCCGATGCGTACGAGGTTCAGCGGGCGGCCCTGTTTCGTCTCGCCGATGCGGGAGACGGAGACCTGGTCGGAGGCCTTGTCGACGGTGGCGAGGAGTTGCTTCTCCTCGGGCTGCGTGGTCCAGCGCGCGCCGTCGGTCTCCTCGAAGCCGGTGCGGGGCGGGGTGGCGCCGCCGTTCGCGCCGGCCGGGGCCGCCACCACGAGGGGCGCGGTGAGCGCGACGACGGCGGTGGCCAGGGCGAGGGTGCGGGGTCGTGCTCTCATCGGGTGCTGCCTCCCGGTACTGGGCGGTCGAGGCGGTACGGGCGTACGCCGTCGGCCGCGGACGATTGGGGGGTGGCGGTGGTGGAGCCGGAGGTGGCGGCCGCGAAGGCGGCGGCGCCGCCGACGACGGGGACGCGGGCCGCGGTGCGGGCGAGGTCCAGGGAGAGGGTCGGCTTGGTGGACGGAGGGTCGATCAGGTCCTTGTCGGTGCCGGCCACGATGAGGGCGAGCCGGTGCCCCTTCGGTACGACGTGGTCGCTCGCGGCGAGGTCGATCGTGAGGGTATAGGGCTTGCCGGGCCTGAGCGCGGCGCCGTGCTCCGGGTTCCTGGAGGTGCCGAGGTCGGCCCAACCTCGGCTGAACACCGTCGAGTTGACGTCGGTGGTCGCGGTCGCCGCGGTCAGGAAGCAGGAGCTGTCGCCGGTGGTGCTCGGCCCCCAGCAACTGCGGTCGGTGCCGGTCGTGATGCCTTCGCCCGCGCCCCCGTAGTCGCGGATCGTGGCGGGCCCGAGGTCGACGAGGACGGCGCTCAGGTGGGCGCTGGACGTCGTCGGGGTCGCGGTGACCGTCACCTTCGAGGAGCCGGACAGGCGCAGGTCCTTGGCCAGCGGGCGGCTGAGGAACCCGGCCTTCTCCGCGGTCGGTTGCTGGATCCGGTCGGCCCAGTCGAGTTCGCCGAGCGCCGGGTCGTCGGTGAAGGTCTCGGTGCCGGAACCGGTCTTCAGGCCCAGCGCCCCGACGCCGGCCTTGTCGCCCTTGGCGGGGCGCAGCGCGGCGGTTGCGGTGGCGCGCGGCGGCCACACCTTGTCGGTGGTCCAGCGGTCGGGGGCGTGCTCGATGTCGGCCATCGGCTCGCGGTCGATTCCGTTGGCGTAGCCGAGGAGTTCGTGGTCGAACCAGCGGTGCAGGGTGTCGACCCAGGCGCCGCGGCGGAAGTCGAAGGGGTCGACGTGACCGGTCTGCGCCAGCCAGATCTTGCGGTCGACACCGTTCTTGGCGAGGGCGTCCCACCACTGGCCGAAGTGCTTGGCGCGGACGTTCAGGTCCTGCATGCCGTGCACGACGAAGACGCTGGCCTTCACGCGGTCGGCGTCCTTGACGTAGTCGCGGTCCTGCCAGAGCCCGGTCCAGTCACCCGTCCTGGGCGCTTCGTCGACAAGTCGTTTCTGTACGGCGGCGCAGCGCTCGCGTGCCGCCGGGCTCTCGACGTAGTCGGACAGCCACTCGGGGCCCGAGTCGTAGAGCGGGGCGCCCTGTTGGAAGTAGTAGTCGTACCAGGAGGAGATCCCGCCGATCGGCACGATGGTCTCCAGGCCCTCGACGCCGGTCGCGGCGACGCCGTTGGCGACGGTGCCGTCGTAACTCTTGCCGATCATGCCGGTGCGGCCGTTGGTCCAGTCCGCCTTGGCGCGTTCGCCTCCGGTGCGGGTGGTGTAGCCCTTGGCGCGGCCGTTCAGCCAGTCGACGACGGCCTTCGCGGAGCCGATGTCGTAGGCCCCGCCGACGTCGGCGCAGCCGTCGGAGCGGTTGGTACCGAGCAGGTCGACGCCGACGAACGCGTAGCCGCGGGGCACGAAGTAGTTGTCGTAGAAGAGCGGCATCTGTACGACGTTCCCGTCGGCGTCGTACGTCTTCTTCTGGCTCTCGTTGCCGCGCCCGCAGCAGGAGTAGTACGGGCTGGCATCCATGATCACGGGGATCTTGCGGCCCTGGGCGGCGGGTTCGTGCGGGCGGACGATGTCGACGGCGACCCGGTCGGTCTTCCCGTTGCCGTCCCCGTCGAGCCGGGTGTCGACCCAGACGGACTCGCGGACGGCGTCGGCGTAGGAGTAGACGGGCTTGGACTCGGTCGGCCTGGCGGGGGCGGCCGACGCGGTGGCGCCTGCCCCGACGAGTGCGGACAGCAGGGCGGTGACGACCGTGACCGCGAGGGTTCTTAAGCGGTGCGGTCCGCGGTGGCTGCGTCTGGCAGGTATCGGCATGGCGCGGAAGTTACACCGGTCAATCGGCTTGCGACAGAGGGCAGCAGGGGCGGAGGACAGGCGCATGGGGCCGAAAGACACATGTCGGCCAGATGACGATCGTGTGGCTGGTGCGGCCATGGACATGACCGGGGCGCGAGGTGCTGAATAGGGTCGGTGTGCCGACCACGGACGTGATCCGTACGGGGTCGACAACTGTCTGACCTCCCCGACGACTTGGAGTTTCCGTGTACCGCAGACTCATCGCCCCTGGCGCACTCGCGGCCTCTCTGCTGCTGGCGATCCCGGCATCGGCCGCGGACTTCCGGCCGGGGGCGTCGGGCATCGGTGATCCCTACTACCCGGCGTACGGGAACGGCGGCTATGACGTCTCCCATTACGACCTGCGCCTCAAGTACCAGCCGAAGACGGACCAGTTGGAGGGAACGGCGACCATCCTCGCCTCCTCCACGCAGGACCTGTCCCGCTTCAACCTCGACTTCGGGCTCACGGCGAGCGAGGTCCGGGTGAACGGCAAGAAGGCGAAATTCGCCACGTCAGACGTGCAGGAGCTGGAGGTGACCCCGGCGGCCGGACTGCCGAAGGGCACGCCCTTCACGGTCGTGGTCACGTACGCGGGCAAGCCGTCCGACGTGAAGCTCTGGGGCTTCACCTCGTGGCAGCGCACCCCGGACGGCGGCGTCGCGGCCAACGAGCCGGAGGCGGCGGCCTGGTGGTTCCCCTCCAACGACCATCCGCTCGACAAGGCCACGTACGACGTGTCGGTCGCGGTGCCCGACGGGACCCAGGCGATCTCCAACGGGACGTTGCAGTCGCAGAGTTCGAAGCTCGGGTGGACGCGGTTCAACTGGCGATCGGCCCATCCGCAGGCCACGTACCTGTCGACCTTGGCGGTGGGCAAGTTCGACATCACCACCGACAGGACCGCGGACGGGCTGCCCGTCATCAACGCGTACAGCAAGGACCTGGGCGCGAACGAGGGCGCGGCGAAGGCGAGCGTGGAGCGGACGACCGAGGTCGCCGAGTGGCTGGAGTCGCTGTACGGGAAGTATCCGTTCGAGGCGCTGGGCGGGTATGTGCCGAACGTGCCGTCGAGCTTTGCGCTGGAGACACAGACGCGGCCGTTCTACTCGCCGAAGCAGTTCGCGAACGGGTCCAATGTGTCTGTTGTGGTGCATGAGCTGGCGCATCAGTGGTACGGCGACAGCGTCTCCGTGCGCGGCTGGAAGGACATCTGGGTCAACGAGGGCTTCGCCCGGTACGCGCAGTGGCTGTGGTCGGAGAAGGAGGGCGAGGGCACGGCCCAGGAACTCGCCGACTACACGTACGCGCAGCATCCGGCGGACGACGCGTTCTGGACGGTGAAGCCCGGTGACCCCGGTCCTGAGAACCAGTTCGACGCGGCCGTGTACGACCGGGGGGCGCTGGCGGTTCAGGCGCTGCGGAACAAGGTGGGCGAGAAGGACTTCTTCGCGATTCTGAAGGGGTGGCCGAAGCGGTACGCGTACGGCAACGCGGGTGTCTCCGACTTCATCGGGTACGCGGAGGGGGTTTCCGGGGAGCGGCTCCGGGGGCTTTTCGACACGTGGTTGTTTGAGCCGTCGAAGCCATCCGCGTCCGCGGGGCGGGGGGCTTCTGAGTTGGTGGAGCCGGAGTCGTGGAAGCGGATCGTTGCCACGAATGGGGTGCACTCGGGGCATTGATGCGCTGCGGCGGGGGTGGGGTCTCGGGGCTCTGCCCCGGACCCCGCGCCTCAATCGCCGGCGGGGCTGGAATTACGCGCCCGCCGAGCCATCGGCAAGTACCGGAAGCGTTCCGGGAGTTTTGGTACCAGCCAGCGCACCAGCACCGCGAAGCGGCGCAGGCGGCGTTCTTGTTTTGGTGTCCAGGGGAGACCGATCGCCTGCCGTGCCTCTGGTGGGAGCAGGCCGGTCGACAGGAAGCTCATCGTGCGGGTCAGGGCCGGGCGCAGGGCGGGCCACAGGAGCTTGAGGAGCGGGTGGTGGCCCGGTGGGGGTGGCAGGGGGCGGGTGCGTGCCGTCAGTTCGGTCACCACCGCGTTGCGCTCGACCTCCTGCGCCAGCATCTTGCGGTAGTACGGCCAGAACTTCTCGACCGTCTGCGGCATGTCCCGGTCGTGGATGCCGAGGATGCGGCCGACCATCAGCCACTCCGCGTAGAACCGCTCGTCCTCCTCGGGCGTGAACGGCGTGGCGAAGTAGCGGCGCGCGTAACGGGAGACGGGGAAGCCGGTGGCGTGCACCCAGGCGTAGTGGGCCGGGGTGAGGGCGTGGTAGCGGCGGCCGTGCGGGTCGGTGCCCTGGATGGTGCGGTGGAGGCGGCGCAGGCGGCGGCCCTCCTCGGCGGCGGCCTCACCCCCGTAGACCCAGAGCATGACCGAGGTCAGCGACCGCTCGCCGCGGCCCCAGGGGTCGGTGCGGAACACCGAGTGCTCGTCGACGCCCGCGCCGACGGCGGGGTGCGCGACCTGGAGCACGAACGCGGCGGGCAGCGCGAGCAGGGCGCGGATGTCGCCGGCGGTCTCCCAGAGGATGCCGCCGGGCGGGGGCGGTGGCGGGTCCGGGTCGTGCTGCTTCATGGGGATGCTGCTCCTCGTGGTGCGTCCGGAGCCTGCGGGGCTTGTCTCTGATCAAGTATGCGCGTCCGGGGCCGGTGGCCGGCGGTCGTCGTCCGCGTACCGCTTCGCCAGGTCCGAGGCCAGTTCGGAGACGCAGGTGCACAGGTCCGTGACGGCGGCCGTGGCCGGGGCCGAGCGGCAGGGGACGATGTGGGCCGGGAGCGGCGTCGCGGGCGGGGGCGGATTCGGTGGGTCCGGCGCGGCGCGGGGGCGGCGCCTACGGGCGGAGCTGATCAGTGCCGTCGCCAGGGCCGCGACGAATGCGGCCGACTGCCCGATCTTGACTTGTACGTCCCACGGAACCAGCGACATGCCTGTGTCCTACCCGCACGGCACGGGGCCCCAACGCACCGTGTGCGTCGGGGCCCCGTGAAGGAAGGCAGGCGGGCTCAGTTGCCGTCGGTCACCTTCTCCAGTTCGTCCGACGCGATGCGGTCGACGTTGCGCCGCACCCGGAACCAGCCGATGAAGAGCAGCACGCCGACGACCGGGATCAGCATGAGCGTCTTGCGGCCGGTCTCCTCGTCGTTCCACATGAGGACGAGTACGGAGAGCAGGAAGGCGATGGTGACGATCTCGGTGACCGGGGAGAACGGAAGCCGGAACTTCGGGCGTTCGACCAGGCCCTGCTTGGCCCGGCGGACGAAGGCCAGGTGGGCCACCATGATCATGACCCAGGTGCCGATGATTCCGATCGAGGAGATCTCGATGACGATCTCGAACGCCTCGGCGGGCAGCAGGTAGTTCAGGCCGACGCCGAGCACACCGACGCCCGCGGTGAGCAGGATGCCGCCGAAGGGGACCTGGCTCTTGTTCATCTTGGCGGTGAACTTCGGGGCGGAGCCCGACATGGCCATGGAGCGCAGGATGCGTCCCGTGGAGTAGAGCCCGGAGTTCAGCGAGGACATCGCCGCGGTCAGCACCACCATGTTCATGATGTCGCCGACGCCGCCGACGCCCAGCTTCGAGAACACGGTCACGAAGGGGCTCTCGCCCGAGGTGTACGACGTGGACGGCAGCAGCAGCGCGAGCAGCAGCACCGAACCGCAGTAGAACAGGCCAACGCGCCACATGATCGAGTTCACCGCGCGCGGGACGACCTTCTGCGGCTCGGCGGTCTCGCCCGCCGCGACGCCGACCAGTTCGAGGGCGGCGTACGCGAAGACGACACCTTGCATCACGAGTACCACGGCCATGGTGCCGCTGGGCATCCAGCCGCCGTTGTCCGTGATCATGTTCAGGCCTGGTGTGTGGCCGTCGATCGGGTGCTGCGTGGCCACCAGAAAGATGCCCACGAACAGGAAGGCCACCAGGGTGGCCACCTTGATGATCGAGAACCAGAACTCCATCTCGCCGAAGTACTTCACCGAGACCATGTTCACGGCGAGCACCACCGCGAGCGCGACCAGCGCGAGCACCCACTGCGGAATGCTCGTGAAGGCGCTCCAGTACTGCGTGTACAGCGCGACGGCGGTGATGTCGGCGATGCCCGTCATCGACCAGTTCAGGAAGTACATCCAGCCGGCGACGTAGGCGCCCTTCTCGCCGAGGAACTCGCGCGCGTACGACACGAAGGAACCGGACGAGGGCCGGTAGACGACCATCTCGCCGAGGGCGCGCACCACGAAGTACGCGAAGATCCCGCAGATCAGATAGGCGAAGACGAGGGCGGGGCCCGCGTCGTGCAGCCGCCCGCCGGCGCCGAGGAAGAGTCCGGTGCCGATCGCGCCACCGATCGCGATCATGTTGATGTGGCGGCTCTTGAGGGCCTTGCTGTAGCCGGCGTCGCCCGCGTCGGCGGGCGCCTGGGAGGCATCTGTGCGGGATGCGTCCGTGGCCGTGTTGAGGGCGTCCTTGCTCACGAGGGGGTGTCCACTCTGTGGTGCCCGGAGACGTGGGGGTCGCCGGGGTCCGGAACGTGCGTCGGCCCGCATCACCCCTGACGGCGTGCGGACCGAGGTGCACCTTCCCCGAAGATCGCCCCCGATGCGGTGGCGGAGATCACATAGCGGCGCTTCTCACATGACGGGACGCCTCTGGACGTGGAACCGGAGGGGGCGTATAGGCGTCGACCGTCCTCTTTGGGTTTCACAACGTCGGTGTCTCAGCAATACTGTTGCACCCGGATCGCAGCGAGAGGCGAAGATGACGACGGACACTCAGGCCCCCACGCTCACCGTCGACGAGCTGGCGGCCAGCGCCGGCGTCACGGTCCGCACCATCCGCTTCTACAGCACGCGGGGCCTGCTGCCGCCGCCGGTGATCGGGCCACGCCGGGTGGGGCACTACGGGCCCGACCACGTCGCACGGCTCGCGCTGATCGAGGAGCTGCAGCACCAGGGCATGACGCTGGCCGCGATCGAGCGCTATCTCGTGCAGCTGCCGGCCGATCTGAGCGCGCGGGATCTGGCGATCCACCGTGCGGTGGTGGCCAGTTGGGCTCCCGACTCGGTCGAGACGCTGACCCGGAGCGAGCTCGACGGGCGCGCGGGCCGGGAGCTGACCGAGGAGAACCTGGCGCGGCTCGCGGCGATGGACGTGCTGACGCGGGAGGGCGACGACACGTACCGATGCGACACGGGACAGCTGCGGCTCGGCGTCCAACTCCTCGACGTACCACTGTCGTTGGACGCGATCCTGGCCTCGCGCGAGGTGCTGGTGGAGCACTCGCGGGGAGCGGCGCAGGAGCTGGCCCGGCTCTTCAGCTCCGAGGTGTCGCAAAGGGCCGAGCAGGACGTGAGGTCGCTGTCGGCCCATATGCAACCGCTGGTGATCCAGGCGCTGTTGACGGCGTTCCAGCGCTCGTTGAAGGAGGAGCTGCGGGAGGCGTTCCGCACCACGGACCGCCTCCCGTAGCCACCGGCCTCAGTCCTTGAAGGTCTCGCCCTTCTCGGCCTTCTCCACCAGCAGCGCGGGCGGCAGGAACCGGTCGCCGTAGCGCCCGGCCAGCTCGCGCGAGCGGGCGACGAATCCGGGCAGGCCGCCCTCGTAGCCGTTGATGTACTGGAGCACGCCGCCGGTCCAGCCGGGGAAGCCGATGCCGAAGATGGAGCCGATGTTGGCGTCCGCGACGGAGGTGAGGACGCCCTCTTCGAGCAGGCGCACCGTGTCGAGGGACTCGGAGAAGAGCATCCGCTCCTGCATGTCCTCGAACGGGATCTCCGTTCCAGGCTCCGTGAAGTGCTCACGCAGCCCCGGCCAGAGCCCCGCCCGCTTGCCGTCCTCGCCGTACTCGTAGAAGCCCGCTCCCCCGCTGCGGCCCGGCCGCCCGAACTCGTCGACCATCCGGTCGATGACGGCCTCGGCGGGGTGTGTCTCCCAGGTGCCGCCGGCCTCGACGATCGCGGCCTTCGTCTCCTCGCGGATCTTGCGGGGCAGCGTCAGCGTCAGCTCGTCCATCAGGGAGAGGACCTTGGCCGGGTAGCCGGCCTGCCCGGCGGCCTGCTCGACCGACGCGGGCTCGACACCCTCGCCGACCATGGCGACACCCTCGTTGATGAAGTGCCCGATGACGCGCGAGGTGAAGAAGCCGCGCGAGTCGTTGACCACGATGGGCGTCTTGTTGATCTGCCGTACGAGGTCGAAGGCGCGGGCGAGGGCCTCGTCGCCGGTGCGCCCGCCCTTGATGATCTCGACGAGGGGCATCTTGTCGACGGGCGAGAAGAAGTGCAGACCGATGAAGTCGCCCTGCCGCTCGACGCCTTCGGACAGGGCGGTGATGGGCAGCGTCGAGGTGTTGGAGCAGAGCAGGGCGTCGGGGGCGACGATGTCCTGGATCTCCTGGAACACCTTGTGCTTGAGCGAGGGGTCCTCGAAGACGGCCTCGATGACGGCGTCGCAGCCGGCCACGGCCTGCGGGTCGGAGGCCGGGGTGATGCGGGCGAGCAGTGCGTCGGCCTTGTCCTGGCTGGTCCGGCCGCGCTTGACGGCCTTCGCGCACAGCTTCTCGGAGTACGCCTTGCCCTTGGCGGCGGCCTCGTCGGAGACGTCCTTGAGGACCACCTCGATGCCCGCGCGGGCGCAGGAGTAGGCGATGCCCGCGCCCATCATGCCGGCGCCGAGGACGGCGACCTTCTGGACCTTGCGGCGCTCGATGCCCTGGGGGCGGTTGGCGCCCGAGTTCACGGCCTGGAGGTCGAAGAAGAACGCCTGGATCATGTTCTTCGCGGTCTGCCCGGTGACCAGCTCGGTGAAATAGCGGGCCTCGATCGCGAGGGCGTTCTCGAAGTCGACCTGGGAGCCCTCGACGGCGGCCGCGAGGATGTTGCGCGGCGCGGGGTAGGGGGCGCCGTTCAGCTGCTTCTTCAGGTTGGCAGGGAAGGCGGGCAGGTTCGCGGCGAGCTTGGGGCTTGCCGGGGTGCCGCCGGGGATGCGGTAGCCGGGCTTGTCCCAGGGCTGCTGCGACTCCGGGTTGGCGTCGATGAAGGCCCGCGCCTTCTCGGTCATCTCCTCGCGGGTGGCGGCCACTTCGTGGATCAGGCCGTTCTCCAGGGCACGCTTCGGGGCGTACTGGGTGCCCTGGAGCAGCACCTTGAGGAGCGCGTCGGCGATGCCCATGAGGCGGACGGTGCGGGTGACGCCGCCGCCCGCCGGGAGCAGGCCGAGCGTGACCTCGGGGAGGCCGATCTTCGAGCCGGGCGCGTCGAGGGCGACGCGGTGGTGGCTGGCCAGCGCGATCTCGTAACCGCCGCCCAGGGCCGCGCCGTTGATGGCCGCGACGACGGGCTTGCCGAGGGTCTCGATGCGGCGCAGCGAGTTCTTGATGCCGATGCCGGTCTCGAAGACGGACTGGGCGTCCTCGGGGCCGGCCTTCATCATGTCCTTGAGGTCACCGCCCGCGAAGAAGGTCTTCTTGGCGGAGGTGTAGATGAACCCGCGGATCGAGTCGGGGTTCGCGGCGATCTCGGCCTCGGCGCGGTCGGCGATCGCGGCGATGGAGTCCTTGAACGCCTGGTTCATGGTGTTCGCGGACTGGTTGGGGTCGTCCAGGACGAGCGTGACGACGCCGGTGTCGTCCTGCTCCCAGCGGATGGTCGTGCTCTGCGTCATGGTTCGGTCTCCGTGAAGTCTCGTACGGGGGAAGGGGTTTGGGGCGGAACCACTCAGTTGGAGACGCGCTCCACGATCGTGGCGATGCCCATGCCGCCGCCCACGCACAGCGTGGCCAGGCCGTACCGCTTGTCCTGACGCTCCAGTTCGTCGACGAGGGTGCCGAGGATCATCGCGCCGGTCGCACCCAGCGGGTGGCCGAGCGCGATCGCGCCGCCGTTGACGTTCACCTTGTCCAGGGACAGGCCCATGTCCTTCGCGAAGCGCAGCACGACCGCCGCGAACGCCTCGTTGATCTCGACGAGGTCGATGTCGTCGATGGTCAGGCCCGCCTTGGCGAGCGCCTTGCGTGCGGCGGGCGCGGGCCCGGTGAGCATGATGGTCGGCTCGGAGCCGGAGACCGCGACGGAGACGACGCGGGCGCGCGGGGTGAGGTCGTAGCGCTCGCCGACCTCGCGGGAGCCGATGGCGACCAGCGAGGCGCCGTCGACGATGCCGGAGGAGTTGCCCGCGTGGTGCACGTGGTCGATCTTCTCGACCCAGTGGTACTTCTGCAGCGCGACCGCGTCGAAGCCGCCGAGGTCGCCGATGTCCTTGAACGACGGCTTCAGCTTGCCGAGCGAATCGGCCGTCGTGCCGGGCCGCAGGTGCTCGTCGTGGTCGAGCACGGTGAGTCCGCTGCGGTCCTTGACCGGCACGATCGAGCGCGTGAACCGGCCGCCCTTCACGGCGGCGGCCGCCCGCTCCTGCGACATGGCGGCGTACTCGTCGACGTCGCGCCGCGAGAATCCCTCGATCGTGGCGATGAGGTCGGCGCCGATGCCCTGCGGCACGAACCCGGTCTCGTAGGACGTCATCGGGTCCATCGCCCAGGCGCCGCCGTCCGAGCCCATCGGGACGCGCGACATCGACTCGACACCACCGGCGAGGACGAGGTCCTCCCAGCCCGAACGGACCTTCATCGCCGCCAGGTTGACGGCTTCGAGGCCCGAGGCACAGAAGCGGTTCTCCTGCACGCCGGCCACCGTGTCGGGGAGCCCTGCCGCGATGGCGGCGATGCGCGCGATGTCGGAGCCCTGGTCGCCGATCGGTCCGACGACGCCGAGCACGATGTCGTCGATGGCGGCCGGGTCGAGGTCGGGGAAGCGGGCGCGGATCTCGTGGATCAGGCCGACGACCAGGTCGATCGGCTTGGTGCCGTGCAGGGATCCGTTGGCCTTGCCGCGGCCGCGCGGGGTGCGGATCGCGTCGTATACGTACGCGTCTGTGGTCACGGGAGGTGCCTTTCGAAGCGGTGGAACAGGAGGAGGTGAAGCGGTTGGGGATCAGGCCAGCAGCGAACGCCCGATGATCTCCTTCATGATCTCGGTCGTGCCGCCGTAGATGGTCTGGATGCGCCCGTCGGTGAACGCCTTCGCGACGCGGTACTCGGTCATGTACCCGTATCCGCCGTGCAGTTGGAGGCAGCGGTCGGCGACCCGCTTCTGAAGCTCGGTCGCCCACCACTTCGCCATCGAGGCGTGCACCGCGTCGAGCGTGCCGTCCGAGTGGTCCTCGATGCAGCGGTCCAGGAACGTGCGGGTGACGGCGCACTCGGTGGCCATCTCGGCGATCTCGAAGCGGATGTGCTGCTTCGTGGCGAGCGGCCGGCCGAAGGCCTCGCGCTCCTTCACGTACTGGGTGGTGATCTCCAGGAGGTGCTCGGCGGCGGCGATCGCGGAGACGGCGATGCCCATGCGCTCCTGCGCGAGGTTCGTCATGAGGTGGATGAACGCGCCGTTGAGCTCGCCGAGCAGGTTCTCCTTCGGGACGCGGACGTCGTTGAAGAACAGTTCGGCGGTGTCCTGGGCCTTCTGGCCGATCTTGTCGAGGTTGCGGCCGCGCTCGAAGCCCTCCATGCCGCGCTCGACGACGAGCAGCGAGAGCCCGTGCGCGCCGCCCTCGGGCGAGGTCTTGGCGACGACGATGACGAGGTCGGCGAGGATCCCGTTGGAGATGAACGTCTTCGAGCCGTTGAGCAGCCAGTGGTCGCCCTTGTCCTCGGCGGCGGTGCGGATGCCCTGGAGGTCGGATCCGGCGCCGGGTTCGGTCATCGCGATGGCGCTGATGATCGAGCCCTCGCAGAAGCCGGGCAGCCAGCGCCGCTTCTGCTCCTCGGTACCGAGGGACGTGAGGTAGGGGCCGATGATGTCGTTGTGCAGGCCGACGGCGAGACCGGCGGCGCCCGCGCGCGTGAACTCCTCGGCGAGCACGGCGGGGTAGCGGAAGTCGGCGTTGCCGCCGCCCCCGAACTCCTCGGGCACCGCGATCCCGAGCAGGCCCTGGCGCCCGGCGGCGAGCCAGGCCTCGCGGGCGACGACGCCGTCCTTCTCCCACTGCTCGTAGTGCGGCGTCACCTCCTTGGCGAGGAAGGTGCGCACGGTCTCGCGGAACGCCTCGTGCTCGGCGCTGAACAGGCGTCGTTCCATGCTCGCGATCAACTGCCTTTCTTGGTGGGCTCGTTCAGGGCCGGTACGTCCCAGTCGAGCGCGACGTCTTCGGTGTCGGCGCCCGGCCGGGCGGGGCCCGAGCGGACGCTGGTGGGGGTGCCGGAGAAGCGGGGCGCGGGCGCCGGCTGGGTGAGGCCGCCGTGCTCGATGAAGGTGCCGCGGGCGGCGAGGTGCGGGTGGTGCGGGGCCTCGCCGAGGGAGAGCACGGGCGCGACGCAGGCGTCCGAGCCCTCGAAGACGGCCGTCCACTCGTCCCGCGTACGTTCCTTGAAGCGGGCGGCGACGGCGGCGCGCAGCTCGTCCCAGCGCCCCAGGTCGCCCCGGGCGTCGGCCACCTCGCCGAGCCCGAGGAGCTCGGCGAACTCGGCGTAGAACTGCCGCTCAAGGGCGCCGACCGCCATGTGCTTGCCGTCGGCGGTCTCGTACGTGCCGTAGAACGGGGCGCCGCCGTCGAGGAGGTTGGCGGCGCGCCGGTCCTGCCAGCCGCCGGCCGCGAGCATCCCGTGGATCATCGTGCTGAGATGCGCGGTGCCGTCGACGATCGCGGCGTCGACGACCTGTCCCGTGCCGGTGTCCCGAGCGTGGTGCAGGGCGGCGAGGATGCCGACGACGAGGTAGAGCGAGCCGCCCGCGTAGTCGCCGAGCAGGTTCGCGGGGGCCACCGGCGGCCGGTCCGGTTGGCCGGTCATGCCGAGGGCGCCGGTCAGCGCGATGTAGCCGATGTCGTGGCCCGCGCGCTGGGCGAGCGGTCCTTCCTGGCCCCAGCCGGTCATCCGGCCGTAGACCAGCTTGGCGTTCCGCCGGTGGCACTCCTCGGGTCCGACGCCGAGCCGCTCGGCGACTCCCGGCCGGTATCCCTCGATCAGCACGTCGGCGCGCGCGGCGAGGCGCAGCACTCGCTCGGCGCCGTCCTCCGCCTTCAGGTCGACGATCACGGAGCGCTTGTTGCGGTTCGTGACGTCGTACTCCGGGGGGACCCCCAGCGCGTTCCCACCGGGCCGGTCGACGCGTACGACGTCGGCCCCGAGGTCGGCGAGGAGCATCGCGGCGAAGGGCCCGGGGCCGATCCCGGCCAGCTCCACCACGCGCACCCCGGCGAGCGGCCCGCCGCGCCGGCCGCCGTTCTCCGTGCCTGCCACTGCCATTCCGCCACGCCCCCAGCTTGTGACACAACTGATGTAACACCAACGATGCTATGAAGCGGGGCCGGTCGGCACAAGCCCCTGGCGAGCAAGCGCTTAGCCATTTTTCCGTGACCGCCGCGCCGGTCCCACGCCACGGGGCTCCGCCCCGGACCCCGCTGCTCAATCGCCGCAGGGGCTTGATCGGCCGAACCGGCTTCACGGACCCGGGCTCCGCCCCGGACCCCGATGCTCAATCGCCGCAGGGGCTTGATCGGCCGAACCGGTAGCCTCGGCCACCGACAACGGCGTACGACGCGGGTGAGGGGTGGCATGAACGAGTCAAGCAGGACGTACGACGTGGTGCTGTTCGGGGCGACGGGGTTCGTGGGGGTGCTCACCGCCGAGTACCTCGCGGCCAACGCGCCCGAAGGACTGCGCTGGGCGATCGCCGGACGTGACATCACGAAGCTGGAGCGGCTGCGCGAGCGGCTGACCGAGATCAACCCCGAGTGCGCGGTGCTGCCGCTGGTGCGCGTGGACGTCGCCGAGCGGTCGTCGCTGCGCGAACTGGCTGTCAACGCGCGCGTGGTGGCGACGACCGTGGGCCCGTACCTGGAGTACGGCGAAGGGCTCGTCGCCGCGTGCGCGAGCGCGGGCACCGACTACGTGGACCTCACGGGCGAGCCGGAGTTCGTGGACCTCATGTACGTGCGGCACGACGCCCTCGCGCGCGACACCGGCGCCCGCATCGTGCACGCCTGCGGCTTCGACTCGATTCCGCACGACCTGGGCGCGTACTACACCGTCAAGCAGCTCCCGGAGGGCGTGCCGCTGCGCGTCGACGGCTTCGTACGGTCGAACGCGACGTTCTCCGGCGGCACGTTCGCCTCCGCCCTGAACCAGTTCTCGCGGGCCCGGCAGATGCTCACCGCGCAGCAGGAGCGGCGCCGCCACGAGCCCCGCCCGATCGACCGCACGGCGTACGCGCCGACCGGCACCCCGCACTACGCCAAGGAGATCGGCGCGTGGGCCCTGCCGCTGCCGACGATCGACCCGCAGGTGGTGCAGCGTTCGGCGCGGGCCGTCGAGCGCTACGGGCCCGACTTCCGCTACCGGCACTACGCAGCCGTGAAGACGCTGCCGTTCGCGGTGGGCGGAGTCGTGGGCATGAGCACACTGTTCGCCGCGGCCCAAGTGCCGCCGGTGCGGCGGTGGTTGAGCGGGCGACTGAAGCCGGGGGAAGGACCTGACGAGGCGCGCCGGGCCAAGAGCTGGTTCTCGGTGCGGTTCGTGGGCGAGGGCGGCGGGCGCCGCGTCTACACGGAGGTGTCCGGCGGCGACCCCGGCTACGCCGAGACCGCGAAGATGCTCGCCGAGTCCGCGATGTGCCTCGTACGCGACGAACTCCCGGACACCGCGGGGCAGGTGACCACCGCCGAGGCCATGGGCGACGCCCTCATCGAGCGGCTGCGGTCGGCCGGGATCACGTTCCGGGTCGCGGCCGAACGCTGAGCGGCAGCCCGGGAGACGACAGCCTCACCGGCCGGCCGGGTCCCGCTTGAACGCCCACTCCATCCGCGGCTCCATGACGAACCGGAACGTGCGCCGCACCGGTGGTGCGCACAGCGCGGTGATCACGGTCGCCGCGATGAGCGTCACCACGATCTCGCCCCACGGAGTGTGCACCCAGTCGGCCTCGTACCAGTCCCAGAAGCGGGAGCCCTTGGCGAGGAAGCCGTGCAGCAGATAGCCGTACAGCGTCCCCGCGCCGAGCGCCGTGAACCAGAGCCTGCGCCCCGGGACCCACGCGAAGAAGCACGCGGCGAGGATCGCCGAGCAGCCGAACATGGCCAGTGTCATGGCCACACCGGTCCAGCCGGGAGCGCCCAACTCCTGGGCGCTGTCGCGGCGGTAGAACCAGGCCGCGTTCATCCGCGGCACCGCCCAGTAGGCGAACAGCAGGGCCGCCGCGAACACCGGCACCGCGAGGATCCGCGCCTCCTTGCGGCGTACCAGCTGGAAGTGTTCCGGCTTGAGGCACAGGCCGAGCACGAAGAACGGCAGGAACTGCAGGACGCGTTGCAGGTCCAGGTCGTCGCCGATGCTGGGCGAGACCGAGGCGAGCGCGGCGATGGAGAGCGCCACGGGCAGCGGCCACCGGATCACCTTCCACAGCGGCGTGGTCAGCCGCCACACGAAGAGCGCGATCAGGAACCAGGTGAGGTACCAGGGGTCGAGCAGGCTGATCGGGTAGCCCGGGTCGTCGCCCGCCGTCCGCTTGAAGAAGGTGTAGGCGACCTCGAACACCACGTACGGCACGGCCACGCCCGTGATCAGCCGCTTCAGCCGGCCGGGGCTCGCGTCGAAGGAGCGCGAGAAGTAGCCGGAGATGACGATGAACGCGGGCATGTGGAACGCGTAGACCGTGGTGTAGAGCGCGGCCGCCGCGCGGCTGTCGTCACGCAGCGGCTCCCACGCGTGCCCCATCGCGACGAGCACGATCGCCAGGTACTTGGCGTTGTCGTGGAACGCGTCCCGGCCCTTGGCCGCCCGCACCTCCGTACGGGCGGCCGGGGCCGCGGTCAGGCTCACAGGTGGCGGGTGATCGCGGGCATCAGGTCCTGGAAGGTCCGGCCCGCGGCCGGCTCCCCGATCGCTCTCAGCTTCCAGCCGGCGCCCTCGCGCTGGACCTTGGCCATGATCTGCGCGGTGTGGCCGCCGCCGCCCGCGAGGGTGTGGCGGGCGAGTTCCTCGCCCGTGGTCTCGTCGACGAGGCGGCAGTACGCGCTGTCCACCTCGGCGAAGGTCTGCCCGGTGAACGAGTTCACGGTGAAGACGATCTGGTCCACCTCGCTGGGCACGCGCGGGAGTTCGACGGCGATGGACTCGTCGTCGGCCTGCCCGGTGCCGCCCACGAGGTTGTCGCCGCTGTGCCGCACCGAGCCGTCCTCGCTGACGAGGTGACGGAAGAAGACGACGTCGACGTGGCGCTGTCCGGCGAAGAGCACGGCGGAGGCGTCGAGGTCGATCTCTCGGGTGCCGGTCAGCTTGGCGAGGAAGCCCTTGCGGGGCGCCGCCCGCCAGCCGAGCCCCATCCGTACGAGGGTGAGGGCGTCGCCGGTGTCCTTGCTGAGGCTGATCTGCTGGCCCTTGGCCAGGTTCACGGACATGCGGTGTGCTTTCTGGTCGGCCGGTCGGATGGTGTCGTACGGCGCGTGCCTCAGATGTTGACGCCGAAGTCCTGCGCGATGCCGGCCAGGCCCGAGGCGTACCCCTGGCCCACGGCGCGGAACTTCCACTCCGCCCCGTGCCGGTACAGCTCGCCGAAGACCATCGCGGTCTCGGTGGAGGCGTCCTCGGAGAGGTCGTAGCGGGCGATCTCGGCGCCACCCGCCTGGTTCACGACACGCATGAACGCGTTGCGGACCTGGCCGAAGCTCTGGCCGCGCGGCTCGGCGTCGTGGATCGACACCGGGAAGACGATCTTGTCGACCTCGGCGGGCACCCCGGCGAGATTCACCTTGACGCTCTCGTCGTCGCCCTCGCCCTCACCGGTGAGGTTGTCCCCGGTGTGCTCGACGGCGCCGTCCGGGCTGGTGAGGTTGTTGTAGAAGACGAAGTGCCGGTCCGAGAGCACCTTCCCGGCCGCGTCGCACAGCAGGGCGCTCGCGTCGAGGTCGTAATCGGTACCCGTCGTCGTGCGCACGTCCCAGCCCAGGCCGACCGTCACCGCGGTCAGGCCCGGCGCCTCCTTGCTGAGCGAGACATTGCCGCCCTTGCCCAGGGAAACTCCCACAGCTGCTACCTCCACATCATTTCCAACACTTGCGCAATGCTTAAAGTGGTGCCGCGGTCTCGTCGTTCTCCTTCATGGCCTTCGTCTCGCTCTTGAGGATGCGCAAAGACTTGCCCAGGGAGCGTGCGGTGTCCGGCAGCTTCTTGGACCCGAAGAGCACGATGATCACGACGCCCAGGACCAACAGGTGCCAGGGCTCCAGTGCGTTGCGGAACATGGCGTTCACCTCTTGTCGTGGTCGGACCGCGGCCGGGGTGGTCGTGCCACCCCCACAGCCGCGCTTGCTACATTGCGCAACTGTACAACCAAAGGGTGGACCGACAGCAAGGGCAGGGGTATGGGGCGACGGCGCAAGCGCGGCCGACTGCGGATCACACTCGTGACGGGGCTCGCGATGCTCGTCCTGATCACGGCGGGCGCCGGGTGGCTGTATCTGAGACTGAACGGCAACATCGACACGTTCGGCTCCGACGGCCTGTCCAGGAACCGGCCCGACGCCGACGCCTCCAAGGGCGAGAACGTGCTGGTGATCGGCACCGACGCGCGCACCGGCGGGAACAGCGACCTCGGCGGCGGCGACAGCGACGACATCGGCCGCTCGGACACCGCGTTCCTGCTGCACGTCTACGCCGACCACAAGCACGCCGTCGGCGTCTCCGTCCCCCGCGACACCCTGGTCACGATCCCGCCGTGCAAGCTCCCCGACGGTACGTGGAGCGACACGCGCACCGACGTGATGTTCAACGCGGCCTATACGACCGGCCAGACCGCCGCGGGCAATCCGGCCTGCACCCAGAACACCGTCGAGCACCTCACCGGGCTGCGCGTCGACCACACCGTCGTCGTCGACTTCAAGGGCTTCTCCCAGCTCACCGACGTGGTCGGCGGCGTCAGGGTCTGCCTGCCGAACGACGTGTACCAGAAGGACCTCAACCCGAACCGGCCCACACAGGGAAAGCGCCTCTTCAAGAAGGGCGAGCAGACCGTCGCCGGGCAGCGGGCGCTCGACTACGTCCGCATCCGGCACGGCATCGGCGACGGCTCCGACATCGGCCGCATCCAGCGCCAGCAGTCCTTCGTCTCCAGCCTCATCAAGAAGATCAGGTCCGACGGATTCACCCCCACCAAGCTGCTGCCGCTCGCCGACGCCGCCACGAAGTCGATGACCGTCGACCCGGGCCTCGGATCCGCGGACAAGCTCCTCGCGTTCGCGATGTCCCTGAAGAACGTCGACCTGCACAACACCAAGTTCGTCACCATCCCCTGGACGTACGAGGGTGATCGCGTCGCCGTCGTGCATCCGGACGCCGACGCGCTGTGGGCGGCGCTCAAGGAGGACCGCACCCTCGACGGCGAGGACGCGAGCGGGAAGAAGGGCGGCGCCAAGGCCGCCCCCTCCCCCAGTGCGAGCGCCGCCGAGGAGGTCTCGGGCAAGGGCGTCTCCGTCAGCGTCTACAACGGCACCGCCACCCCCGGCCTCGCCGCCGACGCCGCCGCGGCGCTCACCGGACGCGGCTTCACCGTGCCGGCGACGGGCAACGCCGCCGACCGGGCCCGCGCCACCACGAGCATCACCTACGGCCCCGGCGAAAAGGCCCACGCCTCGGCCGTCGCCCGGCTCTTCCCCGACGCCGAACTCACCGCGGGCACGGCGCCGGGCATCGGCGTGGTCCTCGGCGCGGACTACCGGCCGGGCAGCGCGGCCTCACCGACGGCGGCCCCGACGTCGGTGCCCTCAGGCGTGGCCGACACCGCCCGCTCGGCCGACCAGGACATCTGCTCGCACCTGTCCTATGGGTGACAAGACCTAGGGTCGGTCGGCCCAGCGGCCTCGCCGCAGCAGGACCAGCGCGAGCGCGTACGCCATGAGGATCGCCGCGAGCAGCGGGTAGTAGAGCGGCGGCAGGCCCGAGACGCCGAGCCACGGGCCGAGCGGGGTCAGCGGCAGCAGGATGCCGACGGCGGCGAGGCCCGTCGCCGCCCAGCGCACGGGGCCCGGTGTGCGGCCCTCGGCGGTCCTGCGGCCCGTGCGCAGCAACAGCATCACGAGGGCCTGGGTCAGCAGGTTCTCCGTGAACCAGCCCGCGTGGAAGCCCTCTTGGTCGCCAGGGCCGAGGGAGCCGGGCAGGCACAGGGCGAGCGCGCCGAAGGTCGCGATGTCAGCGAGCGCGCCGAGGGCGCCGAAGCCGGTGATGAAACGCAGGAAGGGCCGGGGCCGCAGCACGGTGGGGCGGCGCAGCGCGGCGGTTCGCGGCCGGTCGAAGGCGAGCGCGAGCTGGGCCGCGTCGAAGCACAGGTTCTGGACGAGGACCTGCGGCGGCAGCATCGGCAGGAACGGCAGCAGCAGGCCCGCCGCGAGCATCGCGATCACGTTGCCGAGGTTGGAGGAGAGCGTGATGCGCAGGTACGAGGCGATGTTGGCGCTGGAGTGCCGGCCCGCCACGACGGCGTGTTCGAGCGCGGTGAGGTCCTTGTCGGCGAGCACCACGTGCGCGCTCTCGCGGGCCACGTCGACGCCTCCTGCGGGGCAGACTCCGACGTCGGCGGCGCGCAGGGCGGGCAGGTCGTTGACGCCGTCGCCGAGGAATCCGGCGGTATGGCCGCGGCCGCGCAGGGCGGCGATGACGCGGGCCTTGTGGTCGGGGGTGCAGTCGGCGAACACGGTGGTGCGGGCGGCGAGTTCCCCGAGCCGCTCGTCGTCGAGGTGCTCGATGTCGGCGCCGACGACGACGTCGCCGGGCTCGATGCCCACGTCGCGGCAGACGCGGGTGGCGGTGGCCGGGTGGTCGCCGGTGAGCACCTTGACGGTGACGCCGCGCTCGCCGAGGGCGCGTACGGCGTCGTGGGCGGTGTCGGCCGGGGCGTCGTGGAAGGCGACGAACCCTTGGAAGGTCAGGCCGCGTTCGTCGGCCGGGGTGTAGCCGCGGGTACGGGCCGTGCGCCGGGCGGTGGCCACGGCCAGCAGGCGGACGCCGCCGGCCGCGAGCGCGTCGGCCCGCTGGTGCGCCGCGGCCCGCTCGTCCTCCTCGATGGCGCAGCGCTCCAGGACCTCGGCCACGGCGCCCTTCACCGCGAGGACGTGCACGCCCAGGGTGCCGGGTTCCTTGACGACGGCGGTGGCCAGGCGGCGTACCGGGTCGAAGGGCAGCGCGTCGACCCCGTCGTACGCCTCCCAGTCCTCGGGTCCTGTGGCCGCGAGGAGCGCCTCGTCGAGCGGGTCGGGGTCGGTGAGTTCGGCGGTCTGCAAGGTCCACCAGGCGGAGGCGCCCGCCCAGTGCAGGGCCTCGGGGTCGGTGCGGCCCGGGTCGACGGCGGGCTGGTCGCGGGTGAGGGTGCCGGTCTTGTCGACGCACAGCACGTCGACGGCGCCGAGGTCGTGCAGGGCGGGGAGGCGGCGGACGATGACGCCGTGCGAGCGGGCGAGGAGGGAGGCGCCGCGGGCCAGGCAGATGGTGACGATGACAGGCAGCATCTCCGGGGTGAGGCCGACGGCCACCGCCACCGCGAACGGCAGCGTCTCCAGGCCCCGCCCGCGCACCGCGGCGTTCGCCATCAGCACCAGCGGCGGGGTCAGCAGCATGAAGCGGATCAGCACCCACGAAATGCCGTGCACGCTGCGGTCGAACGCGCTCGCGGGCCGTTCACGGCGTGCACCGTGCACGGCGGCGAACCGGGTGTCGGCGCCGGTCGCGACGACGACCGCGGTGCCGCTGCCGGAGGCGACGCTGCTGCCCTGGAACAGCAGGTGCCCCTCGCCGTCCCCGTCCGGCAGATCGGCCGGCTCCTTCGGCACGGGCGCGGACTCGCCGGTCAGGGCGGCCTGGTGCACGGTGAGGCCGCGCGCCTTCAACAGGCGTACGTCGGCGGGTACCAGGGCGCCGGGGGCGAGGCGCACCACGTCGCCGGGCACGAGGTCGTCGACGGGTATCTCGCGCACGCGTGGTTCGTCGCCCGCGTCTTCCCTGCGCTGCACGCTCGCGGTGCCCGCGACCATTTCGCGCAGCCCGGCGCCGGCCCGGTCGGCGCGGTACTCGCCGTGCGTGCGCAGGACGCTGCTGACGATCACCAGGGCGAGGATGACGCAGGCCGTCCCCCAGGAGGCGACGAGCGCGGAGACGAGTCCGAGGCAGAACAGCACGGTGGTGAACGGGTCGCGCAGGCTGCGCCACATCCGCAGTGGCCAGGACGGCTGCCGGGCGGTGGGCAGGGTGTTTCCGCCGTGCCGGGCCAAGCGCTGTTCGGCCTCGTCCGCAGTCAGTCCGCGCGGGCTGGTGTCCAGGGCGCGCAGCGTCTGCAGGGCGCTCGGCCCTTCGGGGGCGGTACGCGGCTGCGGGAGCGCGCGGGTCCGCTCGGCCGGTTCGGGAACGGCCACGGGCCGGCCTTCAGGCCCCCGCGCCACGCAGGCGGCGCCGCACCGGCGCCTTCGCCTGCTCGGCGCGCTCGGCGAGCTGGCCGACCATGAGGTGGACCACGCTCACGACCTCGGGATCGTCGACGTAGTACACCTGCCGCCGGCCCTCGCGCCGGGACCGTACGAGGCCCGCGAGCTTCAGCTTGGTCAGGTGCTGGCTGACGGCGGGCAGCGCGCCGCCCACCCGCTCGGCGAGGCCGCTCACATCGCTCTCGCCCTGCGCGAGGGCCCACACCATGTGCAGCCGCACGGGCGACGCGAGCAGCGCGAACGCCTCGGCCGCCTCGGCGAGCACGTCGGCCGACGGATCCTCGAACCGCCCAGCGGTCACAGCCCCACTCCCGTCCCGCACATCGTCCCCGGCATTGGTACGCGGCAAGTCTAGGCGTCGGCGGGCGGTGCGCAGCCGCCGGTAGACGTCGACGGGCGGGACGCCGTTCTCGATCGGACGCGGGCCTCTCCGACAAGGCCCCGGAGGCCGTCGCTCTGGCCCTCCCCCACACCTGGCACGGCGTCCTCCTGCGACACCGGGGCGAGCCCGTCGGGATGGGCCGGGTCATCGGCGACGGGGGCACGGCCTTCCAGATCGTCGACATCTGCGTGCACCCGGACCACCAGGGCCGGGGCCTCGGCAGGCGGATCATGGCGGCGCTCACCGAGGAGCTGGACCGGCGGGCGCCCGCGACCGCCTACGTCTCGCTCATCGCGGACGGCCCGGCCAGGTTTCTGTACGAGAAGTTCGGCTTCGCCGAGACGACGGAGCACGGGTCGGTCGGCATGTACCGGGCGACGACACGCGGCGGGTGAGGCTCAGGCCCCGCCCTCCCACGTCTCCGGCTTCCACAGCCCCGCGCGGTTCAGGGACTGCGGGCAGTGCAGGTAGATCTCGTCGATGTCGAGCAGCAGGGCGAGCTGCGGAGGCTGACCCTGCACGGCCATGTCCGCGAAGAAGGGGGCGGCGGTGAGGATGCGGGCCCTGCCGTTGACGCGCAGGACGTCCTTGGAGCCGGGTATCAGGAAGAGCAGGCCCGCGTGCGGGTTCTGCAGGATGTTGTGGAAGCTGTCGCCGCGGCGGTTTCCCGGGCGGTCCGGCAGGGCGATCGTGCGGTCGTCGACGACGTGCGCGAAGCCGGGGCCGTCGCCGCGCGGCGACGTGTCGCAGTTGCCGTCGGCGTCGGACGTGGACATCAGACAGAACGGCGATCGGGCCAGCAACTCCCGGTCCTTGTCGGTGAGTTCGGCGTGCACCTTCTCGATGACGATGGGCCACGGCTCGCCTAGGATCTCGCGCAGCAGGGCCGGGGAGCGCAACTCCTCGTACCCCTCGGGCAGTCGGGGCGATCGGGGCGCGAGGGTGTCCGTGACGTGCGACAAGCCGACTCCTGGGTCCTGGGTGGTTGATTCCCGCACCTTATACGACGTTAAGTTAGGGTCACCTTACAAGTCCCGCTCCCCTGCCACCGGAGGGTGCCGACAGTCACATCCGCACCACGGTTGAATCCGGTGACGGAGGTCACTCGAATTTCGACCGGCTTCAGGCGCACGGATTCCCTCATTCCGCCGTCTATTCATATGAGGCCGTGCAGTGGTCCCACCGTCCAGCCGTCACAAGGGAGCAGGCGTTGTCCGTCATCGAGCAAGCCGTCGAGGCCCGTCTCGTCGCCGCCGCGCCGCGCATGGCGCACATTCCGGCGACTCTGCGTTACGACGTGCGCGACCCGTTCGCCGTGCGCATGTCCTTCCCGGCCCCGGCCACCCTCGAAGGCGTCGCCGTGAGCTGGACCTTCGCCCGTGAGCTGCTCGCCAGCGGGGTGAGCAGCCCGGCAGGCGCCGGTGACGTACGGGTCAAGCCGTACGGATACGACCGCACGGTCCTGGAGTTCCACGCGACGGAGGGCACGGCGATCGTGCACATCCGCACCGGCGAACTGCGCCGCTTCCTGGCGGAGACGACCGACCTGGTGCCGGTCGGCGATGAGGCGTCGCACGTGGACGTGGACGGCGACCTGGAGGAACTGCTGCGGGACGCCTGCTGAAATCCGACGCCTGTTAAATCCTTTGACGGCTCCGGCCGGTGCTTCTACCTTGGTTGACGGTTCTGTTGCCGTCGATAGGAGAAGGACGTTGCTCGACTGAGGTCCTGAGACACCGCGCATGACACGCCTTCGCGTGTCCGTGCCGTCGTGTGCGCGACCTCGGTTTCACTCCGAGCCGTCCTCCCGCAGCAGGCCCTCTGTGCCCCCGCGGTGTCTCGAACGCGTTGCATCCCACCGTTCGCACCGAGCAACCGCGAGGCCACCTCATGTCACATCCCCAGAGCTTTTCGCACGCCTCCCCCGCCTCCGTCGCCTGCACCGCCCTCGACTTCGCCTGGCCCGACGGAACCGGCGTCTTCGACGGCCTCCAGGTCGCCTTCGGTCCCGGCCGCACCGGCCTCATCGGCCTCAACGGGTCAGGGAAATCAACCCTGTTGAAGCTGATCGCCGGTGAACTGACCCCGGTCGACGGCACCGTGCGGGTGTCCGGCGAGGTCGGGTACCTGCCGCAGAACGTCACCCTCGACACGGCGCTCCGCGTCGACCAGGCACTCGGCATCGCGGGGACCCGCGCCGCCCTGCACGCCATCGAGGCCGGCGACGTACGGGAGGAGCACTTCACCGCGGTCGGCGACGACTGGGACGTCGAGGAGCGGGCGCGGGCCATGCTCGGCGAGCTCGGTCTCGGCCACATCGACCTGGACCGCACGATCGGCGAGGTCTCCGGCGGCGAGTCCGTGCTGCTGCGGCTCGCCGCGCTCCTCCTCGGCCGCCCCGACGTCCTGCTGCTCGACGAGCCCACCAACAACCTGGACCTGCGCGCCAGACAGCGCCTGTACGCCACCGTGGAGGCCTGGTCCGGAGTCATGATCGTGGTCAGCCACGACCGTGAACTCCTCGACCGCGTCGACCAGATCGCCGATCTGCGCGACGGCGAGGTCACCTGGTACGGCGGCAACTTCTCCGCGTACGAGGAGGTGCTCGCCGCCGAACAGGAGGCCGCGGAGCGGATGGTGCGGGTCGCCGAGTCCGATCTGAAGAAGCAGAAGAACGAACTGACCGACGCCCACGTCAAGTTGGCCCGGCGCAAGCGGTACGGCCAGAAGATGTACGACACCAAGCGTGAGCCGAGGGCGGTGATGAAGCTGCGCAAACGGTCGGCCCAGGTCTCCGCGGGCAAGCACCGCATCCTGCACGAGGAGAAGCTCGCCGAGGCGAAGGAGCGGCTCGACGAGGCCGTGGAGGCGGTGCGTGACGACGACGAGATCCGCGTCGACCTGCCGTACACGGCGGTGCCGCCGGGCCGCTCGGTGCTGTCGCTGCACAACATCACGACGGCCTACGGGGCGCGCGTGGCGGGCGAGTTCGAGCTGCGCGGCCCCGAGCGGATCGCGCTGCTCGGCCGCAACGGCTCCGGCAAGACGACGCTCCTGCGCACCATCGCCGGCGAGCTGGCGCCGGTCGAGGGCGAGGTGGAGGCGCATGTGCCGCTGCGCTTTTTGCCGCAGCGTCTCGACGTCCTGGACGACGAGTTGAGCGTCGCCGAGAACGTGGCCCGGTTCGCGCCGGACGCCACGAACAACCGGGTGCGGGCGCGGCTCGCCCGCTTCCTGTTCAAGGGGGCGCGGGCGGATCAACCCGCAGGGACCCTGTCGGGCGGAGAGCGGTTCCGGGCGACGCTCGCGGCGCTGATGCTCGCGGAGCCCGCCCCCCAGCTCCTGATGCTGGACGAGCCGACGAACAACCTGGACCTCGCGAGCGTGGCCCAGCTGACGTCGGCCCTGGAGTCGTACGAGGGCGCGCTGATCGTGGCGAGCCACGATCTGCCGTTCCTGGAGTCGATCGGCATCACCCGCCGGCTCCACCTCGACGGTGAACTCAAGGAGGGCGCCGTGTAAGGGTCGGAAAGCGGCCGGTCAGGACGGCTCGGGATACCCGACACAACGTGTCGGGTATCCCGCCTAGCGTCGCTGACATGAAGTACCTGCACATCGTCGGCGCCCGCGAGAACAACCTGCGGGACGTCACCCTGCGTATCCCCAAGGAGCGGCTCACCGTCTTCACCGGGGTGTCGGGCTCGGGCAAGTCGTCCGTCGTCTTCGACACCATCGCGGTCGAGTCGCAGCGCCAGCTCAACGAGACGTACACCTGGTTCGTCCGCAACCGGCTGCCCAAGTACGAGAAGCCGCACGCGGACGCGCTGGAGGAGCTGACGCCCGCGATCGTCATCGACCAGAAGCCGGTCGGCGGGCACTCCCGGTCCACGGTCGGCACGATGACCGACGTGTACTCGGTGATCCGCGTGCTGTTCTCGCGGCACGGGACGCCGAGCGCGGGCGGCGCGACCGCATACTCGTTCAACGACCCGAGCGGGATGTGCCCTCGGTGCGACGGGCTCGGGCGCACCGTGCGCCCCGACTACGAGCGCATCCTCGACCCGTCGAAGTCCCTGGCGGGCGGCGCGGTGCTGTTCCCGCCGTTCGCCGCCGGGACCTGGCAGGGGCAGACATACACGAACACCACCGACCTCGACACCACCAAGCCCGTGGGCGAGTTCACCGCAGCCGAGCGGGAGTTCCTGATGCGCGGGCGCGGGCGGACCGTGAACGTCGCCAATACCGGCGGCCGCCGCGACATCGACTTCGAGGGGCTCGCCGACCGCTTCGAGCGGCTGTACCTCAACCGGGACCTGTCGACGCTGAGCGGGCGCACGCGCGACCTGGTCGGCGGGTATCTGAGCGAGGGAATCTGCCCGGTGTGCGAGGGGGCGCGCCTGAACGCCGCCGCGCTCGCCACCCGCGTCGAGGGCCTGAGCATCGCCGAGTGCACACGCATGGAGATCGGCGAGCTGATCCCGGTGCTGCGCCGCGTCAAGGGCGCCGTGGCCGGGCCGATCGCCGAGGCCGCCGTCACCGCCCTGGAGCGCATCGAGGCGATCGGCCTCGGCTATCTCAGCCTGGACCGGGAGACGTCGACGCTGTCCGGCGGCGAGGGCCAGCGCCTGAAGACCGTGCGCCACCTGGGCTCCAGCCTCACCGGAATGACGTACATCTTCGACGAGCCGAGCGTGGGCCTGCACCCGCGCGACGTGGGGCGGCTCAATGATCTGCTGCTGCGCCTGCGCGACAAGGGCAACACCGTGCTGGTCGTCGAGCACGACCCCGATGTCATCGCCGTCGCCGATCACGTCGTCGACATGGGCCCGGCGGGCGGCGCGGACGGCGGGCGCGTGGTGTTCGAGGGCACGCCCGGCGCGCTGCGGCGCGCGGACACCGTCACGGGCCGGTGCCTGCGCCGCACGGGCGGAGTGAAGGAGCGCCCGCGCGCGGCGACAGGTCACATGACGGTCGAGGGCGCCCGGGTGCACAACCTCAAGGACGTCACCGTGCGGGTGCCGACCGGGGTGCTCACCGCCGTCACCGGGGTCGCCGGGTCCGGAAAGAGCTCCCTGGTGTCGGGGGCGCTGTGCGCCGCGCACCCGGAGGCCGTGGTCGTCGACCAGTCGTCCATCGGGATCTCCGGGCGCTCCACCCCGGCGACGTATCTCGGGATCATGGACACCGTACGGAAGGTGTTCGCGCGCGAGACGGGCACGAAACCGGGCCTGTTCAGCTTCAACTCGGGCGGTGCCTGTGAGCGCTGCGAGGGGCGCGGCGTGATCTTCAGCGATCTGGCGTTCATGGACCCGGTGACCTCGGTGTGCGAGGCCTGCGGCGGGCGGCGCTTCAAGGACGAGGTGCTCGGTCTCACCGTGCGCGGCCGCAATGTCGCGGACGTGCTCGACATGACGGCCGCACAGGCCCTCGACCACTTCGCGGACCTGGATGAGGAGGGCATACGCCGTCGGCTGCGCGCCCTGCGCGACGTCGGCCTCACCTATCTCACGCTCGGCCGGCCACTGAGCACCCTGTCCGGCGGTGAGCGCCAGCGCATCAAGCTGGCCACGCAGCTGCACCGCTCCGCGGCGACGTACGTCCTGGACGAGCCGACCACCGGGCTGCACATGGCGGACGTCGACGGGCTCGTGGCGCTGCTCGACCGGCTCGTCGACGCGGGCAACACCGTGGTCGTCGTCGAGCACAACCTCGATGTGATCCGGCGGACGGACTGGATCATCGATCTGGGCCCGGAGGGCGGCCGGCACGGCGGGGAGGTGCTTTTCGAAGGCACACCGGCCCAACTGCTCGACACGGAGGGCTCGTTCACGGCGGAGCACCTGCGCCGGGCGGTGGCGGGCGCGGACAGGCCCGGTGAGGAGGCAGTGACGGCCGCGTGACAAGGGATTCCGCGACACGTGTCGCCCTGTGCATGATGTGGGCACCGACACCGTCACCTTCACCCGCGTCCGTCGCCATGGAGCCCGCCGTGCCCAGCAAGAAGGCCCTCGTCCGCCGCCCGGGACCGCGCATCGCGGACGGGCTCGTCACCCACATCGAGCGGACCCCGGTCGACGCCGCGAAGGCGCAGGAGCAGTGGAAGGGGTACGTCGCCGCGCTTGAGACGCACGGCTGGGAGACGTTCCTGGTGGAGCCGGTCGACCTGTGCCCGGACGCGGTGTTCGTGGAGGACGCGGTGGTGGTCTTCCGGAACGTGGCACTGATCACCCGGTCAGGGGCCGAGTCGCGGCGCCCCGAGACGCCGGGCGTCGAGGAGGCCGTGGCGCGGCTCGGCTGCTCGGTGAACTGGGTGTGGGAGCCGGGCACCCTGGATGGCGGCGACGTACTGAAGGTCGGGGACACCATCTACGTAGGGCGCGGCGGGCGCACCAACGCGGCGGGAGTGCAGCAGTTGCGCGCCGTCTTCGAACCGCTCGGCGCGCGCGTGGTCGCCGTCCCCCTCTCCAAGGTGCTGCACCTGAAGACTGCGGTCACCGCGCTGCCCGACGGCACCGTCATCGGCCATCCGCCGCTGGTCGAGCACGCCTCGCTGTTCCCGCGCTTCCTGCCGGTGCCCGAGGAGTCCGGGGCGCATGTGGTGCTGCTCGGCGAGGACCGGCTGCTCATGGCGCAGAGCGCGCCGAAGTCGGCGGAGCGGCTCGCCGATCTCGGGTACGAGCCGGTCCTGGTGGACATTTCCGAGTTCGAGAAGCTGGAGGGGTGTGTGACCTGCCTCTCAGTTCGCCTGCGGGAGCTCCACGCGTAACCACGGCCTTTATCGGGCGCTTAACCTACGGCAACGTAACCTACGACACCGTAGGTATCTCCGCTCGCATTACCTCCGTCCCCCAGGAGCCCCCGTGACCGTCATCTCCCCCCGCCCCGGCTCGTCGACCACGTGGACCGACGCCCGCCTGCTTCACGCGCTGGAAGAAGTGGTCGAGCAGGAGCTCAACCGGCACCTCAAGGTCGCCAAGGACTGGATGCCGCACGACTACGTGCCGTGGTCCGACGCCCGTAACTTCCCCGAGTTCTTCGAGGACGGCGAGGCCTGGTCCAAGGAGCAGTCCAAGGTCACCGAGGTCGGCCGCACCGCCCTCATCGTGAACCTGCTCACCGAGGACAACCTGCCCAGCTACCACCACGAGATCGCCTCGCTGTTCGGCCGCGACGGCGCGTGGGGCACGTGGGTGCACCGCTGGACGGCGGAGGAGGGCCGGCACGGCATCGTGATGCGCGACTACCTGCTCGCCTCGCGCGCCGTCGACCCCGACAAGCTGGAATCCTTCCGCATGTCGCACATGAGCGAGGGCTTCGAGTCGGACAACCGGCACTCGATGCTGCACTCGGTCGCCTACGTCTCCTTCCAGGAGCTGGCCACCCGCGTCTCGCACCGCAACACCGGCCACCAGTCCGGCGACCCGGTCTGCGACCGCATGCTCGCGCGCATCGCGACCGACGAGAACCTGCACATGGTCTTCTACCGCAACCTGCTCAAGGCCGCGTTCGAGCTCGCGCCCGACCTGACGATGCAGGCCGTCCGCGACGTCGTCGTGAACTTCCGGATGCCCGGACACGGCATCCCCGGCTTCGAGCGGGCCGCCGCGCAGATGGCGATCGGCGAGGTCTACAACCTGCGCATCCACCACGACGACGTGATCCAGCCCGTCCTGCGCTACCTGAAGGTCATGGAGATCGACGGACTCGGTCCCGAGGGCATCCAGGCGCAGGAGGAACTGGGCCTGTTCATGAACGGTCTCGACGGCGAGGCCTCGAAGTTCGACGAGAAGCTGGCGGCCCGCAAGGCGCGCATGGCCGCGCGCGCGGCCGGCGCCTGACCTGACCGGCCCGCAGGCGTCAGGTCCGCCTGAGCCGAAGGCGCTCCTTCTCCGAGAGGCCGCCCCACACCCCGAACCGCTCGTCGTGGGTCAGGGCGTACTCCAGGCAGCTCTGCCGGATCGGGCACAGGCCGCAGATCATCTTGGCCTCCCGGACGGAGCTCCCCGGTTCGGGGAAGAAGAATTCGGCACCGGTCTGGGCGCACAGGGCCTGGTCCTGCCAGGTGGGGCCGGCAGGCGTAAGGGTCGTGTTCGCGTACATGCGGCCCACTCTGCCGCCCACCGAAAAACGTTTGATCAACGCTCCATCAACGGGCGGACATCGGGCACCGCGGACGCCCGCGGTGCCCGAACGGTCACTTCTGCTCAGGGTCCCCCTTGAGCACCGCGAACGTCGCACCGTACGGATCCGTCAGCTTCGCGAGCCGACCGACGCCGGCGATGCTGACCGGCTCCGAGCGCACCGTGCCGCCCAGCTCCTGTGTACGGTCCGCCGTCGCGTCCACGTCCGGGACGTGGATGTACGGCGTCCAGTGCGGGCCCGCCGCGGCCTCCGCGGGATCGCTGTCCAGCTTGGCGAGGCCTCCGAACATCGCGTTCTCGTCCGTACCTCGCGGGTTGACCGTCGTGTAGCTGCCGCCGGGGAACTCGACATCGAACGCGCCCCAGTCGAAGACCGATCCGTAGAACCGCTTCGCGGCGGCCACATCGGGGGCGTACAGCTCCACCCAGTTCAGCCCGCCGTCGTCCCGGGTGTACTCAAGGCCCTTGTTCCTCCCGGGCTGCCAGATGCCGAAGGGGGCGCCGGCCGGGTCGGCGAAGACGGCCATGCGGCCCAGGTCGAAGACGTCCATCGGCTGCAGCAGGGCGCTGCCGCCCGCCTGCTCGACCGCCTTCGCCGTGGCATCCGCGTCCGCGCTCTGGAAGTACACGGTCCAGCCGGGCTCGCCCTGCTCTGCGGTGACCGTCATGGCGCCGCTGACCGTCCTGCCTTCGAGCTGGAACATCCCGTACCCGCCGGCTTCGGGACCGGCCGACAGGAACGTCCAGCCGAAGAGGCCGCTGTAAAAGGAGATCGCGCCGTCCATATCGGGGGTGCTGAGATCCAGCCAGTTCGGCGCGCCGTCCACGAACTCCGTAGTGATCATGGGTCTTGCCCTCCTCGTCGAGGGTTTCTTTTTCGGACTGCCGAGTCTTGCACCGGGCACTGACAATCGCCCCCGCACCGCGCTGACCTGGGCTGGTTCAGACCAAAGGAACCGAACACTCCGCCTTCAACAGTTGAACGCAAACAAAACATGGGAGCGCTCCCTGCCCGAAGTATTGACGCCTCCGTCCCCTCTCGCCACAGTAGGGCTCCCCCACACACCCCCCACATTCAGGGAGTGCCCATCGTGATCTCGCGCAGAATATTTCTCGCCGGCGCCGGAGCGGGCATCGCCACCACCGCCGCAGCACTCACGGTTCCCTCTTGGACCGCGGGCGCCGCCCCGGCCACATGCGAACTCGCCCTGCAGAACAAGTCGTTGAGCGGCACCGTGCGCGCCTACGTCACCGGCCACGAGGACGGGACCGGCAACTGGGTGCTGCTGCGCTCCGACGGCAGCGTCTACCACCCCGAGTCGCCGAGCGCCCCGCAGACCCCACTGCCCGTCGACTGCGCCATTCCGCTCGGCGCCGCGGGCTCGGAACCGAAGGTCGTGACGCTGCCCCGGATGTACGGCGCCCGCGTCTACTTCGTCCGCGACGACACGCTCGACTTCTTCCTCAACCCCGGCCCCTCGCTGGTCGAGCCCGCCTTCGCCACGAAGGAGGACGCGAACTACGGCAAGACCTGGGCGTTCGCCGAATTCACCTTCAACTCCGAGCAGTTGTACTCCAACATCAGCTACGTCGACCTGGTCACGGCCCTGCCCATCGGGCTGAAGCTAGAGGGTGACGCCACCCACACCGTCGCCCCGTTCCCCGACGGCGCCATCGAGAAGATCGCCGCGGACCTCGCGGCGCAGGCCGCCAAGGACGGGCAGCCCTGGGACAAGCTCGTCATCAAGGGCGAGGACGGCAAGGTGCTGCGCGCGATCTCCCCGCAGAACCTCATGGCGCCGTACTTCGACAAGCCGGACGAGATGCCGTTCCGCGACGTGTGGGGTGCCTACATCGACAAGGTGTGGGAGAAGTACGCCTCGACCGACCTGAAGATCGACCTACAGGGCGGGCGCGGTGTGTTCACGGGCCGGGTCAGCGGCGACACCCTCACCTTCAACGGCGGCCACACCTTCACCAAGCCCGCCTCGAAGGACGTCTTCACCTGCAACCACGGGCCGTTCGCCAACAACCCGGGCGACTCCGACGACAAGAAGGGCATCCTGTCCCGCCTCGCCGCCGGGTTCAACCGCAGCATCATGCTCACGCACCCCGAGCAGCCCAACGGCCTGACGTCCGGCGACTACTACCAGGACGCGACGACCAACCACTGGTCGCGCATCGTGCACGCCAACTCTCCCATCGGCTACGCCTTCCCGTACGACGACGTGCAGGCCGAGGGACAGCCGGACGTGTCCGGCGCGGCGCACGACGGCAACCCGCGCCGGTTCACGGTGAGCGTGGGGTCGTAACCCCTTCGTAACTCCCCGAGGAACAGGGCTACTTGGTGGAGTCCTCGCGGATCAGGTCCGCCGCCCGTTCCGCGAGGGCGACCGTGGGCGCGTGCGTGTGGCCGCGGGTGATGCGCGGCATGACGGAGGCGTCGACGACGCGCAGGCCCTCGGTGCCGCGCACGCGGAGCCGAGGGTCGGTGACCGAGCCCTCGTCGGAGCCCATCCGGCAGGTGCCGACCGGGTGGTAGAGGGTCTCGGCGCTGGCGCGCACCGACCGGGTGAGCGCCTCGTCGTCGACGACGCCGGGGTAGCCGGCCATCGGCTCGGTGTGGTGCGCGGCCAGCGCGCTCTGGGCGAGCAGTTCCTCGGCGCGGCGCACACCGGCGACGAGCGTGCGCACGTCCTCGTCCTGGGCCAGGTAGCCCGGGTCGATGCGGGGCCGCGCGTCGCGGCCCGCCGGAGTGATCCGGCCCCTGCTCTCGGGCTGGAGCAGGATCACTCCGAGGGTCAGTCCGTGCTCGGTCGGCGCTTCGAGGCCGTGGTTCACGAACGGTACCGGCGCGTAGACCAACTCGATGTCGGGCGCGGCGAGTTCGGGCCTGGTGGCGAGGAAGGCGACGGCCTCGCCGACGTTCGAGGTGAGCGGTCCGCGTCCGCCGAGCAGGAACCGGGCGATGTTGGCGGGCGAGTCGGCGCCGGTGAGCGAGATCGGCTTCGCGGCGCGGACGTTGAGCGGGTACATCAGATGGTCCTGGAGGTGGCGGCCGACGTCGGGCGAGGCGACGAAGGTGTCGATGCCCGCCTCCGCGAGGGTCTCCGGGTCGCCGATGCCCGCCTGTTGCAGCAACTGCGGCGAGTTGATGGCACCTGCGGACAGGATGACCTCGCGGGTGGCGCGCAGAGTGCCGGCGGAGACCCCGGAGGCGACGACGCCGGCGGCGCGGTTGCCGTCGAAGTCGATGCGAGTGACGCGGGCGTCGGTGTAGACGTCGAGGTTGGGGCGGCGCGCGGCGGGCTTGAGGTAGCCGTCGGCGGCGCTCCAGCGGCGACCCTTGTACTGGTTGAGTGGAGTCAGGGCGAAACCGGAGTGGTCGTCCTGGTTCAACTCTTCTAGCTCACGCAGCCCTTGGGAGCGGCAGGCGTCGAGGAACGCGGCGGTGGTCGGGTTCGGGTGGCGCGGCGGCGAGATGTGCAGCGGCCCGGCCGTGCCGTAAACAGAGTCCTCGCGCGGGTTGCCCTGCCACCGCTCGGCGCGCTGGAAGTAGCGCACGAACTCGTCGTACGACCACGGGGATCCGGCGGCCTCACCCCAGGCGTCGTAGTCGGCGCGGTGGCCGCGCACCCACATCATGGCGTTGATGGCGGAGGAGCCGCCGAGCGTGTGTCCGCGCGGCCAGTACAACTCCCGGTCGTCCAGGGCGGTTTGCTTGGTCGTCGAGTAGTTCCAGTCGTACGGCGTCTTGAACAGCTTCGGGAACGCGGCCGGTATCCTGATCTCGGTCTTCCGGTCGCGCGGCCCCGACTCGACGAGGGCGACCTTGACGGAAGGATCCTCGGAGAGCCGCCCGGCCAGCACGCATCCGGCGGATCCGGCCCCGACGATGACGTAGTCGTACGTACGGTCCTTGCTCAACGCGGCTCCCTCGATGATCAATGCCATGTGCAGGTGGCACCGATGCTCTACTTCCCGGTAGGCGCTGTCCAGAGCGGGTTGTGCGGGATGCGGGTGGATCGCGTCAAGGGGTCGTCACGTTCCGGGGTGCCACCGAGCGGCGCATCGTCAGCGTGTAGCAGACGCACGACACCACCATGCCGACCGGCAGCGCGAGGTCCACGTGGCCGAGGGCGGCGGAGATCGGGCCGGTGAAGTAGAGGGTGTCCACACAGAGTGCGGACAGCGCGGCACCCGCCAACAGGGACAGCGCGCCGGCCCAGTTGACGCCGCCGCGGTACCAGAACGGGCTGCCGGGCGACTCGTCGGTGAGCGCAGGTCCGTCGTAGCGGTTGCGGCGCAGCACGATGTCGGTCGCGTAGATCGTCATGGCCGGGCCGAGCAGGACGACGGTCAGCGCCAGGACGTTGTTGACGGTGTCGAGGAAGTTCGAGATCAGCAGCCCGTACAGGGTCAGGGCGACGGCGGCCGCGCCGTCGAACAGGACGCTGACGGAGCGGCGGATGCGCAGGCCGACGGCCTGTAGGGCGAGGCCCGCGCTGTAGGCGGTCAGGGCGTTGAGGGCGACAGTGCCGAGGACCAGGGCGAGCAGGAAGACCGGGGCGAACCAGCCGGGCAGGATCTTCTCCAGGGCCGCCTGCGGGTCGGTCATGTCGACGGTCGTGGCGGCGAGCACGCCCATGCCGGACACCACCACGCCGGGCAGGAAGCCGCCGAGCGCGGTCCATCCGACGATCGACCGCTTCGGTGTCGTCCGCGGCAGATAGCGGGAGAAGTCGGCGCTGGTGGTGTACGACAGAGGGCCGGCCGCGATGAGGGTGACGCCCGCGAGGACCGTCGCCCACAGGTCGACCCCGGTGAGGTGGTGTTCGGGTACGTAGCCGAAGTCGGCATGCTGGACGATCACGACGGCCACGACGGCGAAGGCCGCGGCGAGGACGAGCGCGATCGGCAGGTACAGCTTCATGATCAGGGCGTGGCCGTAGACGCTGATGGTGAGCGTGAGCGCCGCGATGACCACGATGACGGCGGCCTTCACGCCGGTGTTCACCGGGATGCCGACCTTCGCGACCAGGGAGAACGCGGCGACGGCCGCGGCCGCCAGGTTCAGCGCGAAGTAGCAGACGGAGATCACCCAGCCGACGATCGCGTTGTTCACGCGGTTTCCTATGACCCCGAAGAGGGCGCGGGTGATGACCTCGCTGGGGGCGCCTGCCGCGGGGCCCGAGACGGAGAGCCAGCCGGTGAGGATCCAGAACAGGTTGCCGACGACCAGCACGCCGAGGGCCTGCCACAGGTTCAGGCCCATCAGGACCAGGGCGCCGCCGACCACCAGGCTCAGGTAGTTGATGCCGCCCGCGGCCCAGACGGAGAACAACTCGCGGGCTCTGCCATGGCGTTCGGAGTCGGGGATGTGGTCGATGCCATGGGTCTCGATACGGGTGGCTGTCACATGGGGGTCGACGAGGGGCGTGTCTGTGGTGCTTTCTCCCGTGCCGCCCGTGTCTGGAGACGGGTCGGGAAGCGTGGACGCCATGGGGCCCTCCGGGGGGTGCTGGTCTCGTGCCACCTGCTTGCTTATTGGTCGCACACTCAATAGCGTGACGGGCATGTCGTCAAGCGTTGAGCGCAAGCGAATCCGAAAATCTCCGGCCGTCAGACGTGCGGAAATCGTTGCGAAGGCCGCCTCGATTGCGCTTTCCGAAGGTCTGGAGTGCATTACGCTGCGGCGCATCGGTGAGGATCTGGACGTGCGCCCGGGCCTTGTGAGCCACTACTTCCCCTCGGCGGAGGAACTGGTGGCGGAGGCGTTCGGGAGCGCGGCGACGGGTGAGCTCGACGCGCTTCTCCCCGAGGGGGGTGGGGACACGTCGACCGTGGAGCGGCTCGCCGGGTTTCTCGCGCGGACCTCCGGGCCCGCGTGGGACGACATCAGCCAGTTGTGGATCAACGCGCGGCACTTGAGCCGGTACCGGGACTCGCTACGGGTGCGCGTCACGCTGCAGGGCGACGCGTGGCGGGGGCGGCTCACGGCGCTCATCGCGGAAGGCGTGGAACGCGGGGAGTTCCGGACCGGTGATCCGGAGGTCGTGGCGATGCAGATTCTGGTGGTGCTGGACGGGCTGGGGGCGGACCCGGTCGGCGATGCGGAGGGCCTGCCGGCCGGGGTGGCTCGGATGGCGTTTCGGGTCGCCGAGCGTGAACTTGGCCTCCGGGAGGGGGCGTTGGGTTCGTAGACCGGCGAGGGGGTTGCGGCCTCGGGGCTCTGCCCCGGACCCCGCGCCTCAATCGCCGGCGGGGCTTTATTGTCCGCGCCTTGCGTCGACAGCAGGGCTTGATTCCTCGGACCGTATGCCGACGTCGGCCGGGGCGGCCGAACCATCCTTAAGGAGATCCGTACCATGCAGCAGCCCGACCTGATCCTTCTCAACGCCCGGATTCTCGATCCGGTCGATGGCGGCAGGCCGCACACCGCGCTCGCCGTCAGCGACGACGTCATCACCGCGCTCGGTGACGACCGCGAGATACGCGCGCTCGCCGGGACCGGCACCGTCACCGTCGACCTCAAGGGCGCCGTCGTGACGCCCGGGCTCGTCGACGGGCACACCCATCCCGCCTCCGGGGCCGAGCTCACCGCCGGGGGCGACCTGTCACGGTGCGTGAGCCTCGATGACGTGCGCGCCGAACTCGGGCGCGCGAAGGAGTCGCTCGCGGACGGTGCCTGGCTGCACGCCTGGGGGCTCGACCCGAATGTGTTCGGGGAGCGGGCCGTGGAGGCGGCGGCAGTGGAGGACGTACTCGGCGGAGTGCCCGCATCGCTTCAACTCTTCGACGGGCATTCGTTGTTGGCGAGCGCCCGCGCCCTCGAACTCGCCGGGATCGACGGTCCCCGCGCCTTCGACCAGGCCGCCGAGATCGTCTGCGACACGGCGGGGCGGCCCACCGGGCTGCTCCTGGAGGACGCCGCGTGCGAACTGGTCGAGCGAGCCGCGCCGCAGCCCACCCGGGCGGAGCGTCGCGAACGGCTCGGACGGGCGCTGCGGGCAATGGCCGCGAGCGGGCTCACCGGTGGGCACGCCATGGACGCCAACGGTGACAGCCTTGAGCTGTACGAGGAGTTGGACGCTGCCGGGGAGCTTGCCGTGCGGCTGCGGGTCGCGCCGTGGTGTCAGCCGGGTGCGGACGCCGATGCCGTGAGCCGGTTGGTTCAACTGGAGGAACGGGGAGGCCAGTTGTGGTCCGTCGACGGGGTCAAGCTGTTCATGGACGGCACCATCGACAACGGCACCGCGTGGCTGGAGCGCCCCGACTGCCACGGCGAGTCCACGCATGCGTTCTGGCCGGACCCAGCCGCGTACACCGACGTCATCACCTCGCTGCACCGTTCCGGTGTGCCCACCGCGACGCACGCCATCGGTGACGCGGCGGTGCGGCACGCGCTCGACTCCGTGGCGAAGGCGCGGGCCGCGGCCCCGGGCGACGTACGGCATCGTGTCGAGCACATCGAGACGGTGCCGGACGACACGGTGCGGCGGTTCGCCGAGCTGGGGGTGATCGCGTCGATGCAGCCCACGCACTGCTGCGACTTCACACGCGCCGACCACAGCGACAACTGGTCGCGGCGGCTCGGCGAGGAGCGGGCGGCGCGGGCCTGGCGCTGCCGGGACCTGTGGGACGCGGGGGCGACGGTGGTGCTCGGTTCGGACTGGCCGATCGCTCCGTACCCGCCACTGGGTGTACTGGCCGGAGCGCGGCACCGTCGGCCGAGCCGGGATCTCGCGCTGCCGCCCCACGGGCCTGAGCAGGCCCTGACCGGCATGGAGGCGCTGCGGGCGATGACCGTGAACGCCGCCTACGCCGCCGGCGAGGAGCGGACCGCGGGGCGGATCGCGGTCGGGTTCCGGGCGGACCTCACGGCGTTCGCCGTGGATCCGGTCGCCGCACCGGCGACCGAACTCCACGAGGTGCCGGTGCAGTTGACGGTGCTCGGCGGTCGGGTGACGCACCGGGCCGCGTCGCTGTAGGCACGTTCTCCATGTCGGCGTGTACGTAGCCGAGTTCGGCGTACCGCTTCGGCATGGTGTTCAGTGGTGCGGCGCGTCGTACGCCGGGATCGTCCCGTCCGCCTTCTTCACGAGGAACAGGCCCGCCATCCCCATGTCCGAGTGGCTCTGGACGTGGCAGTGATACATCCACGCCCCGGCCCCGACGCCCTCCCCCGCGACGATCTGGAACCCGAACGAGTCCGCCGGGCCGCAGATCTTGTTGTCGAGGACCTGGGTCGGGTCGTCGGGGCCCGTGAGCAGGCCCGTGCGATTGTCCGCCCAACGGTGACCGTGCATGTGGAAGGTGTGGTAGTACTCGCCGTGCGTGATCATCACGATCTCGACGCGATCGCCCACCGTGGCCTCGAAGTTGGGGGCTTCATGGGCCGCCTTGTTGTTGATCGTCATGTCGTTGAAGACGATCGTGAAGGTCTTCCCCGGGTCGGGCAGGATGTCGCCCTTTCGGCGCACGATCACCGGGCCGTACAGGCCCTTCCTGATCCCGCCCGTGCCGTGGTCGGTACCGACGACATGGTCGTGGTAATGCCAGTAGCCCGCGGTCCCGGCCCGCCACGTGCCGTCCGTCCTGCGGCCCGGCGCATGCGTGCGCCAGGTGTAGGTGCGGGTGCCGCCCGGTTCGACGTGGCTGCGGTTCATCCGGGTGCCGTCGCTGGAGATCTCGTAGTCCATGCCGTGCACATGAAGGCTCACGTCGACGTCCGTGAGGTTGTGGAACTCGATGTGCGCCGTGTCGCCCTCGTTGAGTTCGATCAGCGGGCCGGGGATGGACGCCTTGCCCTTCTCGAAGCCGTAGCCGAGCTGACCGTCCGCGAGCTTCTCGGCGTACAGCGTGAGGCGTCTGACCTCGCCGCCCGCGGGCGCGGTGCGCGCAGGGGTGTCCGCGCCTGCGGCCGGTCCCGCCGACGCCCCGATGGACAACGATGTCACCCCGGCCGTGGCCGCCACGGCGCCGCCGATCATCATGCGCCGGGTCAGCGCGCGTCGGTCCCGTTCACTCGCCTGCGTCGATTCGTCGCGAGGTTCGTCGTGCTCTGCCACGGCCAACTCCCCATCCTCGTAAGGATTTTCACGTCGCGATGGGCACCGTAGCCACACGATCTTCGTTTATCCACACTCAGGACAAAGTTTGCGTCATCCCGGTCATACCTATTGGCGGACCGCGAAAAGGGGTCTAGCTTCCACCGCGCTGTTGCTGTGTCCGACGAGGGATGGGTGAACACATGCGGCGGTTGTCGCGTCAAAGTCCGTTACCCGTACGAGAGTTCAGAGCGAGCAGAACCAGACGTGCACGTGTCTGGGCGGCCGGGGTCGCCGCGGGAACCCTGGCCGCCGGGCTGCTGAGCGGCCCGGTCGCCAGCGCGCACCCGGCGCCGGAGCCGTCCCCGACAACGATGTCCGTCAAGTCGCCACCCGGCGGCGCGAACGTGCGGGTCCTGGTGTTCTACGGGTCCGCGGCCGGCGGCGACGAGTCGCCCACGGTCAACGCGGGCATCGAGGCGATCGAGAAGATCGGCCGGTCCGGGCCCGAGGCCCAGCGGTTCACGATCACGGCGACGGACGACGCCTCCGTGTTCACGAACGCCACGAAGCTGGGGCGCTTCAACTCGGTCGCCTTCCTGACCGGCGGGGGCGACGTCCTCGACCCCGACCAGGAGGCAGGCCTTGAGGCGTACATGGAGGCGGGCGGCGGTTTCGTCGGCGTCCATGACGCGGCCCGCGCCGAGCCGTACTCGGACTGGTTCACCGGTCTGATCGGGGCCCGGCCCGCCGCGTCGTCGCCAACTACCGCGCAGCGAGCGACCGTTGAGGTCGGCGATCGGCAGAACCCGGCGACCAAGGGCCTGCCGGTGCAGTGGAAGCGCGCGGATCAGTGGCTGAACTGGTCGAAGAACCCGTCCGGCGACGTGCACACGGTCGCGCGGGTCAACGAGTCCACGTACAAGCCGGGCGAGGGCGCGAACGGCGCGGACCACCCGGTGAGTTGGTGCCGTGACTATGACGGCGGCCGGTCCTTCTACACCGGCATGGGGGGCACCGTCTCCTCGTACGACGAGGTGGACTTCCGCGACCATCTGCGCGGCGCGCTGCTGTGGACGACGCGTCTCGTGCGCGCCGACTGCAAGGCCGCCATCAACGCCAACTACAAGGCGGAGCGCCTGACCCAGGCCAATCAGCCCGGTCAGAACGACCAGATCGGCGAGCCCCACGGGCTGGTCACCGCGCCCGACGGCCGGGTGCTGTACATCGGCCGCGGCGGCGCGGACTCGTCCCAGCCGGTGATCACCGACTGGAACAACCCCGACGTCGGCAAGGGCAAGGGTCAGGTCCACGTGTACGACCCGAAGACCAAGAAGGTGACTCTCGCCGGGGAGTTGACCGTCTTCGGAAACAAGGGCGGCGGGGACGAGCTGGTCAAGGTCGAGGAGGGGCTGCTCGGCATCGAGCTGGACCCGGAATTCGAGCAGAACGGGTACGTGTATCTGCACTACACGCCGCACTCGCAGCTCGACCGCGACAAGCAGCTGGCCGAGCGCCGCGTCTCGCGCTTCACGCTCGACCCGAGCACGGACAAGCTGGACCTGAGCAGCGAGAAGGTCCTGCTCAAGTGGCCTGTGCAGGTGCACAGTTGCTGCCACGCTGGCGGCGGGATGGCCTGGGACTCCAAGGGGAACCTGTACATCGCCACCGGTGACAACAACTCCTCGCAGTTCAGTGACGGCTACTCGGGCAACAACCCGCAGCCGAACTACAAGGGCGTCTCGTTCGCCGACGCACGCCGCACCGCGGGCAACACGAACAACCTGAACGGCAAGATCCTGCGGATCCACCCGGAGGCCGACGGGACGTACACCCTGCCTGAGGGCAATCTCTTCACCGGCAAGGAGGACGCCGAGGGCGGCGGCAAGACGCGCGGCGAGATCTACGTGATGGGTGTGCGCAACCCGGCGCGCATCTCGGTCGACACGAAGACGGACACCCTGTACGCGGGGTGGGTCGGCCCGGATGCCGGTGAGCCGTCGACGACCTGGGGTCCGGCCAAGTACGACCAGTTCGCCGTCATCACCAAGGCGAGCAACCGCGGCTGGCCCTACTGCATGGGCAACAAGCAGCCCTACCGCGACCGCAATCTGCCGGACCCGACCAAGCCGCTGGGCTGGTACGACTGCGACCACCCGAAGAACGAGTCGCCGAACAACGACGGTCTCGTCAACCTGCCGCCGGTCACCGGGAACAACATCTGGTACTCGCCGCAGGGCGGCGCTCCGGACTTCCCGCGCGACGCCAACGGCGTGCCCTCGTACAAGCAGTCCGAGGCGAAGTACCTGCTGCCGTGGCTCAAGGGCGGCGGCCAGGCCGCGATGGACGGGCCCGTCTACCGCTACGACGCGTCGGTCCCGAACGCGGACAAGTGGCCGGGCTACTGGGACGGCAAGTGGTTCGTCGGTGACTTCTACGATGCCGACCAGCCGCGCAACGCGGTCCTCACCGACCCGAAGACGCACGGCGACGGATCGATCCCGGTCCACTCCGAGTCCTTGAAGAAGATCATTCCGATCGGCAACGACGGCATCAAGAACCTCATGGACTGGAAGTTCGGTCCCGACGGTGCGCTGTACGTCCTCGACTACGGGCGTGGCTTCTTCACCTCCGACGCCAAGTCGGCGCTGTGGAAGGTCACTTACACCGGTGGCGGAGCGACCCCGGCGGCCGATCAGCTGGCCAGGAAGGGCTGACCCATGCGTAGACGGAGAATGCTGACCGCGCTGCTCGCGGCCCTGCTGATGTGCCTCGGCCTGAGCGGCACCATGCCGGCGTACAGCCAGACGGAGCCCGCCGCGGAGCAGGTGCTGACCTGGACGGCCGGCGACGACATCACGAAGTACACGTCGGCGCCGCAGACGGCGGTCGCAGGCAAGGCGACGATCGTCTTCGAGAACAGCGCGGCGACCGGAAACACCACGGGGATGCCGCACACGTTGACCTTCGACGTGTCGGATCCCGAGTACAACAACGATGTGCCGCTGAACATCCTGGCCAATCCGAACGACGACCAGGGCGGCAAGCACACGGCCGAGGTCACCCTCTCCCCCGGCACGTACCGCTACCACTGCACGATCCCCGGCCACGCCAGCATGGCGGGGACCCTAGTGGTGACGGACGGTGGCGGCGGTGACGACACGACCGCGCCGGAGACCTCGGCGAAGGCCGAGGGGCAGACCAACGCCGACGGCGCGTTCGTCGGGTCCGCGTCCGTCTCGGTCACCGCGACCGACGCGGGTTCGGGCGTCGACAGGATCGAGTACGCCCTGGACGGCGGCGCGTACACGCCGTACACGGCGCCGGTGGTCGTCGACCAGGTCGGCGCGCACACCGTGAAGTACAAGGCGACCGACAAGGCGGGCAACGCCGCCGCCGAGAAGTCGCTCGACTTCACGGTGGTCGCGCCACCGACGGACGACAAGACGCCACCGGAGACCTCTGCGACGGTGACCGGCGACAAGGACGACACCGGCGCGTACGTCGGCATGGCCACGGTGACGGTCACCGCGTCGGACACCGGCTCCGGGGTCAACACCATCGAGTACGCGGTCGGTTCGGACGGCGCCTGGCAGCCGTACACCGCCCCGGTGATGGTCCACGACCCGGGCACGTACACGGTGCGCTACCGGGCCGCGGACAAGGCGGGCAACGCCGCCGCCGAGAAGTCCGTCGACTTCAAGGTCGTGGCGCCGCCCGTCCAGGACAAGACACCTCCGACGGTGTCGCTGGCGGTCGGCGGGGACAAGAACTCCGACGGCGCGTACATCAACAACGCGAAGCTGACGGTGACGGCGACCGATGACATGTCGGGCGTCGACAAGGTCGAGTACTCGCTCGACGGCGGGCCCTATCTCGCGTACACCGCCCCCGTGGTGGTGGACCGGGTGGGCGCCCACTCCGTGGCGTACCGGGCGAGCGACAAGGCGGGCAACGCCGCCGCGGCGCAGACGTTCGTGTTCGCGGTGGCCTCGGGCGGCGGAGTTCCCGCTCCCAACTGCCCGGAGCTGGACGAGCGTTCCACCGTCTTCGTCGGTACGACGGACACCGGTATCCCGAACCGGGTCACCAACAACCGATGCCGTATCGGTGAGTTGATCGAGGACGAGAAGGAGTGGACGTCGCACGCGCTGTTCGTGAAACACGTGAAGACGGTCACCGACAAGCTCCTCAAGGAGGGCGTCGTCGTCCAGCGCGAGTACAACACGATCAACAAGGCGGCGCGGCAGTCCCCGATCGGCACGCCGGGCCAGACCGACGGCTACAAGAAGATCCTGGACGGCACGCAGGAGCAGTTCGCGAAGTGGGAGCAGGTCGGCGGCGGCAAGTTCGCGCTCAATGCCGACGGCTCGATCACCAGCAGCACGACCGTCGACGGCATGGGCATGCTGTGGTTCCCGCAGCGCAAGTACGGCGACTACTCGCTGAAGCTCCAGTGGCGTGACGACGCGCCGGGCACGGGCAACGCCAACGGCGGTGTGTTCGTGCGGTTCCCGCAGGTCCACGACAACCCGGAGGAGTCACGTCCGGAGTGGGTCGCCATCAAGTACGGGCACGAGATCCAGGTGCTCGACAAGCCCGATGGGGACATGTACAAGACCGGTTCGGTCTACGGCTTCGACCGGGTCGGCCTCGCGGGCGCGGGCGTCACCCAGAAGGGCACGTGGAACGACTACGAGATCAAGGTGGTGGACCAGCACTTCTCGATCTACCGCAACGGTGTGCTGATCAACGAGTTCGACAACACCGGCGGCCAGGTCTTCGAACCCCCGCGGGGCGACGACCCGGGCACGGACGGCCGGCGCTACTCCGAGGGGTACGTCGGACTCCAGGTGCACGGCACGACGGACGTCATCTCGTACCGGGACATCCGCGTGAAGGAGCTCTGAGTCACCCTGTAATTCAGTGAGCCCAGCCGGGTCAGTCCTCGTGTCTGGCCCGGCTCGGCTGCACCCGCTTGGGCTCGCCCGGCATCTTCGGGTACTCCGGCGGGTACGGCAGGTCGCCGAGGCCGCGGTCCTTCGCGTCGCGGTCGGCCAGCTCCAGGAGGGCGTCGAGGGAGAACCTCTCCTTGTCCATGTCGGCGTGTACGTCGCCGAGTTCGGCGTACCGCTTCGGCATGGTGACGATGTCGAAGTCGCGGGGCAGCGCGTCGCCCACCTCGTCCCAGGAGAGCGGGGCGGAGACGGGGGCGTGCGGGCGGGCGCGTACCGAGTAGGCGGAGGCGATGGTGCGGTCGCGGGCCGTCTGGTTGTAGTCGACGAAGATGCGCTCGCCCCGCTCCTCCTTCCACCACGCCGTGGTGACGAACTCCGGCATGCGGCGCTCCAGTTCGCGGCCGCAGGCGATCGCGGCGCGGCGCACCTCGGTGAACGTCCAGCGCGGCTCGATGGGCACGAAGACGTGCAGTCCGCGTCCGCCGGAGGTCTTGGGCCAGCCGCGCAGACCGCCGAAGTCGTGGAGCACGGAGCGCAGTTCGCGGGCGGCGTGCACCGCGTCCGCGTAGTCGGTGCCGGGCTGCGGGTCGAGGTCGATGCGCAGTTCGTCGGGGTGGTCGGGGTCGGAGCGGCGCACCGGCCAGGGGTGGAAGGTGAGGGTGCCGTACTGGGCGGCCCAGATCACCGCGGCGATCTCCGTGGGGCACATCTCGTCGGCCGTCCGCCCCGAGGGGAAGGTGATCGTGGCCGTCGGGATCCAGTCGGGCAGGTTCTTCGGCGCTCGCTTCTGGTAGAAGGACTCGCCGGTCACGCCCTCGGGGTAGCGCTCCAGGGTGGTGGGCCGGTCGCGCAGGGCGCGCAGGATGCCGTCGCCGACCGCGAGGAAGTAGTTCGCGAGGTCGAGCTTGGTGTACGTCACCTTCCCGCCGTCGGGGAAGAACACCTTGTCGGGGCTGGACAGACGCACCGTCCGACCGCCCGCTTCCAGTTGCACTGCCGCGCCCTTGCCGCCCATGCGCTCACGCTAGGCCGAAAGGACGTAACGCGCATACCGGGCGATACATCACCGTAGAAGACAGAATCGGGGCATGGATCTCCCCGTGATGCCGCCGGTCAAGCCGATGCTCGCCAAGTCCGCAGCCAAGATCCCCGCCGGGCTGCACTACGAGGCGAAGTGGGACGGCTTCCGGGCGATCGTGTTCCGCGACGGGCCGGAGATCGAGCTCACGAGTCGGACCACCAAGTCTCTGACCAGGTACTTTCCCGAGCTGGTCGCGGCGCTCGCCGAGCGGCTCCCGGAGCGTTGCGTGCTCGACGGGGAGATCGTGATCGCGCGGGACGGGCGGCTCGACTTCGACGCGCTCACCGAGCGGATCCACCCGGCGGCCTCCCGGGTGAAGACCCTGGCCGAGCGCACCCCGGCGTCGTTCGTGGCCTTCGACGTCCTGGCGCTCGGCTCCGAGTCCACGGTCGAGCTGCCGCTGTCCGACCGCAGACCGCTCCTGGAACAGGCCCTCGCGAACGCCTCGGCCCCGCTGCACCTGGCGCCCGCCACCACCGACGCGGAACTCGCCCAGACCTGGTTCGAGCAGTACGAGGGCGCGGGCCTCGACGGCGTCGTCGCCAAGCCGCTCACCCTGCGCTACCGGCAGGACGAACGCGTCATGCTCAAGATCAAGCACGAGCGGACCGCGGACTGCGTGGTCGCCGGCTACCGCTTCCACAAGAGCGGCCCGGTCGTCGGCTCCCTCCTCCTCGGTCTGTACGACGACGCGGGCGCTCTGCAGCACGTCGGGGTCTGCGCGGCGTTCACGATGAAGCGCCGCACCGAGCTGATCGCCGAGCTGGACCCGCTGCGCATGGACCCCGCCGACGGCCACCCGTGGGCGGCGTGGACCGACGAGGCGGCGCACGAGGGCAGGCGGATGCCGGGCGCCACCAGCCGCTGGACCGGCAAGAAGGACCTCTCCTGGATCCCGCTGCGCCCCGACCTGGTGGCCGAGGTGGCCTACGAGCACATGGAGAACGGCGCCCGCTTCCGCCACACGGCCCGCTTCCGCCGCTGGCGCCCGGACCGCACACCGCAGAGCTGTACGTACGCGCAGTTGGAGGAGCCGGTGCGGTTCGACCTGGCGGATGTGCTGCGCTGAGCGTGTGACGGGGGCGCTGCGTGGGGGGACCGGGCGGGGGCGCCGTACCGGCCGGCACTCCGGTCTGGTGCCCATGGCCGCACCAGCGCGTCCCTCCCTTCCCCCGGTCGGAACGATCTCGCGGCCGGACACGCTCCCCCGGAGTGAGCCGGGTGAGCCCGTGGGTATCCATGAGGCGTGGACGAGATGCGCAGGCGTGCGGTCGTGGTCGGGGCTCTCGGGATGTTCGCCTCGGCGTGTACGGCGAGTCGGCTACCCGGGGACGGGAGTTCGGAGTCGGCGCGTGCGCCGCTGCTCGCCGTGAAGATCGACAACGTGGGGGCGGCGCGGCCGCAGACCGGGCTCGACGAGGCCGACCTCGTGTACGTGGAGCAGGTCGAGGCCGGACTCAGCCGGCTGATGGCGGTGTTCGGCTCGCGGCTGCCCGCTGTGGTCGGGCCGGTGCGCAGCGCCCGTGAGACCGATCTTGAGCTGCTGCGCCAGTTCGACCGGCCGACGCTGGCGTACTCGGGGGCGCAGAGCGCGCTGCGGCCCTCGATCGACGCGGCGCCGCTGCGGGCGGTGCCGCCGGGCGAGGGTGGCGCCGCGTTCTTCCGGGGCTCGGACAGGCCCGCGCCGCACAACCTGTATCTGCGGCCCGCGAAGCTGGGTGATCCCGCGGCAGGGGTGCACGCGGGGACGGCGGCCGGGTTCGAGTTCGCCGAGCGGGCGCCCAAGGGGGGTCGGGCGGAGACGGAGCACACGGTGCGGTTCCCCGCGGCCAGGTTCACCTTCAACTGGTCGGCGGAGCAAGGCCGTTGGCTGGTGTCCATGGACGGACGCGCCGCGACGACGGCGACCGGAAAGCGGCTCGGCGCCCCGACGGTCGTCGTCCAGTACGTCGACGTTGAACCGTCCCGCTTCCACGACCGCTCGGGCAACACGTCGCCGCTGTCGCGGACGGTCGGGGGTGGCCGGGCGCGCGTCCTCCGGGGTGGCCGGGCCTACGATGCGACGTGGCGCCGCCCTACCCCCACGGACGGTACGACCTTCAGCGTTCCGTTCACCCCGGGCCCCGTGTGGGTCATCCTGACCGAACGCTAGCGCCCAGCCGTGGTCACGGCCTCGGGGCTCCGCCCCGGACCCCGCTGCTCAATCGCCGCAGGGGCTTGAAATAGCAATACCCATCCCCGCCGATGATCGAGGCAGCGGGCTTGAAATCTCGACCCGTCGGCGACAAAGCCCGCACAATCAAGCCCCGCCGGCGATTGAGGCGCGGGGTCCGGGGCGGAGCCCCGAGGCCGCAACGCCGGGTGGGCGCAACAGGAAGCTCAGGCCCCCGCCACCTCCACCTCACCCGGATACCGAAGGCCCTCCGCCTCGTCGCACACCCGCTGGATCAGGTCGAAGAACACCCCCCGCTCGGCCGCATCGAGCGGCGCCAGGAAGATCTGGTTCATCCGGGCCGTCCGCACGGCCAGCTTCTTGTGCGTGCGCAACCCCCCGGGCGTAAGACGGAGCAACCAGCGACGGCCGTCCTGCGGGTCACGGACCTTGTCGACCAGTTCGCGCCGCGTGAGCCGGGTGACCACCTCCGCGATGGTGGACCGGTCGAGGCCGACCCGCTCCCCCACGGTGCGCTGATCCAGGCCCGGCTCGGCCACCAGCGCGTTGAGGACCGCGAACTGCGGCGACGTGATCTCCTCGGAGACCATCGTGTTCCACAGCAGATAGTGCGCCTGCTGGAGCCGCCGGGCGAGATGCCCGGGATGGGTGGTCAGATCCACCGCGGCCATGGCGGTCCTCCGTCTGCAGTCAGTACGCCGCTGAACACGGCCGTGCACTGAGCAAGGATCCGGCAAGCCGCAGCCGCTTGTCGAGTCCATTCGCGCATTTCCCTGGGAACTCTTGACGGTTCACACACCCAGTGGCAACGTGAGCGACATCCAGAAAATGCTCAGTGCGCTGAGCACTTCATGTTTACTCGTGAGCACTTCGCGGAGAAGAGGGCCGGCAGGGATGGACAAGGTTGTCGCCACGGCCGCACAGGCCGTCGCCGACGTAGGGGACGGTTCGTCCCTCGCGGTCGGCGGGTTCGGCTTGAGCGGCGTGCCGAACGTGTTGATCAAGGCGCTGTACGAGCAGGGCACAGGGAACCTGTCGGTGGTGTCGAACAACTGCGGCGCCATGGACTCCGGCCTCGCCGTCCTGCTGAGCGCCGGGCGGATCACCCGCGTCACGGGCTCGTACATCGGCGGGAACAAGGAGTTCGGGCGCCAGTACCTGGCCGGCGAGATCGAGGTCGAGATGATCCCGCAGGGCACGCTCGCCGAGCGGCTGCGCTCGGGCGGCGCGGGCATCCCCGCCTTCTACACCCCGGCCGGCGTCGGCACCCAGGTCGCCGACGGCGGCCTGCCCTGGCGCTACGACGGCAACGGCGGGGTCGCCCTCGCCTCGCCGCCCAAGGAGGTGCGGGAGTTCGACGGCGTCGAGTACGTCCTTGAGCGCGGCATCCGCACGGACTTCGCGCTCGTCCGCGCCGCCAAGGGCGACCGGCACGGCAACCTCGTCTTCAACAAGTCCACGCAGAACTTCAACCCCCTCGCCGCGCAGGCCGGAAAGATCACGATCGCCGAGGTGGAGGAACTGGTGGAGCCGGGCGAGATCGAGCCGGACGCCGTACATCTGCCGGGCATCTTCGTGCAGCGCGTCATCGCCCTGACGCCGGAGCAGTCCGCCGACAAGGGCATCGAGAAGCGGACCGTTTCGGAGGCGAGCAACTAGCCATGGCCTGGACACGAGAAGAGATGGCCGCCCGCGCCGCCCGCGAGCTGCGCGACGGACAGTACGTGAACCTCGGCATCGGCCTGCCGACGCTGATCCCCAACTACCTCGGCGGTGACGTCGAGGTGATCCTGGAGTCCGAGAACGGGATCCTGGGCACCGGCCCGTACCCCACCGACGACGCGGTCGACCCCGACCTGATCAACGCGGGCAAGGAGACGGTCACCGTCCTGCCGGGTGCCTCGTTCTTCGACTCCGCGCTCTCCTTCGGGATGATCCGCGGCGGCCACATCGACGTCGCCGTGCTCGGCGCCATGCAGGTGTCGGCGGGCGGCGACCTGGCCAACTGGGCCGTGCCCGGCAAGATGATCACCGGCATCGGCGGCGCCATGGACCTCGTCCACGGCGCCCGTACCGTCCTGGTCACCATGACGCACACCGCGAAGGACGGCTCCCCGAAGATCGTCGAGGAGTGCTCGCTGCCGCTCACCGGCAAGGGCTGCGTCGACCGCATCATCACCGACCTCGCCGTCCTCGACGTGACCGAAAGCGGCCTGGAACTGGTCGAGTTGGCGCCGGGCGTCACCGCCGACGAAGTCGTCGAGAAGACCGCGGCGAAGGTACGCGTCCCGGAGGCCGCCAAGTGAGCAGTGCAGTGAACCGCGTCAAGGACGTCTACATCGTCGATGCCGTACGCAGCCCCATCGGCCGCTACAACGGCGCCCTCGCGGCCGTCCGCCCGGACGACCTCGCCGCGCACGCGATCCGTGAACTGGTCGCCCGTACACCGCAGTTGGACCCGTCCAGGATCGAGGACGTGTACTTCGGCAACGCCAACGGCGCGGGCGAGGAGAACCGCAACGTGGCCCGCATGGCGGGGCTGCTCGCCGGGCTGCCCACGTCCGTCCCGGGCGTGACCGTGAACCGGCTGTGCGCCTCCGGTCTTGAGGCCGTGATCCAGGCGGCCCGCGCCATCGCGATCGGCGACGCGTCCATCGCCGTCGCCGGTGGCGTCGAGTCGATGACGCGCGCGCCCTACGTGCTGCCGAAGAACGACAAGCCGTTCCCGGCCGCGAGCACCGAACTGTTCTCCACCACGCTGGGCTGGCGCATGGTCAACCCGAAGATGGAGCCGCAGTGGACGGTCCCGCTCGGTGAGTCGGCCGAACTCATCGCCGACAAGCACCACATCACGCGCGAGCAGCAGGACGAGTTCGCGCTCGCCAGCCACCAGAAGGCCGCCGAGGCACAGAAGAACGGCCTGTTCGACGCCGAACTCGCTTCCGTCACCATCCCGCAGCGCAAGGGCGACCCGACGGTCGTCGACGCCGACGAATCGGTCCGCGCGACCACCACCCTCGAAGCGATGGCGAAGCTCAAGCCGTCCTTCCGCAAGGACGGTGGCACGGTCACGGCGGGCAACGCCTCGCCGCTGAACGACGGCGCCGCGGCGCTGCTCCTCGTCGACGAGGAGGGCCTGAAGGCCACCGGTCGCGAGCCGCTCGCCCGGATCTCCGCCACCGGTCTCTCCGCGATCGACCCGCACTACTTCGGGCTCGCGCCCGTCGAGGCGACGAACCGGGCGCTCGCCAAGGCGGGCAAGGGATTCGCCGACCTGTCGACACTGGAGCTGAACGAGGCGTTCGCCGCGCAGGTGCTCGGCTGCGTCGCCGAATGGCCCGAGTTCGACCCGGCGGTCCTCAACCCGCAGGGCGGCGCCATCGCGCTGGGCCACCCGCTCGGCGCTTCCGGCGCCCGGCTCGCCGGGACGGTCGCCCACCAGCTCGCCCGCAAGGGCTCCGGCGTCGGCGTCGCCACGCTCTGCATCGGCGTGGGCCAGGGCCTCGCCCTCGTCCTGGAACGTTAGGAAGGTCCGGCCCCCCATGGCTCTCACCCAGCACGACATCGACGCGGAGATCGCCGCCCATCGCGAGGCCTACTACAAGGGTCTAGCCGAGGGCGCGCCGGTCGAGCACCACCCGCGGCGCGACTACGCCCCATACCGTTCCTCCACCTTCCGGCACCCCAAGCAGCCGCCGATCAACATCGACGTCGCCAAGGACCCGGAGCTGATCGAGCTGACCGCTCCCGCGTTCGGCGAGCGCGACATCACGAGGATCGACAACGATCTGACGATCCAGCACCCGGGCAAGCCCATCGGCGAGCGCATCACCGTCGAGGGCCGGCTCGTCGACCGCGAGGGGCGGCCGCTGCGCGGTCAGCTGATCGAGCTGTGGCAGGCCAACTCGGCAGGACGCTACGCGCACAAGATCGAGGTGCACGACGCGCCGCTCGACCCGAACTTCACGGGTGTCGGCCGGACGCTCACCGACGGCGACGGCTGGTACAAGTTCACGACCGTCCAGCCGGGCCCGTACCCGTGGGCCCAGCACACCAACGCCTGGCGCCCCGCGCACATCCACTTCTCCGTCTTCGGCTCGGCGTTCACCCAGCGCCTGGTGACGCAGATGTACTTCCCGAACGACCCGCTGTTCCCGTACGACCCGATCCTCCAGTCGGTGACCGACGACGCGGCGCGCCGGCGGCTGATCGCCACGTACGTGCACGAGAAGTCGGTTCCGGAGTTCTCGATGGGCTACCAGTGGGACATCGTCCTCGACGGCCCGAACGCCACCTGGATGGAAGAAGGTCGCTGACCAGCCATGACGAAGATCGACATCAATAATCCCGAGTCCGTGCTGCCCACCCCTTCGCACACGGTCGGCCCCTGGTACGGCTACGCGCTGCCCTTCGAGGGCGGCGGTGACATCGCCCCGGTCGGCCACCCGGCCACGGTCGCCGTGCACGGCTACGTGTACGACGGCAACGGCGACCCCGTCCCCGACGCGTTCGTCGAGGTCTGGGGCGCTGACCCCGAGGGCAACGCCTCCACCGTCGACGGCTCGATGCGCCGCCAGCCGTTCACCGGCGGCTACCTGGGCCGCAACGGCGTGGAGTTCACCGGCTGGGGCCGCATCGAGACGGACGCCAACGGTCACTGGGCCGTACGCACGCTGCGCCCCGGCGCGCGGGGCGACTCGGCGCCGTACCTCGCCGTGGTGATCTTCTCCCGCGGCCTGCTCCACCACCTCTACACGCGGATCTACTTCGCCGGTGACGAGGCCCTGCCGTCCGACCCGGTGCTGGCGCAGGTCGACCCCGAGCGCCGCGACACGCTGATCGCACAGCCGCAGGCCGATGGCACGTACCGTTTCGACATCCGCCTTCAGGGCGAGGGCGAGACGGTCTTCCTGGAGTTCACGTGACGTTGTTCGACCCCGGCAGCGAGGGCGCGCCCACCGAGCGCACCACGTCCGAAGAGGCCTTCCTACAGGCGCTGTTGGACGCGGAGGCGGGCCTCACACGGGCGCAGTCCTCGCTCGGCCTCGCGCCCACCGCCGCCGGTGACGCCGTCACCGCGGTGGCCGACTCCGAGCGCTTCGACGTGCGGGACCTCGCGCGCCGCTCGCGCGGAGGCGGCAACCCGGTCATCCCGCTGGTCGCGGACCTCACGTCCGCGGTGCCCGCCGAGCATGCCCCCTACGTGCACCGGGGCGCGACGAGCCAGGACATCCTGGACTCGGCGCTGATGCTGGTGGCGGCGCGTTCGCTGGACGCGATCCTGGATGAACTCGTGGGTACGGAAGGCGTGTTGGCGCGGATCGCCGCCGCCCACCGTGACACGGTGATGCCCGGCCGTACGCTCACCCAGCACGCCGTGCCGACGACGTTCGGCCTCAAGGCCGCCGGCTGGCGTTCGCTGGTGCTCGACGCGCGGGACCGCCTGCGGGGCGTGCGCGCGGCGCTGCCGGTTCAACTGGGCGGTGCGGCGGGCACGTTGGCGGCGTTCGGGGCGTACGGGTCGGACGACCCGGTCGCCCTGGTGGCGGCGTACGCGCGTGAACTGGGGTTGACGGAGCCCGAGTTGCCGTGGCACGTGCTGCGTACCCCGGTGGCGGATCTGGCGGGGGCGCTGGCCTTCACGGCGGGTGCGCTCGGCAAGATCGCGGCGGATGTGCTGGTCCTCTCCCGTACGGAGATCGGCGAGCTGGCCGAGGGCGCGGGCGGCGGTTCCTCCGCGATGCCGCACAAGGCGAACCCGGTCCGCTCCACCCTCATCGCCGCCGCGGCCCGCCGCACCCCCGCGCTCGCCGCGACGCTGTACGCCTCGCTGCCCGCGGAGGACGAACGCCCCGCGGGCGCGTGGCACGCCGAATGGACCACGCTGCGGGAGCTGTTGCGGACGGTGGGCGGCGCGGCCCGGGACACCGCTGAACTGGTCGACGGCCTGACGGTCCGGGCGGACGTGATGCGCGCGCACCTGTCGACGACCGGCGGGGCGATCGTCTCGGAGCGGCTCTCGGCGGAGCTGGCCGGGGTGCTCGGGCGCGGCCCGGCGAAGGAACTTCTGGCGGGTGCGTCGCGGCGGGCGCGGGAGGAGGGCGTCTCCCTCGCGGACGTTCTCGCGGCGGAACCGGCCATCAAGGACGCCGACGTGAACGTTCCCGACCTGACCGATCCGTCGCGATACGTCGGCGCGGCGGGCGCGCTGGTGGACCGGGCGCTGACGCGCCAATGACATTCCCCCACCCCGCCCCTTCCCGAAATCCCTGCGGGCGCGTGGGTGGGGGTGGGGTGGGTGGGATCCGCCCCACTTGACCCGACGACACGCCACCCGGGGTTGCGCTTGCGCAGTTCCCCGCGCCCCTTCAGGGGCGCGGGGAACTGCGCGCCCAGCCACGTACGACCGACACCCGACGACGACAGACACCCCGCCAGCTCAAGTCGCCCCTCGACGACCCACCGGGAGCCCACCCATGACCGCACCCCGTCTCCATCACCACGAAGAGGGCTCGCCCACCGCGCCGCCGCTCGTCCTCGGGCCCTCCCTCGGGACGAGCCTCGCCCTGTGGGACGACGTCGCGCCCGAACTGTCCAGCGCCCACCGCGTCGTACGGTGGGACCTCCCCGGTCACGGCGGGTCGGACGCCGGCCTGATCGAACCCGGCGCCACCGTCGGAGACCTCGCCGACCTCGTCCTCGCGCTCGCCGACGACCTCGGCATCGACCGGTTCGCCTACGCGGGCGTCTCGCTCGGCGGCGCCGTCGGCCTGCACCTCGCCGCGCACCACCCGGAACGCCTCACCAGCCTCACCGTCATCTGCTCCTCCTCCCACTTCGGCGGCGCCAAGAACTGGGAGGAGCGGGCCGCTCTCGTCCGCAAGGAGGGCACCGGCCCCGTCGCCGAAACCGCGCCCTCCCGCTGGTTCACCCCCGGCTTCCGCGTGGAACGCCTCGTGCAGGACAACCGGGACGCCGACCCCGCGGGCTACGCCGCCTGCTGCGACGCCCTCGCCGCGTTCGACCTGAGGGACCGCCTCCCCGGCATCACCGTGCCCACCCTCCTGATCGCCGGCCGCGAGGACCCCGCCACACCCCCTGCCCACCTGCGCGAGATCGCCGACGCCGTACCGAACGCCGAACTGGCCGAGCTGGCCGGGGCCTCGCACCTCGCCCCCGCCGAACGGCCGGAGGCGGTCGTCGGGCTGCTGCGCACCCACCTCGGGCAGTCCGTGAAGCGCGGTATGGAGGTGCGCCGCGAGGTGCTCGGGGACACGCACGTCGACCGGGCGCAGGCTCGGCAGACGCCGTTCACGGCCCGGTTCCAGGACTTCATCTCGCGCTACGCGTGGGGCGAGATCTGGACCGACCCGACGCTGAGCCGCCGCGAGCGCAGCATGATCACGATGACCGCGCTGGTCGCCCACGGCCACCTCGACGAGTTCGGCATGCACGTCCGCGCCGCCCTGCGCAACGGTCTCACCCCGGACGAGATCGGGGCGGTGGTGCAGCAGTGCGCCGTGTACGTGGGCGTACCCGCCGCCAACTCCGCCTTCGGCGTCGCCCAGCGCGTACTCGCCGAGGAGGGCCTGGTCTGACGTAACCACGACAGTCGTACGTCCAGGGGGCCACACCACCCGCACTCCGTGGCCCCTAGCCTGGACGCATGTCCACCATCCTGATCACCGGTGCCACCTCCGGCCTCGGCCGGTACCTCGCCTTCGAGCTCGTCCGCAGCGGGCACACCGTGCTCGCCCACGGCCGGGACCGGAAACGTACGGACGAGTTGGTCCGCGAGCTGTGCGAAGGCGGGCGCGCCGAGGGGTTCGTCGCCGACCTCGCCTCCCTGGCGCAGGTCCGTGACCTCGGCGCCCGCGTCGCCGCCGCCCACCCGGAACTCGACGTCCTCGTCAACAACGCCGGCGTCGGCACCGGGGCTCCCGGCACGGGCCGCGAGCTGAGTGCCGACGGGCACGAGCTGCGGTTCGCCGTCGACCTGCTCGCCCCGGTCGCCCTCACCCGCACCCTGCTGCCCACGCTCCAGACCAACTCGCCCTCCCGCGTGGTGAATTGCGGCTCCCTCGGCCAGGCCCCGCTCGACTTCGACGACCTGGAGTTCACCAGCGACTACAGCGGCACCGAGGCGTACTGCCGCGCCAAGTTCGCCCTCGCCGCCCACACCTTCGCCCTCGCCCGCGAACTGTCCGGCACGGGCATCCACGTCAACGTCATCCACCCGGCGACGTACATGGACACGGCGATGGTCCGGGAGGCCGGGGTCGGCCCGCTGAACACCGTCGAGGACGGCGCGGCCGGCGTACTGGCCCTGGCCGTGGGCGAGTTGGGCGGTGAGGCAACCGCCGGGTTCTTCGACGGCGAGCAGCCGACGCTCGCGCACGCGGAGACGTACGACCGCGAGGTCCAGGACCGCCTCGACACCGAACTCGACCGGATCCTGAAGCCGTACGGGCTCTAGCGCAGCCCGCGCCCCGTCTCCAGCACCTCGCGGGCCCGCGCCGTCAGCGCCTCCGCCCCGCACGAACGGGCCAGCTGCAAGCCGCGGTTGAGTTCGGACAGCGACCGCGCGGCGATCCCGTACTCGACTCTCGCCCGAGCGTGTTCGTACGCGCAGGGAGACGCTTCGAGGTACGTGACGGCCTTCGCGTACAGGGTGAGCTGTTCCCGGCCCGTGGCCAGCGCGGCAGCGACCCGCAACGCCTCACCGATCGCGGTGTCCGTGCCGAAGCGCTCGGCCTGGACCCGGGCCTGGGCGGCGAGTTCGGCGGCGCGCCGCGGGTCGGTGTCGGCGAGGGCGAGGGCCAGGTCGCCGGCCCACGACGCGACGATGGTGTTGTGCCCGCCGCGGGCCAGGGCGACCTTGCCCCCGGTCTCCAGTTCGTTGATGCCCTCTTCGGTGCGGCCGACGGCGAGCAGCAGACGGCCGCGCACCGAGTGGGCGTCGGGCAGCAGGATCATCGACGGGTAGGGCGCGGCGAAGCCGTAGCGGTCGGCGACCCGGAGCGCTTCGTCGGGCTTGCCGCGGGCGAGCAGCGTGTCGATGAGCATGGCGGCGGCGTCCCAGTGCATGGGCAGTCCGTGGCCCACCCGGTCGGCCAGCCGCAGCGCCTCCCGCAGGAACGCTTCCGCGTCGTTGAGCCGGCCGCGCCTGCGGTGGACGTATCCGACGAAGGCGTGCGCGAGGGAGAGGTGTCCGCCGCTCCAGCCGGCGGTCTCGTAGGCCCGCATGCTCTCCGCGAACAGGCTCTCGGCGCGGTCGAGGCGGTCGGAGAAGAGGTACGACAGGCCGAGCGCGATCAGGATCTCGAAGCCCCACTCGGGGTCGGTCCAGCCGAGGCCAGGGGCGAGGCGTCCGTTGACCAGGGAGCGGTCGCAGTGTTCCGCGACCTCCTCGGCGTTCTCACCGCGGTTCATCATGTCGAAGGCGCGCAGGATCAGCAGGACGCGCTCGGGGTTGTCGCGCCCGGTGACCCGGCCGGCGAGTTCGGCAAGGCTGCGGGAACGGTCCTGCGGATCGTGCTCGCCGGCGTAGATGCACTCCCAGAAAAGACGGGTGGCCCGCAGGCGCAGCCGCTGGTGCCCCTCCTCCAGCCGGGCGGTCTCGGTGTCGATGGCGGCGAGCGCGTCGTCCAGCCGGTTGGTGTGGACGAGTGCCTGGGCGAGACGGCACACCGCGTCGACGCGGTGCTCGCCGAAGAGCCCGGGCTCGGAGTCGAGAGCGGAGCGCAGGTGCGCGACGGTCGTCGACGGCGAGGTGAGCAGCGTGGCGCAGCCCAGCTCGTACAGCACGTGCGGCCGCGTCTCGGGCAGCGGCGGTTCCTGGAGGGCGCGCTCCAGGCAGCGGCGGGCGGCGGCGGGGGCACCGACGGCGAGGTGCTCGCGGGCGGCGGCACGCAGCTGCTCGACGAGCTCGGGGTCGTCGTCCGGGTGCACTTCGAGGAGGTGCCGGGAGGCGGCGGCGGGGCCGTGCCCGGAGGCGGTGACCGCCCATGCGGCCTGGCCGTGCATGGCGGTGCGGGTGGCCGAAGGGATCGCGTCGTACACGGCGGAGGCGATCAGCGGGTGGACGAACTCCAGGGTGTCGGTGGCGCCGTACCCCGCTCCGGGGGACACGGTGTCGGTCAGGATGCGGGCGGTGCGCAGGTGCTCGGCGCAGCGGCCTGCCTGCTCGGGGTTCATGCCGGCGAGCAGCGCGGCGAGGCCCGGTTCGATGCGGGTGCCGAGGATGGCGGCGGCCCAGGCGAACCGGGTCGCGTCGGTGCCGAGCCCTTCGAGCCGGGTGACGAGGCCGCGACCGCGGGCGGACCGGTTGAGCGACCGCAGTTCGACGGCGGCCTTCTCGTCGGGCTGGAGCTCACTGTCCTGGACCTTGGCGAGCAACTCGACTGTCTCGTACGGGTTTCCGCCCGTGACGGCCCACACCTCGCGGCAGAACGGGTCGTCGGCGTGGGCGCCGAGCGTGGCGCGGGTCAGGCCCGCGGTGGCGTCGGGGGTGAGGGCGCTCAGCTGGGAGACGCCGGGGCGGGCGGCGGCGGTCACCGCGTCCAGGCAGGTGGCGGCGCGCTCGTCCGCGGCCTCGCGCTGCGCCACGACGACGATCACCGGCAGGTCGTCGAGCCGCTCGGCGAACGCGGCGAGCCACTCCAGGGTCTCCACGTCGGCCCAGTGCGCGTCGTCGATGAGCAGCACCAACGGCCAGTGCAGGCGGGCCAGTCGGGACGCGGCGGCCACGAGTCCGTCGCGCACGCCCTGCGGGTCGGCCTGCCGCCCGGTGGGCTCCGCGATGCCGAGGGCGGGGCCCGCGATGTCGTACCAGTCACCGAAGTATTCGCGGGCCTCGTCCTCGGAGAGCGCCATGAGGGCGGGCTGCAGGAGTTGGCGTACGACGTTGAAGGGGACGGACGTGACGGTCTCGCCGCCCCGGGCCGACCACACGGTGGCTCGGCCCGCCGCCATCTCGCGTACGCGGGAGAGCAGGGCGGTCTTGCCGATGCCCGCCTCTCCCTTGTAGACGATGAGGCTGCCCGAGGCCGCTGAGTCGCCGTGCAGTTCGTCGAGGGCGCGCGCCGCGACGTCCAGTTCGGACTCCCGCTCCCACAGATGCGAGCTGTCCCGCAGATGAGAGCCGGAGGGCGCGGCGTCGGCGTGCCGTCCCTGGGTCATCCCGCAGCCTCCCGTTGTCGTCCCGCGTCGGTCGCAGCCGATCACATGGGTTGATCGACGTACTGGTCACGAGAGTAGTCCGCGGGACCCTGCCTTCGTGGGGCGTCGCGGCAGCCGGTGACATTTGGCCGGAGATGGGACCCCGGTAACGATCCCGACGGCATGGGCGGACCCTCTCATCGCCTTTTCAGGCGGGCCTCATACTGTTCCGTCCATGACGTCGCAGACTCCCGCAGGCTGGTACCCCGACCCGGGGCAGATACCCAACGGCCCGCGCACCGAACGCTGGTGGGACGGCGCCCGCTGGACCGACAGCACCCGGCCCGCCACCGCCATCGCCACCTACCCGAACTACCCGGGACATCCCGGCCAGTTGCCGCCGAAGTCGCACGGCCGAGGGCGCATCGCGATCGCCGCGGGGATCGCGGTGGTGGTGCTCGCGGGGATCGGCACCGGTGTCTACGCGCTCACATCGGGCGGCGACGGCGGGAACGACAAGGCGGACTCCCGGTCGCAGGGACCGAAGGAGACGAACCCCGAAGGCCCCGGCGCCCCCGGCGGCGAAGGCGAGAGCCCGGCCCCCGAGGCGCCGCGGGCGCCGCTCGACAAGGGCTTCGCCACCGACGTCGGCAACGGTGTCGCGATCCCGGTCATCAAGGACTGGACCGGCACCGACGGCGCGGGCGCCGCCGGCATCACGGTCGGCCCGTACGCCTGCCCCAACTCGAAGGGCGACGTCTGTGTGAAGGGCGGCGCGTCCACCGCGTCGGCGGAGCGCCTCAAGCTCGACGCGAAGACGGCGAAGGCCGCCGCGAAGGAGGACATCGCCAAGAACGCGAAGTCGTCCTACGGCGGCAAGACCTACCAGGGGATCACGGGGCACGAGCAGCTGTTCGCGAAGGCGGTCACGGTCGCCGGGCAGAAGGGCTACCGGGTCCGCTGGAGCGTCGAGACGAAGTCGGGCGTCGACGCGTGGGTGGAGTCGGCCGCCTTCCCCTCGCCCGCCAACCCCGCCAAGCTCGTCGTGCTGCGCGCCGGCATCGACGTCCCGCACACCGCGGCGGACAAGGCGAAGGGCCCGGACGCCACGGCCATCGACAAGATCCTCAAGGGCATCAAGAAGGCCGCGGTCACCGGCGACGGCGACACGGGCAAGAATGTCTGAGCGCCACCGCGCCCTAAGCACACATGCGGCCGGGCGGGTCCCCCTCCGCTCAAGGAGGAACCCGCCCGGCCGGGGGTGCGCGCCGCCCCCGTCCCCACGGTGCGGCGCGGGCAGACCGCCGGTCGGTCATCCCTGCGACCGGCGGCCTCCCGTTCAGGTGGCCCGACCCTCCAGGGTCAGGCCCAGTCCAGGAACCAGCGCGCTCTCGACGAAGCGGACCAGATAGTCCGCGTCGGCCTCGCGCCCTTCCAGGATCGGTCGGCTGCGCATGACTCCGAAGAGCTGCGCGGCCAGGTAGGGCAGCGCGGGATGGTCCGCGGCGATCTCGCCGCGCGCCACCGCCCGCTCCACCATCGCGTCGATCGACGCGAGCTCCGGCTCGATCAGCGCCTCGCGCAGGGCGCCCTTCAGCTCGTCGTCCTGGAGGGCGGCGTGCCCGAGGGCCTGCACGAGCACGGTGTCCGGCTTGGCCCGCGACGCCGCGTTGCGCGCGGCGGTCACGAGGTCCCCGGCGAGCGTACCCGTGTCGCCCGTGAAGAACTTGGTGCAGCGTCCGGCCCGCAGCGCCGCGGCCACGAGCTGCGGCTTCGTCTTCCACTGCCGGTACAGCGTGGACTTGCTGCAACAGGCCTCCGCGGCGACGCCCTCCATGGTGAGGGCCCCGTATCCCTGCTCGCGCAGCTGGTCGAGGACCACGTCGAGGAACTCCTGGGCCCGCTCGGGGCTGATCTTCGAGCGGCGCGATGCGATGGGTGCGGCCTCGCTGGCCTCGGTGGCCTTCTCTCGCGTCGTCATGGCCCTCACTCCTCGTCGGCGGCAGTGTCGATGAGATCACACCGGCCTATCGATACGCCAGTGTACCGGTACGCCAACGTATCGGTACACTGGCGTATCGATGAACGGGAACACACGGGGCCCGGAGCGGCACACAGTCCGGCCACCCCTGATACGCGAGCTCTTGCTGGTCGTGGGACTTTTCCTCGTCTACAAGCTCGGGCGGCAGCTGGCCAACGGCCACACCGCCGAGGCCTTCCACAACGCCGACCGCGTGTGGAGCTTCGAGCGCGCCGTGCACCTGCCCGGCGAGGGCGCGGTGCAAGGCGCGCTGCTGAGCAGCGACACCCTGGTGCACATCGCGAACACCTATTACGCGTCCGTGCACTTCCCGGCCACGATCGCGCTGCTCGTCTTCCTGTACCTGCGACGCCCGCGCCACTACCTGTGGACGCGGCGCGTGCTCGCGGCGCTCACCGCGGCGGCGCTCGTGCTGCACCTGTCGTTCCCGCTGGCCCCGCCGCGGATGCTGCATGCCGCACACCTCGTCGACACGGCGCAGGTGTACGGCCCCTCGGTCTACGCCGCGAAGCCGGCGACGGACACCATGGCCAACCAGTTCGCCGCGATGCCCTCGCTGCACTTCGGCTGGGCCCTGATGGTCGCGATCGGCCTGGTCGCGGCGACGCGTTCCCGGTGGCGCCTGCTGTGGCTGCTGCACCCGCTGTTCACGCTGCTCGTGATCGTGGGCACCGCCAACCACTACTGGCTCGACACGATCGTGGCGACACTGCTGCTCGGCGCCGCGCTCGCGGTGATCCGGCTGCCGCGCACCATCGACGCGACCGGCTTCTGGCGTCACCTGTTCCCGGTGCCTGCCCCCACGACCGCGACCGCGCCGCACATCATCGACTCCCGGCGCACGCCGACACCGTGGACGCCGGCTCCGGCCACGTTCCGTACGCCGCCCGACGCACTCACGGCCGCCGATGTGCTCGCCGCGTCGACGCCGACACACATACCGGTCGAGCTGACCGCCACGCGCGGAGCGGCACGATGACCGCCACACTTCTCGCCGTCGCACTCTCCCTCGTCTCCGCCGTCGCCTACGCCGCCGCTGCCGTCGCCCAGGAACGGCTCGCCGCCACGTCCGGGGCGGGTGTGCTGCGGCTGCTCGGGACGGGGGCCTGGTGGTGGTCGGTCGGGCTCAACGCCGCTGCCGCGCTGCTGCACGTCGCCGCGCTCAAGTACGGGCCGCTCACCCTGGTCCAGCCGCTCGGCGCGCTCACCCTCGTCGCGGCGGTGCCGCTGGGGGCACGGGTCGCGGGGCGGCACGTCACGGCCGGCGAGTGGCGGGGCACGGCCCTCACGCTCGCGGGCCTGGGCGCGCTGCTCGTGACGGCGTCGGGCCCCGCCCCCGACGACACGCTCTCGCTGCCCGAGGCGCTCGGCGTGGCCGCGGTGACGGCAGCGCTCATCGGCGTGCTCTCGCGTCGCGGCGCGAAGCCGGGCCTGCGGCACGCCACCGCCTCCGGGGTCGCGTCGGGCGTCGCGTCCGCGCTCACGCAGACCGTGACGGTGGCGGTCACCGACCGCACGGGCCCGCTGCTCGACGTACGGGTGATCGCGGTGGCACTCCTGGTCGCGGCCTTCGCGGCGGGCGGCCTCCTGCTCTCGCAGACGGCCTACCGGGGCGGCCTCGGCGCACCCCTCGCGATGGTGACACTGACGAACCCGGTGGCGGCGTCGGTCATCGGCCTGATGCTGCTGGGCGAGCGCCTACAGGGCGGCGCGGCAGGCTGGGGCCTTGCCGCGGCGGGCGCGATCCTGGCAACGGGCGGCGTGATGCTGCTGACGCACACCAGTCAAGCCCCGCCGGCGTTTGAGGCGCGGGGTCCGGGGCAGAGCCCCGTGACCGCAACCCCGTAGAGGCTCAGCCAAACCCGCGGGAGTCCTGCTTCAACGCCGTATCCACGGTAAGAGCCGTCGCCACGACAAGGCTCAACAACGGCTCCGGCAACTGATAGTGCATCTGCAGCACATAGTTGTCCGCGGTCGTGAACATCGTCTTGGCGAGCCCCTCCCACGTCTTCGTGATGCGGGCGACCTCGTTGTCCGCGTGGTCGACGATCGCGAAGTTCCAGGCCCGCCAGTTCTCCGCCTTTATCGCGCCGACCTGCTGCCCGTTCACGTTCATCGCGAAGTTGATCTTCCCGATGGCGTTCTGCTGGACGATCTCACCGACCGGCGAGCCGTCGGGGCGTTCGACGACGACCCGTGACTTGATGAACTTGGCCGGCCGCGTGAGCACCATCTGCGGCTGCCCGTACGCGTCACGGATCTCCAGCCGGTGCGTCATGAACTGGTCGACGCTGGCGACGAAGCGCAGCGCCTTCTTCATGGCGCTCTGGCCGACCTGGACGACGGAGCCCAGCTGGTTGCCGTGCTGATCCATGACGCTGTACTCGTTCGTCAGCTCGATCAGCTTGGCCTTCTGGTTCACCACGAGGACCGGCTCGGTGAACAGCGTGCCACCGCCCTGCCCGGCCCCGGCGACTCCCGCCTGCTGCTGCACCTGCCGCTGCACCCCGGCGGCCTGCGCCTGCTGCGGCGCCGGGGCCTGCGTCTGCGCGGCGTGCGTGTGCTCGGTCCACTGGGCGCCGTCCCACCACCGCAGGGTCTGGGGCACTCCCTGGGGGTCCGGGTACCAACCTGCAGGGGTGTTCGAATGCGTCGTCACCGGGGCACACTATCGCGCCATACCGGGCATGAATCCAGCCCTCAGCGCACGCCCTCCCACAGCTCCCGCTCGGCCGCCCGCGGGTCGGCCTCGACGCGGCAGACGCCCGCGTCGAACACCATGGTCGCCCTCTCCCCCGCCGGGTCGTACGCGGCCCAGCCCGGGTCCCCGGACGCGGCGAACGCGACCCACGCGCCGTGCATCGCACGGGCCAGGTCCGCCGGGGCGTCCTCGCCCGCGAGCGCCGCGTAGTCCGGGTCGTCGACGTGGTCGAAGACGAAGCCGAGCTCCAGGGCGTGGCAGGCGCCGAGCTCGCCGCCGAACTGCGGGGACCGCCAGGCGAACTCGTAGACGTGCGAGCCCGGCACGGACTCGGCGAGCCGCACGGCCGGGATCCGCCAGAACCAGTCGGTGACGATCGCGTCGAGGAGTTCGCCGGGACTCGCGCCCGGCCGGCTCGCCTCGTACCCCGCGAGGTCGGCGCCGAAGGCCTCGGCTCCGCGCTTCACCCGCCCTTCGCTGATGCTGGCGAAGCGCCCGGTCGGCACCATGTAGAGCCGGTTCTCCTCGCGGTTGCTGCCGACGAGGATGTCCACGCCCAGGTCGGGACCCGGCAGTGTGCGCTCGTCCGCGACCGGCTCGAAGACCATCCCGTTCAGCGCCGCGTCGCCCCACACCGCCGGGTCGGGCCGCTGGCGGAACTCGTCCGACAACGCGCCCTGCGCCGCGACCAGTTCCGGCAGCGGCACCGCCGCGAACGCCTCCGCGGTGTGCGGCACGCCGAGCCGCTCCGCCATCCGCTCCCCGATACGGCGCGCGGTGTCGGGGCGTACGAAGTGGTGACAGGCCCCGCTCTGCAGGATGGCGCGCCGGAACAGGCCGCGGGCGCGCGGCTCGACGAGCAGCCGGCCGATGGCCACCCCGCCCGCCGACTCCCCGAACACGGTCACCCGGTCCGGGTCCCCGCCGAACGCCGCGATGTTGTCGCGCACCCATTCCAGCGCGGCGATCATGTCGAGCAGCCCGCGGTTGTCGGGCGCTCCCGGCAGGTGCAGGAATCCGTCCACCCCGAGGCGGTAGTTGACGCCGACGAAGACGACGCCGTCGCGCGCGAAGGCGTCGCCGCGGTAGCCGGAGGAGTTCGCGGAACCGTTGGAGAAGGACCCGCCGTGCAGCCACACCATGACGGGGAGGCCGGCGCCGGGGCCCGGCTCCCGGGTCCAGATGTTCAGGTTGAGGCAGTCGGGCCCGTCCTGGCTGGTCTCGGGGATGAGCGCGTCGAACGGCGGGGCGTACGGGGCCTTGGGCGCGGTCGGCCCGTACCGCGTGGCGTCGCGCTCCCCGGTCCACGGCTCGGCGGGCGCGGGCGCGGCGAAGCGGCGCGGGCCGAACGGGTCGGCGGCGTACGGCACTCCGAGGAAGGCGGCGATGCCGCCCTCGGTGCGGCCGCGCAGGGTTCCCTGCCTGGTGACTGCGATGGCGTCGGTCATACGGTGGGGCTCCCTCTGCACGGTGTCCTGCGGTCGGCCACTCATCTCGTACCCCGCCGTGCACCGGCCGTAAAGATCATCGGCGAGTCGTGTCAGCCACACTCCGCGCCGCCGAGGGCGCGTTCGCCGTCCTCGCCGTCCGCGGACACGGGCCCGAGGGGGTCGCCCGCGAGCCACTGGGCGACGGCGCGGCCGATGGGCTGCCCCGTCTCGATCTCGATGAAGCCGAACTGGCCGGACTGGTTGCACTCCAGGAACCACCAGATGCCGTCGGCGTCCTCGGCGAAGTCGAACGCCCCGTAAGCGAGTTGGGCGCGGGTCAGATAGGTCAGCACCGCGTCCGCGACGCTCCGGGGCACGGATATCGGGCGCCAGGGGCCCGCGGCGGCGTCGAAGCGTACGTCGTCCACGGTCGCCTCCTCGCCGTGCCGCGCGTCGTCGGCGTCCGGCGAACTCGCCGCGCGCGCCGCGAACAGCCGGTCGCCCACGCAGGTCAGGCGGATGTCCGCGGCCCTGCGCACCCGGCGCTGCAACAGCGTCGGTCCGTTCGCGACGTCCTGGTAGTCCTCGCCGGGGCGCACGCGCGTGGTCGGTACGGCGAGCCCGGCGTCGTCGGGGTGCTTGCCGGAGACCGGCTTCACGATCAGGTCGGGGTGGCGCACGGCGAACTCACGGGCGGCGCGCGGGAATGTGGTGATCAGCGTGGGAGGCACCGGGAGGCCGCAGGCGCGTGCCAGCCATAACTGCCACGGCTTGTGGCGGGCCTGGCGGGCGGAGTCGGGGTGGTTCATCCAGCGCGCCTCGGTGCACCGCAGCATCCCGTAGAGGGACTGCGATGACTCCTCGGTGAGCCAGGGCGACGCGGCTTCCGCGTGGGCGGCGGGCACACCTGGGCGGCGCACCCAGATCGAGCGCAGACCGCCCATGCTGACGACCCGGCCACCGACCGAGAGATGGCCGTGGAACGCGCCGTGCGCGAACTCGCCGGACACACCGACGCCGCCGGGCAGTTCGGCGGGGTCGAGCCGCAGGACGGGGATTCCATTGGCGTTCAATTCGACGACGGCCATGTCGGCCGTCACATCCTGCTCACTCGTCAGGATCAGCACGGTCATTTCCGCAGGGCCGTTCAGTCGTCGAAATGGGTTTTCGAACCCGCGGTGGAGGTGGTGGCCGCGAACTCCCGCAACACTGCGTAGTCGCGCGCCGCCACTGCGCCGTCGGCCAGTACGTTCAACTGCAGTGTCGCGTCGTACATATACGGCGCCCTGACCTCTGCCTCTCGCGTGGGGCGGGCATAGTTCAGTGCGAACGGTCGCATGAGCTCTCCTAGTTGGGGGTGCGCCAAGTCAAGCGCATGGTGACTCTCCGGCGTCATACCTCCAGCGTATTTCTCGGTCTCATTTTGGGTAAGACGCGTCACACCCCCGGGGAGTTCATTCCGACACGCTGCGTGATGACACAACGTCAGCCAGGTAATGACCGGGCATTGCAGGGGGCTTTGTGGTCACTCCACCTATACGGCGCCTTTACAACCCTTTACATCTCCGAGCGCGGACGTACGGCGACAATCCGCCACCCTGTCCGAACACCCCCTGCGCGCCCCGGCCATGGGGCAGGGTGACCTTCATGACCCGGCACAAGAAGCGGCACAAAAGACGCTCCGCACTGACCCTCGCCGCCGCCCTGGGCGCCCTGACGCTCGGCACGACCACGGCGTCCGCCGCGCCCACATGGACCGAGACCGGCACCGCGCACGTGAACTCACTGACGGGCAGCCAGGGCCTGGCGTCCCGCGCGGACGGGACGCTCCTGTTCCGCGGCCTCGGCTCGGTCCCGCTGCCCCTGCGCGTCGCGGGCTGGACGCACGTGGGCGACCCGGACGTGGCGGGCGGCCACACCTTCGACGCGTACCAGGGCCGCGACAGCGCGACGAAGAAGATGTTCGCGGTGACCACCCCGGCCGGGAAGCGCACCACCTACGAACACGCCCTCGACCCGGGCGAATTGCTCAACAACTCGTTCGCGTCCGTGTCACCCGACGAGCAGTGGCTGGTGTCCGGCGAATGGGGCACGCGGGAGCACCTCCAGGTCTTCCCCACGCCGGTCCTCAACGCCGCCGCGCCCGGCCCCGGCGCCAACCTCCCCCAGGCCGGCCAGATATCGCTCGACAAGCCGGTCACGAACATCCAGGGCTGCGACTTCACCGACGCCACCCATCTGCTCTGCTCGTCCGACGCCGCGACCAAGGAGGTCCTCGACATCACCCTCGCCCGCCCCCTGGACGGCAAACCGGTCACCGGCAACGTGACCACCGCCTTCACGATCCCGCAACGCAGCGTCTGCAAGGGCACGTTCGAGTCCGAGGGCATCGACTACGACGCGACGCGGGGCACCCTGCGCGTCGAGATGGTTCCGCCGGCTCCGTGCCTGGTGACGACGGCTGTGATCGCCTACGCGCGAGTGGCTGCGGCAAACCGTTCGTGAACAGGCGCTTCTCGCGGTTGGCGTCAGGATCATGACAGACACGATCAAGACCGCGGCCCCACCCGTCCCTGTCCGCATCCGCCCATCGACCTCCCCGAGGCCAAGGTCGCACAGCTGGTTCTAGGGCCTGTCAGGACTAGCGGGGCAACCCCAACTCGCCCGCACGCAGCCCGGCCTGGAAGCGGGAGTCGGCCTCGAGCTCGGCCATCAGCTCGGCCACACGTCGCCGGTAGGTGCGCAGTGAGAGGCCGAGCCGTTTGGCCGCCGATGCGTCGGTGAGGCCTGAAGCGAGGGCTTTGAGAATCATGCGACCGTCGGCATCGAGGTGCGGGACGTCGCTGCGCAGATAGGTCTCGAGATCGACGGCGGCGTCCCAGGTCGCCCGGAACAGCGAGTGAACTCCGTCGACCAGGATCTGGGAGTTCGTCACGGTGTACTCGCGGCCAGTGGGGGTCTCCTGGCCGGCAAGGATCATCACCCGCCGGTCGATGAGGATCGTCTCGTGCGGCAGCGGCGAACGGCTGATCCGCACGAGAGCGCCCTTGCTGCGCACCAGCCGCAGATGCGCGCGGGCCTCCTCGTCGGCGAGTGCCACAGGGCTGAGCAGCTTCCGAGGGGTGAAGCCGGCGGGATGCGCAGCGCGCATCCGATTCCGGACCGCGGCCCTGGTGCCCGGTTTCGACCATGTCTTGAGGTCCCGTGCGGCGCACAGGAACTCGGTCCGCGCGGACTCGAAGAGATGACCTGCGCGCGCGATCAACTCCGCGTCTCCTCGCACTGAGAACACCTCTTCGTTCCGCATCCCGCCAGTCTGGCAGCAAGCTGCCACGAGCTCGCTGGGCTTCGTGGCGGCGGACACCATGACCGTCATGACGACCAAGACTTTCTCCCTCGGCGGAGAGCTGACGATCAACCGGCTCGGCTTCGGCGCGATGCGCCTGGCGATGGGCACCTTCGCCGGTCCCGCGCGAGATCCCGAGACGGGCATCGCGGTGCTCCGCCGGGCTGTGGAGCTGGGCGTGAACCACATCGACACGGCCGGCTTCTACGGCAGGGACGCGGTGTGGGCCAACGAGCTGATCCGTACGGCGTTGGCCCCCTACCGTGACGACCTGGTGATCGCGACGAAGGTGGGGCCTTTGCCCGGACCGAACGGTGTGCCGAGCGGGCAGGCGACGGCTGATCAGCTGCGCGGCCTGGTCGAGGCGGATCTGCGCTCTCTGGGTCTCGACCGGCTCGACCTGGTCTATCTGCGGGTCGGCGGGGTGACCGGGCCGGGTGACGAGTCGATCGCCGAACGGTTCGCGGTCCTGGCCGACCTCCGCGCGCAGGGGCTGATCCGACACCTGGGCGTCAGTAACGTCGACCGCGCTCAGCTCGCCGAGGCCCGGGCGATCGCGCCTGTCGCGGCGGTCCAGAACCAGCACAGCGGTGACTCGGCCCTGCTGGCGGAAAGCGAGGAAGCGGGCATCGCGTTTGTGCCGTACTTCCCGCTCGGCGGCGGAGTCGGCAGCGGCCCGCTCGACGCCGAACGGCTCGGCAAGGTCGCGGCACGCCTGGGCGCGACCACGGCGCAGGTCGCGATCGCCTCGCTGCTGGCGACCTCGCCGACGGTGCTGGCGATTCCGGGCACCGGCTCTCTGGAGCATCTGGAGGAGAACCTCGCGGCAAACGATCTCAGCCTCAGTGACGCGGACCTGACTGACCTGCGAGGCTAACGGGTCGGCTTCGCTTGAAGAGTTCGCGAAACGCCGCCTCGGAGCCCGAACTGCCCGGCCCTCGCCCACCCGACTCATCGACGCGTTCGCCCTATCCAGCAGAGCCGAATCGCCCACTTGTAGTGTAATGTGCCATTCCTTTTAGATGCCTTATGAGACTTACGGGACACACCACCCCACCTTTGGGAGATCTGGATGTCCCCGCACCGCCACAGAATGCGCCTCGTCACCCCCGTCCTCATCGGCTGCGCCATGGCGATCACGACGCCCACCGCGGCACAAGCCCTCGATCAGACCCACACGACTCAAGCGGGCGCGATCAGCCGCTCCCCCGGCGACGTGACACTCACAGGCGGGGACTTCGGGACCGTCGAGGTCGGCGAAAGCGGGACCACGACTCTCACCCTGACGAACAACGGCACCGCGGTGGACGGCTTCGACGGCATCCCCCTCACCCTGCCCCCCGGCGTAACCCGGACCGGGGGAACCTGCGATCTCGATGCCGCGCTGCTCCCTGGGGAGTCCTGCACGATCGAGCTGACCTGGACGCCGACAACAGAGGGCCACTTCGCCGGTACCGTCTCGTTGACCGCGGACGAGGACGGAGTCACCTACCCGGTGTCGAGCCAGGTCAGTGGCGACACCCCCGCCGACCCGACACCGTCACCGTCACCGTCCGACACTGCCACCGCGAGCCCCAGCCCCTCGGGGAGCAGCACCCCGGGCCCCACCGCAACCCCGGAACCCTCACAGACGACCTCAACAGGGGAGCCCCCTCACCTGGCCGAGACCGGATCCGACAAGACACGGACAGGAGTTCTTCTCGGACTGGGCGCAGCGATCCTCGTCGGGTTCGGCGCGGTACTCACCCGACTCGGCCACACTCGACGCAGGAACCACCACTCCTGACGGTGTGTCCGTGTCGTCACGAGGGCCCGCGGAGCCGACGAGACGCCGGCCGGCAGCGGTCCGGCACCACCAGCAGGTGTGCTGGACCTTGCGTTGCTTGCCGGCCGCGTCGAATGTCTCGACTCCGTCAAACCGCGTGTGAGCTGGGGCTTTTCGAGGTTAGCGTCAGGATCATGACAGACACGATCAAGACCGCGGCCCCACCCGCACACCCCCTCCGCCAACTCCTCGCCGCCTCCGTCGGCAACGCCGTCGAGTGGTACGACTGGTACGCGTACACCTTCCTGGCGACGTACATCGCCGACCAGGTCTTTCCGAAGAGTGCCGACAACTCGCTCGTTCCGCTGCTCTCCACCTTCGCGGTGTTCGCGGTCGGCTTCTTCATGCGGCCCGTGGGCGGGTTGTTGATGGGGGCCGTCGCCGACCGGCGCGGGCGGCGGGCCGCGTTGACGGTGACGATTCTGCTGATGGGCGGGAGCAGCCTGCTGGTCGGGCTCACGCCTACCTACGCGTCCGTGGGGGTGCTCGCGCCCGTCGTTCTGGTGCTCGCCCGGCTGCTCCAAGGGCTGTCCGTGGGCGGGGAGTTCGCGGCGTCGACGACGTTTCTCGTGGAGTCGGCGGGGCCGGGGCGGCGCGGACTCTTCTCGTCGTTCCAGTATGTGTCCACGTCCATCGGGCAGTTGATCGCGTCCGGTGTCGCCGCGATGCTCGTCGCCACGCTCGCCGAGGGGCAGATGGACGGCTGGGGGTGGCGGGTGCCGTTCCTCGCGGGGGCGGTGCTCAGCCTTGTCGGGTTCTGGATCCGGCAGGGGGCGCAGGAGACGCGGAGCGAGGTGCACGAGCGGCCGGGGCTCTTCGACGCGCTGCGCCAGTACCCGCGCCAGTCGCTGCTGATCTGCGGCATCACGGCCGGCGGCACGCTCGCGTACTACACGTGGACCTCGTACCTGCCGACGTACGCGGAGCTGAACACGGACATCGACAAGTCACAGGCGCTGACCGCGGGGACGATCTCGCTGGCGTTCTTCGCGCTGCTGCAGCCGGTCGGCGGGATGCTCTCCGACCGCTTCGGCCGCAAGCCGTTGCTGTTGTTCTTCGGGCTCGGATTCGCGCTGCTGAGCGTGCCGTTGCTGCACTCGCTGACGGGTTCGTTCGCCTCGCTGCTGTTCGCGCAGTGCGCCGGCATGGTGCTGCTCACCGGCTTCACCTCGATCTCGGCGGCGGTCAACGCGGAGGTGTTCCCGGCGCGGGTGCGGGCGGCCGGGATCGGGTTCCCCTACTCGCTGACGGTGGCGCTGTTCGGCGGCACGGCGCCGTACATGGGCACGCTGTTCAAGGACCTCGGGCACAGTGGCTTCTTCCCGTGGTACGTCGCCGTGCTGTGCCTCGTGTCCTCGGTGGTGTATCTGCGGCTCCCGGAGAGCGCGCACCGGGAGCTCGACCGCTGAGAGCGCTCAGCCCGCGGCCGCGCTCTGCCGCTCCTCCGGGTCCGGCACCGGGGCCGCGCCCGTGCGCATCATCACGCAGTCGAACTCGATCACCCGGCCGGTGTGCTTCTCGCGGGTCACCGGGTACATGCCGGTGACCTCGAACCCGCTGCCCTCGTACTCGGCGAGGGCCTCTTCCATGCGCGGGCTGTCCGCGTAGAGCCGCAGGAGCGCGACCTCCGACTGCAGGCCCACGAGATCGTCGACGCGCTTCCCCGCCCCGGCGAAGACCTCCAGGTCATAGCCCTGCGTGTCCATCTTGAGGTAGGGGCGGGGGTCCCGGATGCCGGCGAGGGCCTGGTCCATGAGGCCGTCGAGGCGGCAGACCTGGATCTCCTCCGTCTGGCCCTTCGTGAACCGCTTGTACGCCGCGTTCCCGTAGTCGCTCGGGGACAGCAGCGAGTTCATGGTGTTCCACTCGACGTGCATGGGGCGGAGCTCGTCCGTACGGCCAAGACCGCACGGGAAGATGTGCCAGTCGGGGTCGCCCTCCGCCCGCTTCTGCAGTTTCTCCAGGAAGCGCGGAACGGGTTCGAACGATACAATGCGGCCTTTGTATCCGAACTGCCTGAGACGCTTTCCGTACTGTCCGACGTTGGCACCCACGTCGAATACGCAGTTCACTCCGTAGTAGTCGAGCATCTCGGCGACGTGGCGGCTGCAGAGATAGTCGGACGCCGCCTTCTGGAAGTCCCGCTCCGGCATGTCCGACTTCCCCTGGTCCACGACGAGATGGACGCCGCCGCCGAAGTCGGTACTGGTCCACTTTCCATTCCGTCGGTGCACGAGGACCGTCGCTCCAGGAGCGAGGTCGATCACCTGGGCCCCGGTCCGAGCGAGGCCGTTCAGCAGTGTCCGGTACAGAGAAGCCATGGCCGACACCGTCGCAGACATGGCCCGGAACCCTGGTACGGCCCGACCCCAGGTCACTCGAAGCGGTGATCATCCGCATTTCGTGCGAAATTCACACCGCGGGGTGACCATGGGAGTGCAGCCAGGTCACGAGCCCTCTCCTCGGAACTGTTCCGGGCGAACGGATTGACACCTCTATGCCCCTCACCTCTGTGCCCCTCGTAAAAGTCACGGTCGTCATACCGACCCACAACACCGGCGAAGACGTCATGGCGGGCCTCACCGCACTGCGGAAACAGTCCATGCCCCGTACGGACTTCGAAGTCCTCTACGTCGACGACGGATCCACGGACGACACGGTCGCATTCCTGGAAAGGGAATTGGCCGGCGAGGACAATATGCGCGTCATCCCGATGACCAACTCGGGCTGGCCCGGACGTCCCCGCAACACCGGCGTCGCCCGCGCGCGGGGCGAGTACGTGCACTTCGTCGACGATGACGACTGGCTGGCCCCGCAGGCGCTGGAGCGGCTCTACGCGCGCGCCAAGGACACCGACGCCGACATCGTGATCGGGCGCATGGCGGGACACGGACGCGGCGCCCCGCGGGCCCCCTTCGCGAGGCCGCTGGAGCGGGGGTCGCTGCGCGAGAACCCGGTCCTGCTGGGCAGCATGACCGTCCACAAGCTGTTCCGCCGGCAGTTCCTCCTCGACCACGCGCTGCGCTTCGAGGAGGGCCCCGTACGGCTTGAGGACCATCTGTTCACGCTGCGTGCCTATCTGCTGGCCAAGCAGGTCAGCGCCGTGCCGGACTACACGACCTACCACTGGGTGCGGCACCGCAACGGCAAGCACAACATCAGCTACACGCCCATCGAGCCCGCCCCCTATATCGGCTCGGTGCGGCGCATCATCGCCCTGCTGCACGCCCCCGACACCCGTGTGTCCGACGACGAGCTGCGGCACCGGTTCACCGCCAATTGGTACGGCAGCAAGGCGCTGAAACGGCTCACCGGGAAGGGTTTCCTCGGTCAGGACGAGGAGCGGCGCGCGGCCTGGCGGCAGGAGGTCATCGGGCTCGCCGCCGAACTGCCCGCCGACGTCGACCGCCATCTGCCGGAGCGGCTGCGCGTGCTCTCCCACCTGTGCCGGGCCGGCGACCACGAGGGCATCCACGCCTACACCCGGTTCGAGAGCGAGGTGGGGCACCGCCCGGAGGTCGAGGAGGCGGTCCGGCGGGACGGCGTGCTCCACGTCCGCACGCGCACGTCGCTGGTGCGGACCGACCCGGAGACGGGCGAGAGCACCCCGCTGCTGTTCCGCCGCACAGTGCACGAGACGCCGTCCGGCAAACGGCGGGTGCGGTGGACGTGGCAGCCCCCCGCCGCCCTCGACGGTCTACCGGGGCTCGACGACGCGCTCGACTTCACCCGGCCGCTCACGCACGCCAAGGCACAGGGCCTCGTGCACCACAAGGCGGGCGGTACCGAGCTCGTGGTGACCACCGGGACCTCCACGTGGCAGCCCACGCAGCACGCGGCGGACCCCGACCTGTGGGAGATGCACTGGACGACGGAGTGCGCCATCGACCCCGCCGGCGTCGACGACATATCCGGACCGCTGGCACCCGGCTCGTGGCACGTGTGCCTGCGCCTGAACGTGGGCGGCTGGCTCAGCTCGCCGCGCCTGCCCGGGGTGAAACTCTCCGTGCCGGGCGCCGAGGAGAAGCCCACCGCGCCCGGGCGGCACGGGACCGCGCCCCACCACCACCCGCTGCACGGTGTCACGAAGGTCGCGGCCCCCGTGCTGCGCCGCGCACTCCCGGCCGCCGCGTACATGGCGCTGCGCGACCGGTACCGGCGCCTCACCGCATCCGGCCGAGGACCCGCTCCGATCTCGGCGGCTCTGGAGGAGCTGCAACGCGCCAAGGAGGCGCAGACGCAGGCGCTCAGTGTTTCCAGTAGCCGCAGAACATGATGCGGTCCTTCGGTACGCCCTGAGCCACCCAGTGCCTACGCAGCCCGGTGGCGAGCCCCGACTCCCCCACTGCCCATCCGTACAACGGGCCACCGGGGAGCGGCAGTTGGGCGGCTCGGGCCAGGGCGGCCGCGCCGGGCACCGGCGGGGCCGTGTCTCCCCGGTCGACCCACACGACCTCGACGCCGGGCGGCGCCGTGAGTTTCTGGCGGTCCTCGGAGGTCGGCACTTCCGCGACGGCCCAGCCCGTGGTGTCGGAGGGCAGCGAGGCGAGGACGCCGGCGAGTGCGGGCAGGCCCGACTCGTCGGCGGCGAGGGCGACTTGGCGGGTGTCATCGGGCAGGTTGAAGCCGGTGCCCTCGTCGACGAGGACGACCGGGTCGCCGGGCCCGCAGTTTCGCGCCCAGGTGGCGGCGGGACCTGCCGCGGACTCGTCGCCGTGGCCGTGGAGCACGAAGTCGACGTCCAGTTCCGGGCCTTGGGGGCCTTCGGCGCGATGGGCGCGGACCGTGTAGTTGCGCAGGACGGGGCGGGTTTCCTTGGGGCCGCCGAGGAGTCTCAGATAGCTGACCGTGGTCAGGCGGTCCGGGACCCGGCCGAGCGAGGCGTCCGCGTCGGGCCCTGACGGGAGGAAGAGGCGGAACCACTGGTCGTAGCCCATCGGCCGGAAGTGCGCGAGGTCGTCGCCGCCGAGGGTGACGCGGGCGAAGTGCGGTGAGAGGCGAACGCTCCGCAGGACGTGCAGGCGCAGGGGCCGCGCCGACTCGGGCTTGACGCGGGTGGCGGTGATGTTGCCGCGCTGCATGGCGCCTCCGTTCAGCGGTGGGCGCGGGCGGCCGCGACGTCGAGGAGTTCCTGGATGCGGTGGCCCACTTCGTGGGGGCCGATCGCGTGGGTGTGGAAGGTGATGCGGACGTCGTCGTACTCCTCGGCGACGCGTTCGAGGCGCAGGACGAGGCCCCTGCGGTCGAGGCGTACGGGCCGGATGTCCGCCACGTCGGACAGGTCCGACCCGCCGACGGTTTCGGCGAGTTGGACGAGCAGGTCCGCGTGGCCCGTATCCAGGTGCGAGAGCAGTTCCGCCTCGACCCCGGCCAGCGGGTCGGGCGCCGCCGCGGCGAGTTCCGTGACGTCCAGGACGCGCACCGAGTCGTCCTCGGCGAAGGCGGCACGCGCCGGACGGAACACCAGGGTGTCGGGGCCCGCGCCCCCGAGGCGTCCGCTGAAGGCGAGGCGGGCCCGCACCCGGTCGCGTACGACGACGGGGGCCACGTCGGTGAACTCCGCGTACGCGGCGAGTCCTGAGTGCGGCGCCGTGGCGAGCGCCTCGGTCAGCCGTGGGTCGGCGGGGTCGAGCAGGATGAGCCGGGACGCGGCGTCCACGGCGTAGAGCCCCACGCAGTCGAGCCGCAGCCGGGACCCGGTGGTGGTCAGGGTCAGGGTCAAGGTGTCGGCCGCGGCGAGGATCGTCCGCGCCCGCTCGGCGGGGGTGAGTTCCTGGTGCGCCACTGGGTTGACCATCTCCACTCCAAACTTAGGTAAGGCTCACCTTACTCACGTCTGGGATGTGGTGTCACCCCCGCCCCCACGCCCTCACCCACCGGTCCCCCGCGCGGCGAAGGTGATGCGCGCCAGCCGCACACCACCGCCCAGCCGGACGCGCAGATCACGCACTCCGGTGGCGGCGAAAGGGGCGTCGACGGTGACGTAGTCGTACGGTCCGCCGGTCGCGGGCACCTCGACGCGGCAGCCGTCGGGGATGTCCACGACCCCCGCGCCCGCGACGTCCAGGCGCACGACCGAGACACCATCCGCACCGAAGTCGCAGTCCCTGTAGAGGAGTTCACCCTCGCCGGTGACGGCGTCGCCGTGTGTCCGCGTGCGGTCGACGATCTCGGTGCCGCCGCGCTGTTCGTCGTACGTCGCCGCGTCCAGGCCGTCGGCGAGGACGGGGCGGGGCGCGGGCCCTTCGCCGTCGACATGCAGGGTTTCGGTGAGGCGGATGTCCGCGCTGGAGGCGCCGACGAGCAGTTCGTACGGTCCGGTGGCGACGCTCCAGCGGCCGCGCGCGACGTCCCAGTGGCCGAAATCGGCGACCGGAACGCGGAAGGTGATCCGCTCCGAGGCCCCCGCGTCGAGGGTGACACGGCGGTGTCCGGCGAGCTGGCGGCGCGGGGTCGGCACGGCGGCGTCCACCGCGCGCAGATACAGCTGCGGCACCTCGTCGGCCGTGCGCGGGCCCGTGTTCGTGACGGTGAAGGTGACCTCCACCGACGTGTCGTCCGGGCGGGCCACGAACAGCGCGTCGTAGGTGAACCGCGCGTAGGACAGGCCGTGTCCGAACGGGTAGAGCGGGGCGCCCTCGAAGTAGAGGTACGTCTGGCGCGAGCCGATGATGTCGTAGTCCAGCAGGCCGGGCAGATCGGTGTCGGCGGCGTACCAAGTCTGCGGGAGCCGGCCCGCAGGGCTGATGTCCCCGGCGAGGACGCGGGCGAGCGCGCGGCCCGCGGCCTGGCCGCCGTGCGCGGTCCACAGAAGGGCGGGCAGTTCGGCGTGCGCGTCGGGAACGGCGTACGGGTACGAGGAGACCAGGGCGAGGACCGTGCGCGGGTTGGCGGCGCGGGCGGTGCGCCACAACTCATCCTGGTGCGGCGGGAGTTCGAGGGTCGTGCGGTCCTCGGTCTCGCGGCCGTTGATGTGCGGGTCGTTGCCCGCGAAGACCAGCACCACGTCCGCGTCGGCGGCGGCCCTGGCCACGGCGTCGGCGCCGCGCTCCACGACGTCGATCTCGAAAACCGTGCCCCGGTCGGCAACCTTCAGGCCGCCGGCGGCGACCGACACGTACCGACCCGTCCCGGCGTGCTTCAGGAGGTGACCGTTCCCGTGCGGTTCGAGCGTGTACGTCTCCTGGACGACCCAGCCGCCCGGCCGCTCGGCGGAGGCCCGGACGTGGCCGTCGGCGGCGACCGAGAGGTAGCGGCCGTCGGGCGCGCGGAGCGTGAGGACGCCGGCTCCCCAGTCGACGAGGGCGAGTTCGGTGCCTTCTGCGGACGGCGAGACGTGGAGCGGGGGCAGGTCGGTCCGACCGGCGATCAGCGCGGGGTCGAGGGCGATCGCCTCCCGGTCGTCCACCGCGCCCGAGTCCTCGGGAACACACACCCACCCCTCGGCGCACCGCAGCCGCACCCGGTCCACCCCCTCCGCGTACGTGACGCGCTGGGCGCCGAAGCGTTCCCGCAGCCCGTCGAGGGGTGTCGAGCGGCGGATGAGGGTGCCGCTGTACCAGTCCGTCTTGCACTCGTCGGCGAGCAGGCCGACGACGGCGATCCGGGTGTGTCCTTCGAGCGGCAGCAGGCCGTCGTTCTTGAGCAGCACGATCGCCTGCTCAGCGGCCTCCTGGGCGAGCGCGCGATGGGTGTCGGTGTCGAAGTCGTGGACCTCGGCGAAAGGGTCGGCGTCGGCGAACTCGCCGAGCCGGGCCCGCACTTCGAGCTGTCTGCGCACGGCCGCGTCGATGTCAGCCTCGGGGATCAGCCCCTGGTCGTACGCGCGCCGCAGCCGCCCGACGATCACCGAGGAGTCGGTGCCGTGGTCGGTGAAGCTGTCGACGCCGGCGCGCAGGGCGGCGGCGACGGCTTCCTCGTGGGTGGCGAAGTGGCGCTCGGAGTCGACGAGGTTGCTGGGCGCGCCCGCGTCGGAGCAGACGAGGAGTTCCTGGCCGGTCCAGGTCCGCAACTGTTCGCGCAGGTACGGCGATACGTGGTTGGGGCGGCCGTTGACGAGGTTGTAGGCGGGCATGACACCGGCCACGGCGCCCGCCTCCACGGGCCGCTTGAACGCCCGGAGGTCGTACTCGTGCAGCACCCGTGGGCGTACCGAGGCGTTGGAGGTGTCCCGGTCCGTCTCGTTGTTGTGGGCGAGCCAGTGCTTGAGGACGGGGGCCGTGCGCCAGTAGGCGGGGTGGTCGCCGCGCAGGCCGCGGGTGTACGCCGTGGCGATGGCGGCGGTGAGGTGGGGGTCCTCGGCGTAGCCCTCCTCGTTCCTGCCCCACAGCGGGTTGCGCAGCAGGTTCACGACGGGCGCCCAGACGTTCAGGCCGACCCGGTCGTCGCGCCGCCGCATGCCGCGGACCTCGGCGGAGACGGCCCCGCCGATCCGGTGCAGCAGCGCGTCGTTCCAGGTGGCGCCGAGGCCGACCGCCTGCGGGAAGACGGTGGCCTCCCCCATCCACGCGACGCCGTGCAGCGCCTCCTGCCCGGTGCGGAACGCGGCAAGGCCGAGGCGCGGGGAGCCGGGCGTGAACTGGTGCAGGAGCGCGACGCGTTCGTCGAGCGAGAGCTGGTCGAGCAGCTCGTCGACGCGCTTGCCGTCGGGGACGGTCGAGCCGGAGGGGAGTGGAGTTCTTTCGGTCACGTTCGCGTCCCTTGGCCGGAGATGGAGTCGGAGGTGGACTCGGGGAGAGCAGAGCAGCTTCGAAGCGCTTCGATGCTCGGTACTGCGGTGACCAGGTGTCAAGTACGGGGAAACAAAAGCGCGTTCAGGAATGTGGCGCACGCGTCTTGTGACCGTGGGAGCGCTCCCTTAATGTCGCGGCAACATCGAAGCGCTTCGACATCTGCGCGACGCGTAATCCCCGCGTAATCCCCGAAGGGTTGCTCCCATGACGCCGAACTCCCCCTCCACCGGCCCCGGTCGGAGAAGCTTCCTCGCCTCCACCGCGGTCGCCGCCGCGGCAGTGGCCGGCGGCGTGCCCCTGCTCTCCGCGTGCGGGGGCGCCGCCGAGACGGGCGAGGGGACGACCTCCGGGAAGTCGGCGAAGAAGCTCCTGCCGACGTACGCGGCGCGCTCCATCGGCACGCCCGACATCGCGTCGAAGAACGGGTCCTGCGTCGGCTTCACCAGCAAGGTGGACCTGGCGAAGCTGGAGACGTCGGTGCCGAAGAAGCTCGGCACCGGGGCCGAGGTGAAGATCATGGCCCCGTTCTGGGGGCCGCCGCCGAAGGCCGACTGCGAGTACTACACCGCGCTCAACGAGGCCTCCGGTGTGCGGGTCAGCTGGCAGAACCAGGACGGCAACACCTACGGCGAGAAGATCGGCGCGGTGCTCGCCTCCAGCTCGCTGCCCGACGTACTGATCGTGCCCGGCTGGGAGCTGTCAGGGAAGATCCCCGCCGCGCTCGTCGCGAAGATGATGGACCTCGGCCCGTATCTGGCGGGCAGCAAGGTGCGCGACTACCCGAACCTCGCGGCGATCCCGCAGGACGCCTGGCGGCGCGGCATCTTCGGCGGCAAGCTGCGCGGCATCCCGTACCCCTACGCGTACATCCCGAACATCGCGCCCTTCTACCGCAAGGACCTCTTCGAGAAGAAGGGCTGGGAGCCGCCGAGGTCCGCGCAGGAGTTCCTCGACCTCGCCAAGGAGATGACCAGCAAGAAGGCGGGGGTGTACGGCTGCGACGACATGAAGTGGTCGGCCTTCAACTTCTTCGGTTCGCTCGGCGGCAGCGAGAAGGCGCTCGGCTGGAAGCTGGAGGGCAAGAAGCTCGTCAAGCGCCTGGAGTCCGACGAGTACCTGGAAGCCCTGGCGTGGACGCGCAAGCTGTACGCGGCCGGGGTCGTGCACCCCGACGCCAAGGCGCAGACCGGTGACGGCCTGCTCCGCTTCACCGCGGGCAAGGTCATGATGTGCAACGCCGACATCGCCTACTGGTACGGCAAGAGCGCGGAGATGCAGGGCAGCAAGGCGTTCCCCGACTTCGAGATGGCCGCGATGGACATCTTCGGGCACGACGGCGGCGACCCGAAGCTGTACGCGGGCACCCCGGCGAACGTGTGGGCGTTCGTCCGCAAGAACGCGTCCAAGGAGACCGTGAAGAACGTGCTCGCCGCCGCCAACTACACCGCCGCGCCGGTAGGCACCAAGGAGCACATGCTCGCCTACTACGGCGAGGAGGGCACCCACTTCACGCTGAAGGACGGCGTCCCGACGAAGACCAAGAAGGGCAACGCGCAGGTGGTCAGCGCCTGGCAGATGCTGTCGGGCCCGGCCCCCTTCTTCGCCTATCCCGACCTGCCCGAGATCACCAGGGCGATGTGCGAGTGGCAGCAGCGGATGGGTGAGTTCGTCACCAAGTCGCCGTTCTACGGCATGACGATCGTCGAGCCCTCGCGCTACGCCACCCTGGAGGACAAGTTCGAACAGCTGGAGGACGACTACGTCCGCGGCAACAAGTCGCTCGGCGACGTGCAGCAGGCGATCAGCGACTGGAAGTCGCGCGGCGGGGACAAGCTCCGCGACTGGTACAAGAAGCTGCTCGACGAGAACGGCGAGAACGGCGGCGCGTCCTGATGGCGCTGCACACCCAGCGCCCGCCCCGGGCCGCCACCGCCGAAGACACCGCAGACACCACCGGCTCCGGCGACTCCGCGGATTCCGGCAAGGCGGGCCGGGGCGTCACCTGGCGGATCCGGCTGCGCCGCGACCGCACGCTGATCCTGATGACCGTGCCCGTCATCGTCCTGCTGCTCGTCTTCAACTACCTGCCGCTGCTCGGCAACGTCGTCGCGTTCCAGGACTACAACCCGTACGTCTCCACCAACGGCGTCACCGCGATCCTGCACTCGCCGATGGTGGGCCTCGAACAGTTCCAGAAGATGGTCGAGGACTCGGACTTCTGGGACGCGCTCCAGAACACCCTCGTCCTCTTCGTCATCCAACTGCTGCTGTTCTTCCCCGTCCCGATCGCGCTCGCGCTGCTCATCAACAGCGTGGTCAGGCCGCGGGTGCGTGCCTTGTCGCAGGCGATCCTCTACCTGCCGCACTTCTTCTCGTGGGTGCTCGTCGTCACCGTCTTCCAGCAGATGTTCGGCGGCGCCGGGCTGATCGCGCAGCTGCTCCAGGACCACGGCGTCGACGGCTTCGACCTGATGACGGACGCCGGGATCTTCAAGTACCTGCTGACCGCGCAGATGGTCTGGAAGGACGCCGGCTGGGGCATCATCGTCTTCCTCGCGGCCCTCGCCTCCGTCAGTCCCGAGCTGTACGAGGCGGCGGCCATGGACGGCGCGAACCGGTGGCGCCGCATGTGGCACGTCACACTGCCCGCGCTGCGCCCGGTGATCGCGCTGCTGCTCGTCCTGCGTGTCGGCGACGCGCTCACCGTGGGCTTCGAGCAGATCCTGCTGCAACGCAAGGCGGTGGGCGCGGGCGCCTCCGAAGTGCTCGACACGTACGTGTGGAGTACCGGCATCCAGCACGGCGACTTCAGCTATGCGGCGGCGGTCGGCCTGGTGAAGGGCGTGGTCGGGATCTGTCTGGTCCTGGCGGCCAACAAGTTCGCCCATCTGCTCGGCGAGCAAGGCGTGTACAAGAAGTGAGGGCGGCACAGAAATGAGCGTGGACAAGAAATGAGCGTCACCGTCGAACGTTCGCGCCCTCGCGCGCAGTGGCAGGCGCCCGAGCGCCCGGTGTGGGAGGAGCCGCCGACCAGGGCCGGCCTCGGCGCCAAGGGCCTCGTCCTCGCGGTGTGCTGCGTCGCCGTGCTCGGTCCGCTGTGGGTGGTGATCGTCACCAGCCTGTCGCCGCGGCATGTCATCGACGCGGCGGGCGGTCTGGTGCTGTGGCCCGAGGCCATCACCTTCGTCAACTACCAGGAACTGCTCAGCGGCGGCCAGGTCAGCCGGGCCATGCTGGTCTCCCTCGGTGTGACAGGTGTCGGCACCGTGTTCTCGATGGGGGTGTCGGTCCTCGCCGCGTACGGTCTTTCCCGGCCGGGCTCGTTCGCGCACCGGGCGCTGCTGATGGCGCTGCTGACGACGATGTTCTTCAGCGCCGGGCTCATCCCGACGTATCTGCTGGTGCAGACGCTCGGACTGACCGACAGCTATCTGGCGCTGATCCTGCCGAGCGCGGTGAGCGTCTTCAACATCCTGGTGCTGCGCGGGTTCTTCATGAACATCTCGCAGGAGCTGACGGACAGCGCCCGCATCGACGGGGCCAGCGACCTCAGGATCCTGTGGACGATCGTGCTGCCGCTGTCCCGCGCGGTCATCGCCGTCATCTCGCTGTTCCACGCGGTGGCGTACTGGAGCGCATGGTTCAACGCGATGATCTACATCGACGATCCGACGAAACTGCCGCTTCAGAACGTGCTGATGCAGCTCGTGCAGAAGAACACGGCGCTGCCGACGGGGCTGAGCCAGGCGGTCAACGCGGGTGAACTGTCCGCGCTCGGGCTCCAGATGGCGATGATGGTGCTGGCGCTCGCGCCGGCCGCGGTCGCCTCCCCCTTCGTCCAGCGGCACTTCAAGAAGGGGATGCTCATCGGGGCGGTGAAGGGGTGAGCATCGCGCCGGAGGGCCGTCTGTTGTTCGGCGGTGACTACAACCCCGAGCAGTGGCCCGAGGAGGTGTGGGCCGAGGACGTCCGGCTGATGAAGGAGGCCGGGGTCAACTCGGTCACCGTGGGGGTCTTCGCGTGGGCGAGGCTCGAACCCCGGCCAGGAGCAAGGGAGTTCGGCTGGCTCGACCGGCTCCTCGACCTGCTGCACGCGCACGGTATCGGTGTCGTCCTCGCCACCCCGACCGCGTCCCCGCCACCCTGGCTGGGGCGCCTGCACCCGGACACGCTGCCGCGCGACGAGGACGGGCACACCGTGTGGTGGGGCTCGCGCCAGCACTTCGCCCACTCCTCCGCCACGTACCGCCGCCACGCCGCCGCGATCACCGAGGATCTCGCCCGGCGCTACGGACACCACCCGGCCCTGCGCATGTGGCACATCAACAACGAGTACTGCACCTTCGACTACGGCGACGAGTCCGCACGCGCCTTCCGGGACTGGCTGCGCACGAGGTACGAGACCCTGGACGCGCTCAACACGGCCTGGGGAACCGCCTTTTGGGGCCAGCACATCGACACGTGGGGTGACGTGATCCCGCCGCGCCGCGCCCAGTACCTGCGCGGCCCGACGCAGCTCCTCGACTTCCGCCGCTTCACCTCGGACGCACTTCTCGCGTGCTACGTCGCCGAGCGCGATCTCGTCCGCCGCCACACGCCCGCGCACATCCCGGTGACGACCAACTTCATGCCGCTGTGGACCGGGCAGGACGCGTGGGAGTGGGCGCGGCACGAGGACGTCGTGTCCGTCGACGTGTACCCGGATCCGCGCGATCCGCTGGCCGGGCAGTACAACGCGATGCTCGCCGACATGACGCGCGGCCAGGCGGGCGGCCGGCCCTGGATGGTGATGGAGCAGGCGGCGGGAGCGGTGAACTTCCGCCCGGTCAACTCCCCCAAGCCGCGCGGCCTGAACCGCCTCCTCTCCCTCCAGTCCGTGGCGCGCGGCGCCGACGCGGTCTGCTACTTCCAGTGGCGCCAGTCCCGGCAGGGCGCCGAGAAGTTCCACTCGGCGATGCTCGGCCACGCGGGCGCGGCGGGCCGCTCATTCGCGGAGGTCAAGCAGATCGGGGCGGACCTCGACCGGCTGGGCCCCGCGGTCGCAGGCACGCGCCTCACGGCTGACATCGCCGTGCTGCACGACTGGCACTCCTGGTGGGCGGGAGGCCAGGACGGCAGACCGTCCGCGCATGTCACATACGAAGAGGTGGTGCGTGCCTGGCACCGGGCGCTGTGGGAGGCACACCTCACGGCCGACTTCGCCCACCCCGAACACGACCTGTCCGCCTACGAGTTGGTGGTCGTTCCGCAGCTGTATCTCCTGACGGACGCGGCGATCGACAACCTGGTGGCGTACGTGCGCGGGGGCGGGGCGCTCGTGTGCGGGTTCTTCACGGGGATCGCCGACGCGGACGACCGGGTGCGGCCCGGCGGCATGGACGCCCGGCTGCGTGAGCTGCTCGGCATCAGCACCGTGCACGAGTGGTGGCCGCTGGAGCCCGCCGAAACCATTGACTGCGGCGCGTTCACCGGCACGCTGTGGTCGGAGGAGCTGACGGCGGCGGCCGACGCCGAGGTCACCGCGGCCTACCGCGGCGGCGAACTCGACGGCCTGCCCGCGGCCCTGCGCCGCGGGCGCGCCCGCTATCTGTCCACGCTCCCGCGACCGGAGGACCTGCGCGCGCTGCTCGCGGACGCGGCCCTCGAAGCGGGCGTACGGCCTCCACTGACCGGCCTCCCCGCAGGAGTGGAGGCCGTACGTCGCGGGGAACTGCTGTTTCTGCTGAACCACGGGAGGGAGGAGGTGACGCTCGCGCTGGCGGAGGGCGGGCGGGATCTGTTGACCGGGGCGCGGGTGGAGGAATCGGTGACGCTCGGCCGGTTCGGCGTCGCGGTACTGAAGGCCGAACCGGCGGCCGGACCGGACGCGACACCGGGCGCCGGACCGGGCGCGACACCGGGCGTCGAGCCGGGGGCAGTGCCGGGTGTCGGGCCCGGCGCGGTGCCGGGCAGCACGGCGCCCCGGTGATCCCCGAGCACCCCCACGGCACCTGGGAGACCGCGCCCGCCGGCCGTTGGGAGGACGCCTACCTCAGCGGCAACGGCCGGCACGGCGCGCTGGTCTTCGGTGATCCGCACGACGACCGGGTCGTCGTCACTCACCACAGCCTGGTCCGCCCGGACGGTGGCCCGCAGCCGGGGCCGCCCGCGCTCGCCCATGAACTCCCGCTGCTTCAGGACCAGTTGCTCGCGGGTGATGTGACGGCGGCCGAGCGGTTCACGGACGGGCGGCCGCTGCGGTGGGTGCGCGCGTTCCATCCGGCGTTCCAGGTGCGCTTCGTGCGCGGAGACGGGGTGGGGCGCGGCTACCGGCGCGCGGTCGACTTCGCGACGGGGGTGGCGCGGGCGCGGTGCGGCGCCTGGGCCTCGCGGGTGTTCGTGTCGCGGGCGGACGACGTGGTCGTGCAGTACGTGACCGGCGCCGGGCTCGACGGCGAGGTGGCACTCGACCCACGGCTGAGCGGCGTCCCCGTCGGGCTCGGCGTCGGCCGCGGCGTCGTCCTGACCCCGGACGGCGCCCGGCTCACGCTGCGCTGCGGCTACCCGGACAGCGACCTCGGCTACACCGGGGTGACGCTCGCGCTGGTGCGGGGCGGGCGCACGTCGGTGGGCGGCACGGGCCTGCGCGTCGAGGGCGCGAGCGGGCTGCTGCTCCTGACGCGGGTGCGCCGACACGTCGGGGAGCTGGACACGGCGAGCGAGGCGGGGGCGCTCGCGGACCTGCTCGACCCGGGCGGCTCCACCGACGCGACGTACGACGCCCTCCTCGCCCGGCACGAGGCCCTGCACCGTCCCGCCTACGAGCGGGTCACCTTCGACCTCGACGCTCCGCGTCAGCAACGCGGCCTGCCTGGCAGCGCGTTGGTATCGCACCCGTCGAGCCCGGCCCTCCTTGAACGGCTGTTCGCGGCCGGCCGCTACCACCTGCTCAGCTCCTCGGGCGCGCTGCCGCCCCGGCTGACCGGACTGTGGACCGGCGAGTGGGACACGGCATGGTCGGGCGCGTTCACCACGGACGCGAACCTGAACCTCCAGACGTCATCGGCGGTCGCCTGCGCCCTCCCCGAGACGGTCGACGCCCAAGGTGCGCTGATTCAGGGCCAGTTGGCGCACTGGCGGGACAACGCACGGCTCGTCTTCGGCGCCCGCGGCATCGTGGCGCCCGCGCACACCGACGGCGAGTCGGGACACGCGTACCACTACCAGCGCGCGTACCCGATGCATCTGTGGACGGCGGGAGCCGACTGGCTGCTCACGCCGCTGCTCGAACAGGCCGAGGCCACCGGCGAGCGGCCCGCCTGGCTGGCGGCCGCCGTCACCGAACTCGCCGTGTTCTACGAGGACTTCCTGACGCGGACCGGCCCCGACGGACGGATCGCGATCGTGCCCTCGTACTCCCCGGAGAACCGGCCCGCGAACGCGAGCTGGGGCACCGTCAATGCCACCATGGACATCGCGGCGGCCCGGCACGCGCTGCGCACCGCCGCCGCCTGGCACCCGGGCCCCGACGGCGACCGCTGGACGGCGCTGGCCGACCGGCTCCCCGACTACCGGGTCAACGACGAAGGCGCGCTGGCCGAGTGGGCGTGGCCGGGCCTCGACGACGCCTACGACCACCGGCACCTCAGCCATCTGTACCCGGTGTGGCCGCACCACGACATCACCCCGTACGACACCCCGGACCTGGCGAAGGCGGCGCGCCGGGCGCTCGAACTGCGCGGCTCCGAGAACGACTCCGCGCACGGGCATCTGCACCACGCTCTGATCGCGGCCCGGCTGCGCGACGCGCCGCGCGTCGCCGACTGCCTGCGGCACGTCCTGACCGGCGACTACTTCCACACATCACTGATGAGCGCGCACTATCCGCGCCGCGACGTCTACAACGCGGACGCCGCGCACACCCTGCCCGCGCTGGTCACGGAGGCCCTCGTGCAGTCCACGCCCAAGCGTCTCGTGTTGCTGCCGGCGCTCCCCGCCGACTGGCGGCGGGGAGCGGTGCGGGGCCTGCGTACGCGGTTCGGGGCGCGGGTGGATCTGCGGTGGGGCGGCGGCAGGTGCACGGCGCTCGTGCGGCCGGACCGGGACGCGTACGTGGAGCTCAAGACTCCCTCGGGCGACGCGGGGCGGCTGCGCCTGCACGCGGGCGTTGAGCGCGAACTCCGGCTCGATACCCGGTAGTTACAGCAGCTCGACCAGCTCCGCGAGCACCCGCGCCGCCGGCGCCGGGTCGACCAGCCACTTCAGGTGCGAGCTGTCGAGGGTGCGGACACGGAAGGGGTTGTCCGGGGTCAGCGCGTCGCCCTCGCGGATCATCCGGTCCTGGACGGCGGGCGGCACGCTGGCGTCGCGTGCGAGACGTACGTACGTCTTCGGGACGCGGCCCCATGTCGCGGCCTGTGCGCGGTCGTCCTCGGTGCCGACGTCGAGGTTCTCGTCCGGCTGGAAGGTGTTCAGGAAGGTGCGGAACTCGTCATCGGTGCCGTCGGCGATGAAGGCGGCCCTGAACGCGTCGAGTGCCTTCTGGTCGGCGGTGCGGAAGTTGACGCGCAGCAGCCCGAGTTCGGCCGGGTTGCCCGCCATCGCGAGGCCGAGGGAGGCGGCATCGACCGAGGCCATCTCCGGTTCGGCGTAGTAGCCGCCCACGGTGAGGTCGACCGGGCACCAGGACGCCACGTAGACGATGTGGTCGATCAGGTCGGGGCGGCGGTTGGCGGCGGCCGTGGCGGTGGCGCCGCCGCGGCTGTGCGAGACGAGGACGACGGGCCCGTTCTCCTTCGCCCGTTCCAGTACGCCGATCAGGTGCGAGACGTTGTCGGCGAGGGTGACTCCCTTGATGACACCAGGAGTCGAGGCGAGGCCGTCCGGATCCTGCGGGGCCTGGTACGCGGCCGGGTAGGTCGCCCCGAAGCCGTGTCCCGGCAGGTCGACGGCGACCGAGCGGTGTCCGAGCAGGCCGAGTTCCGCCTGGAGCGGCGCGAAGGAGAAGGAGTTGGCGAACGCTCCATGGACGAGGACATACGTCGGGTGCACAGGCACGCTCGCTTTCTGACGCTTCAGGACCGGATACGGCGATCCTATGCGGCGGGCGGCGCCTGCGCCGCACTCTCCCTGATGGTCAACTCGGGGTTGAGCAGCACGACTTCCTCGGCCGCGCCGCGCCCCTCGATCTGGGCGACGACCTGCTCGACCGCGCGTCGTCCCATTTCCTGCGCGGGCACGGCGACCGAGGTGAGCGGCACCGACGCGTGCCGCGCGACCTGTTCGGGGCAGACCGCGACGACCGACACGTCCTCCGGGACCGCCCGGCCCGACTGGCGCAGCAGGGCGAGCAGCGGGTCGGTGGCGGCCTCGTTCTGCACGATGAACGCGCTGGTTCCGGGGCGTTCGTCGTAGATCCGCGACAACGTTGCCGACACCGAGGCGTAACTGCCTTCGCAGGGGCGGTGCAGGAGCCGCAGGCCGAGTTCGACGCTGCGCTCGCGCAGGCCGGTCAGCGTGCGCTCGGCGAAGCCGGTGCGGCGCTCGTAGACGGCGGCGGCCTCGCCGATGACGGCGATCTCGCGGTGTCCGAGGCCCGCCAGGTGCTCGGCGCACAGCGCGCCCGCGGCGGCGAAGTCCAGGTCCACGCAGTTGAGGCCGGTGGTGTCGGCGGGCAGGCCGATGAGGACGGCGGGGCGGCTCGCGGTGCGAAGCAGCGGAAGCCGCTCGTCGTCCAGCTCGACGTCCATGACGATCACGGCGTCCGCGAGTGCGCTGCCCTCGATGCGGCGCACGGCCTGGGCGCCCTCCTCGCCGGTGAGCAGCAGGATGTCGTAGCCGTGGGTGCGGGCGGCGGTGGCGACCGCCGTCGCGATCTCCATGATCACGGGTACGTACATGTCGGTGCGCAGCGGCACCATCAGGGCGATGATGTTGGACTTGCTGCTGGCGAGGGCGCGGGCCCCGGCGTTGGGGTGGTAGCCGAGCCTGCGCACGCTCGTCTCGACACGCTCGCGGGTGGCGGCCGAGATGGACCGCTTGCCGCTGAGGACGTAGCTCACGGTGCTGGCGGAGACTCCGGCGTGTTTGGCGACCTCTGCGAGCGTGACCATGTCGTTCTCCTGAAGCCGAATCCGAGGGGGCCGAGGGGTGGGAGCGGGCCGGGGGTCGGCGGGAGCCGCCCGTCGTTCGGCATGCCGACCCTATGATTTGCGCAGGGTGCCTGTCCAGAAGTCCGTCGAAGCGCTTCGACGCCCTGGGCGGTGCCAGGCGAGCCACCAGGGAGGACACGTATGACCGAGGCCACCCCCACCGCGCCGATACGCACCGCATCGGGCCGGGTCCGCGGGCTCACGCAGGGAGCGCTGAGCGTGTTCCGCGGCATCCCCTACGCCCAACCCCCGGTCGGTGCGCTGCACTTGGCGGCGCCGGAGCCGGTCGGCGCGTGGGACGGGGTGCGCGACGCGTTCGCCTTCGGGCCGCCGCCCCCGCAGTCCCTCGTGGGAGGGCTCACGGGCCGGCTCGTACCCGAGGGCGAGGACTGGCTGACGGTCAACGTGTGGTCCCCCGACCTCGGCGCCGCCGCCCGCCTTCCGGTGCTGGTCTACATCTACGGAGGGGCGTACGTCACCGGTTCGACGGACGGGCCGCACTACGACGGCTCCGCGCTCGCCGCCCGCGGCTCGGTCGTCGTGACCCTCAACTACCGTGTCGGCGCCGAGGGCTTCGGTGTCTTCGACGGCGCGCCCGCCAACCGGGGACTGCTCGACCAGGTCGCGGCGCTGCGCTGGGTGCGGGAGAACATCGCCGCGTTCGGCGGCGATCCGGACCAGGTCACCGTGTTCGGGGAGTCGGCGGGCGCGGGTTCGGTGGCGGCGCTGCTCGCGATGCCGTCGGCGGCGGGCCTGGTGCGCCGCGCGGTGGCGCAGAGCGTGCCGGGCACGTTCTTCACGCTCGACCTCGCACGGGACATCGGCGCGCGGATCGCGGAGCGGCTCGGGGTGCCGGGCGCGGGGGCGGCCGAACTCGCCGCGTGCGCGCCGAAGGCGTTGCGCGACGCCACCGACGACCTGATCCGCGCACTGCCCTCGTACGCGGACCGCTGGGGCCGCGTCGCCCACACGATGACTCCGTTCTCACCGGTGGTCGACGGGGAGGTGCTGCCCGCCACCCCGTGGAAGGCGCTCGCGGGCGGCGCCGCGCGCGACGTCGAACTGCTCGTCGGGCACAACCGGGACGAGTACCGGCTGTTCTCCATCATGGCGGGCCGCTACGGGAAGACGACCGAGGAGGAGGCGACCGACGCGCTGCTCCGGTTCGGTCCCGGGCCCGACGCCGAGGTCCGCTACCGGGCGGCGTACCCGTCCGCGAGCCCGACCCGGCTGCACGAACTCGTCATGTCCGACTGGCTGTTCCGGATGCCGTCGCTGCGCCTGGCCGAGGTGCACGCGGCGGGCGGCGGGACCGCGTACGCGTATGAGCTGTGCTGGGAGGCGCCCGGCGCGGACGGCGCGATGGGCGCCAGTCACGCACTGGACGTGCCGCTCGTCTTCGGGACGCTCGAATCGGACTTCGGCGGTCTCTTCCTGGGCGGCCAACTGCCGCCCGAGGCCGTGGAGTTGTCGCGGGAGATGGGCGCGGCGTGGACCGCGTTCGCGAAGGACGGCGCTCCGGGGTGGGCGCCGTTCACCGCCGGCGAGCGCTGGACCCGGGTCTTCGACGCCCCCTCGCACACGGCCCGGTACCCGGAGGAGGCCTCGCGGCTGCTGTGGGAGGACTTCGGCTTCGCGCCCCTGGACCTGGAGCCAGGCCACACCGCCCCCGCACGACGCGCCGACGGCTGAGCGTTTCGGCCGCGACTTCCGGCCTACCGTTCAGGCATGAACAAACGCGCCCAAATGTCGCTCGTTCTGCTCGCCGCGGCCTCCGGGGCCGTGGACGCCCTCGCGTTCACGGCCCTCGGCACCGTGTTCGCGGGCGTGATGACCGGGAACCTCGTACTGCTCGGCATCTCGGCGGGCCAGGGCTCGGGGCACGACGTGGCCGCGCCGCTGTACGCGCTCGGCGGGTACGCGGTGGGGGCGGCGGCCACCGCCCTCGCGTGCCGGGGCATCCGAGAGGCGCGGGCAACGGGGTGGCCGGGCCGCGTCGTCGCCTGCCTCGCCGCGCAGTGCGTGCTGCTCGGCTTCCTCGCCGTGGCGGGCGGCCTGCTCGGCGGGGACCCGGCCGGTGTGTGGCGGACCGTGCTGCTCGTGGTGGCGGCGCTCGCGATGGGCGGGCAGTCCGCGGCGATGATCGCGGCGGGGGCCGGGGCCGCGCCCACGACCTATTTCACGGGAACGCTGACGACACATGTGACCGGGGTGGTCGACGGGTCGGGCCGGGGGCGGGAGCAACTGTGGGTGACCGGTCGGTTGTTGGCCGTGGTCGGCGGTGCGGCCTGCGCTGTCGCGGTGCGGGAGGCCGCCGCGCCGTGGGGATTCGCGCCGCCGGTCGTCCTGGCCGCCGCCGCGGTCGCGTGCCAGAAACCTGCACACCGAATGCGCAGGGCAGTCACGGAGCTTCGCAAAAAAACATTGGCTCGTACAAGCACCGCACGCCATTGATACGGGCCTGTCCCCCTTTGCTGTCCGGCGACACAGGGTATTCACATACCTCTCCGTGAAGAATGTGAAGGACATGCCACCCGCCTGTGAACACCCCGGCACATGACGGTAATTGAGCTCCCTGATCCCCTATGAATGAACCCGGTCCGATTAGCTGTGCGACGCGTCAACATGCTTTGATCCTCCGCATCGCATGACGGCCGCAGGGATTCGCAGCCACCGATTTCCAGCGCGCTCCGCGAATTTTGAAATACCCGGACATACCCAAGAAGGGCGGCTCATTATGAGCAACCACATCGAGACCGTTGAGATCTCCGACGCCGACCTCGACAACGTCTCCGGCGGTCTCGTCGGCGGCCTCGTCGGCCAGGTCACCGGCACGGTCGAGGGCATCGCCCCGGTCGCCGGCACGGTCTCCTCCGTGACCAACACGGTCGAGGGCCTCACCGGCGTCAACGCCGGCGCCGTCACCGGCCTGGTCTCCGGCGCCACCGCCGGTCTCTGATCCATCCCCATGGATCACCGCGCCGCCTCCTGACGGACGGCGCACCCCAAGCCTCGGGACCTCGTGTCCCGGGGCTTTCGGGGCGTCCGGGCCTTGTCGGCCCGGCATGGAAGCAACGTAAGGGAAAGACCCCGTGCAGTTCCGCCAACAGGCCCTGTCCAAACTGCAGTCGCCGGAGGAGCTCGATCTGCCCGTGCGCCTCGCGCGGCCGCAGGGACTGCTCGTTCTCGCCGTCACCGTCGTCGTGATGGTCGCCGCGTGCGTCTGGGCCGTCACCGGTTCGGTGTCGTCGACGCTCAAGGCGAACGGCATCCTCACGTACGCGCAGGGCAGCTACGTCCTGCAGACCCCCGTCACCGGGCAGGTCACCGGCCTGTACGTGAAGGAGGGCCAGCGGGTGCGCGCGGGCGCGCCGATCCTCAAGGTGCAGACCGCGCGGGGCAACCGGGCCGTGCGCGCCATCGACGCCGGCCGGGTCACGGCGCTCGTCGCACGGATCGGCTCGGTCGTCACGACCGGCTCCGACGTGGCGACGGTGGAGAAGACCGGTTCGACGCGTGATCCGCTGCTCGCGATGCTGTACGTGCCCGCCACCGGCGCGGGGAGCGTGGACGCGGGCTCCGACGTCGACCTGAACGTGCCGCAGGCGCAGCAGTACGGCGTGCTGCGCGGGACGGTCAAGGCCGTCGGCCGCGCCGCCGAGACGAAGCGGCAGGTCACCGACTTCATCGGGGACAGCTCGCTGGCGGGCGAGTTCACGAAGGGCGGGGCCCGGGTCCCGGTCCTCGTCGAGCTCACGAAGGCGGACACCAAGTCCGGGTACGCCTGGTCGTCCGAGGGCGGTCCGCCGTATCCGCTCGCCTCCATGACCCTCGCCTCCGGCTCCGTACACCTCGCCGATCAGCGCCCGATGGATTGGCTGAAGCCGTGACCACGACCTCACTCCCGCCCGCGGGCCACCGCCCGGACCGCCGCCGCGCGCGCCCCGCTCCCCCGCCGGCCAAGCGCCGCCGGAAGGTGCGCACGCCCACGGTGCTCCAGATGGAGGCCGTCGAGTGCGGCGCCGCGGCGCTCGCGATGATCCTCGCGTACCACGGCCGGCACATCCCGCTGGAGGAGCTGCGCATCGCGTGCGGCGTCTCGCGGGACGGCTCGCGCGCCTCGAACCTGCTCAAGGCGGCCCGCAGTTACGGCATGACCGCCAAGGGCATGCAGATGGAGCCGACCGCGCTCGCCGACGTGCAGGGCCCCGCGATCCTGTTCTGGGAGTTCAACCACTACGTCGTGTACGACGGGATGGGCCGCCGCTTCGGGCGGCGCGGCGTGCACATCAACGACCCCGACAAGGGCCGCCGTTTCGTACCGATGGAGGACTTCGACACGAGCTTCACGGGTGTCGTCCTCGTCCTGGAGCCCAGCGACGACTTCCGTACGGGCGGGCGCAAGCCGGGCATCATGACGGCGCTGCCCGCACGGCTGCGCGGGACCAGCGCCACGATGTTCGTCGCGCTGCTCGCGAGCCTGCTGCTCGTCGGCGTGGGCGCCACGGTGCCCGCCCTCAGCAAGACGTACATCGACCTGTTCCTCATCGGCGACCAGACCTCGCTCCTTGGTGCGCTGTTCGCGTCGATGGGCGCGATGGTGGCGCTGACCGCCGTGCTCACCTGGCTGCAACAGGCGAACCTGCTGCGCGGCCGCATCATCTCCTCGACGCTGAGCAGCGCGCGCTTCTTCGGACATCTGCTGCGCCTGCCCGTCACGTTCTTCTCGCAGCGCAGCCCCGCCGACCTGGTGCAGCGCCTCCAGTCGAACGACGCGGTCGCCGAGACCCTCGCCCGCGACCTCACGTCGGCGGGCGTCGACGGGATCGTGGTGCTGCTGTACGCGGCGCTGCTGTACTCCTACGACCCCCAGCTCACGGCGGTCGGCGTGGGTATCGCGCTGCTGAACGTGGTGGCGATGCGGGTGGTCATCCGGCTGCGGGCGACGGGCACGCAGAAGCTGCGGGCGGACTCGGCGCGGCTGACCAACACCTCGTACACGGGCCTTCAGCTCATCGAGACGATGAAGGCGACCGGCGGCGAGAACGGCTACTTCCGGCGGTGGGCGGGCCAGCACGCGACGACTCTTGAGGAGCAGCAGAAGCTCGGGGTGCCGAGCGCGTGGCTCGGCGTCGTCGCGCCGACCCTCGCGACCCTGAACAGTGCGCTGATCCTGTGGATCGGTGGCATGCGGGCGGTCGAGGGCCATTTGTCGGTGGGTCTCCTTGTCGCCTTTCAGGCGCTCGTGACCCGCTTCACGGCACCGCTCACCCGGCTGAACGGCGTCGCGGGCCGGATCCAGGACTTCGCCGCCGACGTGGCGCGCCTGAAGGACGTGGAGAACTTCCCCGTCGACCAGCTGTACGCGCGCCCGGAGCAGGTGCAGAGCACGCGCAGGCTGCGCGGTCACATCGAGCTGGACGGCATCACGTTCGGCTACAGCCCTCTCGACAAGCCACTCCTTTCCGGCTTCTCACTGACGGTCGGACCCGGTCAGCAGGTCGCTCTGGTGGGCGGTTCCGGCAGCGGCAAGTCGACGGTCTCCCGTCTGATCTCCGGCCTGTACGCGCCGTGGGAGGGCGTCATCCGGATCGACGACCGGCGCCTGGACGACATCCCGCGGGGCGCGCTCGCGGCGTCCGTCTCCTTCGTCGACCAGGACGTGTTCCTCTTCGAGGGCACGGTCCGCGACAACGTCGCGCTGTGGGACCCGTCGATCTCCGACGAGGCCGTGGAGGAGGCGCTGCGCGACGCGTGCCTGTACGACGTGGTGGCGCGCCGCCCCGGCGGGGTGCGCGGCCGGGTCGAGCAGGACGGCCGGAACTTCTCCGGCGGGCAGCGCCAGCGCCTGGAGATCGCGCGAGCCCTTGTGCGGCGCCCTTCGATCCTCGTGCTCGACGAGGTGACCAGCGCGCTCGACGCGGAGACCGAGCAGACGGTCATGGACAACATCCGGCGGCGCGGCTGCGCCTGCGTCGTCATCGCGCACCGCCTCAGCACGGTGCGCGACAGCGACGAGATCGTGGTCCTCGACCACGGGCAGGTCGTCGAGCGCGGCCGCCACGAGCACCTGGTGCGGGCCGGCGGGGCGTACGCGGACCTGGTCAAGGAGCACTGAACATGACCGACCTGCAAGCGGAGTTCACGTCCTCCGACCAAGTCGTGGCGGCCTTCGGCGGCCTCGGCGCCCCCGTCGACTGCACGGACCTGCGCAACCTTCCCCTTGAGGGCCCGCACGTGCTGTGGCTCGTCGCGGGCGGCGCGCTCGACCTCTTCGCGGTCGACGCGCAGAGCCAGGGGCACTGGCACTTCCTGGGCCGCCTGGAGCCGGGCACGCTGCTGCTGGGTCCCGTCGAGGGCACGCAACACACCCTCGTGGGGCGGCCGTTGAACGGCTGCACGGTGCGGCGCATCGCGCTGCGCGAGCTGCCGTACGCGCCGCCGGCCCCCTATGACGCGGCCGGTTCGTACGGATGGAGCCTGCTGGAGGAGGCCTTCGCGCTCGGCGTCGGCCGCGGTCAGCGGATCCTGTTCGAGGCGCCGCTCGACGGACGCACGGTCGACGCGCAGGACGACTCGCTTCTCGGCGACGACGACGTGCTGTGGCCCCAACTGGCGCCCGGCAGCGTGCAGTACGGGTCCGCCTACGCGGCGGACGCGGCGGCCGATCTGCTGGTCGACACCGGCCTGTGGCAGCGCATGGTCAACCAGCAGTGGCGCCTCCTTTCCACGCTCGACCGCTGGATCGAGCGCCTGGAGAGCGCCCACGAGGACCGCGCCGCCGCCGGCATCCGGGCGGGCGAGGCCGTCCGCGAGCAGGCCGACCGGACGCTGCTCGCGTCCATGGGCACCAAGCGCGGCCGCCGCGGCTCCGCCGACGCGGGCGCCGACGCCACGTACGCCGCCTGCAAGGTCGTCGCGGACGCGGCCGGCATCCAGCTCGTCGACCCCGATCACGTCGGCGCGGTCAGCGACCGCCTCGACCCGGTCGAACAACTCGCCACGGCCTCCCGCCTTCGCACCCGCCCCGTCCGCCTCGCCGGGGACTGGTGGCGCCGCGACGCGGGCCCGCTGGTCGGCTACCGGGCCTCGTCCGGAGCCCCGGTCGCGCTGCTGTGGCGGCGCGGCGGCTACGAGACGGTGAACCCGGCGGGCGACCGGCGCACCCGCGTCGACGAGGACTCCGCGGAGGACTTCGAAGAGCGGGCGATCATGCTCTACCGCCCGCTCCCCGACGGCGATCTGACGCCGCTGCGGCTGATGCGCTTCAGCATGCGGTCGATGACGACCGACATCCGCAGGCTGCTTCTCGCGGGCCTGGTCACGGTGGGCCTCGGCTCGCTCGTCCCCATCGCGACCGGCCAGGTCCTCGGCACGTACGTCCCCAACGCGCAGACCGACCTCATCACGCAGGTCGCCCTCGCGGTGGTGGTCTCCAGTGTGGTGACGGCCTCGTTCATGCTGCTCCAGAACCTCACGGTGCTGCGCATCGAGGGCCGGGTCGAGAGCGTCCTGCAACCGGCCGTCTGGGACCGGCTGCTGCGACTGCCGACCCGGTTCTTCGCCTCCCGCTCCACGGGCGAGCTGGCGAGCGCGGCGATGGGCATCAGCTCGATTCGACGCCTGCTCTCCGGGGTCGGCCCGATCGTCGTCCAGTCGACGACGGTCGGCGCGATGAGCCTGGTCATGCTCCTCTTCTACAGCGTCCCGCTGGCGATGGCGGCGGTCGGCATGCTGGTCCTGGTCGCGGCGGTCTTCCTCACCCTCGGACTGCTCGAACTGCGCTGGCAGCGCCGCCTGGTCAAGCTCGGCAACAAGCTCAACAACCAGGCGTTCCAGACGCTGCGCGGGCTGCCGAAGCTGCGGGTCGCGGGCGCGGAGAGCTTCGCGTACGCGGCGTGGGCGAAGGAGTTCGCGCGCACCCGGGAACTCCAGCGCAGGGCAGGACGCATCAAGAACGCGACGACGGTCCTCAACTCGGTCTATCTCCCGCTGTGCTCGCTCGTGATGTTCATGCTGCTCGCGGGCCCGGCCCGCGGCACCATGTCGGCGGCGTCCTTCCTCACCTTCAACACGTCGGTGACGATGCTCCTGACATCGGTGACCCAGCTGACCGGCGCGCTGATCTCGGCGGCCGCGGTCCTGCCCATGTTCGAGCAGATCAAGCCGGTGCTCGACGAGAAGCCCGAGGTCCGCGAGGCGGCGACGCAGCCGGGCGAGCTGACCGGCGCCCTGGAGGCGCGGGGCGTCTCCTTCCGCTACACGGACGACGGCCCGCTGGTCCTCGACGACGTGAACGTGTCCATCAGGCCGGGCGAGTTCGTGGCGGTCGTCGGCGAGAGCGGCTGCGGCAAGTCCACGCTCCTGCGTCTGCTGATCGGCTTCGACGCCCCGGCCTCCGGCAGTGTCCTGTACGACGGCCAGGACCTCTCGGCGCTCGACCAGGCGGCCGTGCGGCGCCAGTGCGGCGTCGTCTTGCAGAACGCCCAGCCGCTGAGCGGGTCGATCCTCGACTGCATCTGTGGCGCGGAGTCCTTCACGCAGGAGGAGGCGATGGCGGCGGCCGAGATGGCGGGCCTCGCGGAGGACATCAAGCGGATGCCGATGGGCCTGCACACGATGATCTCGGGCGGCGGCGCGGTCTCCGGCGGCCAGCGCCAGCGCCTGATGATCGCGCAGGCCCTGATCCGCCGCCCGCGCATCCTCTTCTTCGACGAGGCGACGAGCGCGCTCGACAACGAGACGCAGCGCATCGTCATCGACAGCACGAAGGCCCTCCGGGCGTCGCGGGTGGTCATCGCGCACCGCCTCTCGACGGTCATGGACGCGGACCGCGTGATCGTGATGTCGGCGGGCCGTGTCGTCCAACAGGGGTCGCCCGCCGAGCTGTTGGCGGACACGGGTGGGCGGTTGCACGAGTTGGTGCGGCGGCAGATGGCGTGACGGCCTGGTGCTGTCGCGGTCTCAGTGGGCATGTATGTGCCACTGGGTGCTGCCGCCCAATCGCCTACTCAAGGGGGCCCGTCGCCGGATGAGCGATCACACTCCGCTGCGCGTGGGAATGCTCACGCCGTCCTCCAACACCTGCCTCGAACCGGTGACGTACGGGCTGCTCCAGGGTGCCCCGGGGCTCGCCACCGCGCACTTCGCGCGGGTGCCGGTCACCCGGATCGCGCTCGACACGTGCAGCGATGCCCAGTTCGCCCCTGAGCCGATGCTCGCGGCGGCCCGGCAGCTCGCCGACGCCAAGGTCGACGTCCTCGTATGGAACGGGACGTCGGGGTCCTGGCTGGGCATCGAGCGGGACCGCACCCTGGCCGAGGCGCTCACCGCGGAGACCGGTATCCCGGCGACCACGTCCACGCTCGCCCTGCTCGACGCCTGCGCCGCGTACGGGGTGACCCGGCTCGGACTGGCTCTGCCCTACACCCGCGACGTCGCCGATCTGATCGTGTCGACGTACGCGAAGGAGGGCCTGGAGTGCGTGCTCGCGGAGCCCTTCGGCGAGCACGACAACGAGGCCTTCGCCCGGATCCCGCCCGCCGACGTGGCCCGCCAGATCGAGGCCGCGGCCACCGACGGGGCGCAGGCCGTGGCCGTGGTGTGCACGAACGTGTACGGCGCCTTCGAGGCCGAGCGGCTGGAACGGGCCCTGGATCTCCCGGTGTTCGACTCGGTGAGCGCCACGCTGTGGCGGGCGCTCGACCTGGCCGGGGCGCACCCGTCGTGGACCGGTCACGGGCAGCTCCTTCGCGACGGCAGCATGCGCGCCGCCATCCGGTCGGTGCTTCACACGCTGCTCGCGGCGACCGGCTCGGACCGTACGGCCCTCCGCGTCGACCTGCCCGCGCAGGGACTGCACATCGACCTCACCGCGGGCGAGGCGCCGGGCCCCGGCGCGCGCGCCGAGATGCAGTCGCCCGTGCGGGCCGGCGCCGCGCTCACCGGCTGGCTCTCCGTGCACAGCACCCGCGAGCGCGACTGGACGGACGCCGACCAGCAGGCGCTCGCGGTCGCCACCAGCGACATCGTCGCCCGACTCCCCGCGTCCTGAGCTACCGCACATCCCCGTACTCGCTCAACACCCCTTCCGGAGCAAGCGCGTTGACGTAGTGCGCAGGCCCGTGGTCGTCGAAGGAGTACTTGAACGGGAGCGTCCGCGTCAGCGCGAGGCGGGCCGCGAAGAAGGCGAGGGGGGCCACGACCGCGAGGCCGGCGAGGCTGTCCATCTGGGGGTAGGGCAGGGTGGGTTCCACCCGCTCGATCCAGCCCTCCTCGCGGGCGCGGCGCGGGATCGCGGTCATGCGGCGCAGCCGGTGCAGCGGGTTCGAGCCGCTGAGGAGGTCGCCGGGGAAAGCGGCCGCCTCCGCCGCCGCGTCGGCCGCCGCCGTGAACACCGCGTCCACGGCCCGGCGCGGCTTGCGGAAGTGGAACTCGCGGCCGAACGGGGCGTAGGGGCCGACGGGGCGCGGCGGCAGCGCGGGCACCACGTCGCGGTCGTAGATGTAGCGCAGGAGGCGGTCGCGCAGCAGGTGCGTGCCGTTGCTGTCGACGGTGTCCGCGCAGGCGCGCGCCAGGTCGGGGCCGCCGAGCATGGGCTGCCCGAAGGTGTAGACGGCGCGCAGCCGGCGGGCGATGTGCGCGTAGCGGGGCTCGTGGACGAGGGTGACCGCCATCAGGGCCGCCATCGCCGCGCCCAGGCTGTGTCCCGTGATGTAGAGCGCTTCGAGGCCGGGGCCGCGGGCGCCCTTCTCCTCTGGGTCGATGGACTCGCCGCGTATGGCGCGTTCCAGGGCCTGGATGACGAGGTAGCGGGTGGCGCGCATGTTGCGGTAGAAGCCGGCGTGCACCGCGTACTCGGCGCCGTCCAGGTCGACGGCGAGGGTCTCGGGGCGGACATCGGCGTCGGTGAGGATGCTGATGATGTCCTCGGGCTGTGTGCCCCGGTAGCAGAGGATCGCGGTGCGGCGGTCCTCGTCCTGGATCAGGTAGGCGGCGGACGCGATGTAGAGCGCGTCCACCCGCTGTTCGAAGACGCGGCACCGGTTGCGTTCCAGGCCGAGGCGTGTCGCCATCATCGCGACGGTCTGCGCGTCACTGCCTTGTTCGTAACCGGCGTACGCGTACGCGGCCAGGGTCGCCATCGTGTGCGGAAGCACGCCCGCCGGATCCGGGTGCTCCTTGTCCTCCCGGAGCACACGCGGCAGTTCGGGGTGGACGGGGAAGGTGGTCCTGCCCGGCTCGACGAACGTGGCCTCCTTGAGGGGGCGCAGGTCGGCGAAGGCCGGTCCGTGCACGATCGTGTCCCGCATGGCACCTCCCGTGGCGGCGGGCTGTGCAGCACACCACCGCCGCACGGCGGCGTCAAGGCGTCGCTGACCGGCCATCCACGGGGCCTGCGGGTGGGGCGTGAGGGGGCTGGGCTGCGCGAGGTGTGGGCCCGTCCGTCGCGCCGTGCGCGCTGACAGGGGCAAACCCCCTGAAGCGTACGGGCGTTCGCGCTCACGCACATGGCGGGAACGGGCGCTGCGGCAGATCCGGCGGCGCAAATACGGTTGCTGCCCCTCCCCCTCCGCGTACCTTCGACAGGGACGGCAACCGATGGCCGAGAACGAACGTCAGGCACCTCAGGAACGGGCCTCGCAGTACGAGCGGTACGAGGGCGGCAGTCCCGAGGCCGAGCGCCTCGTGTTCGAACGCCTGGCCCGAGAGATCATGAAAGTTCAGGTCGCGAACCGGCGGGCCAGTGGCGCCCAGGGCTTCGAGCGCGCCTTCCACGCGAAGGCCGCGCTCGGCGTGGAGAACGCCCGCCTGCGGTTCAACGACGACCTTCCGGACGCGCTGCGCGGCGGCTTCGCGCAGCCCGGCGCCGAGTATCCGGTGACCGTGCGGCTCTCCAACGCGAGCGGCATCCGCGGCCCCGACGGGGCGCCCGACCTGCACGGGATCGCCGTGCGCGTGAAGGTGTCCGCCGAGCAGAGCCACGACCTGCTGGCGACGGGTTTCCCGGTGTCGCACGCCCGCGACGCACGGGAGTTCGTGGCGTTCGCCAAGGCGATGGCGGGTGCCCGTAATCCGCTCCAGAAGGCGTTCGGTCTGTTCGTGAAGCTGCCGATCGCCGTCGGCCTCGGCACCGCGAACCGGATGCGCCGCAACGTCCAGGCCGCCACCCGACACACCGTCAACAGCCTTGCGCGCGAGACCTATTGGAGCCGCGGCGCGATGCAGTGGAGCGAGGCGGGGCCGGTCCGCTTCCTGCTGCGGCCCGCCGTGGGCGGCGGCCCCGAGCCGCGTCCCGACCGCCGCGACCCGAACTTCCTGCACCGGGAGCTCGCGCGCCGCCTCTCGCGCGGCGACGTGGCCTTCGACCTGTGCGTTCAGCGTTACGTCGACGAGCGGCGCACCCCCGTCGAGGACGCCGCCGTGGAGTGGAAGGAGGCGATCACGCCACCGATCCCCGTGGCCCGGCTGACCGTACCGGGCCAGGACATCACGACGGCCGAGGCCCACTCGGCGGCGCGGCGGATCGAGGAGCTCTCGTTCAACCCCTGGTACACCACCGATGAGTTCCGCCCGCTGGGCAACCTCAACCGGGCCCGCAAGGCCGCGTACCACGCGAGCAGCGCGCAGCGGCACGGCACCCGCTTCACGCCGCAAGAGCCGCTCAGGAACCGGATCCTCGGCGCGCCCGTCGGCCTCGTCTTCCGCGTCCTGAACCGGTATGTGCCGTGGCACCGGCTGCCGGTGGATCTGAGCCTGCTCAACCTGGTGTTCCTGCGGAAGGTGCTGCGCAGGCTGAACCTGATCGACACCGATGTGCAGGAGGCGCCGCCGAAGGCGGAGCCGGTGCCGGTCCCGGTCGACGAGCGGCTGCGTACGGAGCGCTCCTACGACGGCACGTACAACGATCTGTCGGAGCCGAAGATGGGCGCGGTGGGCGCCGCGTTCGGCCGCAACCTCAAGCCCGTGTTCCGTCCCGACCTCTTCGACACCCCGAATCCGGTGACGGTCAGCCGCAGCCTGCTGGCGCGCGAGAGCTTCGTCCCGGCGACCTCGCTGAACGTCCTGGCGGCGGCCTGGATCCAGTTCCAGGTGCACGACTGGGTCAACCACCGTCGCTACAAGGCGGGCGACAAGGCGGTCGAGGTACCGCTGCCGCCGGGCGGCGGGACGTGGGTCAACACGCCTGGCGGGCCCCAGGAGAACGTGATGCGGTTCGCCGAGAACGAGGGCATCGAGCTGCCCGGCGACACGCCGCCGATCCTCTTCGGGAACACCGCCTCGCACTGGTGGGACGGCTCCGAGGTGTACGGCGGCGACGAGAGCACGGCGAAGCAGCTGCGCGAACCCGAGGGCGGGGCACGCCTGTTGCTGGACGGCGGGCACATCCCGATCGACCGGACCGGCATCCCGATCACCGGGTTCAAGGACAACTGGTGGATGGGTCTCAGCTCGATGCACACGCTGTTCGCGCGTGAGCACAACGCGGTGTGCGACGCGCTGCGCGCCGAGTACCCGTCGATGAGCGAGGAGCGGATCTACCACACGGCACGGCTCGTGGTCTCCGCGCTGATCGCGAAGATCCATACGGTGGAGTGGACGCCGGCGATCCTCGCGACGAAAGCCATCGACATCGGCCTGCGGACCAACTGGGAGGGCGCGCCCAGGAATTGGCTGAACCAGCTCGGTCTGTGGCTGCTGGAGTCGCACTCCCTGACCGGCATCCCGAAGACGATGCCGGACCACCACGGAGCGCCGTACTCGCTGACCGAGGACTTCGTCACGGTCTACCGCATGCACCCGCTGATCCCCGACGACTACGAGCTGCGCGAGCACCGTTTCGGGCAGCGCCTCGAAACGCTCGGCTTCAACGACATCCAGGGCGCGGCCGCCGAGAGCCAGATCCGCAAGACGGGCCTTGCGGACACCCTCTACTCGTTCGGCATCGCGCATCCCGGCGCGATCACGCTGAACAACTACCCGAAGTCCCTCACCCACTTCCAGCGCGAGGGCGAGATCATCGACCTGTCGGTCGTCGACCTGGTACGCACCCGCAGGCGCGGCGTGCCCCGCTACAACGACTTCCGTGCGGGCCTGCACAAGGAGCGCATCCGGCGCTTCGAGGACCTCACGCAGGAGCCGGAGGCCCTCGCGCGCCTCAAGGAGGTGTACCGGGACGTCGACGAGATCGACACGGTCGTCGGCCTGTTCGCGGAGAACCCGCCCACCGGCTTCGGCTTCTCCGACACCGCGTTCCGCATCTTCATCCTGATGGCGACGCGGCGGCTCCAGAGCGACCGCTTCCTCACCGTCGACTACCGCCCGGAGGTCTACACGCCGCTCGGCATGGACTGGGTGGAGAAGGGCGGCATGAAGTCCGTGATCCTGCGGCACTGCCCGGACCTCGCGAGCCTGCTGCCGCGCGACGCGAGCGCGTTCGCGCCGTGGCGTCCCGTGCATCCGGCGGAGAACGGTGGCGAGCATGGCTGACACGTCCTCGGGTCACCAGGGTCTCGACGACCTGCTCGCGCGCCCGCTCCTGAAGACGATCTGGCGCCGCCGCACCCACCGGGTCTCCCGCGGCGCCTCGGTGCCGGCCGGATCCATGAGCTACAGCTCGAAGCACGAGCCGCAGCCGCTGAGCGAGCTGGAGGAGGCGCTGCTGATCGCCGTCACTGGCTCGACGGGTCTGACGATGCCGGACCGTCCCTTCGAGGACCCGCGCGACGGCAAGCCCATCATGTCCAAGCCGAACCTGACGATGACGGGCCGCACGGCCGGCAGCCCCGACAACGCGCAGGGCACGCACTTCTTCCTGATCAACGACAGCGGTACGTACTTCCTGCGCAAGCTGCCGCCCGCGCCGCACGAGCCGTTCACCGCGCAGGCCCTCGTCGAGCGGGCCCGGCAGTCGAAGGTGAAGGTCCTCGACCACCGCCTGGACGTCGCCGAGGGGCTGCGCGACTTCCCGGCGTATCTGGACTCGAACCGCTTCCTGTCGAACCTGCCGGGGACGACCGTCCTGTTCCCGGTCGTCGACCTCTCGCACCAGTACATCAACGCCCTGATGTATCTGCTCACACAGCCGGACGGGGCACGCCCGACGCTCGTCGACGACCGCAATCTGTACCGGGCGGCGGGCGTCAAGAAGTGGATCGACAACGGGTTCCTCAACAAGGACCTGAAGCTGCCGCTGGGCGCGCTCGGCCCGATGCGCACCCAGATCGAGGCGGATCTCCTCCTTCAGACGGTGATGCTGACGGCGGAGGCGATGGGCCTCGGTGCCTGGATCCACGCGACGATCAACCCGGCGATCGCCCTCGGCGACCCCAAGTTCACGAAGACGTACGGGAGGATGCTCGGTTTCACGTTCGTCACGCCGCGCTGGCGCCTCGCCGACCTGTGGCGCTGGCACGTCCCGCTGCCCAAGTACGCCAACCTGCGCTCGCACCCGGTGGGACTCGCCGACCCGGCGACCGGCGAACCCCTGATCGCCGCGGCGTGCCCGCCCGCGCACGCCTCGATGTCGGACGCGGTCGACGCGATCACCGACGCCAAGTTCGGCACCGGCGGCACGTACGGCGACAAGGACGTCTTCGCCCGCATCTACAAGGAGGACTACGGCCAGCGCTATCTCGCCGAGGCCAGCGAGTACGACGAGCGCGTCATCGAGTGCGCCCGCGACATCTGTACGTACATCCTGGCCACGCACCGCCGCTTCCCCGCGCACACGGACGCCATCCATGTTCCGGGGGTCTGGCTGCAGGCGCACCACGTGGAGGGCGAGTACTACGAGCGCTTCTTCACGAACGGGCTCACCGACGCGCACCGCGCGCACGACACGCTGTGGGACGGGGAGCCGATGAGTTGAGCCGGTCCGGGCGGTCTCCCTCTGTACGCTCACGCGGACACGCCACCGCACCCGTAGGCATGGGAGGACCGCCCGATGACCGAGAGCACCGGCCTGACCGACGTCCTGACACCACACGTATCGAAGGGGCCCGTGCCGGGAGCCGTGGGGCTCGTGGCCCGCGGCGACCGGGTCGAGGTGGCGGCCGTCGGCCACACCGACACCGAGGGCACCGCGCCGATGGCCCGCGACTCGATCTTCCGGATCGCGTCGATCACCAAGCCGATCGTGGCGGCGGCCCTCATGACGCTCGTCGAGGAGGGCCGCATCGCCCTGGACTCGCCGATCTCGCACTGGCTTCCCGAGCTCGCCGCGCCGAACGTGGTGCGCGATCCGGCGGGCCCGATCGAGGACGTGATCCCCGCGGCCCGCCCGGTCACGGTGGAGGACCTGCTGACCTTCCGGGCGGGCTGGGGGTTCCCCTCGGACTTCTCACTCCCGGCCGTGCAGCCGCTGTTCGCGCTGATGGACCCGCACCACCCGCAGCGGGTGCCCGAGCCGGACACCTGGCTGGCCTCGCTCGCCGGGGTGCCGCTGCTGCACCAGCCCGGCGAGTTCTGGCTCTACAACGCGTGCTCGGACATCCAGGGCGTGCTCATCTCGCGGATGACGAGCCACTCGCTGCCGGACTTCCTGGCGGAGCGGATCTTCGAGCCGCTCGGCATGGTGGACACCGCCTTCGAGGTCCCCGCCGCCAAGCGCGAGCGCTTCACCAGCTGTTACGTGCCCACGCCCGACGGCGGCGCCGAGCTCGTCGACAGCCCGGACGGCCAGTGGAGCGGTCTGCCCGCTTTCCCCTCCGGCGCGGGCGGACTCGTCTCCACGGTGGACGACTGGTACGCGTTCGCACGGATGCTGCTCGATGGCGGCGGTTCCGTGCTCTCCGCGGACTCGGTGCGGCTGATGACCACGGACCACCTGACCGCCGAACAGCGCGCCGCGAGCGGCCTGTTCACGGAGGGGGAGGGCTGGGGCTTCGGCGGCTCCGTCGACGTCACCCGCACCCACCCGTACAACGTGCCGGGCCGCTACGGCTGGGTGGGCGGCACGGGGACGTCCGCCCACCTCACCCCGGCGACCGGGACGGTGTCGGTGCTGATGACGCAGCTCGGGCTGGGCGGGCCGACACCGCCGCAGATCATGCGGGACTTCTGGACGTACGCGGCGTCGTGAGCGCCCCTCGCTATTGCTCCGCGGACAGGATCGGCAGCAGCAGCGAGGCCGACCAGCTGAAGTTCGGTGAGTTGAGCGGGTCACCGGTGAGCGGGTCGTAGTTCTCCTGGATCGGGCGGTCGCCGGTGAGCCCCTTGGCGCCCGCGAGGAGCTTGCCGGTGAGCTCGTCCGCGTCCTTGGTGTAGCCGTAGCGGCGCAGTCCGCTCAGCGCGACGTAGGCGTGGTCGAACCAGACGGGTCCACGCCAGTAGGCCGTCGAGTCGAAGTACGGGGACGCCTTCGACACGGTCGGGAACGGCACGTGGGTGGCGAACTCCCCGGGATCCGTGAGGCGTTGGCGTACGCGCGCGGCCTGCTCCTTGGTGGCCGCGCCGGTCCACAGCGGGACGGCGCCCTCGATGCCGCGGCCGCGGTCGGTGAGCGGAGCGCCGTCCTTCAGGGTGATGTCGTGGAACCAGCCGTCGCCCTGGTCGTACATCGTGGAGCGTACGGCGGTGTTCGTGGCCTCGGACTTCTCGCGCCACTTGGCGGCCTCACCGGGGCGGCCGATCGCGTCGGCGATGCGCGCCAAGTAGCCCTGGTCCTGGGCGAGATAGGCGTTGAGGTCGACGGACTCCTGGTCGAGCGAGTAGCCGAGGAGCGTGCCGTCGGCGGCGCGGTTGGCGACGACGGAGGTGCCGAGCTTGGCGTCGAAGCGCGGCGCGTTGTCCAGGCCGCTCTCCCAGGCGGCGGCGAGGCGGCGTTCCTCGGTCGAGTCGTTGGCGGGGTCGACGGTGGCGCCGTACTCGGCGAGGCCGTCGTGGTCGTGGTCCCGGTTGCGGTACCACCAGGCCTGGTAGGCGGCGAGCTTCGGGTACATCTCCCGCAGGAAGGACCGGTCACCGCTCTTGCGGTACACCTCCCACACGGACCAACTGGCCATCGGGGGCTTGGAGTTGCGCTCGTTCCAGTTGCCGCCGCCGCGCGAGGGGTCGTTGTAGAAGACGGCGTCGGGGACCATCCCGGCGTCCTGCGGGCGGGTCTTCGACTCAGCGGTGATCTGCCAGTCGAACATGGCCCGGATCTGCGACTCGGCGAGCGCGGGGGCGAAGCGGGCGGTGCCGACGGCCTGCTTCCAGCTGTCCCAGGCCCACAGCCCGCCGGTGAACCACTTGTACGAGATGGAGGGTGTCACGCCGCCGTGCTTCAACTGCCCTGCGGCGGAACGCCAGTTGGTGACGAGCGTCTCCAGGGACTTCACGGCGGTGCGGCGCCGCTCGGCGGGCACGCCGCGCGTGACCCCGGCGACGTAGCCGCGCCATCGAGCGTCACCGGCGGTGGCGTACGCCTGCGGGGCGGCCAGCACGGCGCGCGCCCGCCGGGCCTCGCGGGTGCGCTCGGCGGCGGTGAACGTGTAGGACTCGGTCCAGTCGAAGTGGTGCGCGGCGCCGGGGGCGAGGGTGACCGGGGAGGCGGCTTCGGTCCGGTAGCCGTCACCGTCGACGGTCGTGCGCACGGGGTCCTTGTGCGTGACCTCGAAGCGTTCGGTGCCGTCGGTGAGGTAGTCCCACTTCTCGCGCACCTTGGCGAAGTCGACGCCGACGCCGTCCGCGGTCGACTTCAGGGAGGGTGAGTCGCGCATGGGCGCCTTCTTCGGCCGCAGCAGACTGCCGCTCCAGCCGGCGCCGAGGGTGCGGGCGGCCGGGCCGGTGTTGCGCACCTCCGCGCGCACCAGGGCCGTCCGGTCGGTGGCGAACCGCAGTTCAAGGGTGAGGCTGAGCCCGCGCCCGAGGTCGTACGACTGGAGCAGACGCCCCGGGCGCGAGGTGAAGCGGGGCGTGCTCCCGGCGGCGAGATCGAGGGTGCGGCCGCCCTCGGTGAGCCGCATCCGGCTGAACGACTTGCTGAGCCACCACGGGTACTCCTGCGCGATGTACAGCGGCCCGCTGAACCCGCCGTACGCGGCGCGGTCCCCGGCCTCCGGCAGGGCGTAGGAGTGCCAGGCGCCGCGGTCCGAGAAGGTGCTGATGGGGTTGTTGTCCTCGTCGTCACCCGGCAGCGCGGTCTTCGGGGTGCCGTGCAGGTCGAGGACGTCCGCGTAGTCCGGGGCGGAGCGCGGCGCGGCCGAGACGGGCGGGGCGGCGAGGCCGGCGCCGCCCAGGAGAAGGAGGGCGGCGAGGGCTGTGCGGGTGGGTCGGCGTGCGGGCCGGCGGGCGGTCACGAGGCGGGACCTCCTGTTGACATGAACCTGTGCGGGCGGGATCTTCACCCCTGACTCTGTGCGCAATTCTGCACGCGCGCAAGGAGTTTCAAGCACAAGTAATCAACACTCGACCGCTCAGTCCACCCGCTCCGACTCGTGCCACCCCGAGTGCAGCGCCTGGTACTCGTCGGGCGTCGCCTTCGGCACGTACGTGCCAGGGCCGAACATCGCCTTGGCGAGCCGTGCCCGCATCCGCTGCCGGACGGTGAACTTCCGCTCCACCCCGTTCTCGTCGACCCGCGGCCCCAACTCGTAGGCCTTGGGCTGCTCGTGCTGGTTGAGGGTGTACAACTCGGCGCGCGTGAGCGGCTCGTGGACCTCGATGAACTCACCGTGCGGCAGCCGCCTGATCTGCCCGGACTCGCGGCCGTGCAGCGCCTTCTCACGGTCGCGGCGCTGGAGCCCCAGACAGATCCGCCGGGTGACGACGTACGCGAGGACGGGCGCCACGAAGACGCTGACGCGCACGAACCAGGTGATCGCGTTGATCGACAGGTGCAGTTGCGTCGCGACGATGTCATTGCCGCCGCCGATCAGCAGCACCGCGTACAGCGCCAGCCAGGCCACGCCGATGCCGGTCCTGGCCGGCTTGTTGCGCGGGCGGTCCGCCGTGTGGTGCTCGCGCTTGTCGCCCGTGATCCACGACTCCAGGAACGGGTACACCGCCATGAAGGACAGGATCAGCGGGAACAGCGTGAACGGGATGAAGACGCCCAGTTGCAGTGTGTGGCCCCAGGCGTTGATCTCCCACGCGGGCATCACGCGGATCAGCCCCTCGGAGAAGCCGAGGTACCAGTCGGGTTGCGCGCCCGTCGTGACGAGGTCCGTTCTGTAGGGACCGAAGGCCCACACCGGGTTGATGGTCGCCACCGCGCCGAGGATCGCGAGCACACCGAAGACGAGGAAGAAGAAGCCGCCGGCCTTCGCCACGTAGATGGGGAAGAAGGGCGCTCCGACGACCTTCTTCTCGTTGCGTCCCGGGCCCGCGAACTGGGTGTGCTTGTGGTAGAAGACCAGGATCAGATGGAGCGCCACCAGGCCCAGCATGATGCCCGGCAGCAGCAGGATGTGGATCGGATAGAGCCGGGCGATGAAGTCCTCGCCGGGGAACTCGCCGCCGAACAGGAACATCGCCAGGTACGTGCCCACGATCGGCACCGCGAGCACCGCGCCCTGCGCGAACTTCAGGCCGGTGCCGGAGAGCAGGTCGTCGGGGAGCGAGTAGCCGGTCAGGCCGGTGATGATGCCGAGGAACAACAGCGTCCAGCCGAACACCCAGTTGAGCTCGCGCGGCTTGCGGAAGGCACCGGTGAAGAAGACGCGCATCATGTGCACCGTCATGCCGGCGACGAAGACGAGCGCGGCCCAGTGGTGGATCTGGCGGATCAGCAGTCCGCCGCGCACTTCGAAGCTGATGCGCAACGTCGACTCGTACGCCTGGGTCATCCTGATGCCCTTGAGCGGCACGTACGCGCCGTCGTAGACGACTTCCTGGGTGCTGGGGTCGAAGAAGAGGGTCAGATAGACGCCGGTGAGGATGAGGATGATGAAGCTGTAGAGGCAGATCTCGCCGAGCATGAAGGACCAGTGGTCCGGAAAGACCTTGCGCATCTGGGACTTGGCGAGTTGGTAGATCCCGAGCCGGCCGTCCGCCCAGTCCGCGAGGCGTTCACCGGACCCCGGGGGGTCGGGACGGCGCCCGTCGCTCCAGGCGCGCTCGCTGTCACCGCTCATGCGACTCCCCTCAAGGCCGTTGAGGCTCTCGTCAGGGTAGAGCGCGTGGCGGTGGCACCGACAGGGGGCGAAGCGCTGTCAATTGACCGTGTGCAAAGGGTTATTGATCGTCCGTCATGCGTTCCATCGCCGCCTCCACGGTCCGCGTATGCGCCCAGGCCGCCTCGGCCGCCGCCTGCGGGTCGCTGCGCGCGATCGCGTCGGCCAGGTCGTCGTGGGAGCTCGCGCCGGGCAGCTCCGGCGTCCAGCTCGGGCGCAGCGAGGCGATGCTGTCGCGCACCGATTCGACGATGCTCTCGTACAGCTCGGTCATCAGCGGATTGCCGCTCGCGGCGACGACGGCCCGGTGGAACTCCACGTCCTTCTCGACGTACGCGGCCGGGTCCCCGCTCTCCTCCGCGCGGTGCCGGGCGAGCAGCGCGGACAGGATGCGGGCGAGGTCGGTCTCCCCGCGGTGCGCCGCGGCGGCGGGCGCGGCCTCCCGTTCGATGGCGAGGCGGATCTGGAGGATGTGCTTCAACTCGGCGCGGCGCAGGCGGCGTTGGAGTGCGGCGTTGAGGTCGCTCGCGGCGCGCACGTACGTGCCGTCGCCGCGGCGGGCCTCCAGGAGGCCGGTGTGACACAGGGCGCGGACGGCCTCCCGCACGGTGTTGCGGCCCACGCCGAGGTCCTCCACGAGCTGCCCCTCGGCCGGGATCCGGTCACCGACGGCCCACTCGCCGCTTTCGATGCTCCGCTCGATCCGGCCGATGGTGCGTTGGACCAGGGTGGGTGCGGGCACGGTGTGGCCTTTCTCGTCGCTCGGGGTACGCGGGCAAAAATATCCCATGTATGCGGCTGCGGACCAGTCCGCATTGAGCTAATTTGCGCGATTATACCCACACTCTTCCGGTCGGATGAACGGAAACATGGGATGTTACGTTGGCTCGTATGCCGCACAACGCCCCCACAACCGCCTCCACCGCATCCGCGAACCCTGCCGCCGCGGCCCGAGCCGCCGGCCCCCTCCTCGCCGCCGGGATCCTCCTGATCGCCATGAACCTGCGGCCCGGCGTCGTCTCCGTCTCGCCGGAGCTCGACACGATCCGCCGTTCCACGGGGCTCAGCGGCTCGCTCGCGGGGCTGCTCACCACGTTGCCGATCCTCTGTTTCGGCCTCCTCGCCCCGTTCGCGGCGAAGCTGTCGCGGCGCATCGGCATGACACGGGCGCTCGGCGCGATGATGGCGCTGCTGACGGCGGGCATCGCGCTCCGGCTCGCGCCCGGCCTGCCCGCGCTGTTCGCGGGGACCGTCCTCATCGGCGCGGCGATATCCCTCTCGAACGTCCTCGTGCCGAGTGTCATCAAGCGCAATTTCGAGCGCCGCACCGGGCTGATGATGGGCCTGTACTCGGTGGCCCTGTTCTGCGGCGCCGCGCTCGCGGCCGGCGTGACCGTGCCGCTCGGGGACGCGCTCGGGCTCGGCTGGCGCGGCGCGATCGGCGTCTGGGCGGTGCTCTCCGCGCTCGCGCTCGCCCTGTGGGTCCCGCAGCTGCGCCGCTCGGACGCGCCGCCGTCGACGGCTCCCGGCGCCTCCGACTCCCGTACGCCGCTGCGCCGTTCACCGCTCGCCTGGAAGATCACGTTCCTCATGGGGCTTCAGTCCTTGCAGTACTACGCGTGTGCCGCGTGGATCCCGGCGATGCTCACCAGCCAGGGCATGGACGGTGCGCAGGCGGGGTGGATGCTGTCCGTGATGAGCCTCGCGGGCATCGCGGGTTCGCTCGCCTTCACGGCGCTCGTCGGAAGGTCGGCGAACCAGGTCGCCCTCTCCCTCGCAGGTTCGGTGCTCGTCCTCGGTTCCGTGCTCGGCCTGCTGGTGGCGCCGGTGAGCGGGGCGTACGCGTGGATGCTGATGCAGGGCTTCGGCTGCGGCCTGCTGATCAGCACGGCGCTCGCCGTGATCGTGCTGCGCTCCCCCGACGCGGCGCGCGCCGCGGAGATGTCCGGCATGGCGCAGAGCGTGGGCTATCTGCTCGCCGCCGCGGGCCCGTTCCTGCTCGGCGCGCTGCACGACGCGACGGGCGGCTGGACGGTGCCGCTGGTGATGCTCGCGGTGCTGTGCGTGCCGATGGGGCTCGCGGGCGTGGGCGCCGGGCGGGCCCGGCAGCTGGAGGCGTGACGTCCCGGCGGGCCGACGTCACCCCGGAGTTTCACGCCGGTTGGCCTGGAAGCGCGCCTTCTTCTGGCGATTCCCGCACGTGTTCATGTCGCACCATCTGCGGGTGCGGCTCTGGCTGGTGTCGAAGAAGGCGGCCCGGCAGGTGGGGGACGCGCACAGGGCCAGTTTTCCGTCCCGCTCGCCCGCGATAATGCCGATCGCGTCGGCGGCGATCACGCTGAGGGCGTCCTCCACGCGGGAAACCGAGCCGAGCCGCCATCGCCGCTCCCCCTCGGGCGTCAGGACGGCGGCGGCCCGGCCCTGGGCGCTGCGGTCGTTGATGACCTGCACGGCGGAGACGGGGAGAGCGTCCTGGGTGGCGGCCGCCGTCGCCGCGGCGTGGATCGACTCCCTCAGCTCCCGGGCGAGATCGAGCTGAGCAGGGGTACAGGAGTCCACGGCGAGGCCGTACACCGCCAGCCAGTCGACGAGCCGGTGCGGCGCGGGAATGCGCTCCACGGGCTCACCCTGACGCTCCGTCAGGGTCGCCGTGAAGCTGGTCGCCAGCACCTTGCCGAGGCGGAATTCAGGGAATCGAGCGCGCATGGAACCACCTTAGGCGGTTGCCGTCCGGATCGCAGAGCTGCTAGAACCGTCTTAGCCGGTTCCACGATGGCCAGGAGGTCTCATGCCCCGTCCCAGCGGTGACGTGCAAGCATTTGAAGCCCACGCGACCGACGCCGAGCTCGACGATCTGCGCGCGCGACTGGCCGCGGCGCGGCTGCCGGAGGCCGAGACGGTCCATGGCGCCGCTCCCGGCCCACGCCGGTGGGAACAGGGCGTCCCCCTCGCCGACCTCGTCGAGGTCGTGAACCACTGGCGCACCGGGTACGACTGGCGGGCCTTCGAGGACCGCCTGAACCGGATCGGCCAGTTCCGTACGACCATCGACGGTCTGGGCATCCACTTCCTGCACCGCCGGTCCGCGCGCACGGACGCCACGCCTCTGCTCCTGACGCACGGCTGGCCGGACAGCGTCGCCCGGTTCACCGACGTCGTGGACGAGTTGGCGGACCCGAAGGACGCGGACGCACCGGCGTTCCACGTCGTGGCCCCGTCGCTGCCGGGCTTCGGTTACAGCGACAAGCCGGCCACCACCGGATGGGGAACCGAGAAGATCGCGGCCGCCTGGGTGGAGCTGATGGGAAGGCTCGGCTACGGCACGTTCCTGGCCCATGGCGGCGACTGGGGCGGCAACATCACCACGGTGCTCGGCGGCAGGTTCCCGGCGCACGTGCTCGGCATCCACACCACGTTCGCGGAGGGGCCGCCCGGACTGACCACGGACGGGCTGACGGCCGTCGAGCGCGAATGGGCCGAGGAATCCCACGACTTCTGGATGGGTACGGCGACCCGCCACCGCGCGGCGTACGCGAAGCAGCAGGCGACCCGGCCGCAGACCATCGGCTATTCGCTCGTCGATTCACCGGTCGGTCTTCTCGCCTGGATCCTCGACAAATTCGCCGAATGGACGGACACCGATGACAGCCCGTTCGAGACGATTCCCATGGACAGAATTCTCGACGACGTCACCCTCTACTGGCTGACGCGGACCGGCGCATCGGCCGCCCGCATCTACTACGAGAGCCACAACGCGCTGGACCCCGAACTCCGGGTCGATGTCCCGTCGGCCATCACCGCGTATCCCCGGGACGTCGAGAAGTGCCCGCGCCCGTGGGCGCAGGAGCGGTACCGGCGGATCGTCCGGTGGAGCGAGCCGGAAAAGGGAGGACATTTCCCGGCCCTTGAGGTTCCCGAGTCCTTCGTCGAGGACCTGCGAGAGGGTCTCGCGGCCGTGCTGGCCGCTCGGCGGTGAACACAACCGCAACGCAACTGGGTGCCGTTGACCCGTTGACCTGCCGTCATGCCTCTGCGATCTTGGCAAGCGCTTTCCCGCTGCCCACTGTCCAGGGGGACCCGTGTCCGAATCCGCCGCTCCACCACGTACCGCCACCGATGCCCAGAGCCGCCCGCTCTTCTCGGGACACCACACCCACCTGTGGGGCTTCCTGCTCGCCGGCTGGCTGATCAGTTACGCGGACCGCACCGTCACCGGTCCTGTCGTCGCCTGGATGATCGAGAACAAGGCGGGCTTCATCGGTGACGCCTCGAACCCGGCGACACTCGGCGGGCTCATCGGCTCGATGTTCTTCACCGGCTACATGCTCACGCAGTACGCGGGCGGCCGGCTCGGCGACCGCTACGGCCACCGCGAGATGCTCGTCGTCTCCCTGCTGTGGGCGGGCCTGCTCACGCTCGTGTCCGGCCTGACCGGCGGGCTCATCGGCTTCGTCGTGGCGCGCGTGCTCACGGGGCTCGGCGAGGGTGTCTTCTACTCCAACGACCGTGTCCTGGTCATCAGCCACACGCCCGCGGCCCGCCGCACCATCGGCCTCGGCGTCGTCCTGTCCGGCCTGTCCATCGGCCTGACCGTCGGCATCGTCGCCACCCCGCACCTCATCGGCTGGGGCGCCGCGGTGGGCATGGGCGGCCGGGCGTGGAGCATGCCGCTGTACGTGTTCGGGGTGGTGTCACTGCTGGTGGCCGCGGCGACGTGGGCGTTCTTCCGGGGGCGCGGCGACAGGCCGCTGCGGCTCGGCCCGCCCGCGCTGCGGCTCATCGGCTACTCGATCCCCGCGGCGGTCGCGATCCTCGGCCTGTTCCTGCTCGCCGACGAGTTCCGCTGGCCGGACTGGCTGACGGCGGTCGGCTCCGGGGTGCTGTTCCTCATCATGGTGACGATCGTGATCCGCGGCATCGTCCGGACCGGCCGCGGCACCCAACTCCTCAACCGGAACGTGTGGTTGATCTACATCGGCTTCATCGCCGTGATGTGGAACCTGTGGTTCTTCTCGTTCTGGTCGGTGCAGATCGTCGCGGAGGCCGCGCACAGCAGCCTGGGCGCGGCGGCCCTCACCGCGGCGTTCAACGCGGGCGCGGGCATCATCGGCTTCCCGGTCGGCGGCTGGATCGCGGACCGGCGGGTGCGCGCGGGCAAGGGCCGCAAGCCCCTCGCCGTGATCTGCGCGGCGGTGCACACGGTGCTCGCGGTGGCCTTCGGCGTCAGCGTCGCCAGCGGCGACCCGTCGCTGCTGCTGCTCGGCCTGATCCTGTTCTGCTCGGGCCTGTTCTTCAACGCGCTCCAGCCGATCGTGCACAGCCTGCTCGGCGACCTGGCCGAGGAGAAGGACCGCGGTTCGCTGTTCGGCCTGTTCAACCTGGTCGCGGAGATCGGCGCGGTGGCCAGCCCCGTCGTCAGCGGTGTGCTGCGCGACGCGACCGGCAGCTGGGCCGCCGGTGTGTTCACCGCGGCCGGGGTGATGGCCGTGGCGGTCGTCCTCTACGCGCTGGTGAAGGAGCGCATCCCGGAGGTCGCCGCCACGTGAGCAGGGCCCGGCTCAGCAGCCCTGACGGATCGGGTCGATGGTGACCTTCGCCCGGTCCTCGGCCCCCTGCACCCTGCCGTAGGTCGTGGAATTGACCCGGTACCACTGGTCGTTGGCGCCGCGCTTGCCACCCACGGCGTCGAGGCGCACGCACCAGCGCTCGGCCCGCAGGACCCGCGTGTACTTCTCGGTGCCCTTGCGCACCTTGTGACAGTCGCGGACCTTCTTCGTCGTGTAGTAGGTCTTCGTACGACCGTGGCTGCGCTTGGTGTGCCGGACCTTGCGGGTGTCCGTATCGCACTTCTTCACCAGGTGCGGCCGTGTGGCGCGGGTCGTGCGGCGGAGCGTGTGCCGCACCCCGTCGCGCACCCCGGTCACCTTGTCGTCCTGCTGCTCGACGGACCGGCTGTCGCCGCCCTTCGCGCCCGCGTGTGTCGACGGCGCGGTGTCCGTGCCACCACCGCAGGCCGCGAGCGCGACCACCAGCAGCATCGTCAGTCCGGCCAGGGTCGGGCGCCGCTTCACGGAGATCGCTCCTCTATGTGTACATGCCATTGGAAAAGAGCAGCGTATCGGAAGCGGGATCGCGGCCGACCGCCGGTGACTGCCGATTCGTTATGCAACACCAGGGCGAAAAGGCCCCCTTGGATGTAGCTTGCCGTTCCGACGCATTCAGGTTGAATCGTCAACTCGGTTGCCTACCAAAGGGAGCGATGAGCAGACACATGCGGCAACTCGCGGTACCCCGCCTGGCACCTCCACTGGCGTCGGGAGGACTTGCCGACTCCGTCTTCAGCGCCGCGCTGGAGAGCCCGCGGCGCACGCAGTTCTCGCTGCTCCGGGACGGCCTTCCTGCGCAGGAGGTCAGCACGTCGCGGTTCCGTGACGAGGTGATGGCCGTGGCCCGCGGCTTCCTCGCCGGCGGGGTCGGCATGGGTGACCGGGTGATCGTGATGTCGCGCACCCGCTACGAGTGGACGCTGATCGCGTACGCGCTGTGGACCGTGGGCGCCGAGGTGGTGCCGGTGTATCCGACGTCCTCGGTGGAGCAGGTGCGGTGGATCCTGCACGACACGGACGCCGTGGGTGTCGTCGTCGAGAACGAGCACAACGCGATGACCGTGGCCGCGGCCTACGGCGCGCGCACCGATCTGACCCGCCTGTGGGAGCTGGACTCGGGAGGCATCGAGCGGCTGATCGAGGCGGGCGCGTCGGTGCGGGACGAGTACGTGCACCAGCTGCGGGCCTCCGTGGACCCGCGGGACACCGCCGTCATCTGCTACACGTCCGGCACGACGGGCCGCCCCAAGGGCTGTGTCATCACGCACAGCAATCTGGCCTCCGAGTCGGACAACCTCCTGGTCGGCTGGGGCCCCGTGCTCACACCGCCCGGCCAACAGCAGTCCCTGCTCGCCTTCTTGCCGCTCGCCCACTGCTACGGCCTGATGGTGGTGGTCAGTTCGGTGCGCGGCGGCATCAACATCGCCCACCAGCCCGACGTCTCGCCCAGCGCGCTGCTCCCCGCGCTCGCCGCGTTCCGGCCGACGCTGATGTACGCGGTCCCGTACATCTTCGAGCGCGTCCTCGCCAAGGCGCGGGTCAGCGCCCAGGACGGCGGCCACACCGCCCTGTTCGAGCGGGCCGTGCGCACCGCGATCCGGTACGCGGCGGCGGTGCAGCGCCACGCGGCGGGCGAGGGCCTCGGTCCCGGACCGCGCATGCGGCTCATGCACAAGGTGTACGACCGCCTCGTGTACGCGAAGGTGCGGGCGGTGCTCGGCGGCCGGGTGCGCAACGCGGTGTCGGGCGGCTCGCCGCTCTCCCGTGACCTCGGCCTGTTCTACCAGGGCTGCGGAATCACCGTGTACAACGGCTACGGCCTCACCGAGACGGCGGCCGCGGTCACCGTGCAGCCGCTCGGCGCGGTGCGGCACGGCACCGTCGGCAAACCGCTGCCGGGCAACGCCGTGTACATCGCGGACGACGGCGAGATCTGGGTGGCGGGCGACGTCGTCTTCGCGGGGTACCTCAACAACCGCAAGGCCACCGAGAACGCGCTGCGCGAAGGCTGGTTCGCGACCGGAGACCTCGGCCAACTCGACGCCGACGGCTACGTCGTCATCACGGGCCGCAAGAAGGACATCATCATCACCAGCGCCGGCAAGAGCCTCTCCCCGCAGACCCTGGAGGAGGAGCTGCGCGCCCACCCGCTGATCTCCGGCTGCCTGGTGATCGGCGACAACCGCCCCTACGTCACGGCCCTGATCACCCTCGATCCGGAGGCCCTGGCGAGCTGGCACGCGCTCAAGGGCCGCACCCCCAGCGCCCCCGAGGAGGCGATCCTCGACGAGCAGCTGCACGGCCATATCCAACGCGCGGTGTCACGTGCCAACTCCCGGGTCTCGCGGGCCGAGTCGATCCGCGCCTTCCGCATCCTGCCGCACGAGTTCGGCGCCACCCAGGGCCTGCTCACCGCGTCCCTGAAGGTGCGCAGGGCCGCGGTCATGGAGGCGTACGCGCAGGACGTCGAGGAGTTGTACGCGACGCGGTGATCGGCGCCGCGCACAACGCGGAGTCCCGTCATCCGCCAGACCGTCAGACCGTCAGGAGGCCGTGGTCGTCCAGTCCCCCAGCCAGTCCGCGACCTCCTGCTGCGCGGCCTGCGCGTCGCTCAGCTGCGGCCGGTCGGCGCTCGCCGAACCGGCCCCGTCACCGGTGTTCCTGTACTCGGCGAACCGGTCGTCCTTCCACGGGAAGCCGCCCATGTCCGTCCACGGCTTCGCCTTGATCGCGGCGCCGAGCGTGGAGTCGCGGACGGTGGCCTGCGGGTCGAGGGATACGTCGCCGCCCGCGTGCCAGTTGCGGCCGAGGTGGAAGCTGTCGGCGGAGACATCGCCGGTGATGGTGGTCCGGTTGACGAGCAGTCCCTTCTTGCCGCCCGCGGTGCTCGGCGCCATGACGTAACCGGCCGACGTCCCGTCCCAGCGCTTCTTCAGGGTGATCACGGACTGGTCGATCACGGCGGTGGCGCCGCCGAAGATGAAGTCGACGTTGCCGACGATGTACGAGTTCTTCATGTAGACGCGCTTGCCCGCCCCGTCGAGCAGCAGCGTGTCCTGGTCGCCGCTCGTGATGACCGAGTCGAGGAACACCTTGTCGGCGCTGGTGCGCAGCGCGACCGCCTGTGCGGCGATGGAGGTGTCCTTGCTCTCGTCGTAGTCGTTGTTGACGCTCAGGTTGCGCAGTTGGGTGTCGGCGGCGAGGACGGTGACGGTGGCGCTGCCCGAGGTGCCGTACGTCGATCCGTCCGGCTTCTTCATCCCGGCGGCGTGCCCCTCGACGAGCACGGTGGACTTGCGGCTCGAACCGGTGCCGGCGATCGTCACGTGCGGCTTGTTCGCCGGGACGTTCACGGTGCCGCGGTACGTGCCGGGCGCGACCTTGATGTCCACGCGCGCGGTGTTGTTCGCGGGCACGGCGTCGACGGCGGCCTGCACGGTCTTGTACTGCGCGCTGCCGTCGGCGGCGACCGTCAGGGTGCTCGCGGCGGCGGCCTTCACCTCATCGGTGCCGGCGCCTATGGAACTCCTGGGCCCCGCACCGGACTTGAGCAGCCCCGGCACGTCCGCCGCCTTGTCGAGCGTGTAGGCGTAGAAGTCCGACGGCGTGAAGGCGCTGCCGCCGCTCTCGTTGCGCCCGGTGGTGCCGGAGAAGACGCTGCCGCGCTGCACGAGCGTGGCGGTGTCGTCCTTGGTGACGGGGTTGTTCATGCCCTGGAAGTAGCTGTTCTCCAGGACCATCTTCGTCCTGCCTCGCGAGTAGTTCCCGTACGAGGACGTGATGTCGGTGTCCGGGTCGTCCTGGAGGTAGTTGTTGTAGAGGTGCGCGTGGGCGGCGTTGTCGGTGGACGGGTTGCGCTGTTCGGTCTCGCGGATCCAGTTGTGGTGGATGGTGATGTCCGTGACGACGTTCTCGGTCCAGCCGATGCCGAAGGCCTTGTTGTCGTTGCTGAGCTTGTTCCAGGAGACGGTGACGTTCGTCGAGTCCTTGCGGACGTCGATCAGTCCGTCGGCCATCCTGCGCAGGTCGTTGTGGTCGATCCACACGTGGTGCGCGCCGTCCATCTGGATCGCGTCGAAGTCGTGGTCCTTGTCGTTCCAGACGCCCTGGTAGGCGTCGCGGATCGTCAGGTTGCGGATGATGACGTTGTGCACGCCGGTCCCGAGGAAGAAGCCGCCGCCGACGATGTGCCCGGCGGTGCCGGCGCCCACGATGGTCTTGTCGGAGGCGACCTTGATCTCCTTGCCGACGGGGTCCATTTTGATCTCGGCCGCGACCACGATGACGTAGGGCTTGCTCGCGGTCGCGTACTTCTCCAGGTCGGCCAGGGTCTTCACGGTGACGGTCTCGCCGTCGCGCCCGCCGTACGTGCCCTCCTGCCCTTGCGCGTCGAGGGACGCGAAACCGTCGGCGGTGTCGTCGGCCCACGCTGCGGCGGTCGTCGCGGCGTCCGCGCCCTCCGCGCCGAGGAACCCGCCGCCGTAGGCGAGGGCGGCCGCGGCGGCGACGGCGAGCGGGGCGCCCGCGAGGAGGACGGTGCGGCGTCTGCGGTGCCGGGACTTGCTACGGGTGTCGCTCATCAGCTCTTGCACTCCGTACGTGGTGGGGGAATCCGTGCCGGGTGGCACGTGCCGGTGTCTTGTTGCCGCGGGCGGCGGGGAAGGTTGCCGGGTCGTATCAAGCCCCTGCGGCGATTGAGCAGCGGGGTCTGGGGCAGAGCCCCGGGGCCGCAACGCCGTGAGACCGCCAGACTCGCTGTCACGTGCTCCGCGCGGTCCAGGGCGCCCTCGACACCGAACCCCCTGTCGGCGGACCGGTGTTCGGCCCGCTCACCGGCAGTGTGCCGCCCGCGCGCAGGCAGTTGCTCGTCGATGAGTTCGCGGACACGGCCGGGCCCGCCGTCCTCGTGTCCCAGATACAGGCAGGCGGCGTCGGCCTCAACATCCAGGCCGCCTCTGTGGTGATCCTGTGCGAGCCGCAGATCAAGCCGACCCTTGAGCACCAGGCCGTGGCGCGGGCGCACCGCATGGGCCAGGTCAGATCGGTGCGTGTGCACCGCCTGCTGGACCCCGGCGACGTCGACGAGCGTCTGGTGAAGATACTCGCCGGCAAGTCCCGGCTGTTCGACGCGTACGCCCGGCGCAGCTCGATGGCCGAGGCGGCGCCGGACGCCGTCGACGTGTCCGACGCGGAGATCGCGCGCCGGATCGTCGAGGAGGAGCAGGCGCGCCTCGGCGTGGCGGCCGAGGGCTGACCGTCACTCCCCGACCGTCACTCCCTGCTGTCACTTCACGCTGTCACTTCACCCGCAGCTCGCAGCGCAGCCGCCGCTCGTGGCCCACCTCCCGCACCGGGCCCGTCAGGGTGAGCGGCACCGTGTGGTGGACGTGTTCGCTGGAGGCGGCGACGCGGAGTTCGAGGGCGCCGGGTTCGACGACGCGGCGGCCGTCGGCTCCGGTGTACGCGGCGAGGTCGGCGGGGAACGTGGCGTGGACCTCGGCCGAGGCGCCGGGGTCGAGGGGGACGCGGGCGTAGCCGACGAGCCGGGCCTCGGGGCGGGCGACGGTGCCGACCGGGTCGTGGAGGTAGAGCTGGACGACCTCCGTGCCCGGACGCTGCCCGGTGTTGCGGACGGTGAGCTTCAGCGACACCTCGCCGTCGGTGCCGAATTCGGGGGCCTCGCACCGCGGGGTCTCCCAGGCGAACGTGGTGTACGAGAGGCCGTGGCCGAACGGGTAGAGCGCGGTGGGGTCGATATTGCTGGGCCCGCCGTGCCGGCCGAGCGGCGGGGCGAGGTAGGCGGCGGGCTGGCCGCCCGGGGTGCGTGGCACTCCGACGGGGAGGCGGCCGGACGGTTCGACGCGGCCGGACAGCACACCCGCGACCGCCGCGCCGCCCTCCTGCCCGGGGAAGAATGCCTGGACGACGGCGGCCGCCCGGTCCGCCCAGCGGCCGAGCGCGTAGGGGCGTCCGCTGAGGACGACGATGACGGTCGGAACCCCGGAGGCGAGCACCCCGTCCAGCAACTCACCTTGCCCGTACGGAAGTTCCAGGTCTTCCGCGTCGCAGCCCTCTCCCGAAGAGCCGCGTCCGAACAGGCCCGAGCGGTCCCCCACCGCGGCCACACAGACGTCGGCACGCGCGGGATCGTCCACGAACTCGGCGCCCGGCAGTTCCGCGCGCAGCGCCTGGGCGAAGGTCGGGATGTCGACGCCGGTGGCCAGTTCGGGGTGGTTGACGCCGACGTGGCGCGGGAAGGTGTAGCAGCCGAGCATCGCGGCCTGTTCGTCGGCGAGGGGGCCGACGAGGGCGACGCGTAGTCCGTCCGCCTCCGGGAGCGGCAGCAGGCCCGAGTCGTTGGCGAGGAGGACCACGGATTCCTCAGCGACTTTGGCCGCCAACTCCCGCATGTGGGGCGGGTTCAGGTCGACGGGCTCGCCCGCGCCCTCCGGCTCCCGCTCCGGGTCGAGCAGTCCCAGTTCGCACTTCTGCGTGAGCACGCGCAGTGCCGCCCGGTCGAGCAGTTCCTGCGGGAGGCCTTCGCCCGTCGCGAAGCAGTGGGCGGCCGGGAGTTCGATGTCCACGCCTGCCGCGAGCGCGGTCCGGCCCGCTTCCGCGTCGGACGCGGCGACCCGGTGGGCGGACTCAAGGAACGCGATGCCGAAGTAGTCGGAGACGACCGTGCCGCCGAACCCCCACTCCTCGCGCAACAACCCGGTGAGCAGGCCGGTGTGCGCGTGGGCGGGCAGGCCGTCGATGTCGTTGTACGCGGCCATGACGGAGCGGGCGCCGCCCTCGCGCAGCGCCATCTCGAACGGCGGCAGGATCACGTCCGCCAGCTCGCGGGGGCCGAGCGGGGCGGGCGCGTGGTTGCGGGCGGCGCGCGAGGCCGAGTAGCCGGCGAAGTGCTTGAGCGTGGCGACGATCCCGGCGGCTTCGAGGCCGCGTACGTAGGCGGTGCCGATGGTGCCGACGAGGTAGGGGTCCTCGCCGATCGACTCCTCGGTGCGGCCCCAGCGCGGGTCGCGTACGACGTCGAGGACCGGGGCGAGGCCCTGGTGGATGCCGACCGCGCCCATGGAGGCGCCGATGGCCCGCGCCATGTCGGTGATCAGGGCGGGGTCGAAGGTGGCGCCCCAGGCGAGCGGGGTCGGGAAGACGGTGGCCTGCCAGGCCACGAAGCCGGTCAGGCACTCCTCGTGGGCGAGCGCGGGCAGCCCGAAGCGGTTGCCCGCGCGGACACGGCGTTGCAGGGCGGCCAGGCGGGCGGCGCCTTCTGTGGGGTCGACGGGGACCGTGCCGAAGGGGCGGGTGAGGTGCCCGAGTCCGTACGGGAGGAGGGCGTCGAGGTCCGCGCTGTCGGCGGCGTACGTGTGTTGTCCGGGTGCCACCGCGGCCTCGGACTCGGAACCGATGGAGGCGCCCAGCCACACGCTGGACAACTGCGCCGTCTTCTCCTCGGCGGTCATACGGGCGAGCAGGTCCGCCGCCCGGACGTGGGCGGGGAGGGTGGTGTCCTGCCAGGCCTCAGCCATGGATCTCCTCAAGTGCGGGACGCGTTACGGTCGTTGGCGGGGCGGTGGCGGGGCGGTCAGCCCTTCGTCGCGCCCATGGTGATGCCGCCGATGAGCTGCCGTTCGGCGACCGCGTAGAAGGCGAGCGCGGGCGCCATGGCGAGGACCAGGTACGCGAAGACGCGGGCGATGTCGGTGCCGTACTGGCCCTGGAACTGCTGGACGCCGACGGGGATCGTCCACCACGTGGAGTCGCTGAACACGAGCAGGGGCAGCAGGAAGTTGTTCCAGCTGGTGACGACGGCGAGCACCGAGACCGTGCCGAGCGCGGGCCGTGCCATCGGCAGCAGGATCCGCCAGAAGAAGCCGAAGGGCGAGCAGCCGTCGAGGGTGGCCGCCTCCTCCAGCTCCCCGGGGATGGCCCGGAAGAAGCCGCGCAGGATGACGATGGTCATGGGCAGCCCGAACGCGGCCTGCGGCAGGATCACACCCCACGGGTTGTCGAGCAGCCCGAAGGTGCGCAGCAGGATGAACAGCGGCAGGATCGCCACCGCGAACGGGAACATCAGGCCCATCGTGAAGAGCGTGAACAGCAACTCCCGTCCACGGAAGGCGAATCGGGCGAGCGCGAAGGCGGCGAGCGCGGCCGTCGCGACGGTGAGGACGGTGGTGGCGACCGCGATCAGGGTGGAAGAGCCGATGGCCCGCCAGAACGCGCCGTCGGACAGCAGACCGGTGTAGTTGGAGACGACCCACGGGGACGGCAGCCCGAAGGCGTTGTCGGAGAGCTGGTCGGTGGATTTGAAGCCGGACACGAGCGCGTACAGCAGCGGTGTCACCATCACGACTCCGACCACCCACACGGTCACGTACAGGGGTACAGCGCGCAGTCGGCGGCGCAGCACGGGCGGGGAGGTCATCGGGCACCTCGCATGGTGGTGATGGCTCCTTCGGTGTCTCGGCGCAGCACGAAGCGCTGGTAGGCGAGGGCGAAGACGAGGCTGACGAGGAACATGGCGATGCTGATCGCGCTGGCGTAGCCGACCTGGTAGCGCTTGAAGCCGAACTGGAAGAGGGTGACGGCCATCGTCTCGGAGTGGTGGTCGGGGCCGCCCTGGGTGACCACCCACACCAGGTCGAAGAGCTGGATGGCGCCGATGACGGAGAGGAAGACGCTCATCCGGATCGTCGGGCCGAGCAGCGGCAGGGTGATGTGCCGGAAGCGCTGCCAGGGGCCCGCCCCGTCGATGCGGGCGGCCTCGCCCAGCTCGGCGGGGATGCCCTGGAGTCCGGCCAGGTAGAGCATCATGTGGAAGCCGAAGTACTTCCACGTCATGACGAGGAACAGGGTCGGCATGACGGTGTCCTGGCCGGCGAACCAGTCGCCGCCGAGCCCGTCGAGGCCGATCGCGCCGAGCACCTTGTCCGCGAGCCCGTCGCCGGGCGCGAAGATCATGCCGAAGAGGACGCCGGTGATGACCTCGGACAGGACGTAAGGGGCGAAGAACAGCATCCGGTAGATGGCCCGCCCGCGCAGCTTCTGGTTGAGCAGTACGGCCATGGCGAGGGCGAACGGGAGCTGTACGCCGACGGAGAGCAGGACGAGCAGCGCGCCGCGCCACAGGTCGCCGAGGAACACCGGGTCGTCGAGGAGTTTGCCGAAGTTGTCCAGGCCGACGAAGTCCTCGGGCGAGCCGAAGCCGCCCCAGTCGAACAGGCTGACGTACAGCGCGTAGAGGATCGGCAGGAGGACGAGGAGGAGGAACAGGACGAGGGCGGGGACGGTGAAGACGAAGGCGGTCAGCCAGTGCCGTACGCGGTTGCCGAGCGGTCGCCGGTTCGGGCCCGCGCCGTCCGGTTCCTTGCCGATCACCGTCCGTGCCTCGCTCGCCGGAGTCGAAGTAGTCGTCATTTACTGGCTCTTGGCGACCTGGGTGATGGAACGGGTGACCTGGTCCGGGGACTTGGAGCCCGCGATGAGGGCCGCCACCGAGTCGTTGACCTCCTGACCGACGGCGGGCGGGTAGGCCTGGTCGAGGTAGAGCTGGAAGCCGGAGGAGTTGTTGAGCATGTCCAGTACGGCCTTGAGGTTGGGGTCCTTCAGGGCGCTCTCGGCCTCCTTGTTGACCGGGATGATGCCGGTGCCGGGGACCAGCTTGCGCAGGGACTCGGGGCTGACGAAGAACTTCAGGAAGTCGACGGACTCCTTCGGGGCGCCCTTGCGCAGTGCGTAGCCGCCACCGCCTCCGAACACGTCGGTGCCCTTGCCCTTGCCGCCCGCGACGGCGGGGAACGGGAAGAAGCCGAGGTCGTCGTCGAGTCCCTTGCCCGCGGCGGCCTGTTCGCGCGGCGCCCACTGGCCCATCAGTTCCATGGCGGCCTTGCCGTTGCCCATGGTGGCGGCCTGTCCGCTGGGCGAGGAGTAGGCGGCGCCGAGAAAACCCCTCTGGAAGGGCTTCAGGTCGACGAGGTCCTTGAGGTGCTCGCCGGCCTTGACGAACGGGTCGCCGGTGAAGTCCTTGGCGTCGGCTGCCTCCTGCATGCCGTCGACGCCCGCGAGTCGCATCGCGAGGTAGGCCCAGTAGTACATGCCGGGCCACTTCTCCTTGCCGCCCAGCGCGATCGGGGTGACGCCCGCGCCCTTCAGTGTGCGCACGGTGTCGAGGAAGTCGGCCCAAGTGGTGGGCGGGGCCTCGATCTTGGCCTTCTTGAAGAGCGCCTTGTTGTACCAGAAGCCGACGGCGCCGATGTCGTTCGGGATGCCGTACGTCTTCCCGTCGAACTCGTAGGCCTCGCGGGAGGCGGGGACGAGGTCGCCGATCCAGGGCTTCACGGAGTCCGTGAGGTCCTCGACGAGCCCCGCGTCGATCTGCTGCTTCAGGACCCCGCCGCCCCAGGTGTGGTAGACGTCCGGCAGCTTCCCGGAGCTGGTCAGGGCGGTGATCTTCGCCTTGTACGCGTCGTTCTCCAGGGAGACGACCTTGACGCGTACGTTCTTGTTCTTCGCCTCGAAGGCCTTCGCCTGCGCGTTCCACCGGCTCTTGGCCGGTTCGGACGTGCTGATGTGCCACCACTCGACGACGGTGCGACCCGAGCCGTCCTTTCCGCCCGAGTCGGAGTCGGAGTCACCGCAGGACGTGAGCACGACGGTGCCGAGGCCGGCCACGGTGGCCATGCCGAGGAAGCGGCGTCGGGGTAGAGCGGCCGATGACATGGATGACATGACTGGCATGGCGCACCTTCCGGAAGGGATCCGAAAACTATCGGTAGATGGCCACGGAAGTTACGGACACAAGAGAAGGGTGTCAACGCCCTTAACAAAAAAGGCCGTTGACACCCCTCGGGGTACTTCAGCGGAGTTGCGCGCTCCGTGGCGCGGCCGTGCTGGCCCGGACCACAAGTTCCGTGGCGAGGTCGACGCGCGGAGCCGCGGGTTCCACGGATCGGGCCAGGTCGAGCGCGGTGCGGGCGGCCAACTTGCCCATGTCCGACAGTGGTTGACGCACGGTGGTGAGCGGCGGCGCCGACCAGCGCACTTCCGGAAGGTCGTCGAAACCGACGACGCTCAGATCCTCGGGCACGCGAAGGCCGCGCCGCCGCAGCGCCTCGATGGCGCCGAGCGCCATCTGATCGCTGGAGGCGAAGATCGCCGTGGGCGGTTCGTCGAGGCCGAGCAGCTGCTGACAGCCGGCGAACCCGGACGCGTGGTAGAAGTCACCGGGCACGATCAGCTCGTCCTCGACCGGTACACCCGCGACGTCGAGCGCGGCGCGGTACCCGTCGAGCCGGGCCCGGGAGCACAGCAGCCGCGGCGGCCCCTGGATGAAACCGATGCGCCGGTGCCCGAGTTCCAGCAGATGCTCGGTGGCGGCCATCCCGCCCGCCCAGTTGGTGGCGCCGACGGTCGGCGCGTCCGTCACGGGAGCCCCTGCAGGGTCGATCACCACCAACGGCACGCGCAGCCGCCGCAGTTCGTCCCTCAGCCCCGGTTCGAGCACCGAGGTCACGAGGATCACACCGTCCGACGCACGGGCCCGCAGATTGGTCATCCACTCCCGCGCGTCGCCCGCCCGGTCATGGATGGCGGACACGACCGTGCCCACCCCGGCCTCGTGCGCGGCCTCCTCCACACCCCGGATGATCTCCACGGCCCACGGGCTGTCCAGGTCGTTGAAGACCAGGTCGAGCAGCGCCGCCCGGTCTCCGGACGCGGGCGCACGCCGCTGGTACCCGTGGCGGTGCAGCAGGTCCTCGACGCGGGCCCGGGTGCCGGGCGATACGTCGGAGCGCCCGTTGACGACCCGCGAGACCGTCGGCACGGACACCCCGGCCTCCCGCGCGATCTCGGTGATCGTCACCTTGGCCGGCCCCTCAGGGCTCCGCGTGACTGCCTTGCTTCGAGCGCCTTCCCCGGCCACGTTCCCCACCTCTGCCTCCGTCGACATGTCCGTACGGATCCCATTCCGAAAGTTCTCCGGACGTCTTCCGGAAACCGTAGAACATGCCGACGGCCGTGTGTCGGTCAAGCCGTGGTTCTCTGCGAACCGTTGACCTTGTACGAGGCAGGTACCCGGCCAGGAATCACGACTGCGCCGTGTCCAGGGCGCTGATGCCGACGCCGCCGCTCTCCTCCCCGGGCCCCCGGCTGGTCAGCCTCAGGCGCAGTGACCGTCCGCGTACCGCGTCGAAGGTGATGGCAGTGGGCTCTCCGGAGCCTTCGGCCCAGGCGATGTCGGCGTCGTCCACGACGGTGTACGTGTCACCGTCCCCGACCGCGACCTCGATCGCGGCGGGCAGGGAGTGGGTGGCGTCGACCGTGAAGGAGACCTCGACGCGGCCGAGCCGCCGTTCCTGCGCCCATGTCACCGAGACCCAGTCCTCGGGGCGCGCGCCCTTGAAGGCGGGCAGCAGGGCGGTGGCGGCCTTGTTGAAGGCGTTGGACCACTGGGTGGCCGGGTCGCCGTCGAGCATCGCGGCGGGGAGTGTCTTCGTGGCTCCCGAGTAACTGGCGTCGGCGTGCGGGTACGTGGTGGCTCCCGGGCCCGGGTCGGGGGCGAAGGGCTCGGCCGGGGTGACCGGGTCCCCCGCCGGGCCCGTGACGCGCAGTGTCGCCCTGCCCTGGCGCAGTCCGTCCGCGCGCGCCGTGACGGTGAGGCCGCCGGGTTCGGTACCGGCGCGGACGATCGCGAGCGCGAGCCCGTTGAACGTGGTGCGGGTACTGGCCTGGTAGCGCTCGGCGGACTCCTGCTGACCGTTGTCGACGCCCGCCAAGTGGCCGCCCTTGACGGTGAATTCGACGAGCCGGGCGGCGTCGGGGACGACGGTCCCCTTCGCGTCGACGACCTCCGCCGTGACGAAGGCGAGGGCCCGCCCGTCCGCCGCGACCGACTTCCGGTCCGCCGTCAGCCGCACGGCGTGCGGGGCCCCCGCCGTACGCAGCACATCCGTCGCCACCGTCTTGCCGCCGCGCCGCGCGACGGCCTTCAGCTCACCGGCCGCGAAGGGCACCTTCCAGGCCAGATGGAGCTTGCCCGCGCTGCCGTTCGGCGAGGTATAGCTGCCGGGGTAGGGCCCGGAGGTGACGGTCTTGTCGTCGTGGGTGGCCTCCGTGGTCTCCAGATACGGACGCCCGTCGACGGTCTTCTTCTGATCGAAGGAACGCACGCCCAGGGAACGCCCGTTGAGGTACAGCTCCACCTCCGCCACGTTCGCGTACGCCCACACCTCCACCTCCTCCCCGTCTTCGTACGTCGTCCAGTCCATCGGCAGCAGATGCACCATCGGCTCGTCGACCCACTGGCTGCGGAAGAGGTGGTACATGTCCTTCGGGAAGCCCGCCGTGTCGACCGCGCCGAAGAACGACGCCTTCACCGGGAACACGTCGTACGGAGTGGGTTCACCGATGTAGTCGATGCCCGACCACAGGAACTCGCCGGCGAAGTAGCGCCGGTCGCGGTCCTTCTTCAGGCCGTACTCGCCGCTCATGGTCCAGGAGGCGAGGTTGTTGTCGTAGGAGGAGGTGGCGCGCTTCCCAGGTGTGTGGTTCTCGCCCGTGTTGAGGTGCTGCGGCTCCTGGTACGTGCCGCGGCTCGATGTCTCCGACGAGGACTCGGACTCGAAGAGGAACAGGTGCGGGTAGCGCTTGTGCAGCGCGTCGACGGACGCCGCGGTGTTGTAGTTGAGGCCGAGCCCGTCGAGCCCGGCGACGATCTTGTCGGCGGGCGAGCCCACGGCGGGCAGCGAGCGGTACTTGTCGGAGCCGATGACGATCGGGCGGGTGCCGTCGAGTTCCTTGACGTCGGCGATGAGGCGCTCCGCCATGGCGATGCCCTCGGTGCGGGTGGAGTCGGGGATCTCGTTGCCGATGGACCACATGAGGACGGCCGGGGAGTTGCGGGCGGCGCGCACCATCTCGGCGATGTCGGCGTCGGAGTGCTCGTCGAAGAAGCGGCCGTAGTCGTAGGTGTTCTTGCCGGTGCGCCAGCAGTCGAAGGCCTCGACGAGCATGATCAGGCCCAGGTCCTCGCAGGCCTCGATGACCTCGGGCGCGGGCGGGTTGTGCGAGGTGCGCAGCGCGTTGACACCCATGGACTTCATGATGGTCAACTGGCGTCGGACGGCGTCGGGGTGCACGGCCGCGCCGAGCGCGCCGAGGTCGTGGTGCAGGTCGACGCCCTTGATCTTCGTGTGCGTGCCGTTGAGCGAGAGGCCTTCGTCGGGGTCGAAGGTGGCGTGCCGGAGGCCGAAGCGGGTGCGGTAGGTGTCGACGGTGCGGCCGTCGACGCGCAGGTCGGTGACGAGCGTGTAGCGGTTCCCCGGAGTCTCGATGGACCACAACTCCGGCTTGCTGAGCCGGAGTTGCACGTGATCCGTCCTGCCGTCCTTGCCGACTCCCGCGAGGGCGGACTCGGTGCGCGCCACACGGCGGCCCTTCGCGTCGCGGACCGTGGAGAGGACCGTCACGTCGCGCGCGGCGCCCGAGGCGTTGGCGACGGTGGTGCGCACGTCGACGGTGGCGTAGCCCTTCTTCAGGGTGGCCGCGAGGTCGGGCGTGGTGACGAACGTGCCCCAGCGCTCGACGTGCACCGGTTCGGTGACGACGAGGCGGGCCCTGCGGTAGATGCCGCTGCCGGAGTACCAGCGGCTGCTGGGCAGGCGGTTGCGGATCTCGACGGCGAGCAGGTTGGGGGTGGCGCCGTCGATGTGGAGCAGGTCGGTGATGTCGTGGGCGAACCCGGTGTAGCCGTAGGGGTGGTGGGTGACGAGTTCGCCGTTCACGTAGACGTTGGCGTCCATGTAGACGCCGTCGAACTCGACGGAGATCCGCTTGCCCGCGTACGCCCTCGGCACCGTGAACGTCTTGCGGTACCAGCCGAGTCCGCCGGGCAGGAAGCCGGTGCCGCTCGTCGTGTTGTGCTCGGCGGTGGGGGTCTGCTCGATGGACCAGTCGTGCGGGATCGCGACCTTCCGCCACTTCGCGTCGTCGTGGCCGGGCCGCTCGGCGTCGGCGTACTCCCCGGTGGGGTCGGTGATGCCGTCCGGGCTGACCAGCGCGAAGCGCCAGCCGTCGGCGAGCTCCACGGTGCGGCGGCCGACGCTCCCCGCGCGGCCCTCCGCGGCGCGGGCCGGGGGCACGGCGAGCGCCCCCACGACGGGCGCGGCCGCGCTCGCGGCCAGGACGGATCTACGACTGACGGATCTACGGCTAGCAGGCATGCGGATATCCCCTCGAAGCCAACATGACTCGCCACAAGCGAACGTGAGTCAACAGATTCTTGTTGGTTCGTGCGGGGATTAGTCAATAGCCTTACCAAACAAGGCACTTGAGCAGCGGGACACATCAAGCCCCTGCGGCGATTGAGCAGCGGGGCCCGGGGCAGAGCCCCGCGACGTGTGCACCGACGGGCGTACGCCTTACGTGTCACCGATCGTCGGATACGGGAACTTGACCCCCGCGCCACCATCCACCACGAGCGTCTGCCCGGTCACATACGAAGAAAGCGGCGAGGCCAGGAAGAGGAGGGCCGCGGCGATGTCGGCGGGCTGGGCGACGCGGCCGAGCGGGGCGTTCGCCGCGTTGGCCGCGTGACCCTCCTCGCCGAGCAGGCCCGCGACGCGCGGCGTCCACACGACGCCGGGCGCCACCGCGTTCACCCGCACCCCGCGCGGCCCGTACTCGACGGCGGCCGTGCGCACCAGCGACATCAGGCCCGCCTTGGCGGCTCCGTACGCCCCGTGCAGCGGGGCCGCCGTGAGCCCGGAGACCGACGCCACGAAGACCAGCGGCCCGCCGCCCGCCGCCGCCACCGCCGCTCCCCCGTACTGAACGGCGAGCCAGGCGTGCCGCAGAACCAGGTCGAAGTGCCACTGCCACGCGCCGTCGTCGAGCGCGTCCAGGGCCTCGTAGCGGGCCATGCCGACGATGTCGACGACACCGCCGACCGGACCCAACTCCCGTTCCGCGTAAGCGAACAGCTCCCGCATGTCCTGCCGCCGCGTCACGTCCGCCACGTACGGGACGCCACCGGTCTGCGCCGCGACCGCCTCGGCCCGCCCGCCGTCGACGTCCACGCACAGGACGCGCGCGCCCGCCGATGTGAGCGCGTGGGCGGTCTGCCGGCCGATTCCGTTGCCCGCGCCGAGCAGGACGAAGGCGCGGCCGTCGACGCGGTGCAGGGCGGCGTAATCAGGGACGGGGGTGTCGTCGAGGGGCTCCGTCATGCCGGGCGACGATGCGGGAGATCTGACGAAGTGTCAATACCGGTGGAGGTCGACGCGGGACCGCCCGTACCCCGGAATGTCCGGACTCCGGTTAGCGTTGTCCGCGAAGACGGACAACCTGGTGGAAGGCGGCACACCGTGCACGGCGAGTACAAGATCCCCGGCGGCAAGCTCGTCGTCGTCGACGTGGACGTGGCGGACGGCGCGCTGCGCCAGGTCCGCGTGGCGGGCGACTTCTTCCTCGAACCGGACGACGCCCTCCTCGCGATCAACACGGCACTGGAAGGCGCCCCGGCCGACGCGGACACCGCCACCCTCACCGCCCGGATCGACGCGGCGCTGCCCGCCGGCACGGTGATGCTCGGCCTCACCACGGAGGGCGTCGCCACGGCGGTGCGCCGCGCGCTCGCCCAGGCCACGGACTGGCGGGACTACGACTGGCAGCTCGTCCACGACGCGCCCCAGTCCCCCGTCCTGCACATGGCGCTCGACGAGGTGATGGTGGAGCAGGTCGCGCTCGGCCACCGGCCGCCGACGCTGCGCGTGTGGGAGTGGGACCGCCCCGCGGTGATCATCGGCAGCTTCCAGTCCCTGCGCAACGAGGTCGACCCGGAGGGCGTCGAGCGGCACGGCGTGACCGTCGTACGGCGGATCTCGGGCGGCGGCGCGATGTTCGCGGAACCGAAGTCCACCATCACGTACTCGCTCGCCGTCCCCGAGTCCCTCGTCTCCGGCCTGTCCTTCCAGGACTCCTACGCCTACCTCGACGACTGGGTGCTCGGCGCCCTCGCCGACATGGGCATCAAGGCCTGGTACCAGCCGCTCAACGACATCGCCACGGACGTCGGCAAGGTCGCGGGCGCCGCGCAGAAGCGGGTCGCGGCCGGGCAGGGCGCGGTGCTGCACCACGTGACGATGTCGTACGACATCGACGCCGACAAGATGGTCGACGTGCTGCGCATCGGCAAGGAGAAGCTGTCCGACAAGGGCACGAAGAGCGCCAAGAAGCGCGTCGACCCGCTGCGCCGGCAGACAGGTCTGCCCCGTGAGGAGGTCATCTCCCGCATGATCGACTCGTTCAGGAGCCGGTACGGGCTGACCGAGGGCAAGGTGACCGACGAGGAACTGGCCCGCGCCCAGGATCTCGTACGCACCAAGTTCGGCACGGACGAGTGGACGGCGCGGGTGCCGTAGCCTCCGGCCGGGCCGCCGCTACACCGTGGCCTGGCCGCTGTCGCGGAACTCGCCCCAGCCGTGCCAGCGGTCGATCTCCATGACCGCCGTGAACCGGGCACGCTCCCGCTCCGGGTACGGGCCGCCCGCGTAATGGGTCGAGATCCGGTCGATGTCGGCGAGACCCTTGTCCTCGCGGATCTCGACGACCCGGCCGATGAGGGTGATGTGGGTGTACCAACTGTCCTTGTCGAGGACGGTGAGAGTGAGCCGCGGGTCGCGGCGCAGGTGCCCCAGGCGGACCCGCCCCTCGTCCATATTGAGCAGCACCCGGCCGTCCTCCCAGAGGTACCAGGTCGCCGCGGACACGGGCGAGCCGTCGGAGCGGAGGGTGGCGACGGTGGCCGGATTGGCTCGCTCAAGCATGCCGACGGCTTCGGCGGACAGCGGGGGCTTGGACATGGTTCCTCCTGATGCGTCGAGGGGTACGCGGTCGACCCTAGTCACATCAAGCCCCGCCGGCGTTTGAGGCGCGGGGTCTACAGCAACCGCAGAAGCGCATGCAGCGCCGGATTGTCGTTGGCCTTGCGCCACACCAGGTGCAACTCGACGGGCGTCGCGTCGGACAGTTCCAGCGGACGGAACGCGATACCGGGAAACCGCATCTGCGCGGCCGACTCGGGGACGAAGGCGATGCCCCACCCGGCGTGAACCATGGCGAGCAGACTGTGCACCTGGCTGAGGTACTGCGTGAAGCGGGGGCGCACGCGGGCCTCACGGAAGATGCTGACCAGCAGTTCGTGGAAGTAGCGGGCCTCGATCGGCGAGTACATCAGCACGTCCTGGCCGTCGAACTCGCCCATCGGCAGCGGCCCTTCGCCCTCGGCGAGCGGGTGCCCGCTCGGCACCGCGGCGAGCAGCCCCTCGCGGGTGGTCGACCGGGTCTCCAGGTCGGCTCCCGTGCTGGAGGGGCGGATCATTCCGAGGTCGAGGGAGCCTTCGGTGAGGGCCTCCAGCTGGTCGCGGGTCACCTTCTCGCGGAGCACGATCTCCGTGCCGGGCATGGAGCTGCGGGCGACGTCGAGCAGCGGGCCGAGCGCGGAGTAGGCGCTCGCGGCGGTGAAGCCGACGGCGATGGCGCCCGCCTCCCCCGTGGACACCTGCCGGGCGGCGAGCGTGGCGGCCTCGGCCTGGCGCAGGATCGTGCGCGCCTCGTTGAGAAAGGCGCGGCCCGCCGGGGTGAGCCGGACCGTGCGGTTGGTGCGGTCGAGAAGCTGCACGTCCAGCTCGTGCTCAAGGAGCTGGATCTGCCGGCTGAGCGGGGGCTGTGTCATCCGCAGCCGTTCCGCGGCCCGCGTGAAGTGCAGTTCCTCCGCGACGGCCACGAAGCTCGACAGCTGCGCAAGCGTGAACAACGATGCCCTCCAGGTATTGGATCATCCAAAAACTATGTTTGACGTGGATTAATCGCCGACCTTAGCGTCAACAGGAACCATCGGCTCACACCCCCAGGGATTCGCAGTGGTGACCAGCATGTCCACCGTCAGCTCAGCCGCCTCCCGCCAGGGCGAGGCGACCCTCGACACCATCGCCTGGATCAAGCTCTCCTCCGTCACGCTGCCCCTCGCGACGCCGATCAGCGACGCCAAGGTGCTCACCGGCCGGCAGAAGCCGATGACCGAGGTCGCCTTCCTGTTCGCGGAGATCGAGACCACCGGGGGCCACTCCGGCATCGGCTTCGGCTACTCCAAGCGCGCCGGCGGCCCCGCGCAGTTCGCACACGCCAAGGAGATCGCCGACAACCTGATCGGCGAGGACCCCAGCGACATCGGCCGCCTCTGGACGAAGCTGGTGTGGGCCGGCGCGTCCGTCGGCCGCAGCGGCGTCGCCACGCAGGCCATCGCCGCGCTCGACATCGCCCTGTGGGACCTCAAGGCCAAGCGGGCCGGCCTTCCGCTCGCCAAGCTGCTCGGCGCCCACCGCGACTCCGTGCAGACCTACAACACCTCCGGCGGCTTCCTGCACACGCCGACCGAGCAGGTCCTGGAGAACGCCACCGCCTCCCTGGCCAACGGCATCGGCGGCATCAAGATCAAGGTCGGCAACCCGGACCGCAAGGCCGACCTCGCCCGCCTCACCGCCGTACGCGAACACATCGGCGACGACGTGCCGTTGATGGTCGACGCCAACCAGCAGTGGGACCGGCCCACCGCCCAGCGCATGGGCAGGGCCATGGAGGAGTTCGGCCTCGTCTGGATCGAGGAGCCCCTCGACGCCTACGACGCGCAGGGCCACGCCGCGCTCGCCGCCTCGCTCGACACCCCGGTCGCCACCGGCGAGATGCTCGCCTCCGTCGCCGAGCACGTCGAACTCATCAAGGCCAACGCCTGCGACATCATCCAGCCCGACGCCCCGCGCATCGGCGGCATCAGCCAGTTCCTCAAGCTGGCCACGCTCGCCGAGCACCACAACCTGCAACTGGCCCCGCACTTCGCGATGGAGATCCACCTCCACCTCGCCGCCGCCTACCCGATCGAGCCCTGGGTCGAGCATTTCGACTGGCTGGAGCCGCTGTTCAACGAGCGCCTCGAAACCCGCGACGGCCGGATGCACCTCTCCTCCCGGCCGGGCCTCGGCATCACCCTGAGCGAGCAGGCCCGCGCCTGGACGGTCGCGACGCACGAGGTGGGCGCGCGCCCGTAGCCGAGCGGACTCCTCGACGGGGCCGGAAGGTCCCATACCCGGGCGGTATCACTGGATGCAAAAACAGTGTTGGACGCGCATGAGTGACGCCTCGTAATGTCGTACTCACACCTCCCCTTCACCGTCCCCCAGCCATTCAGCAGGAGCAGACCACCCATGTCGTCCTTCACCCCGTCAGAGCTCGGCGCCCGCATCGGCTCGGGCCTGCTCTCCTTCCCGGTCACCCACTTCAAGGCCGAGGACCTCGCGTTCGACGAGCAGGCCTACCGAGCCAACATCGAGCGACTGGCCGAGTACGAGGTCGGCGGACTGTTCGCCGCGGGCGGCACCGGCGAGTTCTTCTCGCTGACCGCCACCGAGACCGAGCAGGTGGTGACCGCGGCCGTGCAGGCGGCGCCCGCGGGCACCCCGATCCTCGCCCCGGCCGGGTACGGCACCCGCACCGCCATCGAGTACGCGCAGGCGGCCGAACGGGCGGGCGCCGACGGCCTGTTGCTCTTCCCGCCGTACCTCACGGAGGCCTCGCAGGACGGTCTCGCCGAGCACGTCGAGGCGGTCTGCGACGCCACGGACCTCGGCGTCATCGCGTACGGCCGGGCCAACGCCCAGTACAGCGCGGACACCCTGGCCCGCGTCGCCGAGTCCTGCCCGAACCTGATCGGCTACAAGGACGGCGTCGGCGACATCGACGCCATGACCCGCATCTACACGAAGCTCGGCGACCGCTTCACCTACGTCGGCGGGCTGCCCACCGCGGAGATGTACGCCCTGCCGTACCTCGAACTCGGCGTCACCACGTACTCGTCGGCGATCTTCAACTTCCTGCCGGAGTTCGCCCTCGACTTCTACGCCGCCGTCCGCGGCCGGGACCACGCCACCGTCCTCAAGCACCTGCGCGACTTCGTGCTCCCGTACACGGAGCTCCGCAACCGCAAGGCCGGGTACGCGGTCAGCATCGTCAAGGCGGGCATGACGGCGACGGGCCATCCGGCGGGACCCGTCCGGTCCCCGCTCACGGACCTCTCCGAGGCGGAACTCTCCGAGCTGAGCGCGCTGATCGAACGTGTCTGAGGCTCCTTCGCCGCCACGTCACGGGGCTCCGCCCCGGACCCCGCTGCTCAATCGCCGCAGGGGCTAGGTCTGCTCGATCCGCCCCAGGTCCCGCGCCGCCTGGTCCAAAAGGGAACGCATCGCGGACTCCGCCGCATCCGCGTCCCGCGCGCGGACCGCGTCGAGTACGGCGCGGTGGCTGGGGACCGGGTCCCGGGGGTGGCGGCCCGTGCCGTGCACGAGGCGGTCGCGGTGGGCGAGGCCCGCGGCGATCACCAGGTCCATGCGCCCCAAGAGTTCGTTGTGCGAGGCCCGGAGCAGGGCGCCGTGGAAGGCGAGGTCCGCCTGGACCGCGCCGTCCTCGCCGCCCTCCCCCATCGCCTCCAGCGCCGCGTCGAGCGCGGCCAGATCGTCGTCCGTACGGCGGCGCGCGGCGAGCCGGACGGCGGCCGGCTCGACGATGCCGCGCACCTCGTCCAGGTCACCGAGCAGCGGATTGCCCGCGCCCACCGCGAGGCCCCCGTCCAGTGACTCGAACTGCCAGCGCAGCACGTCCGCGTCGAGCAGATGCCAGTCCGCCCGGGGCCGCACGAAGGTGCCGCGCTTCTGCCGGGCGTCGACCATGCCCTTCGCGGCGAGCACCTTCAAGGACTCCCGCAACGCGGTGAGGCTGACGCCGAGTTCGTCCTGGAGCGCGCCGAGGTCGAGGGTCGCCCCCTCCCCGATCCGGCCGCTGAGCACCCGGTGCGCGATGGTCTCCACGGTCTGCCCGTGCACGCCGCGGCGCGCGTACCCCGCCATGTCCTACCTGCTGTTCTCTCGAAGTCTCGCCCGGTCCCAGCCCGCCAAGTATCTCCGGTACCCCGGGAGTTCACCCCATCCCCGACACGCGTTCACGCCGAGGACTTCATCACGCTCCATCCGCCGTCGGCCCGATGCCCAGCTGGCGGTTCCAGGAGTCGGGCGAGGTCTCGTGCGCCGGGGCGACCTCGATCTTCACCGCGTTGCTGACCAGGACTCCGACGGGGTCGAAGGCGGGCACGAACGCGGCGGCGCCGGTCACGATGGCGGTGCGTCCGGCGAGGCGGTCGGTGGTGCGCGGGGCGTTCATGGGCTGCCTCCTGGCTCCGGTGACCCGGGAACAATGATCGTCAACTGTTCGGGTGTCCAAGGGGGTTGACCCCCTCCCCTCTCGCTCATATATTCCGCCACGTTAATTCCTAATTAATGGATTGAACAGACCGCGCGGAATCGGCGGCTCCAACGGATCGAGTGAGGTGCGATGCTCCACTTCGGCGCCGACTACAACCCCGAGCAGTGGCCCGAGGAGGTCTGGGCCGAGGACACCCGGCTGATGAAGGAGGCCGGGGTCACGATGGTCACGGCCGGGATCTTCTCCTGGGCCAAGGTCGAACCCCGGCCCGGCGCATACGACTTCGGCTGGTTCGACCGCGTCATGGACAACCTCGCCGACGCGGGGATCCGGGTCTGCCTGGCGACCATGACCGCGTCCCCGCCACCGTGGCTCTCGCGCCTGCACCCGGAAGTCCTCCCGGAGACCGAGGACGGCCGGCGCAAGTGGCCCGGCGGCCGCCAGCACTACTGCCCCTCAAGCCCGGTCTACCGGGAGCACGCCACCCGCCTCGTCGAGCGACTCGCGACCCGCTACGCCGGCCACCCGGCCCTGGACACCTGGCACATCGGCAACGAGTACGGCTGCCACACCCGCCAGTGCCACTGCGACGTGTCGGCCGCCGACTTCCGCCGCTGGCTGCGCGAGCGCCACGGATCCGTGGACGCGCTCAACGAGGCCTGGTCGACGGCCTTCTGGTCGCAGCGCTACGACGACTTCGACGAGATCCTGCCGCCGCGCCTCGCACCCACCTTCGCCAACCCGGCCCAACAGCTGGACTACTGGCGCTTCAGCGACGACGCGCTGCGCCAGTGCTACCTCGCCGAGGAGGCCGTCCTGCGCCGTGTCACGCCGGACGTGCCGATCACCACGAACCTGATGCCGAACCACAAGCCGGTCGACGCCTTCGCCTGGTCGGAGCACATGGACGTGATGGCGCTCGACCACTACCAGGACCCGTACGAGGACGCTCCGCACCTCACCGCCGCGTACAACTTCGACCTGATGCGCTCGGCGCGCGGCGGGCAGCCCTGGCTGCTTCTGGAGCAGGCGCCCAGCGCGGTCAACTGGCGGCCCCGCAACAGCCCGAAGCAGCCCGGCCGGATGCGCCTGTGGAGCTGGCAGGCCGTCGCGCAAGGGGCCGATTCCGTCCTCTACTTCCAGTGGCGCCAGTCGCGCGGCGGCGCCGAGAAGTACCACTCGGCGATGGTGCCGCACGCCGGGACCGACACCCGGATCTTCCGTGAAGTCTCCGACCTCGGGCGGGAGTTGGCTTCCGTCCCAGAGATCGCCGGGACCCGCTCGGCCGCCGACGTCGCGCTCCTCACCGACTGGAACAGCTGGTGGGCCCTGGAGCTGGACTCACACCCGTCCACGGCGCTGAACCAGACCGAGATCAACCTCGCCCACCACCGCGCCCTGTTCGACGCGGGTGTGCCGTGCGACATCGTCCCGCCGGACCGCGACCTCTCCTCGTACAAGCTCGTCGTCGTGCCGAACCTGTACCTGCTCAGCAAGGAGAACGCCGATCGCCTCGCGGCCTACGTCGAGGGCGGCGGGCACCTGGTCGTGTCCTTCTTCTCCGGCATCGTCGACGACTGCGACCGCGTGGAACTCGGCGGCTACCCGGCCCACTTGAGGCGACTCCTCGGCATCCGCACGGAGGAGTTCTGGCCACTCGACGAGGGCCAACACCTCACCTTGGGCGGCGAGTTGAGCGGCGGCGCCGACCTGTGGTCCGAGGCCATCGACCTGGAGGGCGCCGAAGCCGTCGCCCTCTTCGAGGACGGCGAGCTGACGGGCCGCCCCGCCGTCACCCGCCACACGTACGGCGAAGGCACCGCCTGGTACCTCGGCACCCGCCTCGAACCAACCGCCCTCCGGGCGCTGTTGGACCGGGCGCGCGCGGAGGCCGGCGTGACACCCGTCCTCCCGAACCTCCCCGCCCTGGTGCAGGCCACCGTGCGCGAGGACGAGGGCACCCGCTTCCTGTTCCTCCTCAACCACGGCGAGACCGAGACGCCGGTCTCCCTCCCGACACCGATGCGCGACCGCCTCACAGCGGACTCTGCCCCCACCACCCACATCACACTGCCGGCCTACGGCGTCGCTGTACTCGTTCCAAGCCCCTGCGGCGCTTGAGCAGCGGGGTCCGGGGCAGCGCCCCGCAACCGCAACACCGCACGGCCGCAACACCGCACTGACAAGGAGGTCAGATGCCCCCAACACCCACCCGCCGAAACGTCCTGACGTGGGCCGCCGCCACAGCCGCGCTCCCCGCCCTGGCGGCCTGCGGAGAATCCGCCGGCGCCGCGCGGAAGACGAAGGACCACGGCCGCGAGCCGGGCCAGAAGGTCACCCTCCGGCTCTGGACCTGGGTGCCGCTCCAGAAGGCGGTGGCGCTGTGGAACAAGCGCAACCCGGACATCCAGGTCGTCGCGCAGATGGTGCCCGCCAACACCTCGGGCGGCTACCAGAAGATGCACGCCGCCGTGAAGGCCGGCAATCCGCCGGACCTCGCCCAGGTCGAGTACTACGCGCTGCCCGAGTTCATGCTCGAAGGCGGCCTGACGAACCTGAGCGAGTACGGCGCGGACAAGCTCAAGGGCAGTTACGTCGACTGGCAGTGGAAGCAGGGTGTCTTCGCGGGCGACACGTACGCGATCCCGCAGGCCTCCGGCCCCATGGGCCTCTTCTACCGCAAGGACCTCCTGGAGAAGTGGGACGTCGAGGCCCCCAGGACCTGGGACGAGTACCGGACCGCCGCGAAGAAGGTCAAGAAGCACGGCGCGTACATCACGGCCTTCCCGCCCTCGAACGCCCAGTGGTTCGCCTCCTTCCCCTGGCAGCGCGGCGCCCACTGGGTGACCACCGAGGGCGACACCTGGATCGTCGACCTGACGTCCCCGGAGTCCCTTGAGGTCGCCGACTACTGGGACGGCATGGTCCGCGACCACTTCGTCCTTCAGACGCAGGACGCGCAGAGCGCCTTCTACAAGGCGCTCCAGACAGGGCAGTTGGTGACCTGGCCCGGCGCGCAGTGGTACGACGCGCTGATCCGCGGCAACGCCCCGCGCACCAAGGGCAAGTGGGCGGTGTCCGAACTGCCGCAGTTCGAGTCGGGCGCGCACGCCTCCTCCAACTGGGGCGGCTCCTCCACCGCGGTCCTCCAGGGCTCCCAGCACCCGGTCGAGGCACTGAAGGTCGCGCACTGGCTGAACACGGACCCGGACAGCATGAAGCTGCTCATCGAGGCCGGATACGGCTGGCCGGCCGCCAAGATCGACCTGCCGAGGACGCCGCTCGGCAAGCCGGACCCGTTCTTCGGCGGCCAGCGCTACAACGAGGTCTTCCAGATCTCCGACCGCAACGTCGACACCTCCTGGCGGTACGCGCCGACCACCACGCAGTCCTTCACGCACATCCAGGACAACCTCGCGCTGGCGCTCGCGGGCAAGGGCTCGTTCGTGGACGCGCTGAAGGACGCGCAGACCAAGTTCGTCGACGACCTCAAGGCCAAGGGACTCAAGGCGAGGAGCGCACGATGACGACATCATCCGTGAAGTCCGCGCAGCCCGGTCCCGGCGACCCCGCGCGCCCGGACGCGGGCCCGAAGGCCACAGGGCGGCGGCGCACCCGCCGTGCCAGGCCCGACCGCAAGGCGTGGATGTTCCTCGGCCCGTTCCTCGCGGTCTATCTCTTCGCGATGATCATCCCGGTGCTCTACGCGATCTACCAGAGCCTGCTGAAGGTCGAGCGTTCGGGACCGCTCGGGCTCGGCTCCCCGAAGGTCGTCTTCGGCGGACTCGACAACTACGCCATCGCGCTCCAGCAGGACGCCTTCCTGGAGGGCTTCGGCCGGGTGCTGCTCTTCGGCATCGTGCAGGTCCCGGTGATGCTGCTGCTCTCGCTCGTCCTTGCTCTTCTGCTCGACCAGATCTCCGACCGCTGGGCGGGTCCGCTGCGGGCGACGTACTTCCTCCCGTACGGCATCCCGGGCGTCATCGCGACGATCCTGTGGGGCTTCCTGTACGTCCCCGGCATCAGCCCGATCTCCGAGCTGCTCGGTGACCTGGGCTTCCAGCCGGACTTCCTCGGCCCCGACAACGTGCTGTGGTCCATCGCGAACATCGTGATCTGGGAGTTCGCCGGCTACAACATGCTGATCATCGTCGCCCAGCTCAAGTCCATACCCCAGGAGCTGTACGAGGCGGCGAAGATCGACGGGGCGGGTCCGTGGCAGGTCGCACTGCGCGTCAAGATCCCGCTCGTCCGCCCGGCCCTCGTCCTCACCTGCGTGTTCTCCATCATCGGGACGATGCAGCTGTTCGCGGAGCCGCTGGTCCTGAAGAAGATCGCGCCGGCCGTCACCCCCGACTACACGCCGAACCTCAGCGCGTACTTCGACGCCTTCTCCAACGCCAACATCTATGTGGCCGCCGCCAAGTCGGTGATCCTCGCGGTCGTCGCGATGGTCCTGTCCTTCGGCTTCCTGAGCCTCGTCACCCGCAAGCAAAGGAGCGAGCGGTGAGCGCTGTCGACGTCAAGACTCCCCCCGCCACACCCGTGGCCCCGGCGAGCAGGCCACGCCGTGTCACGCCGGGGCGGATCGTGCTGGTCGCGGTCCTCACGATCGCCGCGATCTACTTCCTCGTCCCCGTGTACTGGCTGATCGTCGCCACGACGAAGAACAACGACAGCCTCTACGGCTCCTTCGGTTTCTGGTTCGACAACCCGCAGCTGCTGCACAACCTGGGCAACGTCTTCGCGTACGACCGCCACATCTATCTCCAGTGGGCGCTGAACTCCGTGCTGTACGCGGGGGTGGGCGCGGTGCTCGCCACACTGTTCTCGGCGGCGGCCGGCTTCGCTCTCGCGAAATACCGGTTCCGGGGCCGCGAGGCGGTGTTCAAGTTCGTCCTGGCGGGCGTGCTGCTCCCGTCGACGGCACTGGCGCTCCCCCTGTACCTGCTCTTCAGCAAGCTGCACCTCACGGACACGTACTGGGCGGTCCTGATCCCCAGCATCGTCTCGCCCTTCGGTGTCTACCTCTGCCGGATCTACGCGGAGGCATCCATCCCCGACTCCCTCCTGGAGGCCGCGCGGGTGGACGGCGCGGGCGAGGAGCGGATCTTCGCGACGCTGGTGCTGCGCATCATGACCCCGGCGCTCGTCACGGTCTTCCTCTTCCAGTTCGTGCACATCTGGAACAACTACTTCCTGCCGTTGGTGATGCTCTCCGACGACCGGAAGTACCCGATCACGCTCGGCCTGGTCACCTGGCAGCAGGCCGCCGACCGGGTTCCGGAGCTGACGCAGTACACCATCGGCGGCGCCTTCGTCTCGGTCATCCCGCTGGCTGTCGCCATGCTCGTCCTCCAGCGCTTCTGGCGGACGGGACTGACCGAGGGAAGCGTCAAGGAGTGACCCGGCGCCACACTGCAAGGGAGCAACTGGCTTGAAGATCACCCGAGTCGAGACCTTCGCCGTCCCGCCCCGCTGGCTGATGTGCCGGATCGAGACGGACGACGGTCTCGTCGGCTGGGGCGAGCCCGTCGTGGAGGGGCGCGCCGACACCGTCCGCACGGCCGTCCACGAACTCGCCGACCAGTTCCTGATCGGCGCGGACCCGCTGCGCGTCGAGGACCGCTGGCAGCTGATGACCAAGGGCTCGTTCTACCGGGGCGGCCCGGTCCTCTCCAGCGCCGTCGCGGGCCTCGACCAGGCACTGTGGGACATCGCGGGGCAGGCGTACGACGCGCCCGTGCACCAGCTCCTGGGCGGTCCCGTACGCGAGCGGGTGCGCGCCTACTGCTGGGTGGGCGGCGACGAACCGGCCGAGCTGCGCGACCAGATCGCCGAGCAGGCGGCGGCCGGCTTCACGGCGGTCAAGATGAACGGCGCGGGCCGTACGAACCGGCTGCCGACCGTCGCCGAACTCGACGCGATGGCGGACCGCGCCTCGGTGGCCCGCGAAGTTCTGGGCCCCGAGGGGGACTTCGCGGTCGACTTCCACGGCCGGTTCACGGTGGCGGGCGCGGTCCGCGCGGCGGAGGTCATCGCGCCCTACGGCCCGCTGTTCGTCGAGGAGCCGGTCCTGCCCGAGTACACGCACCGCATCGGCCGGGTGGTGGAGTCGACGACGACGCCGGTCGCGACGGGCGAGCGTCTTTACTCCCGTACGGAGATGCTCCCGGCCCTCCAGTCGGGGGTGGCGGTCGTGCAGCCGGACCTGTCGCACGCGGGCGGCATCTCGGAGTCGCGGCGCATCGCCTCGCTCGCCGAGACCTTCGACGCACTGGTCGCCCCGCACTGCCCGCTCGGCCCGATCGCCCTGGCGGCCAGCCTCCAACTGGCGTTCTGCACCCCGAACTTCCTCATCCAGGAACAGTCCATCGGCATCCACTACAACAACGGCTCCGAGCTCCTCGACTACGTGGCGGACCCCGAGGTCTTCCGCTTCCACGAGGGCCATTTCGCCCGCCCCACGCTGCCGGGCCTCGGCATCCGGATCGACGAGAAGGCGGTCCGCGCGGCGGACGGCTCGGCGGCGAGCTGGCACAACCCGGTGTGGCGGCACGGGGACGGGTCGTTCGCGGAGTGGTGACACCCACGACGCCGTAGCGACCTCGCATCCGAATGGGCCTCATTCCTCCCGCGTATGGCGACTGACGCCTGAACACCCCTTGTGGTCGACTCGGAACGATCGCGCTCGCGATCGTTTCCGAGCCGGACACAGAAGGGGGTACATGTGCGCCAGGACGAGGTGGCGGGGCCCGGCGGGCGGACCGTGGTGGTCACCGGTGGGACCAGCGGCATCGGCGCCGCGATCGCGCGGCGCTTCGCGGCCGACGGGGACGAGGTCGTCGTCGCGGGTCTCGACGCGGACCGGTGCGAACTCCCCACCGGCATACGGGCCGTGGAGCTCGACGTCACGCGGGCGGACGCGCTGGGCGCGTTCCTGGACGGGCTCGACGGGCTCGACGTGCTGGTCAACGCGGCCGGAGTGATCGCCCGCGGCCGGGAGTACGAACCGGATGTCTTCGCCGACGTCGTCGGCGTCAATCTCACCGGGACGATGCGCAGTTGCGTCGCGGCCCGTGAGGCGCTCGCCGGCACCGGCGGGTGCATCGTCAACGTCGCGTCCATGCTGAGCTACTTCGGCGGCCCCAAGGTGCCCGCGTACAGCTCCAGCAAGGGCGGGGTGATGCAGCTGACGAAGTCCCTCGCCGTCGCCTGGGCGGACCAGGGGATCCGGGTCAACGCGGTGGCGCCCGGCTGGATCCGCACGCCGCTGACCCGGGCCCTTCAGGAGGACACGGAGAACAGCCGCCGCATCATCGACCGCACTCCGATGGGCCGTTGGGGCACACCGGCGGAGGTCGCGGGCGCCGTGGCGTTCCTCGCGGGCCCCGACGCCGGGTTCATCACGGGGGCCGTGCTCGCGGTGGACGGCGGCTATCTCGCCGCATGATCCGCGCCCGTCTCCCATTCCCTTACGCAGAAAGGAACGTAACGCCATGTCACAGAGTCGAGGCCCGGTCATTCCCGTCTCCTCCGTCGTGCCGCCGGAGATCGCCGTGGCGGCGCTGCCCGAGGACGAACGGGTGTGGGTGCCCCAGGCGCCGAACGTGTGGTTCCGGCCGCTGATGTTCAACACGGTGACCGGTCAGTGGTGCAACCTTCTGAAGGTGACCGCCGCCGGCATCGTGTCGCGGCACCGGCATCCGGGGGTCGTCTTCGGCTATGTCATCAAGGGCAAGTGGCACTACTACGAGCACGACTGGGTCGCCGAGGCGGGCCACTTCGTCTACGAGCCGCCCGGCGAGATCCACACGCTCGCCGTGCCCGAGGACTGCACCGAGATGATCACCTTCTTCAACATCTCGGGGGCAATGGCCTACGTCGACGACGACGGCGTCCAGATCGGCTACGAGGACACGTTCACGAAGATCGAGATGTGCCGCGAGCACTACGCGAAGGTGGGGCTCGGCGCCGAGTACGTGGAGCAGTTCATCCGCTGATGTCCGGGAAGGGCGGCGGATGGGGTGATCACGCACCATTCTTTTGGCGGTTCACCGAGGGTAGCGTTCCGGTCGATCTCGGTGACTGGAGGCGTCATGGACCTCGGAAGTGTGCACCACTACCGCATCGACTGGATCGTCAGCTTCGTGGCGGTCGCCCGGCACGGCAGCTTCTCCGCCGCGGCCAAGGCGCTCTACCGCTCGCAGCCGCGGGTGAGCAGCCATATCGCCGCGCTGGAACGCCTGGTGGGGCGGCGGCTCGTGGACCGTTCCGTGCAGCCCGCGACGCTCACCCCGGAGGGGCGGGGGCTGCTGCCGCACGCCGAGGAGATCCTGCGGCGGCTCGACCTGATGGCTCAGAGCGCCGAGGGCGGGGTGTGCGGGACGGTCCGGCTCGGCTGCTATCCGAGCGTCGCCGCCTATCTGTACCCGCGGGCGGTGCGGGCCCTGCGCGCCGCGTATCCGCGGGTGCGGCTCGTCCTGCACGAGGGGCCGAGCCTGGATCTGGGCGAGCAACTCGTCGACGGGGGCGTCGATCTGGCCGTCAGGCCGCTGCACCCGCTGGTCAGCTCCGACCGGGTGGCCAACCGGGTGCTGTGGCGCGAGCCGCTCGTCGCGGTCTTCCGCGCCGACCACCCGCTGGCGGGCGCGCACGAGGTGGCGCTCGCGCAGACGGTGAGCCAGGCGGTGATCAGCATCGGGGAGAGCGACGACGGACACAGCCGCCAGTACGAGACGAACCTCGCCTTCGCCAACCTCGGCCTGCAGCCGGTGATCCGCGAACGCACCAACCAGCCGCAGACGTTGATCTCCCTGGTCCGGCACGGGCTCGGCGTCGGTGTCACCAACGCGCTGGCCATGACCACCGCCGACACCGAGGGCGTGGCCCTCGTGCCGATCCGCGACGCCGGCTGCGAGCGGGCCGTCGCCACCTGGTGGCGGACCGGCGAGGAATCACCCGCGGTCGCGGCGGTGCGGGAGTGCCTCGACCGGCTGCCGGGACCCACCTGGCCGTGGGACACCCCGGCCGGGCCCGCGCCATCCGCTAGTCGAATAGCCGCATTCGCGAGCGAGCACTGACGGCCCATCAGCGCGCTCCTACGGTTGCCCCAGTCGAATTCGCCGACATGGACAGGAGCACATCCCGCATGGCCAACTCCTACTCCCCCGAGACCATCGAGGCGTTCCGCCCGATCGCCACGGCGTCCGTCGCCGACGCGGTCGAGCAGTTCGGAGCGCGCGGCTATCTCTCCGGCACCATCCGCCAGGTTCTGCCCGGCAAGCTCGTCGGCCCGGCCGTCACCGTCCTTGAGGTTCCCTCGCCCGAGCCCGCCCCGCCGGAGCACGCGTTGCGAGCCATCGACGAGTCGGCGCCGGGCAGTGTCGTCTGCATCGCGGCGGGCGGCGCCGACGTCGCGGTGTGGGGCGGCCTGATGAGCGCGGGCGCCGTCGCCAACGGTGTCGCGGGCGCCGTCCTCGACGCAGGCGTCCGCGACATCGAGGAGATCCGCCGGGACTACCCGCAGTTCCCCGTCTACGCACACGGTGGTGTGCCGGCCACCACCGTCGGCCGCTACCGCACGGTCAGCCTCAACGAGCCTGTGGAGATGGGCGGTACGCGGGTGTGCCCCGGCGACCTGATCGTCGCGGACAGCGACGGCGTGGTGTGCGTCCCCGCCGACCGCGTACCTCAAGTGCTCGACGCGGCACAGGAGATCGAGCGGCGGGAGCGCGAACAGACCGCTCTGATTCTGGAGTCGGGCTCGCTCCAGGGCGGGCTCGCGAAGTACCACCGGATCTGAGGCGGCGGTGGACATCCTCGCGGCGGGTGAGCCGCTCCTCGAATTCAATACGCCCACGGGTCTGCCGGGGCCAGTGGGCGCGGGCACCTCCTTCACCGTCGGGTACGGCGGCGACACCTCCAACTTCTGTGTGGCCGCCCGCCGTTCCGGAGCCGAGACCGGATACATCACACGCATCGGTGACGACGACTTCGGCGACTCCTTGCTCCGGCTGTGGGAACGGGAGGGCGTCGCGACCGAGCACGTGGTCCGCGAACCGGGCGGGCGGACCGGGATCTACTTCATCGCCCGTACGCCGACCGAGAGTTCCTTCACGTACTACCGGGCGCGGTCCCCCGCCAGCCGCCTCACACCCGCCGGCATGCCGGCGGAGGCGATCGCGCGGGCCCGCCTCCTCCACCTGAGCGGGATCACCCAGGCGATCTCCACCTCCGCCTGCGACGCGGCCTTCCACGCGATGCAACTCGCCAGGGAGAACGGCACGTTGGTCAGCTACGACCCCAATATCCGGCCCGCCCTGTGGCCCGCCGAACGGGCCCGCGCGGTGGCCTGGCGCAGCGTCGAGCTGTGCGACATCGCGCTGCCGAACCTCGCCGAGGGGCGGCTGCTCACCGGGCTGCACGCGCCGGACGACGTCCTCGCGGAGTTCGTGCGGCGTGGCCCCTCGATCGTGGTCCTGAAGATGGGTGACCAGGGAGCGCTCCTCGCGCACGACGGGACGGTCACCCGCATCCCGCCGCACCCGGTCGACCCGGTCGACACCACCGGCGCCGGTGACACCTTCGACGGCGCCTTCGCGGCGCGCCTCCTGGCCGGGGCCACTCCCGAGGAGGCCGCCCGGTACGCGGCGGTCGCGGCGGCGCTGACCACGACGGGGCCCGGCGCCGTCACCCCGATCCCGCGCCGCGAGGACGTCGACGCCGCGCGCCACGGCCACGGCGCCGACCGGCCACCACCGTCAGCAAGCACACCGGTCCGATGAGGAGTTGAGAAGCCAATGGTTCGCGCCAAACGCCACATCGCCGTGGCGGCATGCTCGGGAATCCTGCTGCTCGCGGGGTGTTCCGACGGTTCCACCGTGGACGATGCCGTAGAGGGTGCGTCCGGCGCGGGCGCGGCGGCGCCGACCCGCGTGACAGCCGGATATGTGTCCGCCGTCGACCAGATAGGCCTGCCGTCCGGGGTGGAGGCCGGGTACTTCGACGAGCAGAACCTCAATGTGAAGCTGGCCCAGCCGTATCCGACCGGCGTCGACGCGCTCAACGCGCTGCAAGCGGGCGAGGTCGACTTCATCCAGGTCGGCACGCCCGCGATCGCCGCCGCGCAGAAGGGCATCGACCTGTCCCTGGTCGGCAACTACACCGGCTCGTCCAGCCAGAAGAGCATCGACGAGACGATGGCCGTGGTCGCGGCCGCCAAGTCCGGCGTCGATGGCAAGGACCTCAAGACGCTGCGCGGAAAGAAGATCGGTGTCTCCGAGGGATCCATCAACCACCTTTACCTGCTCGGCCTGTTGCGCGAGGCCGGTCTGAAGGCCAGTGATGTCAAGATCGTGAACACCGAGCCGCCGGACATGGCGGTCGCCCTCAAGACCGGCGGCATCGACGCCGCGATCGTCTGGGACCCGTTCCCCATCACGATCGTCGACCAGGTCGACGGCGCCAAGGAGGTGCTGCGGGGCGGCGGCCACATCCCGTTCATCGGCTACATCGTCACCACACCCTCGTACGCGAAGAAGCACCCCAAGGTCGTCGAGCGGTTCCTCACCGCGCGGGCGCGCACCGACCAGTGGATGCGCGAGAACCCCGAGGACGCGGCCGACTCCGCGACCCGGTGGCTGCCCGGCACGAAGAAGCCGGTGGCCGTGGAGGCGATGAAGCACAACGTGAAGCAGCTCGACCCGCGTTTCTCCGCCTGCAACTACCTCGCGCTCGACACCCAGGCCCGGCTGCTCGCCGAGCAGGGCGCCGTCAAGGCCGGTTTCGACGTCGACAAGTACTTCGACCCAAAGCCGATCCTCAAGGTGATGGCGGCGAACCCGAAGCTCTTCCGGGACCTGCCCGACGTACCCAAGGCGGCGGCCGTCGACGGCGGTTACCGCTTCGACCGGGCGAGCGCCACGAAGGCCTGCCCGTCGTGACCCCGCCGACGACGAAAGTGGCTCCCCCGCGTCCGGCGGCCGCCGTGCCGCGCCACGCACGAAAGCCCCGCAAGCGCAGCGGATCCCGCCTCGGCCGCGCGCTCTGGTTCCTCGGGCCGCTCGCCGTGCTCGTCGTGGCGTGGTCGGTGGCGGTGTCCGTCACGGGGACGCCGCTGCGGGTGTTCCCGCAGGTGACCGACGTGTTCAAGGCGCTCGGTGACATGGCGTCGAGCGGTGACCTGGTCCGGCATCTGGGCGCGAGCCTGCGGCGGATGGGCATCGGTATCGTCCTCGCGCTGGTGACCGCGCTGCCCTTCGGCATCGCCCTCGGCTCCAGCCGTGTCCTGTCTGCGTTCTTCGCGCCGCTGCTGCGGTTCTCGGTGGCGCTCGCGGGCATCGCGTGGATCCCGGTGGCGACACTGTGGTTCGGCTACGGCGACCGAGCGGTGATCTTCATCGTGTGGAACGCGATGTTCTTCGCGCTGACGTACAACGCGATGCTGGGCGTACGCCAGATTCCGATCCAACTCCTGCGCGCCGCACGCTCATTGGGCACCAGCCGGATGCGGATGTTCTGGGAGATCCTGCTGCCGGGCGCCCTGCCGAGCATCGTCACCGGACTGCGCGTGGGCCTCGGTTACGGCTGGCGCGGGCTCGTGGCCGCCGAGATCATCGCGGGCAGCGCGGGCCTCGGCTACGCACTGTTCCAGGCGCAGAAGTACTTCCGCACCGACGTCATCATCGCCTCGATGGTGATCATCGGGGTGCTGTGGCTGCTGATGGACCGGCTGCTGCTCGCGCCCCTTGAGCGGCGCACGGTGGAGCGCTGGGGCATGACGGGGGTGAACCGCTGATGGCCGCACTGTCCACGGCAACCATGCCGGTGTGGCGGCGCCTGCTGCGCAGCGGCACGGTCCGCACGCTCGGCCCGTTCGTACCGGTCGTCGCCCTGTGGTGGCTGCTCGCCGAGTTCGAGGTGTTCCCCCGGTCGTTCTTCGCGGGCCCCGGCACGGTGCTCACGACGCTCGGCGGCCTCCTGGAGAAGGGGATCCTGCCGGGCTATCTCTCCGACTCCCTGACCCGCCTCGCGTACGGCGTCGGGTTCGGGCTGCTCATCGGCCTGCCGCTGGGCTTCGCGGTCGCGATGATCGGCCGGCTGCGCCGGTTCTTCTGGCCGATCCTGCTGTTCTTCCAGGCGATCGCGGACATCGCGTGGCTGCCGATCGTCATCGTGTGGTTCGGCTTCAGCCTGACCGCCGTCACCTTCGTGATCGTGTACACGATCGTCTTCCCGCTGATGCTCAGCGTCGTGGCGGGTGTCGAGCAGGTGCCGCGCGAGCTGGTGCGGGCGGCGCGCAGCCTGGGGGCCGGGCGGTGGCGGGTGTTCGCCGAGGTGATCGTGCCGGGCTCGCTGCCTTCGGTGGCGGGCGGCATCCGCACCGGGCTCGGCTACGGCTGGCGGGCCCTGGTGGCCGCCGAGATCATCGTCGGCACCAGCGGGATCGGCTACATGATGTTCGACGCGCGCCGGGTCGGTGACATCAGCCAGGTCTTCCTCGGCATGGTCGTCCTCGGCGCGCTCTGGTACGCGCTCGACGCGCTGATTCTGGCCCCGTTCGAGCGGGCGACCGTCGAACGCTGGGGAATGGTACGCGGCTTGGAGGCCGACGGATGACCGCTCTGGAGATCAAGGCACTGCGCAAGGCGTACGCGGACGACTACAGCGGCGAGGAGGTCACGGCCATCGACGAGGTCTCCTTCGGCGTCCAGAAGGGCGAGTTCGTCTCTGTCCTCGGGCCGAGCGGCTGCGGCAAGACCACCGTCCTGAACATCGTCGCGGGGTTCGTGGAGGCGAGCGGCGGCACGGTGTCCGTGGACGGCGCGCCCGTGCACGGGCCAGGACCCGACCGGGGTGTGGTGTTCCAGAGCCATGCGCTCTTCCCGTGGAAGACGGTGCTCGGCAACGTCGCCTTCGGCCCCCGCGTGCGCGGCGTCCCGAAGGCCGAACGTACCGCCCGCGCACAGGAGTTCCTCGACCTGGTCGGCCTCGGCGGCTTCGAGCACCGCTACCCGCACGAACTGTCCGGGGGCATGCAGCAGCGGCTCGGCGTGGCCCGCGTGCTCGCCAACGAGCCGGCGGTGATGCTCATGGACGAGCCGTTCGCGTCCATCGACGCGCAGACCCGCCGCAAGCTGCAGGAGGACCTCACCGGCATCTTCGAGAGCCGCCGCCCGACGGTCTTCTTCGTCACCCACGACGTCGACGAGGCGGTGTTCCTCTCCGACCGCGTCGTGGTGCTCTCCCGGCGCCCCAGCCGGGTCAGGGAGATCGTCGACGTGGAGCTGCCCCGGCCACGGCGCTGGGACACCGCCGTGGCGTTGCCGGAGTTCCGGGCCACCGTGGACCGGGTCAACGCACTGCTGGCAGGGGAAGGAGCTGAGGCCGGTGCCACCGAGGACGTCGCTTCTTCGTAGGTCCGCGAAGAGTCCCACGCTCCGGAAGATCGCGGTGGTGGTGCTCCTGGTACTCGCCTACCAGGTGTGGCTGAGCGTGCAGGCCACCGGAAAGGTCGACCCCGGGGTCGGCGAACTCCGCGACGCCCGTGGCCGGTTCGCCGTCGACGTCGAACTCGGCTTCAAGCCCGAGCGCTACCACATCCTGCAATTGCAGAAGCACGGCCGTATCTCCGGCACGGACGGTCACGTGGTGCATCTGCGCGGGGTGGCGCCGGCCGGGGTGGACGCGTTGACCCGCGAGTACTGGATCGAGCACATCGAGGCACCACCGGGGGCGCCACGCTGAACACGCGTGCTGGACAGGCGGGTTCACGGTTCCGCACGCTATTCGGAAACCGTATCGGCCCTCCTCTGAAAGCCGGTCCTGTCTGGTCCGCGGTGCGCGGGCGGCGGTAGACGAGAGGCATGCTCCGTTCCGATCTGCGTCTCGAATGGCTCGTCTCCTTCCTCGGCGTCGTGGACACCGGCAGCTTCAGTGCGGCGGCCGAGCTGACCCATCGCTCCCAGCCGCGCGTGAGCATGCATGTCGCCGCCCTTGAACGGGAGGCGGGGGTGCCGCTGTTCGACCGTGACCGGCGTCCGGTGACACCCACCGACGCGGGCGCGGTCCTCGCCGAGCACGCGCGCGCCATCCTGCGCCGGCTCGCCGGGGCCGAGGCCGCGATGGCCGGGTACCGCGGCGCCGCGCGGGGCGTGGTGACGCTGGGCAGTTACCCGAGCGCCAGCGTGGCGTTCGTGCCGCAGCTCCTCGAACGCATGGCGCGTACCCGCCCCGCCATCAAGGTGGTCCTGGTCGAGCGCTCCACCCTGGAGCTCGACGCGGCGCTGGCCAGCGGCGAGGTGGACATCTGTCTGCGCCCGATGGCACCTCCGCCGGGCCCCTCGGTGGAGTCGCGGCCGCTGTGGTGGGAGGGCCTGATCGCGGTCCACCCGCCCGACCATCTGCTGGCCGAGCTGCCGGAGCCGCTGCCGCTGGCCGCGGTGGCCGCGCATCCCCTGATCACCATCGGCCGGCTCGGCTCGTCCGAGGCGATGGGCTTCGAGACGTACCGCGCCTTCAGCGAACGCGGCCTGGAGCCCAACGCCGTCCAGGCCACCAACCAGCCGCAGACCCTCATCTCGCTGGTCCGCAGCGGCCTCGGCATCGGTGTCACCAACCTCCTCGCCGTCGCCACCGCGGACACCTCCGGCGTCGTGGCACGCAGGCTCGACGTGCCCTGCGGACGCCGGGTCGCGGTGCACTGGTCCACCACCCGGACACTGACACCACCCGCGCGCACCCTGCTGCGCGAGATCGAGGCATCGGAGGCACCACCCGGCACCCGTGACCTGACGGGAGAGGCCCCGATCGGTTCATCCAACTTGCGAATACCCGCATCAGCACGACGCGCTTAACGCCGGACGACGACGTTCCTAGCGTGTGTCCAACACCGGTCAACGAGGCGGAAGTCGAGGGTTCGGATGCGTACTGACCCAGTCACACGTCGCACGATGCTCGGGCGGAGCGCAGCGGTCGGCGGGGCGCTCACGCTCGGCCCGCTGTTCGCGGGAGAAGCGGTGGCCGCCGGCGCCGACGCACACACCACCACCACCGCTGCCGCCGCCAAGAAGGGCGGCTACGAGCGCATCGGCGTACGCCCCCTCATCAACGGCCGGGGCACCTACACCGTCCTGAGCGGTTCGCTGATCCTGCCGGAGGTGCGCGAGGCCATCGACGCGGCCGCCCGCCAGTACGTACAGCTGGACGAGTTGGCCGACGGCGTCGGCAGACGGCTCGGCGAGCTGACAGGCGCCGGGTTCGGCATGGTCAGCTCCGGCTGCTCGGCGGCCCTGACCCACGCGTCCGCGGCCTGCACGGCGGGCGGCAATCCGGACCTGCACATCCAGATCCCCGACCTGAGCGGCTTCGCCAAGACCGAGGCGATCATCCCCAAGCACTCCCGGAACGTGTACGAGGCCGCCATCAGCGCCGTCGGCCTGAAGGTCGTCGAGGTCGACACACGCGAGGAGATGAAGGCGGCGCTCGGCCCGCAGACCGCGCTCGTCTACGTCTTCGCGATGCCCCGCGTCGACGAGAGCGAACTGGACCTGAAGACGATCGCCGAGCTCGCCCACGCCAAGGACGTGCCGGTCCTGGTCGACGCCGCCGCGGAAGTCCTCACCATCCCCAACGTCCATCTGGAGCGCGGCGCCGACCTCGTCGCGTACAGCGGCGGCAAGGCGCTGCGCGGACCGCAGTCGGCGGGCATCCTGCTCGGCCGCGAGGACCTGGTGCGCGCGGCCTGGGTGCACAGCGCGCCGCACCACGGCTACGCCCGCGGCTTCAAGGTCGGCAAGGAAGAGGCCATGGGCATGCTCGCGGCCGTCGAGATGTGGGTGCGCCGCGACCACAAGGCCGAGTACGCGAAGTGGACCTCATGGCTGAGGACCATCGCCAAGCGGGTCTCCGCCGCGGTCCCGGGCGTCACCTCCGAACTCGTCCAGCCGGAGGGCCTGTCCAACCGCACACCCACCCTGAACCTGTACTGGAACGCCGAGAAACGCGGCGTCGTCGGCCAGACGATCGTGGACGCCCTGTGGGAGGGCGAGCCACGCATCGCCATCAACCCGGCGAGCAGCAAGGACCCGGCACTCTCGGGCCTGGCCATCACCCCGTACATGCTGGAGCCGGGCGACGAGAAGACCATCGCCGACCACATCGTCAAGCGGCTCAAGAACCCGCCCCCGGCCCCCGCGAAGCCGAAGCCGCCCTCCGTCGACGCGAGCGGCACCTGGTCCCTGGAGATCACCTACGCGGCCGGCGCCTCCAGCGCGCACAAGCTGACGCTGAAGCAGGACGGCGCGAAGGTCACCGGCACCCACCGAGGCGACTTCGTCTCGCGCCCCGCCACGGGATCCGTCAGCGCCGACGAGGTGACCGTGCGCAGCTCGTACGGGGAGGAGCACGGCGACTCCCTCTCGTACGCCTTCACGGGGAAGCTCTCCGGCGACGAGATGAGCGGCCGCGTCGATCTGGGCGAGTACCTCAAGGGCAGTTGGAAGGCAACCCGCACGTCCTGAGCCCCACCCCTCACCCTTCCCCCCTCACCCCTCTCACCTTCATCGGAGGACGCGTGACCTCGAACCGACGTGACTTCATCCGCAGGGCCCCCGCCGTGGCGGCCATCGCCGCCGTACCGGCCGTGGCGGGAGCGGGCACGGCCTCGGCGGCCGACGCCGACACCCAGCACGGCCGGCCCACCAAGCCGCGCAAGGAGGTGCACTACCCGGACGGCGCGGAGCCGCCGGAGAACCCGCTGTTCAGCCCCATCGTCACGTACGGCTCGATGGTCTTCATCTCCGGTATCGGCGCCCACTTCGAGGGCGACATCCGCGCGCACACCGACCACGTACTGAACGAGGTGGAGCGCTATCTGGAGTCCGTGGGCTCCTCCATGAAGAAGGTCCTCAAGATCAACGTCTATCTGAACACCCTCGACGACTACGACGGGATGAACGAGGTCTTCCTCGGCCGCTGGGGCCCCGAACCGGGCGTGCGCACCACGATCGCGGCGGCGGCCGGCATCCCGGGCGACTCGCTGGTCGAGATCGACTGCATCGCCGTCATCTGACCAGCCCGGGTCATCTCACCGGACCGAACGACGAGGGAGGCTTCATGAACGTAGGACAGGACATAAGACAGCGGGCCCACTGGCTGGCGGTCCCGGCGGCCCTGACGCTGGTGCTCGGCGCGGCGACGGCGGGTGCCTCGGCACCCGCGGCGCCTTCGGCGGAGCAGGCCGAGGCCTACGACCTGGTGATCGAGCGCGGCCACGTCATCGACCCGAAGAACCACCTCGACGCGGTCCGCGACATCGCGGTCAAGGGCGGGAAGATCGCGAAGGTGGCGAAGGACATCGACTCCTCCGCCGCGAAACAGACGGTCGACGCGGCGGGTCAGTACCTCACTCCCGGCCTCATCGACGTACACGCCCACCTGTTCCCCGGCCCCGAGGACGACTACGCGAACGGCAAGAACGGGGTGTCACCCGACGGCTTCACCTTCCGCTCCGGTGTCACCACCGCGGTGGACGCGGGCTCCTCGGGAGCCGCCAACTTCGACCTGTTCAAGAAGAACATCATCGACCGGTCCCAGACCCGCGTCCTCGCCTTCCTCAACATCGTCGGCAAGGGCATGGGCGGCGCCAAGGTCGAGCAGGACGTCAGTGACATGAAGCCGGGGCCCGCGGCCGAGAAGGCGGCCGAGTACCCGGACACCGTCGTCGGCATCAAGACCGCGCACTACGAGGGCAAGGACTGGGCCGCCGTCGACAACGCGGTCGAGGCGGGCGACAAGGCGGACCTCCCCGTCATGGTCGACTTCGGCGCCAACCACCCCGAGCGGCCGATCGAGCAGCTCCTCGGTGAGAAGCTGCGCCCCGGTGACATCTACTCCCATGTGTACTCGGGCCTGCGCAACGAGCTGCTCGACAACGGCAAGCTCAACTCGGGCCTGCACAAGGGCCGGGAGCGCGGTGTGCTGTTCGATGTCGGGCACGGCGGCGGCAGCTTCAGCTGGGACGTCGCCGTCGAGGCGATGAAGGAGGGCTTCGCGCCCGACGCCATCTCCACCGATCTGCACATCACCAGCATGAACGCGGGCATGAAGGACATGCCGAACATCATGGGCAAGTTCCTCACCCTCGGCATGCCACTGAAGGACGTGGTCGCGGCGTCCACCTGGAAGCCCGCCAAGTCCGTCGGCCGCTCCGACCTGGGCAACCTCTCGGTCGGCGCCCCGGCCGACCTGGCGATGTTCTCCCTCGACAAGGGCAAGTTCGGCTACGTCGACAGCTTCGGCTACCGGATCGACGGCAACCGCAAGCTCACCACTCAACTGACCGTCCGCGACGGCAAGGTGGTGTGGGACCTGAACGGGAAGTCCGCGAAGAAGTGGACGCCGGGTGCGAAGCCGGACACCGGGGAGCACGAGCACTGAGCGACGAGCACGCGCACCGAGCGGGCCCCGGTCGAAGGACGGGGCCCGCTCACCGCTGTGACCAGCATGCGGACAAGTGGACGAATCTCTTCCGGTGGCTGCATACGATTCTGCGACGCACCCCTCACCCGCAGCACACCAGCACCCCGGAAGGCCCCCGTGAGCACCACTTCCTCCCTGCCCTCACCCACGCCGGCGGAGGCGGCGTCAGGACCCGTGCCGATCCGGTCCGCGGCCGACGTCTCCGATCTGGTCAACTCCGGTACGGCGCGCGGCAAGCACGCCCGGATGATCGTGATCATCGCGCTCGGCGGCATCTTCCTCGACGCGTACGACCTCAGCTCACTCGCGTACGGGCTGCCGGACATCACGAAGCAGTTCGGCCTCAGCTCCACGATGGCCGGCGTCGTCACCGCCTCGATCAGCGTCGGCTCGCTGATCGGCGCGCTCGTCGGCGGCTGGCTCGTGGACCGAATAGGCCGCTATCGGGTCTTCATGGCCAACATGCTGTTCTTCGTCGTCACCGCGTTGGTGTGTGCCGTGGCCCAGGACGCGTGGACGCTGATCGGTGCCCGTTTCGTGATGGGCATCGGCGTCGGCATGGACATCCCGGTCGCCATCGCGTTCCTCGCCGAGTTCTCCCGGCTGCGCGGCAAGGGCAGCAAGGGCTCGCGCACGGCCGCCTGGTCACCGGCCTGGTACGCCGCGACCAGTGGCTGCTACCTGGTCATCATGGCGCTGTACTTCCTGCTGCCCGACGCCCACTTGGGCTGGCTGTGGCGCTTCACCGTCGGCTTCGGCGCGATCCCCGCGCTCGTGGTCCTGCTGCTGCGCCGCCGGTACATGAACGAGTCCCCGACGTGGGCCGCCGACCAGGGTGACCTGGAGGGCGCGGCAAGCATCCTGCGGCAGTCGTACGGAGTCGATGCGTACGTCCCCGATGACGTGCAGGGGAAGACGGAGCGCCCGCGGCGACCCGGACTCGGCTCCTACGCGCGCCTGTTCAAGGGCCCGTACCGCACCCGCACCATCCAGTCGGTGGTGGTCGGCCTCGCGGAGACCTTCGGCTACAACGCGGTCGCGTTCGGCCTGCCGATCATCATCGCCACGCTCATGACGCAAGGCCCGCTGACCACCATCGCGTCGTCGTTCACCCTGAACCTCGTCTTCGCGCTGACCGGCGGACTGCTCGGCATCCGCTGGGCGTCGACGAAGGGCGCCTGGCCGATGATGTCGCTCGGCTTCGCGATCCAGCTGGTGGCGATCACCGTGCTCGCGCTCATCGGAGAGCCCTCGGGCACGGCCTTCGTGACGGCGGGCATCCTGATGCTCGGAGCGTTCATGTTCGCCCAGGGCTTCGGCCCCGGCGCACACATCATGAGCTACGCCTCGCTCGGCTTCCCGACGTCGATGCGCGGTGTCAGCATCGGCTTCAACCAGGCGGTGCTGCGCCTCGGTTCGACGCTCACGCTGTTCTTCTTCCCGATCCTCAGCACCGGCCTCGGCACGGGGGTGTACTGGGTGATTCTCGGCGCACCCGTCCTCGGCCTGACCGCGCTGCTCGTGAAGCGGTGGGAGCCGGTGGGCTTCGATGCGGACGCGGAGGAGCGGGCTCTCAGTCTCCGGTCGACCTGATCAGTCTCCAGTCGATCTGAGGGGCACCGCGCCCACGCTGTGGCCGCGCCGGTCGAGCAGTCGGCCGGCGTGCTTCAGTGTGCGCAGCACCACCGCGCGCTCCGTGATGCGCAGGCCGAGGTCGGCGAGGCGGCGGTTGAGGAGGGCTTCCGTGGTGTGCACCTCGGCGAGCGTGCGCAGCCAGATGTCCAGGATGAGGTTGTGGGTGCCCGCGGTGATGCTGCACATGCGCAGGCCGGGAAGTGTGCGCAGGGCCTGCACGGCCGGGTCCAGGTTCTCGGCGGGTACGGACCCGAAGTAGACGGCCGACACGGGGAATTCGGTCAGCGGCCGGGCCAGCGTGCACCGCAGCGAGAGGCGTCCGCCCCCGGTCAGTACACGCAGCCTGCGCCGGACCGTGGCGGTGCTCGCCCCGGTGGCGCGGGCCAGGCCGGACAGCGGCATCCGCCCGTCCGTGCCGAGCGCGTGCGCGATGCGCCGGTCGACGGGACGTATCGGCTCGTCGGGGACGGGGCTCTCGACGGCTGTGTTCCTGGGGGACTCGGGCCGCAGCACCGCGCGCTGGCTCGGCGTGAGGCTCCGCAGCCGCCACTGCGCGCCCTCGAAGGGCACCGCCGTGATGACATGGATCCGGGTGCCGCGCACACCTGGCAGCCGTGAGATCCGCTCCCCGGTGTACCGAGCGAGGTCGTCGAACGACGAGGCGCCCACGATGGCCAGCAGATCGCGCCCGCCGGACGTCTGCTTGAGGCTGAGCATCCGGGAGTCCGCGGCCAGCGAGGTCAGCACGTCCTCCGGCAGATGCCCGCCGGTGTCGATCTCGACCTGCGCGTACACCGACCCCTCGTCACGGTCGAGCGCGAGATACCCGTCGACCCAGGCGGCGCCGCTGCGCGCGAGCCGCTCCCAGCGCCGGGCGGCGGTGACGGGGTCGATGTCGAGAGCCTCACCGATGAGCGTCCACGGGGCACGGGTGTTGACCTGGAGGGCGTGCACGAGCGAGAGATCGAGCTCGTCGATCCGGGCGCGGTCGGCCACAGAAGGTTCTGAATGCTGCGTGTTCACAGTGGCCGAAATCCTGCACAGATCGTCGGGACGGGTCGGGTTCCTGCGATTTTACGTGTTCGTCATCGCCGAATCCGACAGTGTTCGCTCATGAGTTCCCAACAGGCTTCCTCGCTCCGCATCACCAACGCCCGCCTCATCGACGGCACCGGCGCCGCCCCCGTCGAGCACGCCACGCTCGTCGTCGACGCCGAGGGCCTCATCGCCTACGCGGGCCCTTCGGCGACGGCGCCGGACGCCCAGCCCGGCGTACGCACCATCGACGCCGGAGGCCGCGCCCTCCTCCCCGGCTTCATCGACACCCACGTCCACCTCGGTGTCGAGTCCGCGCGCCAGATGGTGCGCCGCTACGAGCAGGACACCACGGTCGAGACCTTCCGCACCGCCGAGCGGCTGCGAGCCACCCTCGACGCGGGTGTCACCACCGTGCGCGACCTCGGCGGACTGCCGGCCGGCTACCGCACGGCCGTCGAGCAAGGCCTGACCACAGGCCCGCGCATCCACACGGCGGTCCGCATCCTCAGCCACACCGGCGGCCACGCCGACTTCGCCACCGAGTGCGGCTTCGACCCGAGCTCCGGGATGGGCGAGATCGCCGACACCCCGGACGAGGTGCGGCTCGCGGTGCGCAAGCTGCTGCGCTCGGGCGCCGATGTCATCAAGGTGTGTGCCACGGGCGGCATGTCGAGCCCCTACGACCACCCCGACGACGAGGGCCTGACCGAGGACGAGATCCGTACGGTCGTCGAGGAGCTGGCCCGGCACGGCGGCCGCCCGGTCGCCGCGCACGCGCAGGGCACGGCCGGCATCCTCAACGCCATCCGCGGCGGTGTCACCAGCGTCGAGCACGGCTACGGCATGTCGGCGCAGGCCCGTGAACTCGCGGGCGAGCGCGGCACGTTCGTCGTCCCGACGCTCTCCACGGTCTTCGACGGCATCGACAAGGCCACCATGGAGCCGTACCACTACGAGAAGAAGGTCCGCTGGTCCGGGATCACCAAGGAGAACATCTCCGCGGCGATCGCCGAGGGCGTGAAGATCGCCATGGGGACGGACGCGGCGATGGTTCCGCACGGCCGCAACCTGCGCGAACTCACCCACCTCGTGGCCCTCGGCATGACACCGCTCCAGGCGATCACCACGGGCACCCGCTCCGCCGCCGAACTCCTCGGCCTGGACACCGAACTCGGCACCCTGGAGCCGGGCAAGCGGGCCGACCTGGTGCTCTGTGAGGGCGACCCGCTCACCGACATCGCGCTGCTCGCCGACCCGGCGAACGTCGTCCTCGTCGCGCAGGGTGGCACACTCCGTAAGAACGGACTCGGGACATGACGACACAGGCCCCGGCCCCCGAGAAGGACCCCACCAGAGCGGGGTTCATCGACAAGGCCATGTCGGGCATCGAGCGGGTGGGCAACAAACTCCCCCACCCGGTCCTCCTCTTCCTCGGCCTGTTCGTCCTCGTCGGCGCCGCGTCCACCGCGCTCGCGGCGGCCGACGCGACGGTGAAGATCCCCGGCGAGGACAAGACGGTCGCGGTGCAGGGGGTGTTCACCGGGGACGGCGTGGTCTGGCTCCTGGAGAACTTCATCCCCAACTTCACGGGCTTCCCGTCGCTCGGCACGGTCCTGCTGATGATGGCGGCGGTGGGCGTGGCCGAACGCACCGGCCTCCTGGAGACGGTGGTCCGCGCCTCGATCTCCCGCGCCCCTCGGTGGCTCCTGCCCTACCTGGTCGCCTTCGTGGCGGCGCAGGCCCACCTGATGAGCGACGTGGCGATCCTGGTGATCCCGCCGCTGGCCGCGCTGGTGTTCAAGAACGCGGGCCGCAATCCGATCGCGGGTCTCATCGGCGGCTTCGCCTGCGTGTGCGCGGGGTACGCGGCGGGATTCACGATCGGCGCCCTCGACGCCCTCTACACCGGCATCACACACCAAGCCGCGCAGGTCCTCCCGCAGGGCGCGGACGCCCCGACACACATCCTGATCAACTACTTCTACACGGCGTCGGCGAGCATCGTCCTCGCCCTCATCGGCGGCTTCCTCATCTCGCGGATCCTGGAGCCGCGACTGCCGTGGCCGACGTCGGACGAGCAGCCGACGGGAGAAGCGGGCGAAGTCACCACCGAGGTCACCGCCCTCCAGCGCCGGGGCATGCTCCGCGCGGGACTCGCGGTCCTCGTCTACGCCGCCGTGGTCATCACCTGCTGGCTGCTGCCCGGCTCCCCGCTGCGCGGCGAGGGCGGGGCGCTGGTCCCCTCCCCCGTCCTGGACGGCATCGTCCCGCTCCTCTTCGTGGCGTTCCTCCTGGCCGGCGCGGTCTACGGCCGTACGGTCAAGGCGGTCACACGCTTCGAGGACGTGCCGCGCATGATGGCCGACGCGATCACGGGCATGTCCGCGTACATCGTGCTCATCCTGGTCATCGCACAGGTCATCGGTGTCTTCGACTGGACGAACCTCGGCACACTGCTGGCGGTGAAGGGGGCGGCGCTGCTCGAATCGGTGGGCTTGACGGGCTACTTGGGCCTGGTGGCGTTCGTCCTGCTGGTCTGCGTCCTGAACCTGTTCATCACGTCGGGCTCGGCGCTGTGGTCCCTGGTGGCCCCGGTCTTCGTACCGGCCTTCATGCTGCTCCACATGGAACCGGCGGTCACCCAGGCGGCGTTCCGCATCGGCGACTCGGCGACCCAGATGATCACGCCCCTCAACCCCTACGTCTTCCTTCTCCTCACGGTCCTCAGACGCTACGAGCCGGAAGCCCAACTCGGCTCCCTGCTCTCGCGGTTGTCGGTGTTCGTCGTGCCGTTCCTGGTGGCGTGGCTGGCAGTGCTCGGCATCTTCTACGGCTTCGACATACCGCTGGGGCCCGGGGCATCGATCAGCACGCCCTGACACCTCACCCCGACCTGTACACATTTTCCACACACGCACGTCACGACGCATTCACATGTCATATGCTCGCAGGGCTCCACCAGAACAATTGAGGGGGGAACCTCATGCGCTACCGCTACGCCCTGCCCGCAACCGCCGCCGTTGCCGCGCTCGCCGCGACCGTGACACCCGCGCAGGCAGCCGAGTACTCCTCGGCCCTGAAGATCAGGGGCGTTCAGTACGACGCTCCGGGCCCGGACTCCAACCGCTGCTCGGGCGGCAACACCAAGAACGAGTACCTGACCATCAAGAACTACTCGCGCACCGCGACGGTCAACCTCAAGGGGTACCTCGTGAAGGACGCCACCGGGAACCGCTTCAAGTTCACCGCGAGCCACTCCCTGCAGCCCGGTGACTACGTCAAGCTGCGCGGCGGCAACGGCAGCGACTCCGACGCGAAGAACGTCGTCTACCGCGACAACTGCAACTTCATATGGAACAACACCGGGGACACCATCTATTTGTACAAGCCGTCCGGACCCCGCTCCGACGTCCACAAGTACACCAGGTCGGCGAACGACCGGGACCGCAACGGGTACATAACGTTCCACGGCTGACCTGACCGGAAGCCTCGCGGCCCGCCCACCAGTGCGGAAACCGGTGGGCGGGCTGTCGTGTACCTACTGCGCGTACGTCTCGAACTCCGCCACCTGCGGCGCCGCGCTCGCGCTGGTGATCTCCAGCGTGAGCTTCTTCAGCGACGTCTTGGCGAACGAGGTGACACCCGCGCCCGTGCCGGAGCTCAGCACCGCGCCCGTGTCACCGTTGATGACTCGCCAGGCCTTGATCCGGCCCGTGGCTCCCGCCGTCTCCCGGATGGTGGCCTTGGAGACCGCGGTGGCCGTGCCCCACTTGACCGAGACCGAGCCGGTCGTGCCGCTCGGCGACCAGTAGGTGGTCATGCTGCCGTCGCGTACGTTGCCGTAGCTGGTGCCGTCCGCCTTGCTGGAACCGTCGGAGCCGGCGCCGATGCTCAGGTTGGTACCGGAGGGCTGCGTGGGCGCCGGGTCGGTGGGTGTCGGCTCGGTGGGGTCGGTCGGGGTCGGGGTCGGCGTGGGGGTCTGCGTCGAGCAGCTGCCGTCCGACACCTTCATGCCCTTGTTGGCGCCCGCCGTCTCCCCCACGACCGCCGGGACACAGGACGCGGCGTCGAGCTTGAAGGAGTACGGGATCGAGACCGTGGTGTTCGACGTCGGGTTCGGCCCGGCCGGCTTGTAGTCGCTCGCAGCGCTCGACCATGTCACGTTGTCGAAGGTGTTGCCGCTGACCTGCCAGTATCCGGCCGCGGTTGTGTAGAACGTGCCGAGGACGTCCTTCGAGTTCTTGAAGTAGTTGTTGTCGACCTTTGCCTTCGCCCCGGCGCGGGAGTTGATGCCCGACTCGTTGAGGCTCACGTAGTAGTTGTTGTACATGTGCGCCGTGCCGCCGCGGAGCAGGGGTGCGCGGGAGTCGATGTTCTCGTACAGGTTGTGGTGGAACGACACGTAGCCGTTGGACAGTTCCGTCTCGCTGGAGCCGATGAGGCCGCCGCGGCCCGAGTTGCGCAGCGTGCTGTACGAAAGGGTGACGTACTGGGTGTTGTCCTTCATGTCGAAGAGGCCGTCGTAGCCCTCCGACTCGCCGCCCGAGGCGAGCAGGTTCACGTGGTCCACCCAGACGTTGCGGACGTCGCTCTCCATGCCGATGGCGTCGCCGCCGTTGGAGGTGGGCGAGCCGGACTTCTTGACGTTCTGGACCGTCACGTTCTGGATGATGATGTTGCTGGACTCGCGGATGTGGATGCCGAGTTGGTCGAAGACCGCGCCGTTTCCGACGCCCACGATGGTGACGTTGCTGATCTGCTTGAGCTCGATGACGCCGGCGGCCGTGTTGCAGCTGTCGCCCGACACCTTGGTGGTGTTGCCGTGGTTGATCGTGCCCTCGACCTCGATGGTGATCGGGGTGCTGTCGCTCGCGCGGTTGCACAGGGCCGCGTGGATCTGGGTCCCGGTGGTGGCGCGCACGGTCGCTCCGCCCGCGCCTCCGGTGGTCCCGCCGTTCTGCGTGGCGTAGCCGGTGGCGATGCCGGTCACGGCGGCCGATGCCTCGGTGGTCGACAGTGTCATCGCGGCCGCGCCCGCGAGGGCGAGCGCGCCGATGCCGGCGGTGAGGCGGAGCGCGACGGGTCTGGGTAACTTCATCGTCGTGGTTCCCTTCCGGTGCAGTGCGATGCAGCGCAGTGCAGTGCAGTGCAGTGCGGCGCACTGATTCAGGTGCTTCGGGCATGCCGGTGCAACCGGTGTGGTGACCGGCGGAAAAAGGGGGAAAGCGCTTTCTGCGCGGGACAATAGGGCGCCACAGGATCCGCTGGCAAGGCCCCGCGCACCCCTTGTGACTCAACTTCCCCCGGCGCGGCGGCACTTGGCCGCCAGTACGGTCACCCGCCTCCCGCGACCTCCACCCGCACCCCGCGCGCCTCGAACGCCCTGACCTGCTCCTCCGGCGCCGACGCGTCGGTCACCAGGGTCCAGCCCTCCGCCAGCGTCGCCCACGCGTGGAACGGGGCGCGGCCCAGCTTGCCGCCGTGGGCCAGGACGTAGACGTGGTCGGCCCGGCGCGCCATGAGCTCCTTGAGGCGGGTCTGGCGCAGCTCCGCCTCGCAGATGCCCCTTTCGACCGTGACACCGTCGGCGCCGAGGAAGACGCGGTCGAACGACATCCGCTCCAGGGCGGCCTCGGTGAGCGGGCCCACGAACCCCTGACTGAGCGGGCGCAGCGTGCCGCCCAGGCACTCGACGTGCACACCTTCCGCGTCGGCGAGCGCGTGCAGCGCGGTCAGGCCCGTCGTGGCGATGGTCAACTCCTTGACGGCGCGCAGCTCATGGGCGAGCGCGCCGACCGTCGTACCTGCGTCGAGGAGCAGTGTCTCGCCCGGTTCCACCACGCGCGCCGCCCACTGCGCGATGGCGCGCTTCGCGTCGTACGCCTCTCCCGTGCGCTGCCGCAGCGAGGCCTCGGGGTGCGCGGACAGGGCCATCGCTCCGCCGTATGTGCGGGCGAGCCGGCCCTCCGCGGTGAGGCGGGCGAGGTCGCGGCGGATGGTGGACGGGGTGACCTCGAAGAGCCGGGAGAGTTCCTCGACGCTGGCGAGCCCTGTCGTGGTGGCCAGGTCGACGATGCGGTCCCGGCGGGCGCGGGAGCCTTGCGTCTGGGTGGCGGGTGGCTGGGTGGCGGGTGTCTGCGAGGCGGGTGGCTGCGACGCGGGTGGCTGGGAGACGGGCGGCTGCGACGCGGGTGGCTGGGAGACGGGCGGCTGGGAGACGGGTGTCTGCGAGGCGGGCGGCTGGGAGGCGGGCGGCTGGGAGCTCGGTGATGGCATCTGGTCGGTCCTCTACGGTGCGGCGGCGGTCGACGGCGGTACGGGGAGCGGCGGTTCGGGCCACCGGGGGTGGGTGGGGCCGGGCCACCGGGGCGGAGGGTGGGGGCGGACCGCCGGGGGTGGGTGGGGTCGGACCGCCGGGGCAGAGGGCGGGGTCAGGCCGCCGGGGGCGGGCGAGGCCGGACCGCCGGGGAGTAGGCAGGACCGGACCACCGCGACGGAAGGCGAGGTCAGACCGCCAAGGGCAGCCGAGCCCGTGACGCCGGGGAATAGGCAGGACCGGACCACCGCGGCAGAAGGCGGGACGGGACCGCCGCAGCGGAAGGCGGGACGGGACCGCCGGGGCGGAGGGCGGGACGGGACCGCCGCGGCGGAGGGCGGTTCAAGCCGCTGGGGCGGCGGGCGCCGTGGCCATCTCGGCCGCCTGGCGAAGGGCCTCGACCATGCTACCGGCCTCGGCCTTCCCGGTTCCCGCGATGTCGAACGCGGTGCCGTGGTCGACGGACGTGCGGATCACGGGCAGGCCCACCGTCAGGTTCACGCCCGCCTCGATGCCGAGGACCTTCACGGGGCCGTGGCCCTGGTCGTGGTACATCGCCACGATGAGGTCGTAATCGCCGCGCGAGGCGAGGAAGAAGGCGGTGTCGGCGGGGAGCGGCCCACGCGCGTCCACGCCGGCGGCCTTCAGCTTCTCCAGGGCCGGTTCGATCTTCTCGGCCTCCTCGCCGTGGCCGAACAACCCGCCCTCGCCCGCATGCGGGTTGATGCCGCAGACACCGATGACGGGGTGCGGGGTTCCGGCGCGGACCATCGCCTCGTGGCCGCGGCGCACGGTGCGCTCGACGAGGCCCGGCTCGATGCGGTCGACCGCGTCGATGAGGCCGATGTGTGTCGTCACGTGGATGACCTTGACCTTCTCCGTGGAGAGCATCATCGACACCTCTTCGGTGCCGGTGAGGTGTGCCAGGAGTTCGGTGTGTCCGGGGTAGATGTGTCCGGCGGCGTGCAGGGCGCCCTTGTTGAGCGGGGCCGTGCAGATGCCCTGGACGTCGCCGGTGACGGCGAGTTCGGCGGCCTTCTTCACGTACTCGTACGCCGCGTTGCCCGCGACCTCGGAGAGTTCACCCCAGGGCAGGTCGGCGGGGAGCAGCGCGAGGTCGACGACGTTCACGCGGCCGGGCGTGAAGACCGCGTCGCGGGGGTGGTCGACCGCGGCCACCTCGCACTCCAGGTCCAGGATGCGGGCCGCCTCGCGCAGCCGCGCCGCGTCGCCGATGACGACCGGGCGGCAGCGGCCGAGGGTGTCCTCGTCGAGCAGCGCGGCGACGACGACCTCGGGTCCTACGCCCGCGCCGTCGCCCATCGTGACGGCGATGAGCGGGAGTTGGGGCAGATCGGGGCTCATGGGTGACTCCTGGGGAGAGGGTGGGCGGGGCGGGCGGCGACGGTTTCAGCCCGTCGCCGGGGTGGCTGCCAAGTGCGGGCGCAGGGCCTTCGCGATACGCACGAGCGAGTCCTCGGCGCCGTAGCTGCCGGGGCGGGTCACGACGCTGCGACCGTCGGAGGTCCGCGAGTGGACGGCGCCATGGTGGATCTCGTCGACCGGGTCCAACTCCCGTACGCCGAGGGCGTCCAGCGTCGCGCGAGCGGTCTCGCCGCCGGTGAGGACGAGGTCGGGGCGGCCGGGCCAGGCGGTCGCGAGCGCGGCGAGGGCCGCGCTGAGGGCGCGCCCGCCGCCGGGGTGTAGGCCGGCCGACCCGTCGATGGACAGGACGGTGTCGCGGACCACGACGTTCGCCGGCACCGCCACCGCGCCCGCCACCAACTCGTCCGGGTCCAGGGGTAGATGACACACCCCGAGTGTCTCCAGGTGCGCAATCTGCCGCGCCACCCCCGGCTCCGCCGTCCCCGCCACCACGAGCAGCGGGGCCGCATCGCGCGCGGGGGCCGATACGGGCGCGGGCACGGCGGGCCGCGCGAGCGCCCGGCCGAGCGCGCCCGCGAGGCCGCCGCTGCCGAGCAGCCGGAAGCCGGGGCCGAGCCGCAGGGCCGCCGCGACGATGGCGTCCAGGTCGGCGTCGGTCTCGGCGTCCGGGGCGGGGTGGACGCCGGACGCGGCCGCGCCCTTCAACTCGGCTACCAGGGCGGCGAGTTCGGAGCGGACGACCTCCAACGGGATCGTCCGCACCGGCAGCCCCGAGAACGCCTCCGCCACCGATCGCGGCGGCGCTGCGCGTTCCGCGCGCCAGCCGTTCGTTTCGTGCAGCGGCACCCCGTCCACGTGCACGACCCCACCCGTCACGGTGCGCCGGGCGGCGGGCAGCGCGGGCGCGACGACGAGTGCCTCCGCGCCCTCGGCGTACGCGAGCGCCTCGGCGGCGACGTTGCCGCGCAGCTGCGAGTCGATCTTCTTGTAGAGCAGTCCGTACACACCGGCCCCTCCGAACCCCCCGGAGTCCAGGAGCGAACGCACGGCAACCGCCGCGTCGGCGGGCGGAAGATGCCGAGTGTTCAGGTCCACGACCAGGTCGCGCGACGCGGGCCCGTCGACGTCGCCGGCCGGGGCGGTGAGGGACAGGCGGACCGGGCCACCGAGCGCCCGGGCGGCCTCGGCCGCGCCGGACAGGTCGTCGGCGAGCGCGAGCACGGCGGGGATCGGGTGCGGGGGCGACGAAGCCACAGGGTCCAACCTCCCTGGGAACGCCCGGCGTTGGGCGACCCCGCCGGAATCATGGCACAGCATGCGCGATCCACGCGAGACCTCTTGCGCACAACGCGCAGCCATGCGAGCGTTCCCGTGCCCGACGCCCCCTCCTCGCACCCGAACCCTCCCCTCGTGCCCGACGCACCCTCCCGTGCCCGACGCACCCCTCGTGTCCGACGCACCCCTCGTGTCCGACGCACCCTCCTTGCGCCCGACGCACCCCCCGTACCCGACGCCCCCTCCCGCATCCGAACGCCCCCCCCTCCCCTCGTGCCCGACGCCCCCACCTCGCGTTCCGGCGCCCGCTCACGCCCGACCCCCCTTGCGACCTGTCGCCCCGCCCCCCCTCCGCGCGGCACGCTCCCCTCCCCCCCCGTAAGGACCCCACCATGGCCCCCGGCATCCAACTCCCCAATACCGCCGCCCCGTTGTCACGCCTCGTGCTCGGCACCATGACCTTCGGCGACACCGCGGACCGCGCGGCGGCCGCCGCGATGCTGGACGCCGCGCTCGACGCGGGCATCACCGGCGTGGACACCGCCAACGGCTACGCGGGCGGCGAGAGCGAGCGCATCCTCGCCGAACTGCTGCCAGGCCGCCGCGACCGGGTCGTGCTCGCCACGAAGGCCGGCATCCCGCACCCCGACCAGGGTGAGCACGCGCCACTGTCCGCCGAGGGTCTGCACGCCGCGCTCGACGGCAGCCTCCGGCGCCTCGGCACGGACCACATCGACCTCTTCTACCTGCACCAGCCGGACCGCTCGACACCGCTCGGCGAAACCCTCGCCACCGTCGCCGAGTTCGTAAAGGCCGGAAAGGTGCGCGCGCTCGGTGTCTCCAATTACGCGGCGTGGCAGATCGCCGAACTGAACAGCGTGGCCGACGAGATGGGCGCGCCCCGCCCTGTCGTCGCGCAGCAGCTGCACAATCTGCTCGCGCGCCGCATCGAGGAGGAGTACGTCGAGTTCGCCGGGCGAACCGGGCTGCGCACGATGGTCTACAACCCGCTCGGCGGCGGCCTCCTCACCGGCCGGCACACCTTCGCCCAGACCCCGGCGGGCGGCCGGTTCGGCGATTCGAAGGTCGCGACGATGTACCGGGAGCGGTACTGGAACGAGGACCTCTTCCGCGCGGTGGGCGACCTGACCCGCATCGCGGCCGACGCGGGCCTCCCGCTCACCGCCCTGTCCCTGCGCTGGCTGCTCTCCCGCCCCTCCACCGACGCCCTGCTGCTCGGCGGCTCCAAGGTCGACCACCTCACCGCCAACATCGCGGCCGCCGCGCAGGGCCCGCTGCCGGAGGACGTCCTGACCGCCTGCGACGAGGTCGGCGCCCGGCTGCGCGGCCCGATGCCGGCGTACAACCGCTGACCTCCACCCGCCGACCGACCGATCACCGCCACCGTCACACACCTGTGACCGGCATCACCCTGTACTCCGCGTTGACGTCAGGTCATCATATGACCTGCGCTCGACGGCCTCACGGGCCTCGACCCACGGCCCCCGGCCAACGGCGAGAGACAGGGACGGACAACACCCATGCACGACCAGGATCACCCGGCACCGGCCGCACCCGCGACCCGCGTAGGCGTCGTCGGCCTCGGGGCCATGGGGCTCGGCATGGCCCGCAGCCTGCGCGCCGCCGGGTTCCACGTGGCGGTCCACGACCTGCGCGCCGACGTGGCCGCCGGCTTCGCCCGCGAGGGCGGCGCCGCGTACGACACGGCCGGTGACCTGGCGGCCGACGTCGACGTCCTCGTCGGTGTCGTGGTCAACTCGGCGCAGGTCGAGTCGGTCCTCTTCGGGGACGGCGGCGCGGCCCACCGGCTGCGCCCCGGCTCCGTCTACGTCATGTGCTCCACCGTCGACCCGACGTTCGCCGCCCAACTGGAGGGCAGGCTCGGCGAGTTGGGTGTGCGCTTCCTCGACGCGCCGATCTCCGGCGGCGCCGCCCGCGCCGCGACCGGCGAGCTGACGATGATGACCTCCGGCTCCCCGGAGGCGTACGCGCTCGCCGGCCCCGTGCTCGACGCGATGAGCGCCACGGTCTACCGGCTCGGTGACACCGCGGGGCTCGGCTCCAAGGTCAAGATCGTGAACCAGCTGCTCGCGGGCGTGCACATCGCCGCCGCCGCGGAGGCCATGGCCCTCGGCATCAAGGCGGGCGTTCCGGCCGAGTCGCTGTACGAGGTGATCACGCACAGCGCGGGCAACTCGTGGATGTTCGAGAATCGCATGGCCCATGTGCTGGACGGGGACTACACACCACTCTCCGCCGTCGACATCTTCGTCAAGGATCTCGGGCTCGTACTGGACTCGGCGCGGCCCGAGAAGTTCCCGCTGCCGCTCTCCGCAACCGCCCACCAGATGTTCCTCCAGGCCTCCGCGTCCGGTCTCGGTGGCGAGGACGACAGCGCGGTCATCAAGATCTTCCCGGGGATCGACCTGCCCGAGCCCAAGCCCGCGCCCGAGTCCGCGCCCGCGCCGAAGCCCGCGCCCCAGAAGGAGAACTGACATGCCCATCCGCCTCGGCTGCATCGCCGACGACTTCACCGGCGCCACCGACCTCGCCAACAACTTGGTGCGCGCGGGCATGCGCGTGGTCCAGCTGATCGACGTACCCGCACCGGACACCGAGACACCACAGGACGCCGACGCTGTCGTCATCGCGCTCAAGTCGCGGACGATCCCGGCCACCGAGGCCGTCGAGGTGTCACTGCGCGCCCTTCAGTGGCTGCGGTCCGCGGGCGCCGAGCAGATCTACTTCAAGTACTGCTCCACCTTCGACTCGACACCGGCCGGCAACATCGGCCCGGTCACCGAGGCACTGATGGACGCGCTCGGCACCGACTTCACCGTCGCGACGCCCGCGTTCCCCGACAACGGGCGGACCGTCTTCAAGGGACACCTCTTCGTCGGTGATGTGCTGCTCGCCGAGAGCGGCATGCGCCACCACCCGCTGACCCCGATGACCGACTCCAATCTGGTGTCGGTGCTGGACGCGCAGACCGCGCGGCCCGTCGGACTGATCGACCACAAGGCCGTCGCGGCCGGTCCCGAGACCATCGCGGAGCGGATCGCCACGCTGCGCAAGGACGGCATCGGCGCCGCGGTCGTCGACGCCGTGTCGAACGAGGACCTCGTGCGCCTGGGCGCCGCGGTCGCCGGACTGCCGCTGGTCACCGCCGGTTCGGGGCTCGCCATCGGGCTGCCCGCGAACTGGGGCATCGAGCCGTCCCCGGAAGCCGCCCACCTCCCCGCCGCCTCCGGCCGCTCGGCGGTCGTCGCCGGTTCGGTGTCCGCCGCGACGAACGGTCAGGTGCGCGCGTTCCTCGACACCGGCCGGCCGGGCTTCAGCGTGGATCCGATGCGGATCGCCGCGGGCGAGGACGTGGCCGCCGAGGCGCTCGCCTTCGCCGACGCCCACCTGTCGTCCGAGGGCCCGGTCCTCATCTACTCGACCGAGTCCCCCGACGCCGTACGCGACGTGCAGGGCCGGCTCGGGGCCGCCGAGGCCGGGGAGCTGGTGGAGCGGACGCTCGCGCGCGTCGCCCAGGGCCTCGTCGAACGCGGGGTGCGACGCCTCGTCGTCGCCGGCGGCGAGACCTCCGGCGCCGTCGTGCAGGCCCTCGGCCTGACCGGACTGCGGATCGGACCGCAGATCGATCCGGGTGTGCCGTGGTGTGCCGCGCCGCTCGCCGACGGTGACACCCTGCACATCACGCTCAAGTCGGGGAACTTCGGCGGCCCGGACTTCTTCACCGCATCGTTCGATCTGCTCGGCAACGGGGAGTCGCAGTGACCCAGGACCTCAACTCGGCCGCCGCTGACGCCCGTTCGGAGATCGTCCGCGTCGGCACCAGCCTCTTCGACCGCGGCTACGTCCACGCCAGCGCCGGCAACATCAGCGCCAAGCTCGACGAAGGACTCGGCCACCTCATCACCCCGACCGACGCGGCCCTCGGCTTCCTTGACCCCGAACGGCTCGCGCTCGTCGACGCCGAGGGTGTGCAGGTCGCGGGCGACCGCGCCAGCAAGACACTCACCCTCCACCGCCGGATCTACGAGGCCGACCCCACGGCCCGCTTCGTCATCCACACCCACTCCACCCACCTGGTCGCGCTCACCCTCGCCGGCGTGTGGCACCAGGACGACGTACTTCCACCCATCACCCCGTACTACGTGATGAAGGTGGGGCACGTCCCGCACATCCCGTACCACCGGCCCGGCGACCCGCGCGTCGCCGATCTGGTCACCGAGCGGATCAACTCGCGTGCCGAGCAAGGCACTTCGATCCGCGCGGTCCTGCTCGACCGGCTCGGCCCCGTGGTCTGGGGCCCGGACGCCGCCGCCGCGCTCGCCGTCCTCGAAGAGCTGGAGGAGACGGCCCGCCTCTGGCTGACGACCGACCGCAAGCCCGCACCGCTCCCCGACGACGCCATCGCCGAACTGAGAGACACGTTCGGCGCGGCGTGGTGACACCCCTCCCCCTGTCCCCCTCCGCTCCCGCACCACTGAGCCTCTGAGCCGCACAAGGAAGTGCCCCTCATGTCCACGACCGTCCCCACGGCCGACACCCCCGAACTCGCGCGTGAGAACGCGGTGTTCCGCAAGGTGATCCGCCGCATCGTCCCCTTCCTGATCCTCTGCTACGTGGTCTCCTACCTGGACCGCGTGAACGTGGGCTTCGCCAAGCTGCAGATGTCCTCGGACCTCGGCTTCAGCGAGGCGGCCTACGGGCTCGGAGCCGGCCTCTTCTTCATCGGCTACTTCTTCTTCGAGGTCCCCTCGAACCTGCTGATGCAGAAGGTGGGCGCCCGCACCTGGATCGCCCGCATCATGATCAGCTGGGGCGTGGTGTCCGCGGCGTTCGCCTTCGTCAACAGCGAGACGACGTTCTACGTGCTCCGCTTCCTGCTCGGCGCCGCCGAGGCCGGGTTCTACCCCGGCGTGATCCTCTACTGCACGTACTGGTTCCCGTCCCAGCGCCGGGCGCGCGTCATCGCGATGTTCATGTCGGCGATCCCCGTCGCGGGCATCTTCGGCAACCCGCTCTCCGGCTGGATCATGGACGTCTTCGACAATGCGGCCGGCTGGAGCGGCTGGCAGTGGCTGTTCGTCGTCGAGGCGATCCCCGCCCTCGTCATCGGTGTGGTCTGCCTGTTCTGGCTCGACAACAGCGTGCGCGACGCCAAGTGGCTGACCGACGACGAGAAGTCGGTCATCGAGAAGGCACTCGCCGCCGACGCCACCCACCAGACCGTCCACGGCCGCGCCCTCGACGCCTTCCGCAACGGCAAGGTGTGGCTGATGTGCCTCATCTACTTCTGCTTCGTGATGGGTCAGTACGCGCTGACGTTCTGGATGCCGACGTTCGTCGAGTCCACCGGCGTCAAGGGCGGACTCGCGATCGGCGCCCTGAGCGCCATCCCGTACCTGGCCGCGCTGATCGCCATGAACCTCTTCGGCTTCTCGGCCGACAAGCGCCGCGAACGCCGCTGGCACCTCGTCGTCCCGTCCCTCATGGGCGCCGTCGGCTTCTCGATGGCGGCGAGCTTCACCGGCTCGACCGTGCTGGCCCTCGTCGCCCTGTCGATCGCCGCGGCCGGCGTCCTGACCTGCGCCCCGCTGTTCTGGTCGCTGCCGACCGCGTTCCTCGGCGGCACGGCGGCCGCGGCGGGCCTCGCGGTGATCAACTCGGTCGGCAACCTCGCCGGCTTCGTCAGCCCGTACATGATCGGCGCACTGAAGGACGCGACCGGTTCGACCGCGATCCCGATGTACGTTCTGGCGCTGTCGCTCGTCATCGGGGCGGCGGCCGTCCTGACGACGAAGAAGGACGTCGTCAACCGCTGACGCGCACACCTCCCTCCACCTTCGACAGGAGTCACCATGCCGAGGTTCGCGGCGAACCTTTCCACGCTGTATCCCGAGTACGAGTTCCTGGACCGCTTCGCCGCGGCCTCGGCGGACGGCTTCGAGGCCGTCGAGTACCTCTTCCCGTACGCGTACGGGTCCGGGGAGCTCCGCGCCCGCCTCGACGAACACGGCCTGCGCCAGGTCCTGTTCAACGCCCCGCCCGGCGACTGGGACGGCGGCGAGCGCGGCATCGCGGCGCTGCCGGGCCGTGCGTCCGAGGTGCGCGAGGGCGTCGAGAAGGCCCTGGAGTACGCGGCCGCGCTCGGCAGCCCGCGCGTGCACATGATGGCGGGCCTCGTGCCCGAGGGTATGTCACGCGCCGAGTGCCGGGACACGTATCTCACCAACCTGGCGTACGCCGCCGAACAGGCGGCGCCCGCCGGGGTCGACATCCTGATCGAGCCGATCAACACCCGTGACATGCCGGGCTACTTCCTGAACCACCAGGCGGACGCCCACGCGGTCGTACGGGAGGTCGGCGCGGCCAACCTGAAGGTCCAACTCGACCTGTACCACTGCCAGATCGTCGAGGGCGACCTCACCGCCACCCTCCGCCGCGACCTGCCGACGGGCCGGGTGGGCCACCTCCAGATCGCGGGCGTCCCCGACCGCCACGAGCCCGACGCGGGCGAGCTGAACCTCCGTCACCTGATGCACGCCGTCGACGCGTTGGGCTTCAGCGGCTGGATCGGCTGCGAGTACTTCCCCAAGGCCGGCACGAGCGAGGGTCTCGGCTGGCTGAAGAACATCCGTACCGAGCACGACAATTCTGGAGAGCACGCATCATGAGGATCGTCATCACGGGCGGCTTCGGCTTCCTGGGCCGCCAGGTCGCCGAGGCCCTGCTGGAGCGGCGCACGTTCGACGGCCTGCCCATCGACCGCCTCACGCTCGCGGACAGGTTCGTCCCGGACGAGTCGCCCCTGAAGGCCGACCCGCTGGTGGAGGTGGTCCAGGGCGACCTCACCGACCACCTCGGGGAGTTGTTCTCGACAGCGGCTCCGGTCGACGTGGTCATCCACCTGGCGGCCGCGGTGTCGTCCGAGTGCGAGGCCGACTTCGACCTCGGCATGACCGCCAACCTCGACACGACCCGCGCTCTCCTCCAGGCGGCCCGCGCCCAGTCCGAGTCGGGCGGCCCTCTCGTACGCCTCGTGCTCGCCAGCAGCGTCGCGGTCTACGGCTCCGACGCGGCGCTCCCCCTGCCGCCCGTGGTCAGCGAGTCGACGCTGCCCACGCCGCAGTCCAGTTACGGCGTGCAGAAGCGGATCTGCGAGCAGTTGGTCGCCGAGTACACGCGCCGCGGATACGTGGACGGCCGCGTGACCCGCCTGATGACGGTGTCGGTGCGCCCCGGCAAGCCGAACGCGGCGGCCTCCGGCTTCCTGTCCGGCGTGGTCCGCGAACCGCTGGCGGGCCTCCCGGCGGCCTGCCCGGTGAGCCCGCGGACGCGGGTGGCGCTGGCCTCCCCGCGTCGCACGGTGGAGGGCATCCTGCGGATCGCGCAGGCCGAACGCGGCGCGGAGGAAGGCCAGTTGACCGGCAACATGCCGGTGAACCTGCCCGCCCTGACGGTCACGGTCGCCGAGATGCTGGACACACTGCGTGAGGTGGCGGGCGACGCGGTGGCCGACCTGGTGACGGTGGCTCCGGATCCGGCGGTCGAGGCGATCGTCGGCTCGTGGCCGGCGTCCTTCGACAACACCCGCGCAGCGGCCCTCGGCCTGGCCCCGGACCCGGACTTCGCGTCGGTGATCCGCCAGTACGTCGCCGACCATCCGGCCGCGGTCACCGCCGAGGTCCCCACGGCCACGTCGATAGACTGACGCCATGTTCAACAAGGTGGACGGGCCCGTGCGGCTCGCCGATCGCGTGGCCGCGATGCTCACCCAGGAGATCGAGTCGGGGCGGCTCACGGAGGGCGACAAGCTGCCGACCGAGGTGGAGCTCGTCAAGCAGCTCGGCGTGAGCCGCACGGTGATCCGCGAGGCGGTCTCGCGGCTGCGCAACGCGGGCCTGGTGGAACCCCGCCAGGGCAGGGGCGTCTTCGTGCTGCCCCGCCGCATCCGTCCACTTGATCTGGAGGCCGGTGCCGAGTCACCGGGCACGCTGGCGAAGGTGCTCCAGATCGTCGAGGTGCGCCGCGCGATGGAGGCGGAGGCCGCCCATCTCGCGGCGACCCGCGCGCAGCCGGCCGACATCGTGCGGATGCGGGCCGCGCTGGCCGCGATCGACACAGCGGTCGCGGCGGGCGGCGACGGCACGGACGAGGACCTCGCCTTCCACCGCTCCATCGCCGAGTCGACGGGCAACCCGGTCCTGGTCTCCACGGTCCACTACCTCGGCGAGGTCTCCCGCGGCGGCATCCGCGTCACCCGCGCCAACGAGGCCCGCCGCGACGACTTCTTCGAGGCGGTCCGCCAGGAACACCAGGCGATCCTCACGGCCGTCGAATCCGCCGACCCCAAGGCGGCCCGCACGGCGGCCCGCCGCCACATGAAGCACGCCGCGACCCGCCTCCAGAAGGCGGACCCGGAATTCTGGGACGAGGCGGAGCACTTGGACGTGGACGTGGATCTGGACGCGGGGGCCTGAGTTCAGGCGGCCGGGACGGTCCAGTCCTGCTTCGCTGCCCACTGCTCAAAGGTGGTCGTGGTCAGGCCGTAGCGGGCCGCATGGTGGGGGCGTGCCGGGTAGCCGACGAGGTCGTTCCAGACCTGGCTGTCCGCCATGACACTGTGGCGCTGCTCCTGCTCCTCCCGGGAGATGGAGACGGCGGTGATCTCGCGGCCGGCGGCCTTGGAGAGGGCGTCGGCGATCTCGGGGTGCGTCAGCGCGTCGCTCGCGAACTCGATCTCGGCTTCGTGGAACTTTGCGGGATCGGTCACGGCGGCAGCGACGGCTGCTCCGAAGTCGTCCGCGTTGATGAGCGCCAGCACGGTCTGCGGGCTCGTCGCGGTGATCAGCTCGCCCTGAGACAGCTCGGGGAACATGAAGTCCTGCCTGGCCCCAAGGAAGTTCTCCATGTAGAAGGCGGGCTTGAAAATGGTCCAGTGCTCCAGGCCCGACTGCCGGACCGCTTCCTCCGCGGCCTCCTTGCCGTCCCAGTACACCATCGTCGCAGGGGAGAAGTCCTTGATGTCCGGGTGCTGACTGCGCCATCCGGTCGCGGACACGGACGTGTGGACGATCTGCCTGACGCCGGCCCGCTGGGCCGCGGCAGCGATGTTGCGGGCGTGCCGCTGCTCGGCGCCGGGATCGGCCGGGTCGCCGCCCGGCATCTGCATGGAGAAGACCACGTCGTGTCCGGCGCTGGCAGCCTCCAGGGACGCGAGGTCGTCCATGTCCCCGGTCGCGAGGGCGACGCCCTGCCCGGCGAGCGCCTGGGCGGGGGCCGACGCGGGGTTGCGCACGAACGCGGTCACGGGGTGTCCCGCGCGCAGGAGTGCCTGGACGGCGGCGCCGCCCTGCATCCCTGTCGCCCCGGTGACCAGCACCTTCGCCTTGTCGTTGCCTGCCATGGCGCACCTTGCCTTCGAATGATCACGTGTTGTCGGACGCACGGGCACGAAGACCCGCTCACTAAAGACCGTACAGTATCGAGTCTCGGGTGTACCTAGTTGGCGATCCGTCCGAGCGGAGGCCGGCCGGTAGCCGACCGGAAGGCTTCAGGCTGTGGGGGCGCCGCCGACGAGGGGCAGCAGCACCTGGTCCACCAGGCGGGCCATCCCGTCGACGTCGAGAACGGCTCCGAGCAGTTCCTGCTGCAGGACCGTCACCCCGACGACTGCGGCGATCTCCAGCCTGCCCGGCGCCAGCAGAAGCTCAACCCGATCCGCGGTGATCTCGCCGCGCTCTTGGGCGCGATGAAGGCAGGCGGCGATTCCCTCACGCTGCCCTGCGATGTACCGCTCACGCAGGGTGTCGGCGATCTGGGGGTGAGAGGCCGTGGCGGCGGCCAGCACGGCCGAGAAGCGACGCCCGTGGGGCTGAAGGCACGCGGAACTGTGGATCAGCGTGGCGATGAGGTCCTCGCGCAGCGTCCCGGCGGCCGTCACCTCGGCCGGGACGGCGACCGGGAGCATGAGGCTTTCCAGAGCGTCGGCGACCAGGTCCTCGCGCGAGGCCCAGCGACGGTAGACGGTGGCCTTCGCCACCTCCGCGCGCGCGGCCACCGCGGCCATGGTGAGATCCGCGTAACCGCTCTCGGCGATCAGGTCCAGGACCGCTTCGATGATGCGGGTGTTCCGCGTTTCGTCACGGACGGGCCCGAAGGCGCCACTGGGGCGCTGGCGTCCAGCGGGGAGGGTCGACCTGGTCATACGCCCGACGGTACTGCATCCGCTTTCCCTGCCATCGGGCCGTCCGGCGAGCCTGCCCTGCCCCTGCCCCACCACCCCGGAAAGCAAAAAGGTCCTGGTCGAGATGACTCTCGACCAGGACCCTCAGCGGAGCCACAGGCTCACTGAACGTGTCCGAGGGGGGACTTGAACCCCCACGCCCGATAAAGGGCACTAGCACCTCAAGCTAGCGCGTCTGCCATTCCGCCACCCGGACAAGGTGATGGCCGCTTCCGGGGTTGACCCCCGTGGCGACGAAGAGAACCTTACCAAGCTCTCGAAGCGGCCTTCACCAGCACCTATGCGGTGCCACCCGGCATCCCTACGGCGCCGTCATCCGCTCCTCGACCTCCGGATGCTTCTTCACCCACGCCGCGACGGCCTCCGCCTGATGGCCCTGGCCCCGCTTGTTGATCTCGATCTCCAGCGTGCCGAGCTCGTCCTCGCTCATCTTGAACTTGTCGAACCACTTCGTGAGCTGCGGGTACTGCTTGGTGAACGCCTTGCTGGTGACCGTGCGGATGGTGTCACCCTTGCCGAAGCGCCCCTTGGGGTCCTTCAGCTTGGTCAGGTCGTACTGGCTGTAGGCCCAGTGCGGGGTCCACAGGAGCACCGCGATCGGCTCCTTCTTGGCGTACGCGCGCTTCAGCTCGGCGAGCATCGCCGGCGTGGAGCCGTTGACGACCTTGTACTCCTTGTCGAGGCCGTAGCCCGGCACGACGTCCTTCGTGAGGATGTCCATCGTGCCGGTGCCACCCTCGATGCCGACGATCTTGCCGTTGAACTCCTTGGCCCTGCCCTTGAGATCCTCGACCGACTTGATGCCCTTCACATAGGAAGGGACCGCGATCTCGAGTGAGGTGGGTCCGTACCAGGAGCCGAGGGTCGTGACCTTGCTCTTGTACTTGTCCCAGTAGCTCTTCTGCGTATACGGCAGCCAGGCATCGAAGTTGACGTCCAGGTCACCGGTGGAAAGCCCCGTGTAGACCGGGCCGACGTCCATCTGCTTCAGGTTGAACTTGTAGCCGCGCCTCTCCAGAACGTGCTTCCAGAGGAAGGTGACCGCGACGTCCTCGTCCCACGGGAACCACGCGACGTTCACCGGGCGCTTGGCCTCGGCCGGGGTCGACTGCTTCTTGACCGGGGCCAGCTCGTCGACGATGCCCGGGTTCTTCTTCAGCCACGCCTTGACGGCGTCCTGCTGCCTGCCCTTGCCCGACTTGTTGATCTCGGCTTCGAGGCTGGTGAGCTGCTTCTCGCTCAGCTTGAAGTCCCTGACCCACTTGTCGACCTCGGGGAAGTCCTTGCCGAAGCCCTTGCGGGCCAGCGAGTGGATGCCGTCGCCCTTGCCCCAGGCACCCTTCGGGTCCTTGAGCTTGGTGAGCTTGTAGTCGTTGTACGCCCAGTGCGGCGACCACAGCGGGACGACGATCGGCTTCTTCTTGGCGTACGCACGCTTCAGCTCGGCCAGCATCGCCGGCGTGGAGCTGTCGACGACCTTGTACTCCTTGTCGAGGCCGTAGGCCTTGAGCATCTTGCTCTTGAGCAGCGCCGTCTCACCGGCGCTGGCCTCGATGCCGGTGATCTTGCCGTCGAACTTGTCCGCCTGGCCCTTCAAGTCCTCCATGGACTTGATGTCCTTCATGTACGAAGGCACCGCCAGTTCGAGCGACGTGGGGCCGTACCAGGAACCCAGGTCCTCAAGATCCTTGCCGTACTTCTTCCAGTACTCGGCGTGCGTGACCGGCAGCCAGGAGTCGGTCTGGAAGTCGACCGTGCCACCCGCGAGCGAGGTGTAGAGCGGGCCTGCGTCGAACTGCTTGGCCTCGACCTCGAAACCGCGCTGCTCCAGGATCTCCTTCCACAGGAACGTCGAGGCGACGCCCTCGTCCCACGGGATGTAGCCGATGGAGATCTTCTTGCCCTGGCCCACGTTCGTGGACGTGGCGGCCGGGGAGGTGGCGGCGTTGTTCTGGCCGAACATGCCCATGCCGCCCGCGACCAGCGCGAGAACGACGACACCGACCACGGCGACCGCCGGACGGGGACGGTACGACCAGATCTTCAGGCCGTGCGCGACCCGCAGCTTGTTGAGCGCGCGGCGGCCCAGCGGGGAGACCTGCTGACCCAGCGAGCTGGTCATACGGTCCAGGTAGATCGCCAGGATGACGATCGAGATGCCCGATTCGGCGCCGAGACCCACGTTGAGCTGGCCGATGGCCTCGTTGACAGCGCCACCGAGACCACCGGTGCCGACCATGCCCGCGATCGCGGCCATCGACAGGCCCAGCATGATGACCTGGTTGACACCCGCCATGATCGTCGGCAGGGCGAGCGGCAGCTGCACACGGAACAGGGTGCTGCGCGGCGTCGTACCGAAGGCGTCGGCGGCCTCCACCAGCTCCTTGTCGACCTGCCGGATGCCCAGCTCGGTCATGCGCACGCCCGGCGGCACCGCGAAGATCAGCGTCGCGACGATACCGGCCGGCGCACCCGAGCCGAAGAACAGAATGGCGGGGATCAGGTAGACCATCGCCGGCAGCGTCTGCATCAGGTCGAGGACCGGACGGAACAGATTGCTGACCCGGTTCGAGCGCGCCGCCCAGATACCCAGCGGCACACCGATGATGAGCGCGATGAGGGTCGAGACGAGGACGAGGGACAGGGTCTCCATCGCCTTGTCCCACAGCTCCAGGTTCTGGATGAACCAGAGCCCGACGAAGGCCAGTACGGCCCCCAGTGTGCCGCGCAGCCAGAACGCGATGACGGCGAAGATGCCCGCCAGCAGCAGGGGCTCGGGGGCCTGGAGGAGTTCGGTCAGGCCGTCGTAGACACCGTTGAAGATGCTCTCGCAGAAGCCGAACAGCCAGTCCAGGTGAACGAGCATCCACTGGACGACGTCATTGACCCAGTCACCGAAGGGAATCCTAGGCACCGGCGTTCACCTTCTCCGCCGACTCGTCCTCGACGAGGCCGGCGGCCTCAGCGTTCGTACCGTTCTCGACGGTCTTCATCGGCTCACCGAGCACGGCGAGCAGCCGCTCGCGCGGCACCACACCCTGGAGTTCGCCCTCGTCGTCGACGACGGCGACAGGTATCTCGCTCGTCGAGCACGGCGTGAACAGCTCGGCGATCGGTGTGTCCTCATGGACCTTCGCCGGGGCCTCGGCCATGTCGTAGCCCTCCCCCGGCTCCGCCATGATCGCCCGCGCGCTGAGCACGCGGGAACGGTCGACGTCCTGGGTGAAGGAGGCCACGTAGTCGTTGGCCGGCGTGACGAGGATGTCCTCGGCCGAACCGATCTGGACGATCCGCCCGTCACGCATGACCGCGATGTTGTCGCCCAGACGCATGGCCTCGTTGAGGTCGTGGGTGATGAAGACGATCGTCTTCTTCAGCGTCTTCTGCAGCTCGAGCAGCTGGTCCTGCATGTCACGCCGGATCAGCGGGTCCAGCGCACTGAAGGACTCGTCCATCAGCAGCAGATCCGCGTCGGTGGCCAGCGCGCGGGCCAGACCCACACGCTGCTGCATACCGCCGGACAGCTCGTCGGGGAAGGACTTCTCCCACCCCTCAAGACCCGCCAGACGCAGCGCCTCGACCGCCCGCTCCTCGCGCTCGGCACGCGGAACGCCCTGCACCTCCAGGCCGTACCCCGCGTTCTCCATCACAGAGCGGTGCGGGAACAGCGCGAAGTGCTGGAACACCATGCTGATCTTGTGCGAGCGGACAGCCCGCAGTTCCTTGGGGGCCAGGGCGGTCAGGTCCTCACCGTCGAACTTCACCTGCCCCGACGTCGGCTCCAGGAGGCCGTTGAGCATCCGCAGCAGCGTGGACTTGCCCGAGCCGGACAGGCCCATGACGACGAAGATCTGGCCGGGCTCGACGGTGAACGACGCGTCGATCACGGCGGCCGTGGTTCCTTCGGCGCGCAGTTCCTCGCGGTCCGCACCGCCGCGGAGCTTCTCCACGGCCTCATCGGGTCGTCTGCCGAACACCATGTGCAGGTGTTCGGCCACCAGTCTGGAGGACACACCGACCTCTATTCTCTTTGACCTGTGAAAGGTTGAAAAGCGATACAGGAGACTCAGAGCCGCGCCTGCCCCCGTCGGACCAGCACAAACGTCCGGAAACGCAAAAAGTGCCGGTCGAGACGAATCTCGACCGGCACTCTGTGAGTGTCCGAGGGGGGACTTGAACCCCCACGCCCGATAAAGGGCACTAGCACCTCAAGCTAGCGCGTCTGCCATTCCGCCACCCGGACAAGGTGTGCATCGCTTGGCGCGGGGCGTTCCCCGCGGCGACACCTCAACAATACCAAGGTTTCGGAGTGGCTTTCACCTGCGTATCGGGCCGCCCCGGACGGGGCCGGACCTCCTACTTCTTGATGCCGATGCCCTTCGGGTTCAGGTGGGCGATGTGGCCGCTCTCCGTGCCGGCCGACGGGTCGATCACGCAGTCGATGAGCGCCGGGCCGCCGGAGGCGATCGCCTCGGTGAGGGCGGCCGTGATCTCGGCGGGGGTGGTGGCGCGGTAGCCCTTGCCGCCGAAGGACTCGATCATCTGGTCGTGGCGGGCGGCGCTCATGAGGGTGGTGGGGGCGGGAAGGCCCGCGATGGTCTCGTCGCCCTTGTAGACGCCGCCGTTGTTCATGATCACGGTGACGACGGGGAGGTTGTAGCGACAGATCGTCTCCAGCTCCATGCCGCTGAAGCCGAAGGCGCTGTCGCCCTCGATGGCGACCACGGGCGCTCCGCCGCTCTCGACCGCTGCCGCGATCGCGTAACCCATGCCGATGCCCATGACGCCCCAGGTGCCGGAGTCGAGGCGGCGGCGCGGGTGGTGCATGTCGATGACGTTGCGGGCGATGTCGAGGGTGTTGGCGCCCTCGTTGACGATGTACGTCTCCGGGTGCTGGTGGACGACGTCGCGGACGGCCTTGAGCGCGCCCATGAACTGCATGGGGTGCGGGTCGGCCTCCAGGCGCTTCGCCATCTTGGCGACGTTCTGGGCGGAACGGTCGCCAAGCTCCTCGCGCCAGGCCGTGGGGGCCGTGATCTGGCCGGGCTTGGTGCGGTCGGCGAGCTGGTCGAGGACGGATTCGATGTCGCCGACGAGCGGGGCCGCGATCGGCTGGTTGGAGTCCATCTCCTTGGCCTCGATGTCGACCTGAATGAACTTGGCGTCCGGGTTCCAGCCGCGTTCGCCGTGGTTGAGCAGCCAGTTGAGGCGGGCGCCGACCAGCATGACGACGTCGGCCTTCTTCAGGGCGAGGGAACGGGCCGTGGCCGCCGACTGCGGGTGGTCGTCGCGGAGCAGGCCCTTCGCCATCGACATCGGTACGTAGGGGATGCCCGTCGATTCGATGAGGTGGCGGACCTTGTCGTCCGCCTGTGCGTAGGCCGCGCCCTTGCCGAGGACGATCAGGGGGCGTTCCGCGTTCTCCAGGAGGTCGATCGCGCGGTCCACCGCTTCGGGGGCGGGCAGCTGGCGCGGTGCCGGGTCGACCAGGCGGGAGAGGGTTCGCGCGCCCTCGTCCTTGTCCATGACCGCGCCGAGGACCGCCGCCGGGATGTCGAGGTAGACGCCGCCGGGGCGGCCGGAGACCGCGGTGCGCAGGGCGCGGGCGATGCCGCGGCCGATGTCCTCGACGCGGCTGACGCGGTAGGCGGCCTTCACGAAGGGCTGGGCGGCGGCGAGCTGGTCCATCTCCTCGTAGTCGCCCTGCTTGAGGTCGACGAGGTGGCGCTCGCTGGAGCCGGAGATCTGCACCATCGGGAAGCAGTTGGTGGTGGCGTTGGCGAGGGCGACCAGGCCGTTGAGGAAGCCGGGGGCCGAGACGGTGAGGGCGATGCCGGGCTTCTTGGTGAGGTAGCCGGCGATCGCGGCGGCGTGGCCCGCGTTGGACTCGTGACGGAAGCCGATGTAGCGGATTCCCTCGGCCTGCGCGAGGCGAGCCAGGTCGGTGATGGGGATGCCGACCAGGCCGTAGATGGTGTCGACGTCGTTCTTCTTCAGGGCGTCGACGACGAGGTGGTAGCCGTCGGTGAGCTCGGCCGGCGCATCGGCTCCTGCCGCGGCCTCGGCGGTTCGGTCAGCGGTCGAGTCAGCGGTCATGATCCGAGTTCCTCCTTGGACGGGTCTCCTGTTCACACCTTCGGCAGGCTTCGGCCTCCCGTCCAAGACCCATCGGCTTCCAGGCGATAAATGGCGTCTATCGAGAGTCAAGCGCGTACCAAATCCCCTGCTGGGGCTGGGCGTTCGGCCTTCATAAGCGGTTGCTATCGGGTGTTCGTGAGTGCGTATTGGACGTGCGCGGCCGCTGACCGCACGCTCGCTGGTGAGGGGAGGTGGAAGGGATGGCCACGTCGGCCCTGACCGTCACGGGACTCGCCGATCTCCTCGACCGGCAGACGCGTGTGCGGCCACACGCTCCCGCGCTCGTCGTCACCGGCCGGAGTGCAGAGGAGCGGACACCCCTGTCGTACGAGGCGTTGGGCGCGCTCGCGGACCGGGAGGCGGAGCGGTTCGCCGCGGCGGGTCTGCGGCCCGGTGATGTGCTCGGGCTCGTCGCGGGCAACACCGTCGACTTCGTGGCCGCGCTGCTCGGTGCGGCCCGCGCGGGGGTGGTGGCCGCTCCCCTGGATCCGGCGCTTTCGGATGCTGAACTGCGCCTGCGGGTAAGGGCGTTGGGCGCGGAAGCCGTGTTCGACGCCGACGGGATCACGGGCGTCGGTGGCGGGCGACGTAGGGGGGCGGAGGACGCGCTCGTCCTGTTCACCGCTGGTGCCACGGGCCGCGCCCGCATGGTGTCGCTCACGCACGCCAACGTGGCGGCGTCCGTCAACACCTTCTGTGCCACCTACGCGTTGGGGCCAGAGGACGCGACCGTCGCGGTGATGCCGTTCTTCCACGGGCACGGGCTTTTCGCCTCGCTGCTGTCCACGCTCGCCAGTGGGGGGTGTGTGCTGCTGCCCGCGGGCGGGAGGTTCTCGGCGGAGACGTTCTGGGCGGATCTGCGGGCGGCGGGGGCGAGTTGGTTCACGGCGGCGCCGTCGATCCATGAGGCGCTGCTCGACCGGTCCTCGGAGACCGGCGACCTGGGCGCGCCGCCTCCGCTGCGTTTCGTACGCAGTTGTGGCGCGCCGCTCAACGCCGCGAGCCAGCGGGCCCTTGAGCGGATGTTCGGGGCGCCGCTGCTGTCCGCGTACGGGATGACCGAGGCATCGCACCAGATCGCCAGCGAGCCGCTTCCGGAGCGCGGGCCGCTCAAGCACGGCACGGTGGGGCGGGCGACGGGGGTGCGGCTGCGCGTCGTCGACCAGGACGGGAGGGTGTGTCCGGCCGGGGTGCGGGGGGAGGTGTGGGTGTCGGGGCCGACCGTCGCGGGTGAGGGGTGGTTGCGCACCGGGGATCTGGGGTCGCTCGACGAGGACGGGTATCTGTCGTTGACCGGGCGGATCGAGAGCCTCATCGTGCGGGGCGGGCGGAAGATCTCGCCCGAGTACGTGGAGGACGTGCTTGCCGGGTGTCCGGCGGTGGCGGAGGCGGCGGTGTTCGCGGTGGCGGGGCGGGTCGATGCGGTGGTGGTCTTGCGGGGTGAGGAGGGCGGGAGTCCTTCGGAGATTCTGCGGTATTGCCGGGGGCGGTTGGCCGCGGTCGCGGTGCCGGATCGGGTCGTGCTTGTGGCGGCGTTGCCGCGGACGGCGCAGGGTGGGTTGGATCGGTTGGCGGTGCGGGAGCGGTACGGGTGAGTTGGCGGGCGGGGTGGTTGACGTCGCGGGGCTCTGCCCCGGGCCCCGCGCCTCAATCGCCGGCGGGGCTTCAAAAGATCGGGGATTTGCCGGCCTCTGCTGCCGAGCGCGTCAAAAGATCGGGGCTCCGCCCCGGACCCCGCTGCTCAATCGCCGCAGGGGCTTGAACTTCCCACCCGGCCCGGGACCCTCCGGCCGAAGACCTCGTCCAGGTTCAGTGCCGTCGCCGCGCTCACGAACGCTCTCGCCGCCACCGAGCCCGGCGTTCCCGCGTGGATCGCCACCGAGACCTGGGCGCCGGCCTCCGGGTCGATCAGCGGCAGCGCTCTCGTGCGGCCGACCACGGGCATCGCGCGCAGCCATGTGTGGGGCACGACGCTCGCCCATTCGCCGCCGCCCACATGTGCGTACAGGGAGGCTATGGAGTCGGTCTCGACCTGGGGGGTGACCTCCAGGCCCTTGTTGGCGAAGACCTTGTCGATGTTCTGGCGGATGCGCATGTCGGGCGTCAGCAGCGCCAGGGGCAGTTGCGCCGCGTCCGCCCAAGTGAGGCTTTCCGTACGGGACTTGAACTGGTCGTCGGAGACCAGGAGCATGTAGCGCTCCTGGTAGAGGGGGACCACTTGCAGGCCCTCCTGGTCGTCCGGGTCGAAGTGGGCGATCGCCACGTCGAGTTCGAAGTCGCGGAGCTGGCGGTGGAGCTCCTTCGTGGAGAGGCGGGAGCGGACCTGGACCTTCGCCAAGGGGTGCGCCGAGCAGAACGCGCCCACCGGGAGGGCGAGGGTCGTGGACGCCGTGGGGTCGGTGCCGAGGCGAAGGGTGCCGGTGATGCCCGACTGGACTGCGGCGACCTCGGCCTTGAACGCGTCCTGCTCGGCGAGGATCCGTTTCGCCCACACCACCAGGCGCTCGCCCTCCGGGGTGAGGCCCTGGTAGTTGTGGCCGCGGTTGATCAGCGTGACGTTCAGCTCGCGCTCCAGCTTGGCTATCGCCGCGGAGAGCGCGGGCTGCGAGACGTAGCAGGACTCGGCGGCGCGTGCGAAGTGGCGCTCGCGGGCCACCGCCACGAAGTACTCCAACTGCCGGAACAGCATGTACGTCTCCTCTGCCACGTGATCTTCATCAGTAGCGTGCTACGGCGACACGGTGCGTGCCAATAGGTCGGTCGCCGCGTGGATGGCACGCAGCGTGGGTGCCTCGGCGCCGGTGATGTCGGCCATCTCGACGACCGCCGTCACGATGGCGTCCAGTTCCAGCTGTTTGCCCGCTTCCAGGTCCTGGAGCATGGATGTCTTGTGGGCGCCTACACCCTCGGCGCCGCGCAGCCGCTTCTCGATGGAGATCGCGGGCGTCGAGCCGACCCGGGCGGCGATGTCGAGGATCTCCTCCATGACACGGGCGACCATGGCATGGGTCAGTGGGTGCTGACACATGTCGACCATGGTGGCCCGGGTCAGCGCGCTGATCGGGTTGAAGGCCGCGTTGCCCATCAGCTTGATCCAGATGTCGTCGCGCAGGTTCCGCTCCACGGGGCACTTGAGGCCGCCCGCGATCATGGCCTCGCTCAGGTCCGTACAGCGTCGCGAGATGCTGCCGTCCGGCTCTCCGATGGAGAACCTGGTGCCTTCCAAGTGCCGTATGACGCCCGGCGATTCGATGACCGTGGCGGGATACACCACGCAGCCGATCGCGCGCTCGGGCGGCAGCACCTTGCTCGTCGCGCCGCCCGGGTCGACGGCCTCGATGCGACGGCCCTCGTACGGTCCCGCCAGCCGGTGGAAGTACCACCACGGGATGCCGTTCTGCCCGGCCACGAGCGCGGTGTGCTCGCCGAGCAGCGGCGCGACGAGCGAACCGCACGAGGGGTACGAGTGTGCCTTGAGGCCGAGGAACACATAGTCCACGGGGCCGATCTCGTTCGGGTCGTCGGTGGCGTGCGGGTGGGCGGTGAAGTCGCCGCGCGGGCTGAGCACGCGGACGCCTTCGGCCTGGATGGCGCGCAGATGGTCCCTGCGGGCGACGAGGTGCACGTCCGCGCCGCCGCGGTGCAGGGCCGCGCCCACGTACGCGCCGATGGCTCCGGCGCCGACAACTGCGATCTTCATCGTGGTGCCTCCTGGATTCGAGGGTGTGGAGGTACGCACATGTCGCCGGCCGCGCGCCGCACAGCACACGGAACGGACGACATGGGGAATCAGTGGGTACGAGTGGGCGCGGCCGCCGCGCGTGCCCTGTCGCGCGGCGGCCGCTGGGAAGGTGGCCGGGAGGACGGTGTCAGCGCATGAGCTTCACGGCCGCGACCACGAGCGGGTCGAGCCCCTCCGCTCCGTCGTCCACGAGCACGTAGAGCCGCTCCCGCATCCTCGGGTCCCAGAACCTGGTGAGGTGTCCCGCGATCGCCTCCGCCGCGGCCGCTCCCGGCAGATGTCCCTGGTGCGCGGCGATGTCGTTCGCCATCCGGCGCTCCGCCGGGACGGTGTGTGCCATGTCAGTCCACCACCGTGACGAGTTCGTCCGCCGCCTCGCGAGCGGCCTCCGCATCGGCCTCCGCCTCGGCCTTCGGTGCGAGACCCACCTGCACGGCTGTCACCTTGTACTCCGGGCAGTTGGTCGCCCAGTCGGAGTTCTCCGTCGTCACCACGTTCGCGCCCGTCACCGGGTGGTGGAAGGTCGTGTAGACGACGCCCGGTGGCATCCGGTCGGAGATCTGCGCGTGCAGGGACGTGGCGCCGACGCGGCTGGAGAGTGTGACCAGGTCGCCGTCGGTGATGCCGCGCTCCTCCGCGTCGTGCGGGTGCACCTCCAGAATGTCCTCGGGGTGCCAGGCGACGTTGCCGGTGCGGCGGGTCTGCGCGCCGACGTTGTACTGGCTGAGGATGCGGCCCGTGGTGAGGACCAGCGGGAAGCGTCGGGTGCTGCGTTCGTTGGTGGGTACGTACGAGGTGACAACGAACTTGCCCTTGCCGCGCGTGAACGCGTCGACGTGCATGGTGGGTGTGCCCTCGGGGGCCTCCTCGTTGCACGGCCACTGGATGCTGCCGAGCTTGTCGATGAGGTCGAAGGAGACACCCGCGAAGGTCGGGGTGACCGACGCGATCTCGTCCATGATCTGCGAGGGGTGGTCGTAGTCCATGGCGTAGCCCATGGCGGTGGCGATCTCGCACACGATCTGCCACTCGTGCTTGCCCGCCTTGGGCGGCATCACCGACCGCACGCGGTTGACGCGCCGTTCGGCGTTGGTGAATGTGCCGTCCTTCTCCAGGAAGGAGGCGCCGGGCAGGAAGACGTGGGCGAACTTCGCCGTCTCGTTGAGGAACAGGTCCTGGACCACGACGAGTTCCATGGCTTCGAGGGCCGCCGTGACGTGCTGGAGGTTGGGGTCCGACTGCGCGATGTCCTCGCCGTGCACGAACAGGCCGCGGAAGTCCCCGTCGATGGCCGCGTCGAACATGTTGGGGATGCGCAGGCCCGGTTCCGGCAGCAGCTCCCGGCCCCACAGGTTCTCGAAGACGCCGCGCACCGCGTCGTCGGAGATGTGCCGGTAGCCGGGCAGCTCGTGCGGGAAGGAGCCCATGTCGCAGGAGCCCTGTACGTTGTTCTGCCCGCGAAGAGGGTTCACACCTACGCCATCGCGGCCGATGTTTCCGCAGGCCATCGCAAGGTTGGCCATTCCCATGACCATCGTCGAGCCCTGGCTGTGCTCGGTGACACCGAGGCCGTAGTAGATCGCGCCGTTGTCCGCGGACGCGTAGAGGCGGGCCGCCGCGCGCAGTTCGGCGGCCGGTACGCCGCTGATCTCCTCCGTCGCCTCGGGGCTGTTCTCGGGGCGGGCCACGAACTCGGCCCACTCCTCGTACCCCTCGCAGCGATCCGCGACGAAGTCCGCGTCGGTGAGGCCCTCGGTGACGACGACGTGCGCCATCGCGTTGACGACGGCGACGTTGGTGCTGGGGCGCAGCTGGAGGTGGTGCCGCGCCTCGATGTGCGGGGTGCGCACCAGGTCGATGCGGCGCGGGTCGACGACGATCAGCTCGGCGCCCTCGCGCAGCCGGCGTTTCATCCGCGACGCGAACACCGGGTGTCCGTCGGTGGGGTTGGCGCCGATGACCATGATGACGTCGGCCTCGGCGACGGAGCGGAAGTCCTGGGTGCCGGCCGATTCGCCGAAGGTCTGCTTGAGGCCGTAGCCGGTGGGTGAGTGGCAGACGCGGGCGCAGGTGTCGACGTTGTTGTTGCCGAAGGCGGCGCGGACCATCTTCTGGACGACGTACACCTCTTCGTTGGTGCAGCGTGACGAGGAGATGGCACCGATGGCGCCCGCACCGTACCGGCCCTGGATCTCGCGGAAGCGGCGTGCGACCGTGCCGATCGCCTCGTCCCACTCGACCTCGCGCCACGGGTCGGTGATCTTGTCGCGGACCATGGGCTTGAGCTTGCGGTCGGGGTGGGTGGCGTAGCCGAAGGCGAAGCGGCCCTTGACGCAGGAGTGGCCCTCGTTGGCGCCGCCGTCCTTGTGGGGGACCATGCGGACGACTTCGTCGCCGCGCAGCTCGGCCTTGAACGAGCATCCGACACCGCAGTACGCACAGGTGGTGATCACGGAGCGCGTCGGCATGCCGAGGTCAACTACCGACTTCTCTTGGAGAGTTGACGTCGGGCAGGCCTGGACGCAGGAGCCGCAGGACACGCACTCGGAGTCCATGAACGACTCCCCCGCCCCCGCCGACACCTTCGAGTCGAAGCCGCGCCCCTCGATGGTCAGCGCGAACGTCCCCTGCACCTCGTCGCAGGCGCGCACGCAGCGCGAGCAGGCGATGCACTTGGACGGGTCGAAGTCGAAGTACGGGTTGGAGGTGTCCTTCTCGGCGTCGAGGTGGTTGGCACCCTCGTAGCCGTAGCGGACCTGCCGCAGGCCCACCACTCCTGCCATGTCCTGGAGTTCGCAGTCACCATTGGCGGGGCAGGTGAGGCAGTCGAGGGGGTGGTCGGAGATGTACAGCTCCATGACACCCTGGCGGAGCTTGGCCACCTTCGGTGTCTGCGTCTTCACGGACATGCCGTCGGTGCACGGCGTCGTACAGGACGCGGGGGTGCCGCGCCGGCCGTCGATCTCGACGACGCACAGCCGGCAGGAGCCGAAGGCCTCCAGGCTGTCGGTGGCGCACAGCTTCGGTACGTCGATGCCGGCCTCGGCGGCCGCCCGCATCACGGACGTGCCCTCGGGGACGGTGACCTGCTGTCCGTCGATCTCCACCGAGACCGTGGCCGCTCCGGGGCGCTGTGGAGTGCCGAAGTCGGGTTCCTTCAGAAGCGTCATGCCTGGCCCTCCGTTCGAGTGTTGCCCCGCTGTACGGGGTGGATCTCCAGGAGCCGGCGGTCGCCGCGTGCGACGAAGTCGTCGGCGAAGTGCGCGAGCGCGCTGCGTACGGGCATCGGCGTCAGACCGCCCATCGCACACAGTGAACCATCGGTCATCAGCTCGCACAGGTCCTCCAGCAGCGCGAGATTCTCGTCCCGCTGCTCACCTGCCACGATCCGGTCGATGACCTCGACGCCGCGCACCGAACCGACCCGGCAGGGAGTGCATTTGCCGCAGGACTCCTCGGCACAGAACTCCATCGCGAAGCGGGCCTGCGCCGCCATGTCCACAGTGTCGTCGAAGACGACGACGCCGCCGTGCCCGAGCATCGCCCCGGCCTCGGCGAGCGCCTCGTAGTCCATCGGCAGGTCGAGCCGCTCCTCGGGCAGATACGCGCCGAGCGGCCCGCCCACCTGCACGGCGCGCACGGGGCGGCCGCTGAGTGTGCCGCCGCCGTAGTCCTCGATCAGCTCGCGCAGGGTGATGCCGAAGGCTGTCTCGACGATGCCGCCGCGCTTGATGTTGCCGGCGAGCTGGAAGACCTGGGTGCCGCGGGAGCGGCCGACACCGAGGTCCTGGTACGCCTTGGCACCGTCGGCGAGGACGACGGGGACGGTGGTGAGGGTGAGGACGTTGTTCACCACGGTCGGCTTGCCGAACAGGCCCTCGATGGCCGGGATCGGGGGTTTCGGGCGGACCATGCCGCGCTTGCCCTCCAGGCTCTCCAGCATGGAGGTCTCCTCGCCGCAGATGTACGCGCCGGCGCCGACGCGGATGTGCAGGTCGAAGTCGAGCGACGTGCCGAGGATGCCGGTGCCGAGCCAGCCGCGCCCGCGCGCGATGTCGATCGCGGCACCCATCGTGGCGATGGCGTCGGGGTATTCGGAGCGGATGTAGAGGTAGCCCTCGCGGGCGCCGACGGCGTGAGCGGCGATCGTCATGCCCTCGATGAGGAGGAACGGGTCGCCCTCCATGACCATGCGGTCGGCGAAGGTGCCGCTGTCGCCTTCGTCGGCGTTGCAGCAGATGAACTTGAGTCCGTCGGGGCCGGTCTCGCAGTCGAGGACCGTCTTCCATTTGATGCCCGCGGGGAAACCCGCGCCGCCGCGGCCGCGCAGGCCGGAGTCGGTGACCTCGGTGACGACGTCGGCGGGTGCCATCTCCAGGGCCGCGCGCAACCCTTGCAGGCCGCCGTGGGTCTCGTAGTCCTCGGGTGACAGCGGGTCGGTGATGCCGACGCGGGCGAAGGTGACACGGTTCTGGCGTGCCAGCCATGGGAGTTGGTCGACCGGGCCGAGCCGCAGCGGGTGGTCCGCGCCGTCGAGCATTCCGGCGGCGAGGAGGCCAGGGACGTCGTCGGGGGTGACGGGGCCGTAACCGATGCGGCCCTCGGGGGTCACGACCTCGACGAGGGGTTCGAGCCAGAGGAGTCCGCGGGAGCCGTTGCGGACGATGTCCACGCCCAACTCACCCTCGATCGCCGCGAGTTGGAGTTGATGCGCCACCTCATCGGCGCCGACGGATCGGGCCGCCGCGTCACGCGGAACGTAGACAGTCGTCATGTTTCCGGAAGTCACCTCTCACACCGTCCCGTTGAGGATCGCGCCGAGCCGGGCCGGGGTCACGCGCCCGTGCAGGCGTCCGTTCGCCTCCACCGAGGGGCCGAGCGCGCAGTTGCCGAGGCAGAAGACCTGCTCGACGGTGACACTTCCGTCGGCGCTCGTCTCGCCGACCGTCAGGCCCGACTCCCGTACGTGGTTCACCAGGCGGTCGGCGCCCAGGGCCTGGCAGGCCTCGGCGCGGCAGATGCGGACGGTGGAGCGGCCCGCGGGCTCACCGCGGAAGTCGTGGTAGAAGGTCACCACTCCGTGGATGTCGGCCCGCGAGAGGTTGAACTCGTCGGCGAGGACGGGGATCGCCTCCTGCGGTACGCACCCCAACTCGGCTTGCACGGCGTGGAGTACGGGCAGCAGCGCGCCGCGTTCGCCACGGTGCGCGGACGCCGCCCTCCTGACCACGCTCTCGACCGACACGTCCGTCCCGCTGGTCGTCATGATCGCTCCGCCTTCCGTCATGCGGGCCTCCGACGCGGGTGCCAGAGACCCCAGCACTACCCCATACAGACTTCTGTATACAGAAGCCCGGTGTAAAGGAGCGGGACGAAATCGAGCGGAGCCGATCGACCGACTTCCGTACACCGGGCCGATGTTCACGAGGCCACGAGCACGGCCCCCTCGCCCGACACGACGTCCGTCGCGGCGGACAGTTCGGTCAGCCACGGCAGCACGAGGTCCCGCACGAGCCGCTCGCCGTCCCCGTCCTCCCCGAGCAGGGCCGAGGCGGGCACGCGCACGGGGTCGGCGCAGACCGTCGAGGTCGCGCTGCCGCTCGGTCCAGGGCCCGCCGCCCGGGCCGGCACGTACAGATCGGGGGCGTGGGCCGGTACCAGCCACAGGCTGCATCCGCCCGGCACGGTCCCGGTCGGACCGCTCGACCAGACGTAGCTGTCGGCCTCGCCCGCGGCGACCACTTGGCGCTTACGGCCGCGGAGGGTGACGACCTCGCCGGTTCGGCGCGCCGCCGAATCGGGTCCGTCCGCGTCCAGGGCGAGCGAGCACAGATGGCGCCCGGCGGCGATCTCGGCGCGTACCCAGGCGCCCCCGCACGCCTCGACGACGGCCACCGCAGCGTAGTGCGAGCGGAGCACGGTCGCGGCGGCCGGGCAGACGCGCGCGACGTGCTCCACGACTTCGACGGCCTCTGCCAACCCCCTTCCACCTCCGCCGAGTTCGGGGGTGACGGTGAGCCCGAGCAGGCCGGCGCGGCCGAGCGCGGTGACGCCGGACCGGGGGAACCTGCCTTGCGTGCGGGCCGGTTCGCCGCCGGATGCGACAGCGCCGGTCAGGACGTGAGCGAGTGCGGTGCGGTACGACACGGGGCGACCCCCTCGTGAGCGACATATGAAGCGTTACATGAACTGCACTGATACGGCGCCGAGTTGGAAGCCACCTATTGCGCCTTGATCTCCCGCAACCGCCCCGTCCGTACGTCGAAGACGAATCCGCGGACGGCGTCGGTGTGCGGCAGGAAGGGCGATGTGCGCACCTTCCGCAGGGACTGCCGCACATCCTGGTCGACGTCGGTGAAGCCCTCCACGGCCCACGTCGGCCGCTGCCCCACCTCACGTTCCAGCTCGTGCCGGAACTCCTCGGTCAGCGACTCCAGGCCACAGCCGGTGTGGTGGATCAGCACCACGCTGCGGGTGCCGAGCGCGCGCTGGCTGATGGCCAGCGAGCGGATGGTGTCGTCGGTGACCACACCGCCCGCGTTGCGGATGGTGTGGCAGTCGCCGAGTTCCAGTCCGAGCGCGGCGTGCAGGTCGATCCGGGCGTCCATGCAGGCGACGACGGCCACCTCAAGGACCGGCCGGGCGTCCATGCCGGGATCGGCGAACGCGGCGGCGTAGCGTTCGTTCGCCTCGACGAGGCGGTCGACCACGGAGCCGTCCATCTCAGATGACACCTTGCTCGGCGAGCTGCGCCAACTCCGCCGCGTCAAGACCGAGTTCGTCGGCGTAGATGTCACTGTTGTGCTCGCCCAGGAGCGGGGAGCCGGAGATGGTGGTCGGTGAGTCGGAGAGCTTGAGCGGGTTGCCGACCGTCGTGTACGAGCCTCGTCGGGGGTGCTCGACCTCGACGACCATGTCGTTGGCCACAAGGGATGAGTCCTCGATGATCTCCTTGGTGGAGAGGATCGGGCCGCAGGGGATGTTGTGGGCGTTGAGCTGGTCCAGGACCTCCCACTTGGGGAGCGTCGAGGACCACTCCTCGATCAGCTGGAACATCTTGCCCAGCTTCGGAAGGCGTGCCTCCGGGGTCGACCACTCCGGGTCGTCCGCCATCTCCGGTCGGCCTATCAGCTCGGCCATCGGCTTCCAGCCCACCGGCTGGACGATGACGTAGACGTAGTCGTTGGGTCCGCCGGGTGCGCACTTGACGGCCCAGCCGGGCTGTCCACCGCCGGAGGCGTTGCCGGAACGCGGCACCTCGTCGCCGAAGTCCTCGTTCGGGTACTCGGCCAACGGCCCGTGCGTCAGGCGCTGTTGGTCGCGCAGCTTCACGCGGCACAGGTTGAGCACCGCGTGCTGCATGGCGACATTGACCCGCTGCCCACGGCCCGTGCTCTCGCGCTGGAACAGCGCCGCGAGAATGCCGGCGGCGGTGTGGATTCCCGTGCCCGAGTCACCGATCTGCGCCCCCGTGGCCGTCGGCGGTCCGTCCTCGAAGCCGGTGGTGGCCATCGAGCCGCCCATGGCCTGCGCCACGACCTCGTACGCCTTGAAGTTGGTGTACGGGCCGTCGCCGAAGCCCTTGATGGAGGCGTAGATGATGCGGGGGTTGATCTCCTGGATGCGGTCCCAGGTGAAGCCCATCCGGTCGACGGCACCGGGGCCGAAGTTCTCCACCATGACGTCCGAGCGGCGGATCAGCTCCGTGAGGATCTCCTTGCCGCGCTCGCTCTTGGTGTTCAGGGTGATGCTCCGCTTATTGGAGTTGAGCATCGTGAAGTAAAGGGAGTCGACGTCCGGGATGTCACGCAGTTGCTTGCGTGTGATGTCACCGGTCGGCGCCTCCAGCTTGACGACGTCCGCACCCAGCCACGCCAGCAACTGCGTTGCCGACGGGCCGGATTGAACGTGCGTCATGTCGAGGACACGCACGCCCTCAAGAGCCTTGGTCATGATCGACACCCCACCTCTCGTTGGTCCGTTCGGAGTTAGAAGGTCGGCGCAGATATCACTCTTCATACAGTATTCGTCGACTGTATGCAATCGTTGAGGGCAGCATTCGCCCACCCCCGGAGGCGCGGGCGGCTACCTCGCCCGCTGGTGGTACGACGTGCGCGTGTGCTCGGTGTGCGCCCGCATGACCTTCGCCGCCCGGACCTCGTCCCGGTCCGCGAGCGCCGCGATCAGCTCGCGGTGCTCGGCCCACGACTGGTGGCCGCGCTGCCGCGCCACCGGCGTGTAGTACCAGCGCACCCGCCGGTCGACCTGCGCGGCCAGCTCCGCGAGGACCTCATTCGCCGCCAACTCCATGACGGAGCCGTGCAGTTGCGCGTTGAGCGCCACCGCCGCCTCCACGTCGTCCGCCGCGACCGCCCGCTCCCCCGCCTCGCACAGCTCCTCCAGCGCAGCGACGGCGGCGGCATCGACCTTTCCCGCGGCGAGCCGCACCGCCTCGGTCTCCAACAGCTGGCGGACCCTCAGCAACTGGTCCGCCTCGTCCTCGGTCGGCTCGTGCACGAACGCGCCCTGCGCCGGCCGCAGATCGACCCACCCCTCGGTACTGAGCCGCTGCAACGCCTCCCGTACGGGCTGCCTCGACACCCCGAGCTGCGCCGCGAGTTCCGTCTCGACGAGGTGTGCGCCGGGCGGCAGGGTGCGCGTGATGATGAGTTCGAGGAGCGCGCCGTAGACCCGCTCGCGCAGCGGCCCCGGCCGGTCCAGCTTGGGCACCGCACCCTGCGGCAGTCCTGCGGTCGGCAACATCGGGGCCCCTTCCGTCCTGCGTCCACGGTGTCTCAACCCCCGCTTCTCGCACGGGGATTGTCGTAGTTCTTGCCGAGGGCTATCCCAGCCTGTACACAGTATCCGGTCGACACATCGTGTGCGCGGGGCGGGCGAGAACTCGCCCCGCGGCACGGCGGCGGGGTCCAGCCGCGGCGGGGAGCGCCCCCTGCGCCGCGCGGGACCCCGCCGCAGCTGTGTCAGGGCATCAGGTGGTACTCGGGGAAGTTGCCCGGCAGCCGCTCCCCCGACGGCCCTTCGGTGACCGCGCGGACCAGGAGCTCGCCACCCACGAACGCGCCGCGCCACGACGCCCCGAACCCGCCGAACAACTCGTCCCGGTCCCCGCGCGAACGCGGCTTTCCATGGCCGACCTTGAACGCCCGGACCTGCGGCGCGAGACGCTCGTACGTCGCCTCGTCGTCGGTGGACAGGGTGGCGACGAGGGCGCCGTTGGACGCGTTCATCGCCGCGAGGAGTTCCGCCTCCGTGTCGACGAGCACGATGGTGTCGACCGGGCCGAACGGCTCGGCGTGGTGCAGCGGCGAGGACGGCGGCGGCCCGAGCAGTGTCACCGGATGCACGTACGCGCTGGTGTCCTGGCCCGGCAGGAACAGCGCCGGGTCCGCCGTGGAGCGGTGCAGCGGGACGGCCCCGCGGTCGATCGCCTCCGCGACCTGGTCGTGCAGCTCCTTCGCCTTCGCCGCGTTGATCAGCGGCCCGAAGTCCAGTGCCGGGTACGGGTCTTCGGGGTGCTCGACGGCCAGCGGGTGGCCGACGCGCAGGGTGCGTACGGCGGGCAGGTACGCGGCGAGGAAGTCGTCGAAGGCCTCGCGCTGCACGACGAACCGGGGGTAGGCGGTGCAGCGCTGCTTCCCGTAGTCGAAGAGCTTGGGGATCGCCGCCGTCAGCTTGTCCCAGTCGGTGAAGTTCCAGATGCCCCAGGTGTTGAGGCCCTCCTGCTCCAGGATGTGCCGCTTGCCGAGGTCGGCGACGTCGGTGGCGACCGCAGCACCCGTGTCCCGGCCGCCGACGAAGGACACGCAGCCGATCTCCGGCGCCCGCACGAGCGCCTCGGAGAGCTGCCCGCCGCTGCCGCTGACGAGGGTCACCGGGATGCCCTCGCGGGCGGCCAGCGCGCAGGCGAGGGTGAGACACGAGACACCGCCGTCGGTCGGTGTCTTGGCGATGACCGCGTTGCCGGCCAGCGCCTGGACCAGCATGGCGTGCACGAGCACGCTCATCGGGTAGTTCCAGCTGGCGATGTTCGACACGGGCCCGGCCAGCGGGGTGCGCTCGCCGAGGATGTCGTCGATGCCGTCGACGTACCAGCGGACGCCGTCGATGGCACGGTCCACGTCGGCCTGCGCGATCCGCCACGGCTTGCCGATCTCCCAGACCAGGAGCAGGGCGAGGAGTTCGCGGTGCTGGGTGAGGGCGTCGAGCGTCGCGGCGACGCGGGCGCGCCGCTCGGGAAGCGGGATGTGCCGCCAGGCGCGGTGCTGGTCGAGGGAGGCGCGGACGGCCTGGTGGGCGGTGTCGGCGTCGAGGCGGGGCGGGCCCGCGATGGGGCTGCCGTCGATGGGGCTGGTGGCGGGCAGGGCGCGGCCGTCGGCCTGCCAGGCGCCGTTCCACAGGTTCAGGACGCGGTCGTCGCGGAAGGCCTCGGGGGCGACGGCGAGGCAGCGCTGCCAGGCGTCGGACCAGGAGGTGTTCGCTTTGAGGGTGGTTGCCATGGTGGTGTGTCTCCGCTCACGGTGCACAGTCGGGGCGGGGTACTTGATGGCTGGTGGTGCTGTGGACGGGAGGTGCCCAGCGGACACCTCCCGTATGCCAAAGGACGTACGTAGATGGCCAGTTGGCGCCTATGAGAAGCGTCACTGCCCGTCGGCGAGGCGGTCCAGAACGAGCCGCGCCGTCTCCGTCGGCGTGGCGCCGACGTTGACGCCGACCGCTTCGAGCGCCTCCTTCTTGGCCGCTGCCGTACCCGAGGACCCGGAGACTATGGCGCCGGCGTGGCCCATCGTCTTGCCCTCGGGCGCGGTGAATCCGGCGATGTAGCCGACGACGGGCTTGGTGACGTGCTCGCGGATGTGTGCCGCGGCCCGTTCCTCCGCGTCGCCGCCGATCTCCCCGATGAGCACGATGAGTTCGGTCTCGGGGTCGGCCTCGAACGCTTCGAGGCAGTCGATGTGCGTGGTGCCGATGACGGGGTCGCCGCCGATGCCCACACACGTCGAGAAGCCGATGTCGCGCAGCTCGTACATGAGTTGGTAGGTGAGGGTGCCGGACTTGGAGACGAGTCCGATGCGGCCCGGCTTGGTGATGTCGGCGGGGATGATGCCCGCGTTCGAGGCGCCGGGCGAGATGAGGCCCGGGCAGTTGGGGCCGATGACGCGGGTGCCCCGCTGCTTCGCGTACGCCTGGAAGGTCACGGCGTCGTGCACCGGGATGCCCTCCGTGATGACGACGGCGAGCGGGATGCCCGCGTCGGCCGCCTCGGTCACGGCGTCCTTGGCGAAGGCGGGCGGCACGAAGACGACGGTGACATCGGCTCCGGTGGCCGCCATGCCTTCCGCGACGCCGCCGAAGACCGGGACGTCGCGCCCTTCGAGGTCGATACTGCGCCCGGCCTTGCGGGGGTTGACGCCGCCGACGATGTTCGTGCCCGCCTGGAGCATGCGGCGGGTGTGCTTCATGCCCTCGGCGCCGGTCATGCCCTGGACGAGGACCTTGCTCTCGTGGGTCAGGTAGATGGCCATGTCCCGGCTCCTTAAAGGGGGTTGGGGGCGAGGGCGAGTTCGGCGGCCCGGCGGGCGGCGCCGTCCATGGTGGTGGCCTGCACGACCAGCGGGTGCGCGCGCTCTTCGAGGATGGTCCGGCCGCGCGCGGCGTTGTTGCCGTCGAGGCGGACGACGAGCGGCTTGGTCAGCTGGACGTGCTCCAGGGCCAAGGCGATGCCATCGGCGACCGCGTCGCAGGCGGTGATGCCGCCGAAGACGTTGACGAAGACGGACTTCACGGCCGGGTCGGAGAGGATGACGTCGAGCCCGTCCGCCATGATCTGGGCGGAGGCGCCGCCGCCGATGTCGAGGAAGTTGGCGGGCTTCGCGCCGCAGCCCGCGACCACGTCGAGGGTGGACATGACGAGCCCGGCGCCGTTGCCGATGATGCCGACCTCGCCGTCGAGCTTCACGTAGTTGAGCCCCTTTGCTGCCGCCCGGGCCTCCAGCGGTTCCTCGTGCGTGGCTTCCCGCTCTCCCCAACGGGCGTTGCGGAAACGGGCGTTGTCGTCGAGTGTCACCTTGCCGTCGAGCGCGAGGATCTGTCCCTGCGCGGTGCGCACGAGCGGGTTCACCTCGACGAGCAGGGCGTCCTCGCGGGTGAGGACGTCCCAGAGGCGTACGAGGACGTCGACGGTCTGCGGTGGGAGCCCGGCCGCCTCGGCGATGCGGGCCCCGACGGCGGAGGTGACACCGACGGCCGGGTCGATGGGGATCCGGGCCACGGCCTCGGGCCGGGTGGCGGCGACCTCCTCGATATCCATGCCGCCTTCCGCGGAGGCGATGGCGAGGAAGGTGCCGGCCGCGCGGTCGAGGACGTAGGAGACGTAGAACTCGCTGTCGATGTCGACCGGTTGGGCCAGCATCACCCTTCGTACGGTGTGGCCCTTGATGTCCATGCCGAGGATCTGGCGCGCCGTCAGTTCGGCGGCGGCCGGGTCCGCGGCGAGCTTGACGCCGCCCGCCTTGCCGCGCCCGCCCGTCTTGACCTGCGCCTTGACGACGACGCGGCCGCCGAGTCGGCGCGCGAACTCGCGTGCCTCCTTGGCGGATTCGGTGACCTCGGCCCGCGGGACGGGGATGCCGTGCTCCGCGAACAGGTCCCTCGCTTGGTGTTCGTACAGGTCCATTTTGCGGCTCCTGTCTCAGTTCCTGCTTCAGCCCCTGTTTCGGCTACGGAAAGGAAAAGTGCTGCACGCCCCCTGGACACCACCCACTCAATGCGGGATACCAGTTTTCATACAGTATTCGGCGACTGTATGCAATGTACGAGCCGCCGGTTGACCGACCGTGGACCAGTAGCGAGGTGAGTCGTTCGTGACCAAGGCACTCGAGGGTGTGCGCGTCCTGGACATGACCCATGTCCAGTCAGGCCCATCCGCCACGCAGATGCTGGCGTGGCTGGGTGCGGACGTCGTCAAGCTGGAGGCGCCGACCGGTGACATCACACGCAAGCAACTGCGTGACATCCCGGACGTCGACTCCCTCTACTTCACGATGCTCAACTGCAACAAGCGGAGCATCACCCTGAACACCAAGACGGAGCGCGGCAAGGAGCTGCTGACCGAACTGATCCGCCGCTCCGACGTGCTGGTGGAGAACTTCGGCCCCGGCGCCGTCGACCGGATGGGCTTCACCTGGGACCGCATCCAGGAGATCAACCCCCGCATCATCTACGCCTCCATCAAAGGCTTCGGCGACGGCCCCTACACCAACTTCAAGGCGTACGAGGTCGTCGCCCAGGCCATGGGCGGCTCGATGGCCACCACCGGCTTCGAGGACGGACCGCCGCTCGCGACCGGCGCGCAGATCGGCGACTCCGGCACCGGCATCCACACCGTCGCCGGCATCCTCGCCGCCCTGTTCCAGCGCGAGAACACCGGACGCGGGCAGCGCGTCAATGTCGCCATGCAGCACGCGGTTCTCAACCTGTGCCGCGTGAAGCTGCGCGACCAACAGCGCCTGACACACGGGCCGTTGGCCGAGTACCCAAACGAGGACTTCGGCGACGAGGTCCCCCGCTCCGGCAACGCCTCCGGCGGTGGACAGCCCGGCTGGGCCGTCAAGTGCGCACCCGGGGGACCCAACGACTACGTCTACGTCATCGTCCAGCCCGTCGGCTGGAAGCCGCTCACCGAGCTGATCGGGCGGCCCGAACTCGCCGAGGACGCCGACTGGGCCACGCCCGAGGCGCGGCTTCCGAAGCTGAACAAGATGTTCCAGCTGATCGAGGAGTGGTCCTCGACGCTCCCCAAGTGGGAGGTCCTGGACCAGCTCAACGCCCACAACATCCCCTGCGGCCCGATCCTCTCCACCAAGGAGATCATCGAGGACCAGTCGCTGGTGGCCAACGAGATGGTCGTCGAAGTGCCGCATTCGGGACGCGGCTCGTTCAAGACCGTCGGTTCCCCTCTCAAGCTCTCCGACTCCCCCGTCGACGTCACCTCCTCCCCGCTGCTCGGCGAGCACAACGCGGAGGTCTTCATCGGTGAACTCGGCCTCGGGGACGAAGAGTTGCGTCTGCTCAAGTCGAACGGAGTGATCTGATTGATGGCCGAGGAACGTGAGCTCAAGGTACGGGCGCTGCTCGACACCGTACGGGCCGAGGGACGTACAGCGCTCACCGCGCCCGAGGGGAAGGTGATCGCCGACGCGTACGGCATCGCCGTCCCCGGCGAGGAGCTCGCGACCGATGCCGACCAGGCGGTGACCGCCGCGGCCCGCTTCGGCGGACCCGTGGTCCTCAAGATCGTGTCGCCCGACATCCTGCACAAGACCGACGCCGGCGGCGTCATCGTCGGGGTGGAGGGCGAGGCCGCCGTACGGGAGGCGTACCAGCGGATCGTCGACAACGCGCGGGCGTACGCGGCCGATGCCCACATCACCGGCATCCAGGTCCAGGAACTGCTGCCCACCGGGCCCGACACCCAGGAGGTCATCGTCGGGTCCGTCACCGACCCGACCTTCGGCAAGATCGTCGCCTTCGGGCTCGGCGGCGTACTCGTCGAGGTGCTCAAGGATGTCACCTTCCGGCTCGCGCCGGTGACGCCGGACGAGTCCCTCGACATGCTCGACTCGATCAAGGCCGCGGAGGTGCTGCGCGGAGTGCGCGGCGCCAAGGGCGTCGACAGGGAGGCACTGGCCGAGCAGATCCGCCGAGTGTCCCAACTGGTCACGGAATTCCCCGAGATAGCCGAGGTCGACCTCAACCCGGTGATCGCGACCCCGAAGGGCGCGCTCGCCGCCGACATCCGCGTCATCCTCGCCGAGGGCGCGCCGAAGCAGCGGCGCACCTACAGCCGCGAGGAGATCCTGGTCTCCATGCGGCGGCTGATGCAGCCGTCGTCCATCACCGTGATCGGCGCGTCCAACGAGCAGGGCAAGATCGGCAATTCGGTGATGCGCAACCTCATCGACGGCGGCTTCTCCGGAGAGATCCACCCGGTGAACCCGAAGGCCGACGACATCCTTGGCCGCAAGGCGTACAAGAGTGTCACGGACGTGCCCGGCGACGTGGACGTGGCGATCTTCGCGATCCCCGCCAAGTTCGTGGCGTCCGCCCTGGAGGAGGTCGGCCGCAAGGGCATCCCGAACGCGGTCCTCATCCCCTCCGGGTTCGCCGAGACCGGCGAGCACGAGCTCCAGGACGAGATCGTGGCCATCGCCGAGCGCTACGGCACCCGCCTCCTCGGGCCGAACATCTACGGCTACTACTCGACGTGGCAGGACCTGTGCGCCACGTTCTGCACGCCGTACGACGTGAAGGGCGGCGTCGCCCTCACCAGCCAGTCCGGTGGCATCGGCATGGCCATCCTGGGCTTCGCGCGCACCACGAAGACGGGTGTCTCGGCGATCGTCGGGCTCGGCAACAAGTCGGACCTCGACGAGGACGACCTGCTCACGTGGTTCGGCGAGGACCCCAACACCGACTGCATCGCGATGCACTTGGAGGACCTCAAGGACGGGCGCGCGTTCGTGACGGCCGCGCGCGAGACCGTGCCCAAGAAGCCGGTCGTCGTCCTGAAGGCGGGGCGTACGGCGGCGGGCGCCAAGGCGGCCGGTTCGCACACGGGCGCGCTCGCGGGCGACGACGCCGTGTACGACGACATCCTCAAGCAGGCCGGTGTCATCAGGGCGCCGGGCCTCAACGACATGCTGGAGTACGCGCGGGCGCTGCCGGTGCTTCCGACGCCCAAGGGCGACAACGTCGTGATCATCACCGGGGCCGGTGGCTCGGGTGTGCTGCTCTCGGACGCCGTGATGGACAACGGGCTCGAACTGATGGAGATCCCGGCCGACTTGGACGCGGCGTTCCGGAAGTTCATCCCGCCTTTCGGCGCCGCGGGCAACCCCGTCGACATCACGGGCGGCGAACCCCCGTCGACGTACGAGGCGACGATCCGGCTCGGTCTTGAGGATCCGCGGATCCATTCGCTGGTGCTCGGCTACTGGCACACCATCGTCACCCCGCCCATGGTGTTCGCGGAGGTGACGGCGCGCGTCGTCCAGGAGTTCCGGGAGCGCGGGATCGAGAAGCCCGTGGTGGCCTCGCTGGCCGGCGACGTCGAGGTCGAGGAGGCGTGCCAGTACCTCTTCGACCGGGGTGTCGTCGCGTACCCGTACACGACGGAGAAGCCCGTCGCGGTGCTCGGCGCGAAGTACAAGTGGGCCCGCGCGGCAGGGAAGTTGGGGGGCGGTCGATGACGTAGTCGACCTGCGGGTCCGGTCGGCGGTGTGCGCCGACCGGACCCAGGACCCGTGCGCACACGAAAGAAATGTGGACAGGGGGCGCTGCCCAGATCTTTCGACGCAAGGGAAACGATCGACATGACAACAACCGATCTGCCGAGTTCCGTCCCCTACAGGGAGGTGACGGACGCCAACGGCCGGATGTACCGCGTTGGCGAGAGCGACATCGACATCATGGGTCGCGGGCGCAAGTGGATGGTCATCCTGCCCTGGGTGGGCATGATGGGCATCTCGTCAGCGGAGTACGCGTTCGCGTCCGCCGAGGACACCCTGCACACCGCACACCATTGGGACAGCGGACACATCTTCTGGATGATGACCGTCTGGGTGTTCTTCCAGGCGGCCGTGGCCATGCCCGCGGGCAGGCTGCGCGAGAGCGGCAAACTGCCGGCCCGCTGGGCCATGATGCTCGGCGCCGTGGGCACGTTCCTCGGCTATCTGTCGCTGGCCTTCGCACCGCATGTCATCGTCGCCTACATCGGCTTCAGTGTCTTCAGCGGTATGGGCGCCGGCATGGTGTACGCGACCTGCGTCAACATGGTCGGCAAGTGGTACCCGGAGCGCAGGGGCGGCAAGACCGGATTCGTCAACGGCGGCTTCGCCTACGGGTCCGTGCCGTTCGTGTTCCTGTTCACCGGGTTCATGGACCTGACCAACTTCCGCTGGGTGCTGGTCTCGGTGGGTGTCCTGCTCGCCGCGATGGTCGCCGTAGCGGGCTCCTTCTTCAAGGACCCGCCGAAGAACTGGTGGCCGGCGAACATCGACCCGCTCAACCCTCCGGAGGACCCGCGGGCCCGCCGGTCGCTGGAGAAGAACCCGCCGGCCGTCAAGCAGTACACCCCCATGGAGGCATGGAAGACCGGTCGGGTCGCGCTGATGTGGTTCTGCCTGGCCTGTACGTCGGGTGTGAACATCTTCGGCATCGCCTTCCAGGTCGACATCGGCAAGGAAGCGGGCTTCGCGGGCGGCATCGTGGCCACCGCGATGTCACTCAAGGCGGTCGTGAACGGCACCGGTCGTGGTGTCATCGGCTGGCTCTCCGACCGGTACGGCCGCAAGCAGTGTCTGCTGGCGGTCTGCGTCATCCTGGGCCTCGCCCAGTTCGGCATCATCTGGTCGGCGTCGGAGCAGATGCTCGCGATGTTCCTGGTCTTCTCCGCGATCTCCGGATTCGGCGGTGGCGCGATCTTCCCGATGTTCGCGGCCCTGACCGCGGACTACTTCGGTGAGAACAACAACGCCACCAACTACGGCATGGTCTACAGCTCAAAGCTCGTCTCAGGGCTGGGCGCGGGCATGGGGTCCGTCGTCGTCGGTGCCTGGGGACACTCGGGAGCGTTCATCCTGGCCGGCTGCATCTCGTTCTTCGCCGGCTTCGTGGCCATCTTCCTGTCCCCGCCCGGTAGGCCCAAGAAGCGTGGGGTCCACCCCAACCCACACCCCCTTGGTGAGGAGATGGCTTGATATGACGGCGGAACCTGTCTCCGCTAGTAATACGGCACCGGCTGCGGGGAGCCGGTACCGAGAAATCACCGACGAGCACGGCCGGATCTATCGCGTCGGCGAGACCGACCGGGACATCCTCGGCCACTCCCGCAAGTTCATGGTGTATCTGCCATGGGCCGCGATGATGGCCATCAGCGTCTTCGAGTACGCGTACGGGTCCGCCGAGGACACGCTGTCCTCGGCGCACGGCTGGTCGCAGTCCAACACCTTCTGGATCCTGAGTGTCTGGGTGTTCTTCCAGGCAGGTGTGGCGTTCCCGGCCGGCTGGCTGCGGGAGAAGGGCATCATGCCGGCCCGGCGCGCCATGTACGTGGGCGCCTTCATGTGCCTGTTCGGATTCCTGGCCCTGTCGCACCTGCACAACGTGTGGCTGGCCATCGTCGGATTCGGCGTGATCGGCGGGCTCGGCTCCGGGTTCGTGTACGCGACCTGCATCAACATGGTCGGCAAGTGGTACCCCGAACGCAAAGGCGGCAGGACAGGTTTCGTCAACGGAGGCTTCGCCTACGGCTCGCTTCCGTTCATCTTCATCTTCAACTACGCCTTCGACACCTCGAACTACCACCGGGTGCTCGACATGATCGGCGCGTACGTGCTGGTCGTGGTGCTGGTGTGTGCGTTCTTCTTCCGGGACCCGCCGAGGAACTGGTGGCCCTCGGAGGTCGATCCTCTCGCGAAGGGGGGCGACAGCAAGAGCGAGACGGCCCTCGCCAAGAACCCGCCCGCCGTCAAGCAGTACACCCCCATGGAGGCCATCAAGACGGGCCAGTTGCCGCTGATGTGGCTGAGCCTGGTCCTGACGGCAGGTGTGTCGATCTTCGGCATCTCCTTCCAGGTCGACTTCGCCAAGGAGGTCGGCTTCGGTCCACTGGTCGCCGCGTCGTCGATGGGTGTCATGGCGGTCATCAACGGTGTCGGCCGCGCGGTGGTCGGCTGGATGTCCGACCTGTGGGGCCGCAAGTCGAGCCTGATCCTCGTGATCGTCGTACTCGGCCTGGCCCAGTTCGGCATCATCTGGGCGGGCGACATGCGCAGCGAGTGGCTGTTCCTGGTCTTCGCGTTCCTGTCCGGCTTCGGTGGCGGCGCGTTCTACCCGATGTTCGCGGCGCTGACCCCGGACTACTTCGGGGAGAACTACAACGCCACCAACTACGGCCTGGTGTACAGCGGGAAGCTCATCAGCGGCCTGTTCGGCGGCGGCCTCGGCTCGATGGTGGTCGGCGCCTGGGGTTACAACGGGGCGTACGCGCTGGCCGGCGGGATCTCCATGCTGTCGGCGCTCGTGGCGCTGCTGCTGCGGCAGCCGGGGCGGAACGAGAAGGCGGTGTCGCTGACATGATCGCCATTGACATGATCACGTAAAGTGCGTCGGTAAGAGCTGAGTGGGGCCCGGCCTTGATGGCCGGGCCCCACTCATGTGGTGTGTTTGGTGTGCTGAGTGTGCGCTACTTCCGCAGGGCCGCGAGGTTGTCGTAGCCGATGCGGGCGTGGGTCAGGGACTGGGCGGGGTCGGTGGCGCTGGGCGCGTTGTCCTGCTCGACCATGGGGTTGTGGTAGTTGCGGGCGCCGACCCGCTTGAAGAACTTCCGGTAGTCGATGACACCTTCGCCGAAGGGCACCATGTCGTAACCCATGCCGTTGGTGTCATTGCGGGTGCCGTCCTTCGCGTGGAAGAGCGGATAGCGCGCGTTGTGGGCGACGACGAGGGCGGCCGGGTCGAAGACCTTCTCCCGCGTGGAGCCGTCGTGCGCGGTGTAGGTGTGGAACTTGTACTGGGCCACGTGCGCCCAGAAGATGTCCATCTCCAGCCACACCGACTTCGGGTCGCTGACCCGCAGGAAGTACTCGAGCTTGCGGATGCCGGAGCTGCGGGTGGGCCTTCCCTGGTCGTCGAGCGGCCCACCGTCGATGAGGAATCCGTACGCGCCGTCGTGGTTGTGCGTGTAGAGCTTGAGGCCCGCGCGGTCCGCGATCCGCCCCAGCGCGTTCCACTTGTCGGCGGCGACGTCCCAGTCCGCCTTGTACGAGCTGCCGGTGGGGTCGCCACCGGTGCCCATGTGGTCCATACCGAGGATGTTCGCGATCTCCAGGTGCTGCTTGAACCGGTCGGTGTCGGCCTGGGTGAGCGGCCAGGACGAGGGGATGAATCCGTGGTTGCCCTGGGCGCGCAGGCCGAACTCGTCGAGCCACGAGCGCAGCAGCTTCGCGCCCGCGACGGACTCCAGGTTCGCCCCACCGGGGGCGTTGGCGTGCTGGCCGTAGCCCGCGAACTCCACCTGCTTGTACCCGTAGCGGGCCAGCTCCTTGAACACCTCGCGGAAGCCGGAGGGCAGGTTGCTGCTCAGCGGGTCGCGGCCGATGGCGTCGCGCACGGTGTAGAGGATGATGCCGCGCTTGCCGGCGGGGATCAGCCGGGTGCCGTGGCCGCCGCCGGAGGAGCCCTTCCCCGGCTGGGCGAGTGCGGGCGCCGCGCCGAACACGGGAGCGGCGATGGCGACGCCGGCGGCCGCCGCGGTGCAGGTGCTGAGGAAGCGGCGGCGGTTGATGCCGAGGCGGGATCTGAGGGCCTCGTCGGGGCTGAGTGCCTGGTCGGAGCCGGGAGTGGGGCTGGAGGTGCGGTGGAGTTCGGTCACGGTGTCTTCCTTCGATCCGGTGATTCCGGGCTCAGGGCCCGGGCGTTGTCAGTGGCTTGTGCTTCACTCTCTGTAACTGCTCCTTCTGCCAGGGCGAGGAGCAGGGCTTTCACTTCGGTGGCCGCGACGCGGCCGGAGAACGCGTGGGGGGTGGAGCACAGGATGAGCGGACCTTCTTCGTCGCTCGCCGGAAGCCGGCCGTGGCTGCCGCGAATAGGCGAGGCGTCGAGCGGGACGACCGCCATGCGGTAGCGCATGCCGAGCTTCTTGCGGGCGAGGGCGGTGGCCGCCTTGACCTTCACATAGGGGTCGAGCGGGTCCATGAAGAGTTCGACCGGGTCGTAGCCGGGTTTGCGGTGGATCTCGACGAGCTGCGCGAAGTCGGGCGCGTGCGCGTCGTCGAGCCAGTAGTAGTACGTGAACCAGGCGTCGGCCTCCGCGATGGCGACGAGTTCACCGGAGCGCGGATGGTCGAGCTGGTGCGCCTTCTTGCCCTCGTCGTCGAGGAGTTGCTCGATGCCGGGCAGCTCCGCGAGCGCCGCGCGGGTGGCGTCGAGGTCCTCGGGTCGGCGTACGTAGATGTGCGCGATCTGGTGGTCCGCGACGGCGAAGGCGCGGGAGGCCATCGGGTCGAGGTACTCCATGCCGTCCTGCGTGTGCACCTCCAGCAGTCCCGCGCGGCGCAGCGCCCGGTTGATGTGGACGGGGCGGTCGGCGCGGGTGATGCCGTACTCGGACAGGGCGACGACGGTGCGGCCTTCGGCGAGGGCGTCGTCCAGGAGCGGGGCGAGGGCGGCGTCGAGGTCGGCGGCCGCCTGGTGGGAGCGCGGGTCGTCGGGGCCGTAGCGCTGCAGGTCGTAGTCGAGGTGCGGGAGGTAGCTCAGGATCAGGTCGGGGTGGCGGGTGGCCAGGACATGGCGGGTGGCGTCGATGATCCACCGGCTGGAGACGAGATCGGCGCCCGGACCCCAGAAGTGGAACAGGGGGAACGTGCCGAGCTTGTCGGTGAGTTCGTCGTGCAGGGCCGGGGGCCGGGTGTAGCAGTCGGGTTCCTTGCGGCCGTCGGCGTAGTAGACGGGACGGGGGGTGATGGTGATGTCGGTGTCGGCGCCCATGGCGTACCACCAGCAGATATTGGCGACCGTGTAGCCGGGGTGGGCGCGACGGGCGGCGTCCCAGAGCTTGTCGCCTTCGACGAGACCGTTGTGCTGGCGCCACAGCAGCACGTCGCCGAGTTCCCGGAAGTACCAGCCGTTGCCGACGATGCCGTGCTCGGCGGGCGTCGTGCCGGTCAGGAAGGTGGACTGGGCGGCGCAGGTGACGGCGGGCAGCACGGTACCGAGCGGGGCGCGGGCCCCGGCCCGGCCGAGTCGTTCGAGGTGCGGCATGTGTTCAAGCAGTCGGGGGGTGAGGCCGACGACGTCGAGGACGAGGAGGGGTGTGGGCATCTCCGGCCCCTGCGGCAGTTGCGCGTCTTCAAGCCCCTGCGGCGATTGAGCAGCGGGGTCCGGGGCGGAGCCCCGTGGCGTGGGAGCGGTGCCGCCCTGGGTATCCGACGAACCACCGGAGGTCATGGCAGCTCCTTGAGGCCGAGGTCGGTCAACAGGTCACGCGCCAGGGCGAGTTCCGCGGCGATGCCATCGGCGAGCTGCTGGCGTCCGCGCGGGCGCAGGGCCGGCGGAAGGGCCTGCCAGGTGTAGGTCTCGACCTCCAGGTGGCGGGTGAGCGGACGGGCGCCGCCGACGAGGCGGGTCAGCGTGGCCTTGAGGACATCGAGCGTGGAGGTGAGGGGCGCGGCGGGGGCCGCGTGGAGCGGGACGTGGAAGTGGGCGCGCCAGGGCACGCCCTGCGGCAGGGCGTTCGCGTCGGCCGCGAGGGCTTCGCCGAGGTCGTCGACGGCGTGCAGGGTGCCGTCGGCGTGGGCGCGGGTCTGATGCAGGAAGCGGGGTTCGTCGAACGCGGCGAGCGCTGCCCGGACTTCGGGGAGGTGGGGGTGTTCGGCGTGGAGGGCGGCGGAGAGCTGGGCCTTCACGACGGGGATGCGGGCGGTGGCGAGGGCGTCGAGCGCGGCGTCGGGTTGTTCGAAGGAGGTGGCGAGGTGGCAGGTGTCCAGGCACAGGCCGATGCGGTCGGTGCGGGCGATGTCGGTGAGGGGGCCGATGGCGTCGGCGGTGGTCTCGACGGTGCAGCCGGGTTCGGGTTCCAGGCCGACGCGGATCGAGCGGCCGGTCAGCTCTTCGATGGTGTCGAGGCGTTCGGCGAGGGTGCGCAGGGCGGCGCGGGACCGTTCGGCGCGCTGCGGGTCGTGGGCGGTGCGCCAGGCGATCGGCAGGGTGGAGACGGTGCCCTCGGTGGCGTCGGCGGGCAGCAGGGCGCCGAGCAGCCGGGCCAGGTCGACGGTGTGGGTGAGGCGCTCCTCGTCGGCCCAGTCCGGCTTGTAGACGCGGTACTTGACCTCCGCGGCGCCGAAGCCCTCGTAGGGGAAGCCGTTGAGGGTGACGACCTCCAGGCCGCGCCGGTCGAGTTCGGTGCGCAGTCCGCGCAGCGCCGTAGGATCGGCGACCAGGGCGCGGGAGGCGTCCCTGGCGAGCCACAGGCCGATGCCGAGGCGGTCCCTGCCGAGGCGTTTGCGCACGGGTTCGCAGTGGTCGCGCAGTTGGGCGAGGACGCCGTCGAGGGTCTCGGCGGGGTGCACGTTGGTGCAGTACGCGAGGTGGACGGTGGAGCCGTCGGGGTGCCGGAAGCGCATGGGTCACTCACCGCCGCGCAGGATCGAGTTGCCTTCGTGGGTGGCGGGTTCCGTCGCGGGGACGTCGAGTCGCAGGCGGCCGCTGAGCCCGTAGAAGGCGACCGGGTTGCGCCACAGCACGCGGTCGACGTCGTCGTCGGTGAAGCCGGCGGCGAGCATGGCGTCGGCGACCTTGCGGGTCTTGAGCGGGTCGCTGTTGCCCCAGTCGGCCGCGGAGTTGACGAGGACCTTCTCCGGGCCGTGGACGCGCAGGATCTCCACTGTCCGCTCCTCGTCCATCTTGGTGTCCGGGTAGACGGAGAAGCCGAGCCAGGCGCCGGAGTCCTTGGCCTCCTTGACGGTGGTCTCGTTGAGGTGGTCGATCAGGACGCGTTCGACGGGCAGCGCGGACTCGCGGACGACGTCGAGGGTGCGGCGCAGCCCGGCGAGCTTGTCGCGGTGCGGGGTGTGCACGAGGGCGGGGAGCTCGTGGTCGGCGGCCAGTTGCAGCTGGGCGGCGAGCGCGGTGTCCTCGGCGGCGGTCATGGAGTCGTAGCCGATCTCGCCGACGGCGACGACGTTGTCCTTCACGAGGTAGCGGGGCAGCGCGTCCAGGACGGGGGTGCAGCGCGGGTCGTTCGCCTCCTTGGGGTTGAGGGCGATCGTGCAGTGGTGCGCGATGCCGTACTGGGCGGCGCGGAAGGGCTCCCAGCCAAGGAGGGAGTCGAAGTAGTCGTAGAAGGAGGCGGGCGACGTGCGGGGCTGGCCGAGCCAGAAGGCGGGCTCCACCAGGGCCCGCACCCCGGCGGCGTGCATCGCCTTGTAGTCGTCGGTGGTGCGCGAGGTCATATGGATGTGGGGGTCGAAGATGCGCATCAGGACTCCTTGCCGTGGGGATCGGCCCGGCCGTTCGTGAGGGCTAGGACGCGGTGCAGGTCGTCGGGGACGGGGCGCCCGGCGGCGGTGCGTTCGTCGGCGAAGTCGCCCAGCATGCGGGCGAGTTGTTGGTCGCCGCGGGCGCGGTCGGTCAGCCGCGCCACGGTGTCGACCGGCACTCCGGTGAACAGGCACTTGAGGACGGCGTGCCGCCACGGATGGGCGGGCAGGTGTGTGGCGGCGTACGGTCCGACGGCGGCGGCCACGAGGCGGGTGTCGTTGGCGCGCAGGGCGTCCTCGACCAGGGGGACGGCGTCGGGGCCTGCCACCAGGTGGGGCAGGGCGAGCAGTACGGCGCGGCGTTCGGCGGCGGTGCCCTGGTTGTACAGCGCGGTGAGGGTGGCGGTGTCGGCGCGGGCGGCGTGCAGCAGCAGGAGCCGGGCGGCGTCCGCGTGGTCGTCGCCGGTGCGGCGGCCTGCTTCGGCGAACCGCAACTCCCATGAGGCCGCGATGGCGGTGCGGTCGGCCGCGTCGTTGAGCGCCGTGTGCAGCCAGGCGCGGGCGGTGGCGTCCAGCGCGGCGTCGAGGCGCTGGCGGACGGTGCGGAGGGCCGGGAGGGCGCCGGTTCCGGTGCCGGTGCTGTTGCCGTACGTCATGGTGTGCCTCCTCGCGGTGCCTGCCGGGTCGCGGTGCGCAGGAAGTCGATGGACCGGGCTGCCAATTGAGGGCCTGCGTGGGAGTGCCGGGGCAGTTCGACGACGGTCAGGCCTCGGTAGCCGGTGGCGGCGAGGGCGTCGAGCACGGGCGGAAAGTCGATCTCCCCTTCACCGAAGGGCAGATGCTCGTGGACGCCCCGGCGCATGTCCTCGATCTGTACGTGCCGCAGCCAGGGCGCCGCCGCGCGGACGCAGTCGGCGACAGGCAGCGGCTCCAGGCACTGGCAGTGCCCGATGTCGAGGGTCAGACCGAGCCCTTCGGGGCTGCCCAGATCGCGGCGCAGCCGGTGGAAGTCGGCGAGCGTGGCGAGGAGATGGCCGGGTTCGGGCTCAATGGCGAGAGGGACGCCGGCGGTGTCGGCGGCCTCCAGTACGGGGGTGAGTGCCGCGGCGAGGCGCTTCCAGGCGGTGTCCGGGTCGGTGCCGTCGGGGGTGACGCCGCTGAAGCAGTGCACCGCGTGGGCGCCCAGATCTGCGGCGACCTTGGCGGCCCGGACGAGCAGTCGGATACGGGCGGCGCGGGCGTCGGGGTCCGGGTCGAGAAGGGAGGGGCCGTGTTTGCGGCGCGGGTCGAGAACGTAACGGGCGCCAGTCTCCAGGGTGACCGTGAGCCGGTGCCGGTCCAGGGCACGGGCCACCTCGCGGGTACGGGCGGCGAGGTCCGGGGCGAGCGGGTCGAGGTGCATGTGGTCGAGGGTGAGCCCGACGCCGTCGTAGCCGAGGTCGGCGAGGAGGCCGAGGGCGTCGGCGAGGCGCAGGTCGGTGAGCCCGTTGGTGCCGTAGCCCCAGCGCGGCGGAACCCGCTCGGCTCCGGTGGCGGTCATGTGACGCTCACCTTCTTCGCGAAGCGGCGGGCGAGTGGGGCGAGGACGAGGGTCGCCAGCGCGGTCACCGGGGCTCCGGAACGGGCGCACAGGGCGGACTGCAACGGGACGAGCGCGCGGATGCCGGCGCCGACGGCGCGTTGGGTGAGCGGGGGTGAGGGGTTGAGGGCGGCGTGGAGGAGGGGTCGCAGGGCGGTGACGGCGTACACGGCGGCGGGGACCGCGACGGTGATCGGGGCGGGACTCGTGGGCCGGCCCCGTCCGGAGCGAGTAGGTGACGCGAGCAGGGCCTCCTCCGGGAGCGGCCGCCCCGCCCGCGCGGTGAGGAGCGTCGCGGCGATGGCGCCACCTACGGCCAGCGCCTTCAACGGGCCGACACTCGACCCGCCCTGGGCCTCAGTACGGGAGACGGTGGTGACGGCAGTGGTGTGGACCGCGAGGGTGGCGGCGGCGGTGAGAGCCGGGGCCAGGGGGCGGAGGGTCCCCGCCGATGTGGTGACCCCGGCACGGGCCGCGCTCAAGCCGCCACGCGCCCCCGCCCGGGCAGCAGCCACAACGGGAAGCAGCCCCCCGATGCCGGACACCCCCGCCCGGACGGCAGCCGCGGCCGGAAGCAGGCCCGCGATGCCGGACACCCCCGCCCGGCCGGCGGCCCCCACACGCATCGACTCCACGCCGCCGCCTGCCCCCACCCGGACGGTAGCCGCGGGGGCGGCCCGGCCCGGGACGCCACGCGCCCCCGCCACGGCGGCAGCCGCGACGGGGAGCAGCCCCGCGATGCCGGACGCCCCCGCCCGGTCGGTGACCCCCACACGCATCGACTCCACGCCGCCGCCTGCCCCCGCCCGGACAGTAGCCACGGGAACGGCCCGGCCCAGGACGCCACGCGCCCCCGCCACAGCGGCAGCCGCGGCCGGAAGCAGGCCCGCGATGCCGGACACCCCCGCCCGGCCGGTGGCCCCCACACGCATCGACTCCACGCCGCCGCCTGCCCCCGCCCGGACGGCAGCCACGGGAACGGCCCGGCCCAGGACGCCACGCGCCCCCGCCACGGCGGCAGCCGCGACGGGAAGCAGGCCCCCGATGCCGGACACCCCCGCCCGGCCGGCGGCCCCCACACGCATCGACTCCACGCCGCCGCCTGCCCCCGCCCGAGCGGTAGCCGCGTGGGCGGCCCGGCCCGGGACGCCACGCGTCCCCGCCGGGGCTGTCGCCGTCGCCCCCATCAGCAGGTCGAGGGCGCGGGCCGCGCCCATTGCCGCCGGGCCCGCCGCGGTGCCCTTGAGGTGCAGGTCGTACGCCCACACCGTCGCCGCGAGCGCCGTGGCCACCGCGCCGGTCGTCCGGCCGGCCCGGCAGGCCAGGGCGAGGCCGGTGCCGGTGAGCGCCCCCGCCGCGGCCAGGGCGTGGGTGGGCCGGATGCGGCCGGAGGGCAGCGGGCGGTGCGGGCGGTCGCGGGCGTCCTCGTCGCGGTCGGCCCAGTCGTTGAGCGCCATGCCCGCCGCGTACAGGCTGACGGAGGCGCCGACGGCCAGGAGGGTGCCCCGGGTGGGGCGGGAGCCCATGGCGGCCGCTCCGGCCAAGGCGTCGCCGGGCACGGTGAACAGGGCTGGGAGACGCAGGAGTTCGACCCAGGCGCGACCCCGCCCTCCCGGCACGCCGACCCCGGCGGCAGCCGACCCGCTCACGCCGCACCGTCCCGCAGGCGGTCCGCGAAGGAGAGCAGGGCCTCGTACTGGTGGTCCAGGTCGGCGGACGCCCCGGGGTCGGGATCCTTGAAGTAGAAGCCCAACTCCGGCCGGGGGCCGGTCAGTCCGGCCTGCGCGGCACGCAGCAGCAGGCGCGCGAGGTCGAGGACGAGGGGCGCGGCGAGAGCCGAGTCGCACCCCTGCCACGTGGTCTGAAGGGTCATCCGCGCGCCGAGGAAGCCGTCGAAGGCGATGTGGTCCCAGGCCGTCTTCCAGTCGCCGAGCGCCGGGACGTCGTCGATGTGGACCTCGCCCTGCGGGACGGCGCCGAGGGTGTCGGCGAGGACGCGTTCCTTGCCGGCGTTCTTCGCGGCGGCCGCGGCGGGGTCGGCGAGGGCCGCGCCGTCGCCGCCGCCAAGGAGGTTGGTGCCGGACCAGGCGCGCACGTCGAGCGCGCGCTTGCGGAACATCGGGCCGAGCACGGACCGCAGCAGCGTCTGCCCGGTCTTGCCGTCGCGGCCGGCGAAGGGGACGCCCGCGGTGTGGGCCGCGTGCTGAAGAGAGGGGTGGTGGAGTCCCGTGGAGGGGGTGAAGTTGATGTACGGGCAACCGGCGCGCAGGGCCGCCGCCGCGTACAGGGAGCTGGCCGGGAGGTCGTCGCCGCGTGGTGGCGGCTCGGTGGAGGCGACGTTCACGACGACGGCTCCGGCGAGGGCGTGGCGTCGTACGAAAGCCTGGATGTCGGCGGTGAAGGCGGCGATCAGCTCGTCCTGGGTGCGTCCGTCGCCGGGGAGTGGCCCGCCGGGTGCGATCTCCCGGTCGGCGGCGGCGAGTTCGCCGTGCACGGCTCCCGGCAGTCCGTGCGGCAGCACTCCCCCGGCGGCGAGCTGTTCGGCGCGTTTGGGCAGCGGGCAGTCGAGGGTGTCGTGGCCGCCGAAGACGAGGGACGTCAGGGGCGGCAGGGCGGCCGTGGTGAACGGCTCGGTCTCCGTGACCATCCCGGAGGGCGGATGCAGTCCGGCGCCGACGGCGGCGCAGCCGGCGATCGCCGTGGTGGCGACGGAGCCGCGTGCGCCGACCAGCCACACGCCGAACCGTCGGCCCGCGGAGGACTGGAGGGGGGAGGAGAAGGAGGAGAGGGAACCGTCGGACATGGGCAGCCTCCTGGTCGAGCGTGACGTATTGCGTGAAACCAAGCGCGAAGCCGTACACGAACCTGCTCGGCGCCCCGCCAGGGGCGGGGCAAGGCGGCGGGCGGGGGTCCGGCGTCCCTCGCCCGCCGCCGTCCTAGTCGCCCGCGCCGGGCAGTGCGCCCGTGGCGGACCCGGTGGTGGCCGTGGACAGTTCCTTCAGCCGGATCTTGCGGAAGGACACCTGGTCGGAGTCGCCGTGGTTCTGCAGACCGATGTAGCCGTCGGTCAGGCTCCGCTCGGGGTCCTTGTTGGTGAAGTCGTTGACCTCGACTCCGTTGAGGAACACCTGGAGGCGCTCGCCCCGCACCTTGATCTCGTAGGAGTTCCACTCCCCCGGCGGCTTCAGGGCCTTGTCGCGGGCCGCGAGGTCGGCGGACTGGAAGGAGTAGATCGCGCCGGTGGTGCGGTCTGGTGCGTCGGTGGCGTCGATCTGGATCTCGTAGCCCTTGTTGACGGCCGACCAGGGGTCGTCGGAGGCCGGGAAGCCCACGAAGACGCCGGAGTTGTCGTCCCCGCCGGCGCTGGCCATCCTCCAGTCGAGCTTCAGGGAGTACGACTTCAGCTCCTTGGCCTGGTACCAGAGCAGGCCCATGCCGCCTTTGGAGTTGAGAGTCCCCTTCGAGGGATCCACTGCGAAGCTTCCCGGTCCGGCCTGCTTCCAGCCGTCGAGGGACTTCCCGTTGAAGATGTCCCGGTAGCCGGTGTTCGGGCGGCAGTTGGCCGCCACCTTCCCGGTGACGTACTGCAAGCCGCCGCGCAGATGGCCGCGGAACGCGGGGTCGGTGTAGGACTCCTTGGTGTGTCCGCCGCCGGTGTAGAAGGCGCGGCCGCCGCCGAAGTTCTGGCACCAGGCGATCGGATGGTCGCCCTTCATGGTGCCGCCGGAGTACGTCGTCTCGTCGAGCGAGGCGAGGACGTGGACAGGACGGTCGTTGTCGCGCGGGTTGGAGCGGTAGTTGTACCACTCGTCGGTGCGCTGCCAGGCGTCCGGCAGACCGCGGGTCGCCGGGTGGTGGTGGTCCTCGACGCGGACGGTGGCCGGCTGGATCGCCGGGTGCCCCTGGAACCAGGCGCCGACGAGGCCGCCGTAGTAGCTCCAGTCGTACTCGGTGTCGGCGGCGGCGTGCACGCCGAGGTAGCCGCCGCCCTTGGCGACGTAGCCCTCGAACGCCTTCTGTTGGGCGGCGTCGAGCACGTCGCCGGTGGTGGAGAGGAAGACGACGGCCTTGTAGCGGGCGAGGTTGCCCGGGGTGAAGGCGGTCGCGTCCTCGGTGGTGTCGACGGCGAGGCGGTCGGCGGCGCCGAGTTCCTTCAGGGCCGCGATGCCCTCGGGGATGGAGTCGTGCCGGAACGCGGCGGTCTTGGAGAACACGAGGACCCGGTCGCGGGCCCCGGCCACCTCGGCGCCCTGGGGCGCCGAGGTGGCCGGGGCCGTGAGCCCGCCGATGAGCAGGGCGGCGGCGGCCGTCGCGAGGCCGAGCTTTACGGAGGTGCGCATGCTGTCCTGCTCCTCTCAGTTCGTGGTGAAGGTGAAGTCGTCGATCTCGAAGAGGTTGTTGCCGCCCTTGCCCTTGAAGACCAGGTAGAGCGTGGTGCTCTTGGTGGGCGGCTTGCTGATGGCCGTGGTGACGTCGGCGTACGTCTCCCAGGACCCGGTCGGTGCGACCTTGGCGCTGCCGACGAGGCGGCCGGTGGCGGAGCCGGTGCGGATCTCCAGGGTGCCGCCGCTGCCGGCCGAGGCGACGCGCGCCTTCAGGGACTTGGCGTTCCCGATCGCGTACGGCTTGAAGGAGATCCAGTCGCCGTTCTCGATGGTGCCGACGGCCTTGCCGCCGTTGGCCGCGTCGTGGCTGACGACCGACACACCCTTCGAGTCGCCGTAGTGCTCGGCCTGGCGGTGCTTCTGCTGGGTGACGTGCTGGTCGTGGGTGGTCAGCGCCGGCTGGCCGTTCGCGCCCTTGTCGGTGTACTCGGCGTCGAAGACGCCGAAGACGTTGGCGTTCGGGTCGTGTTCGCTGTCGGCGCTGGTCTGGAGGGTGCCGGAGCAGCCGGTGGCCGAGGTGATCGGGTGGCCGTGGCTGTCGTGGCCGAGGACGTGGGTGACCTTGACCTTGGAGCAGTCGATGGCCCCGTCCTCCGGGTCGGTGACCTTCACCTTGAAGGGGACCTTGTCACCGAAGGTGAACAGCTGGCCGTCGGCGGGCAGTTCCAGGGTCACCTTGGGCGCGGTGTTGCCGACGACGAGGTGCACGTCGGCGCTGCCGGTGCGGCCCGTGGAGTCCTTGGCGGTCACGGTCGCGGTGTAGGTGCCGTTCTTCTTGTAGGTGTGCCTCGGCGAGGCGCCGGTTCCGGTGGTGCCGTCGCCGAAGTTCCAGGAGTACGTGAGCGCGTCACCGTCGGCGTCCGAGCCCGTGGAGGTGAAGCGCGTCTTCAGGGGCGCCTGCCCGGAGGTCTTGTCGGCCTTGGCGTCGATGGTCGGCGAGTGTCCCTCGGTGGCGTTCTCGATGCGGTACAGGGCGGAGTTCTCGTCGCCGCCGAACCAGGAGAGGCCGTAGTCGAGGACGTACAGCGCGCCGTCGGGGCCGAAGGCCATGTCCATCACCTGGGTGCCGGTCCAGGGGAACGGGTTGATCGAGGTGACCTTGCCGTCGGCGTCCTGCTCGATCCGCTTGATCCACTGCCGGCCGAACTCGCCGGCGAAGAAGTCGCCGTCGTACGCCTCGGGGAATTTCACCGGGGAGGTGTTGGCGGCGTCGAAGCGGTAGATGGGGCCGCCCATCGGGGACTCGGAGCCCGAGCCGAGCTCGGGGACGGAGCCGCCGTCGTAGGGGATCCAGGCGGCCTGCGCGGGCGGCAGGTCGGTGAGGCCGGTGTTGTGCGGCGAGGTGTTCTTCGGCGCCGCGCAGTCGAACTTCTCGCCGGCGGTCCCCGTCGCGAAGTCGTAGTCGACGTAGGCGTCGTTGTTGCCGGTGCAGAACGGCCAGCCGAAGTTTCCGGGCTTCGTCACGCGGGCGAACTCGACCTGGCCCGCGGGTCCCCGGTTCGGATCGGCGGTGCCCGCGTCGGGCCCGTAGTCACCGACGTAGATGATGCCGGTGGGCTTGTCGATGTTCATCCGGAACGGGTTGCGGAAGCCCATCGCGTAGATCTCGGGCCGCGTCTTGTCGGTGCCGGGCGCGAACAGGTTGCCGTCGGGGACGGTGTACGAACCGTCGGCCGCGACCTTGACGCGGAGGATCTTGCCGCGCAGGTCGTTGGTGTTGCCGGACGAACGCCGGGCGTCGTAGGCCGGGTTGCGGTTGCCGCGCTCGTCGATGGGCGTGTAGCCGTCGGAGGCGAAGGGGTTGGAGTCGTCGCCGGTCGACAGGTACAGGTTGCCTTCCTTGTCGAAGTCGATGTCGCCGCCGACGTGGCAGCAGATGCCGCGGGTCGCCGGGACGTCGAGGACCTTCTTCTCGGACTCCTTGTTCAGCGTGCCGTCCGCGTTGAGGGTGAAGCGCGCGAGGCGGTTGACGCCGTCGAAGGGTGCGAAGTCGGCGGCGGTGCCCTCGTTGGGGGCGTCGCCGGCCGGGGTGTTCAGCGGGGGCGCGTAGTAGAGGTAGATCGCGCGGTTCTCGCTGAAGTTCGGGTCGACGCCGACGCCTTGGAGGCCCTCTTCGTCGTGGTTGTAGACGTCGAGTTTGCCGGCGATCTTGGTGGTGCCGTTCTCGTCGGTCAGGCGCAGCACGCCGTCGCGCGAGGTGTGCAGGACCTTGCGGTCCGGCAGGACGGCGAGCGACATCGGCTCGCCGACCTCCTCGGCGCCCTTGGCGAGGGTGACCTGTTGGAAGTCCTCGGCCGCGGCCGCGCCGGCCACGGGCGCGGGGGCCGCCGCCGCCGAGAAGGTGAGCGAGGCGGCGGCGAGCAGGGTGCCGGTGAGCAGGGCGAGTGCGTTGCGGGTTCTCAGGCGTTTCCTGTGCACGGGTTCCTCCGGACAGAGGGGCGGGTCGTGCGATACGCCGGGGCGCGCCGTCGCCCCGGAGGGATCTGTGCCGTGAGTGCCATGTGTGTGGCGTGCGTACGTTCGGGGGAGGACGCTAGCTGTGTTTGTCCCGCTCGAACAGACCTTGTACGTCTAAGAGTTGAGCTTTTTCCTACTTCAGGACAAAGCGGGTTTCGGGCATGGCTGACCGGCCGCGCGACCGCCGGGTGGGGTCGCGCGGCCGAGACCTCCGTCTCAGCTGTTGAACGCGGCGTCGAAGGACGCCGTGGGTGGTTCGTAGTCGAACGCCTTCAGGCGGGTCAGCGCCTCTGGGGCGCCCTGGAGGCGGTCCATGCCCGCGTCCTCCCACTCCACGGAGATCGGCCCGGAGTAGTCGATGGATCGGAGCATGCGGAACACGTCCTCCCAGGGGACGTCGCCGTGCCCGGCGGACACGAAGTCCCAGCCACGGCGGGGGTCTCCCCAGGGGAGGTGGGAGCCGAGCCGGCCGTTGCGGCCGTCGAGGCGCTTGCGGGCCTCCTTGCAGTCGACGTGGAGGATGCGGTCGCGGAAGTCGTAGAGGAAGCCGACCGGGTCGAGGTCCTGCCACACGAAGTGGGAGGGATCGAAGTTCAGGCCGAAGGCCGGGCGGTGGTCGACTGCTTCGAGCGCCTTGTGCGTGGTCCAGTAGTCGTACGCGATCTCGCTGGGGTGGACCTCGTGGGCGAAGCGGACACCCTCGGCGTCGAACACGTCGAGGATGGGGTTCCAGCGTTCGGCGAAGTCCTCGTAGCCGCGCTCGATCATCGACTCGGGCGCGGGCGGGAACATGGCGACGAGATGCCAGATGGCCGACCCGGTGAAGCCGATGACGGTGTCGACGCCGAAGGCGGCGGCCGCGCGGGCGGTGTCCCTGATCTCGGCGGCGGCCCGTTGGCGGACGCCCTCGGCCTCTCCGTTCCCCCAGATGCGGGAAGGCAGAATCGCTTCGTGGCGTTCGTCGATGATGGCGTCGCAGACGGCCTGTCCGACCAGGTGGTTGGAGATGGCCCAGCACTTGAGGTCGTACTTGTCGAGGAGGGCGTGGCGTCCCTTGATGTAGCCGGGGTCGGCGAGGGCCTTGTCGACCTCGAAGTGGTCGCCCCAGCAGGCGAGTTCGAGGCCGTCGTAGCCGGCGTCGCGGGCGATGCGGCACACGTCTTCGAGCGGCAGGTCGGCCCACTGACCGGTGAAGAGGGTGAACGGGCGGGGCATGGGTGGCTCCTCTCTGGTCGCTGGCTCTCAGGCCGGAACCGGGGTGTAGACGGAGTTCTTGGCGGCGCTCTCCTCGACCGCCGCGAGGACGCGCTGCACCTGGAGTCCGTCGGCGAAGGACGGCCGTGGCTGGGCTCCTTCGGCGATGGCGGTGATGAGGTCGCGGGCCTGGTGGGTGAACGTGTGCTCGTAGCCGAGGCCGTGCCCCGGCGGCCACCAGGCCTCCAGGTAGGGGTGTCCCGGCTCGGTGGCGAGGATCCGCCGGAACCCGGCACGCTCGGCGGGTTCGGTGTGGTCGTGGAAGGAGAGCTCGTTGAGGCGCTCCAGGTCGAAGGCCAACGTGCCGTGGGAGCCGTTGAGTTCGATGGTGAGCGCGTTCTTGCGGCCGGTCGCGAACCGGGTGGCTTCGAAGGAGGCGAGGGCGCCGGAGGCGAACCGGCCGGTGAACAGGGCCGCGTCGTCGACGGTGACGGGCCCGGTGCCGGCGTCGCCGCCCCCGGCCGCGGACAGCCCGGAGGACGACCCGTCCAGGAGCGGGCGCTCCCGGACGAAGGTCTCGGTGAGCGCGGAGACGCCGGTCACGGCTTCACCAGCGAGGTACTGCGCGAGATCGACGGCGTGCGCGCCGAGGTCACCGAGTGCGCCGGAGCCCGCGTGCGCCCTCTGCAACCGCCAGGTGAGCGGGAAGGCGGGGTCGACGAGCCAGTCCTGGAGGTAGTGGACACGGACGTGGCGCAGTGTGCCGATGCGGCCCTCCGCCACCATGCCGCGGGCCAGCGCGATGGCCGGCACGCGCCGGTAGTTGAAGCCGACCATCGCCAACTGGCCGCGCTCGGAAGCCCGTTCGGCGGCCTCGGCCATCACCTCCGCCTCCTCCACCGAGTTGGCGAGCGGCTTCTCGCACAGCACGTGCTTTCCGGCCTCCAGGGCAGCGACGGCGATCTCGGCATGGCTGTCGCCCGGGGTGCAGATGTCGACGAGGTCGACGTCGTCCCGGGCGATCAGCGCCCGCCAGTCGGTCTCGGCCGCGGCCCACCCGAGCCGGTCGGCCGCGGCGCGCACCCCCGAGGCGTCACGACCGCAGATCGCGGCGAGTCCGGGCGTGAGCGGCAGGTCGAAGACGTGGCCCACGGTGCGCCAGCCCTGCGAGTGGGCGGCGCCCATGAACGCGTACCCGACCATGCCGACACCCAGGACGGGCCTCGCCCCGTCGTGTCCGTTGCTGCCTGCCATGCAGAAGTCCTCCTCGTCCGCGCGGTGTTGGGGGGATGCGCCGTACGGGCGGGGCTCACTTGAAGCCGGTGGGCATGTACTGGTCGACGTTCTTCTTGTCGACGACGGCCGAGTACAGGGTCAGGTGGGCGGGGATCTCGAACTCGGCCATGCCACTGATGCCCTTGCCCTGGCCGAGCGCGCGGGCCAGGTCGATCGCGGAGGCGGCCATCGTCGGCGGGTACAGGACGGTGGCCTTCAGCACGCCCCGGTCCTGCTTGATCTCCTCGAAGGCGGAGAGCGCGCCCGCGCCGCCGACCATCAGGAAGTCGTCGCGGCCGGCCTGCTTGATGGCGCGCAGGGCGCCGACGCCCTGGTCGTCGTCGTGGTTCCACAGGGCGTCGAAGCCCTTCTGCGCCTGGAGGAGTTGGGCCATCTTGGCCTGCCCCGACTCGACGGTGAACTCGGCGGCCTGCCGGGCCACCTTCTCGATGTTGGGGTAGTTCTTCAGGGCGGCGTCGAAGCCCTCGGAGCGCTGTTTGGTGAGTTCGAGGTTGTCGAGCCCGGCGAGCTCGACGACCTTCGCGTTCTTCTTGTCCTTGAGCTGCTCGCCGATGTAGTGACCGGCGCTCAGGCCCATGCCGTAGTTGTCGCCGCCGATCCAGCACCGGTACGCCTGCGGGGTGTTGAAGATGCGGTCCAGGTTCACGACGGGGATGCCGGCGCGCATCGCCTTCAGGCCCACCTGGGTCAGCGCCTTGCCGTCGGCGGGCAGTACGACGAGGACGTCGACCTTCTTGTTGATGAGGGTCTCGACCTGGCCGATCTGCGCGGCGGTGTCGTTGGAGCCCTCGGTGGTCTCCAGGGTGACGTCCGCGTACTTCTTGGCGCGTTCCTTGGCGTTGTCGTTGATGGCGTTGAGCCAGCCGTGGTCGGCCTGCGGGCCAGCGAAGCCGATGGTGACCTGCTTGCCCTTCTTGTCGTCGGCGGCCGGCTGGTCGGCGGCCTTCTTGTCGTCGCTCTTGTCGCTGGGCTCGTTGCTGGTGCAGGCGGTGAGCAGTCCGCCCGCGGTGACGGCCGCGGCCGCGCCGAAGATCAGTCCTCGGCGGCTCGTTGTCTCTGGCATGGCGTGTCCCTTTCCGCGTTTCAATGGGAAGTGCTGGCCGTGCGCCGCTGCACCAGGACCGCCACGACGATGATGGCGCCCTTGGCGATCTGCTGGACGTCGCTCTGCAGGTTGTTCAGCGCGAAGATGTTCTGGATCGTGGTGAAGATCAGGACGCCGAGGACGGAGCCGACGATGGTGCCGCGTCCGCCGGTGAGCAGGGTGCCGCCGATGATGGCGGCGGCGATGGCGTCGAGTTCGTAGAGGTTGCCGTTGGTGTTCTGGCCGGAGCCGGAGAGCACGATGAGCAGGAAGGCCGCGATGCCGCAGCACAGTCCGGAGAGCAAGTAGAGGTACAGGCGCTGGCGACGCACGTCGATGCCGGCGAGGCGGGCCGCCTCGGCGTTGCCGCCGACGGCGACGGTGCGGCGGCCGAAGGTGGTGCGGTTCAGGATCAGCCAGCCGATCACGGTGACGGCGACGAACACCATCACCAGGGGCGGGATCCCGAGGACGTACCAGTCGCGCTCGCCGAGCTTCAACACCCCTGGCACGGTGACCATTTGGGTCTTGCCGTCGGTGATCTGGAGGGCGAGGCCGCGGCCCGAGGCGAGCATCGCGAGCGTGGCGATGAACGGGACCATGGCGCCGTACGCGATCAGCACGCCGTTGACGAGGCCGCAGCCGACGCCGACGAGGATCGCCGTGAACAGGACACCGACGAAGCCGTACTCCTGGGTGGCCACGGTGGTGGCCCAGACACCGGCGAGGGCGACGATCGCGCCGACGGAGAGGTCGATCCCGCCGGAGATGATCACGAAGGTCATGCCGACGGTGACGACGCCGATGACGGAGGCCTGGGTGAGGACGAGTTGGAGGTTGTCCGTGTCCAGGAAGGAGTCCGGCTGCGTGATGCCACCGATCACGGCCAGGGCGGCGAGAACACCGAGAAGCGAGAGCGTACGAACGTCCATCCGGACAACACGGGGACGACTCTTGGCCGGAGCGGCCTCGGGGGCCGCCGGGCTGGCGGCGGGTGCGGGGTGCGTCATGACGCCAGGTCCCTTCGGGGGCGGGTGGTGTGGTCTCGGTGGGGCGTCTTCGTCGGGCGGGGCGGAGGTCGCGTCGCGGACCTGGTCGCGGTGCGGAGCGGGGGTCGCGTCACGGACCTGGTCGCGGTGCGGAGCGCGGGTCGCCTCGCGGAACCGGACACCGCGCGGGATGCCGGTCGCCTCGCGGCATCGGCCACCGCACGGAGCACAACCCACCGCACGGCCCCAGACACCCCACGAAGCACGTCCCGCCCCGCAGAACCGGACGCCGCACCGGGCTCCGCCGGACTCGCGGAGCCGGGCTCCGTGCGCCATGACGAGCGCCTCGCGGAGTGCGATACCTCGCGTCCCGCAGGCCCGGTCTCCCCACGCCGCCGGGCCGGTGTACCAACCGTGTCGGGGGTCATCGGGCGCCCTCCAACACCAGGTCGAGGACAGCGTGTTCGTCGAGGTCCGTGGCCGGGGACTCGTGGATCACGCGGCCCTCTCTGAGGACGAGGACCCGGTCGGCGAGGCCGAGGACCTCGGGGACCTCGCTGGAGACGAGGAGGACGGCGAGGCCCTCGTCGGCGAGGCGGCGGATCACGGCGTACAGCTCGGCGCGGGCGCCGACGTCGACGCCGCGGGTCGGCTCGTCGAGCAGCAGCACCCGGCAGCCGCGCAGCAGCCAGCGGGCGAGCACCGCCTTCTGCTGGTTGCCGCCGGAGAGCGTACGCACCGGCACGGAGGGGTCGTCGGGGCTCAGGGAGAGTTCCCGGGTGGCGCCGAGGGCGGCCTCGCGCTCCCGGCCGCGGTCCAGCCAACCCCCGTACGAGAAGCGGGACATGGAGGAGACGGAGACGTTGCGGGTTACCGATTCGAGCATCAGCAGGGCCTGCGCCTTGCGTTCCTCGGGGGCGAGTCCGAGCCCCGCGCGGACGGCGGCGCGGACGCTGCCGGTGCGCAATGACCGTCCGCCGACCTGGATCTGACCTGCCGTCGGTTTGCGTGCTCCGTAGATCGTCTCCAGGATTTCGGAGCGGCCGGAGCCCACGAGTCCGGCGAGGCCGACGATCTCGCCGGGGCGGATGTCGAGGTCGAGCGGTGCGAACTCCCCTGTGCGTGTGAGGCCTTGGACCTTCAGGACGGGTTCCGTGTGCGGCCCGGTGTTGGGCCGGTCCGGGAAGACGTACTCGACGTTGCGGCCCGTCATCAGGGAGATGATGTCGCGGGTCGGGGTCTGTTCGGCGGGCAGGCCGACGGCCACCGCCCGGCCGTCCTTGAGGACGGTGACGCGGTCGCCGATGCGGCGGATCTCCTCCAGGCGGTGGGAGATGTAGACGACGGCGACGCCCTCGGCGGTCAGGTCGCCGACGATCCGGAAGAGGTTCTCGACCTCGTCGGGGTCGAGCGCCGCGGACGGCTCGTCCATGACCATGAGCCGTACGTCGTGGGAGAGCGCGCGGGCCATGGAGACGATCTGCTGATGGGCGGCGGGCAGGTCGCCGACGAGCCGCTCGGGGTCGATCTCCGGGTGCCCGAGCCGCCGCAGCAGCGCGGCCGCCCCGGTGCGGGCCTCGCGCCCCCGCACGACGAATCCGGCGGAGGTCGGCTCGTGCCCGAGGAACACGTTCTCGGCCACGGACAGGGCCTCCACCAGGTCGAGTTCCTGGTAGATGGTGGCGATGCCGAGGCGCATCGCGGCGATCGGCGAGCGCAGCGCGACCTGTTCGCCGCGCCAGGTGATGACACCGTCGTCGGGTTGGTGTGCCCCGGCGAGGACCTTGATCAGAGTCGACTTCCCGGCGCCGTTCTGGCCGAGCAGACAGTGCACCTCCCCGGCCTGGACCTCCAGGTCGACGCCGTCCAAGGCGCGCACGCCGGGGAACGACTTGGTGATGCCGGACATGGTGAGCAGCGGTGGTGGTGCGGTGGCCGTATCGGGTCCCATGACGGTTCCCCTCGGGGCGGGTGCGGACCGGTTTCAGGGCAGGGCGGTGCTGAGCGCCGTACAGGGTGTGCGTGGAACAGCGTGGAGCGGCTGGGCTTACGCGGGTGAGAACAGGTGATCGCTGATCAGTCGGGCACCGCCGGTCACTCCGGCGGTGGGCCCCAACTCCCCCAGGACAATGGGGAGGTTGCCGGTCGCCAGCGGGAGTGACTGGCGGTAGACCTGGGTACGAAGGGCGGCCAGCAAGGTGTGGCCGAGCCCGGTGACACCGCCGCCGATGACGACGAGTCCCGGGTTGAAGAAGCTGACGAGGGACGCGATGACCTGCCCGGTGCGGTTGCCGCCTTCACGGATCAGTTCGAGGCAGGTGGTGTCGCCGGCCGCGGCGGCCGCCGCGACATCGGCGGCGGTGAGCCGGCCCGCGCTCTCCAGGCGGGTGGCGAGTTCCGCGGAGCGTCCGTCGCGAGCCGCCGCCTCGGCGTCACGCGCGAGCGCGGCGCCGCTGAAGTGTGCTTCCAGGCAGCCCTTGTTGCCGCAGGCGCACTGCCGGCCGTCCTGGTCGACCCGGATGTGCCCGATGTCGCCGGCCGACCCGGTGGTGCCGCGGTGGACCTCGCCGCCGACGACGATGCCGCAGCCGATGCCGGTGCCGATCTTGACGCAGAGGAAGTCGCTCGCCTGCCGGGCGACGCCCGCGTGCTGCTCCCCCATCGCCATCAGGTTCACGTCGTTGTCGACCATGACGGGGCAGCCCAGGTCCTGGCTGAGCGCCTCGCGGACCGGGAAGCCGTCCCAGCCGGGCATGATCGGCGGCGCGACCGGCACACCTTCGGGGAACCGCACCGGCCCCGGTACCCCGATGCCCGCGCCGTCGAATCCCTCGGCGAGCCCGGAGGCCCGCAATTTGGCCGCCATGGCCAGGACCGTCTCGAAGACCGCGACGGGACCTTCGCGTACATCCATGGGCTGGGCGATGTGGCCGAGGATCTCCAGCTCGGCGTTGGTGACGGCGACGTCGACCGAGGTCGCGCCGATGTCCACGCCGAGGAAGCGGAGCGAGGGGGCGAGCCGGACGTTGTGGGAGCGGCGGCCGCCGCGCGAGGCGGCGAGTCCGTCGGCCACCACGAGTCCGGTGTCCAGGAGCCGGTCCACCTCGACGGCGAGCCGCGACCGGGACAGTTCCACCTGATCGCCCAGCTGGGCGCGGGAGTTGGGGCCTGCGTCGCGCAGCAGCCGCAGCAGTCGCGCCTGGTGCGCGTTGGCGGGTCGAGCCGTCATACGTCTCACGTGCCCCTCCCCGCCGCTTCGGGCCTCTTTGGGTGGTGGTGCCGTGTGCTCGTGTTCGTCTTTCGATGGGGAACGTAGCAGCGCCGACCCGGCGCGGGAAGAAGTTGCGCGGGAATTGCCCATGACTTTCTCCGGTCACAGGACAAAGCCTGTTCCTCCACCGCTTACGTCTTCGGCGCCCGCCACAGCGTGACGTCGGCGGTCAGGAAGCTGATGCCCGGCTTGTCCCACAGGGCGGTCGACTTCGTCTGCACGACGAGCAGTGCGATGTCCCCGGCGGAGTTCTTGACGCAGATCTCGCTGCCGCCCGCGGCCGCGGCCAGCGGGAGTCGGTGGCTCTTCTGGCCGGTGACGGCGAGGCTGCACGCGTCGCGGTCGGCGCCCGGCTTGTCGTAGAGGAGGGTGAAGACACTGGTGTCGCTCTCCAGGGCGCAGCCGACGTCCTCGCACACGAAGCGGATGTCGCCCTTGCCGCCGGTCTTGCGCTCCTCCGGGTCACGGGTGCTGAGCGAGTACTTCTCGTCCAGCCACCGCCCGGCGTAGGCCTCCGCCCGCGGCGGCCCCGAGGCGGACGGCGAGGCACCGGCCGTCTCCGTCCCGGAGTCCGCCGCCCCGTCCTCGGAGTCGGCCACCTGCGCGGACGCGGCGGCGGACGGGCTCCCGGACGCGCCCGAGGCGTCCCCGGTCCGCGTCGTGCCGGATGTGCCCGACGTGCTGCGGGACCCGGACGCCTCCCGGTCGCGGGTGCCGCCCGGGCTGTCGGCCACGAACCAGGCCAGTCCGGCGGTCAGCAGCACTCCTGCCGTCATCGCCGTGGCGACGAGAGCCGTTCTGCGCCGGCGGGCACGCCGCTCCTGCGGCGTCGGGGGCCGCTCGGGCGGCGGCGCGAACACCTGCGCGGGGTCCGGCAGCGTCGGGGCGAGCGGCGGCGAGGCGGCGGCCCGGACGGTGACCGCGGCGGCCGCCGGGTCCGGCACGGTGGCGACCGACGGAGGCGGAACCGGCACGTTCGACCCGGCGAACTCCCGCCATACCGCGGGGCTCGCGCCGCCGCCCAGGCTGCGCCGGCACCACGCGACGATCTCTTCCGGCGTCGCCCGGTCCTCGGGCCGCGCCTGGAGGCACCGGTCGAGGATCGGCCGCAACTCCTCGGGCAGCACGGACAGATCGGGTCTCTCGTGCACGATCCGGTAGAGCACGCCGACCGACTGGCCCTCCCCGTACAGCGGCGCGCCGAGGGCCGCGAACGCGGCGGTCTGCCCCAGGGCGAACACGTCGGTGGCGCTGCTCACCCGCCCCGCCATGGCCTGCTCCGGCGCCATGAACTGGGGCGTGCCGACGGCGGATCCGGTGACCGTGCTCGACGTCAGGTCGGCGGCGACGGAGATGCCGAAGTCGATGACCCGCGGCCCGTCCGCGGCGAGCAGGACGTTCGACGGCTTGAGGTCACGGTGCACGATGCCCGCGCCGTGGATGGCCTGCAACGCCTCGGCCACCGCGGCCATCAGCCACAGCACGGCGGGCACGGGGAGCGGCCCGCGTCGGGCGACGGCCGCCGCGAGGGAGGGGCCGGGCACGTACAGCGTGGTCAGCCAGGGGGGTGCCGCCTCGGCGTCGGCGTCGATCAGCTCGGCGGTGTAGGCGCCCCGCACCCGCTGGGCCGCCTTGATCTCCCGGGCGAAGCGCCGCCTGAACGCGGGGTCGTCGGCCAGTTCGGGGCGCACCACCTTCAGAGCGACCGGCCGGCCTCCCCTGGTGTGCGACAGATAGACCCGGCCCATGCCGCCCGCGCCGAGCCGGGCGGCCAGGCGGTATCCGCCCACCGTCGTCGGATCGTCCGCCCGCAGCGCCTGGAACACCTCATGCGTGCCGTCCACCGGTACTCGCCCCCACGCCTTCACCCCATGCCGTCGGCCCCCTGACCGACGGTTCCCGCGAGCAGCGTAGACGCAGAGGCGTGGTGCCTGAGCACCGGGAACGGCGAAGTCCCGCCGGTGTCAGGCCTCGTCGCGGTGGTGGTACGTCTCGCGGGTGTGCTCGGTGTGGGCGCGCATCACGGCGGTCGCCTTCGCCTCGTCGCGCGCCGAGATCGCCTCGATCAGCTGCCGGTGCTCGATCCAGGACTGCTTGCCGCGCTGGCGGGCGACGGGCTGGTAGTACCAGCGCACCCGGCGGTCGACCTGGCCCGCGAGTTCGCCGAGGACCACGTTGCCCGCGAGTTCCATGACCTTGGCGTGGAACGCCGCGTTCGTGGCGACGACCAGGTCCACGTCCCCGTCGGCGACGGCCTGCTCGCCCTTGGCGCAGAGCGCCTCGAGCTCGCCGATGCCGGTCTTGCCCGCGTTGGCCGCCGCGAGCCGGGCGGCCTCGGCCTCCAACAGCGTACGGACGCTGAGGAGTTGGTCGGCCTCCTCCTCGGTCGGATCGTGCACGAACGCGCCCTGCGCCGGACGCAGGTCCACCCAGCCCTCGGTGTTCAGCCGCTGCAACGCCTCGCGCACCGGCTGGCGGGAGACCCCGAGGTGGCCGGCGAGTTCGCTCTCGACGAGGTGCTGGCCGGGCTGCAGGGCCCGGGTCGTGATCAGTTCGAGCAGCGCCTCGTAGACCCGCTCGCGCAACGGTCCGGGGCGCTCCAGCTTGGGCACCGCCCCCTGCGGCAGTCCTGTGGACAACATCGCGGTCCCCCTCCTGAGCTTCGGCATCCGGCAGGCCGTCTCCGGCGGATCGAGTTCCGACGGATTGGCTTTGGAATACAGTTTACCGAGCGCAATCGCTACGGCTAGGGCGAGTTGGCCTCGTCACACTCTGTTTCCGTACACCGGGGTCCGACGCCGGGTCACGGGCAGCGGACCACCTGGCCCGCGTACGAGAGGTTGCCGCCGAAGCCGAAGAGCAACGCGGGCGCCCCGCTGACCAGTTCGCCGCGCTCGACGAGCTTCGACAGGGCGATCGGGACGCTCGCGGCCGAGGTGTTGCCGGAGTCGACGACGTCCCGCGCGATCACCGCGTTCACGGCTCCGATCTTCTCCGCGAGGGGCTCGATGATGCGCAGGTTGGCCTGGTGGAGGACGACCGCGGCGAGGTCCGCCGGTTCGAGTCCCGCCTTCGCGCAGGCCTCGCGGGCCAGCGGCGGCAGCGAGCGGGTGGCCCAGCGGTAGACCGACTGGCCCGCCTGGGCGAAGCGGGCCGGCTCGCCCTCGATGCGTACGGCGTCGCCCATTTCGGGGACCGAGCCCCACAGGACCGGGCCGATCCCCGGCTCCTCGCCCTCGGCACACGGCTCGACGACCACGGCGCCCGCCCCGTCCCCGACCAGGACGCACGTCGAGCGGTCGGTCCAGTCGGTGACGGCGGACATCTTGTCGGCGCCGATGACCAGGGCGCGCGTCGCAGCCCCGGCGCGCAGCGTGTGGTCGGCGGTGGCGAGGGCGTGCGTGAAGCCCGCGCACACGACGTTCAGGTCGAGCGCGGCCGGGGACGGGATGCCCAGGCGGTGGGCGACGCGGGCCGCCATGTTCGGGGAGCGGTCCACGGCCGTGGAGGTGGCGACGACGACCAGGTCGATCTCGTCCGCTGTCAGGCCGGCCGCGGCCAGCGCCTTGGCGGCGGCGTGCGCGGCGAGCTCGTCGACGGGCTCGTCGGGGCCCGCGATGTGCCGGGTCCTGATGCCGACTCGACTGCGGATCCACTCGTCATCGGTGTCGACCATGCCCGCCAGTTCCTCATTGGTGAGGATCTTGGCGGGCTGGTGGTGCCCGATGCCGACAATGCGCGAACCGACCATGGAGGCCCCCTCGTGAGCTGCGGATCCTCCAGTCTGGTCAGCGACTCGCGAGTAACCGGTGGCGGCCAGTGACAGGAAAGTGCCGTTTCACTTGGAGAGTTCTGCTGGAGCCGCCGGGCCGGTCACGCGAATTCACCCGGTGAACAACTGTGTGGCCTTTTGCACCAGTTCGTACACTCCGTACGCGAGCGGCAGCCCGACCCACAGCCAGGCGATGGCGATCAGGCCGCGCCGCTCAGGCGCGCTCCTTGCGGTCTCCGGCGGCGGTGGCGGCGTCGTCGATGTCATCTGCGGGCTCCCTGGGGGCGGGGACTACGTGGTGGCGGGCGTGCACGGGACGTACCAGTTCATTGGCGACGAAGCCGACGACCAGCAGGCCGATCATGATCATGAGCGAGAGGCCGTACAGATTGGCGCCGTGCTTGCCCGCGCTCTCCTGGCTGTCGGCGACCCAGTTGACGATGAGCGGGCCGAGGACCCCCGCCGTGGACCAGGCGGTGAGCAGCCGGCCGTGGATGGCGCCGACCTCGTACGTACCGAAGAGGTCCTTCAGATACGCGGGGACCGTCGCGAAGCCGCCTCCGTAGAAGGAGAGGATCACGAGGGCGCACAGCACGAAGAGGGGCTTCGACGAGTCGCCCCACAGGACGATGAACAGGTACATCAGGGCGCCCACGCCGAGGTAGACGCGGTAGATGTTCTTGCGGCCGATGAGGTCGGAGGTGGAGGACCAGCCGATGCGGCCCGCCATGTTCGCCGCGGAGAGCAGCGCCACGAAACCCGCGGCGGCGGACACGGACACCGGGGTGCTGGTGTCGGCGAAGAAGTCCGTGATCATCGGCGCGGCCTTCTCCAGGATGCCGATGCCCGCGGTCACGTTCATGGTCAGGACGACCCACAGACACCAGAACTGGGGCGTACGGATCGCCTGCTTCGCGGAGACCTGCGGGCCGCTGACGGCGACCTGCCCGGCGCCCTCACCCTGCCGCACCTGTGGAGCCGGCTGCCTCGGAACGCGGATGAGCAGCACGCCGAGCGTCATGAACACCGCGTACGCGAGCCCGTGCACCAGGAACGCGAGCGCGATGCCGCCGCTGTCGGCGCCGAAGGAGTCCAGCATCTGGGCGCTCCACGGGGACGCGATCAGCGCACCGCCGCCGAAGCCCATGATCGCGATGCCGGTGGCCATGCCGGGCCGGTCGGGGAACCACTTGATCAGCGTGGAGACGGGCGAGATGTAGCCGATACCGAGGCCGATACCGCCGACGAAGCCGTAGCCGAACACGATGAGCCAGTACTGCTCCGTGGCGGCGCCCAGCGAGGAGAGCAGGAAGCCGGAGGAGAAGCAGATGAGCGCGACGGTCATCGCCCAGCGCGGCCCGTTGCGCTCGACGAGCGTGCCGCCGAAGGCGGCCGAGAGGCCGAGCATCACGATGCCGAGCTGGAACGGCAGCGCGCTCTGCGTGCCGCTCAGCCCGAGCGCCGACTCCAGGGGCGGCTTGAAGACGCTCCAGGCGTAGGCCTGGCCGATGGAGAGATGGACGGAGAGCGCGGCGGGGGGAACGAGCCAGCGGCTCCAGCCGGCCGGCGCGACGGGGGGCCTCATGATCCCGAACGTATGGCAGCGACAAGGCAGTTGGGAACCCCCTTTGCCCAGCACCTTGTCGACGAAGGTGACGGCTTCCATACTGTAGGCAATATCCCGCCCAGTGGCGGCATGGAGGCGACGGCGTCCGTCCGGGTCCGGTACAGGAGAATGGGACCGGACGCACACCGGCCACCACCACAGCAGCGATGAGGACGTATCGGGACATGGGACGAGTCACGGAACGACGCAAGGTGATCCGGATACGGGACGGACACGTCTCCACGCGGCCCGACACCCTGGTCGCCGAGGAACCGCTGGAGATCCGACTGAACGGCAAGCCGCTCGCCATCACCATGCGCACCCCGGGCGACGACTTCCCGCTCGCGGCCGGCTTCCTGGTCAGCGAGGGCGTCCTGGGATCCGCCGACGACCTGCAGAACATCGTGTACTGCGCGGGCGCCACGGAGGACGGCAGTAATACGTACAACGTGGTCGACGTGCGGACCACGCCGGGCGTCGTCCTGCCCGACATCACCCTGGAGCGCAACGTCTACACGACCTCGTCGTGCGGCCTGTGCGGCAAGGCGAGCCTCGACGCGGTGCGCACCACGGCCCGGTTCCCGATCGCCGACACTCCCCCGCTCCGGATCGCGCCCGAGCTGCTCTCCTCGCTCCCCGACCGGCTCCGCGCGGACCAGCGCGTCTTCGAGCGGACCGGGGGGCTGCACGCGGCGGCGCTCTTCGACGAGGAGGGGCAACTCGTCGACATCCGGGAGGACGTGGGGCGGCACAACGCGGTCGACAAGCTCGTCGGCCGGGCCCTGCAGAACGATGAGCTGCCGCTGTCCCGCTCGATCCTGATGGTCTCGGGCCGCGCCTCGTTCGAGCTGGCACAGAAGGCCGTGATGGCGGGCATCCCGGTGCTCGCGGCGGTGTCGGCGCCCTCGTCCCTCGCGGTGGACCTCGCGGCCGAGACGGGCCTGACCCTGGTCGGCTTCCTGCGGGGCAGCTCCATGAACGTGTACGCGGGTGAGGACCGGATCGCCCTGCACGCCGCGGCCACACCCAGCTGAGCCGCCGCGCATGCGGGGCCATGAGCGGGCATCGACGCGGCGCGGGAGACGGGCGCCGCTGATCGCCCTGCTCGCCGCGCTCGTCCTCGTACTGATCACGCTCGTCGCCCTCCCCGACCGGGAGGACGACGAGCGTTGTGCGCCCCGCGGTGTCACCTCGTGGTCCGCGGACAACCGCCTCACCGGCGCGTTCGCCCGCTACGGTGACGACGCGACGCGGCTCGACGACTGGACCGGCGGCGACGGTACGCACTCCGTGCGGCTGCCGGACGGGCGGCTGCTGTGGCTGTTCTCCGACACCTATCTGGGCGCCGTGAACCAGCCCCCGAACCCGGCCGGACAGCCGCACCCCTGGCGGACCGCCGAGGCGCCCTTCGTCCGTAACTCCGGGGTGGTGACGGACCGTTCGGGACGCCTCGACCGGACCGTGGCCGCGCCGCTGTTCCCGGACACGGCCGCCGGCGAGTGGCGCTGGCCGGTCGCCGCGCACGTCGAGGAGAGCGGCGGCAGGCAGGTCGTACGGGTGCTGCTGTGGACGCGGGCCAAGGGCACGGGACCGTACGTCTATGGGGTTCCGAACGCGACCGAGGTGGCCACCCTGTCGCTGCCCGACCTGCGGCTCGAAGGCATCACGCAGGTCCTCGACCAGCGGCAGGTGCGGGATCCGGCGCGGCGCGTGCTGTACGGGACGACGACCGTGGACCACCAGGGCTGGACCTATGTCTTCGGTGCCGACGACGGGCAGAAGGCCGTGCATCGCGCGTACGTGGCGAGGGTTCCGCGAGGGCGTCTCGGCGACGCGCGGGCGTGGCGGTACTGGGACGGCGAGCGGTGGGGCACGCGCGCCGCGCCGGTCCTGGGCGACGGCGGGCGCCGCGGCGTGGGCACCGCCTTCTCGGTGGTGCGGGACGCGGGAACGTACGTCCTGTTCACGACGGCGGCGGGCCCGGAAGGGCTGACGAAGGTCACCTCGTACTGGGCCTGTTCACCGACCGGGCCCTGGCACGGCCCCGCGAAGGCGTTCACGCCGCCCCTCCCCCGCGACGGGGCGAAGCCCTCGCGCACGGCGGCGTACAACCCGCAGGCGCACCCGGCGCTGAGCGGCGGCGGCCGGCTCGTCCTGAGCTATGACGTCAACTGGCTGGACGCCGCGCCCGCCGCCGCACAGGCGGAGCTCAGCCGGAACGTGTCGCTGTACCGACCGCGGTTCGTGTCTCTTCGGCTCGGTCCTCCAGCGTCCCGGTGACTTCGGGCTCCTCCGGATCCTTCGAGCGGCGCTTGGCGATGACCGCGCACACCATCAACTGCATCTGGTGGAAGAGCATCAGCGGCAGCACGGCGAGCGAGGCGTGCGCGCCGAACAGCACGCTCGCCATGGGGAGCCCCGCGGCGAGGGACTTCTTCGAGCCCGCGAACTGGATGGCGACGCGGTCGCCGCGGTTGAACCCGAGGGCCTTCGCGCCGTACCAGGTGACCGTCAGCATGATCGCGAGCAGCACCGCCTCGACGGCCAGGAGTCCGCCGAGGCGGACCGCGCTGACCTGGTGCCAGATGCCCTGCACCATGCCCTCGCTGAACGCGGTGTAGACGACGAGCAGGATCGAGCCCCGGTCGACGTAGCCGAGGACCTTCTTGTGGCGGGCGAGGAAGCCGCCGACCCAGCGGCGCAGCAACTGGCCCGCGAGGAACGGCACCAGGAGCTGGAGCACGATCTTGATGACCGAGTCGGCGGAGAAACCGCCGCCGCTGTTGCCGAGCAGTGCCGCCGCGAGCAGCGGCGTGAGGACGATGCCGGCGAGCGAGGAGAAGGAGCCCGCGCAGATCGCCGCCGGGACGTTGCCGCGCGCGATCGAGGTGAAGGCGATGGACGACTGGATCGTCGACGGGACGAGGGTGAGGAAGAGGAATCCCTCGAAGAGGTTCTGCGGCAGCAGTACGGGGACCAGGCCGCGGGCCGCGAGGCCGAGCAGCGGGAACACGATGAACGTGCAGGCGAGGACGGCGACGTGAAGCCGCCAGTGGCGCAGTCCGTCCATCGCCTCACGGGTCGAAAGGCGCGCCCCGTAGAGGAAGAAGAGGAAGGCTACGGCTGCGGTGGAGGCGCCGGACGCGACGTCGGCGGCGGCCCCTCGGGCCGGGAGCAGTGCGGCGAGGCCCACTGTCGCGATCAACGCCAGGATGTACGGGTCGATCGGCATCCAGCGCGGCCAGGTCAGGCGTTTCATTGGTTCCTTGCTCTCGGTTCACGTCGTGCCCTCTCCATAGTCCCCTCCTTGTTCTTGATCGGGAATCCTGCATACCGCTCTGACTGTCATCGCGTCGCGTGATGAGCGGGGGTACGGTTCGTGGCATGTACGACCCCGGACAGCTCAGGACCCTGCTCGCCGTCGCGCAGACGTTGAGCTTCACGCAGGCCGCGCGCCGCCTCGGCCTGCGGCAATCGACCGTGAGCCAGCATGTGCGGCGCCTGGAGGACGCGACGGGGCGCACGCTGTTCACGCGGGACACGCACTCCGTGGAGCTGACGGAGGACGGGGAGGCGATGCTCGGATTCGCGCGGCGGATTCTGGAGGTGCACGAGCAGGCGGCGTCCTTCTTCACGGGGACGCGGCTGCGCGGCCGGCTCAGGTTCGGGGCGTCGGAGGACTTCGTGGTGACCCGGCTGCCCGAGATCCTGGAGTCGTTCCGGGCCGAACACCCCGAAGTGGACCTGGAGTTGACGGTCGAGCTGTCGGGGACGCTGCACGCGCAGCTGGACGCGGGCAAACTCGATCTGGTGCTCGCGAAGCGGCGCCCGGAGGATCCGCGCGGCGAGTCGGTGTGGCACGACCGGCTGGTGTGGATCGGCTCCGAGCGGCTCCGCATCGACCAGGACCGCCCCGTCCCGCTGATCGTCTACCCGCCGCCGGGGATCTCGCGCGCGCTGGCCCTTGCGGCCCTTGAGCGGCACGGGCGGGCGTGGCGGATCGCCTGCACGAGCGGTTCGTTGAACGGGCTTGTCGCGGCGGCGCGGGCCGGGCTCGGCGTGATGGCCCACTCGCGCGGCCTCATTCCGCCGGGCCTCGTGCGGGTGCCGGACAGGGCGGGCCTTCCGGAGCTTGGCGAGGTCGACTTCGTGGTGCGCAGCGCGACCCGGGACGAGAGCGAGCCCGCGCGGGCGCTCGCGCAGGCGATCCTGGCGGGCGGGGACCGGCTGCACCGGAGTGCGCGATAGGCACAGTGGTAGCGTCCACCGGAACCGACTACTCCGTCTAAAAGACTCGGACGCCGGTCGGCGGTGACCTCTTTGCACAGATCCGATGGAGGGCCGTGAAGAGGCCCGGGAGATTACGCTCCCGAAACTTACTGCGGCGTAAGTATTCTGCCCAGCTCCACCCGTTGTGGGCCGTTATAAACGTCTGACCTGTGCAAATTCCGCGCACCTTCCGCCCTCCGCAGGCACTCCCACGGGGGCCCGAGGTCGGGTACCGTCACCGACGCTGTGCGGAGCGCCACAAGGAGCAACTTTGCGTGAGTTCACCAATCCCCCTGTGGCGTCGGCGCCGCTGGTCGGCGGCCTGGCCGACGCCGTGTTCGACCATGCCCTGGACACACCGGGACATATAGCCCTGGCTCGTAAGGACCGCCACGAGAAGTGGCAGGACGTCACCGCGGCCCAGTTCTGCGACGAGGTGATGGCCCTCGCCAAGGGCCTGCTCGCGCAAGGCATCCGGTTCGGCGACCGCGTCGCGATCATGTCGCGCACGCGCTACGAGTGGACGCTGTTCGACTTCGCGCTGTGGACCATCGGCGCCCAGGTCGTCCCCGTCTACCCGACGTCCTCGGCCGAGCAGGTCTTCTGGATGCTGTACGACTCCGAGGTGTCGGCGGCGATCGTGGAGCACGAGGACCACGCGATGACCGTCGCCACGGTCATAGGGCGGCTGCCCCAACTGCACCGCCTGTGGCAGCTCGACGGCGGCGCCGTCGACGAGATCACCGCGTCCGGCACCCACATCGACGACGAGACGGTGCACCGGCACCGCCGGGCGATCACCCCCGAGTCGACGGCCACGATCATCTACACCTCCGGCACCACGGGCCGTCCCAAGGGCTGTGTGATCTCGCACGGTAACTTCATGTACGAGGCCGACACGATGATCACGCGCTGGGAGCCGGTCTTCTCCTCCAAGCGCGACCGCACCCCGTCGACGCTGCTCTTCCTGCCCCTCGCCCACGTCTTCGGGCGGATGGTGGAGATCGCTACGATCCGCGGCGGCGTGAAGCTGGCCCACCAGCCGGAGCTGCGGGCATCCGCGCTCATGCCCGACCTCCAGTCCTTCCAGCCGACGTTCATCCTCGCCGTGCCGTACATCTTCGAGAAGGTGTTCAACGCGGCCCGCAGGAAGGCCGAGAACGACGGCAAGTCGGGGCCGTTCGAGAAGGCCATCGAGTGCGCCGTCAAGTACGCGGACGCGCAGGAGGCGAAAGCATTCGGCACGGGCCCGGGCCCCTCCGCATCGCTGCGCATGCAGCACTCGGTCTTCGAAAAGCTCGTCTACTCCAAGGTGCGTGCCGCGCTGGGCGGCCGGGTGCGGCACGCGATGTCCGGCGGCAGCGGCATGGACCGGCGGCTTGGCCTGTTCTTCGCGGGTGCGGGCGTCACGATCTACGAGGGCTACGGCCTCACCGAGTCCACGGCCGCCGCGACCGCGAACCCGCCCGAGCAGACCCGCTACGGCACGGTCGGCCAGGCGATCCCCGGCTCCAGTGTGCACATCGCCGATGACGGCGAGGTCTGGATCTACGGCGGCAACATCTTCCAGGGGTACCTCAACGACCCGAAGTCCACCGACGCCTCCCTGTACGACGGCTGGCTCGCCACCGGTGACCTGGGCTCCCTGGACGAGGACGGCTATCTCACCATCACGGGCCGCAAGAAGGAGATCCTCGTGACCTCCGGCGGCAAGAGCGTCTCGCCGCAGCAGCTGGAGGAGCGGGTGCGCGACCACCCGCTGATCGCGCAGTGCCTGGTCGTCGGCAACGACCGCCCGTACATCGCGGCGCTCGTGACACTCGACACCGAGGCCGTCGACCACTGGCTCGGCATGCGCGGCAAGCAGTCGATGTCCCCGGCGGACCTGGTGCGCGATCCGGACCTGGAGACGGAGGTGCGACGCGCGGTGGTCGCCGCCAACACCCTGGTCTCGCAGGCCGAGTCGATCCGTACGTTCCGGATCCTCGCCCACCAGTTCACCGAGGAACACGGCCTGCTCACCCCGTCCCTGAAGCTGAAGCGCAAGGCGATCGAGCAGGCGTACGCGGCGGAGGTCGACGCGCTGTACGGGACGGTGTGACCGCTCGGCGACCCGTATCCGACCTCCGCGGCGCGTGCGATCCAAGCCCCCGCGGCGATTGAGCGGCCGGGTGCGCAACCACGACGGGGCTGAGGCCGCGGGGCTCCGCCCCGGACCCCGGGGGGGGGGGGGCCCCGCGGGGGGGGGGGGGGGCCCGGGGGGGGCGCGGAGCGACAACAACACGGAA
>NZ_JBIAQB010000011.1:0-80154 GCF_042888725.1 Streptomyces sp. NPDC002795
GGCGTTGATTTTTGGCACGCTGTTGAGTTCTCAAGGAACGGACGCTTCCTTTGTACTCACCCTCTCGGGCTTTCCTCCGGGCGCTTCCCTTCGGTATTTCGTGTTTCCAACCTTACCAGATCCGTTTTCCGTTCCGTTTCCGGTTCGGAATTTCATTTCCGGTGGCCGTTGGAGGGCCTTTGCCTTTCGGCGGTGCCGACTTTATCAGAAGTTTTGGGCCGGGCTGACCGACTCAAGGTTTCCGATTAATCGGGGGGCTTCTCGAAGAATTGGAATTCGTGAAGCGCGCTAGACACTAGCCGTTGCAATCGAACCTGTCTAGTTCGGGGCAACTGTTCGAATCTACCTCCCCGGTCTGTCCGTGTCAACGGTCTTTCCGGGGCGAAGAGGAGACTAGCAGGTCAGCGGGGCGCTCGCACATCAGGCGGCCGTGGGCAGCAGCGCGCTGCGCTCGTCCGTGCCCACGTCTCCCGTTTCACCCTCGCGAACCGCTCGGCGGCCGAGGACATAGACGTACGTCAGGAATGCCAGTTCTGCCGCGATGCCGATGCCGATGCGTGCCCACGTCGGGAGGCCGGAGGGGGTTACGAAGCCCTCGATGGCCCCGGAGATGAAGAGGACCAGAGCCAGTCCGATGGCCATGCCGAGGGCCGCGCGGGCCTCTTCGGCCAGGGCCGTTCTACGTGGGCGAGGGCCCGGGTCGATCACTGTCCATCCGAGGCGGAGTCCGGTCCCGGCCGCTACGAAGACCGCGGTCAGTTCGAGCAAGCCGTGCGGGAGGATCAGCCCCAGGAAGGTGTCGAGACGGCCGACGGAGGCCATCAGGCCGATACCCACACCTACGTTGAGCATGTTCTGGAAGAGGATCCACAGGACCGGCAGGCCCAGGAAGACACCCAGGACAAGGCACATGGCAGCGGCCTGAGCGTTGTTCGTCCAGACCTGGGCGGCGAACGAGGCGGCCGGGTGGCTCGAGTAGTACGTCTCGTACTGGCCACCGGGGCGGGTCATCTCGCGGAGTTCGGAGGGGGCCGCGATGGATGCCTGGACGTCGGGGTGGGTGCCGATCCACCAGCCGATGAGGGCGGCTATCGCGGTGGACAGCAGTGCGGTGGGGACCCACCAGTGGCGCGCCCTGTAGACCGCTGCCGGGAAATCGTGGGTCAAGAAGTGCGTCGCGTCGCGCCATGAAGCCCGGCGGGTGCCTGTCACGGCACTACGCGCGCGGGCCACTAGTTGCGTGAGGCGGCCGACCACCCGGGGGTCCGGTGCGCTCGACTGGATGAGCGAGAGGTGAGTGGCGGTGCGCTGGTACAGGGTCACCAGTTCGTCAGCCTCTGTGCCGGTGAGTCGGCGTCGGCGGCGCAGCAGAGCGTCCAGTCGGTCCCACTCGGCCCGGTGGGCGGACACGAAGACGTCGAGGTCCATCCGGTCTGCTGCTCCTCGCTTTCCGGCACCTGTACGGCGCGATGGTCCTTCAGCTTGGCAGACTGGCGGTTCCTGGGGCAGTCCGTTGAAGGGTGGGTGGCCGGCGTGAGTGAGCTGGTGACGGGTGAGGCGGTGGCGCTGGAGCTGCGGCCCGCGAAGTTGCCGAGTCGGGCGCTTGCCGTGCTCATCGATCTGGCGGTGGCTTTCGCCGTCTATATCGCGGTGACCATGGCGTTCGCGGCTGCGACCGCCTCGCTCGACGACGCGGCGGTCGCGGCCGTCGCGGTGGCGACGTTTCTGTTGGTCCTGGTCGGGATCCCGATCGCCGTGGAGACGTTGAGCCATGGGCGGTCGCTGGGGAAGCTCGCGTGCGGCCTGCGCGTCGTGCGGGACGACGGCGGGCCGATCCGGTTTCGGCACGCGTTGGTGCGGGGGGCCGTCGGGGTCGTGGAGATCCTCATGACCTTTGGGGTCGTGGCGTGCATCGCTTCACTCGTGTCCGCGAGGGGCCGGCGGGTCGGGGATGTGTTCGCCGGGACCCTTGTCGTACGGGAGAGGGTGCCGACCGGGCAGTCGGCGTTCGTGCCGCCTCCCCCGCCGTGGCTGGTCGGAAGGTTCGCCGAGCTGGATCTGTCGGCCGTACCGGAGGGGCTGTGGCTCGCGGTGCGGCAGTACCTGACGCGGATGGGGCAGCTGGATCCGCAGGTGGGGTGGGGGATGGCCGAGCGGCTCGCGGGCGAGCTCGCCGCGCACACCGGGGCGCCGGTGCCGAGTGACATACCGCCCGCCGCGTTCCTGGCTGCCGTGACGCACGAGCGGCAGTCGCGGGAGGCCCAGCGTGCGTTCGGAGCGAGCGCCGCGGGTGGTCAGGCTGCGTCAACCGTGGCTGGTGCCGCTCCGGGGTCGTTCAGCGGATACGGGGAGGCCGCAGGGCCCGTGCCGCCCGTGGTTCCTGCCGCTCCTCCGGCCCCCGCGTCCGGTCCGGCCGGCAATCCCCCGACGGGGTCCGGGAGTTCGGACGGGCCGGCCACCGGGTTCGTGCCTCCGGCCTGAGCGCGCGGCGTCAGCGGAAGGCCGACGGCGGGGTCTCGAGGTTTTCCAGCTCGATGCCGGGGGCCGCGAGGACCACGTCGCCGCTGATGTGGACCGCCTGCTGCTCCCCCGTGTCCAGGGCTGTGACCTGGTATTCGTCCACGGTCAGCGGTCCGTTGTCAGTGGCGTGTGCTTCGCTGTTCAGCAGGGTCCAGGACTGGTCCACCGTGAGTGGTGCGAGGACGGGGTCCGTCAGGGCGACGAGGCAGACGCGGGTCGGAGGGGAAGCGGGGGTGAGACCGAGCAGTCGGGCGGTGGCGATGAGGAACGCGGGGGATGTTCCCGTGAACGCGTGCGCGGGGGCGTTTCCTTCGGAGGCGTGAGTGCCCGTCGGGTCGGTGCGGACCCACGTGACGCCCTCCAGGGCGGCACCTCTCACCTGCCAGCTCGCCGCGTTCAGTTCGAGGCGGAGGGGGCGGCCGAGTTCGTCGAGGGCGAGGTCGATCGAGCCGGCGTGGTCGCCGGAGGGGGTGGTCCGTTGCGCTACATAGCGCCAGCCGGAAGGGCCGGGCGCGCACTGGAAGTGTTCTTCACCGATGGGGGTGTGATCGTGCAGATCGTGAAGCGAATAACGGCCGCGGGGCATGGCGTTCGTGGGGTCCTCTGTCTGGCCTGGTGACGGCCGCCGTCGCGTACGAGGCGGGCGGACGTCGAAGGGCGTGTCCACCGTAGCCAGCGGTGTGCGCGGACACGGGACAGGCCCCCGACACGGGGGTGCGGGGGCCTGTCCTGCGAGGCGGTCAGCCGACGGGCGGCTGGTGCGCGGTGCCGGGTCGAGCGGTCAGGAGACGCGCGATCGGCAGGCGCGTGCTCAGTAGCGGTAGTGGTCCGGCTTGTACGGGCCCTCGACCTCGACGCCGATGTACGAGGCCTGCTCCGGGCGGAGCGTCGTCAGCTTCACGCCGAGCGAGTCCAGGTGCAGGCGGGCGACCTTCTCGTCCAGGTGCTTGGGCAGCACGTACACGCCGGTCGGGTACTCGGTCTGCTTGGTGAAGAGCTCGATCTGGGCCAGCGTCTGGTCCGCGAACGAGTTGGACATCACGAAGGACGGGTGGCCCGTCGCGTTGCCCAGGTTCAGCAGGCGGCCCTCGGAGAGCACGATGAGGACCTTGCCGTCGGGGAACGTCCAGGTGTGGACCTGCGGCTTGACCTCGTCCTTGACGATGCCGTCGATCTTCGCCAGGCCGGCCATGTCGATCTCGTTGTCGAAGTGGCCGATGTTCCCGACGATCGCCTGGTGCTTCATCTTGGCCATGTCGGAGGCCATGATGATGTCCTTGTTGCCGGTCGTCGTGACGAAGATGTCGACCTTGTCGACGACCTCGTCGAGCGTCGTGACCTGGAAACCGTCCATCGCCGCCTGCAGTGCGCAGATCGGGTCGACCTCGGTGACGATCACGCGGGCGCCCTGGCCGCGCAGCGACTCCGCGCAGCCCTTGCCCACGTCGCCGTAGCCGCAGATGAGGGCGGTCTTGCCGCCGATGAGGACGTCCGTGGCGCGGTTGATGCCGTCGACGAGCGAGTGGCGGCAGCCGTACTTGTTGTCGAACTTCGACTTGGTCACGGCGTCGTTCACGTTGATCGCCGGGAACAGGAGGACGCCGTCGCGCTGCATCTCGTACAGGCGGTGGACGCCGGTCGTGGTCTCCTCCGTGACGCCGCGGATCTCGGAGGAGAGCTGGGTCCACTTCTGCGAACCGTTCGAGATCGTGCGGTTCAGGAGCTGGAGGATGACGCGGTGCTCGTCGGACTCGGCGGTGTCGACCGAGGGGACCTTGCCGTCCTTCTCGTACTCGACGCCCTTGTGGACGAGGAGGGTGGCGTCACCGCCGTCGTCGAGGATCATGTTCGGGCCGCCGGTGGGGGTGTTCGGCCAGGTCAGAGCCTGCTCCGTGCACCACCAGTACTCCTCGAGCGTCTCGCCCTTCCAGGCGAAGACCGGGATGCCCTGGGGGTTGTCCGGCGTGCCGTTCGGCCCGACGGCGATGGCCGCGGCGGCGTGGTCCTGCGTGGAGAAGATGTTGCAGGAGGCCCAGCGGACCTCGGCGCCGAGGGCGACGAGGGTCTCGATGAGGACGGCCGTCTGGACCGTCATGTGGAGGGAGCCGGTGACGCGGGCGCCGGCGAGCGGCTGGGCGGCGGCGTACTCCTTGCGGATCGACATCAGGCCGGGCATCTCGTGCTCGGCGAGAGTGATCTCCTTGCGGCCGAAGGCGGCGAGGGAGAGGTCGGCGACCTTGAAGTCCTGGTCCTGTCGGTTGGCGACAGAAGTCATAAGTGAGCTGCTCCTCGGTGCTGTTGCAGTCGGTCGAGGTGGGCTGAGGCGCCTGCCCGCGATACGGGTGGGTGCGCGCATGGCTGACCTGCGGAGTCCTGGGACACAAGTGTCCCCTGGCGTTCGCAGCGCAGTCCGTCGGAGGCCCTCTCTCCCTCGGCCGACCCGGCGTACGGGCCGCCCGACCGCCATCAGCAGCGACGTCTGGCTCGGTACAAAGCTACACCGATCGGCCCAGCTGAACCCACCCCGCCTGTCGATCCGGTCGGGCGCGTTCCGGACCGTCCCTTCGCGGAGGGAAAGAAGGGGGCAGAAATAGGGATACATGACAACGGACCACTGGATCCGGGACCTTTGAACGGTCGGCCCTGGGTACGTGTTGCACCATGCTGGGAGAGCCGCAAAGATTTGCGCGCTCTTGCACGGAACGCTTGAAGGAGAGCCACGTGACCAGTCCGGCCGACCCCCACGCGGGCGGAGGGGCCGTCGAGCAGCAGAAGAAGTTGAAGCTGCTCGCGGTAACCGCATGTCCGACCGGCATCGCGCACACCTACATGGCGGCGGAGAAGCTGCAGCAGGCAGCGGACGCCGCAGGTATCGACATGAAGGTGGAGACGCAAGGGTCCATCGGGGCCGAGAACGTCCTCACCGACAACGATGTCAGAGACGCCGACGGCGTCATCATCGCCGCCGACAAGGACGTCGACCGCGCCCGGTTCGCCGGTAAGCGGGTGCTGTCGGTCGGCGTGTCGGAGGGCATCAGCCACCCCGAGCAGCTGATCGAGCGCGTCCAGAGTGCGCCCGTGGCCGGCTCGGAGGGCGGTGCGGCGCAGGAGGCCGCGGCGTCCGGCGGCAAGGAGCGCAGCGCGGCGTACAAGGCGCTGATGAACGGCGTCAGCTTCATGATCCCGTTCGTCGTGGTCGGCGGTCTGCTGATCGCCGTCTCGCTGGCGATCGGCGGTCACGCGACGCCTGACGGCATCCAGATCCCCAAGGACACGTTCTGGTTCAACGTCAACGCGCTCGGCACGCTCGGCTTCAAGCTGATGCTGCCGATCTTCTCCGGCTATATCGCCTTCGCGCTCGGTGACCGCCCCGCACTCGTGCCCGGCATGATCGGCGGCTTCCTCGCCGCCGACGCCAGCATCTACGGCTCGGACGCCAACGCGGGCTTCCTCGGCGCCATCGTGACCGGTTTCCTCGCGGGCTACATCGTCCTCGCGATCCGGAAGATCAAGGTTCCGAAGGCCATCCAGCCGATCATGCCCATCATCGTGGTCCCCATCGCGTCCACGCTGGCCGTCGGCCTCGCCTTCATCTACATCCTCGGTGGGCCGATCTCCTGGGTGTTCACGCACCTCACCGACTTCCTCGGCGGGATGACCGGGTCGAGCGCGGTACTGCTCGGCGCGCTCATCGGCCTGATGATCGCGTTCGACATGGGCGGCCCGGTCAACAAGACCGCGTTCCTGTTCGCCGTCGGACTGATCGGGACGAACAACGCGGTCATGGGCATGGCCGCCGCGGCCATCCCGGTGATGCCGCTCGGTCAGGGCCTCGCCACGATGATCCGTCGCAGGCTCTATACCGACGCGGAACGCGAAGCCGGCATCGCGGCGTTGTTCATGGGTTGTTTCGGCATTTCCGAAGGTGCCATCCCCTTCGCGGCGGCGCGTCCCGCGCAGGTCATCCCGGCGAACATGCTGGGTGGCGCGGTCGCCGGTGCGATCGCCGGGCTCGCGGGCGTCGAGGACTCGGTGCCGCACGGCGGTCCGATCGTCGCGGTGTTCGGCGCGATCAGCGGTCTCGCCATGTTCTTCGTCGCGATCGTCGCGGGCACGGTGGTCACCGCCGTGACGACGAACGCGCTCGTCGGCGTGAGCAATCGGCGTGCCGCCGCGAAGCAGGCCGGCTCCGCCGAGTCCGAGGCCGGAGCCACCCCGGCCCCTGTGGCCCGCGGCGCGGCCACTGGCGCCACCGCCACGGCCACCACCACCGCCACCGCCACCGCAGTGGCCACCGAAGCTCCCGAGGTCCTCTCCGGATACCTCACCGGCCGGACCGTCAAGGTGCAGCTGGACGCGCAGGACAAGGAAGCGGCCATCCGCGAGTTGGCGGGTCTCGCCGCCGGCACCGGCAAGGTCGCCGACGTGGACGAGCTCGTACGGACCGCGCTGCGCCGTGAGGAGCAGGGCACGACCGGGCTCGGCGAGGAGATCGCCATCCCGCACGCCAAGACGGACGCGGTGACCGCCCCGGTCGTCTGCTTCGCACGGTCCGACGAGGGCATCGAGTGGGGTTCGCTCGACGGCACGAAGGCCAGGCTCGTCTTCATGATCTCGGTGCCGGAGGCCGCCGCGGGCGACGAGCATCTGCGGATTCTGGCGCTGCTGTCGCGCAAGCTGATGGACACGGACTTCCGGGCGCGGCTGCAGGCGGCCCCGGACGACGCGGCGATCCTGCGGGTGCTGGCGGAGGTTCAGTAGGACGGAGCCGATACGGGGGCGGGGCCGGCGAGTACGTACTCGCCGGCCCCGCCCCCGTAGAGCTCCCACCCCGGTACGCAGGTGGGGGCGCGCCAAGAACATCGGCGCGCCCCCACCTGCGTACGAGGATCGCTCAGTGCTCCGGAGCCGGCGTCGGGCCGCCGGGGCGGGCCTCCGGGTCGGAGCCCTTCGTGGCCTCGGTCTCGCTGTAGATGTCGGGTTCGAGGTAGATGACGCGGGCGATCGGGACGGCGGCGCGGATGCGGGCCTCGGCATCGTTTATGGCGCGGGCGATCTCGGCGGCCGTGTCGTCGTGCTGCACGGAGACCTTGGCGGCGACGAGGAGTTCCTCGGGGCCGAGGTGGAGCGTGCGCATGTGGATCAGGCCGGTGACGGTGTCACCGTCGACGACGGCCTTCTCGATCTTGGCGACCTCGTCGGCGCCGGCGGCCTCGCCGAGCAGCAGCGACTTGGTCTCCAGGGCGAGGACGATCGCGATGGCGATCAGCAGGACGCCGATGCAGAGCGTGCCGATGCCGTCCCAGACGGCGTCGCCGGTGGCGAGGGTCAGGCCGACGCCGCACAGCGCGAGGACCAGACCGATGAGCGCGCCGAGGTCCTCCAGGAGGACGACGGGCAGCTCAGGCGCCTTGGCGCGCTTGACGAACTGGCTCCAAGTGAGCTTGCCGCGCAGGGCGTTGGACTCCTTGATGGCCGTACGGAAGGAGAAGCTCTCCGCGATGATCGCGAAGACGAGCACGCCGACCGGCCAGTACCAGTGCTCCAGATCGTGCGGGTGGCTGATCTTTTCGTAGCCTTCGTAGACGGCGAACATGCCGCCTACGGAGAAGAGGACGATCGACACCAAGAAGGCGTAGATATAACGCTCGCGTCCGTACCCGAAGGGGTGTTGCGGAGTCGCCTCACGCTGGGCCTTCTTGCCGCCCACCAGCAGCAGGAACTGGTTGCCCGAGTCCGCGAGCGAGTGGACGGCCTCGGCGAGCATCGACGAGGAGCCGCTGAAGAGGAACGCCACGAATTTCGCTACCGCGATCGCTAGGTTGGCGACCAGCGCCGCCACGATCGCCTTGGCTCCGCCTGAAGCACTCATGTCGTTCCTGGTGTCCTTTCGAGGTTCTACGTTCGTCCCGTGCGCGGTGGGTCATTGTTGCAGCACGGGACGTCGTAGGTGCCTCTCAGGCCACCACGGTCGCGCGGAAGAGCGTGCCGGATCCGGACACATTCACCTTTTCGCCCGCCGGAACGAAGGCCGATTCGCCGGGTGCGAGCGCGAGCGCGCCGGCCCGGACGGTGCCCGCCGTGCACAGCAGGACCTGCGGCGTCGCGGCCGTCAGGTCGTGGTCCGCGCCGCTCTCGGGCAGCACGAAGCGCGAGAGACGGAACTCGTCGATGGGGGTGTCGTAGACCTCTTCGCCGTTGGGCGAGGCCTCCGGGCGCAGCACGCCGGGGTCGGTGGCCTCGAAGCGGACGATGCGCAGCAGCTCGGGCACGTCGACGTGCTTGGGGGTGAGGCCGCAGCGCAGCACGTTGTCCGAGTTGGCCATGATCTCGACGCCGAGGCCGTCGAGGTAGGCGTGCGGGACGCCGGCGCCGAGGAACAGGGCCTCGCCGGGCTGCAGTTGTACGAAGTTGAGCAGCATCGCCGCGATGACACCGGGGTCGCCGGGGTAGTGGTGGGCGATGCCCGCGTACGGCTCGTAGGCGCCGCCGATGCGCTGGGCGGCGGCGGTGGCCTCGGTGACGGTGCGCTCCATGTCGGTGGGGTCCGCGCTCAGTACGGCGGTGAGGACCTCGCGCAGCGCCGCCTCTTCGGGGTGGGCGCGCAGTAGATCGGCGTACGGCTTGAGGCTGTCGACGCCGAGGCCTTCGAGCAGTTGTGCCGCTTCCTCGGGCGCGCGGAATCCGCACAGGCCGTCGAACGGCGTGAGCGCGCAGATCAGTTCGGGCTTGTGGTTGGCGTCCTTGTAGTTGCGGTGCGGGGCGTCGATGGGGACGCCGCGCCGCTCCTCGTCCTCGTAACCCTCCTTCGCCTGCTGGAGGTCGGGGTGCACCTGGAGGGAGAGGGGCGCGCCCGCGGCGAGGAGCTTGAGGAGGAACGGGAGGCGGGGGCCGAACTTGGCGACCGCCTCGGGGCCGAGCTCCGTCTCCGGGTGCGCGTCGACGACCTCGTTCAGCGGGCCGCGCTCGGTGCGCGAGGGGGCGCCCGGGTGCGCGCCCATCCACATCTCCGCCTGCGGTTCACCGGTCGGGCTTGCGCCGATGAGCTGCGGGATGGCGGTGGTCGAGCCCCAGGCGTAGGGGCGGATGGTGTTGGTGAGGCGGTCCATGAGGGGGTTCTTTCGGTACGCGGTCCAGGGCGGGGCGGCCGGGCGCCGTCGGCCGGCCGGGGAAAGGGTCGGTCCGGGTCAGGCCCGCGAGGTGAGGCCCAGGTAAACCGCGGCGAAATCCGTGACGGCGATCAGCTCCGCGAGGGTCTCCAGATCGCTGCCCTCCTCCGGTTCCAGTTCGCTGAGGGCGATGTCGTGCGAGAGCGCGAGTTCGCGGGCCGCGGGCGCGGCGGTGTGGCCGCCCGCGGGCCGGTCGCGCAGCAGGACGACGCGGGCGCGCAGCATCTGGACCTCCTCGACGCGGTCGCGGAAGAAGTCGTCGGGGTCGGCGCCCGCGGCCAGGTCTCCGGTGAGGAGCGCGCCGTGGGCGGGCATCGCCTCGGGCAGGTCGGCTGCGAGCGCGGCGCGTCCGGCGAGCTCGGCGAGGGCGGCGGCGAAGCGGCGGCCCGCCGGGCCCGCGGCGGCGCCCTCCGTCCAGATCAGCGGGAGCGCCTCCGCGAGCTCGGCGGCGAGTGTCTTGGCCGGGTTGCTGTACGTGGCGATGGCCGGGCCGCAGCGCTCCGCGACCTGGTCGAGGCGGTCGGCGACCTTCTCGAGCGTGTCCGGCGCGGCCGACAGGAGGCCCGTGCGGTCGAGCAGCGCGAGGAGGGGCGTGAGCAGTGCCCAGAGTGCGCCCGGCGCGGAGGCGGCCGCGGGCTCGTCCTGCTCGTACGGGGCCGTGGCCATCGGTACGGACAGTCCGTGCGCCCCTGCGACCGACTCGGTGAGCGGGGCGCCCGAGGGGCAGACCGCGACGACCGCGACGCCGCGCCGGTACGCCTGCTCCACGAGGAGCGAGAGGCTCGGCTCCGTGCCGTCCGGGGTGGCGATCAGGAGGAGGTCGACCGAGCCCGCCCAGCCCGGCAGCTCCCAGCGCAGCGCGCCCGGCGCGGGGGCCACGCCGGTGGGGCGCAGGCGGACGACCGGGCAGGCCGCGCCGGCCAGGCGCGTGATGAGGTCGGCGACGCCCACGGCTGCCGTGCCGGGGCCCGCGATCAGGACGGCGCGGGGGCGGCCGTCGGGCTTCAGCTCGGCGATGCCGGCCTCGGCCGCGTGCCGGGCCGCCGTGCGGACTCGGGCGCCGGCCTCGGCGGCGCCGCGCAGCAGGCCGCGGCGGTCGATCCTGGCCAGCGCGTCCGGGTCGTCCAGGAGCGATTCGTCGAACATGGGCGTCGGGCCTCCTGCGAGCGGCGTCTTTTCGGGGGTTACGCGGGGCGGCGCGCCTCGTCGATCAGGAGGACGGGGATGTCGTCGCGGACCGGGTAGGCCAGGCCGCAGTCCTTGCCGGTGCAGATCAGCTCGGCGTCGGCCTCCTTGAGCGGGGCGTGGCAGGCCGGGCAGGCGAGGATCTCCAGGAGGCCGGCTTCGAGCGGCATGGTTCCCTCCGGGGGGGGTGGGTGGGGTTCGGGTGCGCTGCACCGGGGCGCGGTGGCCGGGTGGCCGACCGGGGTGCGACGCTGATCACCAGCCTACCGGCGGGGGCACGAGTTGTGCGGTGGCCTCCGGCGAGAGCGTGCCGAACCGGAGGCCGCCCTTGGCAGCGGACTGCCCGGGGCGACGGGAGGCCAGGTCCACCCGGGCTTGACGCCGCGGGGCTCCGCCCCGGACCCCGCTGCTCAATCGCCGCAGGGGCTTTATGTACCCCGGATGATCGCCAGGGCCTCGTTTCTGACCTTCTCCATCGTTGGCGTGTCCCGCGCCTCCGCGTTCAGGCGCAGCAGCGGTTCGGTGTTGGACGGGCGGACGTTGAACCACCAGTCGGCCGCCGTGATCGTCAGGCCGTCGAGCTCGTCCGTGGTGATGCCTTCGCGGCCCGCGTACGCCGCCTTGATCGCGGCGAGGCGGTCGGTCTGGTCGGCCACCGTGGAGTTGATCTCGCCGGAGGCCGCGTAGCGGTCGTAGGAGGAGACCAGAGCGGAGAGCGGACCGTCCTGGCCGCCGAGCGCCGCGAGGACGTGGAGCGCCGCCAGCATGCCCGTGTCGGCGTTCCAGAAGTCGCGGAAGTAGTAATGCGCGGAGTGCTCGCCGCCGAAGATCGCGCCGGTGGTGGCCATCTCCTGCTTGATGAACGAGTGGCCCACGCGCGTGCGCACGGGCGTGCCGCCGTTCTCCTTCACGACCTCCGGCACGGTCCAGGAGGTGATCAGGTTGTGGATGATCACGCCCGAGCCGCCGTTTCGCGCGAGTTCGCGGACGGCGACCAGGGCGGTGATCGCGGACGGGGACACCGGGTCGCCGTACTCGTCCACCACGAAGCAGCGGTCCGCGTCGCCGTCGAAGGCGAGGCCGAGGTCGGCGCCCTCGGCACGCACGCGTGCCTGGAGGTCCACGATGTTCGCCGGGTCCAGCGGGTTCGCCTCGTGGTTCGGGAACGTGCCGTCCAGCTCGAAGTACATCGGCACGACGTCCAGCGGCAGGCCTTCGAGGACCGTCGGGACCGTGTGCCCACCCATCCCGTTGCCCGCGTCCACCACGACCTTCAGGGGGCGGATCGCCGTCAGGTCGACCAGGCCGCGCAGGTGCGCCGCGTAGTCGTTCAGCGTGTCCCGCCGCGTGACGGTTCCGGGCGTGGCGGCCGGTTCGGGGGCGCCCGACGCGCTCCACTCCTCGGCAAGGCGGCGGATCTCCGCGAGGCCGGTGTCCTGCCCGACCGGCGCGGCGCCCGCGCGGCACATCTTGATGCCGTTGTACCGCGCCGGGTTGTGCGAGGCCGTGAACATGGCGCCGGGCAGGTCGAGCGCGCCCGACGCGTAGTACAGCTGGTCCGTCGAGCACAGGCCGATCTCGGTGACGTCCGCGCCGAGGGCGGCGGCCCCGTGCGCGAACGCTCCCGTGAGGCCGGGCGACGAGGGCCGCATGTCATGACCCACGACGATCGCGTCGGCGCCGGTCACCCGCACGAACGCGGCGCCGAACAGCGCGGCGAGCTCCTCGTCCCACTGGTCCGGGACCACCCCACGCACGTCGTACGCCTTAACGATCTGCGACAGATCAGCAGCAGCCACGGTCTGCCCAGCCCTCCTGGAGTCCTGCACGGACCCACAAAGTACCTGGCCGCACTGACAGTGGATCGTGAACCCCTCGTTCCTCCCTGGAATCCCGCCCGCCCGCATCCTCACTGGTCACAGCAGTACCAAGCGTGCCGACTCTGCTCACGGCAGCATCCACGACAGCACGGACGTGCTCTGCCCCCACACGATCAGACACATCACCAGGAGCAGACCGAGGCTCCACGGCAGCACCTTGCGCAGCAGGTCGCCCTCCCGGCCCGCGAGGCCGACCGCCGCGCAGGCGATCGTCAGGTTCTGCGGCGAGATCATCTTGCCGAGGACGCCGCCCGAACTGTTCGCCGCGGCAAGGAGTTCGGGCGAGAGGCCCGACTGCTGGGCGGCCGTCACCTGGAGGGCGCCGAAGAGTGCGTTGGCCGAGGTGTCGGACCCGGAGACGGCGACGCCGAACCACCCGAGAACGGGCGACAAGAAGGCGAGCCCGGCGCCAGCGGCCGCCACGAAGTGCCCGATGGTGGCGGCCTGTCCGGACAGGTTCATGACGTACGCGAGGGCCAGCACGCTGGTCACCGTCAGGATCGCGAACCGCAGTTCGTGCACGGTGGCGAGCCATTCGCGCACAGCGTCGCGCGCGTGCACCCCGATGACGATCGCTGTGAACAGTCCCGCGATCAGTACGAGCGTGCCGCCGGTGGAGACGATCGGCAGCGTGAAGATGTTGCCGCCCACGGGCTTGCCGCTCGGGTCGGCGACGTTCAGGAAGGGCCAGTCGAAGACCCAGTTGGCCTTGGCGAGGAGGTCCTTGATGGCGGGGATCTGCGCCAGGGAGAAGATCACGACGATGAGCGCGTACGGGGCGTAGGCGCGCAGCACCTCGGGCCGCGTGTCCTCCTCGTCCAGGTCCTCACTGCGTACGCCGGTCAGGACTGCGGCGCGTACGGGTTCGGCGGCCGGCCTGCGCGCGTGCGGCACCGCGACGAGGGCGCCGGCGCCCACCAGGGCGGCGCCGATGTCGGCGAGTTGGGCGGACACGTAGTTGGAGGCCACGAACTGGGCGACGGCGAAGGCGAATCCGCACGCGAGGGCGGGCACCCAGGTCTCGCGCAGGCCCCGCTTGCCGTCCACCAGGCCGACGAGCACGAGCGGCACCACGAGGGCGAGCAGCGGCGTCTGACGCCCCACCACGGAGGCGACGACGTCCAGCGGCAGGCCGGTCACCTGAGCCAGCGTCACGACCGGCGTGCCCATGGCCCCGAAGGCGACGGGCGCCGTGTTGGCGACGAGCGCGACGACCGCGGCCTTCACGGGGTCGAAGCCGAGCGCGACCAGCATCACCGAGCAGATGGCGACCGGCGCACCGAACCCGGCGAGCGCCTCCAGGAGTGCGCCGAAGCAGAACGCGACGACGAGCGCCTGGATGCGCGGGTCGTCGGAGAGTCGCCCGAAGGAGCGGCGCAGGATGTCGAAGTGCCGGGTGCGCACCGTCATCCGGTACACCCACAGGGCGTTGACGACGATCCACATGATGGGGAAGAGCCCGAACACCGCACCCTGTGCGGCGCTGGAGACGGTCTGCCCCAGGGGCATGCCGTACGCGAGCCAGCCGACGGCGGCTGCCACGGCGAGACCGATCAGGCCCGCCCGGTGCGCCTTCATGCGCACGGCGCCGAGCAGGACAAGGACGGTCACGAGCGGCAGGGCCGCGACGAGGGCGGACAGGCCGAGCGAGCCGCCTACGGGCTCCAATTGCTGGACGAACACGTGCGCCTCCCGGAATCCCGGAGTCGGGTGGCGAAATCGTCGTGTCCTCAACAATCACGGGTCAACGCGTACGACTGTGAAGATCCCGTGAAGTGGCCTGATCTACAAGGAAATTGATCAGTTGTCGGGCGAGCGCAGCACACGGAGGTGGCCGCGGCGCGCGACCTCCATGGGGTCCGCGGTGCGCGCCCCCGAGCCACCGGCCCCGGCCGCGCGCTCCTGCGGGCGGGCCGCCTCGCGCACGGCGTTGGCGAGGGCCTCCAGGTCGTCCCCGCTGGGGCGGCTGGGGCCGCTGCCGCCGGAGAGCCGGACGACCTCCCAGCCGCGCGGCGCGGTGAGGCGCTCGGAGTGCTCGGCGCACAGGTCGTAGCAGTGGGGTTCGGCGTAGGTGGCGAGCGGACCGAGGACCGCGGTCGAGTCGGCGTAGACGTACGTCAGCGTCGCGACGGCGGGACGGCCGCAAGCGGTGCGCGAACAGCGACGTACAGGGCTCACAGCGTTGGACGGTACCGCACTCTTGAGCGGGCCGCGACGACTCTCCCCGAGGTCACCCCACCGTGTCGTGGCGCGACACGGCGCACACCACCGCGCGCGGGCGCCCCGGTGACCTGCGCCGACCCCCGGTTGTGCGCCCCCAAGGGCAGTTGAAAGCGGTCACCACTCAGGGCATATAGCGCCAATTGCCGCGAGATCATCGATCCGGGAGAGAAGTTGAATCAGCCCCAAGATTGGCTTGATCGGTCAGGAAGCGACATGGAACGCCCCGTCGGGCGCCGCCCCGCTTCCGGCGCCGCGGAGGACTACGCTGCGTCAGTGATGGAAAGGCCAGTCAACACAGACGACGCGGTTTCGCCGCCCTCCGGGGAGCCGCGCCCGCCGCGCCGGCGCGACCGGCACGGCCGGGGCATGCGCGGGCCCGTGGCGCCCCCGCAGGTGCCGCTGTCCGCGAGCCGCGCCGAGGCCTTCTCCGACCTCGTACAGGACTCCGTGGAGCGCCTGGAGCGGCGCTGGCCGCAGCTCTCCGAGGTCGACTTCCTGATTCTGGACGTGCCCCGGCTGACGGCCGAGGACGAGGCGATGACCGGTGGCACGGTGCCGCTCGGCGGCACGGTCCCCGCTCGGGACGACACCCCCGCGCGCGTGGTCATCTACCGGCGCCCCGTGGAGATCCGCACCAAGGGGCGCGAGGAGCAGGCGGCGCTCGTGCACGAGGTCGTCGTCGAGCAGGTCGCGGAGGTCCTGGGGCTCACCCCGGAGACCGTGGATCCCCGCTATGGGGACTACGGAGACTACGGAGACGGCGAGGACTGACCCCGCCGCCCCCGTAGGCGGCTACTTCTGCACCACCGAGAGGTCCTCGTCGGCCTTCGGCACCGACACCATGCCGCGGTCGTCCGGCAGCGTCTGCACGGTGAACGCGGGGACGGAGCCCTGCTTCTTCTCCAGCATCCGCGAGCCATGGACCGGGCCGCCCGACACCGGCTCCACCGTCAGCGCGTACGAGCCCTTCAGGCCGGACGGGACGGGCGGGGTGACCGAGAGGGTCGTGCCGCCCTTGACCGTGTACTCCTTCGTGGTCGCCGTGCCGCCCTCGGTGCCCGGGGAGGCGGTGACCTTGACCTTGCCGGTCGACCCGGGGGCGGTCAGGGCGAGCGTGGTGCCCTTGGAACGGTTGTCGGCGACCGTGGCGCGCGCGCCGATGCTCCGGGTGGCCGGGATGAACGCGGTCTCCTGGTCGGCGCCCTTGCCGCGCGTGACGCGCAGGGCGGCCACGACCGGCACGGAGCCCTCGGAGGGCGTCAGGATCAGCGAGCCCGCCTCGCCGCGCGTCACGGCGCCGAGGTCGGCGGCCGTGGTCATGCCCGACTTCAGGTGCAGCGTGTCGTGCCCGGCGGGCGCGATCTTGCCGCTGGAGGTCGCGAGCTGGACCTTCAGGTCGGCGTCGTCCTGACCCGGCGCGAAGGCGACCAGGCGCACGTTCTTGGCGTCCTTCGGGATGCCGGGCAGCACCAGGGACGCGGCCGGGTCGGCGGAGGCGGGCAGCCAGTCCCCGCCCTGCTTCTCGTCCGCGTCCGACACGGCCGCCCCGACCCGGCCGCTGCGCGCGGTCACGTGCAGCGTGAGGTTCGTTTCCGCCTTGTCGGTCAGCGTCGAGAGCAGCACCGGGACGCTGGAGTGCGGTCCCACGGTGATGCCCTCGCCGACCTCGGACTTGACGGCCCCTTCGGGGCCGTACATCTGCACGTCCACGACCGCGGCCTCGTCGTCCGGGTTCGTGAGGTGGACGTAGTCGCTGCGGCCCTTGGCGGTGCTGGCGCCGGGGAAGTAGAAGTCCGTGTCGGGCTCCGAGCAGTTCACACCGAGCAGGCCGCGGCCCGAGCCCGCGGTCACGCTGGTGGTCTGCTGGACGGTCCAGCCGGGCGCGAGGGCCCCGTCGGCGGTGCCGGTCAGGGCGGGCGCCTCGGCCCCCGTGGCGTCGCCCGCGACGGGCGTGCCGGGCTTCTTCGGGGTGACGACCGCCTTGCCCTTCTTGCCGCCCTTGGCGGGCGTCAGCTCCGCCGTACCGGCGCCCTCGGTGCCCTTCGTCTCAGGTGTGTACGAGGTGTACGCGGTCTCGGCCAGGTCGGACTGGCTCGGCTGCGGACACAGCAGGCTGGAGCGCTCGACCGGGAGGCGCGCGGCGGCCGCCTTGCCGGAGGTGTCGTCCCCGCCGGGCGTCGTGGCGGCGGCGAAGCCCGTGACGGCGGCCAGGGCGGTCACGGCGGCGATCAGGGACAGGGTCGTGCGGTTCACTGCTGGCTCCCGTCGGGGCGCTCATTGTCGGCGCCGTTGCCGTGGCCGTGCTGCTGCTCGTATGCGGGGTCGTACGTCGGGTCGTACGTGGGGTCGTACTGCTGGGGCTGCTCGTACCCGCCTCCGTAGGCGTACGGGTCGTACTGGCCCGCCTGGTAGGGGGCGGCCTGCTGCGGGTCGTACCCGTAGGCACCGCCCTGGTACTGCTGCTCCCCCGCCGCGTACGTGCCGTACTCGGCGCCCGCGTAGCTGGGCTGGTCCCACTCCGCGTACGTCTGCTGCTGCGGGAAGCCCGCCACTGGGGCCTCCTCCGGAGGAGGAGGCACGGCGGCCCCGGGGACCGGCTGGGGCGCCGGCTCCGGCTGGGCCGCCTGCTCGGCCTCTGCCTGGGCCCGCAGGCGGCGGGCCCTTCGGCCGTCGCCCGCGAGGTCCTGTGCGGTCACCACGGGCTCGTCCGGCAGGTCGTCGTCGACGTCCTGGCGCCGGCCCGGCAGGGCGAGCACCACGAGGACGAGGGCGAGCGCGCCCTGTGCCCACAGCCAGGCGGTGTGCGTGATCGGCGCGTCGTACGTGACGTCCAGCGTGCCGCCCGACGCGGGCAGTTCGAAGCCCTGCGCCCAGCCGTCGACGGTGGTCTTCGTCAGAGGCGCGCCGTCCAGCGTCGCGGTCCAGCCCTCGGCGGACTGGTCGGCGAGGCGCAGGATGCGGCCCTCCTTGCCCTGCGGCACCTTCGTGTGCAGCTCGACGGGGCCCGCCGCGACCGGTACGGCCTCCTCCGCCGTGGAACCGGCGTCGGCCTTCGGCAGGACGACGGCCCGCGCCACCTGCCGGTCGACGCGCCACAGCGCCGTGCCGTCCTGCTGACTGAGCCGGGTCAGGCCGGGCGTCGCGTCGAGGACGCGGCTCATCTCGCGCGGCGCGCCGCCCCGTACGAGGACGTAGCGCACGGCGAAGCCGCCGAGCTGGTCGGCCTGGTCGGCGCCGGAGCCGGCGACCAGGTTGGCGACGACCTTGTCGAGCTTGGAGTTCTCACCGGCGGCCTCGGTCAGCTCGCCGTCACCGAGACGCGCTCCCGCGCCCCGGACCAGCGAGTACGCGACGTCGCCCGTGGAGCCGTCCATGACGAGCGTGCGGGCCTGGTCGCGGGTGCCGGCCTCCTCGGCGACGAACGCGGGCACCTGCACCGGGTCGCGTCGCTCCACGGGCCCGTCGGCGCCGCCGATCATCCAGCCCGCGGCGAGCAGCACTGGGCCCGCCGCCGCGGCGAACGCGATGAGCGCGGCCACCGGCTGACGCCAGCCGAAGCTCTGCTCGGCCACCCGCGAGCGGGCGCCGTCGGCACCGAGCGCGGCAGCGGCCAGGAGCGCGATGCCGTACACGAGGGTGGCGGGTCCGGCCCACGCCGAACCGTTCGACAGGGCCGCGAAGACGAGCGCCACGACGGCGACGGACCAGGAGGCGATGATCGCGCGGCGGCGCTCGTGGCGCAGCAGAGCGGCCAGCGCCGCGAGGACGATGCCGACGAGCAGCAGGCTGCCCGTGGTCCCGGCGCCGCCGGGCGACGCGCCGAGCAACCCCAGCCCGGTCGCGGACCCCGCCCCGTACGGGATTCCGGCCTCCTTGAAGAAGCCGAACGGGAGCAGCGAGAGGGACCACGGCGCGAGCATCAGCAGCGGTGTGCCGAGCGCGGCCAGGAAACGCAGCCCGTAGGCGGTGATGTCGGAGCGCCGCACTACAAGGAGGGCGATGCCGAGGACGAGCGCGACCGGCCACACGATCGGCGTGAACGCCGTCGTGATCGTGAGCAGCAGCGCGTACGCCCAGGTGGCCCGCCAGCTGCCGCGCCCGCCCTGAGTGTGCGTCAGGCCCGAAGCGGCGAGGCCCGCGCGCGCGAGGAGCGGCAGCAGGATCGCCAGCACGGCGGTGCCGATGCGGCCGCCCGCGAGGGCGCCCGTGACGGCGGGCAGGAAGGCGTACGCGACGGCCGCCCACGCGCGCAGCAGGCGCGAGGTGACGAGCGGCCTGGACGCGAAGTACGCGGTGAGACCGGCGAGCGGCACCGAGCCGACGAGCAGCACGGTGACCGCGAGCCCGGTGGAGCCGAACAGTACGGAGGCGAAGGTGGCGAGCAGCGCGAGGTACGGGGGCGCCGCCTGGGTGCCGCCCGTACTGGTGGCGTGCCAGGCGTCGGCGTACCGCGCCCACAGTTCGGACGCGTCGGCGGGAGCCGGCAGCAGTGCGCCGCCCGCGAGCGCTCCGCCGCCCAACAGCCCTCTACAGGCGATGAGGGAGACGAAAAGCAGCACTACAAGGAGCATCGGCCCGGGGTTGCGGGCGATGCGCTTGAGGCGCGCGAACCGCTCGACCCGGACGAACTCGGCGTCGTCGGGCGACTCGAGGCCACCGCCACCGTGCCGGCCCGCCCTGGCGGTCTCCGGGTCGGAGCCCTCGAAGAGGTTCCCCGCCACCTGTTCGACGGTGAGCCGCACCGTCGCGCCCGGCGGCGGGAACAGCGGACGCAGTTCCTTGGAGTCGACGACTCCCTTGCCGCGCTGCCTCCGGGCGGCGAGGATCCGCCCCGGCCGCAGCAGCGTCGCCAGCAGACCGGTGATCTCGTCGAAGGCCTGACCCGGCACCTTGCCGACGAGGTACGCGAGCGTACGCAGCAGCGTGCCGAACACGAGGCGGAGCAGGGCCCACGGAAGCGTCGCCCCGCGCGCGTTGGCGAGCAGCGTGTAGACGGCGCCCGCCTTGTCGACCTTGTGCGGCGACGTGGCGGTGCGGCCGACGCAGTCGACGGTGCGGCGCTCGCGGGAGGCGGCCTCCGCGTGCCGCACGACGGCTTCGGGGGCGACGACGACCCGGTGGCCCGCGGCCTGGGCGCGCCAGCACAGGTCGACGTCGTCACGCATCAGCGGCAGCCTGCGGTCGAATCCGCCGAGCTGCTCGAAGACGTCACGCCGGATCAGCATGCCCGCGGTGGACACGGACAGCACGGGCCGCACATGGTCGTGCTGCCCCTGGTCCTGCTCGCGGCGGTCGATACCGGTCCAGCGGCGCCCGGAGTGGGCGATGGAGACGCCGACCTCGAGCAGCTGCCTGCGGTCGTACCAGCCGCGCAGCTTGGGTCCGACGATGGCGACATCGCTGCCTGCCTCGCGCTCCATCTCGACGACGCGCAGCATCTGGGCGAGCGCGTCGGGGTCGGGCGCGCAGTCGTCGTGCAGCAGCCACAGCCACTGCTCGGGTTCGCCGTGCGGCAGGTCCGGCAGGTCGTACGCGTCGTCGCGCCAGCTGCGGCTGACGGGGTCCCAGCCGCTGGGGCGCTTCAGGTACGGCAGCTCTTCAGGGCTGAGGACGCCCGCGCTGCGCACGGCCTCCTCGACGGCCTGGCCGAAGCCGGTGCGGCGCGCGAGGTGCAGCACGCGGTCGTCACCGATGGCCCGCGCGACCAGCGCGGCGGAGTCGTCGGCGCTGCCGGTGTCGGCCGCCATCGCGTTCTGTACGGGGCGCTCCTGGGAGAGCAGTCCTGACAGAACGTCGGGCAGCCAGCGCGCCCCGTCGTGCGAGACGACGACGGCGGTGACGACATGCCTGGGGAACTCGGGGGCGCTGCTCGGGTCGACCCCTGCTGCGGGCCCCGGGTTGAACGCGGCGGCGGCAGTACCGAATTGGTCTGCCGAGTGGCTGTGCACGGACATCGAGGTACGGGCCCCGGTTCGTTGGACTGCGGTGGACGCCCGCGCCCGCTGGGGACACGGTGGCGTCCGGGACGGGGCCCCACACTAACGGCTGCCAACAACAGCGGCCCGCCGCCTGTGGACAACCACGGGCAGCGGGCCGGAAAGCACCGCACATCTCGGGGGGAATGGCCCTGGACAGCGGCCTGCTTCAGACAGCGGCCTTCTTCAGGCGGCGGCGCTCGCGCTCGGAGAGGCCGCCCCAGATGCCGAAGCGTTCGTCGTTGGCGAGCGCGTATTCGAGGCACTCGGAGCGGACCTCACACGCGAGGCAGACCTTCTTGGCCTCTCTCGTGGAGCCGCCCTTCTCGGGAAAGAAGGATTCGGGGTCGGTCTGGGCGCACAGCGCGCGCTCCTGCCAGCCGAGTTCTTCTTCCGCGTCCTCGACCAGCAGATCCTGAAACGACTCGGTCATAGTGCGCCCCTCGTCTGTCCGTGCGTCCCCGTGATGTTGCCGTTGCCGATTTCGGCTGAACGACACGAGTGAAATTACAAGTGTGCCGATCCGGGGCAGTCAAGCCGAGATCTGCTATTGGGCCCGTTATTCACTCTGCGGAACCAAGGCTATGCGGAAAGTGTTCAAATCGCCAAAAACCATGACACTTGCCCGCGGCTCATGTGGAGCCGACCGCACTCCGTGCGGCCGCCCCTCCTTCGATGAACCACTACAAGAAAGGACGTCGCAAAGATCGCTGACGTTCCGGCGTTTGCGCGCCGGGTTGCTGCGCCACATGTCCGGCCATCCCGCTGCACAAACCTTTCGCCTGCCAACGGCACCGGATGAGGTGAACCATATTCCACAATCCGGACATTGGGTTGACAACGTGGGCATGACCAGCTGTCCTGGTGGGCATGTTCGCGATTTCGGCACCCTCGACGACCGGCACCGCCGGGTCCGTTCGCGCTGCCCTCGCGTGCTGTTGCTGTTCCAGCTGTTGAGTCGTTGAGCCCGTCGGCTCCGACCACGCTTCTTCTCATTCCAGTACGGCCCTGTGCACCGCACTCCCTTGAGGAACACCACCACCCCATGAACAGCGACAGCGACCTCCAGATCGCCGGCGACATCCTCGAAGTACCGCACCTGCTGCAGCCCGTCCGTGAGCACCCCGGGACGGTGGCCGAATTCGTCGGCCTCGCGCGCTCCATCGCCGCCGACCGCTCCCAGTGGGAGCACCTCGTCGAGTACGACGCCACGACCCGCTGGTACCACCGTCTGCGCACCGGCCCGGGTTACGAGGTGTGGCTGTTGTCGTGGGTGCCGGGTCAGGGCAGCGGGATGCACGACCACGGCCTGTCCTCCGGCGTACTGACGCTGCTGCAGGGCGAACTGACGGAGCGTACGCAGGGGGGCGTGCGCGCGCTCGGCACCGGCGCGCAGCGGGTTTTCGCGCCGGGCTACGTCCATGAGGTCGTCAACGACTCGATCGAGCCCGCGGTCAGCCTGCACGTCTACTTCCCCGGCCTCACCCAGATGCCCATGTACACCCCGACCTGCTCGGTCGCCGAAGGCTCCACTGTCTGAGACCGGCCGACGCGTTGTCAGAGGTGCCTGAGATGCTGGGCACATGCGCATTGTGGTTCTGGCAGGCGGCATCGGTGGTGCCCGGTTCCTTCGCGGTCTCAAGCAGGCCGCGCCGGACGACGCGGCCATCACGGTCATCGGCAACACCGGGGACGACATCCACCTCTTCGGCCTCAAGGTCTGTCCGGACCTCGACACGGTGATGTACACGCTGGGCGGCGGCATCAACGAGGAGCAGGGCTGGGGACGTACGGACGAGGCGTTCACGGTCAAGGAGGAGCTCGCGGCGTACGGGGTCGGACCCAAGTGGTTCGGGCTCGGCGACCGGGACTTCGCGACCCACATCGTCCGTACGCAGATGCTGAGCGCCGGCTACCCGCTGAGCGCGGTCACCGAGGCGCTGTGCGAGCGATGGCAGCCGGGCGTGCGGCTCCTGCCCATGACGGACGACCGCGTGGAGACGCACGTGGCGGTCGATGTGGACGGTGAGCGCAAGGCCGTGCACTTCCAGGAGTACTGGGTGAAGCTGCGCGCCTCCGTGGACGCGCAGGCCGTCGTGCCGGTCGGTGCCGAGCAGGCGAAGCCCGCGCCGGGCGTCCTGGAGGCCATCGCCGAGGCCGACGTGATCCTCTTCCCGCCGTCGAACCCCGTGGTGAGCGTCGGGACGATCCTGGCGGTGCCGGGGATCCGGGAGGCCATCGCCGAGGCCGGCGCGCCCGTCGTCGGGCTCTCGCCGATCGTCGGTGACGCTCCGGTGCGGGGCATGGCCGACAAGGTGCTCGCGGCCGTGGGCGTCGAGTCCAGCGCGGCCGCCGTCGCCGAGCACTACGGGGTGGGTCTGCTCGACGGCTGGCTGGTCGACACCGTGGACGAGAAGGCCGTGGAGCGGGTCGAGGCGGCCGGCATCCCGTGCCGGGCCGTACCGCTGATGATGACGGACCCCGTGGAGGGCACCGCCGCCGCGGAGATGGCGCGTGAGGCGCTGAAGCTCGCGGAGGAGGTGCGCGGCGCGTGACGACGACCCCTGACGTCCCCGGCACCGCTGCCGCCCCCGGCTTTCGCGCGTGGGCGCTCCCCGGCATCCCCGAGGTGCGGGAGGGCGACGACATCGCGAAGCTGATCGTCGCCGCCGAGCCGGGGCTCGTCGACGGTGACGTGCTGCTGGTCACCTCGAAGATCGTCAGCAAGGCCGAGGGGCGCGTGCTCCGGGCCGACGACCGGGAGGCCGCGATCGACGCCGAGACCGTACGGGTCGTGGCGCGGCGCGGCACACTGCGGATCGTCGAGAACAAGCTGGGGCTCGTGATGGCCGCGGCAGGGGTCGACGCCTCCAACACCCCGGCCGGGACAGTGCTGTTGCTGCCCGAGGACCCGGACGCCGCCGCGGCCGCGATCCGGGACGGCGTGCGGGACGCGCTCGGGGTGGACGTCGGGGTCGTCGTCACCGACACCTTCGGCAGACCGTGGCGGAACGGGCTGACGGATGTCGCCATCGGAGCGGCAGGCGTGCGCGTACTCGACGATCTGCGGGGCGGTACGGACGCGTACGGGAATCCGCTCAGCGCCACCGTGGTGGCCACCGCCGACGAGCTGGCGGCGGCGGGTGACCTCGTGAAGGGGAAGGCCGGGGGGCTGCCGGTCGCCGTGGTGCGGGGGCTCGACGCGGTCACCGGTGAGGGCGAACAGGGCGGTTCCGCCAGGGAGTTGGTGCGGGTCGCGCGCGACGACATGTTCCGGCTCGGCACGTCGGAGGCGGTACGGGAGGCCGTGACGCAGCGGCGGACCGTGCGGGCGTTCACCGACGAGCCGGTCGACCCGGGGGCCGTGCGGCGGGCCGTCGCGGCGGCCGTCACGGCGCCCGCGCCGCATCACACGACGCCGTGGCGGTTCGTGCTCCTGGAGTCGCGGGAGTCGCGGGAGCGGCTGCTCGACGCGATGCGGGACGCGTGGATCGCGGACCTGCGGCGGGACGGCAAGAGCGAGGAGTCGATCGCGAAGCGGGTGCGGCGGGGGGATGTGCTGCGCAACGCGCCGTACTTGGTGGTGCCCTGTCTCGTGATGGACGGGTCGCACACGTACGGGGACGCGCGGCGGGATGCCGCCGAGCGGGAGATGTTCGTGGTGGCCACCGGGGCCGGGGTGCAGAACTTCCTGGTCGCGCTGGCCGGCGAGCGGCTCGGTTCCGCGTGGGTCTCGTCGACGATGTTCTGCCGGGATGTCGTACGGGACGTGCTCGATCTGCCGGAGTCGTGGGATCCGATGGGGGCCGTCGCGGTGGGGCATGCCGCGGGGGCGCCGGGTGAGCGGCCGGAGCGGAGCGTCTCCGACTTCGTGGAGGTCCGGTAGGGCCCGGCTGCTGTGACGTCGGGCGTCGCCCCACCTCACCTCACCACTCCGCGATGTTCACCCTGCGCATCTTGGGTTGCCTGCGCGACGGTGAGACGCCGCTGAGCATGATCAGGCGGGCCGCCCGGTGGCGCTGGCCCGCGTACGGGGCCAGGAGTTCCAGCATGTCCTCGTCCGTCGCGTCCCGGTTGGCCGCGAGGGCGTAGCCGACGATGCCGGGCAGGTGCAGATCGCCCGTCGTCACCTCGTCGGGGGCGCCGTGCGTGCGCTGGACCGTCTCCGCGGAGGTCCAGGGGCCGATGCCGGGGACCAGTTCCAGGCGGGTGCGGGCCTCCCCCGGCTCCATCCGCACCGCCTCCTCCAGGCGGCGGGCCACCTTTGCCGCGCGGATGATCGTCGAGGCGCGCTTGTTGTCCACGCCCGCCCTGTGCCACTCCCAGGAGGGGATCAGCGTCCAGGTGCGCGGGTCCGGCATCACGCGCATCCGCAGGTCCTCGCCAGCCGGGCCCGGGGCCGGTTCGCCGTACTTGTTCAGGAGCAGGCGCCAGGCGCGGTACGCCTCGTCCGTCGTGACCTTCTGTTCCAGGATCGACGGGATCAGGGATTCGAGGACCAGGCCGGTGCGGGTGAGGCGGAGGCCGGGGCGGCGGCGGGTCGTCTGTGCGACGAGGCGGTGGCGGGGTTCGAAGGCGGTCGGGTCGTCCGACTCGCCGAGCAGGTGCGGGAGCCGGGACAGGAACCAGTCGGCTCCCTCGCCCCAGGCCCGGGCCCGGACCGCGCCGTCGCGCTCCTCTGTGACCTGGAGGGTGGCCGGGCCCTGGGGGGTGCGGCTGGATCGCCATACCGAGCCGTCCGGGGTGGTGCGGAAGGTGGGGTCCGCGGGGCCTCTGCGCAGGGGGCTCAGGGTGAGGCCCAGGTGTAGAGGGGTTTCGGTGGGGTATCGGCGGCCGGCCACGGGGTCCTTCTGGTGGGCGGGTGGTGGGGCGGGGGTTCTTCGAGGGTAAGTGGTTTTCTCCCCCAACCCGCCCCTTCCCGAAATTGCCCCTTCGGGGCGCCGTGGTTGACGTCTCGGGGCTCCGCCCCGGACCCCGCTGCTCAATCGCCGCAGGGGCTCAAAAAGCTAGGTCACTGGTCCGACGAGAAGCGGATCGAGGCCGGGGGCAGGGTTGTGTCGCACCAGACGCGGACGCCTGACTGGAGTTCGTTGTCCGCGCCCACGTGGGCGCCGTCGCCTATCACCGCGTCCTTGAGGGTCGTGCGGGCGCCGACCCGGGCTCCGGTGCCGACCAGGGAGTCCGTGATCACCGCGCCCGGTTCGATCACGGCGTCGGGCAGGATCGCGGAGCCGGAGACGCGGGCGCCCTCGCCGATCCGCGCGCCCTCGCTCACGACCGTGCCCCCGGTGAGCTTCGCGTCCGGGGCCACCCGTGCCGTCGGCAGGACCAGGCGGTCGCCGCGGCGGCCGGGGACGGCGGGCGACGGGGCGCGGCCCATGACCAGGTCGGCGGAGCCGCGGACGAAGGCCTGGGGGGTGCCGAGGTCCAGCCAGTAGGTCGAGTCGACCATGCCCTGGAGATGGGCCCCGGAGGCCAGGAGGTCCGGGAACGTCTCGCGTTCCACCGAGACCGGTCGGCCCGTCGGGATCGTGTCGATGACCGAGCGGCGGAAGACGTACGCGCCCGCGTTGATCTGGTCCGTGACGATCTCTTCGGGGGTCTGGGGCTTCTCCAGGAAGGCCGTCACCCGGCCCGTCGAGTCCGTGGGCACCAGGCCGTACGCGCGCGGGTCCTCGACCCGCGACAGGTGGAGCGAGACGTCCGCGCCGGTCGTCTCGTGCTCGTGGACGAGCGCGCCGATGTCCAGGCCCGTCAGGATGTCGCCGTTGAAGATCAGGACCGGCTCGTCGGGCGCCGAGCGCAGGCGCGAGGCGACGTTGCGGATGGCGCCGCCGGTGCCGAGAGGCTCGACCTCGGTGACGTATTCGAGGTGGAGACCGAGGCTGGAGCCGTCGCCGAAGTAGGGCTCGAAGACCTCGGCCAGGTAGGAGGTGGCCAGAACGATGTGGTCGACGCCCGCGGCCTTCGCGCGCGCCAACTGGTGCGTGAGGAACGGCACGCCGGCCGCCGGGACCATCGGTTTCGGCGTGTTCACCGTGAGTGGCCGGAGTCTGGTGCCCTTGCCGCCGACCAGGAGTATCGCTTCAGTCACCTGTCGTCTCTGCTTCCTGCTGGGGCCGGCCGAACTGTCTTTCGGCCGGCCAGTGTATGCAGACCGTGCGAGGCGCCCAGGCCGGCCGGCGTCAGCGACCCTGGAGGCGGGCGGAGCTGCTGCGGGCACTGCCGAGCTTGTTGTAGAGGCGGCGTCCCGGACATTCGGTCGCGAATCCGTCCCTGTGCCCGGAGATCACCTTGAGTCGTACATTCTTTCCCTTGCGGTAGAGATTGCTACCGCCCGACTTCAGATATGTCGACCCGCGTGGATTCGCGCCGGTGAGACCGAGCTTCCAGGCCGTGAGTCGCGCGATGGCCCTGACGGCCGCGGAGGGCGGGTTGGAGCTGCCGAACGAGCCCAGAACCGCGATGCCCGTGCTGTTGGTGTTGAAACCGAGGGTGTGTGCGCCCATGACCGGCTTGGTGACACCACCGGCCCGGCCTTCGTAGATGTTGCCGCACTTGTCCACGAGGAAGTTGTAGCCGATGTCGCGCCAGCCACTGCTCTTGACGTGGTAGCGGTAGATACTGCGGATGACGGAAGGGGCTTGCGAGCAGCGGTAGTTGTTGCCGGAAGCGCTGTGGTGGATGAAGGCGGCCTTGACGGTTCTGGTGTAGCCGAGTTTGCGTTCCCGGAGTTTCTCGTTGGCGCCCCAGCCCTTGCGCTTGATGATGCGCGGGCGCGGGCCGATGAACGGGCGGGACTGTGCCGCGGCCGCCTTGCCGCCGCGGGCCTCGATCAGTTCGTCCTCCGTCTGCTTCTTGTCGAGGGCGGGGATGACGTCGGCGCCGACCCCTTCCGCGCGGGAGCCCTGCGCGGGCTCTTCGCCTGGGTCGACGAGTTCGAGGCGCAGGCCCTCCGGGAGGGTGGCCGGGTGCGCGTCGCGCTCGGTCTCGGCCTCTTCCGCCTTGACGCGTACTTCCACGCCGTCGCTGTTCCCGACCCAGAGCGGGGCGGTCGCGCCGTGCAGGCTGCCTGCGGTGCGCTCGGGGGTGCCCAGGTCGGGGGCGTCGTCGTTGTGGGTCTCCACGTCCTGCCAGGCGGACCAGCGGGTGGTGTCCGTGGTGCGCGTACGCACCTGTACGTGGCCGTGGAGTTGGGCGTCCGGGTCGTCCCAGACGACGCCGACGAGGGAGAAGGGGCGCACGTCGCGGCGTGTGAGCCCTTGTTCTTGGGGGACGCCGGCGGCGCGCGTCGACGTGCTGCCGGGCGACGATTCGAGGGGCAGGGACTGGGTGCTGCCGGGGACCGCTTCGCGCGTCGGGGACGGCGCGGCGTGCGAGGCCGTGGGCAGTGTGAGCGGGAGGGCCAGGGCCGCCGCGCAGGTGACACCGATCGATGAAGCTAGGAATCCACGCATGCGCACGATCGTGTGCGGATCCTTGGGCATCGGCCATCGGGGAGAGTCATACGGGTGTTGGGCGGGGCCTCGCGCACCGCTGGGCGGGCGGGGGGACCCGGCGCCACGGGCGTGCGTAGGCTGGCTGGTGTGAATGCTGCTGCTCGTACTCCCGCCGCTCTGCTTCAGACCGCTCTCGCCGATGATCCGGGGCGGCCGCTCGTCACCTTCTACGACGACGCGACCGGGGAGCGCGTGGAGTTGTCCGTGGCCACGTTCGCGAACTGGGTGGCCAAGACCGCCAATCTGCTGCAGGGCGACCTGAACGCCGAACCCGGCGACCGCCTCGCCCTGTTGCTGCCCGCCCACTGGCAGAGCGCGGTGTGGCTGCTGGCCTGTTCGTCCGTCGGCGTCGTCGCCGATGTGGGCGGGGATCCGGGCGGCGCCGATCTCGTCGTGAGCGGGCCCGACACGCTCGACGCGGCCCGTGCCTGCTCCGGGGAGCGGGTCGCGCTGGCGCTGCGGCCGCTCGGCGGGCGGTTCCCGCAGCCGCCCGAGGGCTTTGTCGACTACGCCGTCGAAGTGCCGGGGCAGGGCGACCGGTTCGCCCCCTTCGCACCGGTCGACGCGGACGAGATCGCGCTGGTCGTGGCCGGCGCCGAGTGGACGGGCGCCGAAGTGGTGGAGAAGGCGGCGGCCGACGCCACCGGGCTCGGCCTGAGCGGGCCCGGTTCGCGGCTGCTGTCCGGCCTGTCGTACGACACCTGGCAGGGGCTCGCCGCGGGGCTCTACGCGCCGCTGGCCACCGGCGGTTCCGTCGTGCTGTGCCGCAACCTCGACCGGCTCGACGAAGAGGCCCTCGCCAAGCGCGTGGAGAGCGAGCGCGTCACCGCGACCGCCCGCTGATCTCGTAGGAATCCCGGATCGCCCGTTCGGCGCAGCTCTCCCGGCCCGTGCGCGCGGAGGGGTCCATGGTCGTAGGTACGCCTACGTTTCCATGAGGGGGACCTGTACGTGACCGACTCCGCTGCCATGCCCCCGGACCACGGGCCGGCCCACGGATCCTCGCCGACCGGCGCGGGGCGTGCGCGGCGGCGGGGGCGATGGCTGCGGTACTCGGCGATCGGCGCGGCGTTCCTGGTGCTCGTGGCGGGCGGCGTCGGCTGGATCGCGTACGACAGGCTCAACGGGAACATCACCGAGGACACGGACACCGCCGCCGAGCTCGCGCGCTACGAGAAGGAACGGCCCACCGTGCTGGCCGAGGGCGCGCAGAACCTGCTGCTCATCGGCTCCGACTCGCGGGCGGGCAAGAACGGGAAGTACGGCCGCAACGACGGCACCCAGCGCTCCGACACCACGATCCTTTTGCACGTCGCGGCGGACCGGAAGAGCGCGACGGCCGTCTCGTTCCCGCGCGACCTGATGACCGACGTGCCGGCCTGTCGGCAGCAGGACGGCTCCCGGCACGAAGAGATGTTCGCGATGTTCAACTACGCCTTCGAGGTGGGCGGTTCGGCCTGCACGATCCGTACGGTCGAGAAGATGACGGGAGTCCGGATCGACCACCACATGGTCGTGGACTTCGACGGGTTCAAGGACATGGTGAACGCCGTCGGCGGCGTCACGGTCTGCCTGGACCGGCCGATCGACGACGACGACGCGCATGTGCGGCTGGCCGCGGGCACCCACCATCTGAACGGCGAGCAGGCCCTGGGCTACGTACGCGCCCGCAAGACCCTCGGCGACGGCAGCGACACCGACCGGATGGACCGTCAGCAGCGGTTCCTCGGCGCGCTCGCCGAGAAGGTGCAGAGCAACGGCGTGCTGCTGAACCCGACCCGGCTCTACCCCGTGCTCGACGCCGCCACCTCCTCGCTGACCACCGACCCCGGGCTCGCCAGCCTGCGCGGGCTCTACGACCTGGTGCGCGGCATGCGCGGCATTCCGGCCGAGCGGATCCAGTTCCTGACGGTGCCCCGCGAGTCGTACGCCTACAACGCCAACCGGGACCAGCTCGTCCAGCCCGCGGCCGAGCGGCTGTTCACGCAGCTGCGCGAGGACACCCCCGTGAAGGTGGCCGAACAGGCGCCCGCGGAGGAGGAGTACGGCGCCCAGGACGAATCCGGCACTGACGGCGAATCAGACGGATATTCCGACGAATACGACGAATACGGTACGTATGACGGCGGCGAGGAGGGTGACGAGGCGAGCGACGGGAAACCCGGCGCGTCCCCCGCCCCCACCTTCCGCGGCAACACGGCAGGACAGGCCTCCTGCGGCTGAGACCGGACGCCCGGACGACGCCCCAACCGCCCCTGGGTAAAGCGGAAGTCATCAGCTGACTCACAGGTTCAAAGAAATGGCCCGGATTGCCCAGTTGTAGGGGAGTGGAATTTGTCACCGTCCTCGCTTGACGCTGAACTGGGCGGATAGTGTGAGCGATCCGGTGCACCCGGCCATGCTTGCGAGCCCGGTCGCGCACTACTGACCGACTTGACCGGGCGCCCGCTTTTAAGGGGGGTGGGGCGCCGCGTGGCCCCGACGGAGGACACAGACAACCGTGGACGCGCAAGGCCGTGGGCGGGCTGAGAACATCGACCCCGCAGATCAGTGGGTGCTCAACCCCCACACCGGTGACTACGAACTGCGACTGACCCCCTCCGCTGGGCAGTCGGCAGTCCCGAGCCCCCGCCGCGCCGCCCCGCGCGGTGGCGGCCAGCGCCGCGGCAGCCCGCAGGGCGGCGGCGGCCGGCGCGACGTTCCTCCGCAGCGCAGACGCCGCGAGGCGCCGGCGGCGCAGGAGCAGGGCTCCGGCCGGCGGCGTTCGCGGCCGAAGAAGAAGTCGAAGGCCAAGAAGGTCATGCTGTGGACGGCCGGCGGCATGGCCATGGTCGTCCTGGTGGGCGCCGGAGTCGGCTACTGGTACTGGGAGCACCTCAACGGCAACATCACCTCGCAGGACGTGGTCGGCGCCAAGAACGGCTTCGCCAAGGACGAGGCGATCAACGTCCTCGTCATGGGCACCGACAAGCGCACCGGCAAGGGCAACGAGGGCTACGGCGACAAGGGCAGCGTCGGCCACGCCGACACGAACGTGCTGCTGCACGTCTCCAAGGACCGTACGAACGCGACCGCGTTGAGCATTCCGCGCGACCTCGTCGTGGATGTGCCGGACTGTCAGGCGAAGCAGAAGGACGGCACGCTCAAGACCATCAAGGGCACGCCGAACAGCCGCTTCAACACCAGCCTCGGGCAGTCCGACCGCGACGCCGGCTGTGTGATGAAGACCGTCAAGGCGGTCACGGGCATCACCGTCGACCACTTCATGATGGCCGACTTCAACGCGGTGAAGACGCTGTCCAGCGCCGTGGGCGGAGTCAACGTCTGTGTCGGCAAGGACGTCAACGACCCGGACTCGCACCTCAAGCTGTCCGCGGGCACCCACAATCTGCAGGGCGAGCAGGCGCTGGCCTTCCTTCGCACCCGGCACAGCTTCGGCAACCAGGGCGACCTGGACCGGATCAAGGTGCAGCAGCAGTTCCTCGGTTCGCTGGCCCGGAAGATGAGTTCGAGCGACACGCTCACCAATCCGCGCAAGCTGACGAACCTCGCGGAGGCCGCGACCAAGGCGCTCACCGTCGACAAGGGCATCGGCAGCCTGAGCGCCCTCAAGGACCTGGCCCTGGAGATCAGGAAGGTGCCGCCGAAGAACCTGTCGTTCACCACGGTGCCCGTGATCGACAACCCGGCGGAGCCGACGCCCGTGACCGTCGTCGTGAACCCGGCGACCGGGCCGCAGGTCTTCTCCGCGATCAAGAACGACGTGTCCCTCACGGAGACGAAGAAGAAGCAGAAGCAGGCCCAGGCGGCGAAGCTCAAGGGCCCCAAGTCCGCCGCCTCCGCGGTCCGCGTCAACATCTACAACGGCAGCGGCAGGACCGGCGCCGCTCAGGAAACTCTCACGGAACTGCAGAACACTGAGGGCGTACTGAAGTCGAGCCAGATGGGCAACAAGCCGAATCAGGCGAAGACGAGTCTCGAGTACGCGCCGGACCAGGCCGACCAGGCCCGGCGGCTCGCGGACATCATGGGCCTTCCGGCGTCCGCGCTGAAGGAAGGCAAGAGCGAGACCAACGACCAGGGGCTGCCGGCGATGACCCTCATCCTCGGCGGCGACTTCAAGGGTGCGGGGACACCCGTCGACGGAGCCTCGGCGAAGGCGCCGGAGGTCGACAAGACAACAGCGGACAAGGCTGTGTGCGCCAAGTGACCAACCTCGGCCGCCTGTTGACTGTCTAAGCAAGTGACAGAGGGCGGCCGAGTCGCTGTCACAGGGCGGGGAGGGCGGGGTACGACATGGGGCGAGGCACGGTGCGTGGGGAGCGCACACAGCGGCCTGCCGGGCGGGGTGAACCACCGGACCAGGCGTCCGACCTGGGGTGGGACGACAGCCTGTACGAGGATGCTCCGGGCGGGGACGACGCGGACAGCCGCGGCCGAACCACCCGCAGCAGGCAGCGCGCGGCCGTCCGGCCGCGCCGCCGCAGACGACGAATACTTCGCTGGACCGCGGGCGTTCTCGCGTTCCTGATCATCGGCACGGCGGGCGCCGGCTATCTCTACTACCGGCACCTGAACGGCAACCTCGACACGGGCAAGCTCAACCTCGGCGAGCACAAGGTCCCCGAACCGACGCCGAACGCGGCGGGCCAGCGCCCGCTGAACATCCTGCTGATCGGCTCCGACAGCCGGAACACCAAGGAGAACCTGAAGCTCGGCGGGCACAAGCAGAGCGTCGGCTCCGCACCGCTGGCCGACGTACAGATGCTGCTGCACCTGTCGGCCGACCGCAGCAACATGTCCGTGGTGAGCATGCCGCGCGACACCCTGACCAGGCTGCCCCAGTGCACCGACCCGAAGTCCGGCAAGGTGTACGAGGCGACGGTCTCCCGGCAGATGGTGAACTCCTCGCTGGCCCGCGGCGGCCCCGGCTGCACGGTCGCCACCTGGGAGGAGATGACCGGCATCCACATCGACCACTACATGATGGTCGACTTCGCGGGTGTCGTGTCGATGGCGGACGCGATCGGCGGCGTACCGGTCTGCGTCAACGCCAACGTCCGCTCCAGGAACAGCTCGGGCGAGGGCTCGGGCCTGAAGCTGAGAAAGGGCACGACGTCCGTCAAGGGCGAGCAGGCCCTGCAATGGCTGCGCACCCGGCACGGCTTCGAGGACGGCAGCGACATCGCGCGCGCCAAGGCGCAGCACATGTACATGAGTTCGATGGTGCGCGAGCTGCGCGAGAACGCGACGTTCAGCCACCCGGCCAAGCTGCGCACGCTCGCCGAGAAGGCGACGAACGCGCTCGGCGTCGACGACGGCCTCGACACGGTCAAGAAGCTGTACGACCTGAGCAACGAGCTGAAGCGGCCCGCCCCGAAGCGGATCACGATGACGACGATGCCGTTCGTGTACGAGGGTGCGCGCGTGGTGCCGAAGGCGAAGGACGCCGACGCGCTGTGGCGCCTGCTCCGGGACGACATCGCGCTCGACGGCAAGGACAAGGCCGACAAGAAGAAGCCGAAGGACGAGACGTCCGACGATCCGGCCGCGGCCGACGGCGAGATCGCGGTGCAGGTGCGCAACGGCACGCGGACCGCGACGACACCCGCGGCGCCCGGACGGGCCGCGCAGGTGGCGCAGGCGCTCACCGCCCAGGGCTTCACGCAGACGGTCCCGGATCAGGCGCAGTCCCTCGTCGAGGACAGAACGGTGATCCGCTACCCCTCGGCCGATCTGGAGGGCGACGCCCAGGCGGTCGCCAAGTCCCTCGGGATTCCGCTGAGTTCGGTCCAGGAGTCGACGGAGGTGTCCGGTGTGACGCTGATCGTGGGCGCCGACTGGAAGACGGGCAGCGCCTACCCGAAGTCCACGGACGACGAGGACGCGGGCAAGGCACTGGACAAGGAGCAGACGCAGAACGGCGCGGACGACTCCACGTGCATGAAGGTGGAGCCGGGCTACACCTGGTAGCGCGCCTGGTGGCTCCTACGAGAGCGGGGCGCGGGAGTCGAACTCCCGCGCCCCGTAAGGAAACTGACGGTCAGTTGACCGCGGGCTCCTGCGGCACGGCCGGCCTGCGCGACGCGATGACCTTCTTGGCGAGGGACTTCGGGCTGGTCAGAAAGCCCCAGCCCCACGTCATGTGCATCGTGGCGAGCGCGACGGGGATCTGGGCGCGCGCCTTCAGCGGCAGCCCCTTGCCCGCCGGGAGCGAGCCCGCGACGATCGCCGCGAGGTAGCCGCCGGGGACCACGAAGCCCCACGGCGTGAGGGCGACGCCGACCACGACGCCCGCCGCGATCGCGCACACGGCGGTCGGCGGAGCGAGATAGCGCAGGTTGATCGAGCCGGAGTGGAAGCGGGCGACGACGTGCCGCCAACGCCCGTAGTTCCGGTACTGCTTGGCGAGTTCTCTGACGCTCGGCCGGGGCCGGTAGTCGACCAGCAGGTCGGGCGAGAACCAGATGAGGCCGCCCGACTCGCGGATCCGGAAGTTCAGCTCCCAGTCCTGCGCGCGGATGAACTCCTCGTTGTACCCGCCGAGCTTCTCGAGCATCTCGCGCCGGAAGACGCCCAGATAGACCGTCTCGGCCTGCTGCGCCTCGCCGCCCGTGTGGAACGCGGCGTTGCCGACACCGATCTTCGAGGTCATCGCGGCGGCGACGGCCTGCTCCCAGGCGTTGGTGCCCTGGGCGTGCATGATGCCGCCGACGTTCATCGCGCCGGTCTCCTCCATGAGGCGGACGGCGGTGGCGATATAGCCCGGCGAAAGCGCGGCGTGGCCGTCGACGCGGACGATGACCGGGTGGCGGGAGGCCTTGATCGCGGCGTTCAGGGCGGCGGGGGTGCGGCCCGTCGGGTTCGGCACCGTGGACACCTTGGGGTGCTCGGCGACGAGCCGCGCGGCGACCTCGTCCGTACGGTCGGTGGAGGGGCCGAGGGCGAGCACGACCTCCATCTCACCGTCGTACTCCTGCGTCAGGATCGCCTCGACGGCCTCCTTCAGATGCCGCTCCTCATTGAGGATCGGCATGATCACGGAGACGGCCGGGAGCTGCCGGTCGGGATTCGTGTTCTGGGTGTCCATTTCCTCTTTCTCGGCCAGGGGTCCGGGGGTTGCCCCCGGGAAATGCAGCCGCGGCCGGGGGTCCGGGGGTTGCCCCCGGAAAGTGCAGCATCGCGGGTCACGTTACCGCTAATGGGGGACACGGGCGCGCGCCGCCGAGTCGCTGCCGCGGTCAGCAGATCGTATGGGCCTACTGTGCTCGCGTCCCACGCCCACCGTCGCGGAGGTGTCCCCCCGGTGCCCACGCCGCCCCGCTCCCCCGACCGCCCGCAGCGCCCCTCCCGTTCCCGGGGGCAGGCCCGCGGGTCAGGCCGGACGGCGCTCAGGAAGAAGTCCCGGTGGGCCATGCGGGCGGCGACGGCGCTCTCGGTGACGGTGCTCGCCGCGGCCGGCGTCGGGCACGCCCTTGTCTCCGGAATCGACGCCGGGATCCACCGGATCGACCCCTTCAGGGACATGAAGAACCGGCCCGCGGCGGGCGACGGCATGAACGTGCTGCTCGTCGGCACCGACGGCCGCGACAGGATCAGCGAGGAGGAGCGCCAGAAGTACAAGCTCGGCGGCGCTCCCTGCCACTGCACGGACACCGTGATGATCGTCCACATCTCGGCGGACCACGAGCGCGCCTCCGTCGTCTCCCTCCCCCGCGACAGTTACGCGGAGATCCCGGCGCACACCGACCAGAACAGCGGCGAGAAGCACCACCAGCACCCCGTGAAGCTGAACGCGGCGTACGCGGAGGGCGGGCCGCAGCTGACACTGCGCACGGTCGAGCACATGACGAAGGTGAAGCTCGACCACTATCTGGAGGTCGACTTCACCAGCTTCATGAAGACGGTCGACGAGCTCGGCGGCGTCGACATCTGCACGGCCTCCCCGCTCCAGGACTCCTACACCGGCCTCGACCTGGACGCCGGCACGCACCGGCTGAACGGCGGGCAGGCCCTGCAGTACGTACGGGCCCGGCACATGGACAGTGCGGGCGACCTCGGCCGGATGCAGCGCCAGCAGCGGTTCATGGCCGCGCTGATCTCGAAGGCGACGTCGTCGGGCGTGCTGCTCAATCCGGTCCGGTTCCGCGGTGTCTCCCGTACGTTGCTCAGCTCGGTCCGTGCCGACAAGGGCTTCGGGTCTGACGAGATGGTGGACCTGGCGCGGGCCATGCGGAACTTCTCGCCGTCGTCCTCCGAGTTCACGACCGTGCCGATCGGGAACATGAGCTATCCCGTGCCGAACATCGGCTCCACGGTGAAGTGGGACGACAAGAAGGCCACGGCGCTGTTCAAGGCGCTGCGCGAGGACAAGCCGCTCGCTCCGCACCGGCCGAAGGCGAAGAAGGCGGCCGTGGTCGACGTCGCACCGAACGAGATCCGCGTCCAGGTCGAGAACGGGACGGAGTCCGCGGGGCTCGGCAAGAAGGTCGACTCCGCGCTGAAGAAGACGGGGTTCCGGACGACGGGGGCGCCCGTCAACGCGGACGACCTCACCGCGAAGCGGACGACCGTGCTGTACGACCCGGGGTGGGACCGGTCGGCCAAGTCCTTGGCGGCGTCCCTGCCGGGGGCGGAGATGAAGCCGGTGGACGGTCTTGGGCCGCTGCTGAAGGTCGTCGCCGGGGCGGATTACGAGGGGGTGCGGGCGGTGCGTGCGCAGGACGCTGCCGCTGGGGCGTACGGGGCGGTTACCGGGGACCAGGTGGTGTGTCCTTGACCTGGGCCGGGGTTGCGGTCGCGGGGCTCTGCCCCGGACCCCGCGCCTCAATCGCCGGCGGGGCTTGAACTGCGTAGTTCCTTGATGGCGCGGCGCTTTGCCAGGCGGTGTTGGCGGCGGATCTGGGCTTCCTGGTAGCGGCGGCGGTCGCGGTCGGTTTCTGGTTCCACCGGGGGGACCGTGCGGGGCTTGCCGTCCGCGTCGACCGCGGCGAAGACCAGGTACGCCGAGCCGACCTGCTGTGCGGGGGTCGACTCGTTCCAGCGCTCGGCGAGGACCCGCACGCCCACCTCCATCGACGTGCGCCCCGTCCAGTTCACCTGCGCCTTCACGTGCACCAGGTCACCGACGCGCACCGGCTCCAGGAACGCCATCTCGTCCATGGAGGCCGTCACCGCAGGTCCGCCCGAGTGCCGACCGGCCACGGCACCCGCCGCGTCGTCCACCAATTTCATGATCACGCCACCGTGCACCGTGCCGAGGAGATTGGTGTCGTTGTGCGTCATGATGTGCGACAACGTTGTGCGGGAAGCGGAAGTCACCTTGCCCGGAATATCCGATTCCGCGCCGTGAGCCTGGTCTGTCATGCCACCAACCTTATGCGCGCACCGAATGTGTTAGCTCTGCAACAGCCATGGTGCGATTTCCCTTCAGGGCTTGTAAGGCACGTATTCGAGCACGGCACACTGAGCCCTATGAATGATTGGCCCGACGGGCGGAGCGACAGGCAGGGCGGCGCGGGCCGCGGCGGATACGGCCGTGGCAGCGGCAGCGACCGCCCCGAAGGCGCCCGTGTCATGCGACACGTGCAGCGCCCCGTCCCGCAGCAGCAGCCGCCGCCCGCGTACGACGGTGGCGGGCACGGCCCGTCGTACGACGACGGCTACAACACGGGCCAGGTCTACGGCCAGCCGAGCGGCCGGGGCCGGGGTCCCGGCTTCGGCGACGGTGGCGACTACGGGCCGCCGACCGGCCGCCCGGTGCGGCCCCCCAACTGGGGCAAGCGCATCAAGCGGACCGCCCTGGCCGTGGTCGTCGTGGTGGTCGTCGCGAGCGTCGGCACGTACTTCTGGGCCGACTCCAAGCTGCACCGCGACGTCGACCTGTCGAAGGTCATCGACCGGCCCGAGGCCGGCGACGGCACGAACTACCTGATCGTCGGCACCGACAGCCGTGAGGGCATGTCCGCCGAGGACAAGAAGAAGCTGCACACCGGCTCCGCCGCGGGCAAGCGCACGGACACCATGATGATCCTGCACGTCGGCTCGGGCGGGGACACCCTCGTCTCGCTGCCGCGTGACTCGAACGTGGAGGTCCCCTCGTACAAGGGCGCCGAGTCCGGCAAGACGTATCCGGCCACCGGGCGTCAGACGAAGCTGAACGCCACGTACTCGGAGGACGGTCCGACGCTGCTCGTGCGCACCGTCGAGGCCAACACCGGGCTGCACATCGACCACTACGCGGAGATCGGCTTCGGCGGCTTCGCGAGCATCGTGGACGCGGTCGGCGGCGTCGAGATGAACCTGAAGGAAGGCTTCAAGGACAAGTGGTCCGGGGCCGACTTCCAGAAGGGCAAGCAGACCCTGGACGGCCAGCAGGCCCTCGCCTTCGTCCGTACGCGGCACGCCTTCGCCCAGTCCGACCTGCAGCGCACCAAGAACCAGCAGCAGTTCCTCGGGGCGCTCGCGCACAAGGTCTCCTCGCCCGGGACGGTCCTCAACCCGTTCACGCTGTACCCGACGATGGGCGCGGGCCTGGACTCGCTCACCGTCGACAAGGACATGAGCCTGTGGTCGCTGGGCAAGATGTTCCTCGCGATGAAGGGCGTCAACGGCGGCGACGGCAAGTCCATGAACATGCCGACGAGCGGCAGCGTCGGCGGCAACCTGCTGTGGGACAAGGCCAAGGTCAAGCAGCTCGTCGACCAGTTCAACAACGGCGAGAAGGTCACGGTCTCCAGCGACTGACCGGCGTCAGGATGTCGTCATGGCATCCGCTCTCGTACTCGGTGCCGCCGGTGGGGTCGGCCGGGCGATCGTCGCCCGGCTCGCCGCCGGCGGTTCGCATGTGGTCGCGGTCGACCTGGACCCGGCGGTCCGTCAACTACCGGGCAGCTACGCCACGTTGAAGGCGGACGCCACCGAACCGGCCTCCCTCGCGCGGGCCTTCGACGCCGCACCCGAACCGCCCTCCGTGCTCGTCCACGCGCTGTTGCACGAACTGCGGGCTCCGCTCGGGGAGTTGAGCCCCGCGCAGTGGCACAAGGTCTTCGACATCGGGCTGGTCTCCGCCTGGCAGGCCGCCGCCGAGCTGGTGCGGCGCAAGGGCGCGGGGCCCGCGTCCGTGGTCCTCGTCGGCTCGGTGCACGCGCACGGTGCGGCGCCCGACTGCGCCCCGTACGCCGTCGCGAAGGCGGGCCTCGGCGCCCTCGCCCGCGCGGCGGCGATCGAGTGGGGGCCGCTGGGGGTGCGCACCAACGTCGTCGAGCCGGGCTTCGTGCCCGTCGAGCGCAACGCCCACCGCTGGCGCGAGCCCGCCGCGCGCGCCCGCGTCGAGGCCGACTACCCGCTCGGCCGCCTCTGCTCCCCCGAGGAGATCGCCGACGTCGTCGCCTTCCTCGCCGGGCCCTCCTCCAGTTACGTCAACGGGGTCTGCCTGCCCGTGGACGGCGGCTACCTCGCGGCGCTCCCGGAAGTCACAAAAGGTGGTGCGGCGGGCCCGCTCCCCTGACACTCTGCGCCGATGGATCGCGAAGAGATCTCCCGCATCGCCCACACCGACCACCCCATCAAGGCACCGCTCGGCGACACTTCCGTACGCGAACTGCTGCGCCACGCCCTGCCCCGCGGCGACGCACGCGTCCTCGACCTCGGCTGCGGCCCCGCCGAATGGCTCCTGCGCGCCCTCGCCGCACATCCGGGTGTGCGGGCCGACGGCGTCGACCTGTCCGAGGGCTCCCTGGCCGAGGCGCGCGAGCGGGCGGAGGCGGCCGGCGTGGCCGACCGGCTCGCGCTGCACCACAAGGCGGCCGAGGACTTCAGGCCGGAGAAGCCGTTCGACGCGGTGCTCAGCGTCGGCGCCGCGCACGCCTTCGGCGGCCTGCTGCCCACCCTCGACGCGGCCCGCGCGCACCTGGCGCCGGGCGGCCGGGTCCTGATCGGCGACGGCTACTGGGAGGCCACGCCCTCCCCCGAGGCCATCGACATGCTCGGCGACTTCGCCGACCTGGCGACCACCCTCGACAAGGTCTCCGACGCAGGCTGGACCCCGGTCGCGGCGCACCTCAGCACGCGGCACGAGCTCGACGCGTACGAATGGTCCTGGCTCGGCTCCGTCGCGGACTGGTCCCTCGACCATCCGGAAGACCCAGCCAGCGCCGACCTCCTGGACCTGGTCGCCGAGCGCCGCACGGAATGGCTGCGCGGCTACCGCCACTGCTTCGGCTTCGCGTGCCTGGTGCTGCGCAGGACGCGGCCCTGACGTGGTTACGCCCAGTCCGGGCGGGGCGCGCTGTACGGGAGACGCTGCGGGAAGGTGCGGCCGACGGCGTGCGATCCGTCGCTGGTGAACAGGACGGTCGTCCAGGAGCCGTCGGTGAAGCCGAACTCGTGGTGGTACGCACCGGCGCTCGCGACGAGGACGTGACCGGGGTTCTCCAACTTGCGCGGCACGAGGGCCCGCACCAGCAGACCGGCCGCCGACTCCCAGTCGCCGCGCATCGCCTCGCGCTCCTTGCCGCCGCGGACCAGGGCGTTGACGGGGTTGAGCCGGAACAGCCGGTCGTCGATCTCCCCGGCGCGTGCCAGCAGCCCCGGCGATCCGTCGAAGGCGTTCGGCCGCAGCCGGGCCGGGGGCTGCGGCACCTGGGAGTCGACCTGTACGAGGTGAGCCGCGGACGGCTCGGCGCTCTCGCCGGGAGGCAACGCGCTCAGCGCGAGCTCCTTGGCCCTGGCGGCGGTCTCCTTGGCGTCCGCGGGCGCGAGCCAGTCCTTCACCGCCCGCCACAGCCGGTCCTGTGTGCGCATGGTTTCCCTTTCCGCCTTCCCCAGGACCGAGCCCAACGCGAACGGCCCCCGGCACGCTACCGGGGGCCGTTCGCGGGAGTGGGTTACGGCAGGTTCCTCGCCATGACGATGCGCTGGACCTGGTTCGTGCCCTCGTAGATCTGCGTGATCTTGGCGTCGCGCATCATGCGCTCGACCGGGTAGTCACGGGTGTAGCCGTAGCCGCCGAGCAGCTGGACCGCGTCCGTGGTGACCTCCATCGCGACGTCCGAGGCGAAGCACTTGGCGGCGGCGCCCTGGAACGTGAGGTCCTTGTCGCCGCGCTCCGACTTGGCGGCGGCCGCGTACGTCAGCTGGCGGGCGGCCTCGATCTTCATGGCCATGTCCGCGAGCATGAACTGGATGCCCTGGAAGTCGCCGATCGGCTTGCCGAACTGCTTGCGCTCCTGGACGTAGCCCTTGGCGTAGTCGAGGGCGCCCTGCGCGACACCGAGCGCCTGCGCGGCGATCGTGATGCGGGTGTGGTCGAGGGTCTTCATCGCCGTGGCGAAGCCGGTGCCCTCGGCGCCGATCATGCGGTCGGCGGGGATCCGCACGTTGTCGAGGTAGACCTCGCGGGTCGGCGAGCCCTTGATGCCGAGCTTCTTCTCCGGGGCGCCGAAGGAGACACCCTCGTCGGACTTCTCGACGACGAAGGCGGAGATGCCCTTCGAGCGCTTCTCGGGGTCGGTGACCGCCATCACCGTGTAGTACTCGGACTCGCCGGCGTTGGTGATCCAGCGCTTCACGCCGTTGAGGATCCAGTGGTCGCCGTCGCGCACGGCCCGCGTCTTCATGCCCGCGGCGTCCGAGCCCGCGTCCGGCTCGCTCAGGCAGTACGAGAACATGCCGTCGCCCTTGGCCAGCGGGCCGAGGTACTTCTTCTTCAGCTCCTCGGAGCCGGAGATGATGACGGGCAGGGAGCCCAGCTTGTTCACCGCCGGGATCAGGGAGGACGAGCAGCAGACGCGCGCCACCTCCTCGATCACGATGACCGTGGCGAGCGCGTCGGCGCCGGTGCCGCCGTACTCCTCGGGGACGTGCACCGCGTGCAGGTCGGCCGCGGTGAGCGCGTCAAGGGCCTCGCGCGGGAAGCGCGCCTCCTCGTCCACCGCGGCGGCGAACGGGGCGATCTTCGCCTCGGCCAGCGCGCGGATCGACTCGCGGAGCATGTCGTGCTCCTCGGACGGGCGGTACAGGTCGAAGTCAGCCGATCCGGCCAAGGTCTCTCACGCTCCAAGCCACGCTTCTACTGATGCTAATTACCGTTAAGTAACCCGAATCTTAGGTCGCGGCCCACTGCACGGATACGTGAGCTATGCGACAACGGTGAAGTTGCCCGGTGGGGCGCCTCCACATGCCACAGCTATGCTCGGCAGCGCCCTGAAGCACCCACACCTCTGGAGCCCCCCGATATGGCCCTCAAGATCACCGTGATCGGCACCGGCTACCTCGGCGCGACGCACGCCGCAGCCATGGCCGAGCTCGGCTTCGAGGTGCTCGGCCTGGACGTCGTGCCCGAGAAGATCGACATGCTGACGCGGGGCGAGGTCCCGATGTACGAGCCGGGCCTGGAGGAGCTCCTGCGCCGGCACGTCTCGGGGTTCGAGGGTTCGAGCGGACGGCTGCGCTTCACGATGGACTTCGCCGAGGCCGGCGAGTTCGGCGATGTGCACTTCGTGTGCGTGAACACGCCGCAGAAGCACGGCGAGTACGCCTGTGACATGAGTTACGTCGACGCCGCCTTCACCTCGCTCGCCCCGCATCTGAAGGAGGGCGCGCTCGTCGTCGGCAAGTCGACCGTGCCGGTCGGCTCGGCGGCCCGCCTCACCGAACTGCTGCCGGCGCACGCGGAGTTGGCGTGGAACCCGGAGTTCCTGCGCGAGGGCTTCGCCGTGAACGACACGCTGCACCCCGACCGGATCGTGGTCGGCGTGAACAGCGAAAGCGCCGAGAAGCTGCTGCGCGAGGTGTACGCGAAGCCGCTCGCCGAGGGCACGCCGTTCATCGTGACGGACTACCCGACCGCCGAGCTGGTGAAGACGTCGGCGAACTCCTTCCTCGCCACGAAGATCTCCTTCATCAACGCGATGGCCGAGGTCTGCGAGGCGGGCGGCGGCGACGTCGCGAAGCTCGCCGAGGCCATCGGCTACGACGAGCGGATCGGGCACAAGTTCCTGCGGGCCGGGATCGGCTTCGGCGGCGGCTGTCTGCCGAAGGACATCCGGGCGTTCATGGCGCGCGCCGGTGAACTGGGCGCCGACCAGGCGCTGACGTTCCTCCGCGAGATCGACTCCATCAACATGCGGCGGCGCGGCGCGATGGTCGAGATGGCGCGCGAGGCGCTGGGGGGCGGGGCGTTCCTGGGCAAGCGGGTCGCCGTCCTCGGCGCCACGTTCAAGCCGGACTCCGACGACGTACGCGACTCCCCGGCGCTCAATGTGGCCGGGCAGATCCACCTCCAGGGCGGCCAGGTCACGGTCTACGACCCGAAGGGCATGGACAACGCGCGGCGCGTGTTCCCGACGCTCGGCTACGCGGACTCGGCGCTCGAAGCGGTGCGCGGGGCGGACATCGTGCTGCACCTCACCGAGTGGCGCGAGTTCCGCGAGCTCGACCCGGCGGAGCTCGCCAAGGTGGCGGCGAACCCGTTGCTCCTGGACGGCCGCAACGCGCTGGACAGTGCGCTGTGGCGGGCGGCCGGATGGACGTACAGGGCGATGGGCCGCCCGTCCGCCTGACCCATTGGTCGACTCGGTCGACTACTTGGCGCGATAGCGCCGCATCTTCGCCCGGGCCCCGCAGACCGCCATGTCGCACCAGCGACCGCGGCCCGCGGGGCTCCGGTCGTAATACGCCCAGTGGCAGTCGGCTGCCTCGCAGGCCTTGAGCCGTGCCCAGGTGCCGCCCCCGCGCGCCTCGGCGATGGCTGCCGCCACGCGTCCGGCCAGGGACGCGCCGTGCACCGGGACCAGGCTCGCCGCGCCGTTCCGGTCGTCGACGGCCACCCGCAGCGGCGCCCGCGCGAGCAGCTGGCCCAGTGGGGTCACGGTGCGGTGCGGCGGGTGGCCCGCGTGGGCGAGGCAGGCCGCGCGCAGCGACTCGCGCAGTTCGCGCGCCTCGTCGAGCCCGCCCGCCACGACGCCGAAGCGCTCGCGCACCTCGGCCCGGTCCAGCGCGTCCTCGCCCGTCGTGATGTCGAGCAGCGTGTTCACCAGGTCCTCGATCAGGGCGAGGCCGCCGGGTGCGGGTTGGCGGGCATTCATGGTTGCGACGTTACCCCCCGTGCGGGAGTATGCAGTAACGCCGAAGTTACCTGTTAACCCCGCATAGGGGTAACACGAGGAGGCATCATGCCCATCGCACAACTCGGAGTCGTCGTCCTGGACTGTCCGCGGCCGCGCGAGCTGGCGGAGTTCTACGCCGCCGTACTCGGCGGCAGCGTCACCGGGGACGAAGGGGAATGGGTCGACGTGACGGCGCCGGGCGGCCACCGCCTCGCGTTCCAGCAGGCGCCCGGGTACGTGGCCCCCTCCTGGCCCGCGCCGGACGCGTCCCAGCAGTTCCACCTCGATCTGACCGCCGAGGACCTGGACGCGGCCGAGAAGGAGGTGCTCGCGCTGGGCGCCACGGTGCTCGACGCGGAGGACCGTTCTCGTAGCTGGCGGGTTTACGCGGACCCCGCGGGGCACCCGTTCTGCCTCTGCGCCTGCTGATCCTTCCGACCAAGGGAGCCGTCATGGCCTTCGCGAAAATCGGCACCGTCGCCTACGACTGCCCCGACCCCGTAGCGCTCGCCGGGTTCTACGCGGCCGTGCTCGGCGGCGAGATCGAGAACTACGAGGGCAAGGGCTACTGGTACAACCTGCACGTGCCGGGTGGGCAGCAGCTCTCCTTCCAGCGCGTGCCGGACCACAAGCCCCCGCGGTGGCCGGCCGCCGACCACGACTCGCAGCAGCTCCACCTCGACCTGGACGTGGAGGACATCGAGGCCGCGCAGGAGAAGATCCTCGCGCTCGGCGCGGTGCCGCTCGACCTGGACGACGAGGGCGGCACCCGCGACTTCCGCGTGTACGCGGACCCGGCGGGGCATCCGTTCTGCTTGATACGACCGGATACGGCGAGCTAGGGCCGCTGGCGGTGTTGCGCGGCGCGGGAGACGAACTCCGTGCTGCGCAGCACCCGTTGGGCGTTGCCCCAGGTGAGCAGGGCGAGGTCGGCGTCGGTCCAGCCGCGGCCCTGGAGTTCCGCGATCAGGGCCGGGTAACCGGCGACGTCGGTGAGGTCCTCGGGATGCGCGTCCCCGGTGTCGTACGTCCCTGACAGGCCCACCGACTCGGGGCCCGCGAGGCGGCGCACATGGTCGACGTGGTCGGCCACGTCGCGCAGGGCGGGACCCGTGCGGTCCGCGGAGCACGGCACCAGGCACAGCCCCCTGCTCTCGCCGAGCGCGGCGAGGAGGTCGTCCGGGGCGTTGTCGGGGTGGTGGTTCAGGGCGTGGGCGCCGGAGCGGGTCAGGGCGACCGGGGCCTTGGAGACGGCGAGGACGCGGGTGGCGGTCGCGGCCGAGGCGCCGGTGAGGTCGATGAGCATGCCGATCCGGTTCAGCTCCCGTACGACCTGTTCGCCGAACCGGTTCAGCCCGTCGTCCGAGGCCCATGACGTGCCGCTCAGCGTGAGGGCGCGCAGGCCGAGGGCGTGCAGGGAGCGCAGCGTGCCGAGCGAGTCCGCGGCCGCCATGGCCGGGGCCGGGCCGATGAGGACGGCGATACGGCCGTGGGCGCGGGCGTCGGCGGTGTCCGAGACGGAGCGGGCGAGGCGGAGGTCCTCCGGGTGGCGGGCGACGACGTCGGTGATCAGGTCGATCTGTTCCAGCGTCGTGGCGACCGGTGCTTCCGGGTCTACGTGGGGTGCCCACAGCTGAGCGCCGGTGCCACCTGCGCGGAGCCTCGGCAGATCGGCCTCCACGGCACTCTCTCCCAGCTCCAGGTCGTACCAGGGGAGGGTGCGCAGGACCTGCGGGAGGCCGCAGTATCCGTCGGCCACGGGGTGGCGGGCGAGGAGGTCGTGCGGGGCGGTGGGAGTCGCGGGTGTGGGAGTCGCGCTGCCCGCGTCGGCCGGGACATGGCCTGCGGGCGCGGGTCTCGCGAGGTCGGCGGCAGGCCTGGCGGCTTCCAGGTCGCCCGCTTCGGCGGGGGCGTCGAGCTCGTCCTGTAGGTCTGCCATGGCAGGGCTCCGGACGTCGGTGGGACAGTCGTTCGGACCACCGTTGCACGCGCCGCGAGCGGGGTCGCGGCGAGCGGTGCCGTTCGGGTGGGCGGGGGTGTGGTCGCGCGGGACCGGGTCCCGGACCTGTACCGGGACCGGCGGCTGCCCTGCCCGAGGGCTGGGGGGCTGGGGGGCTGGGCGAGGCGAGGCGGCGGCAACCGGATGGGGGAGCGCACCACTCGGCGGGCCGCTGAAAGCCACGGGCCACCCGAAACCGTGGGTGACGCGCGCCCCCGACAGCGCGGCAGACGTACGAACCGGCCCGACCGGCCCGCGCTACCCGTCCAGCTGGGACAGCGTCGCGTTCGACGGCCCCCGGCGGGACCGGAGGTCGGACGCGACCGATTCCGCGTCGCCCAGCACCCGCACCGCGTTGCGCCACGTCAGCTTGGCGAGGTCGGCGCGCGACCAGCCGCGGCCGACCAGCTCCGCGATCAGGTTCGGGTAGCCCGAGACGTCGTCCAGGCCCTCCGGCAGGAACGCCGTGCCGTCGTAGTCGCCGCCGATCCCGATGTGGTCGACGCCCGCGACCTCGCGCATGTGGTCGAGGTGGTCCGCCACGGTCGAGACCGTCGCGATCGGGCGCGGCCGCGCGTCCTCGAAGGCGCGGTGCAGCTTCATCGCCTCCGGGGACGTGTCCAGGTGGTGGAAGCCGTGGGAGCGGAGGTTGTCGTCCGCTGCCGCTGTCCAGTCGACGGCCGCCTGCAACACGAACTTCGGGACGAAGGTGGCCATCGCCACTCCCCCGTTCCCGGACAGCCGTTCCAGCACGTCGTCCGGGATGTTGCGCGGGTGGTCGCACACCGTGCGGGAGGAGGAGTGGGAGAAGATCACGGGCGCCTCGGACACGTCGAGCGCCGCGCGCATCGTCGTCGCCGCGACGTGCGAGAGGTCGACGAGCATGCCCTCGCGGTTCATCTCCCTGACCACCTCGCGGCCGAAGGCGGAGAGGCCGCCGACGCCGGGCCCGTCCGTCGCCGAGTCCGCCCACGCGATGTTGTCGTTGTGCGTGAGCGTCATGTAGCGGACGCCGAGCGCGTACAACGCGCGCAGCGTGGCGAGGGAGTTGTTGATGGAATGGCCGCCCTCGGCTCCCTTGAGCGAGGCGATGCGGCCCTCCTTCCGCGCCGCTTCCATGTCGGCCGCGGTCCGCGCCTCCCGCAGCTCACCCGCGTACCGGGCGATCAACTGGTCGACGCAGTCGATCTGTTCGAGCGTGGCGCTGACCGCCGCGTCGCCCGACAGGTCGGTGCGCACGTACACGGACCAGAACTGCGCGCCGACGCCACCGGCCCTCAACCGGCCCAGGTCCGTGTGGAGATGGGCGCTCTGGTCGGTGGCGATGTCGCGCGCGTCGATGTCGTACGTGACCTGCTCGCGCAGCGCCCACGGCAGGTCGTTGTGCCCGTCGACGACGGGGAACTCGGCGAGGATCGAGCGGGCTTCCTCCATGGACGCGGCGTTCACGCGCGTCACTTCCCGAAGCCGAAGCCGGTACCCGCGCCCTCGACCTTGGCCCGCAGCCGCTTGCCCTTCTCGGTCGCCTGGTCGTTCAGCTCCTGCTGGAAGTCCTTCATCCGGCCGAGGAGTTCCTCGTCGTGCGCGGCGAGGATGCGTGCCGCGAGCAGGCCCGCGTTGCGCGCGCCACCGACCGAGACGGTGGCGACGGGGACACCGGCCGGCATCTGCACGATCGACAGCAGGGAGTCCATGCCGTCGAGGTACTTCAGCGGCACCGGCACGCCGATCACCGGCAGCGGCGTCACCGACGCCAGCATGCCGGGCAGGTGGGCCGCGCCGCCCGCGCCCGCGATGATCGCCTTGAGGCCGCGTCCGTCGGCCTGCTCGCCGTACGAGATCATCTCGTGCGGCATCCGGTGCGCGGAGACGACGTCGACCTCGTAGGGGATCTCGAACTCGTCGAGGGCCTTCGCCGCGGCCTCCATGACGGGCCAGTCGGAGTCCGAGCCCATGACGATGCCCACCACGGGGCTCACTGCGGAAGTCATTCGGTGATCGTTCCTCGGAGGTAGCCGGCTGCGTGACGGGCGCGCTCCAGCACGTCGTCCAGGTCGTCGCCGTAGGTGTTGACGTGTCCGACCTTGCGGCCGGGCTTCACGTCCTTGCCGTACATGTGGATCTTGAGCTGCGGGTCGCGGGCCATGCAGTGCAGATACGCGCTGTACATGTCCGGGTAGTCGCCGCCCAGGACGTTGCACATGACCGTCCAGGTCGCGCGCGGGCGCGGGTCGCCGAGCGGCAGGTCGAGGACGGCGCGGACGTGGTTCGCGAACTGGGACGTGACCGCCCCGTCCTGCGTCCAGTGGCCGGAGTTGTGCGGGCGCATCGCGAGTTCGTTGACCAGGATGCGGCCGTCACGGGTCTCGAAGAGTTCGACCGCGAGGTGGCCGACCACGCCGAGTTCCTGCGCGACGCGCAGCGCCAGCTCCTGCGCCTCGCCCGCCAGGGCCTCGTCGAGCTCGGGGGCCGGGGCGATCACCGTGTCGCAGACACCGTCGACCTGCTGGGACTCGACGACGGGGTACGCGACCGCCTGGCCGTGCGGAGAGCGGACGACGTTGGCCGCCAGCTCCCGTACGAAGTCGACCTTCTCCTCGGCGAGGACCGGCACACCCGCCTTGAACGGGTCGGCGGCATCGGCCGCGGAGCGTACGAACCACACGCCCTTGCCGTCGTAGCCGCCGCGCACCGTCTTGAGGATGACGGGGAAGCCCTCGCCCTCCTCGGCGAAGGCGGCCACGTCGGCCGGGTCCTTCACGATGCGGTGGCGCGGGCACGGCACGTCGAGCGACGTGAGCTTCGCGCGCATCTCGCCCTTGTCCTGGGCGTACAGCAGCGCGTGGGGCCCCGGGCGGACGGGGATGCCGTCCGCCTCCAGGGCCCGTAGGTGCTCTGTCGGTACGTGCTCGTGATCGAAGGTGATCACGTCGCAGCCTCGCGCGAACTCACGCAGCGTGTCCAGGTCGCGATAGTCGCCGACCACGACATCGCCGACGACCTGCGCCGCGGAATCCTGCGGGGTGTCACTGAGGAGCTTGAACCTGATGCCGAGCGGGATGCCTGCCTCGTGTGTCATACGAGCGAGCTGTCCACCGCCGACCATGCCGACTACGGGGAACGTCACACCTACAGGGTATCGGCCAGGTGTCCAGTACCCGTACCGCGTCCTGAAGAGCACAGGCACCGAGCGAAGGCGCGTGGTTAGCATGGCTGGGTCGGTCACGACCGGATCCGACACGACGGGCACGACGGACGGCACGGGGGCTGGGGCGAGAATCATGGGCATCACGGGACGGACCGGCCGCATCGGCGCACTGCGACAGCGCCTGGCGGGCGTGGCCCGTGAGGTCGCGAAGTTCGGTGTCGTCGGCGCCCTGGGCGTCCTCGTGAACTTCGCCGTCTTCAACCTCATGCGGCACGGCACCGACCTCCAGGTGGTGCGCGCCAGCGTGATCGCGACGGTCGTCGCCATCGCCTTCAACTACGTGGGGTTCCGCTACTTCACGTACCGCGACCGCGACAAGAGCGGCCGCACCAAGGAACTCACGCTGTTCCTGCTGTTCAGCGCGGTGGGCCTGGTCATCGAGAACGGGGTCCTGTACGCGGCGACGTACGGGTTCGGCTGGAACAGTCCGCTGCAGAGCAACATCTTCAAGTTCCTCGGCATGGGCCTCGCGACGCTGTTCCGGTTCTGGTCGTACCGGACGTGGGTGTTCAAGGCGCTGCCCGCGAGGGAGGCCGTGGCCAGCGCGGAATCGTTCCTCGGCGACTCGCGGTCGACGCCGCCGGTGCAGCGCGTGAAGTGACCGCGTGACCGCTACCTGATCATCTGGTCCTCGTCGCCGCCCGCCGTCTTCTTCAGCGGCGTACGGGAGAGGAACAGGCCGAAGACCGCCGGGCTGCCCTGGAGCATTTCGAGGCGGCCCCCGTCGGCCTCCGCCAGGTCGCGGGCGACGGCGAGGCCGATGCCCGTCGAATTGCGGCCGCTGATGGTCCGCTCGAAGATCCGCGAGCCCAGCTCCGGCGGGACCCCGGGGCCCTCGTCCGTGACCTCGACGATGGCCTGGCTGCCGGTGACACGGGTGCGCAGGGCGACCGTGCCGCCACCGTGCATCAGGGAGTTCTCGATCAGCGCGGCGAGGACCTGGGCGACCGCGCCCGGGGTGCCGACCGCCGTGAGGTGGCGCTTGCCGGATGAGACGATCGCGCGGCCCGCGCTGCGGTAGGCGGGCCGCCACTCCTCCAGCTGCTGCTTGATCACCTCGTCCAGGTCGAAGGGGACGGCGGACCCCGTGCGCGGGTCGCGGGAGTTGGTGAGCAGCCGCTCGACGACGTCGGTGAGCCGCTCGACCTGCGCGAGCGCGATCGTCGCCTCCTCCTTCACCTCGTCGAGGTCCTCGGTCATCGTGATCTCCTCCAGGCGCATGGAGAGCGCCGTGAGGGGCGTACGCAGCTGGTGCGAGGCGTCGGCCGCGAGGCGCCGCTCGGCCGTCAGCATGCGGGCGATGCGCTCGGCGGAACCGTCGAGGACGTCGGCGACGCGGTCGAGCTCCGGGACGCCGTAGCGCTTGTGCCGGGGCCGCGGGTCGCCGGACCCGAGGCGCTCCGCCGTGGAGGCGAGGTCCGTGAGCGGCGACGCGAGGCGGTTCGCCTGGCGTACGGCGAGCAGGACGGCGGCGACGATCGCGAGCAGGGCCACGCCCGCGATGATCAGGAGCGTGCGGCCGACCTCCGTGGTGACGGTGGAGCGGGCCTCCTCGACGGTGACCTTCTCGCCCTGCTCGCCCGTGGCCGTGTAGGAGATGACGTCGCCGACGGGTTCCGTGCCGATGATGATCGGCCGGCGGCCGGGCATGTCGATCTCGGCGTAGCGGTCCCCTGCGACCTGGTCCTGGAGGATGCTGCCGCTGATCTGTTCCTCGCCGAGGATTCTGCTGTCCACGATGGAGGCGAGGCGGACGGCCTCCGACTCCACGCGTTCCTGGGCGCTGTTGGTGATGGTCCGGGTCTCCACGATGACCAGGGAGACGCCGAAGACGGCGATCACTACCAGGACCACGGCGAGGGTGGAGTTGATCAATCGGCGGCGCATGTCTCTTAGTGTCCCGGATGCGTCGGCGGCACCGGGGTCACGGACACGGGGCTCCGCCCCGGACCCCGCTGCTCAATCGCCGCAGGGGCTTGATCGGGTCAGCTCTTCTCGAACCGGAAGCCGACGCCTCGCACCGTCGCGATGTAGCGCGGGTTCGCCGCGTCGTCGCCGAGTTTTTTGCGGAGCCAGGAGATGTGCATGTCGAGGGTCTTGGTCGACGACCACCACGTCGTGTCCCAGACCTCGCGCATCAGCTGGTCGCGGGTGACCACGCGGCCCGCGTCCCGTACGAGGACCCGCAGGAGGTCGAACTCCTTTGCCGTGAGCTGGAGTTCCTCCTCGCCCATCCACGCGCGGTGCGACTCGACGTCGATCCGGACGCCGTGCGTGGCCGGGGCCTGGACGGGTTCGGTGGCGCCGCGGCGCAGCAGGGCCCGGACGCGGGCGAGCAGCTCGGCGAGGCGGAAGGGCTTGGTCACGTAGTCGTCGGCGCCGGCGTCGAGGCCGACGACCGTGTCCACCTCGTCCGCGCGGGCGGTGAGGATCAGGACCGGCACCGTGTGCCCCTCGGCGCGCATTCTGCGGGCCACCTCCAGGCCGTCCATTCCCGGCAGTCCGAGGTCGAGCACGACGAGGTCGATGCTTCCCTGCAGTCCGGCGTCGAGGGCGGTGGGACCGTCCTCGCGCACTTCCACCTCGTAACCCTCGCGGCGCAGGGCGCGGGCCAGCGGCTCCGAGATGGACGCGTCGTCCTCGGCGAGCAGTACACGGGTCATGAGGTGATGGTAGTCCGCGGCGGACGACGCCCGTGGGGTGATCGGCCACTGCGACGCTCAGCGCCTTACGGAATCTTTGCCTCCGGGTTCGCGCCCTGCGGTGCCCGGGTGCCATCGTGGGGAACACCTTTGAAACAGTGCGGACGGTTCCGTGAAGGCCTGTGATCCATCTCTCAAGTCCTTCCATATGCCGTTGAGTCGTTCGTAAGGTGATTCAACGCCTGATGCACTACTGGGGGACCTTTGGAGCGCACCGCGCACCCAAGGTCCCTTTCGTGTGTGAGCTGACTTGCGTCAGCATTTTAGGAACGACCTGTGGCCGGGCCCCGCGTGTAAGGAAGCGCGCCGGGGTGTGGATCTCGGGCCCGCCGCATCGGCGGGCTCCGGTGCCGGCCCTCCCCCACGCGGGCGCCCGCTCCCCACGAAGGTGCAGCGTCCCGAGCGAGCAAGGAACCCCCATGGCGTCCAGCCTGACGAAGGAAGCCACCGCGCCCGGCGCCGGTGAGAAGACCTTCCTTGGCCACCCTCGCGGCCTGGCCTTTCTGTTTCTGACGGAGATGTGGGAGCGGTACAGCTTCTACGGGATGCGCGCGCTTCTCGTGCTGTACCTGTCGGCCGGTGTGATCGACGGTGGCCTCGGCCTCAACATCGCCACGGCGACCGCGATCTACTCCGTCTACAACGCCCTTGTGTACCTGCTTGCTCTGCCGGGCGGCTGGCTCGGCGACCGCATCTGGGGTCCGCGCAAGACGACCGCGGTGGGCGCCGTGATCATCATGCTCGGCCACTTCACGCTGGCGCTGCCCTGGGCCGGCTCGTTCTACCTCGGCCTCGGCCTCATCGCCGCCGGTTCGGGTCTGCTCAAGGCCAACATCTCGACGATGGTCGGCCACCTGTACCCGGAGAAGAACGACCCGCGTCGTGACGGCGGCTTCTCGATCTTCTACATCGCGATCAACGTCGGCGCCTTCTTCGCGCCGCTGACGATCGGCACGGTCGGCCAGACGGTCAACTGGCACCTCGGCTTCGCGATGGCCGGTGTAGGCATGGCACTCGGCCTGGTGTGCTTCCTGTTCGGCTTCCGTTACCTCTCGGGCGAGTCCAACGTCGTCCCGGCGCCGATGAGCGACGACGAGAAGCGCGCGATCTGGAAGAAGTCCGCGATCTGGGCCGCCATCGCGGTCGTGTTCTACGCCGCCGCCGGTGCCGGTGGCCTGCTGACCGTGAACTGGCTGCTGTGGCCGCTCACCATCCTCGGCCTGGTCCTGCCCGTCTGGTACCTGGTCAAGATGAAGCGCGACCGTGAGCTGAGCGACACCGAGCAGTCCCGCGTCTCCGCGTACATATGGTTCTTCGTCGTGGCCGCCGTGTTCTGGGGCATCTACGACCAGACCGGTTCCACGCTGACGCTGTTCGCGCAGAACGACACCACCAACACGCTGTTCGGCTTCGACTTCCCGTCCAGCTGGTTCCAGTCCCTGAACCCGCTGTACGTGATGGCGCTCGCGCCGGTCGCCGCCTGGCTGTGGCTCTGGCTCAACAAGCGGGGCAAGGAGCCCAGCACCCTCACGAAGTTCGCCAACGGCGTCTTCCTGATCGGTATCTCCTTCTTCGTGATGATGCTCGCCCAGGCCGCGGCCTCCGGCGACGCCAAGGTCACGCCGCTGTGGCTGTGCTCGGTCTACCTGATCCAGACCATCGGTGAGCTGACGCTCTCCCCGGTCGGCCTCTCTCTCACCACGAAGCTGGCGCCGGAGAAGTACGGCTCGCAGATGATGGGTGTCTGGTTCCTGGCCGTGACCGCCGGCGACTCGGTCATCGCCCTGCTCCAGCTGATCGGCGCGCCGACCGACACCGAGTGGTGGTTCGCCTCCCAGGGCGCCCTCGCCGTCCTCGCGGGTGTCGCGGTCTTCATGTTCCGCAAGAAGGTCAAGCCGCTCATGGCGGGCGTGCACTAACGCTCCGCTCGGCCACGTGGAAGGGGTCGGTCCGCACCGTTTCGGTGCGGACCGACCCCTTCTCTTCTGCGTGTGCGTCCCCCGGGACCCGACCTCGGGGCTCTGCCCCGGACCCCGCTGCTCAATCGCCGCAGGGGCTTGATGGGCCGGTGCCGGATGTGGCTACCGCCTGACCACCCGCCGTGCCCGCGGCAGGAACGTGAACACCGCGCCGCCCAGGAGGATCACCGTGCCGGCCGCCAGGCCGAGGGCGCGCAGGGCGCCGTCGCTGGAGGAGCCGGTTTCGGCGAGGCCGCCGCCGGTTGCCGCGGAGCCGCCGCCGCCCGCCGAGCCGCTCGCCGAACCCGCGCCGCCTGCCGCGCCGCCCTCCTGCTTGGACGTGTCGAGCTCCAGGGAGACCGGAGCCTTGCTCGGCGTGCAGGTGGTGGTCGTGCCCAGCGCCTTCACCGTGAGGACGCCCGGCGCGAGCGTCGACTTGCCGTCGGCGCCCGGCTTGTACGTGCCGGTCAGGTCAGGGATCTCCATCGGGTCGCCGGACTTGATGGGCTCCTTGTTGGTCGGGCCCTCGACGGGAACGGTGCCCTTGTCGGAGCCGCCCAGCTTGACCTCCATCGACGGTTTCACCGAGTCGGCCGGGATGTCGGCGGGACTGTCCATCACGGACCCCTTGAACTTCACCGTGAGGCCGAAGTTCCCGCCGTCCTTCTTGGCGTTGATCTGCACCGGTGACGTGGCGCTCTTGTCGCCGATGGGCGTCTTGCAGGAGTAAGGGACCTTGACCTCCTTGCCGGTGAAGTCGCTCTGGCCGCCGCTGTCGCCGCCGCCCGTGGTCCCGCCGGTGTCCTCGGAACCGCCCGAGTCACCGCCACCGGAACTTCCACCGGAACTCGAAGAGCCGCCCGAGGATCCGCCCGTCGAGGTGCCCGGCAGGCCACCGATGGCGCCGCCCGAACTCGCGGCCCCCTCAACGACCTTGATGACCGCCCCCGGGTCCACGGCCTCCTTCGGAGAACACTTGGTGTCCGTCGACATCGGCTTGCTGACGTTGATGTTGTACTTGTCCGGGGTCAGCTTCACGTCCCCCGGCTTCTCCAGCTTCAGCTTGCCCGTCATCGTGGACAGCTTCATCGGACTGTTCTTGGGGATCGCCGGGTTCTCGCGCGGCCCCTGCATGTCGATGTCACCGGTCTGCGCTCCGGCCGCCTTGAGCGTGCCGGTGGGCTGGACGGTGTTCTCGCTGAGGTCGAGGACGTCCGGGTTCTTCGACGCGCCCTGGATGAACTTCCAGGTCACATTGACCGTGTCGCCGACCTTCGCCGTGGCGGGCGCCGCGATCTGCGTGATCGTCGTGCCCTGCACCGGGTCGAGCCCGGAGATCGACGGCGGTATGCACTCCGTCTTGTACGAGATGTCGGCGGCCTGCGCGGGGGCCGCCGTCGCGAACATCAGCCCCGCCCCGCCCAGTATCAGGGCGACACCGGCCGCGCTCACTCTCCGTTGCGTACTCACGTATTTCCTTTCGTCGTCGGACTGTTCTCGGGCGGTGCGGAGAGTTGACCGGCCGCGGGCCGCTCCGGACCGGTGGGACCGGTGTCCGGGGTGAACCAGGGCAGAGTCGTGGTCTGTGTCGTGCTCGTCGGCGCGGTGGGCGCGTCGGAGGGCGAAGGCCGCTTCGGCTTCTGCTGCGGCATCCGCACCTTCGGAAGCCGTACGGTGTGCCCGCCCGCCGGCCTGGATCCCGTGGACCTCTTCGACCGGCGATCGCGCGGTCGTACGCGGTCCACGACCGCCATGCCGATCCGGAAGACGGCGGCCGGCACGACGACGCAGAGCAGGATCCAGAAGAGGGTGACGCCCCAGGGGCGGCCCACGCCCCAGGGCTGTTCGGCCAGTACCTTCCCGCCGTACTTGAGCGAGACGAGGTAGTCGCCGTGCGCGCCCGCCGACAGTTCGACGGGCAGTTTGATCTGTGCCTTCTGCCCCGGCTTGATCGTGCCGCGCCACTGCTGGTCCTCCCACTGCGGCGCGAACACACCGTGGGAGGTGCCGACTTGGAAGACGGGGTTCTTGACCGGGGTCGAGCCGACGTTGCCCACGGTGAACGTGAAGGACCGCGACGGCGGGGAGCCGAACCAGGTCAGCAGGCCGCTAGAACCCTCAAGCCGGGTGTCGGCCACCATGGACAGCTGCCCGCCGGCGGACGTCTTCGGCAACGCCTTCACGGGATGCCCCGCCACCTGGAACGCCGCGTCCGCCTGCGCCTTCTGTCCGGTCACCGTGGCGACATGGACGACGCACGGGCACGGATTCGGCGGCTCGGCGACCGGAAGCGACTTGCCGAACGCTCCCTTGGAGTCGGTGGTGACCGCGCGCCCCTCGGAGTTGGCGCAGGAGTTGGTGCCGCCGATGACACCGCGCGACGGGCTCGACTGCCCGCAGATCAGCATCATCAGCAGCGTGTCGGGCCGCCAGCCCGCACCCTTCACGGTGATCGAACCCCCGGTTCCCGCCTGGGACTTGGAGAGACTCACGGACGGTTTGTCGGCGGCGGAGGGGGCGGCGGAAGCGGCGGCCGCCCAGGGCGCGGTGCCCGCGAGCAGGGCGCCCACGAGGGCGAGGACGGTCAGCAGCCGCGAGGCGCGAGCACTGCTGCGGCGGTTCATGGCGCACTCCTTACGTTCCCTTGTCGGCGGAGCAGGCGGAGCAGTCGGAACAGATGCGGCGGTACGGGCCAGGACGGCCGTCGGCGGCGCAGGTACCAGTAGGCGGCGCACCCCGCCCCCGCCAGCACGGCGAGGATCCCGCCGACCGCAGGCCACGGCACGAACCGGGCGCTCGCCGTGGCCGAGTCCGCCGCGCCGCCGCCCGCGGTCACCGTCACCTTCACGTCGACGGCGTCGAGCGCCGGGGCGTTCCTCCACGGTTCGGTGAGGCTGGCCCTGCGGCCCGGCAGCAGTTGCACCGGCAGGGCCCTGCTCCTGTCGAGGGCGGCGCCGAGCACCCCGTCGGCCCGCACCGCGAGGCGCGGCGAGAGCGTCGTGTTGCCGCGGTTCACCACGTCGTAGGCGATGGAGCCCTTGTCCACCCGTACGTTCTCGACCGTGAGGGCGGACAGGGTGGGCCCGCTGACCCGCAGGTGGACGCTGACGCCGACATCGCGCCCGCCCGCCCGTGCCACGACCGCGCCCGGGTGGTCGCCGGGGGTCGCGCCCGCGGGCACGGAGACCGTGAAGGGGACCTCGGCGCGGGTGCGCGCCGGGATCTTCACGGTCGTCTCGGCGAACCGGATCCAGGCCCCGGTGTCCGTGGCCTTCTCGCGTCCGGGGTCGGCCCCGCGCAACGAGACCTTCAGCGGCTTGTCACTCGGGTTCGTGACCGCCACCTTGTCCTCCAGCACGGCCCCGGGCGCCCCCTCGGCGTAGACATACGGCCGCCCGTCACCATCGGTGGAGGACGGCGCGACGGTCCAGCCCGGACCGACCAGAACGAGCGCCACAGCAGCGACTACCAAGCCCCTGCGGCGATTGAGCAGCGGGGTCCGGGGCGGAGCCCCGCGGCCGTAACACCGCGGGGCCCCACCTCCCATCGACGAGCGCAACGTCATCGCGGCTACTCACGCCCCCTTAACGGGACGCCGTCTGATTGCGCCGGGTCAACCACAACACCCCCGCCGCCCCGGCCAGAAGCACCGTCCCGCCCAGCGTGCCGAGCGCGATCGCCGAGTCCTCGGGACCGGTCTGCGGAAGCTCCCCGCCGGACGGCGCGGACGCCGACGAACCCGAGTCCGCGGCCCCGCCACCACCCCCCGCGGCGCCCTTCACGTCCATCTCAAGGGAGGGCTTCGGGCTGTTGGACGGCGTACAGGTGGTGTTCGTACCGAGCGCCTTGATGGTGAGGACGCCGGCGGTGAAGTTCACCTTGCCGCTCTTCTTGGGCGTGTACGTGCCCGTCAAGTCACTGATCTTGATCGGGCTGTTGGCGGGGATCGCCTTGTCGTTCGCTGGCCCTGTCGCCGTGAACTGGCCGCTGTCCGCGCCGCCCACCTTGATCACCGCACTGGGGTGCATGGCGCCCTTGCCGAGCTCCACAGGGCTGGAGGAGACGCCCTTCTGGAAGGACATCGTGATCTTGTAGCCGCTGCCGCTCTTGGCGCTCTTCATGTCGATCGGGGAGACGGCTCCCTTGTTCCCGATCGGGGTCTTGCACTGGTAGTTCACGTTCTGCACGGTGGCGGAGGCGGTGGGGGCGGCCATCAGCACCGCCGAGCCTGCCAGAGCCGCGCTGAGCGCGAACGCGGCGGTTCGTTTCTGGTACGTCCGGTACGTCACCTCGAAGTCCCTTCAAACCGAAGGTTACTGACGGTTCATCAGATCTGGGTGGCTCAAGGTACGCCGGGGACCTTGCCGAGGGAAGACAAAGAGCACGCCGGATCGAAGTCGATCCGGCGTGCTCCAGAAAACGTACGAAAGGCCGCTAAGCGGGGGCTCCGACCTCCGCCCACACGACCTTGCCCGTGACGCCCGGGGTACGGACAACTCCCCAGTCGAGACAGAGGCGTTGGACGATGAACATGCCGTGCCCGCCGGGGCGGCCGACCCGGTGCGGGGTGCGCGGTGCAGGCTGGCCCGCCCCGCGGTCCGCGACCTCGATGCGCAGCACCTTGTTGGCCGAGGAGTCGCCGAAGTACAGGATGATCTCGTCGGGCTCCTCGGCGTGCAGGCACGCGTTCGTGACGAGTTCGGAGACGACGAGCAGTACGTCCTCCGCCGCCGCCCTGCGGTCCGCGGTCGCCGCCGGCAGCCAGCCCCAGGCATGCAGCGCCTCGCGGGTGAAGTCGCGGGCGAGCGGCACGATTCCGCTCGCGCCGCTGAGGCTCAGCCTGCGGACCCGCGCACCCGCGACGACCGGCACTTCACCGGACTCGGGGCCGTGGTCGCCCGGCGAGTAAGGCCGGGTGGTGCTCATCAGCACTTCACCTCACCGATTCACCAATTCAGCTTCAGGATTCAGGTTCAGGGTCCGAGTGCCCACTACCCGGTCAAGAAGTCCGGGGCGCGGATCGGAGTCGCAGGGTCATCGGAGTCGCAGGGTCGGGGTCGTGTTCGAGGGGTCTCCTGCCCGGGGGAACGACGGAAACACCCACTTGTTCAGAACGGCTCCTGTGACACTGGTAACGCTGCGATCACACAAGGACAACTGGAGCGTAACTTCTGCGATTGGCCACAGCACGCGGTCTTCCGGTGCCTGTCAGTCGCTTGAGGGGTCCGGCGCGAGCGCCTCGTCGAGCGACGCGTGCACGGTGAAGACGGCCTCCGCGCCAGTGATCTCGAACACCCTGGCAACCACCGGAAGCATGCCCGCCAGGTGCACTCCGCCACCGGCCGCCTCGGCCTTGAGCCGGGCCCCGAGCAGCACGTTCAACCCCGTCGAATCACAGAATTCGAGGCGCGAACAGTCGATCACCAACCGGGAATGTCCATTGCTGAGGCATTCATCCAGGGGTTCACGCAGTAGATCAGCCGTATGGTGATCCAACTCACCGGCCGGGGTCACGACGGCACTGAAGCCCTCTTGCCGCACCTCGACCAGAAGCCGGCCCCGATGCGCACTGCCGACTGTCCCGCGGTCCATGACGTCTCTCTCTCGCTGCCTACGACGTGCCGATTGACGCCCTCGAACACTACGCCCTCCGGCCGTGCATCGACACCCGAACAACCTCTAGAATTCGGACATTTCGGCTCAGAACGCACTTGCGACCGGGTGTGGAAAACGGGTAGGCCTAGTAAGGACAACATTCGACCACGGCCGGCTTTGGAGGCGCCGCACTTAGAAGCAGTGCACGCATTGGCATCGGCAGCCATATGCCGAGAACGCATGGAGGACATCATGTCAGCCCGGCTCGACGAATCGCGCCCTGACCAGGCGGCGTCGACACTCCCCCAGGAAACCCCCATCGACGTCGAGGCCGAGGGCCTTGAAGGCCTCGAAGGTCTTCCGGAGATCCCTCCGTTCGACGAGGTGGGACCGCTCGACGCCCGAGCCCTCTCCAAGACCCTCTTCGAGCGGCTCGAGTCGCTCGACGAAGGCACACACGAATACTCGTACGTCCGCAACACGCTGGTCGAGCTGAACCTGGCTCTGGTCAAGTTCGCGGCCTCCCGGTTCCGCTCCCGCAGCGAACCGATGGAGGACATCATCCAGGTCGGCACCATCGGCCTGATCAAGGCGATCGACCGGTTCGAGCTGAGCCGCGGCGTCGAGTTCCCGACCTTCGCGATGCCGACCATCGTCGGCGAGATCAAGCGCTTCTTCCGCGACACCTCCTGGTCCGTGCGCGTACCGCGCCGCCTCCAGGAACTCCGCCTCGACCTCGCCAAGGCGGGCGACGAACTCGCCCAGCAGCTCGATCGCGCTCCCACGGTGGGCGAGCTCGCCGAACGCCTGGGCCTGTCGAAGGAAGAGGTCGTCGAGGGCATGTCGGCGTCCAACGCCTACACCGCCAGCTCGCTCGACGCCCAGCCCGAGGAGGACGACTCCGAGGGCGCGCTCGCGGACCGCATCGGCTACGAGGACCACGGACTTGAGGGCATCGAGTACGTCGAGTCCCTGAAGCCGCTGATCGCCGACCTGCCGCCGCGCGATCGCAAGATCCTCTCGTTGCGCTTCGTCGCCAACATGACCCAGTCCGAGATCGGTGAGGAACTGGGCATCTCGCAGATGCACGTGTCGCGGCTGCTGTCGCGGACGCTGGTGCGCCTGCGCAAGGGCCTGACGCTCGAAGAATAATCGCGCGGCCCGCAACACCCGAAACACCCGTAACGCCCTGCCACACCGAGGGGGCCGACCGTTCACACGGTCGGCCCCCTCGGTGTGTTTGCACCAACTCCCGCCCCTCCGCGCCCTGTTACCCCGAGAAACACCTACCCGTAGCACCTCTCCTGCACCACTATGAGCACCCATCCGGGCCGCCTCGGCCCCCGGTGACAGGAGGAGACACGGTGTCTGCGAACGGTGGCGTCCATGCCACGGCGCCCGACCACCGGCTCGTCGCCCTGCTGCGGGCCGACACCCCGACCGCGTACCCGGCGCTCGGCGAGCTGCGCGGCAGGCACCGGCACGCGCTCCTGGCCTACGCGCGGGTGTGCGCCAACGACACGGACGCCGCACGCCAGTTGGGCGCGCAGGCCTTCGCCCGCGCCGCACGCGAGGTCGCGCGCGGCGTCGAACCGAGCGGCTCCTGGCGCCACCACGCGCTGCTGCTCGTCCACCGCACCGCGGCGGAGTGGGCCGCCGACGAGCGCCGAGCGCGCCTCGCCCCCGGTCTGCTGGGCGCCCTCGGCACACCGGACGCCCTCCGGGCGCCCGCACTGCTCGGCGCGTTCCATACGCTGCCGGCGCGCACCCAGACGCTGCTGTGGCACTCCGTGGTGGACGGGGACTCCGACGCCGCCACCGGCATCGCCACCGGTACGCCCGCGCGGAACGTGACGCAGGCGCGGGGCGCGGCACTCGACGCGCTGCGCGGCGCCTGCCTCGCGGCGCGGGCGGCCCGCGCGCAGGACACGCACTGCCGGGGCTACCGGCGCCTCATCGAGGAGGCGACCCGGCCGGGCCGGCCGCGCGGCGGCGCCGACCTGGCCACACACCTCGCCCGCTGCCCGAGCTGCACGGCCGCGTACCTGGAGCTGACGGCCCTGCGGGACGATCCGCGCCGCGCGCTCGCGGAGGGTCTGTTGCCGTGGGGCGGCACGGAGTATCTGCTGACCGAGACACCCGCGATGGCCCCGGTGCCGCAGGCCGCCGCCCCGCACCGCCACCGCGCGACGCCCACGGCGAGAGCCGTCCGCCGCCGCAAGGCGCCCCGGCGCCGGACGGCCGTCCGCGCGACACCGATGGGCTTCGCGCTCGCCGCGGCTGCGGTCGGCGTGCTGCTCGTCCCGCTGCTGATCCTGACGCTGACGGAGGGCCGCCCCGACCTGTCGGCGGTGGGCCAGGGGATGGGCACCACGCCTACGCCCACGTCACCGCCCCCGGTCCGGGTGACGGTCACGGCGACGACGACGGCCACCGCGACGACCACGACGACCGCCACCGCGACGACGACCGCGCGGAGCACGGAGACGGTCACCGTGCCCCCGTCCCCGAAGCCCACCACCAACCCCCCGCAGGAGAAGCCGAGTTCAAAGCCGCCGCACTTCCGCCCGCCCGGCGAGGAGTACGCGGAGGTGATCGACGTCGCGTCCGGGCTGTGCCTCGACATCTCCCGCACGCCGATGGCGGACGGCGACGACGTCGTGGCCGCGAAGTGCGACCGCACGGGCAGCCAGCAGTGGCGCGTGGACGCCGACCGCGGCGTCGTCCAGTCCGCCACCAACCCCGACTTCTGCCTGGACAACCGCGGCGACACCGACCGCCCGATCGGCCTCGGGCACTGCACAGCCGTCGACGACGACCACGGCGCCGACCTCACCTTCTCCGTGCACGACGACGGCTCGATCCGCCCCGGCACCGACTGGAACGCGGCCGTGACGCCACTCGACGACGGCTCGTTCCGGCTCGGCCAGGAGAAGTTCCACGGCGGGGACGAGCAGCGGTGGCGGGCGGGGAGGAGTCTGTAGCCGCTACTCGACGGGGCGCAGGGCGGCCCTCGCGAGGGCGATCACGTCACGCAGGCCCTGGCCCTGGGCGGGCACCGGTGCCGACGCCGGCTTCGCCGCCAGCCCGGCACACGTGCGGCAGATCCCCTTCCCGATCCCTCGCGGCAGCGGGTCGCGGCACTCCGCGCATTCGCCGAGTGGTTCGACTCGTTTGCGCTGGGCGGGGATCGCCGGGGCGATCGTGGGTGGCCGGTTCTTCAAGCGGTACTCGATGAGGGCGGCGGCGGAGCGGAGTGGGCGGGGCAGGTCCGTCGCCAGGTGACGGCGGAGGTCGGTTTCGCTCACGCCGGTCGCCAGCGCGCCGTCGATGAGAGGCGTGAGGCGTTCGACGTCGCGCGCACCCAGGCGCAGCGCCGGTTCGCGGTCGGCGAGGCGGGCGAGGAACGCGGCCCCCTGGTTGGGGGTGTTGTCCTTCGGTGTTTCACCCAAGGGGTATGTGCCGGGCGCCTGCTCTGTCGCGCCACTGGCGGGCGGGTCCTGGTCACTCGGGCCGAAGGCGGCGGCGACCTCTTCGCGTGACGTCAACGGAACGTTGGTGACCAGCACGTGAGTGGTCCAACGCCCCGTCTCCGGGTCCTGCCTGCGCCGGGTGTGGAGGTAGCCCTCCTCCTCCAGTTGCTGCCTGGCCTTGCGGACGGCCAGACGCCCTTCCGGCATCTTCTCGCCGAGGGACTGGACGGTTTCCCGGGAGCCCTCGGGCAGGGACAGGGCCCAGAGGAGGAGTCGTACGGCTGTGCCGTTCAGGCGCGGGTTCCGGATGATCTCGTTCGGAACCTGAGAGAAGAAACGGGCAGGCGGGATAGCATGCTTGAGCATCGCGATGGACCTCTGATCCACTCGTCGGTGAAGGCCCTCAGATAGGTGTTGGTAGCACCGCTGGGGGCCGCTCCGTATTCGCATACGGAACGTGATGGCGCGATTACTGTAGCGCGGACTTCGCGGCGAAGTTTACGAAAGCGGTCCAGCTGTCGGCCGAAATGGCCAACGTGGGGCTGGAGTTGAGACCGTTGACGTTCTTCGAGTCGCGGATGCGGACCGTGGCGGCGTAGGCGACTTCGAGGCACTGCCCGCCCTCCGCGCCGCTGTAACTGGACTTGAACCATGCGAGGTTGGCGGTCATAGCTCCCCTGCCATCTGCTCGATCAACGTCGCGGAGTCACCTGGAGTCAGGGCCTGCGTGCGGATCATGCCATAGCGCGTGTGCAGCACACTGACCTCGTCGCGGTCGTCGATGATCCGGCCGTTCCCTTGCGTCTCAAGGTAAGCGAGCAACTGCCTTTCAGGGGTCTCCAGCAGGGTCATCGGGCCGTCCACGCCCGCGTGCCCCTCGTAGGACGTCGGCATGACCTGGATGGAGACGTTTCGCCTCCGGCCGACTTCGAGCAGCCGCTTCAACTGCCCCTTCAGGACGGCGAATCCGCCCATCGGCCGCCGCAGCACCCATTCCTCGACCACGAACGACAGCGAGATCGACGGCACGCGGTTCAGCAGCACCTGCCGTGACAAACGCGCCTCCAACCGGCGCTCGATCGCCTCATCCTCCAGGACCGGGAACCGGGCATTGAGCACCGCGCGCGCGTACCCCTCCGTCTGAAGCAGCCCGTTCACCAGATGCGTGTCGTACACGCAGAGGCCAACCGCTTCGGCCTCCCGTTCCACGTACTCCCCGAACCACGACGGATGAGGGCTCCGCTCAAGATGCGCGGCCGCCGCCTCCACCGCCGCCCGCGCGTCCAGGAACTCCCCCGCCCGCGCCACGAACCGCGCGCTCGGCATCCGCACGCCGCGCTCGACCATCGCCACCTGGGACGCCGAGTACCCGACGTACGCCCCGAAGTCCTCCCGCGAACCGGCCCGCGCCTCGCGCAGAGCCCGTACCACCGCACCGAACATCCGCATGCTCGACGACCCGTCGACACAGTCCCGCACAGCGCACCCCCTCGCTCGCACACCTCGTTGTGTGCAGCTTCCGGACCTGGTCAGGCTAGCGAGCAGTCACCCACTGTGAGCACATGAAGACGCAATCTCCACCCGAAGTCGTCATCCAACTCCGGGCGGATCCCGAGCAGTTCACTGACGTACGGCGAACGGTCGCCACGCACCTACGGGCCTGGGGGCACCCCGCCCTCGTCGACGCGGCGCAGCTCTGCGTGACGGAGATACTGGCGAACGTGCACCGGCACGTGGCGGTGCCCGAGTGCGAGGTCCGGCTGCGGGTGCTTCCGGAGGCGGAGGCCGGCACGGTGCAGGTGTCCGTGGCCGACCGCTCCCCCACCCTGCCGGTGCTGTGCACGGAGCCGGACTGGGAGGCGGAGTCGGGGCGCGGAATGTTCCTGATCGCGGCGGCGGCCGACCGGTGGGGCACCTTGCCGACACGGGACGGGAAGCTGGTGTGGGCGCGGCTCGCGGGCCCCGAGCATCGCTCGGCCGGGTGAAAACGCCGCACGTTTCTGGCAAGCGCCGCACGGTGCTCATACCGTGAGGCCATGACCACACGCGTGCCCATCCGGCAGCTTCAGCAGCACGCCAGCGAACTCATCGACCGGGTCGCGGCGGGCGAGCGGGTGGAGATCACCCGTAACGGGCGCCTGATCGCGGTACTGGGCCCGCCCGACCCCGAGCAGCGGGTCATGGAAGACCTGGTGCGCACGGGAACGGTGGACCCCGACAACGCCGCGTCCGCACGCGGCCTCGGGGACTGGCAGCCGCTGCCGACTCGACCGGGAGCTCCGGCGAAGCTCTCCGAGGTGCTTCTCCAGATGCGCGAGGAAGAAGACCGGTGATCTACCTCGACTCGTGTGCGTTGCTGAAGCTGCTCCTGCCGGAGGCCGAGACGGACGCCCTGCGCACGTTCCTGTCGGCGCGCGCCACCGAAGGGCATGTGACCTCCGCACTCTCGCAGACCGAAGTGTTCCGGGCACTGGTACGCGTAGGCGCGGACCCCGAAGTGGGCGACACCGCCGAGGAGTTGTTGGACCGGCTGCTGCGCATCCGCGTCACCGACCCGGTGTTGCGGGCCGCCGGGATGTTCCCGTTACAGCACCTGCGCAGCCTCGACGCGATCCACCTGGCGAGCGCCGAGTACCTGGAGCATGCGCTGACGGCATTCGTCACGTACGACAAGCGGCTGGCCGGGGCGGCGCTGGAGCGCGGGTTGCCCGTGGAGTCGCCCGGCGCCGCTTCCTGAGTGTTGTCAGGCCGCCCGCTCCCCGCGCCGCCACACCTCCGACACCAGCGGCACCCCCGGCCGGTACGCGAAGTGGACGTGGCTGGGCGCGTCCAGGAACGTGAGGTCGGCCCGCGCGCCCGGGGAGAGGTGGCCGACGTCCGTGCGGCGGAGGGCCTTCGCGCCGCCCGCTGTCGCCGACCAGAGGGCCTCGTCGGGGGTCATGCCCATGTCCCGTACCGCGAGGGCGATGCAGAAGGGGACCGAGGACGTGTAGGACGAGCCCGGGTTGCAGTCCGTGGAGAGGGCGACGGTCGCGCCCGCGTCCAGGAGACGGCGGGCGTTCGGCCACTCGGCGCGCGTGGAGAACTCGGCGCCGGGGAGGAGGGTGGCGACCGTGTCGCCGTTCGCCAGGGCGTCCACGTCCGCGTCCGTGAGGTGCGTGCAGTGGTCGGCCGACGCCGCGTCCAGTTCGACCGCCAGTTGGACGCCGGGGCCGTACGACAGTTGGTTCGCGTGGATGCGGGGCAGCAGGCCCTTGGCCTTGCCCGCCGTGAGGATCGCGCGGGCCTGGTCGCCGTCGAAGGCGCCCTTCTCGCAGAAGACGTCGACCCAGCGGGCGTGGGGGGCGCAGGCGTCGAGCATCTCGCCGGTGACGAGTTCGACGTATGCGGCGGGGTCCTCCGCGTAGTCCGGGGAGACGATGTGGGCGCCGAGGTACGTGACCTCGTCCGTGTGCGCTGCCGCGATGCGCAGGGCGCGTTCCTCGTCGGCCACCGTCAGTCCGTAGCCCGACTTCGTCTCGAACGTTGTCGTGCCCTGGCGGAGGGCCTCGGCGAGGTGGTGCTTGAGGTTCGCTTCGAGGGCCTCGTCCGTGGCCGCCCGGGTCGCCGCGACGGTCGTGCGGATGCCGCCCGCGGAGTAGCTCTGGCCCGACATACGGGCGTTGAACTCGGCGGTGCGGTCGCCCGCGAAGACCAGGTGGGAGTGGGAGTCGACGAAGCCGGGGATGACGGCGCGGCCGGCCGCGTCGTGGGTGGTGTCGGCCGCGGGGGCCTTGGCCGTCGGGCCCGCCCAGGCGATCTTGTCGTTCTCGATGACCAGCGCGGCGTTGTGGATCTGGCCGAGGGGGCCCTCGCCGAGGGTCGGGTCGTTCGTGACCAGCGTGCCGATGTTGGTGATGGCCGTGGTGCGGTTCGTCATGGTTCCTCTCCGTGGGTGGCGGGGCTTGAGGCGCGGGGAGTCAGGTGTGCAGTGCCGCGATGGCTTCCGTCAGGGCGCCCGACACGTCGCCCACCCGGACGTGTTCGCCGTCGCGGACGACCACCCGGCCGCCCGTGACCACGTCGGAGACGTCCGCCGCGGTCGCCGCGAAGACCGCCGTTTCCGCGCCGAAGCGGGGTTCGGGGCCCGCCGTGCGGACGGAGTCGAGGCGGATCGTGACCAGGTCGGCCCGCGCGCCCGGTTCGATGGTGCCCGCGTCGTCCCAGCCGAGGGAGGCGTGGCCGTCCGCCGACGCCGCGCGGAGCAGCGCCGCCGCCGTCCAGTGGCCGCGGGTACGGGAGCGCAGCCGCTCGTTCAGCTCCATCGCGCGCGCCTCCTCGAACAGGTCGATGACCGCGTGGCTGTCCGAGCCGAGGGAGAGCGGGGAACCCGCCGCCTGGAGGCGCGGCGCCGGGCCGATGCCGTCGGCCAGGTCGCGCTCGGTGGTGGGGCACATGCACGTCCCCGTGCCCGAGCCGCCGAGCAGTGCGATGTCGGCGTCCGTGAGGTGGGTGTTGTGGACGCCCGTCGTGCGCGCGCTCAACACCCCGTTGTCCGCGAGGAGTTGGGTCGGGGTGCAGCCGTGCGCCGCCTGGCACGCGTCGTTCTCCGCCGTCTGCTCGGAGAGGTGTACGTGGAGGGGGGCGCTGCGGGCCGAGGCCCACTCCGCGACCGTCGACAGCTGCGCCGCGGGGACCGCGCGCACCGAGTGCACCGCCGCACCGATCCGTACCCCGGGCCGCTCCTTCAGCTGCGAGACCCGCTCGGCCCACGCCTCGGCCGTGCCGTCGCTGAAGCGCTGCTGGTGGTGGTCGGGAGCCTTGCCGAAGCCGGAGGAGACGTACGCCGTGTCGAGGAGGGTGATGCGGATGCCCGCCTCCTGCGCCGCCGCGATGAGCGCCTCGCCCATCGCGTTCGGGTCGGCGTACGGGGTGCCGCCGGGGGCGTGGTGGAGGTAGTGGAACTCGCCCACCGCCGTGATGCCCGCGAGCGCCATCTCCGCGTACACCGCCCGCGCCAGCGCGTGGTACGTGTCCGGCGTGAGGCGGTCGGCCACCGAGTACATGACCTCGCGCCACGTCCAGAACGTCCCGGAGCCGACCTGCACGGTCGAGCGGAGCGCCCGGTGGAAGGCGTGGCTGTGGGCGTTGGCGAGGCCGGGGAGGGTCAGTCCGCGCAGCGCGGTCGCGCCGGGCGGGGGTGCGCCGACCCCCGTGCGGACCGCCGTGAAGCGGCCCACCCCTTCTTGATCGGACACGTCCACGGCCACGCCGGGCTCGACATGCGTGCCGAGCCAGGCGTGTTCCAACCAGTAGGTCGTCGTCACTTGCAGGCCAGCCCTTCGAGTACGTCGGCCAGTGCGCGCACCCCTTCCAGGCAGTCGTCCTCGGCCGCGGACTCGGCCGGGGAGTGCGAGACGCCTGTCGGGTTGCGTACGAACAGCATGGCGGTGGGGATCGACTGGGCGAGGATTCCCGCGTCGTGTCCCGCGCCCGTTCCGAGGACGGGGATCTTCAGATCCGCTGCCGAGTCCTGCGTACCGAGGATGCGGGCCAGCTCGTCGCGGAGCGCGTCGTCGAACTCGACGACCGGCGTGAACGATTCGCGGGTCAGCGATACGTCGATGCCGTGCGCCTGCGCGTATTCGCGGGCCGCCTTCTCGACCCCGGTGACCGTCGCGTCCAGGGACTCCTGGTCGGCGGCGCGGGAGTCGAGCCAGCCCCGTACGAGGGAGGGGATGGCGTTGACGCCGTTCGGCTCGACGGAGATCTTGCCGAACGTGGCGACCGCGCCCGCGAGTTGGGCTTCGCGGCGGGCCGCGAGGACCGTCTCCGCGTAGGACAGCATCGGGTCGCGGCGGTCGACCAGGCGGGTCGTGCCCGCGTGGTTGGCCTCGCCCCGGAAGTCGAAGCGCCAGCGGCCGTGCGGCCAGATGGAGCTGGCGATGCCGATGGCGTCACCGGAGAGGTCGAGGGCGCGGCCCTGTTCCACGTGGAGTTCGATGAACGCGCCGATGCGGTCGAGGCGTTCGCGGTCGGCGCCGATCGCGTCCGGGTCGTAACCGGCCCGCTCCATCGCCTGCGGGAGGGTGGTCCCGTCGGCGTCCGTGAGCTTGTGGGCCGCCTCGCGGGTGAGGACGCCCGCGGTGAGGCGGGAGCCGACACAGGCCAGGCCGAAGCGGGCTCCCTCCTCGTCGCCGAAGTTGGTGATGGCGAGGGGCCTGGTGAACTCCACTCCCCTGCGGCGGAGTTCGTCCAGGGCGGCGAAGGACGAGACGACGCCGAGGGGGCCGTCGAAGGCGCCGCCGTCCGGGACGGAGTCCAGGTGCGAGCCCGTGACGACGGCGTCGCCGGCCTCCGGGTCGCCGAGCCAGGCCCACTGGTTGCCGTTGCGGTCCAGTTCGTAGGTCAGTCCGCGGCTTTCGGCCTGCGCCTTGAACCAGGTGCGGCAGTCGGCGTCGGCCGCGGTCCAGGCGTAGCGCCTGTAGCCACCGGAGTCGGCGTTGCGGCCGATGGGGCGGAGGTCGTGCCACATTTCGGTGAAGCTGGGCTGCGCCGAATCTTCAGCCCCGCCGGCGTTTGAGGCGCGGGGTCCGGGGCGGAGCCCCGCGGCCGTCACTCGCCCTCCCGCATAGGCACCCGCACGCCGCGCTCGGCGGCGACGTCGACGGCGTGCTCGTAACCCGCGTCCACATGGCGGATGACACCCATCGCCGGGTCGTTCGTCAGGACACGCTCGATCTTCGCGGCAGCGAGCTCCGTGCCGTCCGCGACGCAGACCTGGCCCGCGTGGATGGAGCGGCCCATACCGACGCCGCCGCCGTGGTGCAGGGAGACCCAGGTGGCGCCGGAGGAGGTGTTGACCAGGGCGTTCAGGAGCGGCCAGTCGGCGATCGCGTCGGAGCCGTCCTTCATGGATTCCGTCTCGCGGTACGGGGAGGCGACCGAGCCCGAGTCGAGGTGGTCGCGGCCGATGGCGACGGGCGCGGACAGTTCGCCGCTCGCGACCATCTCGTTGAACTTGAGGCCCGCCAGGTGGCGTTCGCCGTAGCCGAGCCAGCAGATGCGCGCCGGGAGGCCCTCGAAGGCGATGCGCTCGGCGGCCATGTCGAGCCAGCGGTGCAGGTGCTTGTTCTCGGGGAACAGCTCCTTGATCGCCTTGTCGGTCTTGGCGATGTCCTCCGGGTCGCCGGACAGCGCGGCCCAGCGGAACGGGCCGAGGCCCTCCTCGAACAGCGGGCGGATGTGCGCCGGGACGAAGCCGGGGAAGTCGAAGGCGCGGTCGTAGCCGGCCTTGCGGGCCTCGTCGCGGATCGAGTTGCCGTAGTCGAAGACCTCGGCGCCCGCGTCGAGGAAGCCGACCATGGCCTCGACGTGCAGCCGCATCGACTGGCGCGCCTTGTCGGTGAAGCCGGCCGGGTCCGCCTCGCGCTCCTTGTCCCAGTCCTCGACCGAGACGCCGACGGGCAGGTAGGCGAGCGGGTCGTGGGCCGAGGTCTGGTCGGTGACGATGTCGATCGGGGCGCCGCGGCGCAGCAGCTCCGGGAAGATCTCGGCGGCGTTGCCGACGACGCCGATGGACAGCGCACGGCGCTCGTCGCGGGCCTGGACCGCCAGCTCCAGGGCGTGGTCGAGGCTGTCGGCCTTGACGTCGAGGTAGCGGGTGCCGATGCGGCGGTCGATGCGGGTCTCGTCGACGTCGACGCAGATCGCGACGCCCTCGTTCATCGAGATGGCCAGCGGCTGGGCGCCGCCCATGCCGCCGACACCGGCGGTGAGGGTGATGGTCCCGGCGAGCGTGCCGTCGAACTTCTTGCGGGCGACCGCGCCGAAGGTCTCGTACGTGCCCTGGACGATGCCCTGCGAGCCGATGTAGATCCACGAGCCGGCCGTCATCTGGCCGTACATCATGAGGCCCTCGGCCTCCAGCTTGCGGAACTCCTCCCAGTTGGCCCAGTCGCCGACCAGGTTGGAGTTGGCGAGCAGCACGCGCGGCGCCCACTCGCTGGTGCGCAGCACACCGACCGGCTTGCCGGACTGGACGAGAAGGGTCTCGTCGGACTTCAGCGTCTTCAGCGTGCGCACGATCGCGTCGTACGCCTCCCAGGACCGGGCGGCCTTTCCGGTGCCGCCGTAGACGACGAGCTTGTCGGGGTGCTCGGCGACCTCACCGTCGAGGTTGTTCATGAGCATCCGCAGGGCACCCTCCTGCTGCCACCCCAGGGTGTTGAGCTCGGTGCCGCGCGGGGCTCGTACGGGGCGGGGTCCTGACATCGACGGCCTCCTGGAGTGGGTGTCAATCAGCTGTTCAGTCTTCTATTCACATCCTGGCGACATGAATAGGTCTAGTCAAGAGCTGCCCGGGGGAATCCATACCTCCTACGCGGGACAAACCACCTACGCACCTCGCGGGAGGTCCAGTGACATCTGCGACAGCCGACACCCCACTGCACCGGGCCATCGGGCCGAAACTCCTGATCCTGTTCGTGATCGGGGACATCCTCGGCACCGGCATCTACGCGACCACGGGCAAGGTCGCGGGGAAGGTCGGCGGCGCACTGTGGCTGCCGTTCGCGATCGGGTTCGTCGTGGCGCTGCTCACCGCCGCCTCGTACGTCGAACTCGTCGGCAAGTACCCGAAGGCGGCGGGCGCGGCGCTCTACGCGCAGAAGGCGTTCAAGGTCCCGTTCCTGACCTTCATCATCGCGTTCATGGTGATGTGCTCGGGACTGTCGTCCGCGAGCGCCGCCGCCCGCGCGTTCAGCGGTGACTACCTCGGCGAGCTGACGGACAACGCGCTGCCGCCCACCCTGATCGCCATCCTCTTCGTGCTCGCGCTCGCCGCGCTGAACCTGAGGGGCGTCAGCGAGTCGGTGAAGACGAACGTCGTGCTGACCCTGGTCGAGCTGACCGGGCTCGCCGTCATCCTCGCCATCGGCGCGTACGCCGTCCTGACCGGGGAAGGGGAGCCCGCGCGGCTGACCGACATCGAGACGGGCGGCACCGGATTCGCCCTGATGACAGGGGTGTTGGGGGCGACCGCGCTGGGCTTCTTCGCCTTCGTCGGATTCGAGGACTCCGTCAACATGGCCGAGGAGACCAAGGACCCGGCCCGTACCTTCCCGCGCGCGATCTTCATCGGCGTCACCGTGACCGGCACCATCTACGTACTCGTCGCGCTCGTGTCCTCGCTGCTCGTCGACACAGAGGTCCTTGAGTCGTCGAGCGGGCCGCTGCTCGAAGTGGTGAAGGCCGGAGGCATCGACTTCCCGCACAAGCTCTTCGCGCTCATCGCCCTGTTCGCCGTCACCAACTCGGCGCTCATCAACATCATGATGGCCTCGCGGCTCTGCTACGGAATGGCCAACGAACGCATCCTGCCGCGCGCGATGGGCCGCGTGCTGCCCCGGCGGCGCACGCCCGTCGTGGGCATCGTCTTCGTGTCGCTGCTCGCGGTCGGACTGGTGTCGACCGGGGAGATCGAGGGGCTCGGCGACACCACGTCGTTCCTGCTGCTGTGCGTGTTCGCCGTGGTCAACGTGGCCGTGCTCGTGCTGCGCAAGGACCCGGTCGGACACCGGCACTTCCGTGCGCCGACGATCCTGCCGGTGCTCGGCGCGGTCACCTCACTGATCCTCGCCAGCCCGCTGGCCGACCGGCCCGCCGAGGTCTACATCCGGGCGGGCGTGCTCATCGCCATCGGGATCGGACTGTGGGCCGTCAACAGGGTGGTGATGAAGGCACACGGGCAGGACGACTGACCGTCCCTTGATCACCCTGTGGCCCGAATGTGCCTTTTTTCGAGGGCAGTTGGCGAATTGTAGGCGCCTCCCGCATGTTCCACCGGAAAATGCCAGAAGCCTCACCTGGTCCCCGCACGTTGCGTAGCGTCGCCGTCACATGTGCACCAGTGGCACACGATGTGGCGATCGGGTGGGAGGTTCAGGGGTGCCCGGAATCGACGAGTGTCTCCTGGAGGTCATGCGGCTTCCGGGAGCACGCGGCGCCTCTGTCGTCGACTGGACCAGCGGCCTCGCCCTGGGCGTGGTCGGCGCGTCACGCAACGGGGACCACGAGGAGGGCGCGGCCGAGACCGCCGAACTGGCCCGGCTCGCCGCCGAACACCTGGCCTTCGCCCCGGCCGACGGCAGCGACTGGGCCCCGGGCAGCGCCGCCGACAAGGCGCCGCCCGTCGAGGACGTCATCGTCACCAACCGCGACGGCTACCACCTGCTGCGCTTCGTGCGGACCACCTTCGACAGCAGCGTCTTCATCCACCTGTGGCTGGACCGCGCCGAGGGCAACCTCGCGCTCGCCCGGCTGCGGCTCACCGACATAGCCGACCGGCTGGTCCTCGGATGAGCACCGACGCCTTCGCCGGTGTCTCGCCGATGCTGACCCGCCTCGCCGACGAGCAGGCCACCGGCGCCCTGATCCGGGAGCACGGCACCCTCTACCTCGAAGACGGCCGGGTCGTGCACGCGGAGTCGCCCGCGACGCCCGGCATGGACGTGCTGCTCACCACGGGCGGCGCCGTGCAGGCGGAGCGGTGGTCGGAGGCCGTGGACCGGGCGGGCGCGCGGCAGCGGGTCGGCCGCTTCCTCGTCGAGCAGGGCCGGCTCTCCGACGGGGCGCTCGAACTGTGCCACCTGGGCGCCCTGTTCGACGCCGCGTACTTCACGCTCGCCCCGAGCAGCGGGCCGACCCGGTTCCGCTACGGCGTCTCGCACTGGTTCGGGGCGGTGCGCCCGGTGCCGGTGGCGGCGGTCGAGCGGGAGTCGCTGCGCCGCCGCGAGCTGCTCCAGCGGATCTGGCCGGAGCGGGACACGGACACGGCGCCGCTGATGCGGGTCGTCCGGCACGGCGAGGTGTGCGTACCACCGCGCAGGCGCCGCGTCCTCGATCTGGTCGACGGCGTGCGGACGGCCTCCCAGATCGCGCTCGCCCTGGGCAGGCCCGCCTTCCACACCCTCGTCGACCTGCGGCGCCTCGCCGCGTGCGGCCTGGTGGCCACAGCCCCCGCCCCGGCGCCGCCCCAGTGGCCCGAGCTCCCCGCCGTCGAGGACCCGAACGTGGCCCTGCTGCGGCGGCTGCGCGCCGGTCTGGAGGCCCTGTGAGACGCCTGCTGCGCACCTCACGCACCCCCGAAAGGAGACCTCCGATGGTCGACCAGGGCGAACTCCTCGTCGAACTGCAACGGTTGAGAGTCCGCGTGCCCCAGGTCACCGGCGCCCTCGCCGCCAGCGTCGACGGCCTGGTCCTCGCCCAGGACACCCCGGGCATCGAACCGGAGGGCGTCGCCGCGCTCACCGCCACCGCGCTCGGCGTCGCCCAGCGCCTCGCCGACGCCACCGCGCAGGGCGCCTTCCGCGAGCTCCTGGTGCGCGGCGCCCACGGCTACATCGCCACCTACGCGGCCGGGGACACCGCCGTCCTCACGCTCCTCGCGCAGGACGGGGTCAATGTCGGCCGCCTGCACCTCGAAGGGCGCCGCTCCGGCGCCCGCATCGGGGAACTCACCACTCCCGCCGAAGAGGAACCGCCACCCGAACCGGCCCCCCGCACCCGCGGCCGGGCCCGCGCCCGCACGACGCCCACCACCACGACCGAGACCGGACTCCCTGTCCGGCCGTCCACCAACGTGCCGCCCCAGACCACGCGTTGACCGGCGGAACGCCCTCAGAAAACGCTCGAAAGGACCAGCACCATGGCCAACACCGACACCGCACTCAAGGACGCCCTCGCCTCCATCGAAGGCGCCACCGCCGCGGCCCTCGTCGACTACACGAGCGGCATGGCCCTCGGCACCATCGGCGGCTCCAAGACCTTCGACCTGGAGGTCGCGGCGGCCGGCAACACCGACGTGGTCCGCTCCAAGCTGCGCACCATGGAGCAGCTGGGACTCAAGGACGGCATCGAGGACATCCTCATCACCCTCGGCACCCAGTACCACCTGATCCGCCTGATCCAGGGCCGCGGCGGCAACGGACTGTTCCTGTACCTCGTGCTCGACAAGTCCCGCGCGAACCTGGCGATGGCCCGCCACCAGCTGAAGAAGATCGAGGCCGAGCTGGAGGTCTGAGCGGCCGGAGGTCCGAGCACGCGAAGGCGCCGCGCTCGACAGAGCACGGCGCCTTTCACCACCCGGTCCCGGGCCTCCCCACGGCTCCCGGTCGCTATCCCTCCCAGTCGGACTCCTCGCGGTCCCGGCGCTCGCGCCTGCGGACCGGCCCCCACCGCACCGCGTGCAGCGCGTTCACACCGACGATCCCGCCCCAGGCCACGAAGAGGCCGGGCAGGTCGGCGTTGATCACGGCGATCGCGGACAGTGGGATGGCGAGGACGAGGGAGACCACGGCGAAGCCGAAGCGCTCGCCCCAGTTCTCGGAGCCGGAGTCGCGGGCCCCGCGGGCCACGGTGACCCGGTGCTCGGCCAGTTGTCGTCGCACCCTGCGGTCGACGACGGAGTCGAGTCGCTGCTCGACCTTGTCGAGGAAGGAGTCGACGAGCGCCGGCTCGTACTCGTCGCCCAGTTCCCTGCGTGCGTGCAGGGTGGCGTCGAGTTCCTTCTTGAGTTCGGCGTCGCTTGCGCGTTCGCGGGCTTCCATACCGCCCGACGTTACGGAGCCGAGGCCCCCACCGCAGTAGGGCTATCCCCCGTCTTCTCGGTGGGCCACGCCCCCGCACCGCTGCGCCGGGCGAGCAGCCAGTACAGGACGGCCGGGACGACGAGCCCCACGATCCACGACACGTCCGCGCCGCCGAGCGGTTCGACGAGCGGGCCCGTGTAGAAGGCGGTGGCCAGGAACGGCAGCTGGGCGAGCACCCCGACCCCGTAGACCACGAGCGCGTCCCAACGCCAGGCGCCGTAACGGCCGTTCGCGTCGAAGAGGGCCGGGAGGTCGTAGCGCTCGCGGGAGATCAGGTAGTAGTCGACCAGGTTGATCGCCGACCACGGCGTGAAGAACGTCAGCAGGAACAGCAGGAAGTCCTTGAACGAGGTCAGGAAGCTGTCCTTGCCCGCAAGCGCGACCACCGTGCCCGCGACCATGATGATCCCGATGTAGAGCGCCCGGCCGCGCTGCGACAGGGCCCGCTGCCCGCGGAACCCGCTGATGCCCGTGACCATCGACATGAAGCCGCCGTACGTGTTGAGCACGTTGACGGTGAGCTTGCCGAGCGCGATCACGAAGTAGAAGAACGAGGCGACGAGCCCCGCCCCGCCGAGCGACACGACGTACCCGACCTGGTTGTCGATGAACTTCTCGCCCGCGCTCGCCGCGACCAGCACACCGAACGCCATGGACCACTGCGAGCCGAGCGCGGAGCCCGCGAGCGTCCACCAGAACGTGGCCTTGCCGCTGGTCGTACGCGGCAGATAGCGCGAGTAGTCGGCGACGTACGGGCCGAAGGCGAGCTGCCAGGAGGCCGACAGGGAGACGGCGAGCAGGAACATCGGCAGCGAGAAGTGCGCGTCCGAGAGCAGCGCGCCGACATCGGTCCGGTCGAAGAGCCGCACGGCCAGATAGACGAAGGCGAGCGCGCACACCACGCTCGCCACCCGCCCGAGGACGTGGATGACCCGGTAGCCGACCGTCGCCACGATCCCCGTGACGAGCGCGAAGACGATGATGCCCGTCGTGTCGTTGGTGTGTGTCAGCTGCGCGGTGGCCTGCCCGGCGAGGACGGTGCCGCTCGCGAAGAACCCGACGTACATCAGGATCACGAGGAGCAGCGGGACGACGGCGCCCTTCACCCCGAACTGGGCCCTGGACTGGATCATCTGGGGCAGCCCGAGCTTCGGCCCCTGCGCCGAGTGCAGCGCCATGACGGCGCCGCCGAGCAGATTGCCGAGCACGAGCCCGACCAGCGACCAGACCACGTCGCCGCCGAAGACGACGGCGAGCCCGCCGGTGACGACGGCCGTGATGTGGAGGTTCGCGCCGAGCCAGAGCGTGAACTGGTTGAACGCGCCGCCGTGCCGCTCACTGTCCGGCACGACGTCGATGGAGTGCTTCTCCACTACCGCTGCGGCCATGCGATGGCCTCCTTACTTCTTGCTGATCCCGTGCCGGCGCGCGTAGTCGTTCGCGACGTCCTCGGGGTCCTTCTTGTCCTTGTCCACGAGCCGGTTGAGCTCGGTGAGGTCCTCGGTCGTCAGGACGTTGCCCAGTTGGGCCAGTGCCTTGCGGACGGTCGAGTCGGCCTTGCGGTCGGCGATCAGCGGGACGATGTGCTGACCGGGGACCAGGTTCTTGGGGTCGGTGAGGACGACCCAGTCGTTGCCGGCGATGTCGGTGTCGGTGGTGAAGAGATTCGCGACGTCGACATCGCCCTTCTTCAGCGCGCCCTTCACCAAGGGACCCGACGAATCAAGGGACTTGAACTCCTTGAACTCGACGCCGTACACGTCCTTGAGCCCGACGGCGCCGACCTGACGCTTCTTGACCTCGGGGGCGGCGCCGATGACGAGCTTCCCGTTGTGCTTCGCGAGGTCGGCGAGCGACTTCAGCTTGTACTTCTCCGCGGTCTCGCGGGTCACCGCGAACGCGTCCGAGTCCTCGGCCATCCCGTACGGGAGGATCTGGAGGCCCGCCGGGAGCGCCATGGCGAGCGCGTTCTGCATCTCGCCCTCCTCGGTGGCCTTCGCCTTGGTGTCGAGGTAGTGCAGGAGTGCGCCCTGGTACTCGGGCAGCAGGTCGATGTCGCCGCCCTTGAGGGCGGGGATGAGGATCTCGCGGGTGCCGAGGTTGGGCCGCACGCTCGTCTTCACCCCGGCCGCTTCGAGCGCGGCGGCGTACAGGTACCCGAGCACCTGGTTCTCGGTGAAGTTGGCGGTGCCGACGGTGACACCCTTCTTGCTGGAGCCGCCGCCCGAGGCCGAGCCCCCCTGCTCGTCGAGCGAGGTGATGCCGCCGGAGCAGGCGGCCAGTGCGGGGACGGAGGCCGCGGCGGCCAGGCCGCCGAGGAGAGTACGTCGGTTCATGGTGCTCATCTGGCGTGCTCCTAGGCGGACTTGAGAGTGGTGGGACGGTTGCGGAAGAGAAGCCGCTGAAGCCCGGACAGCGCGAGGTCGAGGACGATGGCGACGACCGCGACGAGCACGGCCCCGCCGAGCACCTGCACCAGGTCACGCTGGGCGAGCCCGTCGAAGACGTAGCGGCCGAGCCCGCCGAAGGACACGTACGCGGCGATGGTGGCGGTGGCGACGACCTGGATGAGCGCGAGCCGCAGGCCGGTCATGATGAGCGGCAGTGCGAGCGGCAACTCGACCTGGAACAGCACCTGATGGGCCTTCATGCCCTGCCCGCGCGCGGCGTCCCGCACCTCGGGGTCGACGGCGGTCATCCCGGCGTACGTATTGGTGACGATCGAAGGCACCGCAAGCGCGACGAGCGCGATATAGACCGGCCACATGGACAGCCCGCTGGCGAGGAACACCAGCACCACAAGGCCCACGGTCGGCAGCGCCCGCCCGAAGGACGACAGGTTGATGGCGACGAAGGCGCCCCGCCCGGTGTGCCCGATGAGCAGCCCGACCGGCAGGGCGATCGCGGCGGCGACGAGCGTGGCGAGCAGCGAGTACTGGAGGTGCTCGGCGATGCGCGTCGCGATCCCGTCGCTCCCCGCCCACTGCTCCGCGCCGACCAGCCAGGCCCCGAGGTTCTTGAAGAGTTCGAGCATGACGGGTTCAGGCCTTCCGGGTCCGGGTCCACGGGGTGAGCAGCCGCTGCACGCCGACGAGCAGCGCGTCCGCGACGAGCGCGAGCAGCAGGGTCAGGACGACGCCCACGATCACCGGGGTCGGGAAGTTCCGCTGGAACCCGTCGGTGAACAGCTGACCGAGCCCGCCGTCCCCGATGTACGTCGCCACGGACACGAGCGAGATGGCCATCACGGTGGCGATCCGTACGCCCGCCATGATCACGGGCAGCGCGAGCGGCAGCTCGACGGTGAGCAGGGTCCGCATCGGCCGCGTCCCCATGGCCTTCGCGGCCTCCTTCGTCTTCGCGGGCACCGAGTCGAGGCCTTCGACGGTGTTCCGCAGGAGGACGACGAGCGTGTAGATCGTCAGGCCGATGACGGTGGTGGTGCGGGTGAGCCCGGAGACGGGCAGCAGCAGCACGAAGACGGCGATGGACGGAATGGTGAACAGGACGTTCGACATCCCGAGCAGAAACCCACGCAGAGGCCGTACCCGGTGGGCGAGGACGGCGAGCGGCAGGGATATGAGCAGGCCCAACAGGACGGCACTGAGGGCGGCCTGCAGGTGCGAGAGGGTGAGCGTGACGAGATCGCCCTGATGCGACCCGATCCAGCTCCAGTCGACAGTCACGCGACACCCCCAGCCTTCTCGCCACTCTCCGATTCGCCGCCACCAGCGACCGCCCCGGCACCGTCATCCGCCGATCCAGCACCGTCAGCCGCCGATCCGACACCGTCAGCCGCCGATCCGACACCGTCAGCCGCCGACCCGACACCGTCAGCCCCCGGTTCGGCACCATCAAGCCCCGACCCTGCTCCATCAGCCGCCGGTCCAGCACCTTCAGCCGCCGATCCGACACCATCAGCCGCCGACCCGGCACCGTCAGCCCCCGGTTCGGCACCATCAAGCCCCGACCCTGCTCCATCAGCCGCCGGTCCAGCACCTTCAGCCGCCGATCCGACACCATCAGCCCC
>NZ_JBIAQB010000011.1:80251-153883 GCF_042888725.1 Streptomyces sp. NPDC002795
CGCCGATCCGGCACCGTCAGCCCCCGGTTCGGCACCATCAAGCCCCGACCCTGCTCCATCAGCCGCCGATCCGGCACCATCAGCCGCCGGTCCGGCACCGTCAGCCCCCGGTTCGGCACCATCAAGCCCCGACCCTGCTCCATCAGCCGCCGGTCCAGCACCTTCAGCCGCCGATCCGGCACCATCAGCCGCCGATCCGGCACCATCAGCCGCCGATCCGACACCGTCAGCCCCCGGTTCGGCACCATCAAGCCCCGGTCCAGCGCCATCAGCCGCCGACCGGGCACCATCAGCCGCCGATCCGGCACCATCAACACTCGGTCCGGCGGCATCAAGCCCCGATCCGGCGCCATCAGTACTCGATTCGGTGCCATCAGCGCCTGACTCAGCGCCATCAGCCCCCGCAGCCGATCCGGCGGCATCAGCCCCCGGTGCGGCCAAATCAAGCCCCGCTTGTGGACGAGAGCCCGCGGAGCCCCGGGGCGTCAGGCCGGACTGGGCGTCGCTGTGCGCCCGGCCAGACCGCTCATGGACGTCGTCCCTCGACGACACACCCGTGAAAACACCATCCGCGTCGACCCGGACCACCAACCCCACCGGCGACGCCACCGACTCGTTCAACGCCGACAACAACGAGTCCCCATCGCGGAGCGCCCGCACAGGCGCCTCCGCAGAGGAACCCCGCTCCCGCCACGCCACCGGCCGCCTCGCACCATCCAGCACCAACTCCCACGCCCCACCCTCCGGCGCGGCGCCCTGCGCCACATCCCCCAACGTCGAGAGCGACAACAGCTTCAAGCCCCGCTCCGCCCCGAGGAAGTCCGCCACGAACTCGTCCGCGGGCCGCGCGAGCAGCTCCTCCGGCGGAGCACACTGCACAAGGTGCCCGCCCTCCCGGAACACGGCTATCCGGTCCCCGAGCCGCACCGCCTCGTCGATGTCGTGCGTGACAAAGACGATAGTCTTGTTCAACTCGGTCTGGAGCCGCAGCAGTTCGTCCTGAAGCTGCGTACGCACGACCGGGTCGACGGCCCCGAACGGCTCGTCCATCAGCAGCACCGGCGGATCCGCGGCAAGCGCCCTCGCCACCCCCACCCGCTGCTGCTGACCACCGGAGAGCTGATGCGGATACCGCTTGCCCATCTCGGCGGACAGCCCGACCCGCTCCAGCAGCTCACCGGCCGCCACCCGCGCCTTCTTCCGCCCCCACCCGAGCAGCAGCGGCACCGTGGCGACGTTGTCGAGCACGGTGCGGTGCGGGAAGAGCCCCGCCTGCTGGATCACGTACCCGATGGAGCGCCGCAGCTCCGCGGCGTCCTGCTCCAGAACATCGCGCCCGCCGACCCGGATGGTGCCCGACGAGGGCTCGACCATACGGTTGATCATCCGGAGGCTCGTCGTCTTGCCGCAGCCCGACGACCCGACGAAGACGGTCACACCCCCTTCCGGCATGTCGAGCGAGAGATCGTGCACCGCTGTCGTGCCGTTCGGGAATCGCTTGTGGACCGCTTCGAACTGGATCATGGAGCGCCTCTGGAGTCCTCTTGCCCGCCCTGCATATCGTCATGCAGAGTTCTCGGTGAGTGAATAATTTGTCAATGCCTCCGCGTTAATCGTCGGTAAATCCAGAGCCGGAGACCGATACGTGAGACGCGGGCGCCCCATTTGGGGCATTTGAACATCGTTCAAAGGGGAAACAGCACATGGTGTCACAGCCGGTCGTCGTGCTCGACGGCCACGGTCTCCCGGTCGCCGACGTGGTCCGCCTCGCCCGTGCGAGCGCCCGCCCGGTCCCCGGCACCGACGCCATGAAGCGCGTGGAGGAGTCCTGGAACGCGGCGCGGGAGATCGCCGCGTGGGGCAGGGTCTACGGCCGCTCCACCGGCGTCGGCGCCAACCGCAGCGAGGACGTGCCCACCGACGCCGCCGCCGACCACGGACTGCGCCTGCTGCGCAGCCACGCCGGCGCGATCGGCGACGAGCTGCCCGAGCGCGAGGTGCGGGCGATGCTCGCGGTCCGGGCGAACCAGCTCCTGGCCGGCGGCGCGGGCCTGCGCCCCACGGTCGTCACGGCGCTCTGCGAGGCGCTGGAGGCGGGCGCGTACCCGTCGGTCAACGAGCACGGCTCGGTCGGCACCGGCGACATCGCGCCCCTGTCCCAGATGGGCCTGGCCCTCGCCGGCGAACACCCCTGGCGCGGCAAGGGCACCCCGCCCAAGCCGCAGCCCCTCGACAACAACGACGCCCTGGCCCTGATCTCCTCCAACGCCCTCACCCTCGGCCAGGCGGCCCTCGCCCTGCACGAAATGCGCGACCTGCTGGCGGCGACGGACCTGGTGGCCGCCATGAGCCTGCTCGCGGTCGACGGCTCCTACGAGGCGTACGCCCTGCCCGTGCACGAGTCCCGCCCCCACAAGGGCAGCTTCGAGGTGGCGGCCCGGATGCGCGGGATCCTCGGCGCCGACGACCACCCCACGCCCCCGCTCAGCCGGATCCAGGACCCGTACGGCTTCCGCTGCGTGCCGCAGATCCACGGCCCCGCGCAGGACGCGGCGGACGCCCTGGAGGACATCCTCACGGTGGAGATCAACGCGGCGGCGGAGAACCCCCTGATCTCGTACACGGAGATGGCGGCCTACCACCACGGCGGCTTCTACATGGCCCAACTCGCCCTCGCGCTCGACCACTTCCGCCTCGCGATCAGCCAGGTGGCCCGCCTCTCCACGTCCCGCCTCTCCACCCTCAACGAACCGAACTTCACCCGCCTTCGCCCGTTCCTCGCGGACGGCGAACCGGCCTCGTCCGGCGTGATGATCCTGGAGTACGCGGCCGGTGGCGCCCTCGCCGACCTGTGCGCCTTCTCCGCCCCCGCGTCCCTCGGCCACGCCGTGCTCTCCCGCGGCGTCGAGGAACAGGCCAGCTTCGCCTCCCTGGCGGCCCGTCAGACCCTGCGCGTGTGCGCGGCCTTCCGCCAGGTGGTGGGCTGCGAACTGGTCGCGGCGGTACGGGCGTTGCGGCTGCGCGACCTCCCTCTCGACCCGGAGCTTCCGGTGGGGCGGGCCTTCGAGCTCGCGGCGCAGGAGCTTCCGACGGAGGTGGCGGACCGGCCCCTGACCGTCGACGTGGAGCGGGCGGCGACCCTGCTGGGACGGTTCGTCGAGGAGTGACGCGCAGGGGGCCGGTCCGCATCGGACGGAAGGGCTGGCGCCCCGGCCCCCGCACTGAATAGAGTCATGCACGAAACGTGACCGTTGAATGGACCGGCGGAGACATGAGCGAGCGCACGGACAGCACACGGAGCGGGACGGACAGCGACGCGGGCGCGCACAGCCCCTCCGCCCGCCTCCAGAGCCTTTTCGAGGGGCACCGCCTCACCCCCACCCAGCGCCGCATCGCGCACTGCATGGTGCGGCGCGCGGCCGAGGTGCCGTTCCTGTCGTCCGTGGAGCTGGCCGACCTCGCGGGCGTGAGCCAGCCCTCCGTGACCCGGTTCGCGGTGGCGCTCGGCTTCGACGGCTACCCGGCGCTGCGCAAGCACCTGCGCGAGACGGCGCCCTCCGAACCGGCCACCACCACCAAGGCCAACGAGTACCAGCAGGCCGTGGAAGCCGAGATCGCCAACCTCCGGCACCTCGCCGAACTGCTCGCCGACCCGGAACCGGTCGAGCGGGCCGGCCGGATCCTCGCCGCCTCACCGACGCTGCTCGTCCTGGGGCTGCGCGCGGCCGCGTCCCAGGCGTTCGGCTTCGCGTACTTCGCCGCGAAGGTCCACCCCGACGTACGTCTCCTCGACGAGGGCGGCACCATGCTCGCCGACCGCATCGACGCGGCCGTCCGCGCGGGCGCCACGACCTTGCTCTGCTTCGCGCTCCCCCGCCATCCGCGCGAGGTCGTCGACACCCTCGCGTACGCGAAGGAGGCCGGCCTGACGGTCGTCACGGTCGCCGACTCCGCCTTCGCCCCGGTCGCCCGCCACTCGGACCTGCTGCTGCCCGCCGCGGTCGGCACGGGCCTCGCCTTCGACACGGCGTGCTCGCCGATGCTGCTGGGCCGGGTGCTTCTGGAGGCGATGTGCGACGAGCTGCCGCAGGCACAGGCACGTCTTGAGGAGTTCGACGTACGGGCGGCGGAGCGCGGCCTGTTCATGGAGTGAGTCGCGCGGGGACCGCCGCACCCCCGTGAACGGGGGGCGGGACGACGGCGGTCCCCGCGAAGGGCGTGCACACCGGTCAGGCCGGATGCGCGCCCAGGGCGTCCGTGGAGGTCCGGGAGCCGCTCCGGAGTTCCTGACGCCACTGACCAATGTGCCGGACCCGTGTTAAGCCGGTGCTGCGCGCACGTGTCGCGCTCGTACCGTTTTCGCGAACCCGGGAAAGCGATCCGCGAAGCGGACTACTTCGCGCCGCCCTTGGCCAGGAACGACAGCAGGTCCTGACGGCTCACCACACCCGTCGGCTTCCCCTCGACCAGCACGATCGCCGCGTCGGCCGCGCCGAGCACGTTCATCAGGTCCGCCACCGGCTCCCCGGAGCCGACCTGCGGAAGCGGCGCCGACATGTGCTTCTCCAACGGGTCGTGCAGGGAGGCCCGTTGGGTGAACAGCGCGTCGAGCAGCTCGCGCTCGACCACGGACCCGATGACCTCGGCGGCCATCACGTCCGGGTGCCCGGCGCCCGGTTTCACGATCGGCATCTGCGAGACCCCGTACTCGCGCAGCACCTCGATGGCCTCACCGACCGTCTCCTCCGGGTGCATATGGACGAGCGAGGGCAGCGCGCCGCCCTCCTTGTCCTTCAGCACGTCGCCGACGCGCGCGCTGGGCCCGGAGTCCTCCAGGAAGCCGTAGTCCGCCATCCAGTCGTCGTTGAAGATCTTCGAGAGGTATCCGCGCCCGCTGTCCGGCAGCAGCACGACCACGATGTCGTCGGGACCGAGCCCCTCCGCGACCCGCAGCGCCGCCACCACGGCCATCCCGCAGGAGCCGCCCACGAGGAGCCCCTCCTCCTTGGCCAGTCGCCGCGTCATCTGGAACGAGTCCTTGTCGGACACCGCGACGATCCCGTCGGCGACCTCCCGGTCGTAGGCCGTCGGCCAGAAGTCCTCACCGACGCCCTCGACGAGGTACGGGCGCCCGGAGCCACCGGAGTACACCGAGCCCTCGGGGTCGGCGCCGATGACCTTGACCCGGCCCTCGCTCGCGTCCTTCAGATAGCGCCCGGTCCCGGAGATGGTGCCGCCGGTGCCGACGCCCGTGACGAAGTGGGTGATCCGGCCGTCCGTCTGCTCCCACAGCTCGGGCCCCGTGGAGTGGTAGTGCGACTCGGGGTTGTGCGGGTTGCTGTACTGGTCCGGCTTCCACGCGCCGGGCGTCTCACGGACGAGGCGGTCCGAGACGTTGTAGTACGAGTCCGGGTGCTCGGGGTCCACCGCCGTCGGGCAGACCACCACCTCGGCGCCGTACGCGCGCAGCACATTGATCTTGTCCGTGGAGACCTTGTCCGGGCAGACGAAGACGCACTTGTAGCCCTTCTGCTGGGCCACCATGGCGAGGCCGACACCGGTGTTGCCGCTGGTCGGCTCGACGATGGTGCCGCCGGGCTCCAGCTCCCCGCTCCGCTCCGCCGCCTCGATCATGCGCAGCGCGATGCGGTCCTTCACGCTGCCGCCGGGATTGAAGTACTCGACCTTGGCCAGGACGGTCGCCCGCAGCCCTTCGGTCACCTTGTTGAGCCTCACCAGCGGGGTGTTGCCGACGAGGTCGATCATCGATTCGTGGATGCGCACCGTGGTCTCCGGGTTCTCCTCCGTAATGGTGCCGCAAGGGTAAGGCGCACACGCTGGACCATGTCGCTTCATCCGGCGTTGCGATTGGCCGACAGGGATAACGGGGCAAGGAGTCCTTGTAGTCGTAAAAGAGTCGCAGAGGCAGGTGGCCGCGGAACATGTCGAGCAGGGCGAGGGTGGCACGGCGGATCGCAGCGGGCGCGGCGTACGGCGGCGGCGGGATCGGGCTGCTGGGCGCGGCAACGATCGGGCTGTTGCTGGCCGAGGTGCACATCGCGCGACGCCAGGTCGGTAATCACGGTCCGGAGCCGGTGCACGTGCCGGCCGCGGACGGCGTGTACGGCCGGCGGATGTACGGCCCCCACGACGGCGAACCGCTGCGCTTCCTGGTGCTGGGCGACTCGACGGCCGCGGGGCAGGGCGTGCACCGGGCGGGGCAGACGCCGGGTGCGCTGCTCGCTTCCGGGCTCGCGGCGGTGGCGGAGCGGACGGTGGAGCTGCGCAATGTGGCGCTGCCGGGCGCGCGCTCCGACGACCTGGACCGTCAGGTGCCGCTCGGTCTCGCGGATCCCGGCTGGCGGCCCGACGTCTGCGTGATCATGATCGGCGCGAACGATGTCACGCACCGCATGCCCGCGACGGAGTCCGTACGACACCTGTCGGCGGCGGTACGGCGGCTGCGCACGGCGGGCGCCGAGGTGGTGGTCGGCACCTGTCCCGATCTGGGGTCGGTGGAGCCGGTCCAGCAGCCGCTGCGGTGGCTGGCCCGCCGCGCCTCGCGGCAGCTCGCGGCGGCGCAGACGATCGGGACGGTGGAGCAGGGCGGGCGGACGGTCTCGCTCGGTGACCTTCTCGGCCCCGAGTTCTCGGCGAACCCCCGCGAGATGTTCGGCCCGGACAACTACCACCCGTCCATGGAGGGGTACGCGACCGCAGCGATGGCGGTGCTCCCCACGCTGTGCGCCTCCCTGGGCCTGTGGCCGGAGGAGGAGCGCCCCGACGCCTCCCGCGCCGAGGGCTTCCTCCCGGTCGCCCGCGCGGCGGCGCAGGCCGCCCAGGAGGGCGGCACGGAAGTCGCTGCCGCTATGCCGACCGGTCCCCGGGGGCCGTGGGCATTGCTGAAACGGCGCCGGCGCCGGCGGGTGTCCAGCGAGGACCCGGTCCCGGCTCATTCAAGCCCCTCCGGCGATTGAGGCGCGGGGTATGGGGCAGAGCCCCAAGCCCAGCCCCGGCTACCCGGCGACCGCTCCCGGGGCTCCGCCCCGGACCCCGCGCCTCAAACGCCGGCGGGGCTGGATCTATCAAGCCCCTGCGGCGATTGAGCAGCGGGGTCCGAGGCAGAGCCCCGAGGCCGCAACCCCGTGGAGCCCTGAGCAAGCGCTTAGTAAAATGCGGTACGGGTCACACACCTCACCCGGTGACCCGAGCCGTACGTACGGGTAACTTCCCTCACGGTCAGCCGTATCGAACTCTGGAGCCGCGTGATGCCCGAAGCAGTGATCGTCTCAGCCGCCCGTTCCCCCATCGGCCGCGCCTTCAAGGGGTCGCTCAAGGACCTCCGCCCGGACGACCTGACCGCCACGATCATCCAGGCCGCCCTCGCCAAGGTCCCCGAGCTCGACCCCCGCGAGATCGACGACCTGATGCTCGGCTGCGGCCTCCCCGGCGGCGAGCAGGGCAACAACCTCGGCCGCATCGTCTCCGTGCAGATGGGCATGGACCACCTCCCGGGCTGCACCGTCACCCGGTACTGCTCCAGCTCGCTCCAGACGACCCGCATGGCGCTGCACGCCATCAAGGCCGGCGAGGGCGACGTCTTCATCTCGGCCGGCGTCGAGATGGTGTCCCGCTTCGCGAAGGGGAACTCGGACTCCCTGCCCGACACCCGCAACCCGTTCTTCGCCGAGGCCGAGGCCCGCACCGCCGAGGTCGCCACGCAGGAGAACACCTCCTGGCACGACCCGCGCGAGGACGGCCTGGTCCCGGACGCGTACATCGCGATGGGCCAGACCGCCGAGAACCTGGCCCGCGTCAAGGGCATCACCCGCGCCGAGATGGACGCCTTCGGCGTGCGCTCGCAGAACCGCGCCGAGGAAGCCATCAAGAACGGCTTCTGGGAGCGCGAGATCACCCCGGTGACGACCCCCGACGGCACGGTCGTGGCCAAGGACGACGGCCCGCGCGCCGGCGTCACGCTGGAGGGCGTCTCGGGCCTCAAGCCCGTCTTCCGCCCCGACGGCCTCGCCACGGCCGCCAACTGCTGCCCGCTGAACGACGGCGCCGCCGCCCTCGTGGTCATGTCGGACACCAAGGCGCGCGAGCTGGGCCTGACCCCGCTCGCCCGCGTGGTGTCGACGGGCGTCTCCGGCCTCTCCCCCGAGATCATGGGCCTCGGCCCGGTCGAGGCCAGCAAGCAGGCCCTGAAGCGGGCCGGCCTCGGCATCGGCGACATCGACCTGGCCGAGATCAACGAGGCGTTCGCCGCGCAGGTCATCCCGTCCGCCCGCGAGCTGGGCATCGACGAGGACAAGCTGAACGTGAACGGTGGCGCCATCGCCGTCGGCCACCCCTTCGGCATGACCGGCGCCCGGATCACCGGCACGCTGATCAACTCGCTCCAGTTCCACGACAAGCAGTTCGGCCTGGAGACCATGTGCGTCGGCGGTGGCCAGGGCATGGCGATGGTCATCGAGCGCCTGAGCTGACCCGGGCCGGACCGAAGCGGTCTACCCGTTCGTGATCCGATCTCCCCCAGGATGTGACGTACATCTCGGGGGAGATTGATTTTCGCAGGTCAGCCCCGTTCCCACCCCATGCAGGGGCTAAACACCCGGACAAAAGACCTGTCCATTTCGTGACGTAATGCACTGACAGCTGGTTCGTCCAGGCTTCAAGCTGATGTAGGAAGTCGGGGGTCGACTTGAAACCGGGAGTACGTCAGTGAGCGCCATGCCCGCAGCCATAAGTGTCCTTGTGCTCGCCACGGCCGCTGCCACGGCCGTCGGAGCCGCCACCCTGCAGCACGTCAGGGGCCTGCGCCGACAGGTGTCGGAGCTCCGCGACGAGCTGGTCAGGGACCGCGCCGTCCAGGCGCTCCCCGCGGTTCCCGCGGCACGCACCACGCCGGACGCCGAGGAGATACGCAACGCCGTCGCCGACGCCCTCGCCGAGGAGCGGGAGCGCGAGCTGGCGGAGGCGCGGGCGTTCTGGGCCGCCCAGGAGGCGCGGGACAGCTCGGAGCTGCCGCCGTTCCTGGCCGGCGGCGCGCTCGGCGACGACATGTTCCTGCCGCGTCAGGCGGACCTCACGGGCCTGGAGCCCTTCGGGGAGCCCTCGCTCGAGCCGGAGGACGAGTTCGCCGGCACGGCCGCCCTCGACGAGGTCCTGGAGGAGTCGCCCGAGCTGGCCGCCGCCCGCCGCAGGCACCCCTCGCACCCCGACTTCGTTCCGGTCCAGTCGCCAGTCGTGGGCGACCACGAGCGCACGGTGCAGTGTCTTGAGGAGCTGGCGCAGACCCGCACCGCCCTCGCCGACGTCCGGCCGGGCCCGCTCGGCACGCTCGACGTGTACGTGTTCGCCGACGGCACGACGCTCTGCATGACCCCCGGCCACCGGGAGACGGCGGAGCAGCTGGCGTCCGCGCTGCGCTCCGGCGAGACCCCGGTGCTGCTCGGCGGCTCGGGCGTCTCCGGCGCGTATGCGCTGACCTTCGAGTGCGCCCGGAACAACGTCTACATACTGGCGGACCGGGTCATAGCCTCAGCCTGAACCGTGGTCGCGCCCCCGGGGCTCCGCCCCGGACCCCGCGCCTCAAACGCCGGCGGGGCTTAAATGTTGGCTCGCTTCATTGCGAGTTCGACCTGTTCCACGGCCGCCGACAGGTCCCCCACGTCCCGGAGGGAGACCGCCAAGTCCCGGCCCGCGACCGTCACTTGGTCCGCCGCGGCGAACATCCCCGCATCGGGCATCTCCCGTACCGACGCGTCGGGCGCGTCCAACTTCTGGGACCGCCCCGAAAGCTCCCTGGCCAGCGCCAGCGCCTCCGCGGCAGCACCCCGCTGCAATCTGCTCTGCGGCGCGGCCCGGAGCCGGTCGGCGAACTGATCCACTGCTGCGGTCAAAGGCGTCGTATCAAGCACGCGCCGACTGTAGCTGTTTACAAGGCCCCAACGCTCAGGCACGGTGGCGTGAAGGACCGGCCACATCGAAGCGTTCCGGAGGCGCCGATGTCCCAAGTCTTCTCCGAGGAGACCCACCGCAATCTGCTGGCTCGCATCCCCCACTGCACCGGTCGTGAACTCGGCGACTGGATGCGCACCGTTGAAGAAGGCCCCTGCTTCCTTCGCTTCGAAGAGAAGGTCAGTTGGCTGCGTGGCGAGCACGATCTCGGGTACGGCCACGCGAAAGCGATCATCCACGAATACGACCTGAGGCGCGCCGCACGGCGATTCCGTTAGAGCCCACAACCCTCACCTCACGGCAAGGGGCCCGCGTACCGGAAGGTACGCGGGCCCCTGACCGTCGGGCGGCTGTTACACCTAGTCGTTGCCCTGCAGGATCGCGATGAGCCGCAGGAACTCCATGTAGATCCAGACCAGCGTCATGGTCAGGCCGAACGCGGCGAGCCACGCCTCTTCCTTCGGGGCGCCGTACGCGATGCCGTCCTCGACCTGCTTGAAGTCCAGGGCCAGGAAGCAGGCACCGAGCAGGATGCCGAGGATGCCGAACACGATGCCGAGGCCACCGCTGCGGAAGCCGAGGCCGTCACCGCCGCCGAAGACGGCGAACAGCAGGTTGATGCCCATCAGCAGGACGAATCCGAGCGCCGCGGCCATGACGAAGCCGTAGAAGCGACGGTTGACGCGGATCCAGCCCGCCTTGTACGCGATGAGGACACCGGCGAACACGGCCATCGTGCCGAGCACGGCCTGCATGGCCGCGCCGTCTGCGATGCGGTTGTCGACGACGCTGGAGATCACGCCGAGGAAGACGCCCTCAAGGGCGGCGTACGCCAGGATCAGCGGCGGGGACGCCTTGCGCTTGAAGGCCTGGACGAAGCCCAGGACCATCGCGACGAGGCCCGCGCCGACGGCGATGCCGATGGACTTGCCGATGTTCGCGTCGTCGACCGGCAGCAGCGCCCAGGCGAGCGCCGCGGTGACGATCAGCAGACCGAGCGTCGTGCCGGTCCGCATGATGACGTCGTCGATCGTCATGCGGCCGGTGGTGGTGGGCGCCTGCGGAGCCCCGTACTGGACGTCCTGCTGCGCGTAGGGGTTCTGCGCGTACGGGTTGCCGGCGGGGGCCTGGGCGTAAGGATTACCTTGCGCCGTGCCGACAGCGGGGCCCCCGGCCTGCGGCTGCTGCGCGTTCGCGTTGAACTGCGCGTAGCCGTTGTCGCGGCTGAACCCCCGTCGCGAGAAGACCGGGTTGCTGCTCCTCATTTCACTCCTCCATAGCCACCCTGTATGGCCTTGCCATCAAGAGTAATGGTCTGGCAAAGATCCGACCCTAGTGCTCAGGGAGGATCTTTCCCATCCTGTTACGAGGAACGTCCCGTGCACCCTGTGTGTTCCGCCTTCCGGGCCCTCATACGGGGAATCCGGTGTACGCCTCGGCGAGATCCGTCTCGGCCGCCTTCGACGTGGTCACGCGGTCCAGCTGGGCCAGCTGGATCTTGTCGTCGAAGGCCGTGGCGTCGGGGGCGCGGTGCAGCATGGTCGTCATCGCGTACGAGAAGCGCTCCGCCTGCCAGACGCGGCGCAGGCAGGTCTCGGAGTAGGTGTCGAGCGCTTCCGTGTCGCCCTTCTCCAGGTACGTGACGAGGGCGCGGGCGAAGGTGATGACGTCGCCGACGGCGAGGTTGAGGCCCTTGGCGCCGGTCGGCGGGACGATGTGCGCCGCGTCCCCGGCGAGGAAGAGGCGGCCGTGCCGCATCGGCTCGTGGACGTACGACCGCATGGGTGTGACGGACTTCGACGTGATGGGTCCGCGGGCGAGGCGCCAGGTCGGGTCGTCGACCTCCAGGCGGCGGTCGAGCTCGGCCCAGATCTCGTCGTCGGACCAGGACTCGGCGTCGGTGCCGGCCGGAACCTGGAGGTACGCGCGCGTGACGTGCGGTGAGCGCATGGACATCAGGGCGAAGCCGCGGTCGGAGCGGTTGTAGATCAGCTCGTCGTGGGAGGGCGCCACGTCGGCGAGGATGCCGAGCCAGGCGTACGGGTAGGTGCGCTCGTACGTCCGGGTGAGCTCCTCGGGGACCGCCTTGCGGGCCACGCCCCAGAAGCCGTCGCAGCCGACCACGTAGTCGCAGTCGAGGGTCTGCTCGCGGCCCTCGTGGCGGAAGCGGACGCGGGGGCTGTCGGTGTCGGCGCCCTCGACCGCCAGCGCCTCCGCCTCGAACAACAGGGGTCCGCCGTCGGCCAGTTGGGCCGCGATGAGGTCCTTGCAGACCTCGGTCTGCGCGTACACCATGACCTGCTTGCCGCCGGTCAGGGCGGGGAAGTCGACGCGGTGGCGGCGACGGTCGAAGCGCAGCTCGATGCCGTCGTGCGGCAGGCCCTCGCGGTCCATGCGCGCGCCGACGCCGGCCTCGCGCAGCACGTCCACGGTGCCCTGCTCCAGGATCCCGGCGCGCTGACGCTGCTCCACGTAGGCGCGATCGCGGCTCTCCAGGACGACCGATTCGATGCCGGCGTTGTGCAGGAGCCTGGCCAGGAGCAGCCCGGCGGGGCCCGCTCCGATGATGCCGACGGTGGTGCGCATACGGGATCCCTCTCGCGTCATTGCGGTTGTTCGCCTGGTGAACTTTCGTTCATAAAGTTCTGTGCGGATCCTCGCCCCGCGCGGGGCGGCTGTCAATGGTCACGAGACCCCCGGGCCGGCCGGGCCGCACGGGGGCTGAACGAATGCCGAACGAATTGCGGGCGCAGGCGCGCCAACACCCCTGGGATCAAAGGAGGTTGGGGGCCGCGACGCGGGCGGAGGGGAAGGGTCGGAGGTGCCCGGAACCGGACTTGAACCGGTACGCCCGTTAAGGGCAGCGAGGTTTAAGCTCGCCGTGTCTGCATTCCACCATCCGGGCAGACTGTGGGGCTCCGCATCGACGTTCCGAGCCTATCCGGCGGCGTCCCCCGATCAGCGGAAGTACATCCCCACGTTGTCTTATTTTATTGGCGTTTTATTGGCGCCTGAGGGTGCATCAGCACACGCCGGGGCCCGTCAACACCTGCCCGGAGCCCTGCGGCCGCCAGGCACGGGTCTCCCACGGAATGACGGGATTTCACCGCCTCGGCCCGCGCATCCCGATCCGGCACCTCTCAGGGGCCGGGGTCATCCCCAGGTATGACCCCGGCTCCCCCCGGTCCCTCCGAAGTCGCCCCCCGGAACGAGAGCTGCGGCTGACCTTCCCGGCCCGATCCGCTGCGACGATGGAAGTGTCCCCGTAAGCACCTGACCGACAGGAGCACCCTCCCGTGACCACCACCCCGCTCGCGGGCCGCCCCACCACCACGGCGGCCGCCCGCGCCACGGATCTGTCCAAGATCTACGGACAGGGCGAGACCCGGGTGGTCGCGCTCGACCAGGTCTCCGTCGAGTTCCGGCAGGCCGAGTTCACCGCGATCATGGGGCCGTCCGGCTCCGGCAAGTCGACGCTGATGCACTGCGTCGCGGGCCTCGACACGTTCTCCTCCGGGTCCGTCCGGATCGGCGAGACCGAGCTGGGCTCCCTGAAGGACAAGCAGCTCACCAAGCTCCGCCGCGACAAGATCGGCTTCATCTTCCAGGCGTTCAACCTGCTGCCGACGCTGACCGGCCTGGAGAACATCACGCTCCCCATGGACATCGCGGGCCGCAAGCCCGACAAGCAGTGGCTGGAGAACGTGATCCAGATGGTGGGCCTCTCCGAGCGCCTCGGACACCGGCCCGCGCAGCTCTCCGGCGGGCAGCAGCAGCGCGTGGCGGTGGCCCGCGCACTCGCCTCCAAGCCCGAGATCATCTTCGGTGACGAGCCCACCGGAAACCTCGACTCGCGCTCCGGGGCGGAGGTCCTGGGCTTCCTGCGCAACTCCGTGCGGGAGCTGGGGCAGACCGTGGTCATGGTCACCCACGACCCCGTCGCGGCGGCGTACGCGGACCGGGTGGTGTTCCTGGCGGACGGCCGGATCGTGGACGACATGAGCGATCCCTCGGCGGACTCGGTCCTGGACCGGATGAAGCGGTTCGACTCGAAGGGCCGGACGACCTGACCAGCCACGAGAGCTGACGGCCCCCGCTTGAATCCACTGACCCAGGACTGAGTAGACCCATGTTCCGAACCGCGCTGCGCAACGTGCTCGCGCACAAGGCGCGCCTCCTGATGACCGTGCTCGCCGTCATGCTCGGCGTCGCCTTCGTCAGCGGCACCCTCGTCTTCACCAACACCATCTCCGGCGCCATGGAGAAGTCCTCCGCCAAGGGCTTCAGCCACGTGGACGTGGCCGTCACCGCCCAGCGCGCCGAGGACAAGGGCAACACCGTCGGCAAGGAGACCGAGCTCTCCGACGCCACCCTCAAGGCCGCTCAGGACACCCAGGGCGCCGGCTCCGCGTACGGCGTCGTCAGCGGTTACACCGCCGTCGCCGACCAGGACGGCAAGCTCGTCGGCAACGGCTTCTCCACCAAGGGCGCCAACTACTGGGGCTCCGCGGACAAGGCAGCCGGGCCCGACTCCCGGTACCCGCTGAAGAAGGGCACCGCCCCGCACGGCGCGGACCAGGTCGCCCTCGACGCGAAGACCGCCGAGCGCGCCGGCTACAAGGTCGGCGACCAGGTACGCATGTCCGTCGACGGCCCCGTGCTGACCCCGACGCTCACCGGCATCTTCAGCACCGACGACGGCAACGTCGCGGCGGGCGGCTCGCTCGCCCTCTTCGACACCCCGACCGCGCAGCAGCTCTTCCACAAGCCGGGCGCGTACGACGAGATCGATGTGACGGCCGCGGCCGGGACCAGCCAGGACCAGCTGAAGTCCGCGCTGGACAAGACGCTGCCCACCGGCCAGACCGAGACCACCACCGCGCAGCAGCTCGCGGACGACCAGGCCGAGCAGATCTCGTCGTCGATGAGCTCCATGAAGACGATGCTGCTCGTCTTCGCGGGCATCGCGCTCTTCGTCGGCATCTTCATCATCGCCAACACCTTCACGATGCTGGTCGCCCAGCGCACCAAGGAACTCGCGCTGATGCGGGCCGTCGGCGCCTCCCGGCGTCAGGTCACCCGCTCCGTGCTCCTGGAGGCCTTCGTCGTCGGCGCGGTCGCCGCCGTGGCCGGTCTCGCCGCAGGCATCGGCATCGGCGCGGGCATGCGGGCGCTCATGGGCACGACCGGCGCGATCATGCCGGAAGGGCCGCTCGTGGTCTCCGGCGGGACGGTCGTCTCCGCGCTCGTCGTCGGCATCCTGATCACGATGCTGGCCGCCTGGCTGCCGGGCCGCCGCGCCGCGAAGATCCCGCCGGTCGCCGCGATGAACGCGGTGCACGCCGCGCCCAGCGCCAAGTCCCTGGTGCTGCGCAACACGCTGGGCGCCCTGGTCTCCGCCGCCGGCGTCGCGGCCGTGCTCTACGCGACGACCCTCAGCGGCGACAGCGGCCAGGCCCCGATGGGGCTCGGCGCGGCCCTCCTGGTCATCGGCGTCTTCATCCTCACGCCGCTGCTCTCCCGCCCGCTGATCGCGCTCGCGGCCCCGGTCCTGCGCGCCTTCGGCATCTCCGGCAAGCTGGCCCGCCTCAACTCGGTGCGCAACCCGCGCCGCACCGCCGCCACCGCGTCGGCCCTGATGATCGGCCTGACCCTGATCACCGGCCTCACGGTGATCGCGGGCAGCGTGCAGTCGGCGATCAACAAGATGGCTGCGGACTCGATCAAGGCGGACTACGTCGTCGCCATGGCGAACGGGAACCAGCTCTCCCCCGACGTCGTGAAGACCCTGGACAAGACGCCCGGCGTCACGGCCGTCAGCGGCCTCACCAACTCGCCCGCGCGCATCGACGGCGGCACCGAGTACCTGACCGGCGTCAACGGGAAGACGATCACGCAGCTCGCCGAACTCCCGCTGGACAGCGGCACGTTCACTGTCGGCGGCGGCCAGGTCGTCGTCGACGACAAGACCGCGAAGGAGCACGACTGGACCACGGGCTCGACCTTCACCACGCACTACGAGGACGGCAAGCGGCAGAAGCTGGCCGTCGCGGGCGTCTACGAGGCCAACGAGATGATGCGCGGCATCATGATCGACAGCCCGACCCTCGCCCCGCACCTCAGCGCCGACTCCGGTGACATGCAGGTCATGCTGAAGACGTCCGGCGGCGCGTCCGACGCCACCAAGGACAAGATCACGAAGGCGCTCGGCGAGAACCCGGCGATCCAGGTCCAGGACAAGCAGGACATCTCCAACCAGGTCGCCCAGGTCTTCACGCTGATGCTGAACATGCTCTACGGCCTGCTCGCCATGGCGGTGATCGTCGCCGTGCTCGGCGTCATCAACACCCTGGCGATGTCGGTCTTCGAGCGTCAGCAGGAGATCGGCATGCTCCGCGCGATCGGCATCGACCGCAAGGGCATCAAGCGGATGGTCCGCCTGGAGTCCCTGGTGATCTCCCTGTTCGGCGGCGTGCTCGGCATCGGCCTCGGCGTGTTCTTCGGCTGGGCGGCAGGTCAGCTCATCGGCAACTCCATGGCGACGTACGAACTGATCCTGCCCTGGGGCCGGATGGGCCTCTTCCTCGCGCTCGCCGCGGTCGTCGGCATCCTGGCGGCCCTGTGGCCGGCCCGCCGCGCGGCCCGCCTCAACATGCTCGACGCGATCAAGTCTGAGTAGCGGTACGGGGGTTACGACATCGGGGCGCATCCGCGGTTCGCGGATGCGCCCCGATGCGCGTACGGGACTTTCGAAACACGCCCTAGCTGACGACGTCCCAGGTGCGCGCACGCAGCGGCATCCCGGATGTCCCGCTCTCCGGTGTCTTCACCGCGAGGATCTGGTTGACCCCGATGCGGTTGCGCTCGAAGCTCAGCGCGGACGCCGCCATGTAGAGCCGCCAGACCCGGGCCCGGCCAGGACTGACCAGCTTCAGGGCCTCGGACCAGCGCGCCTCCAGGTTCCTGACCCACTGGCGCAGCGTGAGCGCGTAGTGCTCGCGGATCGCCTCGACGTCCCGCACCTCGAAACCGGCCCGCTCCAGCTGTCCGGTGGTGGAGCCGACCGGCGCGAGCTCCCCGTCCGGGAAGACGTACGCGTCGATGAACTCGTCGACCTCGTACGCCGACTCGTCCCGCTGCGGCCGCCGCGCGATCTGGTGGTTGAGCAGCCGCCCGCCGGGCTTGAGAAGGGCGTACAGATCGGACGCGTACTCCAGGTACCGCTCGGCACCCACGTGCTCCGCCATGCCGATGGACGAGATCGCGTCGTACGGGCCGTCGCGCACGTCGCGGTAGTCCTGGACGCGGATCTCGACGCGGTCGGTCAGACCCTCGTCGGCGACCCGCTTCCTGGCGAACGCGGCCTGCTCCTGGGAGAGCGTGACACCGACGACCTCCACACCGTGCTCACGCGCGGCGTGGATCGCCATGGAGCCCCAGCCGCAGCCCACGTCGAGCAGCCGCATGCCGGGCTTCAGGGCCAGCTTGCGGGAGATCAGCTCCAGCTTGTCGCGCTGCGCCGATTCCAGACCGGCCTCCGGCGACTCCCAGTAGGCGCACGAGTAGACCATCGACGGGCCGAGGACCAGCTCGTAGAAGTCGTTGCCCACGTCGTAGTGGTGGCTGATGGCCTGCTTGTCGCTGCCCTTGGTGTGCAGGTGGAGACGGCCACCCCTGCGCATTTCCTCGGGCGGCGGCGCGGGCGGCAGCGGGGTGCCGGCGAGCTTCACCAGCTCCTTGGCCGCGGAGCGCACATCGGGGTCCTTGAGGGCCTGCGCGAGGCTCCTGGGCTCCTCGCCCTCCCCGTCGGGGTCCCGCTCCCAGATGAGGCCCGCAACCCGGTCGAGGGCCTCGTACAGGTCCCCTTCCACGTCCAGTTCCCCGGCGACCCAGGCCCGCGCGAGCCCCAGCTCCCCCGGTTTCCAGACCAGTCGGCGCAGAGCGCGACGGTGGCGCACGATGAGCACGGGGGCGTCCGGTGGACCTGCCTCCGAGCCGTCCCAGGCACGCAAGCGCACCGGGAGTTCGGCGCCGAACAACTGCTCGGCGAGATTCTTCAGCCGCTGTGCGGCGTCCTGCATGGCGCACACCTCCGTGACAGGGGGAAAATCCCGGAACGGTCCAACAGCAGGTAAACACCGACAGGCCGCCTGCGCAGTCCCATTACCGAGTCACGGATCGGCAAAATACTTGTAGCCACCACACACCTTGGTGCGCAAACACCGAAGGGGCCGCCCGCACCACGGATGGCGAGCGACCCCTTCGGGATGAACTAAACGCAGGTCAGGAGGCCTTGGCCTTCTCCTCGACCTTCTTCGTCGTGTTGTCGTCGGCCTTCGGCGCCTCGGCCGCGGGCTTCGGCGCCGGCTTGGCGGCCTCGTAGAACTCCTCGCGCGGAGTCTCCAGGGCGCCGAGCGCGGTGATGTCGCGCTTCTGGAACATGTTGATCGTCCACTCGGCGATCACACGGATCTTGCGGTTGTACGTCGGCATGGCGAGCCCGTGGTAGCCACGGTGCATGTACCAGGCGAGGCGACCCTTGAGCTTGATCTTCATCTTGCCCATGACGATCATCGCGACGCCCTTGTGGAGGCCGAGACCGGCCACCGCACCCTTGTTGGCGTGCTTGTACTCGCCCTGCGGGAAGCCCCGCATGCCCGAGACCACGTTGTCGCCGAGGACCTTGGCCTGGCGCATCGCGTGCTGGGCGTTCGGCGGGCACCAGGCGTTCGGGTTGCCGTTGGCACGGCCGACCAGGTCCGGAACCTGGGCGTTGTCGCCCGCGGCCCAGATGTAGTCGCTGCCGGCGACCTGGAGGGTGGCCTGCGTGTCCACGTGACCACGCGGGCCGAGCGGCAGACCGAAGCGGGCGAGGGCCGGGTTCGGCTTGACGCCCGCGGTCCACACGATCGTGTTGGAGTCGACCTCAAGACCGTTGCTCAGGACGACGTGGCCGTCGACGCAGGACGGCATCGTGGTGGAGAGGTAGACCTCGATCCCGCGGGACTCCAGGTGCTTGCGGCCGTAGACGCCGAGCTCCGGGCCCACCTCGGGCAGCACCTTGTCGGCGGCGTCGACGAGCACGAAGCGCATGTCCTCACGCTTCACGTTCTTGTAGAACTTGGCCGCGTCGCGCGCCAGGTCCTCGACCTCACCGATGGTCTCGGCGCCCGCGAAGCCACCGCCGACGAAGACGAAGGTGAGCGCCTTGCGGCGGATCTCCTCGTCCGTCGTCGACTCGGCCTTGTCGAGCTGCTCGAGGACGTGGTTGCGCAGGCCGACGGCCTCCTCGACACCCTTCATACCGATACCGGCCTCGGCGAGGCCCGGCGTCGGGAAGGTGCGGGAGACCGCGCCGAGCGCGATCACCAGGTAGTCGAAGGGAACCTCGTACGCCTCGCCGACGATCGGCGCGACGGAGGCGACCTTGCGGTCCTGGTCGATGGAGGTGACGCGGCCGGTGAGAATCTCGGCGCCCGGCACAGCGCGTCGCATGGGGACGACGACGTTGCGCGGCGAGATGCTGCCGGCGGCGGTCTCGGGGAGGAAGGGCTGGTACGTCATGTACGAGCGCGGGTCCACGACCGTGACGGTCGCTTCCGCGTAACGCATCTTCTTCAGGATGCGTCGCGCCGCGTACAGGCCTACGTACCCACCCCCGACAATGAGGATCCTGGGACGCTCCGTGGTGCTCATGCCATCGAGTATCCACCCGTCTGGCGGGGGTCGCTCGTGCGCCCCTTCACAAGCTAGTAGGGGGGCTCTGCTACACTGCGCCGCCCACGTGACCCATGTCATGACACTCCAGGGGAACCACGACACCGTCCCAGACGTTGCTCACCCCCCTTGAGCAGCCATAGTGAGCATCTGGCCGTACTGGACCACTCCGGTCCGCAATCGGCTCGCAACACTGCGGCAACCTCACGCGCGACGCCCGCGAGGCCCCCGGCGAGCCCCCTAATGGGCCCGAGAGCGCGTAACAGCGTCCAAGTGGGCCGATTTCCTTGTGAAGAAGTTCACGAACTTTCCCGACAGCATGTCGTGGCGGGGTACCAGAAGCGCCCCGCGAGGCGCTCAGACGCTGCGCGGGGCGCTCAGGAGAGGCGCGAATCGCCGCGAAATCAGGCGACGGACCAGGCGATCCCGTCGAGGATGTCGTGCTCGCTCACGACCACCTCGCGCGCTCCGATCCACTCCATGATCAGACGCAGCACGAGCGCGCCCGAGGCGATGACATCGACCCGGCCGGGGTGGATGACCGGCTTCAGCGCGCGCTGGTCGTGCGTGGACTCCAGCAGCCAGTCGGTGAGCTCGGCGACCTTGTCGAAGGAGATCCGGGAGTGGTGGATCGCCGTCGAGTCGTACTCGCTCAGCCCCAGGGCGAGCGCGGCCACCGTCGTGACCGAACCCGCGAGACCCACCAGCGTGCGCGCCGAGGTCAGCGGCACCGTCTGGGTGACCAGGTCCAGGGCCTCGCCGATGTCCTGGCGGATCGCCTCGATCTGCGCCGGCGACGGCGGGTCGGTGACCGCACCGTCCTCGGCGACGAGGTGCCGCTCCGTCATCCGTACGCAGCCGATGTCCACGGAACGCGCGGCCCGCACGGTGTCGTCGCCGACGACGAACTCCGTGGACCCGCCGCCGATGTCCACGACCAGGTACGGCTTGTCCAGGTCGGCCCGCCCGGTGAGTTCCTTCGTCGCACCCGTGAAGGAGAACGTCGCCTCCTGGTCACCGGTGATGACCTCGGGCTCGACACCCAGGATGTCGAGGACACCGCTCACGAAGTCCGCGCGGTTCTCGGCGTCACGGGACGCCGACGTCGCCACGAAGCGGAGCTTCTCGGCGCCGTGCTCCTTGATGACCTCGGCGTACTCACGGCACGCCGCGAACGTCCGCTCCAGGGCCTCCGGCGCGAGCCGGCCCGTCTTGTCGACCCCCTGGCCGAGCCGCACGATCGTCATCCGGCGGTCCAGATCGACGAGTTCACCGGTTTCCGGATTCGCGTCCGCGACGAGCAGCCGGATCGAGTTCGTACCGCAGTCGATGGCGGCGACGCGCGTCACTCGGCCACCTCCGAGGCGGGCTCGGTGGACGCCCCCACACACGCGCCCTTCCGCCACCACTCCGGCAGCATCGCGATCGCCTCGTCGCCCAGCGGGTTCACACCGGGACCCGCGGCCAGCGAGTGGCCGACCAGGACGTGCAGGCACTTCACCCGGTCGGGCATGCCACCGGCGCTCGGGAAGTTCTCCAGGACCTCGATGGCGTCGCGCCGCGCGATGTAGTCCTCGTGGGCAGCGCGGTACTGACGGGCCAGCTCCGGGTCCGTCTTGAGGCGCTCCGTCATCTCCTTCATGACGCCGTTCGCCTCGAGCGTGCCGATCGCCGACGCCGCCCGCGGGCACGTCAGGTAGTACGTCGTCGGGAACGGCGTGCCGTCCTCCAGGCGCGGCGCCGTCTCCACGACATCCGGATTGCCGCAGGGGCAGCGGTGCGCGATGGCACGCAGGCCGCGCGGCGGGCGCCCCAGCTGCTCCTTGAACGCCTGGATGTCGGCATCCGTGGGCGCGGTGGGCTCGGTCTGCGGCGGGGGAGTTTCCATCGCTCGGGTGTTTCCTTCAGTGATGTGTCAGTTGTTCGCCTGGTCGGCCTTGTCGACGCCGTCCCAGACGTTGGAGTACCAGGGGCGGTCCTCCGCGCCCTGCTCGGCGCGCTCGGACGCGGCGGTGCGCTCGTCCGGCACCACGTAGCCGGTCTCGCCCGGCATCACCATGTGCAGGCGCTCCCGGATCCGCTGCTCGGCGAACGCGTCGTCCTGCCAGCGGGCCTTCTGGTCACGCAGCTTGTCGACCCGCTCCTTGGCCTCCTGCTGCTGGCGCCGCAGGTCCTCGATCTCGCCGCGCTGCGAGACGTACTGCCTTATCGGGTACGCGAGCGCGACCACGAGGGTGCACAGAACGAGGGCGAGCAGGGCCGCGCGGCCCGTGAGACGTGAGCGGCGGGCCTGCCGCTTGCTCTGCGAGCGATAGACGCGCTCGGCGGTCTGCTCACCCAGAACGCGCAGGCGGGTGGCCGTCGAGAAACGATCTCTGGAGTCCCTGTCCCGAACCTTTCCGGGCATCGCCTGCTACCGCCTCCCCGCTCACGTACGTACGTCCCCGCACACGGTACGGGACCGAGTGCGGGGACGTACGGAACTGCTGCCTCAGTGAGGCTCAGCCCTTGAAACGCGGGAACGCGGAGCGACCGGCGTAGACCGCCGCGTCGTCCAGGATCTCCTCGATGCGCAGGAGCTGGTTGTACTTGGCGACGCGCTCGGAGCGGGCCGGGGCGCCGGTCTTGATCTGGCCGCAGTTCGTGGCGACGGCCAGGTCGGCGATGGTGACGTCCTCGGTCTCGCCGGAGCGGTGGGACATCATGCACTTGAACCCGTTGCGCTGCGCGAGCTCGACGGCGTCCAGGGTCTCGGTCAGCGAACCGATCTGGTTCACCTTCACGAGCAGGGCGTTCGCCGAGTTCTCCTCGATGCCGCGGGCCAGGCGCTCCGGGTTGGTGACGAAGAGGTCGTCACCGACGAGCTGGACCTTGTCGCCCAGCTTCTCGGTGATGACGTTCCAGCCGGCCCAGTCGTCCTCGTACAGCGGGTCCTCGATGGAGACGAGCGGGTACGCGGAGACGAGCTCCTCGTAGTACTCCGTCATCTCGGCGGCGGAGCGCTCCTTGCCCTCGAACTGGTACTTGCCGTCCTTGTAGAACTCGGAGGCGGCGACGTCGAGCGCGAGAGCGATCTGCTGGCCGGGGACGTAACCGGCTTCCTTGATGGCCTCGAGGATCAGGTCGAGGGCCTCACGGTTCGAGCCCAGGTTCGGGGCGAAGCCGCCCTCGTCGCCCAGGCCGGTGGCCAGGCCCTTGCTCTTCAGGACCTTCTTCAGCGTGTGGTAGACCTCGGCGCCCCAGCGCAGGGCCTCGGAGAAGGACTCCGCGCCGATCGGCGCGATCATGAACTCCTGGATGTCGACGTTGGAGTCCGCGTGGGACCCACCGTTCAGGATGTTCATCATCGGGACCGGCAGCAGGTGCGCGTTCGGACCACCGAGGTAGCGGAACAGCGGCAGGTCGGAGGCCTCGGAGGCGGCGTGGGCGACGGCGAGGGAGACGCCGAGGATGGCGTTGGCGCCGAGCGAGCCCTTGTTGTCGGTGGCGTCCAGGTCGAACATCGCCTGGTCGATCAGGCGCTGCTCGGTGGCGTCGTAACCGACGAGCTCCGGGCCGATCTGCTCGATGACGGCGAGGACGGCCTTCTCGACACCCTTGCCGAGGTAACGGTTGGGGTCACCGTCACGGAGTTCGATGGCCTCGAAGGCACCGGTGGAGGCACCCGACGGGACGGCCGCGCGGCCGGTGCTCCCGTCGTCGAGGCCGACCTCGACCTCGACCGTGGGGTTGCCTCGGGAGTCCAGGATTTCCCGGGCTACGACGACGTCGATGGACGGCACGAGCATCTCCTTCTGGGATGTGACGCAGGCTATGCGGGCAACTGCTTGGAACGTGGCCCCGCACCCCTGAGCGTAACCGGCTCGCGGGCATCGGCCATCCGAACGCCCGCCTCGTGGACAACGCCCTGAGCGAAATGTTCCTTAACGGAACAAAAACAGCGACCTCCGTCCCGGATGTGCGGGACGAAGGTCGCGGAAGTGAGCGGCCCGTGGGGACGGGGGGCGGCGGGGGCTCGACGTCCGCCGATGCCGAGCCCGCGCCTGATGGCCTGGGAGGGCCTGAGGTCCTGTGCGGACCTGACGCTTAGCTGAGGTGCAGCTGCTGACCCGGGTAGATCAGGTTGGCGTCCTTGACGATGTCCTTGTTCTTCTCGAACAGCTGCTGCCAGGTCGTGTCGTGCGCCTCGGCGATCTTGCTGAGGGTGTCACCGGACTCGACCTTGTACTCGCCGTCACCCTTCTCGACCTTGTTACCGGTCGGGGTGGTGACGGTGTCCTGCTTCGGGGCCTCCTGCTTGGGAGCCTCCTGCTTCGGGGCCTCCTGCTTGGGGGCCTCCTGCTGCTGCGGCTGCTCACGCTGCTCGGAGCGGTCCGCACGCTGCTGGGTGTCCTGCTGCGAGGACGAGTCGTCCGCGGCACCCTCGTTCGGGGTGGAGGACAGGCTCGAGCCGCAGTTCGGCCAGGCGCCGGCGCCCTGCGAGGCGAGAACCTTCTCGCCGACGGCTATCTGCTCGGCCTTGGAGGCCTGGTCGGCGGTGGACGCGTACTGGTCGCCGCCGTGGGCGGACCACGTGGAGGCCGAGAACTGCAGGCCACCGTAGAAACCGTTGCCGGTGTTGGTGGACCAGTTGCCACCGGCCTCGCACTGCGCGACCTGGTCCCACTCGGACGTGGTGGCCGCGGAAGCGGAAGTGGCACCCATCAGCGGCACGGCGACGGCAGCAGCGGCGACGCCGCCGAGCGTGGCGACGCGAACGGCCTTGGACGGGCGGCGGTGCTTGTTCTTGCCGGAAAACAGCATGGAGACATCTCCTCACCGACGCCTGCGAGGTGAGCTGTCGGGTTCGGGCCAGTGAGTGCCCGGCAGACGCATCCTTGTGCGCTGCTTAACCCCAAGCCCGTCCGGTCTCCCGGAAGGGCGGCTTACCTGGGTCCCCCGCTCCTGCCTACGGCGCTGACGCGTCGACTGTTCCCGTACGGACGTTGGCAGGATTCGGCGTGACGTCCATCGGGGCCCGCTGAAGCGAGCGGTCACGAACGTAAGCGGTCGATCCGCCCGATTTCAAAGTTGATCAGGGGCTTTGAGACCCATGTCTCACTCACCCGACACCGGACAAAGCCCCCTGAACCGCCCCGAACCCTCGCTACCTTTTGTCCGTTCCGTCCCCAAGATCCAGGCTCTGACCAGGAAGGATGAGGTCTGGGTCGGTACCGACCGTCTCCTTGTTCCGCTCGTAGAGCGCGCCCCATCCGCCGTGCACGTCCTGAGCCTTCGCGATGTCCCAGAGGTTGTCGCCGGCGTGCACCTCGTACGCGTCGCCGGCGCGCTTGTCGTCGCGTGAGGCGTGACGCCCGTCTCCCGTACGGGAGTCGGAACCGTCGTCGTCATCGGCGGCGCGATCGCCGCGGTGGCGGCCGGACGTGGCGTCGTCCGACGCCTCGTCGGAGGGCGAGGCGGACGGCGGGGCGGACGGCGGGGCCGTCTCGGGGGCGGCGTCGTCAGAAGGCGCGTGGGACTTGTCACTTGAAGGGGTCGAGGAGTCCTCGGCCTTGTTACCGGAGGTATCGCCCGACGAGTCCGCCGAGGGGGCGTCCGACGGGTCGGAGCTCTCGGAGTCGTCGTGACTCTTGTCTCCCGAATCGGTCGGGTCGGTTGAATCGGCCGAATCCGTGGAGCCCGCCTTATCGGCGTCCTCGTCCGACTTGTTGTCGGTATCGGTGTCGGACGACGCGGACGACTCCGCCGACTCCGACGGCTGCGGCGACGCGGACACGCCCGGGTCGACGTCCGCCGAGTCGTCGCCGTTGGTGAGGCCCGACGTGAGCGAGCACATCGGCCAGGCGCTCACACCCTTGTCGTCAAGAACCTTCTCGGCGACGGATATCTGCTGCGAGCGGCTGGCCTGGTCGGCACGCGGGGCGTAGTCGAGCCCCCCGTACTGCTCCCATCTCTCCTGCGTGAACTGGAGACCGCCGTAGTAGCCGTTACCGGCGTCCAGACTCCACTGCCCACCGCTCTCGCACTCGGCGAGCTTGTCCCACGCCTGCGTGGTCGCGGCGCTCGCGCCGCTCGCGGCGAACAGCGGGATCGCGATGGCGCTGCCGGCGACTCCGGCGGCGACGACGAGAGCAGGGGCCTGACGGGGGCGTCGGTGTCGACCGTTCCCGGAGAGCATGCGGTTGCCTTTCGCGAGACTGATGCTGCTACGCGCGACGGGTGGTGCAAGTGGTGCGGGTTGTGTCTGTGTCGCGATGATCCGTGAACGTAGCTGCACTCGAACGCCTGTCACAAGTCGATGCAGCGTAGATCACGTGAAAGTCACAGTGTTGACGGTCCGTCAGTTCTGGAGTGTTCCGCACTCCGCGAACTGTGCGACGAATCCGCACAGTTCGCGGCAATTCAGGCCCGCCACTCTCAGGCGGCCGCCTCACCACTGACCCATGCGCCGAAGGGCTCGGTACCGCACTCACCGACGTTAGTGATGATCCGGAACGGGGGTACAACGGAACGTCTGAACATCGGTTGGCCCCGCTCCGCCGCGTGGAGCACCGCCATGACCGCAGGCCACGCCCCCTTCTTCCACCAGGACAGCTGACGCTCCCGGATCGCATACGCCGGCCCCCAGGTGGGCGGCATATCCGTCCAGCTCAGCCCATGCCGCAGCCGATGCAACATCCCGTTGAACTGCTGTCGGATGTCGTACTTGCTCGTGAAATGACGCTTGGTGAAGAAGGGGCGAAGCGCTACGAGAACCGCCTGCCACTCCTCATCCGTGGGATCGGACGGCACCAGCGTGCCGGTCTCTTCGTGCCAAGCGCCAACTGGGCACCTGGCGCCCTTCCTGTACAGGTCCTCGCGCGTAGCGCAGTGCACTTCGACGTCGAATTCCTCGAACAGCCCGCGCACCTGTTCAGGCTCCAGGCCAGGGACGCCGGAGGCCCCGGTCGCGATGGCGTCGAGCAGGCCGTCCCGCCGCGCGTCGCGCACCTCCCGCCCGGTGAGCCACTCTGCTGCCACAGCCCGCTGGCGGCGCAGATCGTCGAGCTCCTCCTGTATGCGCTCGACAGCGGCCTGCAGCACGGCCGGAGCGATGCCTGCGGCGGCGTACTCCGGTACCTTGCGCAGCAGTAGTTCCTCATGGCATGCGACGGCGTGGTCCATCTCCCGTACCCGTCGCCCGTATTGCGCCCGGTCACCAGGCACAGCCGCATACCGGTCCCGAATCGCGCCGTCGGCCAGGCGTTCGTTGCCACGGAGCAGACCGAACACCTCATCCAGGACGGCCGCTTCAATCTCGTCGGCCCGTAGATTGGGTTCGCAGCACAGCCCCGTCACCCGCCCTCGGCACCGGTACACCCGACGTTCCCCCTCGGTCGCGCCGAAGTACGTCTCACCGCACTCCCCGTGGAGCCGACCGGAAAGAGGATAGGCACGGTTGCTGCGACGACCGTTCTGGAACCCCGTCCTCCGGAGCGCCTCCATCAGTTGCCGGGACCGCTTCTGCGTCAGGATGGGCGGCACCCCGATCCTGGCCGGGGTGCCGTGAAGTGGATCGCCGCTCTCCGTTCGCCGGGTGGCATTGCGCGAGGCACCGCGGCTCGTCTTCCGGTACACCACGTATCCCTGGTGAATGGTCTCGCCGCTCAGCCGGGCACGGAGGTTCGCCGCTTCCCAAGGCCGACCGCTCCGCGTCGGCATTCCTCTTTCGTTGAGCTCGGCTGCGGCCTGACCACAGTTCATGCCTTGGTCGATCACCAACGCGGCCGCGACACTGATCACCGCCGACTCCCGTTCGTCCGTGACGAGAACGGACAGGGCCCTGCGTCCGCCGTCGGTGTCCACCACATCGGAGGCGATCCGATACCCGTAGGGCGCTGGCCCGCCGGGCCAGCCTCCGTAGGAGATCGTCGACTCACGGCCCGCTACGGTGCGTTGCCGGATCCGGCGCCATTCCATGTCCGAGTAGGCGACGTGCCGACGGAACTCGGCCCACCCTGCTTCGACGCTCGTATCGATCCCTTCCAGGACCGAGACGACGTGGACGCCCAGGTCCGCCAAGTCCCAGGCCCACTGGTAGGCGGCTCGGGCCGTCCTGCCTACACGGTCCACGCTCGAGACAAGGACCCGATTGAAATTGCCCGAGCGGGCGGCGCGCACCAACTGCTCGAGTGCTGGGCGGAGTTCACCCACCCCCGATGCGGCTTCGTCCGTGTACTCACCGACAGCCTCGGCGTCCGGATGGGCGGAGAGCCAGGTCCTGCAGTACTCACCCTGCTCCTCCAGGCCGGAGCCTTCCAGCTGGCCCGGTGTGGACACGCGGCGGTACGTGACCACCCTCAGTTGTTCCTCACCGGCCGAAAAAGGGGATGCCACAATGGCCATGTGCAGTCCTCTCGCGACTGTTCCAAACCCGGGGTGGTAGGACACCGCCGGGATCTGTCCGGCCCCGGAGTGCTCGCTCCGGGGCCGGTTCCCATGGATAACGCTACGTGACGACATGCACACGTACGACGGAATCGGGAATTATCCCCAACTTCCTTTTTGAGCCAGCTGGTTCGCCCCATGCACAGCCGGGCCACACGTCAGTTGCCCGGCTCCCGTAGCCCTCCTTGTGGAGCGAAGGACACCGGCAGGCTTCTGAGCCCACGCATGATCAGGCCTCCGCGCCAGCGCAGCTCCGCAGGGGCTGCGGCGAGTTCCAGGTCGGGGAAGCGGCCCAGGAGGGTCGCCAGGGCGGTGCGGGCTTCGAGGCGGGCAAGCGGGGCGCCGAGGCAATAGTGGATGCCATGGCCGTAGCCGAGGTGGGGATTGGTGCGCCGGTCCAAATCCAGTACGTCTGGGTGCTCGAAGCGAGCTGGATCCCGGTTGGCCGCAGCCAATACCACCAGTACAGGCTCCCCCGTCGCGATGCGCTGCCCGCCGATTTCCAAGGGCTGGATCGCGAAGCGCCAGGTGGCGAATTCCACTGGGCCGTCATAGCGCAGCAGTTCCTCGACCGCCGCATCCAGGACCGAAGTGTCTCCCTGGGCAGCCGCTGCCCGGAATCTCCGCATCTGCTCATGGTCTCTCAGCAGGGCATGCGTGCCGTTGCCGACAAGGTTGACCGTAGTTTCAAACCCAGCCAGGAGGAGCACGAAGCACATCGCCGCCACCTCGTTCTCCGTGAGGTGTTCGCCGTGGTCGGAGGCGCGGATCAGGTCGGAGATCAGGTCGTCGGAGAGGTCGCCGCGCTTGCGGTGGATCAGGTCCACCAGGTACGCGCGGATCCGCTTCACCGCGCGTCCCACCCCGCCGCGCGGTCCGCCGCCGTGGCGGATCATCATGCCGGCCCACTCGCGGAAGTCGTCCTGGTCCTCGCGGGGGACGCCGAGCAGGTCGCAGATGGCGTAGATGGGCAGGGGGAAGGCGAAGTCGTGGATCAGGTCGGCTTCGCCCTTTGTCGCGAAGGCGTCGATCAGGTCGTCCGTCAACTGCTGGACGCGTGGCGCGAATTCGGCGACCCGGCGTGGGGTGAACGCCTTCGAGACGAGGCGGCGCAGGCGGGTGTGGTCGGGCGGGTCGATGTTGAGGAGGTGGGTCGTCAGCTCGGCCTTGCGTTCGCCCGGGATGCCCGTCTTGCCCTTGGCGTGGCTCGGCTCGTCGTGGTGGTCCGCGTTCTTGCTGAGCCGTTGGTCGGCGAGCGCCTGGCGGGCGTCGGCGTACCGGGTGACCAGCCAGGCCTCGACGCCGCTCGGCAGCGTGGTGCGGTGCACGGGGGCGTGCTCGCGCAGCCAGGCGTAGGCGGGGTACGGGTTGCTGGCGAACTCCCAGCTGAAGAGTTCGGGGGCGCTGGAGGGGGTGGGGCTCTCGGTCACCACCTGACCGTAACCGGCCCCAGGCCCCTACTCGTCGGTGAGTCCCTCGGTGGTCCGCACCGCGTCCCGGTAGGCGCGGGCGGCGGCTCTGAGGGCGGCCTCCGGGTCGATGCCCTCGGCCTCGGCGCGCAGGGCGAGGGCCAGGAGTTCGTAGCCGACGCCCTCTCCCGTGGGGACCGGTACGTCCAGGCCCGCCGTGCGCACCCGGGAGCCGAGCTTGGCGGCGAGGGCGAGGCCCGGCTGGCCGACGGGGACGCCGTCGGTGACGGAGGCGCGGCGCTTCTCCTCGGCCTTGGTGCGCAGCCAGTGCTCCTTGACCTCTTCGGGGGTCGTGGCGGTGTCGTCTCCGAAGACGTGCGGGTGGCGGTGGATGAGCTTGTCGACGATGCCGCCCGCGACGTCGTCCACCGAGAACGGCTCGTCGGTGTCCTCCTCGGCGATGCGTGCGTGGAAGACGACCTGGAGGAGTACGTCGCCGAGCTCTTCTCGCAGTTCGGTCCGGTCGTCCGTCTCGATGGCCTCGACCAGTTCGTACGCCTCCTCGATCGCGTACTTGGCGAGGTCCTCGTGGGTGCGCTGCTTCGACCAGGGGCATTCGCGGCGGATGCGGTCCATGACCTGGACGAGGTCGAGGAGGCGGGCGCCGGGCAGGTCGTAGGAGCCGGGGAGCAGTTCGAGGTTCGGCATCTGTTCGCGGCCCGAGCCCGCGAGGCGCGCCAGGCCGTCCGTGAGCTGCCGGTCGCCCTCCGCCGTGGCGAGGACGACGAGCGTGCGCCCGCCGTCCGCGCAGCGGTCTACGAGCTCGCGGGCGGTGGGCGAGGCGATCGTCACCTGGACGCCCGCGTCCTTCACGTACGGCAGCTGCGGGTGCGCGGAGTCGGCGCACAGCACCTCGTCGGCCGTGCGCAGCGCCTGCCATGCCTGCCAGGACAGGAGGCCGGGGGCGACCCTGTGGCTGGTGGTGAGCAGGACGACGCGGCCGGCGGTGTCGGCGGGGGCGTGGTGGTCGTGCGCCTCGGGTTCGTTCACCCCTCGAACGTAACGCAAGCCACTGACAACCCCGCCGTCCCCGGGCCTATGTGGTCTGCTGCTCCGCCGCGGGTTCCTTGGTGATCTGCTTCAGCCAGGGGGTCTTCGCGTCGACCCGGCTGTTCTTGGTGACGTCCCAGGTCCCGTAGCGGGGGTTGAGGTCGACGTTCAGTTCCTTGGAGGCGCTGGAGAGTGCCTTCCAGAAGACGGCTTTGCCCTGGGGGGTCTGCATGTCGGCGCCGAGCGCGGTCGACAGTTTCTGCGCTTCGATCTCGGTGCGCAGGCTCTCGGTGAGCCGCTGTGGCGGGATGTTGTACTGCTGGAGCCAGGCGACCTCCAACTCCTGTGCTCCGCCTGCCTGTTGTTCCAGGCCGGACCGCATGCTCTGCATTTCCTTGCGGGTGACGGAGATGCCCGCGTCGGTGGCGGCGCGGTGCAGGACCCGGTCGAGGACCATGGTGTGCAGCGTGTTGCGGGTGAGGCCGCCGGTCTTGGCGATGGCCTGTTCGTACTGCGCGGAGTCCTTGGTGGCGGTCTGTTGCGCGTCCCGTACCTCGTTCACCCGGCTCTCCAGTTGGGAGACGGTGATGCGCTGGCCGCCGACGACGGCCGCGGCACCGGGGTGCGCTTCGTTGCCGCAGGCGGTCAGGGCTGGGACGGCGGCGATGGCGGCGGCGGACAGGACGAGCGCGGTGCGGCGGCTGGTGCGGCGGTGCAAGGTGGGCCTCCCTGCGAGCAGTTTGTGCTTCGGTGCACAAAGTCCGGCGTTGATCGATGTTAGGCAGTGACCGCTTGCTAGGCCACCTATTCGACAACGATTCGCCATGAGTTGAGGTACCGGAGGTACCGAAAGGTGCCGGGGGTCAGCCTCTGACCTGGCCCAGCCACTGCAGTGTGCGGCGCACCTCGGCGGGAAACGGGTGGCCGGGTCCGTGCAGTCGTTCGGCGTCGTGCAGCAGCCGGGTCAGCGTCGCGTGGGCCGCGCCCCTGTCGCCTACGGAGAGCAGCAACTGGCCGATGCGGCGGCGTACTTCGAGGGCGAGCCTGAGGTCCGTGGTGGCGTACTGGTTCTCGTAGTACGGGAGGAGGGAGCGGTATTCGGCGAGCGCCGCGGCGGGTTCGCCGAGGGCTTCGAGGCATTGGGCGGCCTCGTAGCGGAACTGGAGGGACTGCGGGTCGGCGTGGCCGGCCTCGGCGGCGCGTTCGTCGGCGAGGCGGCGCAGTTCGGGCAGGGCGCGCCGGTACTGGCCGTCGTCCATGAGGGTGGCCGCGTACTGCTTGCGCAGGGTGCGGACGACGGGTGAGTGCTCGCCGTGCTGGGCGGCCGCGGCGGGCAGGATCGCGCCGAGGATGTCGACGGCCTGGGTGATGCGGCCTTCGCCGAGCAGCACCTTCACTTCGTCGACGGCCCGTGCCACGTCGGGGCGGTCGCCCTGGACGTCGGTTCCGGCGGGCTGCGGTGCCGGGGTGACGGCGCGGTCGGGCCAGGGGGCGTGCGGGCGCAGGAAGGGGCGGGTGGGGTCGAGCGGGCGGCCGGTGGGGACGCCGCGGGCGGGCAGCAGCGGGAGCAGTTCCTCGTAGGTCTGCTGGGCGGAGGCCGGGCGGTCCTGCGGGTCCTTGGCGAGCAGGCGCAGCACCAGGTGTTCCAGGGCCTGCGGTACTTCGGGGCGCAGTTGGCGGACCGGGACGGGGGCTTCGTAGAGGTGGCGGTGGAGGATGCCGAGGGCGGTGGTGCCCGCGAACGGCACGTCGCCGCTGAGGAGTTCGTGCAGCAGTACGCCGAGCGCGTACAGGTCGGTGTGCGGGCCGACGGCGCCGCCCATCGCCTGCTCGGGCGCCATGTAGGCGGGTGTGCCGATGGGTGATCCGGTGTGGGTGAGGCGGGTGGTGTCGGTGTCGAGGACGGAGGCGACGCCGAGGTCGAGGACGGTGAGCGTGCCGTCCTGCTTGACCATGACGTTCCGTGGCTTGAGGTCGCGGTGCACGATCGGCACGGCGTGCACGGCGGAGAGCACGGCGCACAGTTGCGCGGCGACGGCGACTGCCCAGGGCCAGGGGAAGGGGCTGTGTTCGGCGAGGTGGTCGGCGAGGTCGGCGCCGTCGATGTACTGCATGACGAGGTAGAGCTCGTCGTCCTCGGCGCCCGCGTCGTGCACGGTGACCAGGCCGGGGTGGTCGACCTGTGCGGTGACGCGGCATTCGCGCAGGAAGCGGCGGCGCAGCTCGTCGGCCTCGGCGCCGGCGACGCGGTCGGGGCGCACGAGCTTGACGGCGACGCGGCGGTCGAGGCGCTGGTCGTACGCCGTCCAGACCTGGCCCATGCCGCCCTGGCCGATGAGCGTGGACAGTTCGTAGCGCCCTGCGACGACGCGGCCGCCGGCCCGGGGCTGCCCGGTCACCGGCCGCCGTCCTGCTTGCGCAGGTAGTCGCTCAGCTCGTCCAGCTCGGCGCGGACCTGGTCGATGCGGTGCGGCGGCGGGGCCTGGTTCTGCGGCGGCGCGGGCGGCGGGGTGGGCGCGGGGGCAGGCGCGGGTGTGGGTGTGGGTGTGGCCGTGTTCATGGGGGGCCGCGGGGGCATCGCGTGCGTCTGCGGCGGCGCGGCGGGCCAGGGCTGCTGCCGCTGTGGCTGCGGGTGTCCGTAGGCGGAGGGCCCGGCCGGTGGCCTCGGCGCGTACCCGGTCAGCGAAGGCGCGGTGGGCAGCCTGCGTATGTCGTAGACGAGGAAGTACACGGCGCTGCCCAGCGCGATGAGCAGGAGCAGGGCGAGGGCGACGTCGGTGCGCGTGTCCTCCTCCGGCAGCGAGCCGACGATGCCGAACAGCGTGATGCTGACCGGCAGGGAGGCGATGGCCAGGGCCCAGTCGAGCGGCCTGCGCCGCAGCACCGCGATGCGGAACAGCGGGGCGCAGGAGAGCACGCCGCAAGTGAGCACGGACAGCGCAGGGAACAGCACCCTCAGGGTGATGGCCGTACCGTCGCTCTCGCGTCGGGGCGGCACCGCGCCGGGCCCATACATGGCAGCTCCTGGTCACTCGTCCGGGGTAGGACGCACGGCAATGCGATGCCGGTTCCTTTGAGCGTATAGGCGGACTCGGACATCGGGCCCGGGGTTGTACGGAACGGATGTCGCTCTGCTCACACCGGGGGCGGTGGAACGGTTGCCTCCGGCGCTGCTGGGCCGGTCCTACGCCGCGGGGCTCCGCCCCGGACCCCGCTGCTCAATCGCCGCAGGGGCTTGAATCCGGTGGCAGTGTGCCCGCCGTCAGGCCGTCGTGGAGGCCCTGGACGAGTTGTTCGCCGAGGCGGGACGCGCGGCGGAGGGTGTCCTCGAAGGTGGCGAGGGATTTGAAGTGCTTGCCGTAGTCGGCCTGTTCCGCGAGGGGGAGGCGTGGGAGCTGGAGGCGGCGGACGTCGAGGCGGGTGGCGGTGGAGGCGTAGCTGGAGGCCTGACGGTTGTTGGCGGTGGAGCGCAGGAAGCCGGCGAGGAACCACGGGTCGAGCGCGGCCGGTTCGGGCCGCAGGAGGGCCAGGCCTCTGCCGAGCGCGGCGCCCGCGTCCGCCTCGTCGACGACGCGGACCGCGGCGGCGCCGCCGACCACCGGCACGACGACGTCCCCGGCTTCGAGGATCACGGGGTCGTCCTCCGCGGCGTGGGCGCCGCCGGAGGGCGCGGTGCTCGTCAGCACGTCGTGGTCGGTGAGCACGGGTACGCGCGCGTGCCCTCCCGGTCCGCTGCCCGCCGCCGCGGTGCGCAGCGTCAGGGCGCCCGCGCGCGCGAGTTCGCCGACGGTGGTCAGTGGCCAGCGGGCCGGGGCGGTGGTCCCGGGGATGGCTCGCGGGGCGAGTTCCGTGGTCAGCCGCAGCGTGTCGGCGAGCTCCTCGCGTACGGAGGTGAGTTGCGCGGCGCCGCCGCCCGCGGCCGGCGGGGGCAGGCGGCGGGCGGGCGCGAGGTCGACCTCGTCGTCGAGCAGGTCGATGACCGGTACGGAGCGGGCGAGGCCCGGCTGCTCCTCCAGGGAGCCGTCCCGGTCGTGGGCGCGCCAGGCGTCGAGCACGGCGGCCCGCACCTCGTCCCACACCTGCTGCTCCCGTACGTCGCCGGATTCGGCGAGCGCGGCCGTGTCGACGAGGAGCAGTTCGGGGGTGACGGGCGCGCTCGTGCCGGGGCGGCGCAGCACCCACAGGTGCAGTGGGATGTTGTTGGGCGGGACGGCTCCCGCGGGCAGTGCGATCACCGCGCGCAGGGCGCCGCGGCGCAGCAGGTCGGCGCGGATCCGGCGGCCCGAGCGGCGCGAGGCGACGGTGGGCGGCATCAGGAGGACGGCGCTGCCGCCGTCCTTCAGGCGTGCCAACGCGTGCTGCACCCAGGCCAGTTCGGACTCGGTGCGGGCGGGCAGGCCGTATTCCCAGCGCGGGTCGTAGGCCAGCTCGTCGTGCCCCCAGCCGCGCTCGTTGAACGGCGGGTGGGCGAGCACCACGTCGGCCCGTACGTCGCTCAGTGCGTCGGCGCGCAGGGTGTCGGCGGCGGCGGTGCGCACGGCCGGGGCGTCCGTCCCGCCGTTGCCGTCGAGGGCGAGGCGTAGCGCGGTGAGCGCGGCGAGTTCGGCGGAGGCGTCCTGGCCGTACAGGGTGCGGCCGGGCCGTGGGGCGTGGGCGCGCACGGCGTCGAGGAGGGCGCCGGTGCCGCAGGCCGGGTCGAGGGCGGTGGTGGCGGGGCCCGCGAGCGCGGCCATCAGTTCGGCGGGGCCCTGCGGGGTGAGCGTGTACTGACGCGGGTTGGCGTCGAGGTGCCGACCGAGCAGGAACGCGAAGGTGCCGCGGGCGCCCAGCTCCGCGGCGAGTTCGGTGGCGCCGCGCAGCAGCGGCACCGACGGCAGCAGGTCGGCGGGCGACGGTGTGCCGACCGCCCGCTCCGTGGCATGGCCGAAGCGTGGGGTGAGGACGCCTTCGAGGGCGGCCGACAGGCGGTGGGCCAGGTCCCGGTCCTTGTCGGTCGCGGCGAGCGCGAGCCATTCGGTGGGCCGGTCGTGGACGAGCAGCAGGGCGCAGCCGGTGTGCAGGAGGGCGGCGACGGGCCCCGCCGGGTGTCCCGCGAGCTGCTGCCACACGCGCTCGCGCAGCGGGACCTCGGCGAGCTTGCCCTGGTCGCGCAGCCACTCCTCGACCTCGGTGAGCGCGAAGGAGGGGCTGGTCTCGGTGCCGCCGACCGGCCTGGGGAAGTCCGCGTGCCTGCGGCGCCAGTTGCTGACGGCGGCGCGGCCCACCCCGGCGAGCCGGGCGATTCCCGCGGCCGTCACCTCTGTCGCGTTGTCCTGCACCGAGCCGACTCCTCTCCGGACGCCTGTCCCGCCGTTGCGTCCTGACGTGCCTGTGCGACCGACCATACAGACTCCCGCGTAAGACCCGCATTCACAGCCGTGAGCGCATGAAGTTTTGTGAACGAGGTTGACTCGGTTCACAGGCAGTGCTGTTATTGCCTCAGCCAACCGCCGGATACACGGAAGCCGGGGGGAGGTTGGCTTCTCTCATCTCGGAGGAACAGCTATGTCCCAGACCCAGCCGCAACAGCAGTACCCCCAGTACCCGCCGTTCCAGCAGCAGCCGCCGCGGCAGGTCGCGCGCAACGGGCTGGGGACGGCCGCGTTGATCCTCGGTGTCATCGGCGCCCTGTCGGGGCTGATCCCGCTGCTGTTCTGGCTGGCCGGGCTGCTCGGCGTGATCGCCCTGATCCTGGGCCTGACGGGGCGCGGCAGGGCCAAGCGCGGCGAGGCCACGAACAAGGGCGTCGCCCTGACCGGGGCGATCCTCGGCATCGTGGCCATGGGCCTCGCGGTCTTCGGTGCGTACACGACGTTCAAGGCGGCGGACGACCTGGTCGACGAGCTCAACAAGTCGGTGTCCGACACGAAGGCCAAGGGCACGTCCGGCAAGGACTCCGGCGCCGACAAGTCCGAGGACGAGCCGGCCGGGGGCAAGACGCTCGCCGCGGGCGACTCCGTGGTCTACGACGACGACCTGACCGTCTCGGTCTCCAACGCGGTCACGTTCAGCCCGAGCGAGTTCGCGGCGGGCCACAAGAACGGCAACCACGCGTACAAGGTCACCGTCACCGTCACGAACGACTCCAAGGAGAAGTTCGACGCGACCTTGCTGACCGCCGACGCCCGCGCCGGCAAGGACGGCACCAAGGCGGAGCAGATCTTCGACGACAACGTCGGCGACGCGTTCAGCGGCACGATCCTGCCCGGCAAGAAGGCCACGGTCGTCTATGGCTTCGACGCCCCGGCGGCCGCGAAGAACCTGACCGTCGAGGTCACGCCGGGCTTCGACTACGACGGCTCGCAATGGGACCTGAAGTTGTAACCGGCTTCAGAAAATGGGGGGGGGTGGACGCGGCACGCGCTCAACGCGCGTGCCGCGTCCGCGTGTTCACGGGGCGCGGGTGGTTCACAGGCGAGATTCACAGGGCGAGATTCACAGGGCGTGCCGCACCCATACGTTCGGCTCGACGTACACGGCGTAGCCGTGCCCGGGCTCGCAGCGCACCGGCACCAGCGCGGCGGGCACCTCGACGGGCCCCTCCTTCTCGAAGGGCAGCCCGGTCCACTCCCGCCACTGTTCCAGCGACCCGGCCACGACCATGGACGCGGGCGCGACCTTCTCGATGACGCCGCCCGCCCGCACATGCACCCGCAGCCACGGATCGTGCGGCAGGCCGTCCGACTCCCGCACCCGGAACGCGTATTCGCCGATGGGCGCCTCGGGTTCGAGGTGTTTGGCGCTCGGCCGCACGGGCGCGACTACCTCGCCGAACCCGCGGGCACGCGCGTTCTCCCGCATCGCCGCGAGCATCCGCCCCGACAGGCCGCGCCCCTGGAGCCCCGGCGTGACGGCGATCTCGATGGCGCTCACGGTGTCGGGCGCGACCCCGTCGGCCCGGTCGGCGAACGCCCACTGCAACACCTGGTCCCAGCCGCCGTCCGGCAGCGCCCCGCGCCGCCCCTCGGCGTGCAGCGCGAACGGCACGCTGTACGCCTTGGCGACCACCGCCCCTGCGGCGTCCGTCGCCACGAACGCGTACTCGGGCAGCTCCTGCCAGATGCGCCGCAGGAAGATCCCGGCGCACAGGTCGTGCCCGATGAACGCGGGCCAGGTGTCCGGCATCGTCCACATGGGGAGCGCGAGTTCGGGGCGCTCGGCGAGGGTGGTGATCGTCGGATCGGTGCCCGGGTCGGGATTCATGCGCACATCGTGCAGCGGACGGGGCGGCGCCGCAGCCGGTTTTCCTTCACATCAGACGTAGACCCAGCGGTTGGAACCGGAGCTGAGGGTGCACTTGACGATCCGGCCGTTGGCGGCGTGCGTGGTGCGGCCGACGTCGGCGTTGCGGCAGAACTGGCCCGCGTTGTAGCAGTTGCCCGCGTTGGAGACGATCTCGCAGGTGGGAGCGGCCGGCTTCGGGGCGGCTGTCGTACGGACGGGTGCCGGGGCCTCGGTCCGCGTCGGGGTGGGCGCGGGGGCCCGGGTCTTCGCCGGCGTAGGTGTGGGGGTCGCCTTCGGGGTGGGCGAGTGCGTGGTGCGGGTCGGAGTAGGAGTCGGAGTGGGAGTGGGAGTGGGGGACTCCGTGGAGGGGGTGGGGCTGGGAGTCGGCGTCGCGGAGACGGACTTGGTGGGCCGCGTGTCGGCGGCGTCGTCCGTGCTGGAGCCGGACCCGCAGGCGCCGACGGCCAGGGACAGTGCGACCGCCCAGGCGGCGGCGAAGCCCGCGGAGCGTCTGCGTATCGACGGCCGACCAGATCTGTTGAACATGTGGACCCCGTATGGAGGAAGCGTGAAGAACTGCGGTCGTCGCGCACAGTAATCCACGAGGCGTCACACGGGGAGCCTCTTCGGTTTTCTGGTGCCGGTGGGGCGGGCCCCCTGCCCGCCCCACCCGTCGTTCAGCCGCCCTACGCCCCCAGGATCGACGCCAGGAACTCGCCGACCCACGCCAGCAGTTCCCGGCCGACCACCGGCTTGCCGCCCATCTTCTGCGGCTTCGGGCGCGGGACGAGGAGCTGGTGGGTGGACGACTTGATGACCGTGCCGGGGTAGAGGCGCTTGAGGCGGAGTTCCTGGGACTCCCGCAGCTCCACGGGCGCGAAGCGGACGTTGTTGCCCTGGAGCACGATCTCGCCGACCCCGCAGGCCCGCGCCAGCATCCTCAAGCCCGCCACGAGCAGCAGGTTCTCCACCGGTTCCGGCAGCTTGCCGTAGCGGTCGACGAGCTCCTCGCGGACCTGCTTGACGTCGTCCTCCGTGTTCGCGGAGGCGATGGCCCGGTAGGCCTGAAGGCGCAGCCGCTCGCCGGGCGCGTAGTCGTGCGGGACGTGCGCGTCGACCGGGAGCTCGATCTTGACCTCCAGCGGCGGCTCCTCCTGCACGCCGCCTTCCATCTGGGCCCGGTAGTCGGCGACCGCCTCGCCCACCATGCGTACGTACAGGTCGAAGCCGACGCCCGCGATGTGCCCGGACTGTTCGCCGCCGAGGAGGTTTCCGGCTCCGCGGATCTCCAGGTCCTTCATCGCGACGTACATGCCCGCGCCCATCTCCGTGTGCTGGGCGATGGTGGCGAGGCGTTCGTGCGCGGTCTCGGTGAGGGGCTTCTCGGGCGGATAGAGGAAGTAGGAGTAGCCGCGCTCGCGGCCACGGCCCACGCGGCCGCGCAGCTGGTGGAGTTGGGAGAGGCCGAAGTTGTCGCCGCGTTCGACGATGAGGGTGTTGGCGTTGGAGATGTCGATGCCGGACTCGACGATCGTCGTGGAGACGAGCACGTCGAACTTCTTCTCCCAGAAGTCCACGACGACCTGTTCCAGGGCCTGTTCGGACATCTGGCCGTGCGCCGTCGCGATCCGCGCCTCCGGCACGATCGCGCGGAGCCTCGCCGCCGCCCTGTCGATGGACTCGACCCGGTTGTGGATGTAGAAGACCTGGCCCTCGCGCAGCAGCTCGCGGCGGATCGCGGCGCCGATCTGCTTCTCCTCGTACGGGCCGACGAAGGTCAGGACCGGGTGGCGCTCCTCGGGCGGCGTCGTGATCGTCGACATCTCACGGATGCCGGTGACCGCCATTTCGAGCGTACGGGGGATGGGGGTCGCCGACATCGTCAGCACGTCGACGTTGGCCCGCAGCTTCTTCAGCTGCTCCTTGTGCTCGACGCCGAACCGCTGCTCCTCGTCGACGATGACCAGGCCCAGGTCCTTGAACTTGGTCTCGGAGGAGAACAGCCGGTGCGTGCCGATGACGATGTCGACCGAGCCGTCCCGCAGCCCTTCGAGGGTCGCCTTCGACTCGGTCTCCGTCTGGAAGCGGCTCAACGCCTTGACGCTGACGGGGAATTGGCCGTACCGCTCGGTGAACGTCCCGAAGTGCTGCTGGACGAGGAGGGTCGTGGGCACGAGGACCGCGACCTGCTTGCCGTCCTGGACCGCCTTGAAGGCAGCGCGGACCGCGATCTCCGTCTTGCCGTAGCCGACGTCGCCGCAGATCAGGCGGTCCATCGGGACCGTCTTCTCCATGTCCTCCTTGACCTCGGCGATCGTGGTCAGCTGGTCGGGCGTCTCCACGTACGGGAACGCGTCCTCCAGCTCGCGCTGCCATGGGGTGTCCGTGCCGAAGGCGTGTCCCGGCGCCGCCATGCGCGCGCTGTACAGCTTGATCAGGTCGGCCGCGATCTCCTTGACGGCCTTCTTGGCCTTCGCCTTCGTCTTCGTCCAGTCGGCGCCGCCCAGGCGGTGCAGCGTCGGGGCCTCACCACCCACGTACTTGGTGATCTGCTCCAGCTGGTCGGTGGGGATGTAGAGGCGGTCGCCGGGCTGGCCGCGCTTGGCGGGCGCGTACTCGACGACGAGGTACTCGCGGGTCGCGCCCTGCACCGTGCGCTGCACCATCTCGATGTAGCGGCCGACGCCGTGCTGCTCGTGCACGATGTAGTCGCCGGATTCGAGGGTGAGCGGGTCGATGGTCTTGCGGCGCCGCGCGGGCATCCGGGCGCCTTCCTTGCCGGCGGCGCGCTGCCCGGTGAGGTCGGTCTCGGTGAGGACGGCGAGCTTCAACCCCTGGTCCACGAAACCGAATTCGAGGCTGCCGCAGGACACCTGGACGACGGACGGGGCGAGTTCGCCGAGGTCCTTCTCCAGGCGGGCCGCGATGCCCTCGCCGCCGAGCACCTCGACGGTGCGGGCCGCGGGGCCGTGGCCCTCGGTGACGTAGACCGCGCGCCAGCCGTCGGCGAGCCAGCCCTTGGTGTCGGCGAGCGCGCGGGCGGTGTCACCGCGGTACGTCTCCGGGGCGTGCATGCCGAGCTGGAGGGTGTCGGCCTCCCCCTCCGCGGTGTCCGCCGCGAACGGGGACACCGACCACCACATCATCCCGAGCTCGCGCGCCCGGTCCCGGACGTCCGCGATGGCCCGCAGGGACGCGGCGCCCACGTCGATGGGGGCCTTGCCGCCGGTCGCCGAGGCCGCCCACGACGCCTGGAGGAACTCCTGGCTCGTGGCCACCAGGTCCGCGGCGCGCGTACGGACCCGCTCCGGGTCGCAGACCATGGCCATGGACCCGGCGGGCAGCACGTCGAGCAGCAGTTCCATGTCGTCGACGAGGACGGGGGCGAGGGACTCCATGCCCTCGACGGCGATCCCCTCGGCGATCTTGCCGAGCAGTTCGCCCAGCTCAGGGTGTTGTTCGGCGAGCTCCGCCGCCCTGGCGCGGACGTCGTCCGTGAGCAGCAGCTCGCGGCAGGGCGGGGCCCACAGTCCGTGCTCGGCGATTTCGAGGGAGCGCTGGTCGGCGACCTTGAAGTACCGGATCTCCTCGATGTCGTCGCCCCAGAACTCGACGCGGAGGGGGTGCTCCTCTGTCGGCGGGAAGACGTCGAGGATGCCGCCGCGCACGGCGAAGTCGCCGCGCTTCTCGACGAGTTCGACCCGTGCGTACGCCGCCGCTGCCAGCGCCTGGACGGTCTCCTCCAGGTCGGCGCTCTGCCCGGTGCGCAGGGCCACGGGCTCCAGGTCGCCGAGCCCCTTGACCTGCGGTTGCAGCACGGAGCGGATGGGCGCGACGACGACGGAGACCGGGCCGGTCTCCGGGTCGTCGGTCCTCGGGTGCGCCAGGCGGCGCAGCACGGCGAGGCGCCGGCCGACGGTGTCCGACCGCGGGCTGAGCCGCTCGTGCGGCAGCGTCTCCCACGACGGGTACTCGACGACCCCGCTCTCCGGCAGCAGCGAGCGCAGCGCGGCGGCCAGGTCCTCGGCCTCGCGGCCGGTCGCGGTCACCGCGAGGACGGGCCGCTTCGCCTCGCGGGCGAGCGCGGCGATCGCGAAGGGGCGGGACGCGGGCGGCCCCACCAGGTCGACGTGCATCCGGTTGCCGTCACCCGCGGCCTTCACCGCTTCAACGAGTGCCGCGTCCTTGACGACGGCGTCGAGCAATCCGTGCAGGCTCATGGAGAAGATCCATCCCGGGTCAGTGGGCAACGCAAAGGGCCCGACACGTGGGACGGGCCGGGGGTTTCCAGGGTACGTCGCCGGGGAGCCCGTCACCCGTCAGAGGGAAGGCGCCGACCCGGAGGGGGAGGCGGGCTACCTTGGAACCACGGCCCTAGTCCGTTCCTACCAAGACCCACTTCTCCCGCATATTGCAACTGGTGGAGACAGGGGAGGAAGTCATCATCAGCCGGGCAGGACATCCGGTGGCGAAGGTGGTTCCGCTCAAGGAAATGGCCAACCGCACCGACTACGGAGCGCTTCGCGGCCAGATCCACATCCCCGACGACTTCGATGAGCTTCCGGACGACATCGCCGAAGCATTCGGGATGCGGTGACCACTCGATGGCGTATCTGATCGACACCCACATCGCGCTCTGGTGGCTCGGTGCCTCGCCCGAGCTGTCCGACGACCTCAAGGAACTGCTGCGGACGGAGCCCGCCGTGCACATGAGCGCGGTGACGCCCTGGGAGATCTCCCTCAAACACTCCCTGGGCAAGCTGGCGGAGGTGCCGGGACTGCCCGGGCGCGTCCGTGATCTGCAGTTCAAGCCGCTGCCCATCACCTTGGACCACGGCATGCACAACCACGCTCTTCGACCGCATGCTCGTCGCCCAGGCCCAGGCGGAGGGTCTGACGATCATCACGCGCAACGCGTGGATCCCCAAGTACGACGTCCAGGTGCTCCGCGCATGAAACGGGTGGGCCCGGGAAGCACATGCTCCCCGGGCCCGCCCCGCTCCCCCGCCACAAAAGCCCTACTCGGTCGCGATCGCCCCCAGTACGTTCATCCGCCCCGCCCTGAACGCCGGGACCATCGCCGCGAAGAGGCCCACGAAGGCCGAGACGATGAAGACGCCGATGATCGTCGGCCAGGGGATCTCCAGGACGCCGAGGCCCTCAAGGGCCAGGAGCTGCTGGGCCGTCGCGCCCCAGCCCATGCCGAGACCGAGGCCGAGGAGCGCGCCGAAGACGGCGATGACCACCGACTCCAGGCGGATCATGCGGCGCAGCTGCCGGCGCGAGAGCCCGATGGCCCGCATCAGGCCGATCTCGCGGGTCCGCTCGACCACGGACAGGGCCAGCGTGTTCACCACACCGAGCACCGCCACGATGATCGCGAGCGCGAGCAGCCCGTAGATCATGTTCAGGAGCTGGCCTATCTGGTCCTTCAGCGTCTCCTTGTAGTCGGTCTGGTCCCTGACCTTGACGGTCGGGTCGGAGGCGACGGACGCCTTCAGTGCCTTGTACGCCTGGGCGGCCTTGGCGCTGTCGTCGCTGCCCGCGGCCTTCGCGAACATCATGCCGTTCAGCGGCAGCCGGTCCGCGGGCACGTACTGGGCGGCGGTCGCCACGTTCGTGTACATCGCGCCCTTGTCGAACACGGCGTCCTTGTCCTGGGTGATCGCCGCGACCCTGAGCTTGACGGTCCGCCCGTGGTCGAAGGCGACGGTCATCCGGTCGCCGACCTTGATGTGGCGCTTCGCGGCGAACTCCGAGCCGACCGACATCGCGTTCTTCCCGTACGCCGCCGAGAGCTGCCCGGCGGTCGTCTCGCGCCGCAGGTCCTCGGCGTAGGTCGGGCTCGCCGCGGAGAGCTCCTCCTTCTCCTTGACGCCGGAGGGCGTGGTCAGCGTCGCCTTGACGAACTTGACCTCGGTGACATGGGAGACGGACCCGCTCTGCTCGACCTTCTTCAGGGCCGCGGCCGCCTGCGGCGTGATGCCGCCGTTGCTGGGCTCGACGATGAAGTCGGCGCCCACCGACTTGTCGAGCTGGTCGGTCGCCGAGGCCACCATCGAGGAGCCGACGACGGAGAGGCAGGCGACGAGCGCGAGGCCGATCATCAGGGCCGCGCCGGTGGCGCCGGTGCGGCGCGGGTTGCGCAGCGCGTTGCGCTCGGCCATGCGGCCCACCGAGCCGAACATCCGCAGCAGTACGGCGCTGATGACGCGGACCACGATGCCGGCGAGCAGCGGGCCCACGACCACGAAGCCGATGAGCGAGGCGACGATGCCGGCGCCGAGCCACAGCGCTCCCTGGCTCGCCTTGTCGGCCTGCGAAGCGAGGTACAGCGCGAAGCCGCCGCCGCCCGTGAGGACGAGGCCGATGACGCCGCGCACGACGCCCGCCTTGACGTCGGCCGGGGTGCCCGCGTCGCGCAGCGCGGCCATCGGGGAGACCTTCCCCGCACGACGGGCCGGCAGGTACGCGGCGAGGACGGTGACGACGACGCCGAGCAGCAGGCCGATCGCCGGGGTCGTCCACTTCACGGTCAGGTCGCCGGTGGACAGCTCCATGCCCATGGACGACATGAGCTTCATCAGGCCGACGGCCAGGCCCACGCCCGCGCCGACGCCGAACACCGAGCCGACGACGCCGAGCAGCAGCGCCTCGACGAGCACGGACCGGTTGACCTGCTTGCGCGAGGAGCCGATGGCGCGCATCAGGCCGATCTCGCGGGTGCGCTGGGCGACCAGCATCGAGAACGTGTTGATGATCAGGAAGATGCCGACGAGGAAGGCGATGCCGGCGAAGCCGAGCAGGGCGTACTTGATGACGTCCATGAAGGAGCCGACGTCGGAGGCGTTGGCGTCCGCGGACTCCTGCTGGGTCTGGATCTTGTACGTGCCGTCGGCGCCGAGGGCCGCGGCGACGTCCTTCTTGAGCTGCGTGTGGCTGACACCGCTGTCGGCGGCGACGTTGATCTGGGTGAACTGGCCCGTCTTGCCCATGAGTTCGCGCTGGGCGGTCGCCGTGTCGAAGTAGACGACGGCGGCGCCGGGGTTGGTCATCCTGAAGGAGGCGATGCCGGTGATCTTCGCCTTGAAGTCGCCCGTCGCCGCGATGGTGCGCAGCTCGTCGCCCGCCTTCAGGTGGTGCTTCTTCGCCGTGTCGGCGTCGACCATGACCTCGGTGGGGCCGCGCGGCGCGTGACCGGAGGTGATCTCCATGGAACGCAGGTCGTTGTGCGTCCAGTTGCCCGCGATGGTGGGCGCTCCGGTGGTGGACCCCATGTTCTTGTTCTCGGAGTCCACCACGGTCACGTTCATCGAACTGACCGCGCCTTCGGCGGTCTTGACGCCCTCGGCCTTGCGGACGGTGGCGAGCGCGGCGGCGGACAGGGCCTCGGGCCGCCCGGTGTCGTTGCCCTCGACGTCGGCGTCCTTGGGGCTGACGGTGACGTCGGAGGCGGTGGCGCTGAAAAGCTTGTCGAAGGTCTTGTCCATCGTGTCGGTGAACACGAGGGTCCCGGTGACGAAGGCGACCGAGAGCAGCACGGCGACCGCCGAGAGGGCCATCCGGCCCTTGTGCGCGAAGAAGTTGCGCAGCGACGTCTTCATGACGGTGTTGGCACTCACGAGGTCCGCCCCCGGGCATCGGGTCCGGCACCCGGCCGGCACTCATCGGCGTGCGCGCGGCAGGCGCACGAGGTCACGGTGTCGGCGGTCCTCACGAGGTCCGTCCCCCGGCGCCGGGAACCGGCATACGACCGACGCTCACCGGCGTGCGCGCGGCAGGCGCACGAGGACGCGGACGCCACTGTGGCGCGCGACAGGGAGGTCACGGTGTCGGCGGTCCTCACGAGGTCCGTCCCCGTGCGTCGAAGTCCTTCATGCGGTCGAGGACGGCTTCGGCGGTCGGGCGCTGCATCTCGTCGACGATGCGGCCGTCCGCGAGGTAGAGGACACGGTCCGCGTACGAGGCGGCCACCGGGTCGTGCGTGACCATCACGATGGTCTGGCCCAGCTCGTCGACGGAGCGGCGCAGGAAGCCGAGGACTTCGGCGCCCGCGCGTGAGTCGAGGTTTCCGGTCGGCTCGTCACCGAAGATGATCGACGGCCGGGAGGCCAACGCCCTTGCCACGGCGACCCGTTGCTGCTGCCCGCCGGAGAGCTGCGTCGGCCGGTGCTTCAGGCGCTCGGAGAGCCCCACGGTCTCGACGACCTGGCGCAGCCACGCGGCGTCCGGCTTGCGGCCCGCTATGTCCATCGGGAGCGTGATGTTCTCGATCGCGTTCAGCGTCGGGAGCAGGTTGAACGCCTGGAAGATGAAGCCGATCCGGTCCCGGCGCAGCTTGGTGAGCTTCTTGTCCTTGAGGCCGGTGATCTCGGTCTCGTCGAGGAGGATCTGCCCCGACGTGACCGTGTCCAGGCCCGCCAGGCAGTGCATCAGCGTCGACTTGCCGGAGCCCGACGGGCCCATGATCGCGGTGAAGCGGCCGCGGGCGATGTCCACGTCGACGTGGTCCAGCGCGACGACTCGGGTCTCCCCCGTCCCGTACGCCTTCACGAGCTGGCGCGCCCGTGCGGCGACGGCCGAGTGCTGTCCAGTGTCCCTGTACCCGGGAATGGTTGCAGCCGTAGTCACGGTAAGTCTCCTAAGTCGGTCACGCGTCGGATGCGTGGGATCAACGCCTGTGTGCTCAAGTCTGGTGGAGCGGGGTGCCCCGGCGCGTTGAGGAAAAGCCCCCTCTTTTCCGGGGGTAAACCCCCGCATCCAAACGCTACGAAGGCCCCCGCGCCCACTCGTCCTCCAGCGGGACGAACCGACCCTGCCCCGTTGTACGGAGGCTCCCTTAGGGGGTGTCCACCCTTCGGTGGACCTCTACTCAGGGTCGTCTCCACCCGCCTAAGCTCCTGACGTAGATACGTGCAGGGGGAACACATGCAGGGAACCAACGGCCGCCGCCGCGCGGCCGTCGTCGCCGCGCTGATGCTGAGCATGGCGCTCGCCGCGCTCGACACGACCATCGTCTCGACCGCGGTGCCGCAGATCGTCGGCGACCTCGGCGGCTTCTCCGTCTTCTCCTGGCTGTTCTCGGGCTATCTGCTCGCGGTCACCGTCACCCTCCCCGTGTACGGGAAGCTGTCGGACACCTTCGGCCGCAAGCCCGTCCTGATCGCGGGCAGCGTGCTGTTCCTGGTCGGCTCGCTGCTGTGCGCGTCCGCGTGGAACATGGGCGCCCTGATCGCCTTCCGCGTGGTGCAGGGCCTGGGCGGCGGCGCGATCCAGGGGACGGTGCAGACCCTGGCGGCCGACCTCTACCCCCTGAAGGAACGGCCCAGGATCCAGGCCAAGTTGTCGACCGTATGGGCCACTTCGTCGGTCCTCGGCCCGGCGCTGGGCGGGCTGCTCGCCTCGTCCGTGGGCTGGCGTTGGATCTTCCTGATCAACCTGCCGGTCGGCGCCGTCGCGCTCTTCCTCCTCGTACGGCATCTGCACGAGCCCCGGGCGGACCGGGAGGGGGCGGCGCGGCCGCGGATCGACTGGGCGGGCGCGCTCGCGGTGTTCGCGGCCGGTGGGGCGCTGCTGACCTGGCTGGTGCAGGGCGGCGTCGCGTGGGCGTGGGGGTCGGCGCCCTCGATCGCCCTGCTCTGTACGGGAGTCGGGCTCATCGGCGCCGTCTTCGTGATCGAACGGCGGGTGGCCGAGCCGATCCTGCCGGGCTGGGTGTGGCGGCGGCGCACCATCGCCGCGGTCAATCTGACGCTCGGCGCGATGGGCCTGCTGATGGTGGCGCCGACCGCGTTCCTGCCGACGTACGCGCAGTCCGTCCTCGGCCTGTCCCCCACGGCCGCCGGCTTCGTGCTCTCCGTCATGACGCTGAGCTGGCCGGTCTCGGCGGCCCTGAGCCAGCACGTGTACCGCAGGATCGGCTTCCGTGACACGGCGGCGATCGGCATGGCGGGGGCGCTGGTGCTGCTCGCCGCGTTCCCGCTGCTGCTGCCGTACCCGGGCGAGGTCTGGCAGCCGGTGCTGCTGAGCCTGTTGCTCGGCGCGGCCCTCGGTCTCTTCCAGCTCCCGCTCATCGTCGGCGTGCAGTCCACGGTCGGCTGGGAGGAGCGCGGCACCGCCACCGCGTCGGTGCTCTTCTACCGGCAGATCGGGCAGACGGCCGGCGCCGCCGTCTTCGGCGCGGTCGCCAACGGAGTGATCTCGGCCCGCCTCGGCCCCGGCGCCGACCTCGACTCGGTGGCCCGGGACACCGGCGCCGACGGGGTGCGCCGGGCGATCGACGCGGCCGTCGACTCGGTGTACGTCGGCGCGGCCTGCGCGGCCGCGCTCGCCCTGCTCGTCCTCCTGACGCTGGCCCCGCGGCGCTTCCCCGTACTGGACGCGGAGCCCGCCGATCCCGTAGCGGAGACGAGCGGGCAGGAAAAGTCATCCGCCGCACAAGTCCCCCACCAGCAACACTCACCTCACGTACAAGAAAAGTCGCCCGGCACCGACTGATCGTTCATCCAAACGCTCCCCAACTCCTCTACCTACGAGTAACGTTCCGGCTCCCCACACGCTCCCTGCGGTCCACCCAGTCCCCGGCGGACCCGAGCCACGCAAGGAGAACAGGGTTGTCGTACCAGCCGCACTCACCCCGCTCGCACCGTCTCCCGCGCCATCCCGAAGCCCCCAGCGGCGAACTGCGCCTGCTGCGCACCGCCTATCGCTGGCAGCGCCGCGTCGCCACGCTCACGGCCCTCGGGTACTTCACGCTCTTCCTGCTGCTCTCCGCGTTCGCGCCGGGCCTGATGAACCGCTCGGCCACCGGCGGCCTCTCCACAGGGCTGCTCATCGGCCTGTGCCAACTCCCCGTCACCTGCCTGGCGTTGCTCCTCTACGAGTACACGGCGCGGCGCCGCGTGGACCCGCTCCTCCACCGGATCCGCCGCCAGTGCCGCACGGACGGGGGCTACGCGCGATGACCACGGGTCCGGCCGTCGCCGCCGCGTCCACCGACGCCATGTCCCTGGTCGCGTTCACGGCGGTGGCGACGATCACGCTCCTGCTGTGCATCATGACCGGCCCCGACCGCGACGGCCTCCAGGAGTTCTACACGGGCTTCGGCCACCTCGGCCCGATCCGCAACGGCCTGGCCATCGCGGGCGACTACATCTCCGCGGCCACCGTCCTCGGCACCGGCGGCGTCATCGCGCTGCTCGGCTACGACGGCGTGGCGCTCGCCCTGAGCACGGCACTCTCCCTGATGCTGCTGATGTTCCTGCTGGCCGAACCGCTGCGCAACGCGGGCCGGTTCACCATGGGCGACACGCTGGCGCGGCGGATGCCGGGACGTTCCGTACGGATGGCGGCCTGCGCGGCCACGCTCGCGGCCCTGATGCCGATCATGCTGGTCCAACTGGCGGGCGCGGGCGACCTGTTGGCGTTCCTGCTCGGCTTCACCAACGAGACCTTCAAGACGGCCTGCGTGATCGCGCTCGGCGCGCTCATGATCAGCTACGCGGCGATCGGCGGCATGAAGGGCACCGCCGTCATCCAGATCTTCAAGATCGTGATGCTGCTCGGCTCGGGCGTGGTGATCGCCCTGCTCGTCCTGCGCCGCTTCGACTGGGACCCCGGAACCCTGCTCACGGCCGCCGCGCGCGGCAGCGGCGCGGGCAACGCCTATCTGACCTCGGGCCTCCAGTTCGCGCACAGCCCCGCTCCCCGCCTCGACATGATCACTTCGGAGCTGACGGTGGTGGTCGGCGGAGCCGCGCTGCCGCACGTCACGATGCGCATGTACACGGCCCGGCACGCGCGCGAGGTGCGCCGCTCGATGACCTGGGCGGTGTCCGCGGTCGGCCTCTTCGTCCTGGTCATCTCCGTGGTCGCCTTCGGCGCGACGGCGATGCTCGGCGCCCCGGCGATCGCCCAGGCCGACCGGCAGGGCAACACGGCGTATCTGCTCGGGGCGCGGGCGGTCTTCGGCGCGACGACGAGCACGGGCGAGTCCCTGCTGTTCACCGCCGTCACCACGGCGCTGTTCCTGACGCTCCTCGCCTCGGTCGCGGGCATGATCCTGGCCTGCGCGAACTCCCTGGCGCACGACGTGATCGCGTACGCCAGAAGGGGGCTGACGGACCGTACGGAACTGACGATCGCCCGGATGTCGGCCCTCGGCGTCGGCGCCTTCGCGATCGCCCTCGCCTGCGTGTTCCAGCACCGCAACCTGCAACCGCTGGTCATGCTCTCGATCTGCCTGGGCGCCTCCGCCATCGCCCCGGCCCTCGTCTACAGCCTCTTCTGGCGCCGCTACACGCGCGCGGGTCTGCTGTGGACGCTGCTCGGCGGCACGGCCGCCTGCGCCGTCCTGATGACCGGGACCAACCTGGTGTCGGGCTCGCCCACTTCGGCGTTCCCCGGCATGGACTTCAACTGGTTCCCGTTCACGACGACCGGTGTCGTGTCCATCCCGCTGGGCTTCCTGTTCGGCTGGCTCGGCACGGTCCTCACGGACCGGCGCAGGGCCGACGCGCAGCGGCAGCAGTACGAGGCCGTGGAGGCGTGGATCCTGGCGGGCTCGCCGACGGCGCCGGGCGGGGGCACGCGGCGCTGAGCGCGACCCGGGCGCTACTTCTTGGCCCCTGACGAGAGTGATGAGGCGAACGGGTGTTCCCGGTTACAGAGGGTGTGGTCCCGACGGCACGAAGATCGACTCTCCGCGCTTTTTGCGGCGCGCGGAGAAGAAGCTGAAGAAGGCCCAGCGGGAGCTGTCCCGCAAACAGAAAGGATCCAAGAACCGGGCCAAGGCCCGCCTGAAAGTCGCCCGCGCACACACCAAGGTCGCCGACGCGCGCCGCGAGTTCCACCACCAACTCTCCACGAAGCTGATCTCCGAGAACCAAGGGATCGCCGTGGAGGACCTGCCGGTGGCGGGGCTGGTACGCGCACCAGGCTGGCCAGGTCCGTGCACGACGCCGGAGCCAACCTCCCAGACCTGCTCCACCTGCGGCGTCAAGGACGGACCCAAACCCCTGGGCGTGCGGGAATGGACCTGTACCGCTAGCGGGGTCGTTCATGACCGGGACATCGACGCCGCGATCAACATCAAGACGGCCGCCGGACTGGCGGTATCGGCCTGCGGAGCGCCGGTAAGACCGGGAGCAGTCCCGGCACAGCGCGCAGAAACAGGAAGCCACGGAATCCCGACCCAAGCCCGTACCGCGTCGCGGCACAGCACTCGGTCAGGAAGGCCAGAATCCTCGGGCTTCAGCCCGAGGAGCATGTCATTTGCCGAGCCGCTCCGCCAGCTCGGCACGGCGCGCGAGCACGCCGTCCTTCAGCTCCTCCATCTCCCGCAGCGCGTCCCGGCGTTCACGCTTGGCGAGCCGGTCGATGTAGAGGCGACCGTACAGATGGTCCGTCTCGTGCTGGAGGCAGCGGGCGAAGTAGCCGTCGCCCTCGACGACGATCGGGCTGCCGTCCTTGTCCTGGCCGCGCACCACGGTGTGGTCGGCGCGCGCCACCGACTTGTAAGGACCCGGCACGGAGAGGCAGCCCTCCATCCCGTCGATGAGCCTGCGCTCCGCCGGCGGCTGCTCGTCGAGCACGGGGTTGCAGATGTGGCCGGTGTGCCGCACGCCCCAGTCGTCCTCCATGTCGTAGACGAACAGCTGGAGGTCCACGTCGACCTGGTTGGCGGCGATGGCCGCGCCGTGCGCCACGTGGTTCGTCGCGAACATGTCGTCGATCAGGCGGTCGAGTTCGGGTGTGCCGAAGTGTGCGCCGGTGACAGGTTCGCAGCGGCGCCGCAGAACGTCTTCGCCGACGATCGTGATACGCCGGACCGCACCGCGCTCCACCTCCGGTGGCAGCTGGCCATCACCCATGTCGACTCAACCTTTCGCATCCGCGCCCCACTTGCCGACCGCCCAACCTTAAACGGTGCGGTCGTCCGTCCCCACGTCTCGGGGCTCCGCCCCGGACCCCGCGCCTCAATCGCCGGCGGGGCTTGATTTTTCAAGCCCCTGCGGCGATTGAGCAGCGGGGTCCGGGGCGGGGGCCTTGCCCGTGAGGGTGGCCAGGGAGGCGCGGACATGCTCCATGTGGGCGCGGAGCTCCTCGCGCTCCTCCTCGTGACCCTCGATGATCGACTCCGTCTCCCGCTCGATCCGCTCCGCACGCGCGCGTGCCTGCGCGAGCAGCTCCGCCGCCGCGGCCTCCGCGTCCTCCTGGCCGTGCCGCGCCTCCTCCTCGGTCTCACCGAGCGTCCGCTTCGCCTCCGACAGGCGGCCCTCGGCCTCGGCGACGGCGCCCGCCTCCCACGCCTCGGACGCGGCCACCTGCCCGGCCGCCTCCCGGTCCGCCTCCTCGATCCGCTCGGCGTGCTCCCTGGCCTGGTCGGCGAGGGCCGCGTCCGTGCGCTCACGCATCTCGCGCAGCGCCGCCAGGGACTCGCCCCGCATCTCCTTCACGTCGCGCCGGGCGGACACCCGGATGTCGTCTGCCTCGGCCTGCCCGGCCGCGATGCGCCGCTGCGCGTACTCCTCCGCCTTGCCGCGCACCTCGTCGGAGTGCGCCTGCGCGTCGTCCCGCGCCTCGTCCGCCGCCGCCCGCGCGGCGTCGGCCTCGGCCTGCGCGTCGGCCAGCGCGGCGCCGCGCACGGCCGTGTCCTCCTCCTCGGCCAGCTCCAGGAGGTACTGGGCCCGCTTGCCGAGCGTCTCGTACGTCTGCGGGGCGAGGTTCGCGACGGCCTCGCGCAGTCGCTCGGCCTCCTCCTCCATCTCCTTGGCGAGGACGGTCAGGCACGCGGCCCGCTCCCAGGCCTCGTCCCGTTCCCCGGAGAGCGTGGCGGCGGCGGCCTCCACCTGCTCGGGCCTGTACCCCCGGCCCCGTACGCCGACGAAGCCGTACTGCGACGACTCCGCTCCACCCGCACCGCTCATCTGGATCCCCTCTCCGGCAAGGCACCGACCGGCACCGGCACGCTCGATCTACGACATTTTGCGCGATTGGCGCACATCTTGATGGAACAACCGGAGGCGGCCACATTCCGACACACGTGACACCCAGGTCGACCCACTCGGTCCAGGATGCGTCAATTGCCGCCGAAAGTCGGAATCGCCTTGTCCTCTCGCAGCGCGGTGAAGAGCTGATCGGCCTCGCTCTCGTTCCACATCACCACGTCCCCGGCCCCCGAAACATTGGGCTCACTCCCCACAGGGACGGTCGTCGTCGCGGCCGGGTCGGACATCTTCACACCCATGGTGGCCAGCGCGGGGACCCCGGTGTCCTGGTCGACGACCAGCGCGTCGAGCGAGGCGCTCATGAACGGGATCAGGTTCCACGGCGGCACCAGCACCCCCGGGCTGAGCGCCTTGGCTGCGATCGCGTCCACCAGCTGCTGCTGCCGCTTGACCCGGCCCAGGTCGCCGGTCGGATCGGAGTAGCGGGCACGCGCGAACTGCAGTGCCTGCGTGCCGTTCATCGTCTGGCAGCCCGCGTCGAAGTCGGCGCCCGACTTCTCGTCGTGCAGACCTCCGTCGGCCACACAGATCTCGACCCCGCCGAGCGAGTCGACGACATCGACGAGGCCCAGGAAGCTGACCTCCGCGTAGTGGTCCATACGCAGCCCCGTCGACTGCTCCACGGTCTGCGTGAGCAGCCTCGCGCCGCCCACCGAGTACGCGTAGTTGATCTTGTTCTTGCCGTAGCCCGGGATCGAGACGTACGAGTCGCGCGGGATCGAGACGAGATACGGGCCGTTGTCCCCGTAGTGCAGCACCATGATCGTGTCCGTGCGGTCGCCCGCGTCGTTGCCGACGTGCAGATCCTTGCGCTGTTCGGGCGTCAGGTTCTCCCGCGAGTCCGAACCGACCAGCAGCCAGTTCGTGCCCGCGCCCGCGGCCGGACGGCCTTCGTAGTCGCTGAACGCGTCCGTCGTCTGAAGCCGCGAATCCGCCCAGAAGTACAGGCCGATGCCGTACGCGACGAGCACCACGAGGACGACGAGCAGGGTCAGCGCGACCCGCTTGGGCCAGCGCCGCCGCGGCCGCGCCGTCCGCATCGTCGTCGGCTCACTCCACTCACCTGCCATGTGCGCATGATCGGGGCGCCCGACCCGTCGCGCAGGTCGAGCGCCCCCTCAGAGCCCATGAGCGGAGGCGTACACAGCTGCCTACAGCAGGCCGTCCCACATCTGCTCAAGCAGCACCGACCACCAGGTCTCGGGCGAGCCGAGCGCCGCGGAGTCGATCGCGCTGAGCTCCGCCTGGAAGTCGACGGTCCAGCGGCCCGCCTGCTCCTGGTTGAGCCCGAAGCGCAGCCGCCACATCCGGCCGAGCAGAGCGATGGAGCGGGCGAACTCCGGCAGCCCGCTGTTCACGAACTGCGGTGGAGCCGGGGCCGCGTCGGGCCCCGCCTCCACCGGCACGGCCACGATGTTCGCCGTCCCGTACTGCACGCACAGCGCCTTGCCGAAGTCGCTGCCCATCACGAGGTACGAGCCCGCGTCCGACGCCGCCTGCACGCCACGCTCCTGCGCCAGCTCGGCGAGCGTCGGCACGGGGCGGCCCGGCTGCGCCTGCGCCCAGAAGAACGGCCCGAAGTCGGACGGAAGACCCGCGACGACGAGCGTGTGCGCCACGGTGTCCGGGACGCCCTGCCGCGACACGGCCCGCTGGTCGAACCGGAACACACCGGGGCCGAACGCCGCGGCCAGCTCCTGCGCGATCGCCTCCGGCGCGGCCGGGGGTGTGGGGTGCGCGGGGTGCAGCGGGGCGCGCACGGGGGCCGGGCGCGCCGGGCCGTCGGCGACCTGGTGCAGCTCGCCCTGGTGCGCGAGGAGCTGCCGCATGCCCTGCTGACGGCTCGCGTGATCGGTGCCGTACGGCGCGATCGACGTGATCCGCGCCTGCGGCCACTGCTCCTTGATCATGCGCGAGCAGTACGCGCCGGGCAGCGAGCAGGACTCCAGCTCCGTGTGGAGTTCGAGGACCTGGTCCGGCGGCACGTTCATGCCGCGCAGCTCGTGGAAGATCTGCCACTCCGGGTGCGGCGTCCCCGGCGCGGACCGCCGGATGAGCTGCTGCTCGGACCCGTCGGGCGCGCGGTACCGCAGCACGGCCTGATACCCGGGCCCCACGGTCGGCTGCCCCGCCGGCTGGGCGGGCTGCTGAGGTTGCTGAGGCTGCGGATACCCGTACGCCGCCGGGGGCGGGCCGGGAATCTGCTGACCGGGAGCGCCCGGAGGCGGAGGCGGACCGGGCGGCGTCGCGCCGGGGCCGGAGAGCATCGTCGCGGCGTGGTGCACGCCCTCGCCGGGAGCGCCGGGGGGCGGAGGCGGCGACGACGGGTCGGAGCCCGAGAGCACCGTCGCGGCATGGTGCACGCCCGCGCCCGGAGCACCAGGAGGCGGGGGCGGGCCCGGGACGCCCGGAGGCGGACCCGAGAGCATCGTCGCCGCGTGGTGCACGCCCTCGCCAGGGGCGCCGGGCGGTGGCGGCGGGCCGTCCTGGCCGGGCGAGGACGGCATCTGCGGAGGAACGTGGCCGCCCGCCGGAACACCGGGCGGTCCCGGCGGCGGAGTCTGCGCGCCACCACCCCGCGGCGGCTCCGCCTTGCTGGTCGCGGCGTTCGCGATGTCACCGGCGGCGCCCTGCGGGTATCCGTACGAAGCCCCCGGAGGCGGCGGCCCGGGAACCGCGGTCCCCGGAACGGGCGGCGGGAACGAGGCCCCGGCCGCACCTGGACGCTCCGCGGACGGCTGGGCACCAACGCCGGGCGCCCCCTGCGGGAACCCGTACGAAGGAGCGGGCGGAGCCGACGGGGGCTGGGAGCCCGCGTCAGACGCCGACTGCGGGAAGCCGTACGAAGGAGCAGGCGCGGCCGACGGAGACTGGGAGCCCGCGTCAGACGCCGACTGCGGGAAGCCGTACGAGGAAGCAGGCGCGGCCGACGGAGACTGGGAGCCCGCGTCAGACGCCGACTGCGGGAAGCCGTACGAAGGAGCAGGCGCGGCCGACGGAGACTGGGAGCCCGCGTCAGACGCCGACTGCGGGAAGCCGTACGAGGAAGCAGGCGCGGCCGACGGAGACTGGGCAGCCGCATCGGACCCCGACTGCGGGAAGCCGTACGAAGGAGTAGGCGGGGGCTGGGGGCCCGCGTCGGGCGCGGGCTGCGGGTGGGCGTAGGAGACAGGCGTGTCCGACGGAGGCGGCGGCGGGGGCGGTGGGATCGGGCCCTGCGGGAAGCCGTACGACGGTGCCTGCGGTTCGGCGGGGTCCAGAGCCGGGGACACCGCCGTCGGCGGCAACTGGCTGCCGCCCACGATGCGGGCCGTCTGCGCTTCCGGCGTGACACCGGGCGGCGGCGCATCCTCGGCGAGCGGCGGCGAGAACACCGTGTCCGGCAGCGGAACCGAACGGTCCTCCTCGTCACCCACCCCGTTCGTGTCCGTACCGGCCCACGGCGTCGCATCGACCGGAAGCGGAGGCACGGCGTCCTGCGGCTCGGCGTGGACCGACGCCGGGACCGCGTCCTCGGGCGTCTCGTCGACCTGCTTGTCCGCCGCCTCCTGCAACCACTCCGGAGGAGTCAGCAGGAACGACGTCTGATTCAGGTCCACCCGCTCCGGCGGCCTCGCCGCCACCCGCTCGGCCGGCGCGTCCGGCAGCCCGTACTCCTCCTCGTACCGCCGGATCACCTCGCCCACCGGCAGCGAGGGCCACAGCGAGGCGTCCCCGCTGTCCCGCGCGATCACGAGGCGCTGCCGCCCGCCGTCGGACACCGGACCGGTCTCCCGGTCCTCCGCCCACACGACGAAGCCCAGCTCGAACTCCCGCACCCGCACCTCACGGTGCGCGGACACGGGCACGTCCCCGTTGATCCATTCCTCGGCGCGCTCCTGCGCCTGCGCGAACGTCACCATCGCAAGCTCACTCCCCACCGGCGACCGGGACGGCCTGCGCGAAGCCACCGTCCACCATCAGATTCGCCACCGTCTCCAACTCCGGCGGACTGCCCGCGAGTCGGGACAGAAACCCGTCGAAGTCCTCACCACAGGGCAACAACAGCCGCTCCACCCGCTCGGCCACCGGCAGCGCCGCCGTCTCACCGCTGTCCCGCGCGTCGTCGTACGCGCAGAACCACACGGAACCGACCGCGTCACCCCGCACCTTCACGGCGAGCAACCCGCCCTGCACGAACGCGACACCCAGATAGTCCTTCGTCAGGTGATCGCGCAGACACTTGTTCACATACACGAGGTCGTTCACGGCCGCCTCGTCGCGCACCGTGAAGAACGGCTGGTCGACCAGGAGGCCCAACTCGGCGTCCAGACCCGTCCCGACAGGCGCGCAACCGCCGCCCGCCTTCAGGAACGAGCGGTACGCCCCCGGTAGCCGGCACCCCAAGTCCTCCTCCGCGGACAGCACTTGGCTCTCCGACACCGCGACCCCGGACTTCGGCAGACCGAAGTGCACGGGCCGCGTGTCCTGCAACGGCCGCGTGCCACGCTTGTGCTGGTCCACCGCCGCCGTCGCCAGACCACCGTGATGCCGCAGCAGGGCCTTCACCTCGACCGGAACCAGTTCGAGCCGCCGCGAGGCGCGCGCGTGGTGCCACGTCCAGCCGTGCGGCGTCGCCACCGGCGGGATCATGTCCCACAGTTCGTGCCCGGACGCGGCGAGCGCCGCGTTCGCCGACACGTAGTCCGTCAGCCGCAACTCGTCGACACCGAAGCCCTGCGGCGGATCCGCGATCTGCGCCACGGCACGGGCATACGGGGCGAAATCCGGGAAACCGTCATCATCCACGCGAACTCCGCGCGGATGACGGGCGGCACGGACCGGGTCCGGGAAGTGCACGACCTGCCCGGCATAAGCCGCGTTCGGCGGCGCGGCCTGCTGCCCGAGCCGACCTGTCGTCATGGCTGTTGCCCCCTGCGGCGCTGGTGACGGTTGCGGATCTGTCCCGGGCTTGTCCCGGCTCTGCTGCGGACCTGCTCCTGATCCGTACGAATCAAACGACAGCCTATGCGGTTGTGCGACACCGGTCACCGGGCCTCCGGTTCCATGACCAGCAGTCACCCGAGCATCACCACCACGTGACGATCGGGCGTGACAGCGCCGACATCGGGGTCCGGCTTCCCCACCCGCGGGCCCGTTTGGCAGTCTGTGCAGGCAACCAGGGGGATTGCAGTGGGGAACTGCAGGAGGGGAAACAACAGATGCGCAGCGGTACCGCAGAGGAAACTGCACCCGCGGACGAGCAGCCAGGCGACGACCCGCGCGTCGGCTGGAGCGCCACCGACGACGGCGCCGTCCCCACCCTTCGCGTGCGCCGGGACGGCATACTCCCCACCGTCGCCGCCGCCCTCTCCGTCCGCGGCAGCACCCTCACCGCGACCGCGGCCCGCGGCGAAAAGGCCCCGGCCCTGCACCCGTTGGTCCAGGACTTCCTGGATACGCTGACCAGCGCGCAGCGCGACCGCTTCACCGGGCGCTGCGCCGAGGCCATCCTCGTCTCCCGGCACCTCACGGCGAGCGACAGCGAGCGCACGGAGAAGTCGAAGCGGGCCCGCCGCAGACCCATGACCATCGGAGAGGCCCGCAAGGCCCTCAAGCAGTCCAAACTCACCACCCGGCGCATCCGCGAGGACGGGGACCCGCTGCACGGCGGATTCGCCCGCCCCTGCCGCGCCTGTACGGCGCTGACCGCCCACTTCGGCGTTCACGTCGTGGCCCCCGAAACGGACAGCACCCCGCACGACGACAACGAGGCCGCGCACTGATGCCCCACCCCACCTCCCAGGACGCCCGCTTCTCCGACCTCGTCGACGCCACGTTGCGCGTCGCCGGGTGGCAGCCGGGCCGCTGGGACATCAAGCAGGCGGAATTCTGGGCGGACGCGCTGCGCACCCACGTCTCCCCCGCCGGCCACCGCCACTCGGTCTTCCCTGCGGCGGTCGAGGCCTGGGCGGAGTTCGGCGGCCTCCACCTCACGCCTACCGGCCCCGGCCGGAACATCGCCCCCGCCCAGCCGCACCTGGACCCCCTCCACGGCCTCCACGCGGCCCGTACCCTCGGCGACCTCGGCCGCGCCCTGGACACGGAACTCGCGCCGCTGGGGGCGGAGTCGGGCACGGAGGCGTTGCTGGCGGTCGACACGGAGGGCCGCGTCTACGCCCTCGACCACAGCGGCGACTGGTACCTGGGCCCCGACATGGACGAAGCCCTCTCCACCCTCATCACAGGCCTCCAACCGCCCAGGCTCTCCCCTCCGGGAGGACCGGGGGCGTAACCGGCGGCTCCCCGGCCGGTCTCTGCCCAGAGGGCCCTACGACGCCGCCGGCAGCACCGCCGACACCCGGAAGCCGCCCGCGTCCGTCGGGCCCGAGACGAAGACTCCGCCGAGGCCGGCCACGCGCTCCTTCATGCCCACCAGACCGTTCCCCCCGGAAGGCAGCCCGGCCGACGCGGCAGCGCCCGGTTCCGGCGGCGGCTCGTTCTCCACCTGCATCGCCACCTCCGCGCCCCGATGCGCCAGCCGGACGTACGTCTTCGCGCCCGCCGCGTGCTTGTGCACGTTCGTCAGCGCCTCCTGAACGACCCGGTACGCCGTCTGCTCCACCACCGCCGCGTACCCCCGCGACTCCCCCTCCACGGACACCTCCACCACCATCCCGGCCGCCCGCGACTGCCCGACCAGATCCTCCAGCTCCGTCAGCCACGGCCCGACCTCCGCCTCCGCCTCGGCCCGCGAGGCCGCCGCCGCGGCGGCCACCCCCACCGCTTCCAACGGCAACCGGTCCGCCCGCCGCGGCACCGGCTCCCCGGCCCGCAGCACCCCCAACATCTCCCGCAGCTCGGTGAGCGCCTGCCGCCCCATGTCCCCGACCAGCGCCGCGTTCTTCACCGCCTTCTCGGGGTCCTTGCGCGCAACCGCCTGCAACGCCGCCGCGTGCACCACCATCAACGACACCCGGTGCGCCACCACGTCGTGCATCTCGCGCGCGATCCGCGTCCGCTCCTCGCCGCGCGCCCACTCGGCCCGCTCCTCGGCCCGCTCCGCGAGCAGCCCCAGCTCCCGCTCCAGCGACTCGTTCCGCTCCTGCAGCGAGTCCATGAGCCGGCGCCGCGCCCCCACGTAGAGGCCGAGCAGCAACGGCGGAGCCGTCACCCCGAGCGCCGTGGTGATCGCGAGGAACGGCACGACCCAGTTGGCCACCTGGAACGTGTCCGCGTGCGCCGCCGAATCCTGCTGCACCCGCACCACCGACACGATCAACGTGCCCAGGAACGACATGCCCGCGAGCGCCCCGATGATCCGCCGCGGCACCTCGGAGGCCGCCAGCGAGTACAGCCCGAGGATCGTCATGAGCACGCCCATCTGGGCCGGCGTCACCGCCACCGAGACCAGCACCACGGCGATCGGCCACCGCCGCCGCAGCACCAGCGTGGACCCGGTCAGCACCCCGAACAGAACACCCACCCAGACCGGCAACCCGGCCTTGTGCGCGAACGGCACCCCCTCCACGGCACACTCCACCGCGGACGCCACCGCCAGCACCACATCCAGCGCGGCGGCCCTGCGCCGCGCCCACCACCACGGCCCCCCGGCCGCGGCTCGGTGAACTTCCCCCGTCGTGGTCATGCCCTCCAGAGTACGGGCGCCGGGTGCCCGATTTCCGGCGAGTTTCGCGTACTGGCCTACACCACACCCCGCAATCGAAAAGAAGCGAAACTCGCCGGTACGGGTCCCGCAAGGAGCCGACCTGTACCGTCGCGCCGAAGGCTCTTGGTACGGCATAGTGTTGGGGGCCGATCGACGACCTGACGTAATGTCCGGTTTAGGTCGACACGTTCCCCCGTGGTGTAATTGGCAGCACTGTGGCTTTTGGTGCCATCTGTCCGGGTTCAAGTCCTGGCGGGGGAGCTGTACACGTTGCGGGGCCCGACCGAACCGGTCGGGCCCCGCGCCCATGCCCGGCCCAAAACGCCCCGGTATCCTGCGGATGTCCACCCCACAACGCATCCGACGCCGAAGGGCCCACCCGTGAGCAGCGCCAACACCCCGGCAGCCGTCGTCGTACTCGCAGCGGGTGAGGGCACCCGTATGAAGTCGGCCACGCCGAAAGTCCTGCACGAGCTCTGCGGCCGGTCGCTCGTCGGTCATGTGCTCGCCGCCTCCCGTGAGTTGAACCCGCAGCAGCTCGTCGTGGTCGTCGGCCACGAGCGGGAGAAGGTCGCCGCGCATGTGAACGCGGTCGACGCCGAGGCCCGCACCGCCGTGCAGGCGGAGCAGAACGGCACGGGGCACGCCGTGCGGATGGGGCTCGAGGGCCTCAACCACGACAACGGCCTGGAGGGCACCGTCGTCGTGGTCTGCGGCGACACCCCGCTGCTCACCGGCGGGACGCTCCAGGCCCTGTCCGCCACCCACGCCGCCGACGGCAACGCCGTGACCGTGCTGACCGCCGAGGTCCCCGACGCCACCGGCTACGGCCGGATCGTCCGTGACGACGTCTCGGGCGCCGTCACCGCGATCGTCGAGCACAAGGACGCGAGCGAGGCGCAGCGTGCGATCGGCGAGATCAATTCGGGTGTGTTCGCGTTCGACGGGCGGCTGCTCGTCGAGGCGCTGAAGCAGGTGCGGACGGACAACAGTCAGGGTGAGGAGTACCTCACCGATGTGCTCGGGATCCTGCGCGCGGCGGGTCATCGGGTCGGTGCCTCCGTCGCGCTCGACCACCGCGAGATCGCGGGTATCAACAACCGTGTGCAGCTGGCCGAGGCCCACCGCACCCTCAATGAGCGGCTGCTTGAGCGGGCGATGCTGGCCGGTGTCACGGTCGTCGACCCGGCGAGCACCTTCGTCGATGTCACGGTGACGTTCGAGCGTGACGCGACGGTCCTGCCGGGCACGCAGCTGCACGGTGCCACGCACCTCGCCGAGGGCTCCGTGGTCGGCCCCAACTCCCGCCTCACGGATACGCGCGTGGGTGCGGGGGCCCGGGTCGACAACACGGTCGCGTACAGCTCTGAGGTGGGTCCTGAGGCGTCCGTCGGTCCGTTCGCGTATCTGCGGCCCGGTACGCGGCTGGGTCTGAAGTCGAAGATCGGGACGTTCGTCGAGGCGAAGAACTCGTCGATCGGTGAGGGTACGAAGGTGCCGCACCTGTCGTACGTGGGGGACGCGACGATCGGTGATTTCACCAACATCGGTGCCGCTAGTGTCTTTGTGAACTACGACGGGGAGAGCAAGCACCACTCCACCGTGGGGTCCCACTGCAAGACGGGTTCGGACAACATGTTTGTGGCTCCTGTCACCATCGGGGACGGTGCGTACACCGCCGCGGGGTCCGTGATCACGAAGGATGTGCCGGCCGGTTCACTGGCCGTGGCGCGGGGCCAGCAAAGGAATATCGAGGGTTGGGTGGCCCGGAAGCGGCCGGGGAGCACGGCCGCCAAGGCGGCGGAGGCGGCCTCCCGGAATGCGGAAACCGCAGACTGACGGGGTCTGACCGGAAACAGGTGCGCCCGACACGGCGTACCGTGATAGGTGCTCACGATTCGCCTGGCTCGCTGCTAATGGGACGCGCGGGCAGCTGCGGCGGACGAACTCGTCTGAGGAGACTAGTGCTGTGACCGGGCTTAAGACGCAGGGCGAGAAGAAGATGATGTTCTTCTCCGGCCGCGCCCACCCCGAACTTGCCGAGGAGATCGCGCACCAGCTCGGTGCCGGGATCGTCCCGACCAAGGCTTTCGATTTCGCCAACGGCGAGATCTACGTCCGCTACCAGGAGTCCGCGCGCGGCGCCGACTGCTTCCTGATCCAGAGCCACACGGCTCCGATCAACAAGTGGATCATGGAGCAGTTGATCATGATCGACGCGCTGAAGCGCGCGTCGGCCCGCTCCATCACTGTCATCGTGCCGTTCTACGGTTACGCGCGGCAGGACAAGAAGCACCGCGGACGTGAACCGATCTCGGCGCGCCTGATCGCGGATCTGATGAAGACCGCGGGTGCGCACCGCATCCTCACGGTCGACCTGCACACGGACCAGATCCAGGGCTTCTTCGACGGCCCGGTGGACCACCTGTTCGCGCTGCCGATCCTGGCGGACTACGTGGGCGCGAAGGTGGACCGGTCCAAGCTGACCGTGGTCTCCCCCGACGCCGGCCGCGTGCGCGTGGCCGACCGCTGGTGCGACCGTCTTGGCGCGCCGCTGGCGATCGTGCACAAGCGCCGTGACAAGGACGTCGCCAACCAGGTGACCGTGCACGAGGTCGTCGGTGACGTGAAGGGCCGCGTCTGTGTGCTCGTCGACGACATGATCGACACCGGTGGCACGATCTGCGCCGCCGCCGACGCCCTGTTCGCGCACGGCGCCGAGGATGTCATCGTGACGGCGACGCACGGTGTGCTGTCCGGCCCCGCCGCGGACCGTCTGAAGAACTCGAAGGTGAGCGAGTTCGTCTTCACGGACACGCTGCCGACGCCGGGTGAGCTGGAGCTCGACAAGATCACGGTGCTGTCGATCGCCCCGACGATCGCCTCCGCGGTGCGCGAGGTCTTCGAGGACGGGTCGGTGACCAGCCTCTTCGAGGGCGAAGCGTAAAGATCCATTTGGGTGCGGCCTCCCCCGCCGAGTAGACTGCTGAAGTTGCTCGGCGAGGGAGGCCGTACTTTTTTGTACGGCGGTCCGTTATCGACGCGCTCTTCGTAGCAGGCCGTTCGTGGCCGGGTGACCAGTCCCTTTTTGGGGATTTCCCTAGTTCTACGAGGAGTTGAAGAGCATGTCCGAGGTCAAGCTTTCCGTCGAGACCCGCACCGAGTTCGGCAAGGGTGCCTCCCGCCGTCTGCGCATGGTCGAGAAGGTTCCCGGTGTCGTCTACGGCCACGGCAACGAGCCGCTGCACATCACGCTCGACTCGCACGCCCTGATGCTGGCCCTGCGTACGCCGAACGTCCTGATCAACCTGGACATCGACGGCAAGTCCAACGAGCTGGTCATCCCGAAGTCCGTGCAGCGTGACGCGATCACGAGCTTCCTGGTCCACGTCGACCTGCTCCAGGTGAAGCGCGGCGAGACGGTCACCGTCGAGCTCCCGGTCCACACCGAGGGCGAGCTGGCCCCGGGTGGCAACCTGCTCGAGCACGTGCTGAACACGCTGTCGGTCGAGACCGAGGCCACGCACATCCCCGAGTCGGTCACCGTCTCCATCGAGGGCCTCGAGGCCGGTGCCTCGGTCCACGCCAAGGACATCAAGCTGCCCAAGGGCACCACGCTGGCCACCGACGAGGACGCCGTCGTGCTCCAGGTCCTGGCCGCGCAGGCGGAGGAGGCCCCGGCCGAGGCCGCGGGCGACGAGGCCGCCGCGGAGGCCTGAGCCTTCAGGGTCTGACCTGTACGGGGTGGTGGGCGCGGCCCACCACCCCGTATCGCTGTATCGACGCACCCGACGTGCCCGACGTACACCTAAGGAATGTGCATGTCCGACGAGAACGCTCCCTGGCTGATCGCCGGGCTGGGCAACCCTGGTCCCGAGTACGCGATGAACCGGCACAACGTCGGCTTCATGGTCGCCGATCTGCTGGCGCGGCGGATGGGCGCCAAGTTCAAGCGGGCGACCAAGGGGCAGGCGCAGGTCGTCGAGGGGCGGATCGGTCCGCCCGGCCCGCTGAACCGCCGGGTGATCCTCGCGAAGCCGATGTCGTTCATGAACGTCTCGGGTGGTCCCGTGACGGCGCTGTGCGATTTCTACAAGGTGCCGACGGAGCACATCGTGGCGATCCACGACGAGCTGGACATCGATCACGGCGTGCTGCGTCTGAAGCTGGGCGGTGGAGACAACGGGCACAACGGCCTGAAGTCGATCACGAAGTCGCTGGGCTCCGACTACCACCGGGTGCGGTTCGGGATCGGTCGTCCGCCGGGTCGGATGCAGGTCGCGGACTTCGTGCTCAAGGACTTCTCGTCGGCCGAGCGCAAGGAGCTCGACTACTTCGTGGACCGGGCCGCCGACGCCGCGGAGGCGCTGGTGATCGAGGGCCTGGAGCGGGCCCAGTCGACGTACAACTCCTGACCTGTACGGACTTGTCGGGGGCGGGTTCCGGCCGGGAGTTGACCGTATGCAGGGTCATGGCCAAGGATCCCGGCCATGTTGCCTGTTGCCCGTCAAGTCGCGGCGGCCGCGGTCGCCGCGTTGTTGCTGATCGCCGGCGTGTGGGCCTCGTGGGGTGCGGCGCAGCACGTGATGTTCCCGGCGGGCCGTGAGCGCGGCACGATGACGGTGAGCCGGTGCGCGGGCGAGACCTGCGCCGGCCCGTTCTCGCCCGCCTCCCCCACCGCCGTACGGCATGCGAGCGTGACGATCGACCGCTCGATCGGGGAGAAGAAGGGCGCGCGCCTCCCGGTGGTCCTCAAGCCGAGTTCGACGTCGGCGGTCCGCGCGGGCACCGCCGGCTTTCTGTCCGCGTGGGTGCCGCTGGGCGGCGCGCTGTTGCTCGCGTCGGTGGTGCTGGCGGGCGGGGTACGCGACCGGCGCCTCACGTGGGTCACGGGAGGCGCCGGAATCGCGCTGCTGTCGGCGGCCTTCGCCGCTCTGAACCTCTAGGTCAGCCGGTGTTGCGCAGGCCCGCGGCCACTCCGTTGACGGTGAGGAGCAGGGCCCGGCCGAGCGTCGGGTCCGGGGTCTCGTCCGCTGCCGCCGCGTCGCGCTGGCGCTTGAGCAGGGCGACCTGGAGGTACGAGATCGGGTCGAGGTAGGCGTCGCGGATCGCGAACGTCTGCTTCAACACGGGCTGCGCGTCGAGGAGTTCGCTTCCTCCGGTGATGCGCAGCACCTCGGCGACGGTCAGCTCGTGCTCGGTCACGATGGCGTCGAAGACGTGCTTGAGGTTGTCGGGCACGAGCGTGTCGACGTAGTGGCGGGCGATCCGCAGGTCCGTCTTGGCGAGGGTCATCTCGACGTTGGAGATGAAGTTGCGGAAGAAGTGCCACTGCTCGTGCATCTCGTCGAGCACGGTGGCGCCATGTCCTCGTGGTCCTGCCTCGCGCAGCGCCTTGAGGCCGGAGCCGACGCCGAACCAGCCGGGCACGATCTGCCGGGACTGGGTCCAGCCGAACACCCACGGGATGGCCCGCAGGCCGTCGAGCGAGGCGTCGGAGCCGGGGCGGCGGGAGGGCCGGGAGCCGAGGTGCAGGTCGGCGAGCTGGTCGACGGGCGTCGACGCGAGGAAGTACGACGGCAGGTCGGGGTCCTCGACGAGCCCCCGGTAGGCGTTGTGCGCGGCGTCGGAGACGACGTCCATCGCGGCGTCCCAGCGGGCGAGGGCCTCGTCGGACTGGCGCGGCGCCGTGTGCAGGGCGGAGGCCTGCAGCGTGGCCGCGACGGTCAGTTCCAGGTTCTCGCGGGCCAGCGACGGCACCAGGTACTTGTCGGAGATGACCTCGCCCTGCTCGGTCACCTTGATCTCGCCCTCCAGGGTTCCCCAGGGCTGGGCGAGGATCGCGTCGTGCGAGGGGCCGCCGCCGCGGCCGACGGTGCCGCCGCGGCCGTGGAAGAGGCGCAGGCGCACGCCGTAGCGGTGCGCGACGTCGCGCAGCCGGCGCTGGGCGCGGTGGATCTCCCACTGCGACGTGGTGATGCCGCCGAACTTCGAGGAGTCGGAGTAGCCGAGCATGACCTCCTGCACGTCCCCGTTGAGCGCGACGAGGCGCCGGTAGGACGGGTCGGAGAGCATGTCCTCCAGGATCGTGTCGGCGGCCTTCAGCTCGTCCGTCGTCTCCAGGAGCGGCACGATGCCGATCTTGGCCCAGCCCGCGTGCAGGTCGATGAGGCCCGCCTCGCGCGCGAGGACGGTCGCGGCGAACACGTCGTCGGCGCCCTGGCACATCGAGATGATGTACGACTCGATGACCTCGGGCCCGAACACGTCGAGGGCTCTGGTGATGGTGTGGAAGACGCCGAGGGTCTTCTCTCCGGCGGCGTCCAGCGGGGCCGGGGTCGGCGCCAGCGGACGGCGCGAGCGCAGCTCCTTGGCGAGCAGCTTGCCGCGGTACTCGCGCGGCATGTCGGCGTAGCGCCAGGACTCCTCGCCGAGCCGGTCGAAGAGCTGGCCGAGCGCGTGGTGGTGCGCGTCGGCGTGCTCGCGTACGTCCATCGTGGCGAGCTGCAGACCGAAGGCGGACAAGGTCCGGATCGTACGGTTCATGCGGCCTTCGGCGAACAGTCCGCCGCGGTGCTCGCGCAGCGAGGTCTGGATGAGGGCCAGGTCGTGGATCAGCTCGGCGGTGCCGAGGTAGTCGCGGCCCTCCTCGTGCGGCGTGTTCCTGGCGAGCCGCGTCTTGGTGTTCTCCAGCTTCTGCCGGATCGCGGTGGCCTTGAGCCGGTAGGGCTCCTCCGCGTTGAGCCGCTTGTAGCGGGGGCTGATCTCCGGGAGGCGCTCCAGGTCGCACTGGAGCGAGGTGAGCAGCTCCTCGGTGGCGCCCGTGTAGCGGATGGAGTTCGACAGGAAGCCGCGCAGTTCGTCGACCAGGTCGACGGCGTCGTTGATGCCGTGCTCGTGCTGGAGGATCAGGACGTCCCAGGTGACCTGCGGGGTCACGTTCGGGTTGCCGTCGCGGTCGCCGCCGATCCAGGTGCCGAAGGTGAGCGGCCGGGTCGTCTCGGGGATGGTGACGCCGACGCGCTCCAGCTCGGCGGTGAGGTCCTCCAGGACGTCTCCGACGGCGCCGGCGTGCAGCTCGTCCAGGTAGTAGATCGCGTTGCGCGACTCGTCCGTGACCTCGGGGCGGACGACGCGCAGCTCGTCGGTCTGCCACACGAGGTCGATGTTCTCGGCGAGGCGGGTGTCGTAGCGGCGGCGGTCGGTCTCCAGGACCGGGGTCTCCAGGAGCTCGGCGACGCGGCGCAGCTTGCCGAGGACGCTGCGCCGGGCGGCCTCCGTCGGGTGGGCCGTGAAGACGGGTCGTACGTTCAGGTGCTTGACCGTGTCGCGCAGGTGGTCCGGGTCGGCGTCCTTGAGCCGGTCCGCGGTGCGGGCGAGCAGTCCGCCCTCGGCGGCCCGCATGGCGCGCAGTTCGCGGCCACGGTGCACCTGCTCCGTCACGTTGGCCAGGTGGAAGTACGTGGAAAAGGCGCGGACCAGCTTGGCCGCGGTGTCCAGCTCGGTGCCGCGCAACAGCTCGGCGGCGGCCTCGCCGTCCTCGCGGGTCAGGCGGCGGACCTTCTCGACCAGTTCCAGCAGCTCCGGGCCCTCCTGGCGGACCAGGGTCTCGCCCAGCAGGTCACCGAGCCGACGGATGTCGGCGCGCAGCTCGGGGCTGGTGGTCGTCGCAGCGGTCTGTTCGTCGGCACTGCTCACAGGTGCGGCTCCTTGCAGTAGTCAGGAGGGAGGATCCCCGGAACCGGGTACTAGACCCGGGGTGGAGATTCAGAGCGGACCGCGCTGTCCGACCGATTCCAAGGATATGTGCCACCGCCGGCGGAGAGGCTGGGGCCTCTTGCCGTCCGGCTGCACGCAGACATAGTTACGGTGCCGTAGGTTACGGAACCGTAGGAAAGCTGTCCGCGGATCCCAGTGGATCTCCTGACCCGTCTCAGCCCGTCTCAACCCTCGACTTCCAGGGGACTCACATGGCAACCAGTACCGATGTGATCGAAGACGCCCCCGGTCCGGCGCCCGGACCGCCCGCCACCTCGCGTTCCGCGACGCTCGGCGGCGAAAAGAAGCGTTCAGTGGAGCAGCTCACACTGCTCGTGTTCATCATCGTCCCGTTCCTCGCCGTGCTCGCGGCGGTGCCGCTGGTCTGGGGCTGGGGAGTGAGCTGGCTCGACCTGGGGCTGCTCGTCCTCTTCTACTTCGTCGGCTGCCACGGCATCACGATCGGCTTCCACCGGTACTTCACGCACGGCTCCTTCAAGGCGAAGCGTCCGCTGCGGATCGCGCTGGCGGTCATGGGCTCGCTCGCGGTGGAGGGCCCGGTCGTGCGCTGGGTCGCCGACCACCGCAAGCACCACAAGTTCTCCGACGCCGACGGCGACCCGCACTCGCCGTGGCGGTACGGGGAGACGGTCCCGGCCCTGCTGAAGGGCCTGTGGTGGGCGCACATGGCCTGGATGTTCGACGAGGAGCAGACCTCGCAGGAGAAGTTCGCGCCGGATCTGGTCAAGGACCCGGCGATCCGCGCGATCTCCCGCCAGTTCATCGCGTGGGCGGCGCTGTCGCTCTTCCTCCCCGCCCTGATCGGCGGTCTGGTCACGATGTCGTGGTGGGGCGCGTTCACGGCCTTCTTCTGGGGCTCGCTCGTCCGGGTGGCGCTGCTTCACCACGTGACGTGGTCGATCAACTCGATCTGTCACGCGGTAGGCAAGCGCCCCTTCAAGTCCCGTGACCGCTCCGGCAACGTGTGGTGGCTGGCCGTGCTGTCCTGCGGCGAGTCCTGGCACAACCTGCACCACGCGGACCCGACGTCGGCGCGGCACGGGGTGGAGCGCGGCCAGATCGATTCCTCGGCCCGTCTCATCCGCTGGTTCGAGCAGCTGGGCTGGGCGTACGACGTGCGCTGGCCGTCGAAGGAGCGCATCGCCTCCCGCCGCAAGAGCGAGGGCGTCGACCCGGCATGATGGACAGCGTGGCGACCGACTCAAGCACCCCGAGCAACGACCGGCCCGACAACAAACCGCGGCGTGCGCGCCGCACCCGTATGACGGGAGCGGAGCGACGCCAGCAGCTGCTCGATGTGGGTCGCACACTGTTCGCCGCCAAGGGCTTCGAGGCCACGTCGGTGGAGGAGATCGCGGCGAAGGCCGGGGTCTCCAAGCCGGTGGTGTACGAGCACTTCGGTGGCAAGGAGGGCCTGTACGCGGTCGTCGTCGACCGGGAGATGCGCCAGCTCCTCGGCATGGTCACCGGTTCGCTGACGGCGGGCCACCCGCGCGAACTCCTGGAACAGGCGGCGTTCGCGCTTCTCGACTACATCGAGGAGTACACGGACGGCTTCCGCATCCTGGTCCGGGACTCCCCCATCCCGCAGTCCACGGGCTCCTTCGCGTCGCTGATCTCCGACATCGCGACGCAGGTCGAGGACATCCTCGGCCGCGAGTTCAAGAACCGGGGCTTCGACCAGAAGCTGGCGCCGCTGTACGCGCAGGCGCTGGTCGGCATGGTCGCGCTCACGGGGCAGTGGTGGCTGGACGCCCGCAAGCCGAAGAAGGCGGAGGTCGCCGCGCATCTGGTGAATCTGGCGTGGCACGGGCTCGACGGGATCGAGCCGAAGCCGAGGCTGATAGGGCACCGGAAGAGTTGAGCGGCACCGGGGTCGACGTCTCGGGGCTCTGCCCCGGGCCCCGCGCCTCAATCGCCGGCGGGGCTTGAAGAGACCATCTCCAGCCGGTTGCCCACAGGGTCCTGGCAGTAGAAGCGGCGGCGGCCCGGCAGCAGGTCGTCCCATTCGACCGCCACGCCGCGCTCCGTCAGTCTCCGCGCGTACGCCTCGATGTCGCGTACCAGAAGTCCTGGGTGTGCCTTTTTCGCGGGGCGGAAGTCCCGGTCGATGCCCAGGTGCAGCCGCACCGCCCCCGCCTCGAACCAGCACCCGCCCCGCGCCGCGAGCGCCGGTGGCTTGGGCGTTTCGGTCATGCCGAGGTCGTCGACGTAGAACGACCGCAGGACCTCCTCGCTGCCCGGCGGCGCCGCGAGCTGCACGTGGTCCACGCCGACCAGGGTCATGAGCGGGTCGCCACCACGAAGATCCGCCGGAACGGCAGCACCGTGCCGTGCTCCGTCGCCGGGTACGCCTCGCGGAGCAGATCGCGGTACTCGGTGACGAACGCGTCCCGCGCCTCCGGGTCGTCCGCGAGCGCCGTCAGGACCGGGCGCAGGCCGGTGCCCTTGACCCAGTCGAGCACCGGGTCGGGGCCCTGGAGGAGATGCGTGTACGTCGTCTCCCAGGCGTCGACCTCGCAGCCGAGGCCGGCGAGCCGTTCCAGGTAGGCCGCGGGCGTGAGCACCGCGTCCCCGTGGCGCAGCACTCCCGCCAAGCGGTCCTTCCAGTGGGCCGATTCCGTCAGTTCCCGCATCAGGACGTGGCTGGGCGCGTCGAAGTTGCCGGGCACCTGGAAGGCGAACGTGCCGCCGGGGGCCACCGCGTCGATCCACCGGGGGAAGGCGTCGGCGTGGTCGGGGACCCATTGCAGCGTCGCGTTCGACAGCAGCAGGTCGTACGTCTCCGTGGGCGCCCAGTCGGCGGCGTCCGCGTACGTGAAGTCGAGGCGGTCGGTGGCGTGGGCGGCGGCCTGCTCCAGCATCTGTGGCGAGTTGTCGTAGCCGGTGATGCGGGCGGTGGGCCAGCGTTCGGCGAGCAGCGTCGTGACGTTGCCGGGGCCGCAGCCGAGGTCGGCGATGCGGGCGGGTTCCCCCGGGAGGGCGGGGACGCGGGCGAGCAGGTCGACGAAGGGGCGGCCGCGATGACCCGCGTGCCGGAGGTACTGCTGGGGGTCCCAGGTGGGTGCAGGTGTCATGTCGTAAGCGTCTTCCGCAGATATCTCGATGTCAAGATAGTCGACCTCAAGAGACTTCATGTCGACACACCCCCTACACTGATCGTCATGGAGGACGAGGTCGACCGTCTGGTCTCAGCGTGGCGCCGAGAGCGCCCCGACCTCGACGTGGAGCCCCTTGAGGTGCTCAGTCGGGTCAGCAGGCTCGCGCGCCATCTCGACAGGGCCCGCCGCCTGGCCTTCTCCGAGCACAACCTGGAGCCGTGGGAGTTCGACGTCCTGACGGCACTGCGCCGCGCGGGCACCCCGTATCAGCTCTCTCCCGGTCAGCTGCTCACGCAGACCCTGGTGACGTCCGGCACGATGACCAACCGTATCGACCGTCTCGCCAAGAAGGGGCTCGTCGAGCGCCTGCCGGATCCCAGCGACCGCCGCGGCGTCCTGGTCCGCCTCACGGACGAGGGCCGCGACCGCGCCGACCAGGCCCTGGCCGGGCTGCTTGATCAGGAGCGGGCGATCCTGGCGGAGCTCTCCCGAGGGGACCGGGCCGAATTGGCGTCGCTGCTGCGGCAGTTGACGGCGCCGTTCGACAACATTCCCGGCTAGCCGCGCGGGGCTCAGCTGGCCGCTTCCAGGTCGACCGGGCCCACGCCCGCCCTTCGGGCTAGGGCGACCGCCGCAAGCGTCGAGTGGACGCCGAGTTTGCCCAGCACGTTCTGCATGTGCGTACGCACCGTGTGCGGCGACAGGAACAGCCGCTCCGCCACCGCCTTGCGGCCGAGGCCCGCCACCATGCAGCGCAGCACCTCGCGCTCCCGTGGCGTCAGGGACTCGACGAGCCGCTCGGACTCGGTGCGGTGCTTGCGGGCCGCGGTCAACTCCCGCAGGACGCCCGTGAGCAGCGCCGGCGGCAGATGCGTCTCCTCCCGCAGCACGCCCCGTATGACGGTCAACAGGCGCGACAGGGAGCAGTCCTTGGCGACCCAGCCGGACGCCCCCGCCTGGAGCGCGAGCGCCGCACGGCGCGGATCGTCCCGCTCGGCGAGCACCACCGAACGGACGGCGGGCTGCGCCGAACGGACGCCCGCCACCAGGGAGATACCGTCGACGAGGCCGTCCTGCGCGGCACTGTCGGGCACCGCTGTCGGCGCGCGCATGCCCTGGAGCGATGCCGCGCCCAGGTCCGCGTCGATCAGCAGCACATCGAATCGGCGGCCCTCCGCGACCGCCCGGTCGAGGCAGCGCAGAGCGGCGGGGCCGCTCCCCGCGGCCGACACGTCGACATCGGTCTCGGCGGCGAGCGCCGCGGCGAGTGACTCGGCGAAGATGCGATGGTCGTCGACTACGAGGACCCGAATGCGTACCACGTGATTACCCCCTTCCCCGAGCTCCGGTACGGAGCAGGGGATACCCCATCGTCGGGGAACGGATCAACGCAGGTACGGCGCCCGGAGTGCGGGTCGCCGAAGCCGCACGGCCGCCGCCGTGTGCCGAACTGCTACCCCCGCTCCGGGCGTCGTACCCGGCTGTCTCGCCCCCTGATCGGCACCGGCCCCCACCGGTGCTGTCCTCAGACTAGAGGCGAAGGCCCTGAGGGGAAGTCAATTCGCAGAACTGGTGGGCGGTTGGCACCGCGGCGACTGTCCTGCGCGTTTATGGTGATGCGCATGTTTCGCATCGAGACAGAAGTCGACAAGGAACGCTCCCTTCTGCTCCGGTCGCTGCTGAGGGAGGCCAACGCGGCGGCGTCACCGGTCCTCGGCGAGCTGCGCGGCACCCCCGCCGACCAGCATGTCCCGCTCCAGGTATGGATGTTGGACGAGGACGGCGCGCTGGTGGCGGGGCTCGACGCGTACACGTGGGCGTTCTGGCTGCACGTGGACATGCTCTGGGTCGCCGAGCCGCACCGCGGCGCGGGCCTCGGCTCCCGCCTCCTCGCGGAGGCGGAGCGCATCGCGCACGAGGAGCACGAGTGCCGCGCCGCCCGCGTGGAGACCTGGGACTTCCAGGCCCCGGGTTTCTATCGGTTGCAGGGGTACGAGGTGGTGTCCGTGATCCCCGACTACCCGCCCGGAATCAAGGAGTTCACGCTGACGAAGCGGCTGGCCTGAACAGCCACGCCAAAACACCCACCGAGACCTGGGCCCGTGCGCGGAGCGCACCATAAAACACAGCCAGGCCCCGGGCTTCTATCGGTTGCAGGGGTACGAGGTCGTGTCCGTGATCCCCGACTACCCGCCCGGAATCAAGGAGTTCACGCTGACGAAGCGGCTGGCCTGAACAGCCACGCCAAAACACCCACCGAGACCACG
>NZ_JBIAQB010000011.1:153979-316083 GCF_042888725.1 Streptomyces sp. NPDC002795
CTGGGCCCGTGCGCGGAGCGCACCATAAAACACAGCCAGGCCCCGGGCTTCTATCGCTTGCAGGGGTACGAGGTCGTGTCCGTGATCCCCGACTACCCGCCCGGAATCAAGGAGTTCACGCTGACGAAGCGGTTGGGGTGAGCCTCAGGGGTCTCAGGCCTGGCGGCGCGCCCCCGCCGAAGGGACCGCCGGGAACACCCGTGGTGCCGTGAAGCCGGCCTCGGCGAAGGCGGTGGTGATCGCCTTCGTGACGGTGTCGCCGCCGTCCGACTCGACCAGGACGACCGCCGAGCCGCCGAAGCCGCCGCCCGTCATCCGCGCCCCGAGCGCTCCGGAGGTCATCGCCGTACCGACGACCAGGTCGAGTTCCGGGCAGGAGATGCGCAGGTCGTCGCGGAGCGAGACGTGGCCCTGGACGAGGACCGGGCCGATGGCGCGTACGTCGCCGGAGTCGAGCAGCTCGATGACGCGCTCGACACGGTGGTCGTCGGTGACGATGTGGCGGACGTAGCGGACGACCTTCTCGTCGACCCCGGCCAGCTCCAACTCCGCGATGGAGCTGCCCAGTTCGGCGTAGGAGACATCGCGCAGGTGCGTCACTCCGAGGACGCGCGCGCCCTCCTCGCAGCCCGCGCGCCGCTCCGCGTACGCGCCGTCGCCCAGTTCGTGCTTGACGCGGGTGTCGACGACGAGGAGTTCGAGGCCGTGGGCTGCCAGGTCGAAGGGGATCTGGCGGATCGACAGGTCGCGGCAGTCGAGGTGCAGGGCGTGCCCCTCGGTGGCGCAGGACGAGGCCATCTGGTCCATGACGCCGCACGGCACGCCGACGAAGGCGTTCTCGGCGCGCTGCGCGAGCACCGCCAACTCCGCGCCGGTGAGCCCGAGTTCGTACAGGTCGTTCATCGCGTACGCCGTGACGACCTCAAGGGCGGCCGACGACGAGAGGCCCGCGCCGGTCGGGACCGTGGAGGCGAGGTGGATGTCCGCGCCGGCGACCGCGTGGCCCGCGTCGCGCAGCGCCCAGACGACGCCCGCCGGGTACGCGGCCCAGCCGCCCTGGCCGTACTTGCTGAGCGGGGCAAGGTCGTCGACGCGCAGCTCCACGACCGGGGCGTCGATGTCGGCGGAGTGCAGGCGCAGCACGCCGTCCTCGCGCCGGGCCACCGCGGCGACCGCGGTGTGCGGCAGCGCGAGCGGCATGACGAAGCCCTCGTTGAAGTCGGTGTACTCACCGATGAGGTTGACGCGGCCGGGGGCCGCCCACACTCCGGCGGGCTCGTACCCGTACAGGTCCTTGAACTGCGCGGCGACGGACATCAGTTACTACCTACCCCTGCTGCTGGTTACTGCTGGCGTGCCTGGGCGAACTCCCAGGCGTCGGCGACGATGCCCGCGAGGTCCGCGCGGGACGGGTTCCAGCCGAGGCGCTCGCGCGCGGTGTCGGCGGAGGCGACGAGGACGGCCGGGTCGCCGCCGCGGCGCGGGGCGACGACCTCGGGGATCGGGTGCCCGGTGACCCGGCGGACGGTCTCGATGACCTCGCGGACGGAGAAGCCGTTGCCGTTGCCGAGGTTGCAGATGAGGTGCTCGGCGGGCTGTGCGGCGTCGACGGCGAGGAGGTGCGCCTCGGCGAGGTCCGCGACGTGGATGTAGTCGCGGACGCAGGTGCCGTCGGGCGTCGGGTAGTCGTCGCCGAAGACGTTGATCGCCTCGCGTCCGCCCTGGGCGACCTGGAGGACGAGCGGGATGAGGTGCGACTCGGGGTCGTGCCGCTCACCGCAACTGCCGTACGCGCCCGCGACGTTGAAGTACCGAAGGGATACTGCAGCCAGTCCGTGTGCGGCCGCCTCCCCCGTGATCATGTGGTCGACCGCGAGCTTCGAGGCGCCGTACGGGGAGGTGGGGGCGGTCGGGTCCGACTCGGTGATCGGGGTATTGACCGGCTCGCCGTACGTGGCCGCGGTCGAGGAGAAGACCAGCTTGCGGACGTCCGCGGCGCGCATCGCGGCGAGCAGCGCCATCGTCCCGCCGACGTTGTTGTCCCAGTACTTCTCGGGCTTCACGACGGACTCGCCGACCTGCGAGAACGCGGCGAAGTGCAGCACGGCGTCGTAGGAGGAGTCGAGCCACTTGCCGGCGTCGCGGATGTCGCCCTCGACGAAGGCGGCGCCCGAGGGCACGCCCTCACGGAAGCCGGTGGAGAGGTTGTCGAGGACGGTGACCTCGTGGCCCGCCTCGATCAGGTGCTGCGCGACGACGCTGCCGACGTAGCCCGCACCACCAGTGACCAGGTACTTCTTGGAATCGGCCTTACCCATTACTTGCTCGCTACCTCTCGCAGTCGCTCGGCCGCGGTCTCCGGCGGCACGTCGTTGATGAACACGCTCATGCCGGACTCGGAACCCGCGAGAAACTTCAGCTTGCCGGAAGTGCGTCGGACGGTGAAAAGCTCGAGGTGCAGCGCGAAATCATCGCGGTTGACGCCCTCGAACTCGTCCAGCGAGCCGAACGGGGCCTGGTGCCAGGCCGCGATGTACGGCGTCACCGGCTGGTCCGCGCCGAAGATCCGGTCGAAGCGCCTCAAGAGTTCCAGATAAATCTTGGGGAACTCTGTGCGTGCGTCGTCGTCGAGCGCGAGCAGGTCCGGGACCTGACGCTTGGGATAGAGGTGCACCTCGTACGGCCAGTGGGCGGCGTAGGGCACGAAGGCCACCCAGTGCTCGCCGTCGAGGACGACCCGCGAACCGTCCTCGATCTCCTTCTCCACCACGTCGGCGAAGAGGTTGCGGCCGCCCGTCTGCTCCTTGTGCTCGGCGGCGGAGCGCAGCATGAGGGCGGTGCGCGGGGTGGTGAAGGGGTAGCCGTAGATCTGGCCGTGCGGGTGGCCGAGGGTGACGCCGATCTCGGCGCCGCGGTTCTCGAAGCAGAAGACCTGCTCGACGGAGTCGAGGTGGGAGAGCTCGGCGGTGCGGTCCGTCCACGCGTCGAGGACGAGCCCCGCCTGCTCCTCGGTCAGATCGGCGAAGGACTTGTCGTGATCGGACGTGAAGCACACCACTTCACACCGGCCCGCGTCCCCCGCGAGCGAGGGGAAGCGGTTCTCGAAGACCACCACGTCGTACGAGGAGTCGGGGATCTCGCTCAGCCGCTCGCCCTCGGAGGGGCACAGCGGGCACTCGTCGGCCGGCGGGTGGTACGTGCGGCCCTGGCGGTGCGAGGCGATCGCCACCGAGTCGCCGAGCAGGGGGTCGCGGCGGACCTCCGACGTCGTGACGGTGGGGTCGAGGGGGCGGCGGTCGGCCGCGTCCCGGACGACGTCGTCGCGCGAGTCGTAATAGATGAGCTCACGACCGTCGGCGAGCCGGGTCGACGTCTTCTTCACGTCCGGTGCTCCTCACCACACAAAACAAACAGAACCAAACACAACAAAGCATAAGCCAACAGCAAGGTCAAGGGAAAGAGCCGGGAGCCGCGACCCCGATCACAATCCAACAAAGAACGTCATGCGAACTGTTCACTTATTGAAGCCGGAGGCGTAGGTTCCGGACTGTTTCAGTTCGCGCAACGAAGCGAGATACCTCCATGCTGTCCCCCACAACTACCCTGGCCGAGGGGCTCCGGCTGCCCACCAACGGCCTCGACTACACGATCATGGCGATCTACTTCGTCGTGGTGCTGGGCATCGGCTTCGCCGCCCGCCGCTCCGTGAAGACCAGCCTGGACTTCTTCCTGTCCGGGCGCTCCCTGCCCGCCTGGGTCACCGGTCTCGCGTTCGTCGCCGCGAACCTGGGCGCCACCGAGCTCCTCGGCATGGCGGCGAACGGGGCGCAGTACGGCCTCTACACCGTGCACTGGTACTGGATCGGCGCCATCCCCGCCATGGTCTTCCTCGGCCTGGTGATGATGCCCTTCTACTACTCGTCGAAGGTGCGCTCGGTCCCCGAGTTCCTCCTCCACCGCTTCGGCCCGTCCTCCCACCTGCTCTCCTCGATCATCTTCGCCGTCTCGTCGGTGCTGATCGCGGGCGTCAACCTGTACGCGATGGCCCTGGTCCTGAAGGCGCTGCTCGGCTGGCCGCAGTGGGTGGCGATCGTCATCGCGGGCCTCTTCGTCCTCGCGTACATCACGATCGGCGGGCTCTCCTCGGCGATCTACAACGAGGTCCTGCAGTTCTTCGTCATCCTCGCCGCGCTCATCCCGCTGACCATCGTCGGCCTCAAGCGTGTAGGCGGCTGGGACGGCATATCGGACTCCCTGTCCAACTCGCACGGTGATTCGTTCATGACGGCCTGGCAGGGCACGGGTATCGGCGACGCCAACCCGCTCGGCGCCAACTGGCTGACCATCGTGCTCGGCCTCGGCTTCGTGATGAGCTTCGGCTACTGGACGACGAACTTCGCCGAGGTGCAGCGCGCGCTGTCCGCGAAGAACCTCTCCGCCGCCAAGCGCACCCCGCTGATCGCCGCGTTCCCGAAGATCCTCATCCCGATGGTCGTCGTGATCCCCGGCCTGATCGCCCTGGTCATGGAGCCGTCCATCGGCAAGGTCGGCAAGGACGGCTCCGGCCTGCAGTACAACGACGCCATCCCGGTCCTCATGCGCGACCTGCTGCCCAACGGTGTCCTCGGCATCGCGGTGACGGGCCTGCTCGCCGCCTTCATGGCGGGCATGGCGGCCAACGTCTCGTCCTTCAACACGGTGTTCACCAACGACATCTGGGGCGCGTACATCAAGAAGGGCCGGAGCGACCGGCACTACCTGCAGACCGGCCGCGTCGTCACCGCCGTCGGCGTGGTGATCGGCATGGGCACCGCGTTCATCGCGGGCAGCTTCAGCAACATCATGAACTACCTGCAGACGCTGTTCTCGTTCTTCAACGTCCCGCTGTTCGTGGTCTTCATCATCGGCATGTTCTGGAAGCGGACGACGCCCGCGGCCGGCTTCTGGGGTCTGCTGTCCGGCACCGTCGCGGCGATGGTGAACTACTTCTGGTTCTACAAGCAGGGCGTCATCGAGATCCCCTCGGACCAGGGCGCCAACTTCGTCTCCTCGATCGTCGCGTTCGTGGTCGGCGCGGTGGTGATGTTCGTGGTCACGCTCTGCACCAAGTCCAAGTCCGCCGAGGAACTGGCCGGTCTCGTGTACGGCACGAAGTCGCCGGGCATGGAGGAGCCGCCGGCCGAGGGTGACGACGCCTGGTACCGCAAGCCGGCCCTGCTGGGCTGGGGAGCGATCGTCCTCGCCGTCATCTGCTACATCCCGTTCTCCTTCTGAGGTCCGAGGTAACACGACATGAGCGACGAAATGAACCAGCACGTCGAGGAAGTGAAGGAACTGGAGGCCAAGTCGGCGACGGCGGCCCGCCTCTTCGACGTGCGACGCATCATCGGCGGCCTCTTCGTGGTGTACGGCGTGATCGTCACGATCGCCGGCCTCACGGCGTCCGACGCCGACCTCAAGAAGGCCCAGGACATCAACATCAACCTGTGGACCGGCATCGGGATGCTGCTCCTCGGCCTGTTCTTCCTGATCTGGATGAAGCTCCGCCCCACGCAGCCGCCCACGGCTGAGGAGTTGGCACCCCCGTCCAAGTAACACCTGACGGGACTGTGACGTCGGACTACGAGATTTCCGTAGTCCGACGTCACAGTCCTCTCGCTCCCGCAACGCAAAGGGCCCATTCCGCCTGAGCGGAATGGGCCCTGCTGGAGCGCTGGGCAGGCCTTGCACCTGCATTTCCCCGCAGGAAGCGGGGCGTCTTTCCTTGGACCACCAACGCACGGTCGTTCACCGCGAGTTGCGGCGACCAACGCAAGATCAACTATAGCTCAGGACTCCGGCTCCGGCGAGCCCCCCGGGCCCCCCGAGCCCACCGGCCCCGCCCGGTCCAGCAGCCCCGTGCGCGCGGCCAGCGCCGCCGCCTCCAGGCGTGAGCCGACGCCCAGCTTCATCAGGACGCGCTGGACGTGCGTACGGGCCGTGGACGGGGCGATGCCCATGCCCGCCGCGATCAGCCGGGTGTCCTCGCCGTCCGCGACCCGCACCAGGACCTCGACCTCGCGCGGCGTCAGCATCTGGAGGAGGCGCTGGCCCTCGTCGTCGGGCTGGGCCGCCGGGTTGAGCAGTTCGCCGAACGCGCCCTGGAGGAGCGCGGGGGCCACCGCCGCCTCGCCCGCCCGCGCCTTCATCAGGGCGCGCTCCACGCCCTCTATGCGCTCGTCGTGCCGTACGTAGCCGGAGGCGCCGGCCGCGAAGGCCGACGCGATGCCTCTGGGCGAGGGGACGGGCCCAAGGACCACCACCGCCACCTGCGGGCGCTCGCGTTTGATGCGGATCACCGGGTCGAAGGTGCCGGGCTCCGCCGGGGTCGCCGTGCCCAGCAGGCAGACCTCCGGCGCCCGCGAGATGACCAGATCCGCCGCTCCGGCCGCAGGTGCGGCAGCCGCGAGCACCCGGTGCCCGCGCAGCTTCAGGGCCGAGGCCAACGCCTCGGCCAGCAGTCGGTGGTCGTCGACCACCATCAGCCGCACTCCCATCGGGCCAACCCCCCAATCCACCCCGGGTGTCCCCGCGAACCCCCGGGCCCCCCAAGGACAGGCGAGCCCCCCGACTCCCCGTCCTCCTTCATCCCCCGGAAGCTACACGCTTGTTCGAGGTTGCGCTCCCCCTACCGGCCAGAAGCGGCCCTCAATGCTGAAATCCAGTGCATTGAGGGATGTTTGGGGGTACAGGAACGCAAAGTCAGCGCCAAGAAGCCTTCGTTCGGGGCGACTTCGCGACCTTTTTCAATCGATGCCGAAACCGATCGCCGTGTACCGCTTGCCGCCGTCCGCGTAGGGCTCGCCGATCAGGGCCTGACCGAGGAACAATCTTCCCTTGGAATAGCGGAGTTCGGAATTCGAGCGGCCCGGCGCCATACCGCTGATCATGTCCCGTACGGCAGGCGTGGCCGGTGTCTCCACCAGGGTCGACTGCTTCATGGTCCGGGCGTCGATCGTGACGATCTGACTGCCCTTGCCGACGGCCCCCGTCTTGAACGCCAGGACGTTTCCGCCGTCCATGCGCACCGGGAAGATGTCGTGGTGGTCGCCGCCCGCGACGCGGTCGCCCGTGCGTTTACCCGTCTCCAGGGAGTACGACACGATCTCGTTGGCCGGGCCCGGGCCGCCGCCGGCGGTCTTCTGCGGCCTGCTCGCGAAATAGATCCGCCCATTGCCGACGGTGATCTTCGCGCAGCCCTCGGTCTTTCCGACCTCGCAGGCGAAGTCGTACTTCTTGGGGTCGATGGAGATCTTGCTCGCGAGCCTTCCGCGGCTGTCCAGGGCGAAGACGTCGGTGATGGTGCCCGCCGCGTCGGCGCCTCTTCCCACGCCGAAGACGACCGGCTTGGTGGACAGCACCTTGACGTCGGCGAGGCCCCGGGCGAGCTTGTGGGACCACTTGGGTTGGCCCGTCACCGGGTCCAGGAGCTGGACGTCGTACGTCGCGTCCTTACCGTAGACGCCGCATTTGCGGACCGTCACGAGCTGGGCGCCGCCGTGGTAGCCGAGGTCCTGGCACTCCCCGGTGTCGGGCTGCCACAGGATGTTGCCCGTCTTGACGTCGAAGGCGGCGCCTCCGTCGAGGCCGCCGCCCGCCGCGAGCGTGTTGCCCGACAGGGAGAGCTCCTCGAAGATCCGCCGGTTCGAGCCCTGGCCCAGGCTCTGCGTCCAGAGCTTGTGCCCCGTGTTGACGTCGAAGACCGTGATCTGGCTGCACGGCTTGTGGTCGCCGTTCCCGGGCCGCTTGCCCGCCTCGCTGACCACGGCCGCGAGCGCGTCGTCGGTGACGGTGTCCGTCCCCGCGCACGTCTGCCCCGACAGCGGGAGGGTCCAGGTCTTCCTGCCGCTCGCGGCGTCGTACCCGACGAGCTGGTTCACGCCCGCCTTGGCGTACGTCCTGTCGGTCAGCCAGGAACCCTGGACGCTGTCCACCTGCCGCTTCGCCACCTTCGGCGCGGGCAGCCGCAGCGCGACGCCCGCCGACGGGTCGGCCGGGGCCTGCTCCGCCCCGGAACCGCCGAAGCCGTCGCCGCCCTTGCCGTCACCGGAGCCGACGGCGCCCACGCCGGGGTCGTCGCCCGACGTCGAGAGGTAGAGGAAGCCGCCGCCGACGATCAGCGCGATGGCCACGACCGCGGCGCCGATGACGAGCGCGATCGGCGGCACCTTGCTACGGGTGGGCGGCTGCGGATGGCCGTACTGGGGCTGCTCGTACGGCTGTTGCCGCAGGCGGTCCCTGGCTTCGGGCGGGAGCGGTGTGCGCAGCGTGCCGTAGCCGGGGGCGGTGTACGGCGGCATCGGCGGTGGGGCGCCGAATTCGCCCTGCGGGGACGGGGGCTCGTCCGGCGGTCGGGGTGGGGGTGGCTGGGTCATGACCTGGGTACCTCGGGGACGTTGAGTTTCGGCAAGGCCAGTCGCCGTGGGCCGGACCGCACGTCTCGTCCCGGCGGCCCTTTTCTATCACCCGCGGCCGACAGACAGCGGGCCGATCCGTCCCCGTACCCAGGGGAGGACCGGCCCGCGACAGCCTGCGCTCACGCGTCTTCGGCGAGTTCCATCCAGCGCAGCTCCAACTCCTCGCGCTGCGCGACGAGATCACGCAGTTCCGCGTCGAGCTTCGCGACCTTCCCGAAGTCGGTGGCGTTGTCGGCGATCTGCGTGTGCAGCTTGCTCTCCTTCTCGGAGATCTTCTCCATCTGCCGCTCGACCTTCTGGAGTTCCTTCTTCGCGGCGCGTACATCTTTGGAAGATCCAGTGGCCGCGGAGGGCCCCGCCTTCTCGGCCACGGCCGGTGCGGCCGCGGGGGCCGGGGACGCCGCCTCGACCATCCGCCGCCTGCGCTCCAGGTACTCCTCGACGCCGCGCGGCAGCATCCGCAGGGTGGCGTCGCCGAGCAGGGCGTACGTGTTGTCGGTGGTGCGCTCCAGGAAGAACCGGTCGTGGGAGATCACGACCATCGAGCCCGGCCACCCGTCGAGCAGGTCCTCCAGCTGCGTGAGGGTCTCGATGTCGAGGTCGTTCGTCGGCTCGTCGAGGAACAGGACGTTCGGCTCGTCCATGAGGAGACGGAGGATCTGGAGGCGGCGGCGCTCGCCGCCGGACAGGTCGCCGACCGGCGTCCACTGCTTGTCCTTCGCGAAGCCGAACTGCTCGCACAGCTGGCCCGCGGTCATCTCGCGGCCCTTGCCGAGGTCGACGCGGTCGCGGATCTGCTGGACGGCCTCCAGGACGCGCAGCGAGGCGGGGAGTTCGGTGACGTCCTGGGAGAGGTAGGCCAGGCGGACCGTTTTGCCGACCACGATCTTCCCCGCGGCGGGCTGCACATCGCCCTGGCTGCGGGCCGCCTCGTCGAGGGCGCGGAGCAGGGACGTCTTGCCCGCGCCGTTCACACCGACCAGGCCGACGCGGTCGCCGGGGCCGAGCTGCCAGGTGAGGTGCTTGAGCAGCATCTTCGGCCCGGCGGTGACGGTCACGTCCTCCAGGTCGAAGACGGTCTTGCCGAGCCGGGCGTTCGCGAACTTCATCAGCTCGCTCTTGTCGCGCGGCTCCGGGACGTCGGCGATCAGCTCGTTGGCGGCCTCGATGCGGTAGCGCGGCTTGGAGGTGCGGGCGGGGGCGCCGCGGCGCAGCCAGGCCAGCTCCTTGCGCATCAGGTTCTGCCGCTTGCTCTCCTCGGTCGCGGCGATCCGCTCACGCTCGGCGCGCGCGAACACGTAGTCCGAGTAGCCGCCCTCGTACTCGTAGACGTCGCCCTTCTGCACGTCCCACATGCGGGTGCAGACCTGGTCGAGGAACCAGCGGTCGTGGGTGACGCAGACGAGGGCGGAGCGGCGGGCCCGCAGGTGCTGGGCGAGCCAGGCGATGCCCTCGACGTCGAGGTGGTTCGTGGGCTCGTCGAGGACGATCAGGTCCTGCTCGGCGATGAGCAGCTTGGCGAGCGCGATACGGCGTCGCTCGCCGCCGGAGAGCGGGCCGATCACGGTGTCCAGGCCCTGCGGGAAGCCGGGCAGGTCGAGCCCGCCGAAGAGGCCCGTGAGCACGTCGCGGATCTTGGCGCTGCCCGCCCACTCGTGGTCGGCCATGTCGCCGATGACCTCGTGGCGGACGGTGGCGGCGGGGTCGAGGGAGTCGTGCTGGGTGAGTACGCCCAGGTGCAGGCCGCCACTGTGGGTGACGCGTCCCGTGTCGGTCTCCTCCAGCTTGGCGAGCATCCGGATGAGGGTGGTCTTGCCGTCTCCGTTGCGTCCCACGACGCCGATCCGGTCGCCTTCCTGTACGCCGAGGGAGACGCCGTCGAGGAGGGCACGGGTGCCGTAGACCTTCGAGACGTTCTCGACGTTGACCAGATTGACTGCCATTTCGCTCCGCTCCGGGGGGTGGGCCACGGGGGTGGGCCGGTCTTCCAGCGTAGTCGGCTCGCCGATGGTGCCGGTCACCCGTTCCCCACGCCTCGGGGCTCCGCCCCGGACCCCGCTGCTCAAACGCCGCAGGGGCTTGATTTGCTCAGAGGAGCGTGGCTCCCGGGGCGGGGGACGAGGCCACGCGGGCGCGTGGCAGGGTCGCGGCCACGCGGTGGGCCGAGGGCTCGTCCGCCGTGAGGAAGGCGGTCGTCGGGCCCGAGCCGGAGACCAGCGCGGCCAGTGCGCCCGCCGACGTACCGGCGTCGAGGGTGTCCTTCAGTGACGGGAAGAGGGAGAGCGCGGCGGGCTGGAGGTCGTTGGTGACCGTGGCCGCGAGGGCCTCGACGTCGCCGGTGCGCAGCGCCTCCAGGAGGGCGGGCGCCGCGACGGGGTCGGGGGCGTCGGGGCTGAGGCGGTCGAACTCGCGGTAGACGGCCGGCGTGGACAGGCCGCCGTCCGCGGCCGCGAACACCCACCAGAACTCGCCCCCCACGTCGAGGAGTTCGAGCTTCTCGCCCCGCCCGGTACCGAGCGCCGCACCGCCGACCAGGCTGAACGGCACGTCGCTGCCCAACTCGGCGCAGATGTCGAGGAGTTCCTCGCGGGACGCGTTCGTGCCCCAGAGCGCGTCGCAGGCGAGCAGCGCGCCCGCCGCGTCCGCGGAGCCGCCCGCCATGCCGCCGGCGACCGGGATGTCCTTGGCGATGTCGATACGGACGGTGGGCTCACCGAGGCCGTGCCGCGCCGCCAGCGCGTACGCGGCGCGGGCCGCCAGGTTCGTACGGTCCAGAGGGACTTGATCGGCCCCCGGGCCCGTGCAGGTGAGCGCGAAGGAGTCCGCCTCCGACACCGTCACCTCGTCGTAGAGGCCCACGGCCAGGAAGACGTTCGCCAGGTCGTGGAAGCCGTCGGGGCGGGCGCCGCCGACCGCGAGCTGGACGTTGACCTTGGCGGGGACGCGTACGGTCGCACTCACTGCTGCTTTGCCTCCGCGATGCGGGCGAACTCGTGGACGGTGAGCGCCTCGCCGCGCGCCTGCGGGGAGACGCCCGCGGCGACGAGGGCCTCCTCGGCGGCCTGCGCCGAGCCCGCCCACCCGGCGAGCGCCGCGCGCAGCGTCTTGCGGCGCTGGGCGAAGGCGGCGTCGACGACCGCGAAGACCTCTTGCCTGGACGCGGTGGTGGGGATCGGCTCGGTGCGGCGCACGAGGGAGACGAGGCCGGAGTCGACGTTCGGGGCGGGCCAGAAGACGTTGCGGCCGATCCGGCCGGCGAGCTTGACCTCGGCGTACCAGTTGGCCTTCACGGACGGGACGCCGTAGACGCGGGAGCCGGGCCCGGCGGCGAGCCGGTCGGCGACCTCGGCCTGCACCATCACGAGGGTCCGCTCGATGGTCGGGAAGTTCTCCAGCATGTGGAGCAGGACGGGGACCGCGACGTTGTACGGAAGGTTCGCGACGAGGGCGGTGGGGGCCGGGCCGGGGAGCTCGGTGACCTGCATCGCGTCGATGTTGACGAGGTCGAAGGCGTCCTTCTTGGCCGGGAGCCGGGCCGCGATGGTGGCGGGCAGCGCCGAGGCCAGTACGTCGTCGATCTCCACGGCCGTGACGTGGCGGGCCGCGTCGAGGAGCGCGAGGGTGAGCGAGCCGAGGCCGGGTCCCACCTCTACGACGGCGTCGTCCTCGGTCACTTCCGCGGTGCGGACGATGCGGCGGACGGTGTTGGCGTCGATCACGAAGTTCTGGCCGCGCTGCTTCGTCGGCCGGACGTTCAGCGCCGCGGCGAGTTCGCGGATGTCCGCGGCGCCGAGGAGGGGGCCCTGGGGGTCACTGGTGCTCACCGTTCAAGGGTAGCCGTGCCACAGATCAAGCCCCGCCGGCGCTTGAGGCGCGGGGTCCGGGGCAGAGCCCCGAGGCCGCAACCCCGGTGCCGCTAAAGGCGGGAACCGCAGTGCGGCCACGGCGACGCCCCCCGGCTGACGTAAAGCTTCTTCGCCCGGTACGTCTGCTCCGAGGCGGGCGCGTCCTGGGGGCGGCCCGAGCCGCCGAGGCTCTGCCAGGTCTGGGTGTCGAACTGGTAGAGCCCGCCATAGGTGCCGGTCGCGTCCGTGGCCCCCGGCCGGCCACCCGATTCACACGCGGCGAGGCCGGACCAGTCGAGGGAGTCCGCCCCGGACACCGACGTCGGCATCGGCTTCGTGCCGACCCTGACCCGCTGCGTGCGCGGCTCCCGTACGACCTCCTGCCGCACGCGGCGCGGCTTGCCCCTGACCCCGTTGACGGTGCGCACCGAGTACGTGACCCGCTTCATGCCGGGCTCACCGACCTGTGTGACGACCTCCGTGCCCTGGAACTGCGAGGCGTCCTCGGTGCGCTCGGTCGCGTAGGGGATCGCCTCCTCGCGGACCTCCTTCTCGCCCGTCACACGCATCACCGTGATGACCTGCCCGTCGCGCGGGAAGCTGCTCTGCGGCACGGACGTGGTGTCCTGCCCGTGCAGCGTGATGCCGGCGTCCTCGACGGCCCCGCCCACGGTCGCCGCGTTCGTGCGGATGGTGCGGCGGCTGCCGTCGGCCATGATCGTGACGCTGCGCTCGGTGCGGACGTCGAGGTCGAGTCCGTGGCGGGCGATGCGCTGGGAGCGGGAGGCCGAGACGTACGCGCCCTCCGCCCGCACGCCGAGCTGCCTGAGGGCCCCGTGCACGGTGTGCGCCGTCGTCCACACCTCGCGGCGCTGCCCGTCGAGGGTGAGCCGGACGGGGCGCCCGTACCGGACCGCGACCTCGTCGCCGCTCGCCAGCGCGGCTCCCTCGCCGGGCGCCACGACGTCGTGGTCGCCGACGTCCACGCCCTCGTCGGCGAGGAGTTCGGTGACGTCGTCGGCGAAGGTGTGCAGGGTGCGTTCCTTGCCGTCGACGCTGAGGCGGATCGCCTTGTCGTCGGCGACGAAGGCGGTCGTGCCGCCCGCGAGGAACGCGACGACCAGCGCCTGCGGCAGCAGCCTGCGCAGTGCCTCGGGGCGCTGCGCCGCCTTCTTGCGGCGTGCGGCGCGCCGGGCCTCGGCGCGGCCGCCGGGCGGCTCCGGGGCGGGGACCTGGGTCTCCGCCTCGTCCAGCTCATACCGCTCGTACGTCTCCTGCGGCGTAATGCTCACGACGACGCTCCAGGCACTCACAGGTGTCCGCCCCCGGGGAGGGGCGGATCAGGCGAGCAGAACCTAGCGGAGCTCCGGTCACTCTCCAAAGCACAACGGTTACTCAGAGTGGCGACTTTGCCCGAAGGTGAGCGGGCGTGAGCACCCGTGACCGTTATCGCTCAGTAATCGAAGGCGCGCGCGGTGTTGGCGGAGACCGACGTCGCGAGGGCTTCCTCGGTGACGCCCAAGACCGCGGCCATGGCCCGCAGCGTGACCGGAATGAGATACGGGGCGTTAGGCCGACCGCGGTACGGGGCGGGTGTCAGGAAGGGCGCGTCGGTCTCGACGAGGACGAGTTGGAGTGGGGCCACGGCGAGCGCGTCGCGCAGCGGCTGCGCGTTCTTGAACGTCACGTTTCCCGCGAACGACATGAAGTAGCCGTTCTCCGCGCAGATTTGGGCCATGTCCGCGTCGCCCGAGTAGCAGTGGAAGACGGTGCGCTCCGGCGCCCCCTCCTCCTTCAGGACGCGTAGCACATCGTCGTGCGCCTCGCGGTCGTGGATGACGAGCGCCTTGCCGTGCCGCTTGGCGATCTCGATGTGGGCGCGGAACGAGCGCTCCTGGGCGGCCTTGCCCTCGGGTCCCGTACGGAAGTAGTCGAGGCCGGTCTCGCCGACGCCCTTCACGTGCGGGAGGGCGGCGAGCCGGTCGATCTCTGCGAGGGCCTCGTCGAGCCCGGCGTCGCCGAGGGCCTCGCGCGCGCCCTGCCGGGACCAGCCGTCGGGGTCTCCGTGGACGATGCGCGGCGCCTCGTTGGGGTGCAGGGCGACGGTCGCGTGCACGGCGTCAAAGGCCTCCGCCGTGCCGGCTGCCCACCGGGAGCCCGCGACGTCGCAGCCCACCTGGACGACCGTGGTCACACCCACCGACGCCGCCTTGGCGAGGGCCTCCTCCACGGTTCCCTCCTGCATGTCCAGGTGGGTGTGGGAGTCGGCGACCTCGATCTCCAGGGGCGCAGGCAGCGGCGGTGGGGTGACGTCCTTGGTGCTGGGGCTCATGCCCCCGATCCTACGAACCCGGTGTCACTCGTCCCGCTTGTGGTGGCTGAAGGGGTGCAGCAGGTCGGAGAGATGCCAGTGGTGGGCCCCCTCGCGCTCCGCCGCGTCGGGTTCCGGCACTTCCACCGGCCCCGCCTGGGGGGCGCGGTGCTGTTGCAGCGCGTCACGGGCCGAGGAGACCCGCCCGGCGCGCATGATGCGCACGACGTGGCCCTCGCAGTTCAGACACGTGGGACGGGTCAGCGGTGACGGCACCCGCTCGCCGCCCGCCACGTACATCACGAACTCCGCACCCTCCCCGTCGACGTGGTGCTCGATCTCGTAGGACTGCTCCCAGCCGTGCCCGCACCGCATGCAGGCGAACGAATACGACTCGTGGGCGACGGCTGTCGCCGCGCTGCGATTCGGGACCGGGGGCGTCTGCGCACCAATGGCTGTCTTGGAGACTGCGAACTCGCTCATGCCAGCTCCTCTTGCCCGCTGGACAAACGCTGCCCTGCGGCAGCGTGGGGACGGGTGCGTCCCCTTCAACCAGTGGACGCCTCCGCTGGGCCGAGCGCAAAAGCCCTGTCGACTATTGGATCCGATTTGGCCTTTCCCTGCCGAAACGGGCCTGGCGCGCGGTCTTCGCTTTGCTTTTCAGGTTAGTCCTTTACGCGCTTATGGGGCGGTCCGCGCCGCATTCTTTGCCGCCACCACGGCATCGAACACCTCACGCTTGGGCAGCCCGGCGTCGGCGGCGACCGCGGCGATCGCCTCCTTGCGCCGCTCCCCGGCCTCCTCGCGCACGCTCACCCTGCGCACCAGCTCATCGGGGGTGAGGCCGTCGGCGGACTTCTCCGGCGCACCCTCGACGACGACCGTGATCTCGCCGCGCACGCCCTCGGCGGCCCACTCGGCGAGCTCCTTCAGGGGGCCGCGCTTGACCTCCTCGTACGTCTTGGTGAGCTCGCGGCACACGGCGGCGCGGCGGTCGTCACCGAAGGCCTCGGCCATCGCGGCGAGGGTGTCGTCGAGGCGGTGCGGGGCCTCGAAGTAGACGAGGGTGCGGCGCTCCTGCGCGGACTCCTTGAGCCGGGACAGCCGCTCGCCCGCCTTGCGCGGCAGGAAGCCCTCGAAGCAGAAGCGGTCGACGGGGAGCCCGGAGAGCGCGAGGGCGGTGAGCACGGCGGAGGGGCCGGGCACGGCCGTGACACGGATGTCCCGCTCGACCGCGGCGGCGACCAGGCGGTAACCGGGGTCGGACACCGACGGCATCCCCGCGTCCGTCACGAGCAGCATCCGCGCCCCGCCGGCGAGCGCCTCGACGAGCTCCGGCGTGCGCGCCGACTCGTTGCCCTCGAAGTACGACACGACACGCCCGCCGACCTGCACCCCGAGCGCCTGCGTGAGCCGCTTCAGGCGCCGGGTGTCCTCTGCGGCGACGACATCGGCGGCGGCCAGTTCCTGGGCGAGCCGCGGCGGCGCGTCCGACACGTCACCGATCGGCGTGCCCGCCAGCACGAGGGTTCCGGTGGACTCGGGGGATTCTGCGGTTCCAGTCACCGTTCCAGTCTCGCAGGCCCCGGGAACAGGACTCCCACAGTCGCGTTCCCTACGATGGCGCGCGTGACCAGTACCGCGTCGTCGTCCGGGGCGACTCCGACCAGCGCACCGACCGAGCAGGCCGCAGACGCGGAGCCGCAGCAGACGTCGTGGCTGCGCGGGCTGCGCAGGTTCGGATACCGGGCCGGGGAGAACGGGGGCAGAAGCGGCGCCGTGGGCACGCGTCTGGTGCCGCCGTTCCCGCCTCTCGGTGGCCGCCTGTGGGCGTCCTTCGGGCTGAGCCGGTACACCGCCGCGCAGGCGGAGCGGATCGTCGGCTGGGTCGGGCCGCTGCTCGTCACGCTCGTCGCGGGCCTCGCCAGGTTCTGGAACCTGGGCAGCCCCAAGGCCGTGATATTCGACGAGACGTACTACGCGAAGGACGCGTGGGCGCTCATCCACCGCGGCTTCGAGGTGAACTGGCCCAAGGACGTCAACGACAAGATCCTGGCCACGGGCGGAAACGTACCGATCCCGCACGACGCCTCGTACGTCGTGCATCCGCCGGTGGGCAAGTACGTCATCGGTATCGGCGAGTGGATGTTCGGGTTCGACCCGTTCGGCTGGCGGTTCATGACGGCGGTCCTCGGCACGCTGTGCGTGCTGATGGTCTGCCGGATCGGGCGGCGCATCTTCCGCTCCACGTTCCTCGGCTGCCTGGCGGGCGCGCTGCTCGCCGTCGACGGGCTCTCGTACGTGATGAGCCGCACCGCACTGCTCGACTCGATCCTCGTCTTCTTCGTGGTGGCGGCGTTCTGCTGTCTGGTGCTCGACCGGGAGCGCACGCGCGGGCAGTTGGCCGCCGCACTGCCGGTGGACGAGCACGGGCTGCCGCACCCCGACACCGAGGTCGCCGAGACGCTGCGCCTGGGCTGGCGCCCGTGGCGGCTGGTCGCCGGTCTGTGCCTCGGGCTCGGCGCCGGCACGAAGTGGAACGGCTTCATCTTCCTGGCCGCCTTCGCCCTGATGTCGGTCCTGTGGGACGTGGGCTCGCGGCGCGTGGCGGGCGCCGAGCGCCCCTACCGCGCGGTCCTGAAGCGGGACGTCGTCCCGGCGTTCGTCTCGACCGTCCCCGTGGCCGTCGCCACCTACGTCCTGTCCTGGCTCGGCTGGATCCTCTCCCCCGCCGACGGCTCCGGCGGCTACTTCCGCAACTGGGCGGCGACCGACGGCAAGGGCGGCAGCTGGACCTGGCTGCCGGACTGGGTGCGCAGCCTGTGGCACTACGAGCACGAGGTGTGGAACTTCAACACCACGCTCTCCTCGCCGCACACGTACCAGTCCAACCCGTGGAGCTGGATGGTCGACGGCCGCCCGGTGTCGTACTTCTACGAGTCCCCCAAGCCCGGCGTGGACGGCTGCCCCGCCGACGCCGCCGAGAAGTGCGCCCGCGAGGTCCTCGCCCTCGGCACGCCGCTGCTGTGGTGGGCGGCCTGCTTCGCGCTCCTGTACGTGCTGTGGCGCTGGTTCTTCCGCCGCGACTGGCGGGCGGGCGCGATCCTGTGCGGCATCGCGGCGGGCTACCTCCCCTGGTTCAACTACCAGGAGCGGACGATCTTCTACTTCTACGCGGTCGTCTTCGCCCCATTCCTCTGCCTGGCCCTGGCGATGATGCTCGGCGCGATCATCGGCAAACCGGGCTCGCAGGAGCGACGGCGGGTGGTCGGCGCGGCGGGCGCGGGCGCGCTGGTGCTGCTGATCGCGTGGAACTTCATCTACTTCTGGCCGATCTACACGGGCGACGCGATCCCGGTCGACTCGTGGCGGTCACGGATGTGGCTGGACACCTGGGTCTGAGCCGGTTTCGGTCAGCTTTGTGATCTCAATCCGGACACCTTCGGACATCATCTGCAGAAGCCACGCCCCTCGGGGCACTCCTCGTGCTTACAGTCCCTCTCGTCAACCTGGGGAGGGGAGCGCGTCATGCGCAAGGGGGCCAAGGTCGCCATCGTCGGCGGAGTGTGCGCCGTCATGGTCGGCGGCGCGGGGTACGGGGCGTACAACCTCGTCACGGCGGTCACCGGCGGGAACACCGTGTCGTCGCAGGGGTCGGAGTACCGGTCGGGGCCGCCGTCCGGCGACGAGGTGAAGGAGACGTCGGAGCGGTTCCTCGCGGCGTGGGCGAAGAACGATCCGGCGGCCGCGGCGCGGCTCACGGACTACGCCGACAACGCGATGAGCGTCCTCGCGGACTGGCACGACAAGGCGCACGTCACGCGCACCGAGCTGACGCCGACGAGGGCGGAAGGACCGAAGGTCGCCTTCCACGTCAAGGCCACCGTCACGTACGGCAAGAAGACCAGGACGCTGGCCTACGACTCCTCGCTCACGGTCGTGCGCGGGCAGACCACCGGTCGGGCACTCGTCGACTGGTCGCCGGCCGTGGTGCACCCCGCGATGAAGAAGGGCGACACGCTCGTCACCGGAGAGGCGCCCGCGCCCCCGATCGAGGCCGTGGACCGCGACGGCACCGTGCTGGCCAAGGACACGTACCCGTCGCTCGGCCCGGCCCTCGACCAGCTGCGCGCCAAGTACGGGGACGCCGCGGGGGGTTCGCCCGGCGTCGACACGTACGTGGAGCGGACCGACGCGGGCGGGGAGACGTCCGCCGCGAAGACCCTCCTCACCCTCGCCAAGGGCAAGCCCGGCAAGCTGCGTACGACGATCAGCGCGACCGCGCAGGCGGCCGCCGAGCAGGCGGTGAAGAAGTACCCGGAGTCGTCCGTGGTGGCGGTGAAGGCGTCCACCGGTGAGGTGCTCGCGGTCGCCAACCAGGCGAAGGGCGAGTTCAACGCGGCGTTCCAGGGCGGCACCGCGCCCGGCTCCGTGATGAAGATCCTCACCGCGGCGGCGCTGATCGACAACGGTGTGACATCGGCGAACGGCCAGGCGCCCTGCCCCGATTCGGCGGTCGCGATGAGCCAGACCTTCCACAACCTCAAGGGCATGCGGCCCAACGGGAACGCGACGCTCGCCGACAGCTTCGCGCGGTCCTGCAACACCGCCTTCATCAAGCTCTCCGACGACCTGGGCGCGAAGCGGTTCGCCGCGGAGGCGGAGGACCGGTTCGGCCTCGGCAAGGACTGGAAGACGGGGATCGTCTCCCGCGACGGCTCGGTGGAGCTGCCCGGGGACTCCGACGACGCCGCCGCGATGATCGGCCAGGGCCGGGTCAAGATGAACCCGCTGAACATGGCCTCGGTCACGGCGACCGCCATCACCGGCACGTTCCACCAGCCGGTCCTCGTCTCCCGGAAGATCGACGACCAGCCGCTCGCCACGGCGCGGGGCCTGAAGCCCGGAACCTCCGACCAGCTGCGGCAGATGATGCGGCTGACCGCGACCAGTGGCACCGGCGCCGCGGCCATGGCGGGCGTGCCCGGTGACAAGGGCGCGAAGACGGGCTCCGCAGAGGTCGACGGCCAGGGCGACGCCAACTCCTGGTTCACGGGCTACAGCGGCGACGTCGCGGCCGCCGCGACGGTGCCGCGCGGCGGGCACGGCGGAGACGCGGCGGGGCCCGTCGTCGCGGCGGTACTACGGGCCGGAGCGTAGTTCCCCTACGACTCCCTGCGCCTGGCGGTGAATCCACGCATCGCCAGGCGTTACCACGTCGTTCTGTCCTATGGAAAGTGCGTTCAGGGCCACCCCGTACCCTGGGCCACCCGTAGATCTCCGGAGGACTCAGGTGGGCAGCAGAGGCAGGCGTCGCGGTGACCCGCGGCGCAACACGAACGCCCTGGTGATCGGTGGCGTCGCCGCCGTGGCCGTCATCGGGGCAGGCGTCGGCGCGTACGCGCTGATCGGGAGTGGTGAACGGGCGGGCAGCACCTCGGCCTCGGCCGCGGACGACAAGCCCGAGATCCCGAAGGGCCCGCCGTCCGCCAAGGAAGTACGGGCCGTCGCCGACGGGTTCCTCACCGCCTGGCAGCAGGGCGACACCGCGAAGGCGGCCACTTACACGGACGACCCCGCCGCCGCGAAGAAGGCGCTCGCCGACGTCGCCAAGGACGCCCACCTCACCGGCCTGAAGCTCGCTCCCGGCACCCGCAAGAGCGCCGAGGTCCCCTTCCACGTCACGTCCACGGTCGAGTACAAGAAGCTGAGCAAGCCCTTCGCGTACGACTCCTCGCTGACCGCCGAGCGGCGCAAGAGCGACGGCAAGGTCCTCGTCGACTGGCAGCCCTCCGTCGTGCACCCGGACCTGAAGGAGGGCGACCACCTGGAGACGGGTGAGGCGGGCGATCCGCCGGTCAAGGCCGTCGACCGGGCCGGCACCGAGCTGGACAAGAAGAAGTACCCCTCGATCGGCACCGTCGTCGACGGACTGCGCGAGAAGTACGGGAAGAAGGCGGGCGGCACCGCCGGCGTCGAACTGCGCGTCGTGCGGGGGAAGTCCGGGAAGAAGTCCGACGACAAGAACGCGCTGCCCGACAAGACGCTGCTGGCGCTCTCCAAGGGCACGCCGGGCACCGTGAAGACCACTCTCGACCCGGCGCTCCAGGCAGCCGCCGAGGACCAGGTGAAGTCGCGCAAGAAGGCCTCGGTCGTGCTCGTGAAGCCGTCGACCGGCGAGATCCTGGCGGCGGCGAACTCCAGCCCCGGGTTCAACACGGCGTTCCAGGGCTCGCTCGCGCCCGGCTCCACGATGAAGGTCATCACGGCCTCGATGCTTCTGGACAAGAACCTCGCCGACGTCGACAAGAAGCACCCGTGCCCGAAGTACTTCACGTACGGGCACTGGAAGTTCCAGAACGACGACAAGTTCCAGATCAAGGACGGCACGTTCAAGGCGAGTTTCGCCGCGTCCTGCAACACGGCCTTCATCAGCCAGGCCCCGAAGCTCGACGACGACTCGCTGACCAAGCAGGCGCAGTCGGTCTTCGGCATCGGCATGAACAACTGGTCGATCGGGGTGCCGAGCTTCGACGGCGCGGTGCCCGTGCAGTCGGACGCGCAGATGGCGGCCTCGCTGATCGGGCAGGGCGGCGTCCGGATGAACCCGCTGAACATGGCGTCGGTGGCGGCGACCGTGAAGGCGGGCGCCTTCCACCAGCCGTACCTGGTGTCGCCCGACTTCGACGACCGCACGCTGGCGAAGGCGTCGAAGCCCCTCTCCGCCTCGACGGCCTCGAAGCTGCGTGACCTGATGCACTACACGGCGGTCGCCGGTACGGCCGTGAAGCCGATGTCCGGGCTCGGCTCCGACATGGGCGCGAAGACCGGCTCGGCGGAGGTCGACGGGCAGAAGGAGCCCAACGGCTGGTTCACGGCATGGCGCGGCGACCTCGCGGCGGCGGCCGTGGTGCAGCAGGGCGGGCACGGCGGCGACTCGGCGGGTCCCGTGGTCCGCAAGATGCTGCTCGCGGGCGGCTGACCGGGGGCCGATACGGGGTCGCGTGCCTCGTACACGTACGGCTAGCGTGCGGCGCATGACGACAGCGGAGAGCAGCAACAACAGCACGGCGGCACACCCCCGTTTCGCCGAGGCCGTCACGGCGATGGGCCTGGCCGGCCTCCTGCCGCGGGTGCGGCGCTTCCCGGAGGCGACCCGCACAGCGCAGGAGGCGGCGGAGGCGGTCGGCTGCGAACTGAGCCAGATCTGCAAGTCGTTGATCTTCGCGGCGGACGGGGTGCCGGTGCTGGTCCTGATGGACGGCGCCTCGCGCGTCGACCTCGACCTCGTACGCGACGAGTTGGGGGCCGAGAAGGTCACGCGCGCGAAGGCGGACGTCGTCCGGGAGTTCACCGGTTACGCGATCGGCGGCGTCCCGCCCTTCGGCCACGCGAACAAGACCCGCGTCCTCGCCGACCGCTCCCTGCTCACGCACGACACGGTGTGGGCGGCGGCCGGCAGCCCCTACGCCGTCTTCCCCATGGAGCCCAAGGAGTTGATCTCGCACGCGGGCGCCGCGCTCGTGGACGTGCGCGCATGACTCCAGTGGTCGCCGCGGCGGTGCTGCTGGCGGCGGTGACCCACGCCTCGTGGAACGCCCTGGCCCACCACATCACGGACAAACTGGTCGGCTTTACGCTCATATCGGGCGGCGGGACGCTGATCGGGTTGGTACTGGCGGTGTTCGCGCCGGTGCCGGCGGCGGGGGCGTGGCCGTATCTGGTGGTGTCGGCGCTTCTGCACGTCGCCTATTACTGGCTCCTGATGACCTCCTTCAAACTGGGCGACTTCGGGCAGGCCTATCCGATCGCGCGCGGCACGGCGCCGCTCGTGGTGACGGTGCTCGCGGCGGTCTTCGCGGGCGAGGTGCCGGGCGGCTGGCAGGCGGCGGGCGTCGCGGTGTCCAGCGCGGGCCTGACAGGTCTGGCGCTGTGGGGGCTGCGGGGGTCGGGGCGCAGGCCGGACTGGCGAGCGCTGGGCGCGGCGCTGGCCACGGGGGTGGCGATCGCGTCGTACACGGTGGTGGACGGCCTGGGCGTACGGGCCTCGGGCTCGTCCCTCGGGTACATCGCCTGGCTCATGGTGCTGGAGGGGATCGCGGTGCCGGTGTACGCGGCGTATCGCTGGCGCGGTGAACTGGTGGAGCGGTTGCGGCCGTTCGCGCTGCGGGGCCTGCTGGGGGCGGCGCTCTCCGTCCTCGCCTACGGCCTGGTCCTCTGGGCCCAGACGCGGGCGGACCTCGCCCCGATCTCCGCGCTCCGGGAGTCGTCGATCATCGTCGGCGCGGCGATCGGCGCGATCTTCTTCAAGGAACGCTTCGGCGCGCCGAGGCTTTTGGCGGCGGGGGTGGTGGTGGCGGGGATCGGGTTGATGCTGCACGCGGGTTGACGGTGGTCCGTGGTGCTGGGGGCGCCTGCCCCCAGACCCCCGCTGCTCAATCGCCGCAGGGGCTTTAACAATCAAGCCCCGCCGGCGATTGAGGCGCGGGGTCCGGGGCGGAGCCCCGTGGCGTCAACCACGTAGGGCCATGAACCCACTGCTGACCGCGGTCGTCCCACCGTCCACCGGCAGCACCACCCCGGTCACCCACCCCGCGTCGCTGGACGCGAGAAACGCGACCGCCGCCGCGATGTCGGCCGGCTCCCCGACCCGGCCCAGCGGATACAACTTCCGCATCGCGTCGAGCTGTTCGTCCCGCCCGGCCCACGCCGTGGTGCGGACCGTGCCGGGCGCGACCAGGTTCACGCGGACGCCGCGCGGCCCCGCGTGCCCGGCCAACGTACGGGTCAAGGACGCGAGCCCCGCCTTCGCGGCGCTGTACGCGTGGTTGCCGAAGTCCTGAATCCCGTTGACGGAGCCGATGTTGACGATGGCGCCGCGCCCGGAGGCGACGAGGTGCGGCAGCGCGGCGCGGGCGCACCGATAGGCCCCGGTGAGCGTGAGGTCGAGGTCGCGGGCCCAATCCTCGTCGTCCTCGTCCTCGAAGAGCGGCGCGTCGGGGTGGCAGGCGTAGGCGTTGTTGACGAGGACGTCGAGCCGACCGAAGGCCTCGACGGCGTACGCGACCGCCGCGTCCACCGACGACCGGTCCGCCACGTCGCAGGCGAACTCCCTTGCCGTACCGCCCTGTTCACGGATCGAGGCGGCGACCTTGCCGGCCGCCGCCTCGTCGATGTCGGTGACGAGGACGCGCGCGCCCTCCGCGGCCAGCCGGTGCGCGGTGGCGGCGCCGATGCCGCGCCCGGCGGCGGTGACCAGAACCCCGTACCCCTCGAATCGAGTCATGCCCGGAACGCTACCCATTGCCTCACCGGTATCTCATCGGCATCCCTTCGAAGGCGCGGAATAGGCTCGACCGGCCCCCGCGACAGGGCCGTTCGGCCCCTCTCGCGGCGCCGCGGCCCACCACCACACTGACCGCTCACAGGGGCGCATCAGGGGGAGATCGCGATGGGGGAACTGGACGCTCGCGCACTGCGGACGCTGCGCGAGGACTGCTCGTGGGACGCCGCCGAGCGGATGATCGCCGAGCGTCTGGAGGCGGCACCGTCGGACGTGCCCGCCCATGTCCAACTGGCCCGGCTGCGCATGGCACAGCACCGGAACGAGGACGCGCTGACGGCCGTCATGGAAGCCGTCAGGCTCGGCCCGGACGACGACGATGCCTGGGCCTGGCACGTCGCCGTCCTGGACCGCCTCACACACTGGGCAGAGGCGGCTGAGACCGGCGAGGAGGCGCTGAGCAGGGGGAACGCGGGCGACCTCACCCGGCTCGCACTCGCCCGGCTGCACAGCGGGCGTCGCAGGGTGGACGCCGCGCTGGCACTGCTGGCAGCGATCGGGCCCGGAACTCCACTGGAGGCCCGCGCGCGCGTCTGGCGGCTTCGGACGCTCGTACGGTACCGGCGGCTCGACGAGGCGGAGGCCGAGGCCCGCGCCACGCTCCTCGCCCACCCCGACGACGCGCGGACCGTGGCCACGGCGGGCTGGACGCTGGCCTGGTGCGGGCCCGCCACCTGCGACGAAGGGCTCGCGGCGATCGAGCGGGCGGTGCGCGCCGCACCGGCCGACGCCCGGGTCCTCGCGGCACGGTGCGAGGCCTTGTTCACCCACGCCCGGTGGGACGCGATGCGCCGGGCCGCCGAGGAGGCCGTGCAGCGTCGGCCGCGCGTGCCGGGGCTCTACGTCCACCTCGTCCGGGCCTGCCGCGGCGCCCGGCACCTGGGCCGGGCCCGCGAGGCCCTCGCCCGGGCCCGCGCCCTCGACCCGGACGACGAGGACGTCCTGGCCGAACACCTGCGGATCCGCACGGCCGACTGCGCCTGGGACGAGGCAGGCGAGGCCGCGCGGCGGGCGATCGAGCGGTATCCGCGCAGCGGACGGATGCGGTGCGAGCTGGGTTATCTCCGCTGGGCGGAGGAGGAGACGGCCGCCGCGCTCGACGCCTTCGAGCGGGCGCTGGACGTCGATCCGCAGTACGTCCCGGCCATGGAATGGCGCGTCCACGTGCTCAGGAGCCTGAACCGGCACGAGGCGGCCGAGGCCGCGCTCGCCGAGTATCTGGGGCGCGCCCCGGAGGCAGCCGGCCTGCACGTGAGCCGGGCCAAGCTGCTTCTGCACCGTGGGGCCCGCGAGGAGGCGCTCGCCGCCGTGACCGAGGCGCTGCGCCGGGACCGGCGCAGCTCCTTCGCACTGGCGAGCCAGATCTGGCTGCTGCGCGGCCTGTTCCGTTGGGAGGAGGCCGAAGAGGCCGCTCGCGCGTATGTGGCGGCGTACCCGCACAAGGCCGACCCGCTGCTGCGGCTGGGTTCCGTGCTCGATCTGCGGGGTCGCGAGGAGGCTGCGCTCGCGGCCTACGACGCGGCCGTCGACAAGGAGCCCGGCCTTCTTGAGGCGAGCAGCTGCCGGGTCACCCAACTGCGCAGCCTCGGGCGCACCGAGGCGGCGCACGAGGCGGCCGCCGAACTCGTCGGCAGGTGGCCCGACGACCCGGACGCGCATCTGGCGATGGCGCTGCTGCTCACGGACGAGGGCCGCGTCGACGAGGCCGACCGGGCCCTGGACACCGCCCTGCGCCTTGCGCCGCAGCACACGGGGGCCCTGGTGGGGCGGGTTCGCCTGTTGTGCAACGCCTGCCGCTGGCAGGAGGCCGGCGCCGCCGCGGCGCGGGCCGAGACCCGACAGCCTCGCTCGCTCCCGGTCCTGTTCGCCCGCAGTCATCTGCTGCTCGCCCAGGGGCGGACCCGGGAGGCGCTCGGCGTCATCGAGCGGGCCGACGCCATCGACCCGCACGACTCGGGCGCGGCGCGGCGACGACTGCACCTGCTCTGCGAAGAGCGCCGGTTCAGGGAGGCCGGCGAATTCGCCGGGCGGATGCTGCGGCTTCGGCCCTGGGACCTTGAACTGAAGCTCCGGTGGTCCGCCGTGCTGCAGTCCCAGCAGCGGCACGCCGCGGCGCTCAAGGCGGTCGAAGAGGTGCTGTCGGTACAGCCCGACTTCGTCCAGGCGAGGTGTCTGCGCGTCACCCTGCTGTGCAGGACGGGCCGTTACGAGGAGGCGGAGGCCGCCGCGCGGGAGGGCCTGGACGCCTACTCCGGCAGGACGGAGCTGCGGGCGCGCCTGCAACTGGCCGATGTCCTGGACCGGTTGCACCGCTACCGCGAGGCCCTCGTCGAGTGGGAGCGCATCCGCGCGCAGCACCCGTGGTCCGTGCGTGCCGTCTGCGGAATGTCCACCACCCTGCGGGCGCTGCGCTGCTTCGACGAGGCCCGTCACATGGTCACCGAGGCCCTCGATCGCTTTCCGCACAACGACGACCTGCGCACGGAACTCGCCCTGATCTGCCACGGCACGGGCCTGCTCGGCGAGGCCGAGCAGGAATTCGGGGCGCTGGCCGACCGGGCGCCGAACCCGCGCCTGGAAGCCGCGGCCCGCCGCGGCCTCGGCTGAGTGGCGGTCGCGGACGGCCGCTGCATCGATGCGGTGTCCCAGTTCGAGCGGGCGCGGCGGCTGCGCCCGCACGACCGGCAGCACACGGCGGGGCAGGCGTGGGCGCGACTGTGCGAGGGCACCGACACGGCCCTCGACGACGCGGTGGGCCTGTGCCACGAGGTGCTCCGCGAGCGCGGCCTCGCGGAGGGGCTCGCCCACACCTGCCTCGGCTTCGTCGCCCACCGCCGCGGCCGACCGGAGGCGGCGGAGCGGCACTTCACCCGGGCCACGGACCTGGAGCCGTACGACGGCTGCCACGGAGACCTCGGCGCCCTGTACGTGCAGCAGGGCCGGTACGAGGAGGCGGAGCCGCGCCTGCGCCGGGCCGTGGAACTGAACGCGTACGACGCCGCGGCCCACATCGAACTCGGCAATCTGTACCTGCACCGGGCCGACGGCCACTCCTGCGCTCCGACGGAGGGGCCCGGCGACGCGGAACGAGCGGAACGCGCCTTCGACCGGGCCCTGCACATCGACCCGCACAGCGGCCGGGCCGCGATCGGGCTCGCCCTCGCGCTGGCCCACGCGCGGGGGCAGGGGAACCTCGTGGCGGCCGAGTCGGTGCTGCGGCAGGCCCTGGAGCGCTCGCTCGCCGACGATGTGCGGGCCCAGGTGCATCTGGCGCTGACCCGGCTGCTGATCCAGGCGGGCGACGCCGTCCAGCGCATCGAGCCGTACGAGCAGGCACTCCAAGAAGCGGAGCGCGCGGGCACGTTGGCGGCGGGGAAGAGCGAGTGCGCGTATCTCGCGGGAATCGCCGAGCAGCGCCGCGGTGCCCAGAGCGGCGACCTGCGGGTGCGGCTGCTCAGCCGGCGGCGGGCCCTCGCACACTTCAGGCGCTGCCTGCGCCTGGAGCCGGGACACACGGACGCGGCGCAGGCGATGCGGCTCCTGGAGGAGGAGAACCGCATCAGCCGCTCCAGCCGGATCAGCACGGGGGCGCTGGCCGCCGTGTGCGCCGTCGCGCTCGTCACCATGTGGGTGGACTTCCTGTGGAAGCACCATGCCACGGCCGTCATGGTGACGACGCTGACGCCGCTGCTCGCCGGCCTGATGGCGATCGCGTTCCTGCTGCCCGTACTGAGCCGGCTGAAGCTGCCCGGCGGAATGGAGGCGGACCTGTCGGCCAGCCTGCAACAGGTCTCCTCCGGGCCGGCCGGCGAGATGTCGCTCAGCACGTCCTGGATGTCCTTCACCGCGGGACCCGTCGGCTGGCTCCCCCGCCTGGACGGCTGGCTGCCGCACCGGATCGGCCAGGACACGGACTGATCAGGCGCCGCCGCCGAGCGCCCCGCGCACCGCCTTCACCAAGGCCTGGGCCCGCGGATCGGCGGTAACTCCCTTTTGCATGCCATTGGTCACGTACCCGAAGGCGATACCGGACTCCGGGTCGGCGAAGCCGAGGGCGCCGCCGCGGCCCGGGTGGCCGAAGGAGGTCGGGGAGAGGAGGGGGGAGGCGATGCCGTGCAGCATGTGGCCGAGTCCGAAGCGGGAGGGTGAGATGAGGACACGGTCCGGTCCCGACGAGACCTCCGTACGGGCGAGTTGGACGGTTTCCGCACTGAACAGCCGCGCTCCATCCTCCACTTCGCCGATCAGCGACGCGTAGAACCGGGCCAACCCTTCCGCCGTGCCGATGCCGTTCGAGCCGGGGAGCTGGGCAGCGCGGTAGGCCGGGTCGTTCTCGTCCGCCGCCGGGGCGATGGTGCCGAAGGCGCGGCGGGTGAGCGAGTCCGGGTTCTCGTACGCCTCGACGATGGCCCGCTTGGGGCGGGACCGGAGGCCTTGTCCGGTGGCCGGAGGCTCCACCGGTCCGACCCGGCCCACCCGGTGCGCCTGCGCCTCCGGAAGCCCGATCCACACATCGGCCCCCACCGGCCCCGCGATCTGCTCGGCGACGTACTCACCCATGGACCGGCCCGTGACGCGCCGCACCAGCTCCGCCGTGAGCCAGCTGTACGTCTGCGCGTGGTACCCGTGGTCCGTGCCGGGCGCCCAGAACGGCTCCTGCGCGGCGACGGCGGCCGCGGCCAGGTCCTGGTCGGCAGCCTCGGCGACGGTCAGCGGGCGGTCGAGGGCGGGCACGCCCACCCGATGCGCGAGCACGTCCCGTACGCGGGCGTCCTCCTTGCCGTGCGCCTTGAACTCGGGCCAGTACGAGCCGACCGGCGCGTCCAGGTCCAGCTCACCGCGCTGGTGCAGCAGGAGCAGCGCGGCGGCGGCGATCCCCTTGGTGCCGGAGCGGAGGATCTGGGCGGTGCCCGACTCCCAGGGCGCCTCCCCGTCGACGTCCCGCGTGCCGCCGTACAGGTCGACGATCTTGCGGCCGCCGTGGTGGACGACGACCGCCGCGCCGCGCTCCCCCAGCGCCTCGAAGTTCCGTATGAACGCATCCCTGACGGCCTCGAAGCCGTCGGCCACCTGGCCCTTTACCTCACTGCTCACGGGGACAGGAACACCCTTGCGGCCCGGAAACTTCCCGCAACTCCCGACCGCGCACGGCCACCCGCAACGTATCGGCGAGCGCGCACGTCAGCTCCGCCACGAGGTGCCGCAGCTCGGCCGGGCCCGCCACGTCCAACAACTCCCGGGCGTGCCCCAGCAGCACGTCCGCCATCTCCAACTGGGCCGCGTCCACGGCGTCCACCCGCCGGGCGGCGGGCCCCGGCCGGGCCGGGTCCCCGATGACGTACACGCTCTTGTGCGTGCTCATGCGACCTCCACGCCGTGGATCACGTACGGGCCGGACCCGTCGACCCCGAAGTCGGCGAGCAGCAACTCCCGCCTACGGGCGGCCTGTTCTGCGGCGACGACATAGGGGCGGACGAGCCGGTGGGCGCTCCCGTCGAGCGGGGGCTCGGGGCGCCGGACGACGTCCGCTGCTGCCGGGCGCCGGTGGCGCCCGCCCGGGGCCGGGAACGTCATGCGCGCCAGGGACACAAGGAGCGCTACCGCGGCGAGCAGGAGGCTCCCGTACGGGAGTGTCGAACGGGTGAGGTCGAGCATGCGGCACACCTTTCAGGCTGCGACTGACGCCTTGAGCGTATAGCCCAATACAGCCCTCTGTATACAAGTACAGAGGGATCTACCTGAATGCGCAGGTCAGAGGGGGTCTACCGTGGAGAGATGTCCGAAGCAGAGAAGGCCAGCGGGCAGCTGGACCCGCACAGCGCCACCCCGCTGTACATCCAGCTGGCCAACGTCATCGAGGCGGCCATCCGTGCGGGGAGCCTGGCGCCCGACCGCCCCATCCCCTCGGAGCACGCGCTCGCCGACGAGTACGGCGTGGCGCGACTCACCGCCCGCCGCGCCGCACAGGAACTCCGCGAGCGGCAGCTCATCGTCACCGTCCGCGGCAAGGGCTCCTTCGTCGCCAAGAATCCGCCTGCGCAGGCGTGACGTTCACGCTCCGCGCGTTCCGCTACCTTTCCCCCGCTCACGCCACCTTCCCCGCCACCGACCTCGGGTCGAAGCCGAACGGCAGTTCCAGGCGGTGGGCTGCCATCAGGTCGTCGTCCACGAGCAGGTCGGCCGTCGGCCCGTCCGCCGCGATCGTGCCGTCGCTGAGGATCACCGCGCGGGGGCAGAGCTCCAGGGCGTACGGCAGGTCGTGCGTGACCATCAGGACCGTCACGTCCAACGTCCGGAGGATGTCGGCGAGTTCGCGGCGGGAGGCCGGGTCGAGGTTGGAGGACGGTTCGTCCAGGACGAGGATCTCCGGTTCCATGGCGAGGACGGTCGCCACGGCCACCCGGCGGCGCTGGCCGAACGAGAGGTGGTGCGGCGGGCGGTCCGCGAACTCCTCCATGCCGACCAGCGCGAGCGCCTTGCGGACCCGTGCCTCAAGGTCCGGGCCCTTCATGCCCGCCGCCGCCGGGCCGAACGCGACGTCCTCGCGGACCGTCGGCATGAACAGCTGGTCGTCCGGGTCCTGGAAGACGATGCCGACCTTGCGGCGGATCTCCGCCATGTTGCGCGCGGACACCGGGAGTCCGGCCACCGTGACCGTGCCCGTGCCACCCGTCAGGATGCCGTTGAGGTGCAGGACGAGGGTCGTCTTGCCCGCGCCGTTCGGCCCGAGCAGCGCGACCCGTTCGCCCTTGCCGACGGTGAGGTCCACGCCGAAGAGGGCCTGGTGCCCGTCGGGGTAGGCGAAGGCGAGTCCGGTCACGTCCAAAGAAGCAGTCACAGCACCCATCCCAACAGACACACCACGATTGCCGCACCCGGCAGGGTCAGCGCGTACGACCACTGGGTCCTGCTCGCCGCCAGGTCGTCGATCACCGGCATCGCCCCCGCGTAGCCACGGCTGATCATGGCGAGGTGCACCCGCTCCCCGCGCTCGTAGGAGCGGATGAACAGGGCACCGGCCGATTTCGCCAGGACTCCCCAGTGGCGCACGCCCCTCGCCTCGAAGCCGCGCGACTCCCGGGCGATCTTCATGCGGCGCATCTCGTCGGTGATGACGTCGCCGTAGCGGATCATGAACGACGCGATCTGTACGAGGAGCGGGGGCAGCTTCAGGCGTTGCAGGCCCAGGATCAGTTCGCGCAGTTCGGTGGTCGAGGCGAGGAGGACCGCGGCGGCGACGCCGAGCGTGCCCTTGGCGAGCACGTTCCACGCGCCCCACAGCCCGCTCTCGCTCAGTGACATCCCGAGGACCTGCACCCGGCTCCCCTCCGCCACGAACGGCATCAGGACGGCGAAGGCGACGAACGGGACCTCGATGAGCAGGCGCTTCAGCAGGTATCCCGCCGGGACGTGCGCCGCGTACGCCACCGCCGCGAGCAGCACCGCGTACAGGCCGAACGCCCACATCGCCTCGCGCGGGGTGGAGACGACGACCAGAACGAAGCAGAAGACCGCGGCCAGCTTGGTGTGCGGCGGCAGCGCGTGCACGGGCGAGGTCCCGGCGCGGTAGAGCTGGTGGGCGTGGCCTGCGCCCATGTCAGGACACCCGCTCCGAAGCGGCGGGGACCTCGGTGGAGGCCGCGTCGCTCGTACGGCGCCTGCGCAACGCCCAGAAGATCCCGGTGCCCGCGACGACGGTGACGCCGACGCCGATGATCCCGGCGAGGCCGCCGGAGAGGCGGCCGTTGGCGATGTCCTTCACGCCGTAGTCGGCGAGCGGGGAGTCGGAGGAGGCGTGCTCCTTCGTCTTCTGGTCGATGCCCTTGTCGTGGGCGACCTTCTCCAGGCCGTCGGGGTTGGCCGAGGCGTAGAAGGAGACGAAGCCGGCAAGGACGAGGGAGGCGGCCAGGCCGATGAGCCAGACCTTGCGGTGCGAGCGGGCAGCCGCCACCGGAGCCGCCGCGGGCGCGTCGACCAGCTCCCCGTTCACCTTCAGCTTCAGCGTCTTGTGCAGGCCCCGGGCCCCGTACACGAGGTCGGGCCGCACGGTGACGACAGCGCCGACGGTGAGCGCGGTGATCACGGCCTCGCCGATGCCGATGAGGACGTGCACGCCGACCATCGCGGTGGCCACCTTGGCCGTGGAGACGTCGGTCGTCCCTCCGATGGCGTAGATGAGGGTGAAGACGACCGCGGCGGCCGGGACGGACAGCAGCGCGGCGACGAAGGACGCCACGGTGATCGAGCGGCGGGTGCGCGGCAGCAGCTTCACCAGGCCGCGGAAGACGAGGTAGGCGACGACGGTCGTGGTGATCGCCATGTCGGTGATGTTCACGCCGAGCGCGGTGAGGCCGCCGTCGGCGAACAGCACGCCCTGCATGAGTAGCACGACGGACACACAGAGGACCCCGGTGTAGGGGCCCACGAGTATCGCCGCGAGCGCGCCGCCCAGGAGGTGTCCGCTGGTGCCCGCGGCGACGGGGAAGTTGAGCATCTGCACGGCGAAGATGAACGCCGCGACCAGTCCCGCGAGCGGCGCGGCCCGCTCGGAGCCCAGCTCACGGCGGGCGCCGCGCAGGCTGACGGCGACGGCGCCCGCGGCGACGAGGCCCGTGGCGGCCGACACGGGTGCGTTGATGAATCCGTCGGGGACATGCATGGCAGGGAGCTCCGCTCGGGTCCGGGGCAGGCGTCCGGGTTCGGCGTCCGGTGAACCGTTCGATGATAGTGCCCTGTTGCGAACGCCTTGCAACAACGTCTCAGCACCAATTGAGCCCGGATCCGCCTATCCTGTACACCACGAGTTATCCGACATATGCGACATTTAATGTCATGGCTGTTGTCGAGCAGTACGTCGAGCAGTACGCGCGGGCCCGGGTCATCACGGATTCGCCCGACGCGTACCGCAGCGTGCCCGCCGTACTGCGCTGCGCCGACGGCACGGTGCACATCGCCCTGCCCGGCTCCGGGGAGTGGTCCTTCCCCCGCGAGCTGCTCGAACGCGGGCTGCGGGCCCCGGCCTCCGGTGGCGACGTCCGGATCTGGCCCTGCGGACGTGTGCAGGCGGTCATCGAGTTCCACTCGCCCGAAAACCCGGACGGGGCGACGGTCGTGCAGTTCGACGTGAAAGCGCTGATCCGCTTTCTGCGTCGTACGTACACGGCCGTCGCCCCGGACTCCGGTCAGGACGTCAGGCGCTGACGAGCTCCCGCTCCTCGTCCGGACGGTCGGCGGCGGCCGTCCGCAGCCCCTCGCCCTCCACGTCCACGTTCGGCAGCACCCGCGCCAGCCACTTCGGCAGCCACCAGGCCTTCTTGCCGAGCAGGGCGAGGACGGCGGGCACGATCGTCATACGGACGACGAAGGCGTCGAAGAAGACGGCGATGGCGAGGCCGAAGCCGATCATCTTCACCATCTGCTCCGAGCTTCCGATGAAGCCCGCGAACACCGCGATCATGATGATCGCCGCGGCCGTGACCACCCGCGCCCCGTGCTTGAACCCGGTGACGACGGCCTGCGCGGGCCGCTCCCCGTGCACGTACGCCTCCCGCATCCGCGTCACGAGGAACACCTCGTAGTCCATCGCGAGACCGAAGACCACACCCACCATGAAGATCGGCATCATCGACATGACGGGACCGGTCTGCTCGACGCCGAACAGCGAACCGAGCCAGCCCCACTGGAACACCGCGACGACGGCGCCGAGCGCGGCGAGGACCGAGAGCAGGAAGCCGAGCGCCGCCTTCAGCGGGACCAGGATCGAGCGGAAGACCACCATCAGGAGCAGGAACGCGAGGCCGACGACGAGCGCCAGGTAGGGGATCAGCGCGTCGTTGAGCTTCTGCGAGACGTCGATGTTCATGGCCGTCGAGCCGGTGACGCTCAGCTCGGCGCCGGTGTCCGCCTTGATGTCGGCGCCCGCGGCACGGATGTCGTGCACGACGTTCTCGGTGTCGACCGACGACGGCTTGTACTTCGAGACGACGCTGATGACAACGGTGTCCCCTGCCTTGTTGAACGTCGCCGGGGTGACGGCCGCGACCCCGTCCGTGCCCTTGATCTCCCGGACGACCTCGGAGACCGCGGCCTTCGGGTCGTCCGCGCCCTTGGCGTCGACGACGGTCATGAGCGGCCCGTTGAAGCCGGGCCCGAAGCCCTCGGAGAGCAGGTCGTACGCCTGGCGCTGGGTGGTGCTCGTGGGCTGCGCGCCGTCGTCGGGCAGACCCAGTTCGAGCGAGGCCACGGGTACGGCCATGGCGCCGAGGCCGACGATGCCCGCGATCAGGACGGTGACCGGACGGCGCAGGACGAAGCCGGCCCAGCGGGTGCCCAGGTTGACCTTGGGCTCCTTGTCCGTGGACAGGTCCTTGCGGGCCTTGCGGCCGTGCACCCGCTTGCCGACATAGCCGAGCAGCGCCGGGATCAGGGTGAGCGCGATGAGCACCGCGATGGCGACGGTGCCGGCGGCCGCGATGCCCATCTTGGTCAGCATCGGAATGTTGACGACGGCGAGTCCGACGAGGGCGATGACCACCGTCAGCCCCGCGAAGACGACGGCCGAACCGGCGGTCCCCACGGCCCGTCCCGCCGCCTCCTCGCGCTCCCGGCCCTCGGCCAGTTCGCCCCGGTACCGGGACACGATGAACAGCGCGTAGTCGATGCCGACCGCGAGGCCGATCATCATCGCCAGGGTGGACGTGGTGCTGCCCAGGTCCAGCACCTTGGCCAGCGCCGTGATGGCGGAGACGCCGATGCCCACACCGATCAGCGCGGTCAGCAGCGGAAGACCGGCCGCGATCAGCGAGCCGAACGTGATCACCAGGACGACGGCCGCGACCGCGATACCGATGATCTCCGTGGCCCCCGTCTCCGGCATGGCCTGCAGCGCGTCACCGCCGACCTCGACGGTGAGGCCAGTCGCCTTCGCCTCGTCGATGACCTCCTGCAACGCGTCCCGGTCGGCGTCGGTCAGCTCCATCGAGGAGACCTTGTACGAGGCCGACGCGTAGGCGATCGTGCCGTTCTGGCTGATCGTCTTGGCGGCGAACGGGTCCGCGACGGAAGCGACGTGCTTCGAGCTGGACTGGATGGAGGCGACGGTGTCCTGGATGTCCGCCTTGTTGGCGGCGTCCGTGAGCTTCTCGCCCTTCGGCGCCTCGAAGACGACGCGGGCGGTGGCCCCGTCGGCGGCGGATCCGGGGAAACGCTGGTCGAGCAGGTCGAAGGCCTTCTGGGCCTCGGTCCCCGGTATGGAGAAGGAACTGGAGGTCGCGGTCGGCGCGGAGGCCGCGCCGACGCCCGCGAGCGTGAGCAGGGCCACCCAGATCAGGGCGACGAAGTGCCGTCGCCGGAACGCGAGTTTGCCGAGTTTGTAGAGGAATGTGGCCACGGAGGCGTACTCCCGGTCAGGTGTCGTGGGTCCAACAGGACAGCGCGGCATGGGTGATCGGCCCGACGACATGAGCGGGTGCGCGCCGGTACTTGCTTGGTGCGTAAGGGGTTACGCGCTGAGGGCGGGGAGGACCACAGCGTCGATGTACGAGAGGAGGTACTCCTGCGTCGGCGGTTCTTCGTCGATGAGCGTGCGGGTGGCGAACGCGCCGATCAGCATGTGGATCAGATAGCCGAGCGCCGGGTTGTCGGCCCGGACCTCGCCCCTGTCCACCGCTCTGCGCACCATCCGGTCGACACCCGTCATCTCGGGCTCGACGATCCACTCCTTGAAGGCCGCGAGCAGATCCGGGTTGGCGTGCACGGCCACCATCAGGCCGCGCATCAGCGCACTGTTCTGCTCCATGTGACAGTCGTCCTCGCGGAACGCGATGGCGTGCAGATCACCGCGCAGCGAGCCGGTGTCGACCTCGTCGAAGTGCGGCTTCTGGCTCCGCAGCGCCTTCACCACCAGCTCGGCCTTCCCGCCCCACTGACGGTAGAGCGTGGCCTTGCTGGACCTCGTGCGGGTCGCGACGGCGTCCATGGTCAGGGCGTCGTAGCCGACCTCGCGGAGAAGTTCGAGCACGGCGCCGTACAGCTCGGCCTCGCGCTCGGGCGTGATCCGGCTGCGACGCGTCGTTGCCTCCGCGACCATCTCACCCACCTGACCTCTCGGTATGCGTACGCCATAAAAGTACCCTGCCCACTAGCGAAACGAAACGGTTTCGTACGTGCGCTGCGCCACACCTTCCCGCACTCTTCTCCGCGAGTCCCGGTTGCCGGAGCCCGCGTCGCGGAAAAGCATGAGGAGGTGACTGAGGCGACTGAGGCAACCGAGGATGCGGACGGCCGGGCGTACCTGCGATTCCCGCACATCAACGGCGAGCGGCTGTGCTTCGCCGCCGAGGACGACCTGTGGGTCGCTCCGCTCGACGGCTCGGCGCGGGCCTGGCGGGTCACCGTGGACCGCACAAAGGTCAGCCACCCGCGCTTCTCCCCCGACGGCCGGCAGATCGCGTACACGACGTGGCGCAGCCTCGATCCGGAGATCCATGTGACGCCGGTCGACGGCGGCTCCGCGCGCCGGCTCACGTACTGGGGCAGCACGGACACCCAGGTGCGCGGCTGGTCGCCCGACGGGGACATCCTCGCCGTCGCCTCGCACGGCGAGCCCTTCTCGTACTTCACCTTCGCCTACAGCGTCCACACCGACGGCTCCCCCGGCGGCAAGCTCCCCTGGGGGCCCGTCTCCGACATCCAGGTCGCCGACGTCGACGGGGAGCGCCAGACCCTGCTCCTGACGGGTACGCCGCCGCACGAGCCGGCCGCGTGGAAGCGCTACCGGGGCGGGGCCCAGGGCCGGCTGTGGGTGCACGGACAGCGCATCCTCGCCGACCTCGACGGACATCTGGACGACCCGATGTTCGTGGACGGCCGCATCGCCTTCCTCTCCGACCACGAGGGCGTCGGCAACGTCTACTCCTGCCGCCCCGACGGCACCGACCTGCACCGCCACACCGACCACGACTCGTTCTACGCCCGGCACGCCACCACCGACGGCAGCCGCGTCGTCTACCAGTGCGCGGGCGACCTGTGGATCCTCGACGACCTGGATCCCGACTCGGTGCCGCGCAAGCTGCGGGTCCGGCTCGGCGGCCCCCGCGCGGGGCGCCGCAGCTACCAGGTCCCCGCCGCCCTCCACGTCGACTCGCTCTCCGTCGACGAGACGGGCCGGGCCAGCGCCGTCGTCGTCCGCGGCAGCCTCTACTGGCTCACGCACCGCGACGGCCCCGCCCGCACCATCGCCGACACCCCGGGCGTGCGCGTACGCCTTCCCGAGATGCTGGGCTCCGGCGGACAGGTCGCCTACGTCACCGACGCCGACGGCGAGGACGCCGTCGAGATCGCCTACCTGCCGCGGGCCAGCGGCGACCGGGCACCGCGCCGGTTCGCCTCCGGCAAGCTGGGCCGCGTACAGGAGCTGGTCTCGGCCCCGGACGGGGAGCGGCTCGCGATCGCCTCGAACGACGGGCGGCTGCTGCTCATCGACGTCGGCGAGGAGGGCGGCGAGGCACCGCTGGAGGAACCGGCCGTCACGGAGCTGATCCGCTCCACGAACGGCCCCGTCCGCGACCTCGCCTTCTCCCCCGACGGCTCCTGGCTGACCTGGTCGCACCCCGGCATCGGCCGCTCGCTGCGGCAGATCAAGATGGCCCGGATCAACCGGGGCGGCGGATCCACCGCGATCGGCGCGGTCGGCCCGGCGAAGGGCGAGGCGACGACGATCGTCGACGTCACCAACGGCCGCTTCGAGGACGAGAACCCAGTGTTCACGCGGGACGGCCGCTATCTCGCCTTCCTCTCCTGGCGCGGCTTCGACCCCGTCTACGACGTGCACACCGGCGACCTGTCGTTCCCACTGGGCTGCCGCCCCTACCTCGTACCGCTGTCCTCCGCGACGTCGTCCCCGTTCGCGCTCTCCCCCGACGGGCGGACGGCGGCGGGCGGCCTCGACCCGGTCGAGGACGCGGGCGGCGACGGCACGCCGACCGTGGAGATCGAGGGGCTCGCCAACCGCGTCGTGCCGTTCCCCGTCTCGGCGTCCAAGTACTCCTCGCTGCACGCGGTGGCCGGCGGCGGTCTGGTGTGGCTGCGCTGGCCGATCTCCGGCGCGCTCGGCGAGACCTTCGCCAACCCGGCCGACCCCTCGGCCCAGCCCACCCTCGAACACTTCGACCTGGTCAAAGGCAAGAAGTCCCAACTCGTCGCCCACATGGACTGGTTCGCGGTCAGCGGCGACGGCTCCCGGCTCGTCGTCGTCGACGAGGGCGAACTGGAGGCGGTGCCGTCCACCGAGGCGGGCGACAACGACACGACGGTCTGGATCGACCTGCGCCGCATCCTCCACGAGGCCGACCCGGGCGCCGAGTGGCGGCAGGCGTACGACGAGGCGGGCCGGATCATCCGCGCGTTCTTCTGGGAGCCGAAGATGTGCGGCATCGACTGGGACGCGGTGCTCGACCAGTACCGTCCGCTGGTCGAACGCGTCGCGTCGCCCGACGAGTTCGCGGACCTCCTGCGCGAGGTCCTCGGCGAACTCGGCACCTCACACGCCTACGTGGCCGCCGCCCGCCGCAACGAGGGCCCGCCGCACTACCAGCGCGCACAGGGCCTGCTCGGCGCCAACTTCGTCTGCCGGGACGGCAGTTGGACGCTCCAGCGGATCCTGCCCGGCGACTCGTCCGACTCCAAGGCCCGCTCCCCGCTCGCCGGCACCGGCATCCGCGACGGCGCCGTCCTCACCCACATCGACGGCCGTCCGGTCGACCCGGTCACGGGCCCCTACCCGCTGCTCGCGGGCGCGGGCGGCACGACGGTGGAGCTCACCTTCACACCGGCTGAGGGCGGCGGCCGCCCCCGCCGCGTCGCGGTCGTCCCCCTCGTCGACGAACGGCCCCTGCGGTACCAGGACTGGGTGGCCAAACGCCGCGCGGTCGTACGCGAGTTGAGCGGAGGGAAGTGCGGCTACCTGCACATCCCCGACATGGGCGGCTCCGGCTGGGCCCAGTTCAACCGGGACCTGCGCATGGAGGTCTCCCGGCCCGCGCTCATCGTCGACGTACGGGGCAACGCGGGCGGCCACATCAGCGAGCTCGTCGTCGAGAAGCTCACCCGGAAGATCATCGGCTGGGACCTGACCCGCAACGCCCAGGCCGTCTCGTACGCCTCGAACGCCCCGCGCGGCCCGGTCGTCGCCCTCGCCGACGAGGCGACCTCCTCGGACGGCGACATGATCGCGGCCGCGTTCAAGCTGCTCGCGCTCGGCCCGGTCGTCGGCCAGCGCACCTGGGGCGGCGTCGTCGGCATGACAGGACGGCACAAGCTCGGCGACGGCACGGTGATCACGGTGCCGATGAACGCGGCCTGGTTCCCCCAGTACGGCTGGTCCATCGAGAACCGGGGCGTGGAACCGGACATCGAGGCCCTGCGCACCCCCCTCGACTGGGCGGAGGGCCGCCACGCCCAGCTCGACGACGCCGTGGAGCTGGCGCTGAACCTGCTGGCGGAACAGGGCGCGACGAATCCGCCGGACTACTCGGACGTCCCGGACCGGAGGCGGCCGACACTGCCACCGCGGTAACCGGGTGCTCCGCCGGACCAATGTCCGGCGCGGGACTTACCCGCTCCACCCCTGGCATGACAGATTCTGGGCGCACACATGGCGATGTCGCGCTCAACTACCTGTCTGCCAGGGGGTTTCATGTCGCACCGTTCACGAAGAGAGGTACTGCTCGGCGCCGCGGGAATCGGGGCGGGGCTCACGCTCGGCGGTGCGGGGAGGGCGGCGGCCGCACCCTCCGGGCTGCCACCCGTCCTCATCACCGAGCAGGCGAGCAAGCGGCTGCTGGTGATGGACTCGCGGGTGCGGGTGTGGGACCCGGCGGTGGATCCCGGTGTCGTGCGGTGGGCGTTCTCGCCCGTGGGCGACGCCCGGTACCGGGACGCCGAGCCCGACATCAGCTGGGTGTATCCGAACGAGGCGAAGGTGCGCCGGTATCGCGGGCGTACGTACGTGCTGACCACGGCCTCGTTCGGGTTCGCGGGCGTGGTGGAGTGGCCGAGCGGGCGGCGCTACTGGGCCGGGGCGCTCGGGCCCGGGGACGATCTGCTCAACCCGCACACCGCCGAGCTCCTTCCCGACGGGAACGTCGCCGTCGCGTGCAGCACAGGGGCACGGGTGCGCTTGTACGCGGCTTCTCTCGGGCCGCACTCCACGCGGTACACGGAGGCCGCGCTGAAGGGGGCGCACGGGCTGCACTGGGACTCCACGCGCGAGGTGCTGTGGGCCATGGGCTCCGACGAGCTGGTGGCCTACCGGGTGGAGGGGTCGCGCGTACGGCCCTCGCTGGTGCGGCAGTTCGGCGTGGCCCTGCCCGTCGCCACTCCGGGGAAGTCCGCCGGTGGGCACGACCTGTTCCCCGTGGCGGGGTCGCCGGGGCGGATGTGGGTGACGACGACCGCGTCGGTGTTCCAGTACGACATCGCGGGCCGGAGCTTCGTGCGGGACTTCGCGGGGGCCTCGGAGATCGCCCGGAAGTCCGTGAAGTGCGTGGGGGACGATCCGCGGACCGGGCGGGTGGTCACCACCGTGCCGGAGGCCGGGCTCGGGGAGACCTGGTGGACGACGACCGTGAGCCTGCACCGGCCCGGCGGGACGTTCACGTACGTCAACGGCGGGATCTACAAGGCTCGTTGGTGGCTACCCAGGTGACCCGTCCGGCGACTCCAGTCTCCGGTCGATCGCCAGCGACAGCTCCGCCTCCACCACACCCTTCGCGAGCGGGCGCAGTCGGTCGATGTCCTTGTCGGAGGCGTGGGCGGCGACGAGGTCGGTGAAGAGCGCGGCCAGGGCGTCGGCGTGGTCGCGCACCCGCCTGGCCGCCGCCAGTACGTCGGCCAGCGGGATGCCCTCGCGGACCAGGGCCGCCGAGATGTCGAGCAGACGGCGGCTGACGTGCACGATCTCCTCGCCGTCGATGCCCAAGTAGCCGAGATCGAGGGCGGCTTGGAGGTTCTCGGGCGTGACGTCGTCCGCGAAGTAGTCGGCGAGTTCGGCGGCGGAGAGGCGGACGGGGACCTCCTCCGTGGGCTGCACGCCGAGGAGTTCACCGACGTCACGGCCGCGGTCGAAGGCCTCGGAGAGCTCACTGATCCCGTTGAGGGTGTGGCCGCGGTCCAGCAGCGAGGCGATGGTGCGCAGGCGGTCCAGGTGCGTCTCGTCGTACCAGGCGATGCGGCCCTCGCGGCGGGGCGGCTTGATGAGCCCGCGTTCGCGGTAGAAGCGCACGGTGCGGACCGTGACGCCGGCCGCCTTCGCCAGCTCCGCCATGCGGTACTCGCGCCGCTTTCCGTGTCCCGCCTCATCCTGTGCCACGCCGGAAACCTTATGTCGTACTGCCGGTAACTTTCCTTGGTCCGACCCCTACCCACGAGTACGCGGAGCCTCTACTCTCCAGATTACGCCAGTGTTCACTGGCAGAGTCGCGCGGCAAGGGAGGCGCCCGGATGACCGAGCAGGAGCACGAGCACGTACGAGTGGCGGTGATCGGATCCGGCTTCGGCGGCCTCGGCGCGGCGGTCAGGCTGCGGCGCGAGGGGATCACCGACTTCGTGGTCCTGGAGCGGGCCGGCGCGGTCGGCGGGACCTGGCGCGACAACAGCTACCCAGGATGCGCGTGCGACGTGCCGTCCCACCTGTACTCCTTCTCGTTCGCGCCCAACCCGGACTGGCCGCGGACGTTCTCCGGGCAGGAGCACATCTGGGAGTACCTGGAGCACGTCGCCGACACCTTCCGGCTGCGGCCGCACATCCGCCTCAACTCCGAGGTGCGGCAGATGCGTTGGGACAACGACAAGCTGTGGTGGGAGATCGACACGGCGAAGGGGACACTCACCGCCGACGTCGTCGTCTCCGCCACAGGACCGCTGTCCGACCCGAAGACGCCCGACATCGCCGGGATCGACACCTTCCCCGGCAAGGTCTTCCACTCCGCGCGGTGGGACCACGAGTACGACCTCCGGGGCAAGCGCGTCGCCATGATCGGGACGGGCGCGTCGGCCATCCAGATCGTGCCGGCCATCCAGAAGGAGGTCGGACACCTCACCCTCTTCCAGCGCACGCCGCCGTGGGTGATGCCGCGCGCCGACCGGGCCATCTCGAAGGCCGAGCGCTGGCTGCACCGGCAGCTGCCCTTCACCACCCAGGCACGGCGCGGACTCCTGTGGGGCATCCGGGAGTTGCAGGTCCAGGCGTTCACCAAGCACCCGGGCGAACTGGGCATGGTCGAGCAGCTCGCCAAGCGGAACATGTACCGGGCGGTCAAGGACCCGGCGCTGCGCGCGAAGCTCACACCGGACTACCGCATCGGCTGCAAGCGGATCCTGCTGTCCAACACGTACTATCCGGCGCTCGCACAGCCCAACGTCGACGTCGTCGCCTCAGGACTGAGCGAGATCCGCGGCAACACCCTCGTCGCCTCGGACGGCAGTGAGGCCGAGGTCGACGCGATCGTCTTCGGCACCGGCTTCCACGTCACCGACATGCCGATCGCGGACCGGGTGATCGGCGCCGACGGCGACACGCTCATGCAGTCGTGGAAGAACGGCATGAAGGCGCTGCGCGGCGCCACGGCCGCCGGGTTCCCGAACTTCATGACCGTCATCGGGCCGAACACCGGCCTCGGGAACTCCTCGATGATCCTGATGATCGAGGCCCAGCTGAACTACCTGGCCGACTACATGCGGCAGTTGCACGTCCTCGGCGGCCGGGTCGCCCTGAACCCGCGCGAGACCGCCGTCACCGGCTGGAACAACCGCGTGCAGGACCGCATGAAGCGCACCGTGTGGAACACCGGCGGCTGCGACAGCTGGTACCTCGACGAGAACGGGGTCAACACGACGGTGTGGCCGGGCACGACCACCGAGTTCCGGCACGCCACCCGGCATGTCGACGTAGGCGAGTACGAGGTGGTGCGCGCGCCCGCGGAGCCGGCCGCGCCCACGCCGCGTACCAAGAAGAAGGCTGAGGTGAACGCCGCATGAGCCGTCTGATGCGCCATGTGACGACGGGGCCGTACGCGCCGCCCGTCGCCGCCCGCGAGCTGACCGTCACCTCCGCGGACGGGGCGCGGCTGCACGTCGAGGTGCACGGCCCCTCCGAGGACACGGGCGCCCCCGCCGTGGTGCTCTCGCACGGCTGGACCTGCTCGACGGCGTTCTGGGCCGCGCAGACGCGGGCCCTCGCCACCGACCACCGGGTAATCGTGTACGACCAGCGGGGCCACGGCCGCAGCCCGGCCGCCGCCCAACTCCCGTACACCACCGACATGTTGGCTGACGACCTGGAGGCCGTGCTCGGCGCGACGCTGGAACCGGGCGAACAGGCGGTGCTCGCCGGGCACTCCATGGGCGGCATGACGATGATGGCCGCCGCCGGGCGCCCGAAGTTCCAGGAACACGCGGCCGCCGTCCTGCTGTGCAGCACCGGGAGTTCGGCGCTCGTCGCCGAGGCGACCGTGGTGCCGCTGATGCGGGCGGGCAGTCTGCGCACCCGGGTCACCCGCGCGATCCTCGGCTCGAAGGCACCGCTCGGACCCGTCACACCGGTCGGAAAGCGGGTCCTCAAGTACGCGACGATGGGCCCGGGTTCGGCCCCCGACAAGGTCGAGGCCTGCGCGCGGATCGTGCACGCCTGCCCGCGCGAGGTGCGGTACGGCTGGTCGCACGTACTGGAAGAGCTCCAACTCGACGCCGGTGTCGGCGAATTGACGATGCCGGTCGCCGTCGTCGCGGGGACCGCCGACCGGCTCACCCCGGTCGCACACGCCCGCCGGATCGCCGCCGCGCTGCCCAACTGCGCGGGCCTGACCGAGCTGGCTGGGCTCGGCCACATGACGCCCGTCGAGGCCCCCGAAGCCATCACGGCGAAGATCCGCGAACTGTCCCAGTCGTACATACACCCGCAGTCACAGCCACAGTCGCAGTCGCAGAAGGGGGCGGATGCCGCATGAGCAAGGTCAGTCTCGAAGGTCAGGTCGCGGTCGTCACGGGAGCCGCGCGGGGCGTGGGCGAACTGCTCGCCCGCAAGCTGTCGGCGCGCGGCGCGAAGATCGCGCTGGTCGGCCTGGAGCCGGACGAGTTGAAGCAGGTCGCCGCGCGGCTGCACTCCGACGCCGACTGGTGGCACGCGGACGTCACGGACCACGTGGCGATGGCGCAGGTCGCGCAGGAGGTCAAGGACCGCTTCGGGAAGGTCGACATCGTCATCGCCAACGCGGGCGTCGCGACCGGCGGACCCTTCGCCGAATCCGACCCGGTCGCGTGGCGGCGCGTCATCGAGGTCAACCTCATCGGCTCCGCCGTCACGGCCCGCGCCTTCCTCCCCGTACTGACGGAGTCCCGCGGCTACCTGCTCCAGATCGCCTCGCTCGCCGCGATCACCCCCGCCCCGATGATGACCGCGTACTGCGCGTCGAAGTCGGGCGTGGAGGCGTACGCGCACAGCCTGCGCGCCGAGGTCGGCCACAAGGGCGTACGCGTCGCCGTCGGCTATCTGTCGTGGACGGACACCGACATGGTGCGCGGCGCCGACCAGGACGACGTGATGCGCGAACTGCGCCAGCAGCTGCCGTGGCCTTCGAACAAGACGTACCCGCTGGGCCCGGCGGTCGACCGCCTCGTGGCGGGCATCGAGCGGCGCTCGACCCACGTGTACGCGCAGTGGTGGCTGCGCGGCATGCAGGGGATACGCGGATACCTGCCCGCCGCGATCGGGATCGTGGGGCAGCGGCGGATGCGGGGCTTCGAGGGCCGCCTCGGCAGCGTGTCCAAGGGCCTCGTGGGGGCGGGCGGAGCCGCCGACGAGGCCGCACGGAGCCGCTGAACTGCGACTTCCCGGTCCGCGCGGCCCTTGGCGACGCACCCCGAACACTGTCCGTCATTGATCGAAATGCGACATACGGGGCGCCGTGTAAGTCTGATCGAGGCCCACCCCCCATCCTTCATGGAGTGCATCAAATGGGTATCTCTGACCAGTTCAAGGACAAGGCCGAGCAGCTGCAGGACAAGGCCAAGGACGCCATGGGCGGCTCCGAGGGCAAGTCCCAGGAAGGCCAGGACCGCGCACAGGAAGGCCAGGACCGCGCCAAGGAAGGCACGGACCAGGCCAAGGACAAGGCGCGGGACGCGGCCCAGAAGGCGAAGGACCGCTTCCAGCAGTGACGCCACCTGAACACATGTGACTGGGCCCCGTCCGAAGATGCGGACGGGGCCCAGTCATGTCGACTCGCCGGCGCCGACGACTACGCGTACACGACGGTGACGGGCGCGTGGTCCGACCACCGCTCGTCGTGCGTCGCGGCCCGCTCGACGAAGCCCTTCACCGCGCGCCCGGCGAGCCCCGGCGTCGTCACGTGATAGTCGATGCGCCAACCTGAATCGTTGTCGAAGGCCCGCCCCCGGTACGACCACCACGAGTACGGCCCCTCGACATCCGGATGCAGGACCCGCACCACGTCGACGTACCCGCCGTCCGAAGGCTCGAAGACGGACGACAGCCACTCGCGCTCCTCCGGCAGAAAGCCGGAGTTCTTCTTGTTGCCCTTCCAGTTCTTGAGGTCGGCCTCCTGGTGGGCGATGTTCCAGTCGCCGCAGACCACGACCTCGCGGCCGTCGGCGGCGGCCCGCTCGCGCAGGGACTTCAGGTAGGGCAGGAACTCCCCCATGAACCGGATCTTCTCGTCCTGGCGCTCCGTGCCCACCTCGCCGGAGGGCAGGTAGAGGCTGGCGACGGTGACGCCCGGCAGGTCCACCTCGACGTAGCGGCCGCTGTCCGCGAACTCGGCGGAGCCGAAGCCGACCTGCACCCGCTCGGGCTCGCGCCGCGTATAGAGGGAGACACCGGCCCGGCCCTTGGCGGCGGCCGGCGCGTGCACGACGTGCCAGCCCTCGGGCTCGCGCACGCTCTCGGGCAGCTGGTGCGGCTCGGCGCGCACCTCCTGGAGGCAGACGGCGTCGGCGGAGGTCTCGGCGAGCCACTCCACGAAGCCCTTCTTGGCGGCGGCCCGGAGCCCGTTCACATTCACAGAGGTCACAGTCAGCACCCCGGCACGATACCGGCAGACTGGACGGCCCCACCGCAAGCACCCGCATAGAGTTACGATGTGTCGCATGAGTATTCAGCTTCCCGGGGTCGGGGCCCCCGCCCTGCGCCCCACCTCCTTCGGCCACCGCGACGCGATCGCGCTGAACGACCGCGTCCAGCTCGAGTACGCGGAGCGCTACGGCGACGAGGGCGATGTCACGCCGCTGGACCCGACGATGTTCGAGCCGCCGCGCGGCCTCTACCTGCTCGCGTACGACGCCTCGGGCACACCGCTGGCGACCGGCGGCTGGCGTGGCCAGGAGGCGAACGACGAGGGGTACGCGGACGGCGACGCCGAGCTGAAGCGCATGTACGTCACTCCGGAGGCGCGCGGCCTGGGCCTGGCCCGGCGGATCCTCGGGGCGCTCGAGGAGGACGCCCGGGCGGCGGGGCGCACCCGCATGGTTCTGGAGACGGGCCTCAAGCAGCCGGAGGCGATAGCCCTGTACACGTCGAGCGGCTACGAGCCGTGCGCCCGGTTCGGCCACTACCGGTTCGACGAGTTGAGCCGGTGCTTCGCGAAGTCCCTGTAGGCGCGCCGCGCGGACACACGGGGAGGCGCGGGCACGCGAAAGCCCCCGACGGTTTCCCGTCGGGGGCTTTCATTGCAGTGGACGTGAGGGGATTCGAACCCCTGGCCCCCTCGATGCGAACGAGGTGCGCTACCGGACTGCGCCACACGCCCTTGCAACGAGTGAAACTCTAGCACCCCGATCCGGGTGCTTGGAAATCCGTTCCCTGGCTGGTCAGCAGGGCGGACCCCGAAGTGGTCCGGCTCACTCGTTGGCGGCGCGCGGCCGGCCGTCGGCGCCGTCGTCGAACTGGTCGAAGAGCGGAGTGCGGCCGCGCTCGCGGGAGCGGCGGGCGGAGGCGGCGCGGCGGGCGTCGCTGCGACCGTCGTCGGCCACCGGCTCGGCGGACTCCGGGGCGTGCTCCTCCTGCGGCTGCGGCTGCCGCTGCGCGGCCTGTTCGGCGGCGGAGGAGCGGGCGGAGCTCCATGTCTCGGGTGCGTTGTAGTCGATGCCGCCGCCGGCGCGCGGGGCGACGGGGGCGGTGACGTAGGTGGGCAGCGGCACGGGGACCGGGTCCCAGCTGTCGCCCGCGCCCGGGTGGCGCTGCCGGTCGCGCTGCTGGTCGACCCACTCCTGATGATCGGTCTGCTCGACGAGGGCGCGCCGGTCGGCGGCGAGGGCTTCGAGGCCGGGGTCGGTGGCGGTCTCGTCCACCGCTGGTCCTTCCTCCTGGTCCTCGGCCGCGGCGCGGGCCGCGGCCTGCTGCCGCCTGCGCGGCTGGCGCTCCCGCAGCCGCTGCGCGGCGACCTCGGCGCTGCGGCGGTCCATGACGTAGGCGAAGCGGCGTCGTTCCTGGGTGCGCAGGTAGACGATGTACGCGCTGAGGAGCAGGGCGGGGGCCGCGGGCGCCCACAGGAACGCGACGCCGCCGACAGCGGCGACGACGGCGCCGATGCTGAAGGCGGCGAAGAGCAGCACGGTCGTGCGGCGGCGGCGCGCGAGCACCTTGGTGCGCCGGGCGCGCGCGGCCTGCGCTTCGGCCGCGGCGGAGGCGGAAGCGGCGCGGGCGGTGCGGGACTTGGCGGGTGCCGTGGGCTCGGGCTTCGGCTCGGGCTCACGGGCGGGTTCCGCGAACTCCCGGGCGGAATCGTGATGTTCACGGCTGTCGCGGCGTTCGCGCCCCGGGTGCGGGGCGCGCCGCTCCCCGGACGGGGACATGCCGAAGTCCCGGACGTCCACCGGATCGGTGGGCGCGTCCGGGTCGACCGGGTCGCCGCGCCGCTCGTCCTCCTCGGGCGAGCGCGCCTGCAGGTCCTTGGCGTACCGGCGCTCCATGCCCGCCCGACCGGAGAGAAGCCGGATGGCGGTGCTGAAGCGTTCCGTCGGACGAGCTTCGTTCAACTCGTCCTGCCTACGGAGCCACATCGGCACCAAGTAGGCGGCCCAGGCCCCGACGATGACTGCGTAGATGAGGCCGCTGCTGCTCACGGACACACCGTAGAGGGGTTTACGCGGGGGCATCCGCCAATTGAGCCGGTGTGTCGCACGATCTGGCTGATAATCCGAGCTTTTTTGCGATGGATGTGATCAATGGGCCGACCTTCGGGGGAATTCAATGGCCCCTGACGGTTCCTCATCGATCAATTTCGAACATTTATTTCATTTCGAGGTCGTGCCCGGATCGACCGTATTGGGGGCACTCGGACCTGCGGCATTGCCGCGTCGCTCGCGACGGCGACGCCTCAGGAGTCCCTCCGGGACCTCTTCGGCGGTGAGCGCGAAGACGAGGTGGTCTCGCCAGGCCCCGTCGATGTGAAGATATCGTGGACGAAGTCCCTCCTCGCGGAATCCGAGTTTCTCCACGACCCTGCGGCTCGGCCCGTTCTCCGGCCGAATACAGACCTCGATGCGGTGCAGCCCCACGGTGCGGAAGCAGTGGTCGGCCGCGAGCGCGACGGCCGTCGGCATCACGCCCCGGCCCGCCACCGACTGGTCCACCCAGTACCCGACGTGACCCGAGCACATCGACCCCCAGGTGATCCCGGCGACGGTCAACTGCCCGACGAGGCGGCCCTGGTACTCGACGACGAAGGGCAGCATCCGGCCCGCGTTCGCCTCCGAGCGCAGGTGGCGCACCATTTGACGGTATGTCGGGCGATGGGTGATCGGGCCGCTCGGCGTGGGCGGCGGGATGGTCGCCTCCCAGGGGCGCAGCCAGTCGCGGTTGCGCCGGTTCACTTCGCGCCAGGCACGCTGGTCGCGCAGCCTTATGGGGCGGAGGACGACATCGCCCTCCACCAGCACGACGGGCCACGACGGGCTGTTCAGTGCGCACCCCCGGGTGCCTGGGCGTCGGGTCTGGACCCGCTTCCGTCGGGCCCGGAATCGCTTCGCGGATGGTCGCCGCCGCGGATCTGGTCGACGGCGTGGGTCAGCAGCGGCCCGAGGACGGCGAGCCCGTCCTTCACGCCCCCGCTGGAACCCGGCAGGTTCACGATCAGTGTGCGCCCGGCGACCCCCGCGAGGCCACGCGAGAGCGCCGCTGTGGGCACCTTCTCCCGGCCGTACGCGCGGATCGCCTCCGGGATGCCCGGCACCTCGCGGTCGAGGACGCGGGACGTCGCCTCGGGGGTGCGGTCGGTGGGCGAGATGCCGGTGCCGCCGGTGGTGATCACGACGTCGTACGCCGCCTCGACGGCGGCCCGCAGGGCGGCCTCCACGGGATCGCCGTCCGGTACCACCTGGGGGCCCTCGACGGCGAAGCCCAGCTTTCTGAGGCCCTCGGCGATCAGGGGGCCGCCCTTGTCCTCGTAGATCCCCGCGGCGGCCCGGTTGGAGGCCGTGACGACCAGGGCGCGGTAGCTGTCGGTCATGACCGCGCCTCCCGGTTCCACACCCCGGACTTGCCCCCGGTCTTCTCCTCGACCCGTACGTCCGAGATGACGGCCCCCTTGTCGACCGCCTTGACCATGTCGACGACGGTGAGCGCGGCGACCGAGACCGCCGTGAGCGCCTCCATCTCGACGCCCGTGCGGTCCGTGGTCTTCACGGTGGCGAGGATCTCCACGGCGTCGTCCGCCACGGACAGGTCGAGCTTCACCCCGGACACGGCCAGCGGGTGGCAGAGCGGGATCAGGTCGGGCGTGCGCTTGGCGCCCATGATTCCCGCGATGCGTGCCGTGGCGAGCGCGTCCCCCTTGGGCACGCCCTCGCCGCGCAGCAGCTCCACCACGCGTGGCGAGACGAGGACGCGGCCGCTGGCGCGGGCGGTGCGCGCGGTGACGTCCTTCTGCGACACGTCGACCATGCGGGCGGCGCCCGCCTCGTCGACGTGCGTGAGCCGGTCGGTCTGGTCCTGCTGTTGCTTCGAAGTGCTCATGGTGCTGTGGCGCTCCCGATCCGAGCCGTGCGCGGTGCGGCGCGCCGGACGATTAGTGCGCGACACGCTATCGCGAGCCTCCGACAGTCGGCCCTCTCAGCCCGGCTCTCAGCCCAGCAGGACCACGTCCACCTCGGCGCCCGGCTCCACCGACGTCATGTCCTCGGGCACCACGATCAGCGAGTCCGCCTGCGCGAGCGCCGCGATGAGGTGCGAGCCCGCGCCGCCGACGGGGGCGACCTCGCCCGCCTCGGCGTCGTACACGCCGCGCAGGAACTGGCGGCGGCCGGAGGGCGAGGTCAGCGCCTTGTCGGCGGTCAGGGTCGCGCGGGCCTTCGGGCGGTGCACGGCGGCCTCGGGCAGGCCCATCAGGGCGCGGATCGCGGGGCGTACGAACAGTTCGAAGGAGACGTACGACGACACGGGGTTGCCCGGCAGTGCGAGCAGCGGGGTGTGGTCGGGGCCGATGGAGCCGAAGCCCTGCGGCTTGCCGGGCTGCATGGCGAGCTTGCGGAACTCGACGCCGCTGCCGGCCCCGATGCCCTCCTCGTCGTCCGGGTCGCCGATGCCGCTCAGGGCCTCCTTGACCACGTCGTACGCGCCGACGCTGACGCCGCCCGTCGTCACGATGAGGTCGGCGCGGATCAGCTGGTCCTCGATGGTGGAGCGCAGCGTCTCCGCGTCATCGGCGACCGCGCCGACCCGGTAGGCGATGGCTCCGGCGTCGCGGGCGGCGGCGGTGAGGGCGAAGCTGTTGGAGTCGTAGATCTGGCCCGGCGCCAACTGTTCGCCGGGCTGGACGAGTTCGGTGCCGGTGGAGACGACGACCACGCGCGGGCGCGGACGCACGCGTACGGAACCGCGGCCGATGGCGGCGAGCAGCGCGATCTGCGGCGCGCCGAGGACGGTGCCGACGGTGAGCGCCCGGTCGCCCGCCTGCACGTCGCTGCCCTGCGCGCGTACGTGCGCGCGTGCCTCGGCGGGGCGGTGTACGCGGACCTCGCCTGAGGCGCCCTCAGGGGCCGCGCTGTGGGCGGCCATCGTGGTGACGGGGCCCGCGCCGAGCCCTCCGTCGGTCCACTCCACGGGGACGACGGCCTCGGCGCCGGGCGGCAGCGGGGCGCCCGTCATGATGCGGGCGGCCTCGCCGGGGCCGACGGTGGGCTGTTCGGCCTGGCCCGCGGCGACGTCACCGATCACCGTGAGCACGGCGGGGAACTCCTCGCTCGCACCCGCGATGTCCGCGACACGCACCGCGTACCCGTCCATCGAGCTGTTGTCGAACGGCGGCAGCGACAGCGGGACCGTCACCTCTTCGACGAGCACACAGCCCTGCGCGTCGAGGAGTTGGAGCTCGATGGGGTCGAGCGCGTCGACGGCGGCGAGGATGTCCTCCAGATGCTCGTCCACCGACCAGATCTGGGCCCGCTCCGTCGTCGCACTGAAACTGTTCACTGCTGCTCCCCTGCTCCTCGTGCCGGTGTTGCTGATTCTCCGGTGGCCTCAGGTGTTACTACCACGGGCAACAGATGACGCCCCGGAGGCGGTGTGCCGTACCGGGGCGCAGGTCCGCCGGAGAGCGGGGTGTCAGATCTCCTCGGCGACGTAGCCGCGCAGCCAGGAGCGGAACTCCGGGCCCAGGTCCTCACGTTCGCACGCGAGGCGGACGATCGCCTTGAGGTAGTCGCCGCGGTCGCCGGTGTCGTAGCGGCGGCCCTTGAAGACGACGCCGTGCACGGGGCCGCCGATCTTCTCGTCGGCGGCGAGCTGCTGGAGCGCGTCGGTGAGCTGGATCTCGCCGCCGCGGCCGGGCTCGGTCTTGCGCAGTATGCCGAAGACGGCGGGGTCGAGTACGTAGCGGCCGATGATCGCGTAGTTGGAGGGGGCGTCGGCCGGGTCCGGCTTCTCCACCAGGTCGGTGACCTGCACGACGTCGCCGTCCGCCGTGGCCTGGACCGCGGCGCATCCGTAGAGGTGGATCTGGGAGGGCTCCACCTCCATGAGCGCGATGACGCTGCCGCCGTGCTCCTCCTGGACCTCCACCATCTTCTGGAGCAGCGGGTCGCGGGGGTCGATCAGGTCGTCGCCGAGCAGCACCGCGAACGGCTCGTCGCCCACGTGGGGGGCGGCGCACAGGACCGCGTGGCCGAGGCCTCTGGGGTCGCCCTGGCGCACGTAGTGGATGGTGGCGAGGTCGTTGGACTCCTGGACCTTGGCCAGGCGGTTCGCGTCGCCCTTCTTCTGAAGGGCCGCCTCCAGCTCGTGGTTGCGGTCGAAGTGGTCCTCCAGCGGGCGCTTGTTGCGACCTGTGATCATCAGTACGTCGCCGAGTCCCGCGGACGCGGCCTCTTCGACCACGTACTGGATCGCGGGCTTGTCGACGACCGGGAGCATCTCCTTGGGAGTCGCCTTCGTGGCGGGCAGGAACCGGGTGCCGAGGCCCGCGGCGGGGATGACAGCCTTGGTGATCCTGGTGTGCGCGTCAGTCATGCGGGTCACCATATCCGGCTGCTATGGGCGGAATCTGTGGGTCCGCTTTGTAGGCACATATATGCGTCGAATAGGAGAGGTTTGTGACCCGGCCATGAGTCCGCACATCAGTGAGTCCGCAGATGACCCGCGCGGCGTCCACCCTGACAAGCGTTCATTGCGCAGGGAGTTCCTCCGGGTGAGGAACGCGTTGACGGAGGATGACATACGGGAGACGGAGCGGGCCGTGGCCCGGCGGGCTCTCGAACTCGACGAGTTGGCGAACGCCCGCACGGTGGCGGCGTATGTCTCCGTGGGCGGCGAGCCGGGAACGGGCGCCCTCCTCGACGCCCTTCGCGCGCGCGGGACGCGCGTACTGCTGCCGGCCCTGCTGCCCGACAACGACCTGGACTGGGGCGCGTACGACGGGGCGGCTTCGCTCGCCACCGTGCGACACCCGGGAAAGATGGCCCTGTTGGAGCCCGGCGGCGAGCGGCTCGGCCCCGCCGCCGTCCTGGAGGCGGACGCGGTGCTGCTGCCGGGGCTCGCCGTGGACGCGCGCGGAATGCGACTCGGACGCGGCGGCGGCTCGTACGACCGGGTGCTCGCGCGCCTTCAGGCGGCCGGTGTGCGGCCCGCGCTGGTCGTACTGCTCCACGACAGCGAGGTCGTCGCGCACCTCCCCCAGGAGGCGCACGACAAGGCCGTGGACGCGGTGGTGACGCCCTCGGGCGTGCGGCGCTTCTGAACCCATGCGCTTCTGCCCTATGCCGAAGGGGCCGCCACGCACGCGTGGAGGCCCCTTCGGCATAGGTACGGCTACGGCTTGAGGACCAGCGAGTCCTCGGTGCTGTCACCGACGGCCTTCTCGGAGAAGTGCCACGGGAGCAGGTCGCCCTTGATCCACTTCTCGGTCTGGTCCGTGTAGTGGTCGCTGAAGGTGTGCCCCGAGGCGCCCGTCAGGTTGATCCACTTGGACTTGTCGAGGTCCGCCATGTTGACCACCATCCGCATGGACGGCACCCAGTCGACTCCGTAGCCGCCCGCGGCGTTCCAGCCGGTCGCGTTCACGGCCGCCTCTCCGCCGCCCAGCTTCCAGGGGCCGCGGTTGAGCACGTACTTCAGCCAGCCGGGGCCCTCGATGCCGAGGGTCTGGTTCTTCAGCTCCAGCTTGTGCAGCCGGCCCCAGCTCCAGGTGTCGATGTCCTTGCCGAGCTTGGCCGTGAGGTCCCAGCGGGCGTCCTCCATGGCGCGCCCCAACAGCTGGTCACGGTTCCCAGTGGGGTCGTCCGTGCGGCTGCCCGACGTCTTCCACCAGTCGTTCTTCGGCTCCTTGATGATCTTGCGGACGACCTCGAACCAGCGGTCACCGCCGTCCGGCTGCGCCGAGTGCGTGTCCCGCTCGCCGCACTCGCGGACCTTGCGGTCCTCGTCGGCGGGGCCCGTCTTGTCGACCGGCTCGACGCTCAGGCACTGACCCTCGACACGCAGCTCCTTGGGCAGCTTGTTGCCGAAGGCGAGCTTGAGGATGTTGCGCCACACGGAGTTGAAGTAGGCCGCGGCGGCCGAGTCCGGGTTCTGCGTGTAGTCCCAGTTCTCCAGGAGCTGCTGCGCGTCCCTGACGTCCTTGTCCTTGACGTCGATCTTCTGCAGGTAGGGCACGAGCAGCTTGGCGATCTCACTGCTGTTGTCCATCTGCATGGTGCGCATGTCGTCGGTGGAGACCTTGCCGCCGTCCTTGATCTTCGACTCGATCAGGTCGGTGATGCGCTGGCTGCGGGTGCCGTATCCCCAGTCCTTGGTCAGCGTGTACGGGTAGCTGTCGTCGACCACGGCCTGGTTGGCGGTCACGATGTAGCCGCGCTTCGGGTTGAACTCGTAGGGCAGCTCGTTCTGCTTGATGTAGCCGGTCCAGCGGTACTTGGAGTCCCAGCCGGGGGACGGCAGCGAGCCGTCGCCCTCGCCGCGGGTCGGGATCCGGCCCGGCAGCTGGTAGCCGATGTTGCCCTCGGTGTCGGCGTAGGTGAGGTTCTGCGAGGGCACCTGGAAGTCGGCGGACGCCTTGCGGAACTCGGACCAGTTCGACGCCTTGTCGAGCTCGAAGACGGCGTCCATGGTGTTGCCCGGCTGCAGCGCGGTCCAGCGCAGCGCGATGCCGTAGCCGTCGCCGCGGTCGGGGGCCGCCGCGTCCACGCCGGCCTTCTTGCCGACCTTCACGAGCTCGGAGTTGCGGTCGGACAGCAGTGGCCCGTTGTCGGTCTCCCGCACCGTGATCGTCTTCGAGTCGCCGCCGGCGACCTTGATGGTCTCCTTGCGGGTCTTGAAGGGCACCGTCCTGTCGTCGACCAGGTAGCCGTCGCCGCTGAACTTCTCCAGATAGAGATCGCTGACGTCGACGCCCGAGTTGGTCAGGCCCCAGGAGATGTTCTGGTTGTGGCCGATGACCACGCCCGGCATGCCGGCGAAGGTGTAACCCGACGCGTCGTACTGGCACTTACTGGAGACGCTCGTGCAGTGCAGGCCCATCTGGTACCAGACGGACGGCAGTTGCGGAGCCAGGTGCGGGTCGTTGGCGAGCAGCGGCTTGCCGGTGATGGTGTGGTCGCCCGAGACCACCCACGAGTTGGAGCCGATGCCGTTGCCGTTGGGTCCGAGACCCGCGGAGTCGGGAATCTCGTCCAGGACCTTGGAGAGGCCGCCGAGCTGGCCCTGGAGGCCGCCGGGGGCCGCTGTGTCGCCCGTCAGGCCGGTGCCCGCCGCCCCGGTCGACTGCGTGCTCGTGCCGCCGCCGGAGGACGCGTCGAACGACTGCGTGGCGCTGTTGTACCCGCCCTCCTGGACGATCGGCTTGTGCCGCGTGTACGGGTAGTCGGGGTACAGGTCGGCGATCTGCTTCGGGCCGAGCCGGCTCGTCATCAGCGAGCGGTCGATCTCCTCCTGCATGTTGCCGCGCAGGTCCCAGGCCATCGCCTTGAGCCAGGCCACCGAGTCGACCGGGTCCCACTTCTGCGGCTTGTAGTCGTTCTCGAAGCCGAGCGCGACGTACTCCGCGGAGATGTCCTTGCCGCTCTTGCCGCCCAGGTAGGAGTTGACCCCCTTGGAATACGCCTGGAGGTACTTCTTGGTCGCGGGCGACAGCTTGGAGTCGTACTCCTTCTGCGCCACCCGGCGCCAGCCCATGGTGCGCAGGAACTCATCGGTCTTGACCTGGCCCTTGCCGAACATCTCGGAGAGCCGACCGGAGGTCGTATGGCGCCGCACGTCCATCTCGTAGAACCGGTCCTGCGCCTGCACGTAGCCCTGCGCCATGAACAGGTCGTGATCCGAGGACGCGTAGATCTGCGGGATCCCGTAGCTGTCCCGCTTGACCTGCACCGGCCCGTCGAGCCCGTCGAGTTGGATGGACCCCGTCGACTGCGGCATGGACGCGCGGACGCTGTCGACGCTCCAGTAGGCGCCGAATCCGATGCCCGCGAGGACGGCCAACACGAGGACGATCACGATCAGTCGGGCGCGGCGCCCCTTCTTCTTACCGGGCGGGCTGCCGGCAGAGGCATTCGTAGTGGAGGGCATCGCGGTCCTTGCTGTCCTTCGCTAACCGGGCGGGAGGGCGAGAGCAACCTTACGAGCAGTGCGGTGCGGCTCCGGACGCGGAGTGGGGAAGCAGCGTTCTACGTAGAGCGGCGTGACCAATCCGGCATCAAGAAAGCGTTAACGATTAGGTAAGGTAACGAAGTAACTTCCCCTGTCGAAGTGTCGAAGTGCCCCTCCTGAAAGGAACAGCCCCTGACTGTCCACCAGCTCAACCAGCTCCTGCTCGTCGGCGCACTCGTGCTGCTCGTGGCGGTCGCCGCCGTCCGCATCTCCTCGCGCAGCGGACTGCCGAGCCTCCTGCTCTACCTCGGCATCGGCGTCGTCATGGGCCAGGACGGGATCGGCCACGTCTCCTTCAGCAACGCCGAACTGACGCAGGTCATCGGCTACGCGGCACTCGTCGTGATCCTCGCCGAAGGCGGTCTGGGCACGAAGTGGAAGCAGATCAAACCCGCGCTCCCAGCGGCCGCCGCCCTGTCACTCGTGGGCGTCGCGGTCAGCGTGGGGGTGACGGCCGCCGGAGCGCACTACCTGGTGGGCCTCGAATGGCGACAGGCACTCATCATCGGCGCGGTGGTCTCCTCCACGGACGCGGCGGCCGTCTTCTCCGTTCTACGTAGGGTGCCGCTTCCGGCACGCGTGACCGGCGTCCTGGAGGCGGAGTCCGGTTTCAACGACGCCCCTGTCGTCATCCTTGTCGTCGCGTTCTCCGCCGCAGGACCCATAGAGCACTGGTACGTCCTCGTCGGCGAGATCGCCCTGGAGCTCGCGATCGGCGCCGCCATCGGGCTCGCGGTCGGCTGGCTCGGCTCCTTCGGCCTGCGGCACGTGGCCCTGCCCGCCTCCGGCCTCTACCCGATCGCCGTCCTGGCCATCGCCACCGCCGCGTACGCCGCGGGCGCCATGGCCCACGGCAGCGGATTCCTCGCCGTCTACCTGGCCGCGATGGTGATGGGCAACGCCAAGCTGCCGCACTGGCCGGCCACCCGCGGCTTCGCCGAAGGACTCGGCTGGATCGCACAGATCGGCATGTTCGTCCTGCTCGGGCTGCTCGTCACCCCGCACGAACTGGCCGACGACATCGTGCCCGCGCTCCTCATCGGCCTGGTCCTCACGATGGTCGCGCGCCCCCTGTCGGTCGTCGTGAGCCTGGTGCCCTTCCGCATACCGTGGGCGGAGAAGGCCCTCATGTCGTGGGCCGGGCTGCGCGGCGCCGTGCCCATCATCCTGGCGACCATCCCGATGGTCACCGGCATCGCCGGCAGCCAGCGGATCTTCAACATCGTCTTCGTCCTGGTCGTCGTCTACACGCTCATCCAGGGACCCACACTGCCGTGGCTCGCCAGGAAGCTGCGCCTGAGCAGCTCGTCCGACGCCGCAGACCTCGGCATCGAATCGGCGCCCCTGGAGCGGCTGCGCGGGCACCTGCTGTCCGTCTCCGTCCCGGACGGCTCGCGGATGCACGGCGTGGAGGTCGGCGAACTGCGGCTGCCCAAGGGCGCCGCCGTCACGCTCGTCGTCCGCGACGGCACCTCCTCCGTGCCCGCCCCGACCACCGTGCTCCGCCGGGGCGACGAGCTCCTGGTCGTCGCCACGGACCCGGTGCGGGACGCCGCGGAGGCGCGCCTGCGGGCCGTCGCCCTCGGCGGAAAGCTGGCCGGCTGGCTGGGTACCGCGGGCCCGGAAGCCCGTTAGCATGGATGCACAGACCATGTACGACCGACTCTGCCTGAAGTAGAGCCGGCGCGACCGCAAAGCGGCCGCGGTCCCCTTGCAGCACTGTGCTTCACAGCCTGACCTGCTTGGCCCAGGGCCTCTCCTGGCGCGGACCGTAGGTATCACTCGGTTCCCGGCGCATGAGGACGGCTCTCGGCGCGCACCCCTCACCAGGAGGACCGCGCGCTACCAGGCGGCAGAAAGGCAAGGACCGTGCCACAGAAGGACACGGTCGCCGAACCCGGCACCCAGCGGGCCGAACGCCCCGGCTACGGGCAGCTCCTGCGCACCCGCGGGGCCTGGACATTCCTGCTCCCCGGCTTCGCGGCGCGCCAGCCGTTCGCGATGCTCACGATCTCCATCGTGCTGCTCGTGCAGCACACCACCGGCTCGTACGGCACCGCGGGCGCGGTCTCCGCGACGACCGGTGTCGCCATGGCGCTCTTCGCGCCCTACACCGGCAAGCTGGCCGACCGCTTCGGGCAGCGTGCCGTACTGCTGCCCGGCGTGCTCGTGCACTCCGCGGCCGGGATCACCCTGACCGCGCTCGCGCTGTCCGGGGCGCCCACCTGGACGCTGTTCCTGGCCGCCGTGCCCACGGGTGCCTCGACACCGCAGATCGGGCCCATGGTGCGCGCCCGCTGGGGCGTGCAGCTTCAGGGTTCGCCGCTGAAGCAGACGGCCGCCGCCTTCGAGTCGGTCACCGACGAGTTCACGTTCGTACTCGGCCCGCTGTTCGCGACGGCCCTGTGCACCGGCATCGCCCCGGCCGCGGGCCTCATCACCGAGGCGGCGCTCACGCTCGTCGGCGGCCTCCTGTTCGCCGCCCAGAAGGGCACCCAGCCTCCCGTGGCCGCCCTGGAGGGGCACGCGCGCGTGCAGCACACCTCTGCGCTCCGCGTCCCCGGTGTGCGGGTCCTGATCGTCACGTTCCTCGGCATCGGCTCCGTCTTCGGCGGCATGCAGGTGTCGCTCGCCGCGTACACCGAGGCGATCGGCGAGCCCGGCCTCAACGGCGTGCTGTACGGGATCTTCGCCGCGGGCAACATGCTCTCGGGCCTGGTCTGCGGCGCCATCGCGTGGAAGATCGCCCCGCGGCGCCGGCTCCTCGTCGGCTACACGGCCCTCGCGGTCATGGCCTCGGGCCTGTGGGCGGCGCAGTCCGTGGTGCTGCTCGCCGGGCTCGGCCTGCTGGTCGGCGTGTGCATCGCGCCGACCCTGATCACGGGCTACACGCTGGTCGAGAAGATCGTCCCCGCGGGCTCCCGCACCGAGGCCTTCACCTGGCTGACCGGCGCTGTCGCGCTCGGCCAGGCGGCCGCCGTCTCGGTGTCCGGACAGCTGGAGGACCGCCTCTGGGACGGCGCCGGTTTCCTCGTCCCGATGGGCGGCACGGTGCTCGCCCTGGTGGTCCTGTTCCTGCTGCGCTCGCGGCTCACGCCGCCCTCGGCGGGGCGGACCGTGGCACGTGGTGTGGGTCACCGCGAGCCCGTGGCAGTGGACTGATTCCGCGGAATAGGTCACTATGGATCGTCGTTAGCACTCATCGAGTGAGAGTGCCAGGAGGAAGACACAGTGCCGACTTACCAGTACCAGTGCACCGAGTGCAGCGAGGGCCTCGAGGCGGTGCAGAAGTTCACCGATGATGCCCTGACCGAGTGCCCCAGCTGCAACGGCCGCCTCAAGAAGGTGTTCTCGGCCGTCGGCATCGTCTTCAAGGGATCCGGCTTCTACCGCAACGACAGCCGTGGCTCCTCGTCGAGCAGCAGCCCGGCGTCGTCGACGTCGTCGACCAGCTCGGAGTCGAAGTCCTCTGACTCGAAGCCGTCCTCGGACTCGAAGCCGTCGACGTCCTCGTCGTCTTCGTCGTCTTCGTCGTCTTCGTCGTCTTCGTCGTCGTCTTCATCGAGTTCTTCGACGTCCTCCGCCGCGTAGCAGCGCTGCGAATTCTTACGAGACCCTGTCGTCCTGTGACGACAGGGTCTTCGGCGTTCCCCGCGTGACTACTGTGCTGCTCCATGGCGACCAACGTGAACGCAAGCGCCGCCGCCGAGATCGGCGTGATAGGCGGCTCCGGCTTCTACTCGTTCCTGGACGACGTGACAGAGATCAGCGTCGACACCCCCTACGGGCCGCCGAGCGACTCGCTCTTCCTCGGTGAAGTGGCGGGGCGCCGCGTCGCCTTCCTGCCCCGGCACGGCCGCGGCCACCATCTGCCGCCACACCGCATCAACTACCGCGCCAACCTGTGGGCATTGCGCTCCGTGGGCGTGCGGCAGGTCCTCGGCCCGTGCGCGGTGGGCGGCCTGCGGCCCGAGTACGGGCCGGGGACGCTGCTCGTGCCGGACCAGTTCGTGGACCGTACGAAGTCGCGGGCGCAGACCTACTTCGACGGGCACCCGCTGCCGGACGGGACCGTGCCGAACGTCGTGCACGTCTCGCCCGCCGACCCCTACTGCCCAGCGGGGCGCAGGGTCGCGGTGAAGGCGGCACGCGGCAAGGGCTGGGAGCCGGTGGACGGCGGGACGCTCGTGGTGGTCGAGGGGCCGCGGTTCTCGACCCGCGCCGAGTCCCGGTGGCATGCCGACATGGGCTGGTCGGTGGTCGGGATGACCGGGCACCCTGAGGCGATGCTCGCCCGTGAACTGGAGCTCTGCTACACGTCGTTGACCCTCGTCACGGACCTGGACGCGGGCGCGGAGAGCGGCGAGGGCGTCTCGCACGACGAGGTGCTCCAGGTGTTCGCGGCGAACGTGGACCGGCTGCGGACGGTGCTGTTCGACGTGGTCGCGGGGCTGCCGGCGGACGCGGAGCGGGACTGCCCGTGCGCAGGGGCGCTGGGCGGGATGGATCCGGGGTTCCGGCTGCCGTGAGCCCTGAATTCCCCCTTCGGGTGAGGGAGTTGTCCACAACCGCTCGGTAGTGCACGGGCTCCGGCGGGATGTGGCGCGCGGGCGGATCGTGGTCGGTGAGACGGGCGCCGTGTCCGTCCGGCCCGACCGATCCGCAGGCGGTGGCGACTGTGTCCGCATCTGTACCTGTCCCGTACGAGCTCAGCATTCCCCCGACGTCCGAGGTGCCGCCCTTCCCTCCCGTGCGTGTACGCGGCGCGCGGTGGCGGTCGGGGCGTGTGAGTGGGCGCCGACGCCGGCCTGCCGTGGCGGCGGGGCTCGTCCTGACCGCGGCGGCGCTGGCGGCCGCGGTGCCCTCGTCCGGCGCGGGAGGCGGACCCGAGCCCCCGCACGCGGGGGCTGCGCCGGGCGGGCGGGCCGCGGCGTCCGCAGTGATGATGTCGGCGCCGGTGCGGATCGCGGACGCGGGGGCGGTGCGGCTGCTGCGGCCGGGCGACCGGGTCGACGTGGTGGCGGCGCGGGCGGACGGCAGGCCGGGAGTGCGGGTCCTCGCGTCCGGCGCCCGCGTGGCGTCCGTGCCGAAGCCGGGGCCAACTCTCGGTCAAGACAGCGGCATCGGCGAAACCTCGACGCCCGGCGGGGCGTTGGTGGTGCTGACGGTGGAACGCGCGGTCGCGGCGCGACTCGCGGGCTCCGGAGCCGCTTCCAGGCTGGCGGTGACGGTGTGGTGACGTATATCTCCCCAAGTCCCCCGATCGAGCTACCGAATTGGACAGGTCTGACCCGAACTGTCGTAGGTTGCGGAAGCGTTTGCTCCACAACCTGGACATGTGAAGAGAGGCCTTCTGGTGAGCGAGAACAACGAACCGAGCCTGTGGGAGGGCTTCAAGGCCTTCCTCATGCGAGGCAATGTCGTCGACCTAGCGGTCGCCGTGGTCATCGGCGCCGCGTTCACCAGCATCGTGAACTCGGTGGTGGAAGGGGTCATCAACCCGATCGTCGGAGCGTTCGGGACACAGGACCTGAACAAGTACACGTACTGCCTTCAGGGCCCGTGCAAGGTCGTGAACGGCGAGCCGGTCGGCATCGAGATCATGTGGGGCACGGTCGTCAGTGCCGCCATCAGTTTCCTGATCACGGCCGCCGTCGTGTACTTCCTGATGGTGCTGCCGATGGCCAAGTACCTCGCCCGGCAGGCCGCGAAGAAGGCCGAGAAGGAAGGCACCCAGGAGGTGCTGGAGGTCTCCGAGCTGGAGGTGCTCAAGGAGATCCGCGACGCGCTCGTGGCGCAGCGCGGCTCGGGGCACACCGAGTCCTAGCTGGGCTCCGAGTCCTGGCGGGGCTCGCCGCGGCGCTTCAGATGTGGTGGGGCGGCTTCTCGTCGAGGAAGCGGGCCAGGTCGGCGGCGCTGTTGTCGCCGGCCGTCGGTCGCTCGCCCCAGCCGCGGTCCGTGTCGTCGGAGGACTGCGCCGTCAGCGGATCGTCGAAGATCAGCGAGGCCTTGGGATCGCGCTTCTTGGGATCGCGCTTCTCGGGGTCGGGGGCGGGGCTGCTCATGGCTCCAGGGTACGTCGCCGGGTCAGACGGCCGTGAGGCCGTGGGACTCGAAGATCGCCTTGGCGGAGGCGACCTGCTCAGGGGTGGGCGAGGGGGTGTCGTGCAGCGTGAAGGTCTTGCCGAGCGCCTGCCACTTCGCCTCGCCGAGCTTGTGGAAGGGCAGCACATCGACCCGGGAGACATTGCCGAGGGAGCCTGCGAAGGCGGCGATGCCCTCGATGTTGGCGGGGTCGTCGGTCAGGCCCGGCACGAGCACGAAGCGCACCCACACGTTCTTGCCGAGGTCGGCGAGGCGGTGCGCGAAGTCGAGGGTGGGCTGCAGCGGACGCCCGGTGACGTGCTGGTAGGTGGCCCGGTCCCAGGACTTGATGTCGAGCAGGACCAGGTCCACGTCGCGCAGCAAGGCGTCGGTGGCGCGTACGCCGAGGAAGCCCGAGGTGTCGAGGGCGGTGTGCAGGCCCAGCTCGTGCTTGAAGCGGTGCAGCAGCTCGCCGGCGAACACCGGCTGGAGCAGCGGTTCGCCGCCACTGATGGTGGCGCCGCCGCCCGCGGCCTCGATGAACCGGGTGTACTTGGCGGCTTCGGCGACGATCGCGTCGGCCGAGGTGCGCTTGCCGTCGCGCATCTTCCAGGTGTCGGGGTTGTGGCAGTACAGGCAGGTCAGCGGGCAGCCGGAGAGAAACGTCACGAAGCGGGAGCCCGGCCCGTCGACGCCGGTCGACAGGTCCCAGGAGTGCACCGAGCCCTCGACGGGGCGGTGGGTCGCGGCGGCGGCCGGGGTGGCGGCGTCGTTCGCCGCCGGCTTCTCGGTGGGCTGGGTGAGCAGCACGGTCATGGCGTTCCTCCTCGGACGGCCTCGGTCGGGCGGGCAGGCTCAGAGGGAGCCGTGGAAGGTGCGGTTGATGACGTCCAGCTGCTGCTCGCGCGTCAGGCGGACGAAGTTCACCGCGTAGCCGGAGACCCGGATGGTGAGCTGCGGGTAGTTCTCCGGGTGCTCCATGGCGTCCTCAAGGGTCGTCTTGTCCAGGACGTTGACGTTCATGTGGAAGCCGTCGCTGGCCATGAAGCCGTCGAGCACACCGGACAGGTTGCCGATCCGCTCGCCGGGGGTGCGGCCCAGGGCGTCCGGGGTGATCGTGTTGGTCAGCGAGATGCCGTCCTCGGCGTCGTCGTAGGGCAGCTTCGCGACCGACAGGGCCGAGGCGATGTAGCCGTGCTCGTCGCGCCCGTTCATCGGGTTGGCGCCGGGGGCGAAGGGGGTACCGGAGCGGCGGCCGTCCGGGGTGTTGCCGGTCTTCTTGCCGTAGACGACGTTCGAGGTGATCGTGAGCACCGACTGGGTGTGCACGGCGTTCCGGTAGGTCGGGTGCTTGCGGACCTTCTCCATGAAGCCGTGGACGATGCGCTTGGCGATCTCGTCGGCGCGGTCGTCGTTGTTGCCGTAGGCCGGGTAGTCGCCCTCGATCTCGTAGTCGACGGCGAGGCCGGTCTCGTCCCGGATGACCTTGACCCTGGCGTGCTTGATCGCCGAGAGGGAGTCGGCGGCGACCGAGAGACCCGCGATGCCGCACGCCATGGTGCGCAGGATCTCCTGGTCGTGCAGGGCCATCTCGATGCGCTCGTAGGCGTACTTGTCGTGCATGTAGTGGATGACGTTGAGCGCGTGGACATAGGTCCTCGCCAGCCAGTCGAGCATCGCGTCGTACTGCTCGGCGACGACTCCGTAGTCGAGGTACTCGCCCTCGATGGGCTCGAAGCCTTCCACGACCCGCTTGCCGGACTTCTCGTCGCGGCCGCCGTTGATCGCGTAGAGGAGCGCCTTGGCGACGTTCACGCGGGCGCCGAAGAACTGCATCTGCTTGCCGACGGCCATCGCGGAGACGCAGCAGGCGATCGCGGTGTCGTCGCCGTACTTGGGGCGCATCAGTTCGTCGGACTCGAACTGGATGGCCGAGGTGTCGATGGCGACCTGGGAGGCGAAGTCCTTGAAGCCGCGCGGCAGTTCGCGGGACCAGAAGACCGTGAGGTTCGGCTCGGGGGCCGGGCCGAGGTTGTAGAGGGTCTGCAGCGCGCGGAAGGTGGTGCGCGAGACGAGCGGGCGGCCGTCCTCGCCGATGCCGGCCATCGACCAGGTGACCCAGGTCGGGTCGCCGGAGTAGAGGTCGTTGTACTCGGGGGTGCGCAGGAAGCGGACGATGCGGAGCTTGATGACGAAGTCGTCGATGAACTCCTGGGCCTCGGACTCGGTGATCCGGCCGGCCTCGATGTCGCGCTGGAGGTAGATGTCGAGGAAGTTGTCGATGCGGCCGATCGACATGGCCGCGCCGTTCTGCTCCTTCACGGCGGCAAGGTAGGCGAAGTACAGCCACTGGACGGCCTCACGCCCGGTGGTGGCCGGGCCCGAGATGTCGTAGCCGTACGACATGGCCATGGCCTTGAGCTCGTTCAGCGCCTTGATCTGCTCGGAGATCTCCTCGCGGTCCCGGATGACGTGCTCGGTGGGCCAGGCGGCGCTGAGCTTGTCCTTGTCGGCCTGCTTGGCGGCGATGAGGCGGTCGACGCCGTAGAGGGCGACGCGGCGGTAGTCGCCGATGATGCGGCCGCGGCCGTAGGCGTCCGGGAGTCCCGTGATGATGCCGGAGGAGCGGCAGGCGCGGATCTCGGGTGTGTAGGCGTCGAAGACCCCCTCGTTGTGGGTCTTGCGCAGGTGGGTGTAGATCTCGCGGACCTCGGGGTCGGCCTCGTAGCCGTACGCGTTGAGGGCGCCCTCGACCATCCGCCAGCCGCCGTTGGGCATGATCGCGCGCTTCAGCGGAGCGTCGGTCTGGAGGCCCACGATGAGGTCGGTGTGATCGGCGGCGGTGCCGTCGATGTAGCCGGGCCTGAAGGCGTCGATACGGGACGGGGTCTTCACGTCGACGTCGTGGACGCCTCGTTCGATCTCCGCGGGGAACATCCCGAGGAGCTTGTCCCACGCGGCGGTGGTGCGTTCGGTCGGCCCCGCGAGGAAGGAGCCGTCGCCCTCGTAGGGGGTGTAGTTCTGCTGGACGAAGTCGCGGACGTCGACGGCGTCGCGCCACAGCCCTCCCCTGAAGCCCTCCCAGGCCTCGCCGTGCGTCGTCTTTTCCGCGGGAGTGGCAGTCATCTGCGGCACCTTGCCCATCTCTTCGACCGGTGGGTTGCTACGTGTTCATTGCACTCCTGTCGGGCTCGCCCGGGGGGCCGCAATGGTCCCCAGTTCAGGACCGAAAGTCCTGAACTGGGGACGGACTCCGGCGAAACCGGCGGACTGACCTGGCCTTTCCCGAGGGACTTTCGACCCAAGTTCGCTTGTGAACGTGTTCACAAAGAATGTGGCGGATTCTCGTGGTACGGCTGGGCGCATGACGTCCACGCCAGACAATCGCTCCCCGATCCGCCGCATGGTCGAGAGGGGGCGCGACGAGGAGCATCGAGCCGCTTCCCCGCTGGAACTCTTCTTCGACCTGTGCTTCGTCGTGGCCGTCGCGCAGGGCGGAGCGGAGCTGGTGCACGCGGTCGCGGAGGGGCACTCGGGCGCCGGCGTGATCGACTACGCGCGCGTGTTCTTCGCGATCTGGTGGGCTTGGATGAACTTCACCTGGTTCTCCTCGGCCTACGACAACGACGACGCGCTCTACCGCCTGATCACACTCGTCCAGATCGCGGGTGTGCTGGTACTCGCCGCCGGGGTCTCACAGGCGTTCGCGCACGACAACTACATGGTGGTCTGGCTGGGCTACCTGATCATGCGGGTCGCCATGGCCACGCACTGGCTGCGGGCCGCCGCCTCCACCACGGGGGCCGAGCGCCGGGTCGCGCTGCGGTACGCGGGCGGAGTGCTCGCCTGCCAGGTCGGCTGGCTGGCGCTGCTGTTCACGCCCACGGCGGCACAGGGCTGGGTGTTCCTCGCGATGGCGATCCTGGAGATGTGCGTACCGGTGTACGCGGAGCGGGACCGGCAGACGTCCTGGCACCCGCACCACATCGCCGAGCGCTACGGACTGTTCACGATCATCGTGCTCGGCGAGTCGATCGCCGCGGCGACGGTCGCGGTGAAGTCGGGCATCGAGGAGAACGACGCGCTCGGCGAGCTGCTGCCGATCGCGGCGGGCGGCCTCCTCGTCGTCTTCGCGGCCTGGTGGATCTACTTCGCGGCGCCGATCCACGACCGGCTGCGCAGCAACCGGCAGGCGTTCGTGTGGGGCTACGGCCACTTCTTCATCCTCGCGTCGGCGGCGTCGATCGGCGCGGGCATCGAGGTCGCCGTCGAGCAGGCGGTGGGCGAGGCGCACATCTCCACGACCGCGGCCTCCGCCGCCGTGACGGTCCCGTCGGCGGTGTTCCTGCTGCTGGTGTGGGCGCTGCACGCGCGGTACTTCAAGGCGGGGGTCGCGCAGCAACTGGCGTTGCCGGTCAGCGCGTTGCTGGTGCTCGCGTGCACGTTCGCGGGGCACTGGGCGGTGCTCGCGGCGGGGATCGTCGCGGCGCTCACGGTGGTGGTCGGGGTGACGCTGTCCTCACGCGGAAGCGAGCCGCAACCCGCCTGACCGGCTCCGGGCGGCGCCCCGGCCGGGCGCCAACTCCCGTGGTAGGCATGGCACATGACGCCACGCAACGATGCCCTCACCGATGTCCCCGGCCTGCGCGTCGGACACGCCACCCGTGCCGGGGACGGGTTCCTGACCGGTACGACGGTCGTGCTCGCCCCCGAAGGCGGCGCGGTCACCGCCGTGGACGTGCGCGGTGGTGGCCCCGGCACGCGGGAGACCGACGCGCTCGACCCGCGCAATCTCGTGCAGCGGATCGAGGCGGTCGTGCTCACGGGCGGCAGCGCGTTCGGGCTCGACTCGGCGTCGGGGGTGATGGCGTGGCTGGAGGAGCAGAGGCGCGGGGTCCCGGCCGGCGCCGGTCCGGGGGAGGTCGTGCCGGTGGTGCCGGCGGCGTGCGTGTTCGACCTCGGCCGGGGCGGCGACTGGCGGGCCCGGCCGGACGCGGCGACGGGCCGCGCCGCCGTCGAGGCCGCCGCCGCGACGGAGCCCGGCTCCCCCGTCCAGGAGGGCAACATCGGCGCGGGCACCGGCACGCTCGTCGGGCAGCTGCGTGGCGGCATCGGCACCGCGTCCACGGTCCTCGACTCCGAGATCACGATCGCCGCCCTGGTCGTCGCGAACGCCGCGGGCTCCGCCGTGGACCCGGCGACCGGGGCACTGTACGGCGAGTTCTTCGCGGGGCGCGGACCGGTGACATACCCGGCTCCGCAGACGCACGAGGCGGCGGGCAAGCGGCTGGCGGAGGCGGCCGCGGCGAACGGGGCGGGACCGCTGGACGGGGCGGGCGGAGCGGGACGCACGGCCGGGACCGGAGCGCGGGACGGAGCCACCGCTCCCACCGACCCGCCGCCCCTCAACACCACCCTCGCCGTCGTCGCCACCGACGCCGACCTCACGCGCGCCCAGGCGCAGAAGGTCGCGGGCACGGCGCACGACGGGATCGCGCGGGCCGTACGCCCCGTACACCTGCTCAACGACGGGGACACGGTGTTCGCGCTCGCCACCGGGGAGCGCCCGCTCGACGCCGCGAACCCCCTCGCCCTCAACGAGATCCTCGCGGCGGGAGCGGACCTCGTGACGCGGGCGATCGTGCGGGCCCTGCGCACGGCGGAGTCCGTGTCGGCCGGGGGCCGCACCCACCTCTCGTACAGCGACCTCTACGGGGGCCGGTCCGACGCCCTGTAACAGAGATCCACCGCCGCGTAACAGAACTGTCCCTGTGGCTGCGTTCACAACAAACGGACGGAACCCCTCCGGTCATCTCGCGCTCTTCCCTCATATCGGTAGAGAAGCAGCGGAAACGTAGAAACCACGAAAAGGGGAACAGACCGTGAGCAGGCAGAAGACAGCCGTCGTGGGCGCGGCGCTCGCCATCGGCGCACTGACCCTCACGGCCTGCGGGGGTGACGCCACCGCCAGCAACGACAAGGGCGGCGACGCCCCGAAGATCACCATCTCCGCGAAGGACGGCTCGACCGGCGCGTCGATCAACGCGACGGGCGTGAAGGTCAGCGACGGCAAGCTCACCGGCGTGAAGATGACGGAGTCGGCGAGCGGCAAGGCCGTGCCCGGCACGATCACGGCGAGCGGCGCGGCGTGGAAGCCGAAGGAGCAGCTGGAGCGCGGCACCAAGTACCGGATCTCCGCGTCCGCCAAGGACGACGGCGGGCACAAGGCCGCCGCCAACTCCATCTTCACGACCGTCTCCAGCGCCAACAGCTTCATCGGTACGTACACGCCCGACGACGGGTCGAAGGTCGGGGTCGGGATGCCGGTCTCCTTCACGTTCGACAAGGCGATCACCAACAAGAAGGACGTGCAGTCGCACATCACGGTGACGTCCAGCGGCGGCCAGAAGATCGTCGGCCACTGGTTCGGCGCGCAGCGCCTGGACTTCAGGCCCCAGGAGTACTGGAAGGCCGGCTCCAAGGTCACGATGAAGATCGACCTCGACGGCGTCGAGGGGGCGAACGGGGTGCACGGCGTGCAGGACAAGACGGTGAGCTTCACCGTCGGCCGCGCACAGGTCTCCACGGTCGACGCGAACACGCAGGAGATGACGGTCGTCCGCGACGGCAAGACGATCAAGTCGGTGCCCGTCTCGACCGGAAGCGACCAACACCCGACGTACAACGGGCAGATGGTGATCTCGGAGAAGTTCGTGCAGACGCGCATGAACGGCGACACGGTCGGCTTCGGCGGCGAGTACGACATCGCGGACGTCCCGCACGCGATGCGCCTCTCCCAGTCCGGGACGTTCATCCACGGCAACTACTGGAGCTCGCCGGGCATCTTCGGCTCGCAGGCCACCAGCCACGGCTGCGTCGGCATGCGGGACGTGAAGGGCGCGGGCGGCGACACGACCGCCAAGTGGTTCTACGACAACTCGCTGGTCGGCGACGTCGTGGTCATGAAGAACTCGCACGACGAGACGATCGCCCCCGACAACGGCCTCAACGGCTGGAACATGGCGTGGAGTCAGTGGACGGCGGGCAGCGCCACCTGACCGAACCCCTCATCCAGTCACGGGCCGCGCGGGAACCCCCCGCGCGGCCCGCGCGTTGTCCAGGCAGTTGCTCAAACCCCGTCCCCCGTTTGTCATTTCACGGACATGATGTCCGACCGAGGGACTACGGTATGCACCCACGAGGTGACACGAAGCAATACTGGGAGGTGCCTTGAGCGCTCCGGATGACTCCGAGCCCGGCGTCGGGTTCGGCACCGAATCGGACGCGTCACCCGAAGCGCAGCTCGGGCGGCTCCTCGGGCGCGCGCTCAACTCCTTCGACCTGCCCGACGAGACGCTGGAGCGGCTCGACGGCGCGCTCGCGTACGCGGGCTCCCTGCACTCGGCCCACCACAGCGGGGGCCGCCACCGCGAGACCTACCGGCACAACTGGCTGCTGATCGACGGCGGTTCGCTCACCCTCTGGGAGCTCGTGCACAACACGGGCCGGGGCGGCACACCGCAGCACGAGGTCTACGTGTCCGAGGACGAGCTGCACCTGGCGACGGGACGGCTCCCGCTGCCCCAGGACGCCGAGCCGGAGTTCGACCTCCACGTCCCGATGACCCCCGTCAAACTCCCACCGGTCCCGCCGATGCACCGCACCTTCGGCCGCGAGGACCCGGACATCTCCGTCGACCACGCGCGCCGCCTGCTGCGCCGCGCGGAGAACCCGGACGTCACGACACGGCCAGGGCCCGGCACGGCGCGGCTGCTGCGGGAGGCGTGCGCGCACCAGATCACCCAGGCCTTCGGCTGCCGCGTCAGCCACGGCTTCGCGCTGTACGAGCACGCGTTCCTGCTGCGCGACGGCTGCGAGATCAGCCTCTGGGAGGTCGAGCACACGGCGACGCCGGACGGGCGGCACATGTGCGAGGTGTACGCGACGCGGAAGGCGGCGCGGGCGGCGATGGAGCACCGGGCGGCGTCGTCCCCGCGGGCCCGGCGGTAGCACGCCCCCGGACCAGGGTCCTTCTGACGGATCAGGCTGGATCCGGGCGGCCTCTACGGGCGGTGCAGGCGAGCGGGGTCTGGTGCGTGCAGCTGCAAGGCGGAGGAGGGCGACAACGCGGAGCGTTGGCAACCGACGACAACGCCGCAGATGCGCGTGCCAGACCCCGCGACTCCAGCTAGATCCGTCAGAAGGGCCCTAGGGCCTGTCTTCAAACTCCCGTCGTCGCCCGGAGGGCGGCGCGGCGGCGTCTGGTGCGTGCGATCGCAAGGCGCCGGGAAGTCCTCGTAGCGGAGCTACTCGGGCTTTTCGGCAACGCCGCGAGCGTGCGTGCCAGACGCCGCCGGGCAGACGGGAGTTTGAAGACAGGCCCTAGCCCCCGGACTACCGGCGGCTGAACTCCCGTACCAGCCCTGCGAACGCGTCCTGCTCGTCGGCCGTCAGCGGCACCGATTCGAGCGCGGGCGCCCGGGACTGCGTCGGCAGCACCCCCATGGGCAGCTGTGTCCGCGGCTGCGGCGGATCGACAGCGACGGTGCGCACCAGTCGGGCGAGTCCGATCAGCCAGGCCACGGCCGCAAGAGCGACCAGGGCCAGGCCCAGCTGCTGAAGGATCGACACGTGCTCAGGCATGCGCTCCAGTGAACACCACAGTCCGGGACTTTGGTCCCGGACCGTGACGTATCTCGCAACGTTCCTAACGCCGCGCCAACCATGCCAATCGCACCATCCGCCGCAAGGCTCACACCTTCGCGGGCTGCGCCGCCGCAGGCTCCACAGCGGTCACCGTCTGCGACGGGGCGTGCGCGGATTCCGGTTGTCCGGTGGCGGCCGGCTGCTTGCGCAGGGACTTGAGAAGGACGGTGAGCGCCGCGGTGACACACGTACCGGCCGCGATCGCCACCAGATACAGCCAGGCGTTGCCGATCAGCGGGACCACGAAGATGCCGCCGTGCGGGGCGCGCAGTGTGGCGTCGAAGGTCATCGAGAGGGCGCCGGTGACCGCGCCGCCCGCCATGGAGGCGGGGATCACGCGCAGCGGGTCGGCCGCTGCGAACGGGATGGCGCCCTCCGTGATGAAGGAGGCGCCGAGCACCCAGGCGGCCTTGCCGTTCTCCCGCTCGGTCCTGGTGAAGAGCTTGCCGCGCACGGTGGTGGCGAGGGCCATCGCCAGCGGCGGCACCATGCCGGCGGCCATCACCGCGGCCATCACCTTGAGTGAGCCGTCAGTGGGGTTGGCGAGACCGCCGACCGCGAAGGCATAGGCACATTTGTTCAAAGGGCCGCCCAGGTCGAAGCACATCATCAGGCCGAGGATGACGCCGAGGACGATCGCGTTGGCGCCGGACAGGGAGTTGAGCCAGTCCGTCAGGGCGCTCTGCAGCGACGCGATCGGCTTGCCGATCACCACGAACATCAGGAAGCCGACGACGATCGAGGAGAGCAGCGGGATCACGACCACCGGCATGATGCCGCGCAGTACGGCCGGGACGTTCACCCTCTGGATCGCCATGACCACGGCGCCCGCGATGAGACCGCCGACCAGGCCGCCCAGGAAGCCCGCGTTGGTGGTCACCGCGATCGAGCCGGCGACGAAGCCGGGTACGAGTCCCGGCCGGTCCGCCATGCCGTACGCGATGTAGCCGGCGAGGACCGGGACCAGGAAGGCGAAGGCCGCCTGGCCGGTGTAGAAGAGGAGCGCGGCCCAGCTCGTCGTCGAGCCCCAGTCGAAACTGTTGAGCAGCGTCTGGACCTTGACGTCGGCGACCTCGTAGCCGCCGATCGCGAAGCCGAGCGCGATCAGCAGACCCCCCGCCGCCACGAACGGCACCATGTAACTGACGCCCGACATCAGCCACTTGCGGAGCTTTGTGCCGTAACCGTCCGTGGATTCACCAGAGTTGTCCACAGGTGTGGATGACGGATCCGCGTGGCCCGTCGTCTCGCCGCGGGACGCCTTCGCGCGTACCTGGGAGATGAGTTCGGCGGGGCGGTTGATTCCGGCTTTTACGCCGACATCGACCGTGGGCTTGCCCGCGAACCGTTCCTTCTCGCGTACGGGGACGTCGTGGGCGAAGATCACGCCGTCGGCGGCCGCGATGACGGCCGGGTCGAGGCGGGTGAAGCCGGAGGAGCCCTGTGTCTCGACGACGAGTTCGACGTCTTCGGTGTCGCGGCCGGTGTTCTCCAGGGACTCGGCCGCCATGTAGGTGTGGGCGATGCCGGTGGGACAGGAGGTGACCGCGACGATCTTGAACGTTTCCGCCGCCGCGGGCTGCTCCGGCTCTACGGGTTCCGGTTCCGGCGCAGGGGCCGCTTCTGCCGCTACGGGTTCCGGGGCCGGCTCGTCGCCACGTATCAGCGCCGCCGCTGCCCCGGCGTCGGTCGCCGCGCGCAGGGCCGCCTTGAAGTCCTCGTCCATCAGCTGGCGGGCCAGGGAGGACAGGATCGTGAGGTGGGCGTCGTCCGCGCCCGCCGGGGCCGCGATCAGGAAGATCAGGTCGGCGGGGCCGTCCGGGGCGCCGAAGTCGATGCCCTCGGCGCTGCGGCCGAAGGCGAGTGTCGGCTCGGTGACGTGCTCGCTGCGGCAGTGCGGGATGCCGATGCCGCCGTCCAGGCCGGTCGGCATCTGCGCCTCGCGGGCCGCGACGTCGGCGAGGAAGCCGTCGAGGTCGGTGACCCTGCCGAGGGCGACCATGCGTTCGGCCAGCGACCTGGCCGCCGCTTCCTTCGTTCCGGCGGACAGGTCGAGATCGACCAGGTCCGCGGTGATCATCTCCGTCATCGCGGGCTCCTTTGCCTACGCAGGGGTGGGGTGACTGTTCGGGTCCGGGCTGCCGTCGTCATCGCACGGGCTCCTTCAAGGCGCGGTCCACCGGGACCTCGGCCGTCAGCTCCACCGCGTCCGGGCGGAGGTCCCGCGGCGTCGGCATGGCGCTGCCCGGCAGCTGGACGGCCGCCGCGCCATGGGCGACCGCCGAGGCCAGCGCCTTCGGGCCCGCGCCGCCCGCGATCAGGAAGCCGGCGAGGGAGGAGTCGCCGGCTCCGACGTTGCTGCGCACCGCGTCGACGGGGGCCGAGGCGAACCAGGCGCCGCTCGCGTCGACCAGGATCTGGCCGTCCGCGCCGAGGGAGGCGAGCACGGCGACCGCGCCCGACTCCCGTAGTTCTTCCGCCGCCTTGACCGCGTCGCCGACCGTGGCGAGCGGGCGGCCGACGGCCTCGGCGAGCTCCTCGGCGTTGGGCTTGACGACGTCGGGGCGCATCCGGAGGGCGGCGAGGAGTGCGGGGCCCGAGGTGTCGAGCGCGATGCGGGCGCCCGCGGTGTGCGCGCGGGCCACCACCTCGGCGTACCAGGAGGCGTTGAGGCCGCGCGGCAGGCTGCCGCAGCAGGCGATCCAGTCGGCGCCCGCCGACTGCTCCCCTACGACGCGCAGCAGCAACTCGGCTTCTGTGGAGGACAGTTCGGGGCCCGGTGCGTTGATTTTCGTGAGGGTTCCGTCCGCTTCCGCGAGCGCGATGTTCGAGCGGGTGTGGCCCTCGACCGGGACCGGGGCGACCTTGATGCCCTGCCCGTCGAGGAGCTCGGCGACCAGGGCGCCGGGGGCGCCGCCCAGTGGAAGGACGGCCAGCGTGGGGGCTCCGGCGGCGGCCACGGCCCGCGACACGTTGACGCCCTTGCCGCCCGGGTCCATGCGCTCGCCGCTCGCGCGGACGACCTCGCCGCGGTCGAGGCCGGGGACCTCGTAGGTGCGGTCGAGGGAGGGGTTGGGGGTGACGGTGAGGATCATGCGGGTGCCGTTGCCTTCGTACGCGGATAGGTGTGCCGGTGGGGGCGCTGGGGAGTGCTGGTCATACGCGGACCACCTCCGTGCCGCCCGCCTCGATCGCCGCCGCGTCCTCGGGGGCGAGACCGGTGTCCGTGATCAGCAGGTCCACATCGGCGAGGTCGCCGAACCGGGCGAAGTGCTCCTGGCCCCACTTGCCGGAGTCGGCGAGCAGCACCACGCGGCGGGCCGCGGCGACGGTCGCCCGCTTCACGGACGCCTCGGCGAGGTCGGGTGTGGTGAGTCCCGCCTCGGCGGAGAAGCCGTTGGCCGCGAGGAAGAGGACGTCCGCGCGGATCTCGCCGTACGCGCGCAGCGACCAGGCGTCGACGGCGGCGCGGGTGCGGTGGCGGATGCGGCCGCCGACGAGGTGGAGCTGGATGCCGGGGTGGTCGGCGAGCCGGGCCGCGGTGGGCAACGAGTGGGTGACGACGGTCAGTTCGGACTCCAGGGGCAGCGCGGTCGCGAGCCGGGACACCGTCGATCCGGCGTCGAGGATCACGCTGCCCTCGGCGGGCAGCTCGGCGAGTGCGGCGTGGGCGATGCGGTCCTTCTCGTCGGCCGCGGTGCCCTCGCGCTCGGCGAGGTCGGGCTCGAAGTCGAGGCGCCCGGCGGGGATGGCGCCGCCGTGCACGCGCCGGACGAGGCCCGCGCGGTCGAGGGCCTTCAGGTCGCGCCGGATGGTCTCGGCGGTGACCTGGAACTCCTCGGCCAGCGACAGCACGTCGACCCGGCCGCCGTCGCGGGCGAGGCGGAGGATCTCCTGCTGGCGCTCGGGTGCGTACATGTCCGTTTACCTGTGCCTCTTCTGCGGGTGTGCCCGAATCCGTTGCTCTTCCGTGAGGCTACGGCCGGATTTCTGGAAAGTAAACAGGTTCGGGCATGCGGCAGACACAAACGGGCATTGCCTTGTGGTAGGTGCCGGACACGCCGAAGGGCCCGGTCACCCCACGTGACCGGGCCCTTCGGGGTGTGCGCCGACTACTGACCCATCACGTACTTCACCGTCGGACCCGTGGTCCAGCCGCCGTCCACGGCCAGCTCCGCGCCCGTCATGTACGAGGAGTCGTCGGACAGCAGGAACACGACCGCCTTCGCGATCTCGTCGGCCTCGCCGACGCGGCCCATCGGGGTGTTCGGGTAGTTCCCCTCGCCCTGCTGGATGCCGACCTGCGCGGTCATCGGGGTGTACGTCATGCCGGGGTGCACGGAGTTCACGCGGATCCGCGTGGTGCCCTGCTCGACCGCCGCGATCTTGGTGAGGCCGCGCACGCCCCACTTCGAGGCTCCGTACGAGGAGGTGAGCGCGAGGCCCATCAGGCCCGCCGCGGAGGAGATGTTGACGATCGAGCCGCCGCCGGCCTCCTTCATCGCGGGGACGACGGTCTTCATGCCCGCGAAGACGCCGACGAGGTTGACGTCGAGGACCTGGCGGAAACGCTCCACGCTCTCCGTCTCGAAGGGCATGCCGGTGGAGATCCCGGCGTTGTTGACCAGGCCGTCGATGCCGCCGAACTCGGTGGTGGCGTAGGCGAGGGCGGCCTGCCACTCGTCCTCCGACGTCACGTCGAGGTGGGCGTAGCGGGCGCGGTCGCCGAGTTCGGTGGCGAGGGCCTTGCCCTCGTCGTCGAGTACGTCGCCGATGACGATGTTGGCGCCGGCGGTCGTGGCGAGGCGGGCGACTTCTGCGCCTATGCCGCGGGCTCCGCCGGTGATCAGGATCGTCTTGGCGGTGAGGTTGTTCATTTCGGCTCCCTTGTGGATTGCGTCGCCGTTTGGGTTTGCGGCCCCCGGGGTTGACGACTCGGGGCTCTGCCCCGGACCCCGCTGCTCAATCGCCGCAGGGGCTTGATGTGCCCGCCGGATCGGGCCCCGCGTCACGAGCACCGCAGGGGCTTGAATTGGCCGCCGGGCCGGGCCCCGCGTCACGAGCACCGCAGGGGCTTGATGTGCCCGCCGGGCCGGGCCCCGCGTCACGAGCACCGCAGGCGCTTGAATTGGCCGCCGGACCGGGCCCCGCGTCACGAGCACCGCAGGCGCTTGAATTGGTTGCCGGGATCGATGTGTTCAGGCACGTCAGTGCCAGCGCCGCTGGGCCCGACGGGCCCGTCGGGGGTGCGTCGGAGTGGGCCCAGGTCTCCACCGCGACCCGCACCGCCGTGGTCGACAGGCCGGCGAGGAGGCGGAGGGGCAGGTCCGGGGGGGCCCGGCTCACCCGTGCGTTCCGCGAGGATCGTGAGGAGGGTCGACTCCGAGACGCGGCACGTGTCGCTCCAGACGGCTCGCAGCGCCGGGCTCTCCCCGGTGAGGCGGAGCAGGGCGCGGACCCAGCCGAGGGTCGCCGGGTCGTCCCCGGCCAGCGCTCGCTCGACGGCGTACCGCAGCGCGGCGGGGACCGGCAGGTCGGCGGGCGCCTCGCGGACCGCCTCGGCCCACTGGTGGGCCCCGGCGTCGAGGAGTGGCGCGACCGACTCTTCCTTGGTCGCGAAGTAGCGGTAGAAGGTGCGCGGCGCGATGCCCGCCGCCCGCGCGATGTCCTCGGCGCGCGTGGCCCGCAGGCCGTCCCGCGTGAACAGTTCGGCCGCGGCGCGGGAGATGTCCAGGCGCGTGGCGGCCTTGCGTCGCTCCGTCAGTGTCGGGATCGTCACCGCAGTACCTGCCATACGGACATGGTATGCCTCTATGGCACAATCTGCCACTACCGATGTGAGCGAGGCGAGAGCAGTGCGGCGGCGGCAGTTTCTGAGGACGACGGGCCTGGCCGGAGCAGGGGCGGGCACCCTGGCCCTGGCCGGCTGCGGTTCGGGCGACGGGAGCGACGGCGGCACGACCACGCTCGACCTCCTCGTGTCGAGCTACGACAAGAGCGTCGGCGCCTCCATCGGCGACCAGTGGGACGGCGTCGTACGGGACTTCGAGAAGAAACACCCGGACATCCACGTCGAGGTGGAGCGCGTGCCGTTCCTCAAGATGGACGCCGTCCTCGCCCGCCGCGTCAAGGACGGCCGCGCGCCCGACATCGCGCAGGGCCACCTCTTCGCCCCGTACGCCGAGGACCGCCTGCTGTACTCGGCGGACCGGCTCTTCGACGTGCCCACGCAGGCTGACTTCGTCCGTTCCTTCGCCGACGCGGGCCGGGTCGACTCCGTCCAGTACGGCATCCCGATCCTCGCCAGCACCCCGCGCCTCTTCTACAACACGGCCCTCTTCGCACGGGCAGGACTCGCGGGCCCGCCCCGCTCCTGGTCCCAACTCCGCACCGCCGCGCAGGCGTTGAAGACCATCGGGGTCCCCACCCCGTACGCCCTGCAGTTCGGCCCCGAGGCAGCGGAGGACGAACTCCTCGCGTGGCTGCTCTCGGGCGGCGGCGGTTACGCGGATCTCGGCGGGTACGACTTCGGCTCCGCCGAGAACAAGGCGACGCTGACCTGGCTGCGCGACGAACTGGTCGAGCCCGGCCTCGCGGGCGCCGCCCCGGGCAAGCTCACGAGGACGCAGGCGTACGCCCAGTTCCTCGGGGGGAAGGCCGGCATGCTCATCGCGCACCCGGTGCTGCTCGGCGCCGCCGACAAGGCGCGACTGCCGTACGCGCACGCCGCGTTCCCGCTCAAGCAGGGAAACGAGGCGGCGGCCCCGGTGGGGCTCAACGACTGGATGATGGCGTTCAGGAGCGGCGGCCACGCGGAGGAGGCCGGGAAATTCCTGACGTTCCTGTTCGGCACCGGCTCCGCGAAGACGTACGGCGGCGCGCAGGCCACGCTTCCGGTGACCGTGACGGCCTCCGACAAGCTGCGGGCCGACCGTTCGCAGCGGAAGCTGTGGAAGTTCGTCGACCAGATGCCGGACGCGGAGTTCCACCCGGTGGGACTGCGTTCGTGGCCCAAGGTGCGCTCCGCGGTGCGCGAGCGGATCGGCGAGGCGGTGGCCCCCGGCGGCAGCCCCGCGCGGGTCTTGGAGGCCCTGGACCGCATCAGCCCCGCCGGCGATTGAGGCGCGGGGTCCGGGGCGGAGCCCCGCGGCCGTCACACCAACTCGCGTTCCCGCTCCGGCTCCCCCGCCCCGTCCTCCACGTCCCCCGGAACAACCCCACCCGCACCGCCGGAGGCCTTCGGCAGCGCGAACATCAGCACGAAGATCCCGACGAGGATCCCCGCCACCCACACCAGCGCGCTCCGGAACCCGTCCACGAACGCCGCGTTCCCGACGCCCTGCGCGAACCGGTCCTCCACCACATTGAAGAAGACGACGGAGACCAGGCTGAGGCCGAGCGCGTTGCCCATCTGCATCACCGTGTTGATGAGCCCCGACGCCGAACCCGCGTGCTCCCGCGGCACCTCGGAGAGCACCGCGTCGGTCAGCGGCGCGACGATCAGGCCCATGCCGAGCCCCATCACGACCAGCGGCAGCGCCATCTGCCAGGAGGCGATACCGAGCCCGTAGTGCCCGGCCTCCACTACGTAGACGATCACACCCGCGGCCATCGTGAGCGCGCCCGCCTGAAGCACCTTGCGCCCGAAGCGCGGCACCAGCTTCTGCACGGAGATGCCCGCGGCCACCGAGACGGCGACCGAGAACGGCACCCCGGTCAGGCCCGCCCGCAACGCGCTCCAGCCGAGGCCGAGTTGCATATAGAGCGTCCAGGTCAGGAAGAAGATGCCCATGACGAGGCCGAAGACGGTCTGTACGGCGATGCCGGCCGCGAAGCTCTTCACCTTGAACAGCGAAAGCTCGATCAGCGGCGATCCGTCGCGCCGCGTCTTCGCCCTCTCGTACGCGACGAGTACGCCGACGAGCCCGGCGGACGCCGCCATCATCACGTACCCCCACAACGGCCAGCCGTTCTCGCGGCCCTGGGTGAGCGGGTAGACGAGCGACAGCATGGCGAGCGTGACGAGGGCGACGCCAACGAGGTCCAGCTTCAGCGCCTTCGGCGCCTTGGACTCGCTGATGACCCGCGAGCCGAGAACGATGGCGGCGACGCCGACGGGCAGGTTGATGAGGAAGATCGGGCGCCACTCAAGACCCGCGATGTTCCACTCGGTCAGCAGCGCGCCGAGCAGCGGCCCGGACACCGCGCCGAGGCCGACGATCGCGCCGAACAGGCCGAAGACCTTTCCTCGTTCGTGCGCGGGGAACGTCGCGTGCACGATCGACAGGACCTGCGGCACCATCATCGCCGCCATGCCGCCCTGGAGGATCCGCGAGGCGACCAGCATCTCGGGGTTCGCGGCGAAGCCGCACAGCGCGGAGGCGAGGGTGAATCCGCCGACCCCGAGCAGGAAGACACGCTTGCGGCCGAAGATGTCGCCGAGCCGGCCGCCCGTGATCAGCAGGGCGGCGAAGGCGAGCGCGTAACCGGCGGTGATCCACTGGATCTGCCCGGTCGAGGCGCCCTCGTCGTGCTGGATGGTCGGCAGGGCGACGTTGACGATCGTGACATCGACGAGGTCCATGAAGGCCGCCGTCATCACGATGGCGAGGGCGAACCAGCGCCTGCGCGAGGGATCTGCGGTTGAGACGGTTGAGGTCATGCCGAAAAGCTAGAAGCCATCTAGGCCAGAACGTGTCCTAGATACGCGGCATTCTGGAACCATGGAGAACATGACGCCGTCACCGACGGACACCCCGGCCCGGCTCCTCTCACTCCTGTCCCTGCTCCAGACCCCGCGCGAATGGCCCGGCGGCGAGCTCGCCGGCCGGCTCGGGGTCTCGCGGCGCACCGTGCGCCGGGACATCGACCGGCTGCGCGACCTCGGCTACCCCGTGCAGGCCACGCTCGGCGCGGACGGCGGCTACCGGCTCGTCGCGGGCAAGGCACTGCCACCGCTCGTGCTCGACGACGAGGAGGCGGTGGCGATCGCGGTGGGCCTGCGGGCCGGGGCGGGACACGCGGTCGAAGGCGTCGAGGAGGCCTCGGTCCGGGCCCTCACCAAACTCGAACAGGTGCTGCCCTCGCGGCTGCGGCACCGGGTGGCCACCCTCCAGACCGCGACGATCCCCCTGACCTCGGGCGACGGCGCCACGATCGCACCCGAGACGCTCACCGTGATCGCCTCGGCCGCGGCAGGCAGCGAACGTCTGCGCTTCAGCTACCGGGCGCGCGACACCACGGAATCGCGCCGCTTGGTGGAGCCGCACCGGCTGGTGTCGACGGGCCGCCGCTGGTACCTCGTCGCCTACGACATCGACCGCGACGACTGGCGCACCTTCCGCGTCGACCGCGTCTCGGACCCCTTCGCCACGGGCGCGCGATTCGCTCCGCGGGAGGTGCCGGAGGGCGACGCGGCGGAGTACGTACGCCGCTCGGTGTCCTCGTGGGGCGCGGGTACGTCGTACGACCTGGACGTCGAGTTCGCGGCCCCGGCGGAGGCGGTCGCGGAACGAGTGCCTCCGGCGTTGGGCGTCCCCGAGGCCCTGCCGAACGACCACTGCCGCCTGCGCACGACTACGTCGGACCCGGTGCAGTGGATGGCGGTGCGCCTGGCGATGACGGGCTACGAGTTCCGGGTCCGAGGCCCGAACGAACTGGCCACAGCGGCACGCGAGTTGGGAGCGCGACTGATGCACTCAAGCCCCGCCGGCGATTGAGGCGCGGGGCCCGGGGCAGAGCCCCGCGACCGCACCCCCGGCCGACCGCAACAAATCCCGGTCACGCCGCCGCGTCGAACCCCGTGTCCCGCGCCAACTTCTTCAGCTCAAGAAGCGCATGCTTCTCGATCTGCCGGATCCGCTCACGCGTCAGACCGTGCTCCTTGCCGACCTCCGTGAGCGTCCGCTCGCGCCCGTCATCGATCCCGTACCGCATCTTGATGATCGACGCGGTGCGCTGGTCGAGACGGCCGATGAGGTCGTCGAGCTCTTCGCTGCGCAGCAGCGTGAGCACGGACTGCTCGGGCGACACGGCGGACGTGTCCTCCAGCAGGTCGCCGAACTGGGTCTCTCCCTCGTCGTCCACCGACATGTTCAGCGAGACCGGGTCGCGGGCCCAGTCCAGGACGTCGACGACGCGCTCCGGCTTCGCGCCGAGCTCGGCGGCGATCTCCGCGGGCTCCGGCTCGCGGCCGTGCTCGCGGTTGAACTCGCGCTGTACGCGGCGGATCCGGCCCAGCTCCTCGACCAGGTGGACGGGGAGGCGGATGGTGCGGGACTGGTCGGCTATCGAGCGCGTGATGGCCTGGCGGATCCACCACGTCGCGTACGTGGAGAACTTGAAGCCCTTGCGGTAGTCGAACTTCTCGACCGCGCGCACAAGACCCGCGTTCCCCTCCTGGATCAGGTCGAGCAGGGGCAGGCCGGACCGCGGGTAGCGGCGGGCGACCGCCACGACAAGCCGCAGGTTCGACTTGATGAAGATGTCCTTCGCGTTCTCCGACGCCGCGACCAGAGCTTCGAGCTCCTCGCGGGACGCCGTGTCGGCAGCCTTGCTGTCGGAGACCGTGTCGTCGAGGATCTGCTGGGCGTAGACGCCCGCCTCGATGGTCTGGGACAGCTCGACTTCCTTGGCGGCGTCGAGCAGCGGTGTGCGCGCGATCTCGTCGAGGTACATGCCGACCAGGTCGCGGTCGGCGATCTCCCCGCCTACGGCGCGAACACTGCGTGCCGCGTCAGTCTCGCCGGACGCGGCGGACTTACGACGGGCTACGGCACGGGTTGCCATGCGTGCTCCCTTGCGGTGGTAGGTCGGCTGTACGCCCCCTTGGGGGCCTTACGGGTGCCCTGCATCCGATGGAATCAACGACTGGAATCCGGACAGAATTCCCAAGCCGCCCATCTTTTTTCTGATCATGCAGTACCCTGTCGCGCCACACCGCGCGAAGAGGGGAGCCAGGATGGTGTCCGAGTCCACAGAGGTGCAGGTCAGGCCGGGAGCCGAGGAGGACCTCGAAGCCCTCACGGGCCTCTACAACCACTATGTGCGCGAGACGCCGATCACGTTCGACACGGCCACCTTCACTCCCGAAGAGCGACGTCCTTGGCTGCTCTCCCACCTTGAAGACGAACGGCACCCACTCCTGGTTGCCACCGAGACGGCCTCGAAACGGATCCTCGGCTATGCCACGGCCAGCAGGTTCCGCCCGAAAGCCGCGTACGACACCTCGGTGGAGGTCACGGTCTACCTGGCGCCCGACGCGGGCGGCCGCGGCGTCGGCACGCTCCTCTACAAGGCGCTCTTCGAGGCCCTGGCCGACCAGGACGTCCACCGCGCCTACGCGGGCATCGCGCAGCCCAACGAGGCCTCTGACCGGCTCCACGCCCGCTTTGGCTTCCGCCACGTGGGCACGTACCGGGAGGTGGGCCGGAAGTTCGGTACGTACTGGGACGTGGCCTGGTACGAGAAATCCATGGGCCCCTCGTCCTCCTAGGCCCTGGGGCTCTGCCCCAGACCCCGCTGCTCAATCGCCGCAGGGGCTTCAGTTGCCGAACTGCACCGACCGTTTCGCCAGCCCCATCCAGAACCCGTCGATCACGCTCCGCTGCCCCGCCCCTTCAAGATCGCCGAAGGCATCCGCCGCGCCCATCGTCACGAACAGCGGGGCGAAGTGCTCGGTGCGCGGGTGCGCGAGCGCCCCGGCGGGCGACTTCCGCGTGAAGTCGAGCAGCGCGTCCACGTCGCCCGCCTCCAGCGCCCGGTGCCCCCAGTCGTCGAACTCCGACGACCACGCCGGGATCCCGCCGTGGCGCAGCGCGGCGAGGTTGTGTGTGAAGAAGCCGGAGCCGACGATCAGCACGCCCTCGTCCCGCAGCGGCGCGAGGCGGCGGCCGATGTCCATGAGGCGGGCCGGGTCGAGCGTCGGCATGGAGATCTGGAGGACGGGGATGTCGGCGTCCGGGTACATCTCGACGAGCGGGACGTACGCGCCGTGGTCGAGCCCGCGGTCCGGTACGTCCTGGACCGGGATGCCGGGGCCGCTCAGCAACTTGCGTACGGATTCGGCGAGTTGGGGCGCGCCCGGCGCCGCGTACGTCACCTCGTAGTAGTGCTCGGGGAAGCCCCAGAAGTCGTACACGAGCGGCACGGTCTCGGTGGCGCCGAGGGCCAGCGGCGCGTTCTCCCAGTGCGCGGAGATCATCAGGATCGACTTGGGGCGCGGGAGGTCGGCCGACCACTCGGCGAGCTGGCCGGGCCACAGGGCGTCGTCGGCGAGCGGCGGGGCACCGTGGGAGAGGTAGAGCGCCGGCATCCGGTTCACGTTCACGACGACCTCCTTGAAGTTTCAAGCTATTGCTCCCGACAAAGTAAGCCTTCTTTGTTTAATCTTCAAGAAGGAGGTCTACGATGGGAAGCATGGAGCAGCGGCACACAGGCAGCGACGGGCAGGACGCGCAGGACTCGGGGGCCACTACCTGGCTCAGCGAGGACGAACAGCGCACATGGCGCGCGTACCTCCATGCCACCACGCTCCTGGAAGACCACCTCGACCGGCAACTTCAGCGCGACGCGAAGATGCCGCACGTCTACTTCGGACTCCTGGTGAAACTGAGCGAGTCGCCCCGGCGCCGGCTGCGGATGACCGAGCTGGCGCGGGAAACGAAGATCACCCGCTCCCGGCTCTCGCACGCGATCGCGCGCCTGGAGAAGAGCGGGTGGGTGCGGCGCGAGGACTGTCCCTCCGACAAGCGCGGACAGTTCGCGATCCTCACGGACGACGGCCTGAAGGTCCTGGAGAGGACCGCGCCGGGGCATGTCGAGACCGTCCGCCAGGCGCTCTTCGCGCGGCTCACCCCCGAACAGCAGAAGTCCCTCGGCGAGATCATGATGATCGTCGCCGAGGGACTTCAGCCGAAGGAGGCCGGGGCGGACCTCCCCTGGCTCAGGTGAGATCCGACCCGTACGTGGCGGGGGTCAGTGTGCGACCACCGGGATCCGCACCTCGTCCTCCGCCCCCTCCGTGTCACCCGAGGCGGCGGCCGAACCCGTGCCCGGGGCAGCGGTGTTGACCAGCGTGAAGGCGATCAGGGACGCGACGGCCAGGATGCCGACGGCCCACCAGATGGCGTGGGTGTAGCCGCTCACCATGGCCTGCGCCTGGAGCAGCTGCTGGTTCGTGGCGCCGGCCGCGTGGTCCGCCAGGTAGGCGGTGGTGGCCGAGGCCGCGATCGTGTTCAGCAGAGCCGTGCCGATGGCGCCGCCGACCTGCTGCGAGGTGTTGACCATCGCGGAGGCGACACCCGCGTCCCGGGCCTCGACGCCGAGCGTGGCGAGCGACATGGCGGGCATGAACGCCGTACCCATGCCGAGGCCGAGCAGCAGCTGGGCCGGGAGGATCAGCGCCGGGTAGGACGAGTCCACCGAGAGCTGCGTCAGCATCAGCATGCCGAGCGCCGCCAGCAGGAAGCCGGGGCCCATCAGCAGGCGCGGGCGGACCCGCGTCATCAGGCGGGCGCCGATCTGCGTGGAGCCCACGATCATGCCCGCGATCATCGGCAGGAACGCGAAGCCCGTCTTGACCGGCGAGAAGCCCTTCACGATCTGGAGGTAGTAGGTCAGGAAGAGGAACAGGCCGAACATGCCGATGACGGCGAGGCCGAGCGAGGCGTAGACACCGCCGCGGTTGCGGTCGGCGACGACGCGCAGCGGCAGCAGCGGGTGCTTCACCCGGGCCTCGACGGCGACGAAGGCGACCAGCAGTACGGCCGCGGCGACGAAGATGCCGATGGTGGTCGCGTCGGACCAGCCGTTGGTCTCGGCGCGCGTGAAGCCGTAGACGAGCGAGACCAGGCCGAGCGTGGACAGCAGCACGCCGGGGATGTCGAGCGGCGAGCGGTTGCGCGTGCCGGCCGGCTCACGGATGACGAAGTACGCGCCGAGGGCGGCGATGATCGCGAACGGGATGTTCACGAAGAACGTCCAGCGCCAGTTCAGGTACTCGGTGAGGAAGCCGCCGAGGATCAGGCCGACGGCGCCACCGCCACCGGCGATCGCACCGTAGATGCCGAACGCCTTGGCGCGCTCCTTGGCGTCGGTGAACATGACGGCCAGGAGGGACAGGGCGGCGGGCGCGAGCAGCGCGCCGAACAGGCCCTGCAGTGCGCGGGCGCCGAACATCATGGCCTCGCCCCCGGCCGCGCCGCCGAGCGCCGAGGCGAGGGCGAAGCCGATCAGGCCGGTGACGAAGGTGCGCTTGCGGCCCCACAGGTCCGCGATGCGCCCGCCGAACAGCAGCAGACCGCCGAAGGCGAGCGCGTAGGCCGTGATGACCCACTGCTTGTTGCCGTCGGATATGCCGAGGTCCTGCTGTGCGGCGGGCAGGGCGATGTTCACGATGGTGGCGTCGAGGACCACCATCAGCTGGGCGAGCGCGATGAAGGCGAGGGCCTTCCAGCGCCGCGAATCGGATGCCGTATCAGGCAAGGGGGTACCCACAGCGGGACTCCAAGTCGTGAATAAGCGTGAGAAATCGGGTTGGTACGAAGCTGGGTGTCGTGTGACGCAGGTGGCTCTGCGAAGAGGTGGAGGGCGCCGGGACGTCAGTCCTGGCGGAGGTCCTCCAAGGTCGCGGGCACGCCCGGGAGTTCCGAGCGGGCGGGTGCCATCAGGCCGTCGAGGAACAGCTGCAGATGACGGTGGACGTACCGGTCGAAGTCCGGACAGCCGGTGCCGGGCAGCGGCCTGGTGAGCTGGGAGAGGGCGACCATCAGGTCTCCGACGCCGATGTCGGGGCGCAACTCGCCTGCCGTACGGGCCCGTTCGGTGAGCTGCTCGACGACGTCGGTGAGCCGGTCGCGGGCGGCGACCAGGTCCGGATGGTCACTGTCGAAGGTGGCGTGGAGCATCGGGCACAGGGCGCCGATCCGCTCCTCGGCGGCGGCGTGCACGAACGTCCGCAGCGCGCCGAACGCGGTCGCCTCGCCGGCGTCCTCGGCGGCGAGCCCCCGCTCCGCGTGTTCGGTGATGGTGTCGGTGACCGTGAGGACCACGTGGTGCATCAGTTCACCGCGATCCTTGAAGTTCCGGTACAGCGTGGCGTTGCCGACGCCCGCGCGGCGTGCGACCTCGTCGAGCGGCAGGACCGGACCGTGCTCCACGAGCAGCTCGCGCGCGGCGGCGACGATCCGCTCCCGGTTGCGCACGGCGTCGGCCCGCGGGCGCGGGACGCGGCGCTGCGGCCTTTCGGTCGCGGTGGTCACGGCGGTCACGGTGGTCTCCTTCACGGGCTGTGTTTCACGGGTCTGTGTGCACGGGCTTCGGGATGAAGTGGGGAGCTGGTCCCCGTTTCGTGCGGACACGGGTCTAAACGGGGAGACGGCCCCCGGTTATTTCCCGCCACTCATGTGACCTGACTCACACGGCCCTGACCTCGGAAACCCACGATCGGCGCACCCAGCGAGCGACCCGCCACGCCTCGACACAGGGTGATCGAAAGGGACCCGACGGTGAGGCGGTGCGGATGCGAGTGCGTCGGATACGCAGGGGTCGGCGTGGGGCGCTGCTCGCCGTGAGCACGGCGGTCGCGCTCGCCGTGACGATGACCGCGAGCACCGGCAGACTCCTCGACGACTCGACGACCGCGGCGGGTCCCGTCGCCGTCTCGCGCACGACGTCCCTCACCCCCTGCATGATCCGCGGCTCGTTCGGCGTCCAGATGTCGGAGGGCCTGCCCACCGCCCCCGGCTACGCCCGGTCCACCGGCACCGTCCGGGCCCTCAACCTCATGGTCGACTTCCCCGACGCGCCGGGGCAGGGCTCCGCGAAGGACCGGCTCGGCGAGTTCTTCCCGCAGACCCAGGACTGGTTCCGTACCGGCTCGTACGGGAAGCTCGACTACGTTCCCGAGGCCCCGGTCGACCACTGGCTGCGGATGCCCAAGCCGTTCACCGCGTACGGGATAGACCGCGGCGCGCCCTTCGACCCCGGCTATCGCAAGCTCGCCGACGACATCGCGGCGGCGGCCGACCCCGACGTGGACTTCCGCCGGTACGACCTGGTGAACATCCTGGTCACCCCGAACGCGGGGCCCTCCGCGCTGGACACCGTGCTGTCCGTGACGTTCGCGGGCAACCACGAGGCGCCGGTCGCCGACGGAGTGCCGCTCTCCAACGCGTCGTTCGTGTACTCCCGTCAGGACGACGGCTCCGGGTCGTACGCGAAGACCGGGTACCGGGTGCTGCCGCACGAGAACGGGCACGTGTTCGGGTTGCCGGACCTCTACACGCAGGACGGCGGTGGGGCCGCCGGGCACTGGGACATCATGAGCGAGGACTGGGGGGCCGGGAACGATCTGCTGGGCTGGCACAAGTGGAAGCTCGGGTGGCTCGACGACAGTCAGGTCGGCTGCGCCGCGCAGTCCGGCACGACCGAGTACCGGCTGTCGCCGCTGGCCCGGAACGACGGCGGGTCGAAGCTGGTGTTCGTGCCGTTGACCCGGAAGACGGGGTACGCGATCGAGGTGCGTACGCAGGAGGGGAACGACGAGGCGGTGTGCCGGTCCGGGGTGCTGGTGTACAAGGTCGACGCGGATGTGGACACCGGGCAGGGGCCGGTCAAGGTCAAGGACGCGACGCCGGACAGTGGGGGGTGTACGCGGCAGCCCAATGTGCATGGGGAGTTGTCCGATGCGGCGTATCAGGCCGGTGAGGTGTTTCGGGACAAGGCGGCGGGTGTGCGGGTGACCGTGGGCGGGATCAGTGGTTCCGGCGACTATCAGGTGTACGTCACCCGCACCTAGCCCCCGGGGCTCCGCCCCGGACCCCGCTGCTCAATCGCCGCAGGGGCTGAATATGCCGAACCGGCGTTGCGCACTCGGGGCTCCGCCCCGGACCCCGCGCCTCAAGCGCCGGCGGGGCTTGAAATGCCCACCGCCGGCCACGGCTCCCCACCCATGACGGTCGGCCGTCGCCGCCTTGGGCAATCTGCCGCCTGGGGCGGCAGGGTGGGCAAGGCGGCGCCCCGGTGCGGCGCACCCGTCACAACGGGCCCCGCCCCGCCCGGCACCGCTCAGCTCAGCTCAGCTCAGCTCAGCGCCAGCGATTGGCGCAGCTGCCGTTTCAGGATCTTGCCTGTCGCGTTGCGGGGGAGTTCGGTGTGCTGGAGGACGACGTGGGTGGGGACCTTGAAGGGGGCCAGGGACTTCGCGGCGAAGGTGCGGATGTCGTCGGGGGTGACCTTCGCTCCCGGTCGGGTGCGGAGCACGGCCGCCACCTCCTCGCCGAGGATCGGGTGCGGGATGCCGACGACGGCCGCCTCCAGGACGTCGGGGTGGTCGTGGAGGGCGCCTTCCACCTCGACGCAGTGGACGTTCTCGCCGCCCCTGATCACCAGGTCCTTGATCCGGTCGACGACACTGACCCGGCCGTCCGAGAGCACCGCCAGGTCCCCCGTACGGAACCAGCCGCCCGCCGTGAACGCCGCCGCGGTGGCGTCCGGCGCGTTCCAGTAGCCGCGGATCAGCGGCTGGCCGCGCAGACAGAGTTCGCCCACCTCGCCGTCGGGGAGCGGTTCGCCGAGGGGGTCCGCGATCCGTACCTCCACGGCCGGCGCGGGGCGGCCCACGCTGCCCGGCCAACTCCGGTACTCGTCACCGGCGTTGGAGAGCACGCCGCCGAGCGTCTCGGTGAGGCCGTAGCCGTTGCGGGGCTCGATGCGCTCGCCGTAGCGGTCGGTGAGGCGGGCCACGATGCCGGGCGGAGCAGCGGCGCCGCCCGTGCTGAATCCCGTGAGGGAGGGGAGTTCGTCGCCCAACTCCTTTGCGCGTTCCAGGAGTTGGAGGGCCGTGGCTGGTACGCCGCCGAAGCTGGTGATGCCGTGTTCGCGGATCATCGCGAGCGCGGTGTCCGTGTCCCACTTGCGCAGCACCACGATCGTGCCGCCCACCCCCATCGCCGCGTAGAAGCCGGTGAACGCCGCCACGTGGAAGAAGGGGAAGGTGAGCAGGCCGATGGGGGTCGGGCCCTGGCCCGGCATGATGCCGCGGGTCAGCGCCGCGCGGGCCGCGGCGTAGCGGGGGCCCGTGACGGCGCCCATGTGGGCGTGGTGGGTGGCGACGGCGCCCTTGGGGCGGCCCGTCGTACCGGAGGTGTAGAGGATCGTGGCGTCCGCGGACGGGTCGATGTCCACGTCGGGCGGGCCGAGTTGGGGGTCGGGGGCGGGCAGGTCCGCGTATCGCTCCACCCGGTCAGCGCCGCTCGCCTCCCTGCCCTCCTCGTGGCAGACCAGGGTCCAGGGGCGGGGGCTCGCCGCGTCCAGCCACGGGCGGACCCGCTCGTAGCGCTCCCCGTCGACGACCAGCACCGCCGGGCCGCAGTCGTCGAGGGCGTACGCGAACTCGTCGGCGGTCCACCACCCGTTGAGCGGCACCGCCACCAGGCCCGCCAACTGCGCAGCCCAGAAGGCGACCTGCCACTCCGGGTGGTTGCGCATCGCGATGACGGCACGGTCGCCCGGCCGCAGCCCGTAGCCGCCCGCGCTCTCGTCGTCGGTGAAGCGGCGGGCCAGCGCGCACGCCGCCGCGAAGAACTCCCCGTAGGTCATCCGCCCGTTCTCGGAGATGACGAAGGGGGTGTCGCCGAACGCCCACGTCGTCTCGGCGAACTCGCGCAGCGTACGGGGCCCGTCGGCATAGGAAAGGCGCCCGTCCTCGCCGCGTACGACGGCGAAGGGGGCGCCCGGAGCGGTCAGCAGCGCTTCCACGGAATCCACGGCATCAGCGTCCATGGTCGGACGGTACGTCCGGCGGCCCGACCCGCGTCAAGGTACGTGCACCAGCCAACGGCCAACCGGGGCCCGAACAACGCGGCGGGCGGTGCGCGTGACCCCCCACGCGCACCGCCCGCCGACGAGCTCTCGGCTCTTCTGGAATCCGATCCGACCCTGCGATCCGACCGTACGAACCGCCCCTACGATTCGATCTGCGCGTCGGCCTTCGCATGCTCGGCCACCCGCTTGCGGGTCATGAACCAGCCGATCACAAGGCCCACCACGATCAGCGGGGAGCAGTACACCGAGATCGCCGAGTCACCGCCGCCGACGACCATCAGGACCACGACCGCGATCAGGAACGCGATGGTCAGCCAGCCCGTGAAGGGCGCTCCCGGCAGCCGGAACGACGGGCGCTCCACCTCGCCGCGCAGCGACTTACGGCGCAGCACCATCTGGCAGACCATGATCATGACCCAGGTGCCGATCATGGTGATCGCGGAGAAGTTGATGACGATCGAGAACGCCCGCTCGGGCACGATGTAGTTGAGGATGATGCCCGCGATGTAGCAGGTCGCGGTCAGCAGCACGCCACCGTAGGGCACGCCCTTCCGGCTCATCTTGGTGGTGAACGCGGGCGCGGAGCCCGCGAGTCCCATCGAGCGCAGCACGCGGCCGGTCGAGTAGAGACCGGAGTTGCAGCTGGACAGGGCCGCCGTGAGGATCACGAAGTTCATGATGCCGCTGATGCCGGGCACGCCCAGCTTACCGAGCAGCGTCACGAACGGGGACTCGCCGGCCTTGTACGCGCTCCACGGCAGCAGCAGGACGAGCAGCAGCACGGACCCGACGTAGAACAGCACGATGCGCCACGACACGGAGTTGATGGCGCGCGGGATCACCTTGCGCGGGTTCTCCGTCTCGCCGGCGGCGATGCCGACCATCTCGATGGCCGCGTACGCGAAGACCACGCCCTGGATGAGGACGATCGCCGGGAGCAGTCCGTTCGGCAGCATGCCGCCGTTGTCGGTGATCAGCTGCGGGCCGGTGCTGTGGCCGTCGACGGGGTGACGGCTCGCGAGCAGCCAGCAGCCGATGCCGAGGAAGCCGAGGATCGCGGCGACCTTGATGATCGAGAACCAGAACTCGAACTCGCCGAACCAGCGCACCGAGATCAGGTTGGCGCCGAGCACCACGAGCAGCGCCACCAGGGCGAGCGTCCACTGGGGTATGTCGCGGAAGGCGGCCCAGTAGTGCAGATACATCGCCACCGCGGTGATCTCCGCGATGCCGCTGCACACCCAGTGCAGGAAGTAGACCCAGCCCGCCGTGTACGCGGCCTTCTCGCCGAGGAACTCACGCGAGTACGAGACGAACGAGCCCGACGTGGGCCGGTGCATCACCAGCTCGCCCATGGCGCGCGTGATGAAGAAGGCGAACAGACCGGTGATGGCGAAGATGATCACCAGGGACGGGCCCGCGGTGTGCAGCCGCTCCCCCGCGCCGAGGAAGAGGCCGGTGCCGATGGCGCCACCGATCGCGATCATCTGGACCTGGCGGTTGCGCAGGCCGGCCGTATAACCCCCCTCACGGATGGGTCCGGCCGCGGCCTTGCCGCCCGTGGTCACACTGCTCTCGGTCGCAGCCTCAGAGGCCTGCGCGGGCCGGGTCTCGGACTCGGCTTGTGCTGTGTGCTCCATGGTTCTCCGACGTACGTGCAAAACGGCATGCCGCACACACGCGAGCGCGAACGCGGGCAGGCGTGTGCGGCGTACCTGTTGGACAGGACGGGCCCTCCGGATACGGCGGGCCTCGGGATCGGAAACCCTCTGACCTGCTCAGTGCTGTGCGTCACAGGCAGAGATCAGGAGTTCCCGTGGAGTGTGCCGCGGGCGTACCGCGCGACGACACGCCACCTTAAACCGTTCACAGGGGCAACTAATCCACGAGCCCGATGAGCGAACCGGCGTACTGGGCACCGGACTCGGCGAGCACCTCGTCGAGGGACTGCGCGGATCGTACGGGGGCAAACTTCACATCGCCCGCCGTTTCGCCCGTCTCGCCGGCCGTTCCCGACTGGACATATCCGTACACAGCGGGACGAGGAAGGCTGTTGTAGTGGAAGTGAGTTGAGAAGTAGTACGCGCCGGTGTCGTACAGCGCGACGAGATCGCCGGGCTCCAGCTCGGGCAGCTCCCGGCCGCGCGCCACGAGGTCGCCCGCGAAGCAGCAGGGCCCGGCCACGTCCTGCACCAGCGGCGCGCTCGTCCGCGGCCGGCCCTCGGCGTCGTACGCCCCGACCCGCAGCGGCCACGACTCGGGCACGAAGACGGTACGGGTCGCCACCTGCGCGCCCGCGTGCGTCACGGCGATCCGGCGACCGCCGGAGGTCTTGGTGTACTCGACGTGGGCGGCGATGAACCCCTGCTTCGCGAGGAGCGAGCGCCCGAACTCGGTGACGAGCGTGTACCGCCCGTCGAAGAGGCCGGGGACGGTCTCCCGCAGGATCCGCGCGTACTCCTCGAAGCCGGGCGTGATGTCGTCCGATTCGAAGTTCACCGGCAGGCCGCCGCCGATGTCGAGGGTGTCGATCTGCTGCCGCCCGACCTGCGCGTTGATCTTCTCGGCCAGGTCGTACGCGGCCCGTACGCCCTCGGCCATCAGCTCAAGGGCGACGCCCTGGGAGCCGGTGTGGGTGTGCAGGCGGGTCATCCACGGCCGCGCCTTGTACGCGCCGACGACCCACTGCTCCGCGCCCTCGTCGCGCAGCGCGACACCGAACTTGGAGGTGGCGGTCGCGGTGCTCATCGCGCCGATCGAACCGCTGCCGACCTGCGGATTCACCCGAAGCCCGACGGGCGCGCAGCCCGCCCCGAACTCCTCGACGAGTACGTCGATCCGGGCCAGCTCCTGCGGGTTGTCGGCGTTCACGGCGATGCCGCTCGACAGCGCGTCGCGCAGCTCGCCGATCGTCTTGGCGGGCGAGTCGAAGACGATCCGCTCGGCGGGCACCCCGGCCGCCCGCGCGAGCGCCAGCTCACCGGGGCTCGCGACCTCGGCGCCGATGCCCTCATCGTTCAGGAGCGCGAGCACGGGGACGAGCGAGGCCGCCTTCACGGCGAGGGTGTGCCGCGCGTCGACACCCGCGAACGCCGCCTTGAGCGCACGCGCCGCCTCCCGGACCCCGGCCACGTCGAGCAGCCCGAGCACGGGGGCGTCGGGCCCTACGAGCCCCCGCTCGACGGCGGCGCGCAGGGCGGCGTCGCGGCGGGCGGCGGAGGCGGGGGGCTGCGACATCGGGAGGTGTCCTGCCTTCTGCTTCGTACTTCTCGTACGGGGTGGTGGTCCGGGCACTCGTCACTGTGCAGCGCGGCGGGGTGGTGTGTCTGCGTGCGCCGCCACGAAGTACGGGGCCGCTGGACTGTGCACGGGCACAAAGAGCGGCGGACGGGCACGCGCGCGTAGTGCGTACGCACGACGGTGGACGGGCGCCCATGGTGTCGACGCACTGCGCGCCCGGCTCCAGGTGCCGCTCACGGCAGGGGGATCAGCCCGGCCCGCCGCAGCCCCAGCTCGACGACGAGCCGCACATCGGGATCCCCCAGGTCGAAGCCGCCCAGCTCACGGGCCCTGCGCAACCGGTACCGCAACGTATTCGCATGGATCCCCAGATAGCGGGCGGTGGCCCCGGCGTCCCCGAAGAACGCCAGATGCGCGGCGACCGTGCGCGGCAGATCCGTTCCGTGCCGCTCGTCGTGCGCGAGGAGCGCCGCCACGGCGTCCCCGGCCGAGGGCACCTGCGCGGCGACGGCGTCCGACACCCGCAGCGCGTCCAGGGCGAACCGCACGTCGCCGGCGCCCGCCACCTCGGGCTCCCCGCGCTCGCGCAGCACCCGCAGCACCTCGGCGGCCCCGGCCCTCGACTCCGCGGCGTCCTTCAGCCCGCCGACGACGGGCCCCACGGCGACCAAGGGCTCGACCCCGGCGCCGCGCAGCACGGCGGCGAGGTCACGGGCGAGGCGTTCGGGGGCGTCGGGGCGGGGGTCGGTGAGCAGCACGTCGAAGCGGTCACCCTCGTGCTGGGCCGTGGTTCCGGGCGGGCCGCCCTCCTCCCGGTACGCGAACGCAGGCGCGCCATGCGCGGCAACCCGCAGCGCCGCCGCCCGCATCGCCCGCTCCCGCGCCTCCGGCGCCCCCGCCCCCACCACCACAGCCGCCAGCACGGCACACGACACCCCCGGCTCAACGCCGAGCGCAGCGCCCGCCGCACCCACATCGGGCGCCCGGTCCTCGAACAGGGCCCGCACCGCGTGCCGACGCCGCCCCTCGGCGGACCGGGAGCGCAGCCGGTGGTGCAGCAGGTGCGGGACCGCGATCGTGGCGGCCTGCCGCAGCGCCTCCCGGGCCCCGTCCGGCAGCGGCTCCCCGTCGGCGGCGGCCCACAACGACCCGAGGACCTCCTCCCCCGCGCGTACGGCGACGGCGAGCCGCTCGGGAAACCGCCCGTCGGCGGGCCGATGCACGACATCCCCCGCCCACAACGCGGCCAGGAACCCGCTCTCGGCCAACTCCTCGACCCGCCACCGCGGCACCCGCCGCCCGAGGATGGTCAGCCGCCGCAGCGGATCGGCGGTGTCGGCGGTCGGCGAATAGGCCAGCACATTGGACTCGGGGTCCTCGATGGTGATCGCACCCCCGACGAGCGCGGCGAGCGCCGAGGCGAGAGCCGGCAGATCCCCGAGCCCCACGTCGACGCCGGGTTCGGGCACCCTCGCCCCACCGGCGGCGAGCGCGGCCCGCAGCAGCCCGATGAGCTCGCCCCAGTCCACCCACGGGGCGCGGGCGAGCAGCGCGGTGGACACACCGTCGGCCACTTCGCCGAGCAGCGGCGACACACCTTCGGCGCCCCTCCGGACCACCAGAGCGGCGGCCCCGGCCCGGTCGGCGGCCCGCAGCACTTCAGCGGCGGCAGGGTCGGACGTATCGACGCCCACGGCGATGAGCACCCGCCCCCGCTCCTGCAAGCTCTCCCCGGCGTCGAACACCCCGACCCCGCCCACGGTCACGTCCGTCCCGCACGGCGCCCGCACGACCTGGACGACGTCCTGCCCCACGACCCGGACGACCTGCGCCAGCGTGGGGCCCCCGCCCGGAGCGGGATTCTCGGGCTGCGGCCTGCCGGACGCGGAAAACTCCATGGGCCCAGTCTCACCGATCACGACGAGCCCGCCCGGCGTGACGAACGCCGCCGCGGACGGTGTGACGAACAAGCCACCACAAACAGGGCACTTGTGATGAACAGCACCCCACCCCCACCCTCAATCGGCCCCCTTCGCCCATACGTTGGACGGATGTCCCCCCTTGCCCGGGTGAGCGAGGCCTACGGCCCCCGCTTCGCCGAATTCGCCTTCGAGCCCGCCTTCCTGGCCTCGGTCGACCAGCATGTGGCGGAGGTCCGCGACCGCCTGGAAGCCGGCTCCCCCGAGCTGCACCCGCCCGCGCCGGACCCCGAGGCCCTCGGCGACTACGCGCTCGGCTTCCTCGACGCGCTCACGGAGACCGGCTGGCTGGAACCCGTGGGCCACGACTACGCGGTGTGCCGCCTCACCGCCATCAGCTGGCTGGTGAGACGGCACGACCTGCTCGACCTGGTGTAGTTCACTGGTTCACAACCAGCTCGACCTGCTCGACCTGGTGCAGGTCACTAATTGTCGAAACGCTCCCGCTCCTGGACGGGCTGGTTGGCGAGGGCGTCCTCACGCCCCGCCTGATAGGAGCCACCGTCCCGGGCGTTCCCGACGGTTCCCTTCGCCTTGGCGGTCTCCTCCTCGGCCATGTTCAGCCACCGCTCCCAGCGCTGCCGCATCGGCCCGATGAGCCCGCCACCGACACCGACGATCAGGATCCCGGCCCCGGCCGCGAGACCGGCGATCAGCACCGGCTGCGTGACCGACGTGGCGATGCCCGCCTGCCCGAGCGCGGCGATCGCACCCAGGACCACGATGCAGGCCCACACGATGGTGCCGACGGTCTTCCCGTACGAGACGGAGGACAGGGTGTTGGTGACGATGTCACGCACCACGTTGGCGACGGCCATGGCCACCACGATCAGGACGACCGCGACGATGCCGCGCGGCAGCCAGGCGACGATGCCGTTGATCATGTCGGACACGGGGTTGGGGCCGAAGACCCCGAAGCCGAGCTGGAGCACGATCAGCATCAGGGCGACGTAGACGACCTTGCAGAGGATCGCGGTCGTGTCGTACTTCGACCCTTCGAGCATCTTCGCCGAGCCGGCCCGTTCGGCGAGCTTCTCCGACCCGATCTTCCGAAGACCCCGGTCGAGGAGCTTGGTGATCATCTTGGCCACGAACCAGCCGATGACCATGACGACAATGAAGCCAAGAAGCTTCGGCACGAACTCGGCGACCTTCGACCACGCGTCGTTCAGCCCTTGAGTGAAGTCGACGGCGAGCGTGCTGGCGGGATTCTGGATCATGAGTGGGTACCTCCACTCGTGGGGCCGGACGCCGCGTCACCGCGCCCGACGAGGCGTGTCCCCCCTCGTTTCCTGTGTCCCTCCGGCTTAGCAGCCCCAGCCGCCCCCGGCCGCCCCACGTCCCCCATTGGCGTGACCCACCCCCGCACGACGGCCCACCCCACGCCCCGAACCCGATCCGCTACGCTGTTCACGCGCCTTCGTAGCTCAGGGGATAGAGCACCGCTCTCCTAAAGCGGGTGTCGCAGGTTCGAATCCTGCCGGGGGCACAGTTCAAAGGGCCACCACCTCCGGATTTTCGGAGGTGGTGGCCCTTTGACATCCACTTCTGACATCAACGCGGGCGGTTCCCCTGACGGCCAGGGCGGAAGAAGGAGCGGTATGCGCATCGGTGAGCTGGCGAAGCGGACTGAGGTTCCGGCTCGGATGTTGCGGTACTACGAGGAACAGGGGCTGATTGCGCCGCAGCGGTTGGACAACGGTTACCGGGACTACGACGAGTACCTGGTGGGCCGGGTGCACCAGATTCGCGGGTTGCTCGATGCCGGGATTCCCACGCGGATCATCAGCCATATGTTGCCCTGCCTCGGCGAAGTGAAGGACATCGTGGTGTCGAACCCTGACCCGGAGCTGCGCGCACTACTGGAGAGCGAGCGCGACCGGATGGCCGAGAGGATCGGTTGCCTCACGCGGAACCACGACGCGATCTCGCGCTACATCGAGGCGCTGGGGCGAGCGGAGGGCCGTCCGTCGGACCTCGACACCGAGGTGAGCCCGACCACCCCGAATTGACCTTCACACCTATGTGAAGGTTGCACGGTGGGGGCATGACCCAGCAGATCACCCACTCGGTACAGCACGGGGCGTCGACGTCATCGACCGCGGCGCAGTCTTTCAGCGACATGATCAGGTCTCGGCACTCGGTGCGGGAGTTCCTGTCCGACCCCGTGCCGCCCGAGGTCATTCGCGGCGTGCTCGAAGACGCACAGAGCGCGCCTTCGCACAGCAACACCCAGCCCTGGCTGGTCCACGTCGCCTCCGGCGCCACACGCGACGAACTCAGCGCCGAGATGGTCGCGGCCTACGACGAGCAACGGTTCTCGCCCGATTTCACGGACACCTACGGCGACGGGCCGCATCAGGAACGCGCACGGCTCCATGGCGCGAAGATGTACGGCCGGTTGGGCATCGCCCGCGAAGACCGGGAGGGCCGCAACGAGGTAGTGCGCGACAACCTGCGGTTCTACGGTGCGCCGCACGTGGCGATGCTGTTCCTGCCTCAGCTCGGCGACGGGGTGCGTGCCGCCAGTGACGTGGGCATGTACGGGCAGAACTTTCTGCTCTCTCTTCACGCACGGGGCTATCACGGAATCCCGCAGGCCGTGCACGGCATGTTCGCCGACACGGTGCGCAAGAAGCTTGGTGTGTCGGACGAGTTCAAACTGATCTTCGGTATCGCCTTCGGAACCGCCAAGCCCGACTCACAGCTGTTCGACCTTGCCATCGGCCGGGTGCCGCTGAGCGAGAGCGTCGTACTGCACGACACCACGCTCGACTGAAGCCACCCACAGAGCCGCGATGACAACTGCCGCCGCAGCGCAGCCGGTTCGGGAGCCGGGGGCGAGCTGGAGTCAGTGGCTGGCCCCTTGCAGGGCAAGTACGACCCTGCCGGGTACAGGACAGGCTGTTCGCGCTCTTCGCCGCGGTGGCGGAGGCAGAGCGCGACTACGTTCGGGACAGGACGCTGGAGCGGCACGAGACCGCCCGCGCCAAGGGCCAGGCCGTCGGTGGCTTGAAGGTGACCGACGTCGACATGCCGGCGAGGACCCTGCGCCTTCGCGAGGAGCGGCTGGGCCTGCGGCGAGCGCCGCCTCCTGCGACCGTGATGCGCATGCTGCGCTGAACCGCGAGGCCAGTCGCCCCACGGCGCAGCATCGGCGTCCCGAGTGGTGCGCGCGGGGGCCTACTCCGGGGGACGGGAGTAGCGCTCCACGGTGGCCTTGGACGTCGACGTGTCGAGCAGCCGCAGTTCCCACGGCCCGGTGTTCACGTCGAAGTCCTTGCCGAAGCCGACCCACTTGCCTGCCATCCGGCGCCCGGTCGGCTCGATCAGCATCTGAATTGCCCCGTGGTAGCGGGCGCCCCGGTAGTAGCCGTCGCCGGCGGTCTGCTCGATCCAGGACCCGGTGACGATGTTCCGGTCCGCCGTGAGGTCGAGGTGCAGAGGGCTGCCGGGGTTGCTGGACGCGCCGGGCAGGGACTCGGCCGTGAGGCGGTTGCCCCGGTGCACGACGAGGACGTGGTGCTTGCCCTCGTACGCGGCGTCTCGGCCCGAGGAGTAGAACTCGTAGCGGCTCAGCCAGATCCCCGAGTACGTCACCGCCTGAGCCTCCGGCGCCGTCTCAGGGGTGCCGGACGCCTCCGCGACACCGGACGCCGCGGCGTCCATGTCGTGACCTCCGGTGCCGTCCTCGTGAACGCGGGCGGCAGGTACCGCGAGCGCGAACCCGAGGGCCTCGATGGGGCGGCCCGTGAACCGCTGAAGCGCGCGGGCGTACAGCGGGCGGCAGGTGCGGGTCTGGCCCGACTCCCATCGTTGTACGAGGCGCTTGGACGCGTCGTTGGGTTCACCGAGTTCCTTGCCGGTCTTGCGGAGTCCGTTCGCGAACTCGTCCTGCGAGAGCTGCATGCCGATACGCACGGCACGCAGAACGTCGTTCGTCTGAACCTGTGCTGTGGTGGTCATGGTCCGAGGCTAGCCCCGCGCCCCGACCCAATGACACCGGTTTGACGCCTTCGCGTGACGCCGACATACCGCCCCTCGGACGCCAGGTGTGTCGTCGCGATGGTCACCCCGCGTCCAGGACATTGAAGGCATGTCCATCCGCATCAGCGTGTACACGGTGAGAGCCGACGGCAGCCAGTCCGCCTTACGGACCCTGTACGAGGGCGAGGGCTCCGACGAGCCGGTGGCGACCAGCGTGTTGCCGCCGTGCTCGTGCCCCGACTGCCGCCGACGCGGAGGACGCTTATCAGGCACCACCACGAATCCCCCATCGCGTGGAGGCACACCGGCATGAGCACCGTCGTGAAGATCCGCACCCCGACGACGTTCGTCCCCCAGGACGTGTGGGCGCGACAAGTAGCACTGATCATGCGGGGCACCGAGATCAGTCGGGAAAGGGCAGAGCGCATCTTCGGCCAGACAATCGCCTACTTCGTGACCGCCGGAGAGAACCCCGACCTCCTCGTCGGCCCGTCCGTCGAGGTCGACAAGGGCGTTCACTCGTTCATGCTCGACACCATCCCGTATCACCAGTTCACCTACGGGCACTTCGACCGGTACATCCACCACGTCCCCGAACTCCCCGACACGGGCGACGGCGGCGCAGAGACCCGGCCGATGGTCCTGGAGCAGACCGTCAAGGCCATCGGGGCCGCGGGCTTCGCCGTCGACGCGGAATTGTGGAACATGGGCACCAAGTGCACCCAATGCCACGCTGGGTGCACCGACTCACCCAACGCCGGCAAGGGCAAGTAGGCAGCAATACGCGAGAGTTGTGGCCCTCCCCGCTACATTCGGGACGGGCCACTTCCCCGGGTGAAAGGAGCCATCCGCATGTCGCTCGCCGAGACCTGGGACCGCTTCGCCAAGGAGCGCACACCGCGCCGTGCGGTGAACTCCCGGGGCCGGTCGACGTGGCTCAACTGGACCCAGTACCCGGACCACGGCCCCGACGAGGGCGTGCTCGGTACGCCGCTAGCGGGCCTGAAGGTGTTGGAGCTGGGCTCCGGGAACGGCGACAACCTCGCCCACCTGGCCACGCTCGGCGCCACCTGCACGGGCGTGGACGTCGCCCCGAGCCGCGAGGCCGCCGCGCGCGAGCGCTGGGGGCACCTGCCGGGCCTGAACTTCCGCACGGCCGAAGCCGTCGACTACCTGACCACCGAGGCCGCCACGTTCGATGTGGTGCTGTCCATCTTCGGCGCAGTCTGGTTCGTGGACCCTGACGAACTGCTGCCCCTCGTACGCGCCTGCATGAACAAGAGCGGCACCTTTGCGTTCTCCCACCTCCCGGCAGGCAGCCAGGTACTCAAGCCGGGCAAGGCCGGTATGCGCCACGACCGCACACCCGACGAGTGGACCAAGCTCCTGCACCGCCACGGATTCACCGACGTCCGCGCCAAGGTCATCGAACCGCCGGCGGTTCAGAGCGCAGCAACGATGCTGATCCGGGCAACGGCGTAGCCGTGTCGGGGAAGTGCCGCCCGTGCTTCGCCACAGCGGACCGCACCTCGGCGTAAATCTTGAGTTCGAGATGGGTGACCGTAAGGCCCACGCATCCGCGATACGCCACTACTACTGGGCCGTGGCCCCTGACGAAAGGCGGCCCGCCGAATCCATGGCGGAAGTCCGCAACCACCTCGCGGACGTCATCGACCACGCCCAAGGAAGAAGCCGCCCTGGTGGACATCGACGAATACCGTCAGCTGCGGCACCTCGCCGAACAGAGCGAGGACGCCTGGCTGGGCCGGCTCGCCGACGCCGCTGAGGCCGAGGGCACCGCAGGCTCGGTCTCCCTGGAGGAAATGGCCGCCCAACTCCACACCCACCACGCCTGACCGCAATGGGCCATGTCACGCGACCGCAGGCTCGCCGAACTCCAGAAGGCAATGGACAGCGGCGACTACCGCGCCGTCTACACCATCGAGGACGGCGAGCTGATCCTCTGGGTACTCACCGTCGCCAACCGCCGCGACGTCTACCGCAACCTGTAGGCGCACCCGCCCCACCACGGGACCACGTCTCACGACGGACCGGTGGATGGTCGATCCCTCCGACATGGTGATCGGGCTCCCCCCAGAATTGGTCTCTAGAATCATCGCGTCAATGCCGTGGAGGCCCTGCTCGCAGCGTGTGCACAGGAGAAGCCTGAGCTGCGCCCCACCAGGTCAGCGGGGGAAGGTGCCTGGTACGAGAGCACCAAGGCCGAGCGCCACGAATATTGTGAGGCAACGTGCTGAAGCAGAAGTGCCTAGGCATCGCGGAGCTGACATCAGCGGCCGGCACCAGCAAAGCTGGATCACTTCCTACGGACGATCTCTGCCATGAGCGCGACTGCCAGGCATGCCACTCCAGCAGCCATCGAGCCGAAGAAGATCCCTTCGAAGAGCACGCTGTTCGCGCCCTCAACCGTGCCGTCCGCATGCGCGCACGACTTCTCGAAGGGGACGCCGGCCGTGCGGAGATCTTCGCAGTGACTCTCCAGGTCCTCGTTGAGCACACTCGCATTGACCCAGGACAGTGCCCACAGCAGGAAAGCGATCCCGGCGAAGGCGCAAACAGCTCCCCACAACCGGTTCAGCTGGGCATCACGTATGCCGGTGCTCGTCACGCGGCGGAGCGTACCGCGCGGGCCGCGGCAGCACGCTCAAGAAGATGCCAGGTGCCCGGCCCGCACCGCGCCGGGCACCCGCACGGCATGCTCGGCGCTAGAGCTGCCGGAAGTAGACAGCCACCGGGTTCGCCGTGCACCCGAGTTGCTCGTACAGCTCCCTGGCAGGTGCGTGGAAGGTGTCTCCGCCGGTGGCGATCTCGACGATCTCCGCTCCGAGCAGGCGCATCCGCTCGAAGGCGTGCTCGCACAGGGCCGCGCCCACGTGGTGGCGGCGGTGCTGGTGGGCGACCGCGAGGAGCGCGACTTCGCCGTGCTGGCGGTCCGGGTCGACGGCCCACGCCACATAGCCCGCGATCCCGCCCGCCACCTCGGCGACATCGACGTACGCGTGACGCTCGGGGGCGTGGAGTTCTGCCACCTGCCGTCGGTAGTCGTCGCGCCAACTGCCGTGCTGGACGGTGAAGATGACCTCGCCCATCAAGGGGCGGAAGACGTCCTCGAAGAACGGCCGGAACGTGTCGATGGTCAGGTCGGTGAGCGGTGCCAGGTCGTCGTGGGCGAACGCGCGAATACGCATGGAGGCGTGCCTTTCGTACATCAGCGGCGGGCCGTTGTACGCCGACGGCCTGATCACGCAGGGGCCCCGCCTATCGCCTCAGCGACCCCACCGTCCTCAGCAGCCGGTCCGCCCGCTCCCGCAGCTCCGGATGCGCGAGCACCGTGTTGCGCAGGCCGCGGACCGGGCGGCGCCAGAGGCGGTGGGCGGCCGCGGCCGGGTGGGGGCGGGTCGCGAAGCCCTCCGCGACCCGGAGTTCGCGGGTCTTGAGCCAGTCCTTGTACTCCTTCTCGCCGCGACCCCAGTCAAGGAGCCGGATGCCCTGGCGGCCCGCGGCCTCGACCATCCGCAGATGCATGAGGAGGCCGGGCGAGTAGTAGCTGAACTCCGGGTCGTACGCGGTGAACCAGGCCGCGAAGACCGTCCTGGACGTCGGCCCGAAGTGGGCCGCGACCGGGCGGTCGCCCGCGTAGACGACCGAGAGGGTGCCGGTGAAGTGGGGCTCGCGGACCTGGAAGAGGTGGTTCGTCAGGTCCACGATCCACGGGCGGGCGAAGCGGTCCATGCGGCCGGTGCGGCGGTACTGGGCCGACTTCCACCGCATCAGCTGGCGCAGCACCTCGGGGTCGCGCTCGTCGTGGACGAACCGCATCTCCCCCACATTGCGGCTCAGCCGGCGTTCCTTCTTGAGCGTCGTCTTGGCCTGGCCGGGGTACGTCGCCTTCAGCCACTCCTCGTACGTCTCGTGGCTGCCGTCCTTCAGGTCGAGGACGGGTGAGGCGAAGGTTCCGGTGACGTAGCGACCGAAGGGCTTCTGCTCCTCGACGAGGTGGTCGAACTCGAAGACCGAAAGCCCGCAGGCGCGCAGGAGTTGGCGCGTGTCCCAGGTGACTCCGGGCCGGTGCACGAGGGCCTGGCAGTCGGACAGGCCCATGCCGATGGCGCGGCCGATGCCCCCGGGCCCCTTCTCGTACGGGAAGAAGCCGACGGCTTCGGCGCCTTCGCGCAGTACCGCCACGTGCGCGCCGCCCTTGAACCTGGCGACCCCCTCCGCGAACTCCGGTGCCAGGAACGGGTTTTGATAGTCCGGAGAGTGCTCCATCGTTTCGTGCCAGGCCGTACGCAGGGACGCGCTGAGCTCGTTGGCTCTGTACGTGGTGATGTTCAACGTCGGTTCGACCGCCCTTCGCCGCGGGCGCATGGGCCGGCGCTCGGACCGGTAACCGGACAGGTGCATTGATACGCGAGCATGCAGCTCATGGGCCCCCCTCTTCCCCCATGGGGCTCAAAGGTCGCGAAACAGTACGCACGCTGTCAAGAGCCCTTCGGGCCCTACGAGTTGATCCGTACGTGAACGTGCATGTCGTGCCAGCCGTCCGTGTGCAGCGCGGAGCTGCGGCGGGTGCCCTCCAGCGGGTAGCCCGCCTTGAGCGCCACGCGGCACGAGGGTTCGTTGCCGGTGGAGTGCTGGAGGTCGAGGCGGTGGAAGCCGACGCCCGCGGCCCAGTCGGTGAGCGCGGCCACGGCCCTGGTGGCCACGCCCTCTCCGCGGGCCTGCGGCAGTACCCAGTAGGCGAGTTCGGCGCAGCCGTCCAGGAGGTTCATGTCCTTGAGCGCGATCCGGCCGAGCGGCTCCCCGTCGGCGGCCCGCCCCACGATCCACTGGCCCGCGGCCTCGTTCTGCCAGTTCGCGCGCGCGACCGTGAGCCAGTCGCGCGCCTCGCCGTCGGACTCCATGCTGCGCGCGTGCCAGCGCCGGATGTCCGGGTCGGCGAAGGCCGCGCGCACGGTCGGTACGTCGGTCAACTCGAAGGGGCGCAGGCTCAGTTCGCCGTCCTGTGTACGCAGGGTCGGCTGCGGCGTGGACGACAGGGATCCGGGCTCGATCGCGGGTTTGATCTCCAACGGCATGGTTCGCATCATGCCGGTGGCCGAGGCCGCGGCGCAGCCGGATTTCGGTGACCCGGTGCACCCCTTCTTTACGCGTGTTGCAACATGTGCACGACTGTTGCGCACCACCTGCTACCGTCACCCATAGAACCTGTTGGAACGAAAGGACCGGATCACCATGCAGCCGCCACCCCGCGCGGACGCGCTCTGCCTCGGCGAGACGATGGCGCAGGTCACCCCCGCCGACGGCGAGGGGCTCGAGCGGAGCCGGGAGCTGCGGCTCGCGGTCGCCGGAGCCGAGTCGACCGTGGCGCAGTACCTCGCGGACCTCGGGCACGAGTCCGCCTGGGTGAGCCGGGTCGGGGACGATCCGTTCGGGCGGCGGATCGTCGCGGCGGTCGCCTCGCGCGGCGTCCGCGTGGACCGGGTGCTGGTCGATCCGGCCGCCCCCACCGGCGTGTACTTCAAGGATCCGGGTCCCGACGGCACGCGCGTGCACTACTACCGGGCGGGCTCGGCCGCGTCCCGGATGACACCGGCCGACGCGGACCGTGTCGACCTGACGGGCGTACGGCTGCTGCACCTCACCGGGATCACCCCGGCCCTGTCGGAAGGCTGCGCCGAGCTCGTGGACACCCTCATGAAGCGGGCGGCGGACGCCGGGACGCGGATGTCGTTCGACGTCAACTACCGCCCAGCGCTATGGAGTTCACGCGAATCGGCGGCTGACGCCCTGCTCGCTCTCGCCCGCCGCGCCGACGTCGTACTCGTCGGGCGCGACGAGGCCGAGACGTTGTGGGGCACCATCACCGCCGAGGACGTACGGGAACACCTCGCGCCGCGCGGCACGCTCGTGGTCAAGGACGGGGACGTGGGGGCCACCGAATTCACCGACGCCGGGAGCGAGTTCGTGGCGGCGCCCATCGTCGACGTCGTCGAGGCCGTCGGTGCCGGTGACGCCTTCGCCGCCGGATATCTGAGCGGACTGCTGGGCGGAGCCGCTCCGGCCGAGCGGCTCGCGCTCGGGCACCGGCTCGCCGGGCGGACGCTGCGCAGCATCGAGGACTACGTGCCCGCCACCGCCGGCTCCGCCCCGCTCGGCGAAGGGCGCTGATCCCATGTCGCAGACCGTCCGTCGCGCCATCGACATTCTTGAGTTCGTCGCCCGCCGTCCTCGCACCCAGACCGAGGTCGGCCAGCACCTCGGCGTGCACCGCTCGACCGCGCTGCGCATCCTGGAGTCCCTGACCGACGGCGGCCTCGCCCGCCGGCTCCCCGACGGCCGGTACGCCGTCGGGCACCGGCTCGCCGGGCTCGCCCACCTCGCCCTGGAACAGTTCGGTCTCAAGGACGTCGCGGACGAACACCTGCGGCTGCTCGGCGAGCACTGCGGGCACACCGTGCACCTCGCCGCCCTGGAGGGCGAGCGGATCGTGTACGTCGACAAGGTCGACCCCGTCGACGGGGTGCGCCTCTACGCGCAGATCGGCCGCCCGGTCACCCTGCACACCGCGGGCGTGGCCAAGGCGATCCTGGCGCATGTCCCGAGGGAGCGGGCCGACGCGCTGCTCGCCGACTGCGACTTCGCGCCGCACACCGGCACGACGGTCACCTCCCCCGCCGCCTACCGCGAGGTCCTCGCCGAGGCCAGGACCCGCGGCTGGGCCGTCGACGACGGCGAGTACGAGGACTTCGTGAACTGCGTCGCCGTACCCGTACGGGACAGCAGCGGCGAGGTCGTCGCCGCCGTTTCCGTGACCGCGCTCAAGGCCAAGGCGGACCTGGGCGCGCTCGAATCCGGCGTGCTGCCAGAACTGATGACCACCGCCGACACGATTTCCAAGGAGCTGGGATGGCGTCCGTAGCCGCAACATTTGATGACCTGTTCGCAGGGGTGCCGGTGATGGCGATCCTGCGTGGCATGCCGGCCGACAAGTCCGTCGAACTCGCCGTACGCGCCTGGGACCTGGGCATCGAGTGCGTCGAGGTGCCCGTGCAGACCGAGGAGGCCGCGCGGGTGCTCGGCGCCGTCGTCGCCGCCGGTGCCGAGCGCGGCAAGCCGGTCGGCGCGGGGACGGTCACCACGGCCGAGCGGCTCGGGTGGGCGGTGGACGCGGGCGCCGCGTTCACGGTGGCCCCTGGGTTGGACGTGGAGGTGGCGCGGGCGAGCGTCGCGGTGGGGCTGCCGCACTTGCCGGGTGTCGCCACGGCCACGGATGTGCAGGCCGCGCGGGCGATCGGGCTCACGTGGCTGAAGGCGTTTCCGGCGAGTGTGCTCGGGGTGGACTGGTTCCGGGCGATGCGGGGGCCGTTCCCGGAGGTGCCGTTCGTTGCCACGGGGGGGATGGAGGCGGGGAACGCGTCCGCTTATCTGGCGGCGGGGGCCAAGGTCGTCGCCGTTGGTTCGGCCCTGGAAGATCCGGCGCAACTGTCCTTGCTGGCCGAGATGTTGCGCCCCACCGGGTGAACGCCTCGGGGCTCCGCCCCGGACCCCGCTGCTCAATCGCCGCAGGGGCTAGAAATACCGACCACCGCGGAGCTAGAAGGGCCAGGCGCTGGCGGGGGCTAGGGAGACCAAGCGCCGCCGGAGCTAGAAAGACCAGCGCCGGCGGAGCTAGAAAGTCCAGCGCCGCAGGGGCTAGAAAGACGAAGCGGCGGCGGGGATTGGTCTGTCAAGCCTCGCCGGCGTTTGAGGCGCGGGGTCCGGGGCGGAGCCCCGTGGCGTCAACCACGGCCTACCTCGTGAGCTCTTCCGGGCACGGCGTCCCGCGAGGCAACTGGTAGGGCGCCGCGAGGCGATACGTTCCCGGTTTCGGGGCCAGAAGCTGCGTCCACGCGTCGCCGGACTCATCCTCCTCCGTCTCGGTCAGGCAGCCGTGCGCGTTCATGTAGCGCTTGGGGAGGGTGTCGTCCGATTCCCTGGCCCGCTTCGACGCCTCGGTCTCCTTGGGCGCGCCCAGGCTCTTGCCCTCGGCGTCGACGACCGACAGCCACGGCGAGTACGGGACGCGGATCAGCACACGGCCCGGCCGGGTCACCTCGATGGTCAGCTCGCCCTGTTCCGCCGCGTCGACGACCGCGTGCGGCTCGGCGAGCGGCGTCGGGTCCGTGACGGCGAACAGCTGCCAGTTGGCGTCGCCCCACACCTGCTTGAGGTACGGCAGGCCGCGCTGCACCAGCTGCCGCTCGCGCTCGGCGCCCTTGCCGTCCGGCTCACCCTTGGGCAGCACCACGTAGTGCACGGCCCAACGCCGCAGCCACTCGAGGTAGTTCGCCGAGTTGAGGGTGTCGTCGTAGAAGAGCGGGTTGCGCTCCATGTCGGCCTGCCGGTTCCAGCCGCGCGCCAGGTTCACGTACGGGGCGAGCGCGGAGGCCTCGCGGTGCGAACGGGCGGGCACCACCTCGACGCGCCCGTGCTCGGCCCTGACCTCCTGCAACTCATTGACCAGCGGCGCCAGTTCACGGGCCCAGGAGGCGGCGGGCGTCGTGCGTACGACATCGTCGACCGACTTGAAGCCGATCCACCCGTTGAAGGCGACGAACGCGAACACGATGACGTACCACTTGCGCGAACGCGGCACCGTGAACGGCAGCGCCGCGAGCAGCGCGACGCCCGCGAACAGCATCGGGAGCCGGGTGATGTTGGAGCCGATCTGCGAACTGATCAGCCACACCAGGAGCACGGACAGGGTGTAGACAGCGGCCGTGATCCGGACCGTCACCCACCCCTTGGGCACGAGCACGCACGCGAGGACGCCGTACACCATCGGCAGCAGCGCCGACCAGAACGACATCGGCTGCGTACCGGAGAACGGGAACAGCCACGCCGACAGCACGACGACGGCGGTGGGCGCGAGCCCGAGCGCGTACGCACCGGGGCGCCGCTTCTGCAGGAACAGTGCCACCGCGACGAGTCCGACGAAGAGCCCCGCCACCGGCGAGCAGGCCGTCGCGATGCCCGCGAGCGGCGCCGCCACGGCGGCCTTCGCCCAGCGCTTGTAGCGCCAGCGGTACGGCCAGCAGAACACCGCGGCCGTCGCCGCGAGGCCGAACATCATGCCGAGGCCGAACGTGACGCGACCCGACGCGGCGTTGCACAGCAGCGCGAAGACGCCGGCGAGGGCCGGCCACAGCGGCTTCGCGACGACCCGCGTACGGATCAGGATCATGGTCAGCAGCGTCGCCGAGAGCGTGCCCGCGCCCATCATCGTCGTGCGCACGCCGAACACCGACATCAGATACGGCGAGACCACGCTGTACGAGACCGGGTGCATGCCGCCGTACCAGGCGAGGTTGTACGCGGAGTCGGGGTGCCGGCCGACGAACTCGGCCCAGGCGTCCTGCGCCGCGAGGTCCCCGCCACTGTTCGCGAACGTGAAGAACCAGATGAGATGGAGGAGTGCGGCGATCACTGTGGCGAGGGTGACGGGATGCCGCGCGAAACGCTTCAGACGCGTGCTGACGTCCGGCTCACCAGTGGACCCGGTGGACCCGGTGGCCTCTGCGACCTCTGTGGCCTCACCGGGCCCCGCCGGCTGCTCGGGAAGTCGTATCCGGGGGTGGTCCCCGCCCGATCCGGGCTTCGCGTCATCGGCGCCGGCGCGCGTCGGCCTCGCTGTGGCCACTCCCTACACTCCCGTTTACCCGTGTGCCGTTGTGAATGAACGGGTGGGCGTCCCCCGCCTGTCCCGGTCTCGCGACGCTAGCACGGCGCCCGCGGACGGGCGCCGTGGGAGGCCGACGGGTATCGGCCTCCCACGAACGGGGCCGGGCGTCAGCCGACGCGGGTCAGCTTCGCGCCGAAGCCGGGCTCGGTGAGGCTCTTCTGCAGGGCCACCGGCACCTCCACGGCGCCGCCTTCACCGTCGCCGACCTCCAGCACGCCGACGGTGTCCCCCGCCTTGCCCGTGTGCGGCACGGACGTGCCGTCCTCCTCGGCGAGTTGCAGGTGCACGGTCTTGCCGGCCCAGCCGACGGCCTTGACGTCCTTCGTGACCGTGACGGGCGTCCGCCCGCCGAGCTGGTCGTCGACATAGCCGACGACATCGCCCTTCTTCAGGACCGTCGACGAGGTGACCGCGTCCTGGGCGGCGAGCATCGCGGTCTTGCTGACCGCGTTGACCGTGTCGATGATCGGTGCCCTGTGCTGGCCGAGGATCGCGCCGACGACTGTGACGGTCGAGCCGCCCGCGTCCTTGGTGGCGGCGAAGAGCAGGTTGCCGCCGGCCTTGGTCGTCGTACCGGTCTTGATGCCGATGGCGCCGTCGTAGGGCACCAGGCGGTTGTAGTTGGTCCACTTCTTGCCGGACGGGTCGGTCCAGGTGGGCAACTTGGTGATGTCGGTCAGCGCGGGAATCTGCACCAGCTCGTTGCCGAGCTTCACCTGGTCCTGCGCGGTGGAGACGGTCGTCTCCTTCAGCCCGGAGGGGTCGGTGTAGGTGGTGTTCTTCATGCCGAGCTTCTTCGCGGTGGCGTTCATCTTCTTGACGAACGCCTCCTCGGAACCGGCGTCCCAACGGGCCAGCAGACGCGCGATGTTGTTCGCGGACGGGATCATGACCGCCGCGAGCGCGTCCTTCTGGGAGATCTTGTCGCCCTCCTTGACGGTGTTGAGCGTCGACTCGTTCTGCCCGTCGGCGTCGTAGCCGCCCTCCTTCTCGGCGGTGGCGTCAACAGTGATCGACGCCCCGTCCGCGCCCGCCTTGAGCGGATGATCCTTGAGCACGATGTACGCGGTCATGGACTTGGCGACCGAACCGATCGGCACGGGCGTCTGCTTGCCGAAGTTGTCCATCGTGCCGATGCCCTGGACGTCCATCCAACCCTGGCCCTCGCCCGGCCACGGCAGGGACGCCTTCTCGCCGTCGAAGCTGTACGTGGCGTCAGTGGTCAGCGACAGGGACGGCGTCGGCAGCGGACGGACGGCCTGAATGACCCCGAACACGATGACCAGCAGGATGACGAGCGGCGTCCACACCTTGACCCGGCGCACCGCGGTACGGACGCGGGTCTCGGCGGGCGGCGGGGTGTTGGTCAGCTCGGCGAGCAGGTCGAGCGGGGGCTTCGGCGGCAGCGGCTGCTGCGTGGTCCGCTCGGCCGGCTCGACCGTGGGCTCCGCCTCGGGCGGCAACTCCTTGCCCGTGGCGCCCTCATCGAGCCCCTTGAGCGGCACGAACTTACTGCTCTTGGCGGTCCCTGCCGCCTTGAGCGTGGTGGTCGGCTGATCCACGGGCCGCGAAACGGCCTTGAAGACAGCGGTCCCCTGATCAACCCCCCGCCCAGCCACGGCGTCCGACTCGCCATCGCCCTTGCCGCCCGACGTACCACCGGCGTTGCCGCCCGACGTGCCACCGGCGCTGGCGTCCGACTTGCCACCGGCGCTGGCGCCCGACGTGCCACCGGCGCTGGCGCCCGACGTGCCACCGGCGCTGGCGCCCGGCTGCGCGCCGGCCTTGGCGCCCGGCCGCGAGTCGGCGTTGGCGCCGGCCTTTGCGCCCGGCTGCACGTCGGCCTTGGCGCCCGACTTGGCACCAGATTTGCCGTCCGCCTTCGCGGCGGGCTTGCCGTCACCGGGGGCGTCACCCTTGGCGGTCGGCTGCACGTCGGCCTTGCCGCCGCCCTCAGCGGCGGACACACCGTCAGCCGTCGCGGCGGGCTCACCGTCAGCGTCACCCTCGACGGTCGCCTGCGCGTCCGCCTGGGCACCCGACTTGGCATCCGCCTTGACGGCGGGCTTGCCGTCACCGGGGGCGTCACCCTTGGCGGTCGCCTGCACGTCGGCCTTGCAGCCACCCTCAGCGGCAGGCTTGCCGTCGCTCGGGGCATCGGCCCCGACGACCGACTCCGCGGCAGGCTCAGCGTCGGCGTCGCCCTCGGCGGTCACCTGCGCGTCCACCTCGGCACCCGACTTGGCATCCGCCTTGACGGCGGGCTCACCGCCACCGACGGCGTCACCCTTAGCGGTCGGCTGCACGTCGGCCTTGGCGTCGCCCTCAGCGGCGGGCTCACCGTCGCCATGAGCATCAGCCTCAACGGCCGACTCGGCACCTGCCTCGCCGCCCGCCTCCGCAGCGGGCTTGCCGTCGCTCGGGACATCGCCCTTGGCGACCGGCTTGCCGTCGCTCGGGGCATCGGCCTCGCCGGCCGCCTTGGCGGCGGGCTCACCGTCAGCGTCGCCCTCAGCGGCCGGCTCCCCGTCACCGTGGGCATCCGCCGTGACCGCCGACTCGGCACCGGACTTGCCGTCACCATCGGCATCGCCGTCGGCATCCGGCTTGGCGTCGGCCGTCGCGGCCAGCGCACCGCTGCCTTGCACATCCGCCTCGGCATCCGAGTCGGCGTCCGCGGCAGCGGCATCGCTCACCGGATCCGCCACCCCGTCACCGTTTGGATTTGCGACTGCAGACGGCTCCGTGGAGCCCTCGCCGCCTGACACCCAGGCCGCCACGGCCGCCCGCAGACGCTCGTCGCCGGCGTCCTGCGATGCCGGCGTCGCGTCCGGATCCGGATCCGGGTCCTCGCCGGAGGCGCCCGCGTCGCGGACCGAGAACACCGCCGTCTCCTGGTCCACGCTCCGCGACACCGCGAGACGCGGATCCTCCGGAGCCGGACCTCCCGACGCCTTGTGCTCTCCCGACTTGTCGGGGGTCCCCGCCACCGATGCCTCCTCGACCGAATGAACCACTCAACCACTTGTCGCCGGACAGACCAGCCCTGTCCGAACCATGTACCAGTGTCCTGTGTGGGGGCTTAACCCACGTGGTAGACGAGAACGACATACCTACAGGTTCCCGTCCAAACCCCTCACGCACTCTCGACAGACCAATGTGAGAGGGGTCACCCTGTCATTCATCCACGCGGGGAGGCATGGATGGGCAGGAGCCGCAGAACAATTCCGGAGGAGCTTCTGCTGCTCGCTCTGGACCCGGCCACGGGTACCACAGCGCAGCCGCAGTCGCTCGACCTAGGTCTGGCCGGAGCACAGCTAGTAGAGCTGGCGCTGGCCGGACGGATAGCCCCAGACGGGGATCGTATCGCCGTGGTGGCACCACGGCCGACCGGAGATCCGACACTGGACTGCGCGTTGGAGTTGCTGCGAAGGCGTGGCGCTCCCGTGCGGGCCGTTAACTGGATTGGCGGGCCGCGTCTCGGGCTGCGCCAGACCTACCTCTCGCATCTGGAGCGGTGCGGCATGGTGCATGCCGTGGCCGGACAGATGTGCGGGGTGCTGCCGACGACTCGCTACCAAGCGACGGAGTCGGCGGTCAGCCGGGAGATCAGGGCCCGGCTGGACAGCGCGATCCGCACCGGGGTCCCACCGGACCCACGGACCGCGGCGCTCGCCGCACTGGCCCATGCGGTCGGACTCGGCAAGCACCTGTATCCGGGCAACGAGGGCAGGTCCTCGCGCTCCCGGCTGCGGGACCTGATCAGGCACGACCCGATGGGCGGCCTCGTGGCGCACGCCGTGATGGACGTCCAGAACGGTGTGGCGGTACAGCCACGCCGCTCACCGGCCCCCTCGGCGGGTCGGGGTGCACCGGAGCCCGCACGCGGCGTTCCGATGCAGCCACGCCGCGGCTCCATGGCTCGCGCCGTGGCGCACTAGGCGAACCGCACCACCAGCACCACCCTTGGCACCACCCGTAGCACCACAGCGCCGCACCGTAGTCCCCAAGAACCGGTCCGGGAGCCGCTGTACCGCGCGGGGTGATGCGCCGGGCGTGAGGACGACGCCCCGGCACATCACCCCGCGCGGTCGCGTTTGCGCTGCGTAGGAGGCACGTGCAACCCGCATGTGCGTCCCGTGCACATCCGCCGTTTCCCAGCGCAGGGCCGCCTCGGGGTGGCAATCTGCTGAGCAATAGACACGCAACGTATGCAGATCAGAGAAATGCACGTAGCCGGAGGTGCACGTCCGTGGCGTCCAACGTCAATCCCACCGTCAGGCGACGCCGGTTGGGCCAGGAGCTGCGCCGGCTCCGCGAACTCAAAGGCATGACCGCCGAAGAGGTCGCCGAGCGCCTGCTGGTGTCCCAGTCGAAGATCAGCCGCCTGGAGAACGGGCGGCGCAGCATCAGCCAGCGCGACGTACGCGACCTGTGCGGGGTGTACGAGGTCGAGGACCACCGGGTCATCGACTCGCTGATGCAAATGGCCAAGGATTCGCGCCAGCAAGGCTGGTGGCACTCCTTCGGCGACATTCCGTACAGCGTCTACATCGGTCTGGAGACCGACGCGGCGTCGCTGCGCGTGTACGAGTCGCAGTGCATCCCCGGACTGCTGCAGACCCGCGGCTACGCGGAGGCGCTGATCCAGGGCGCGATGCCCGAGGCCTCGCTCACGGACGTCGAGAAGCGCGTGCAAGTCCGTATCCGCCGCCAGGAGCGGATCAACGACGAGGCGAACGAGCTGCGCCTGTGGGTGGTCCTGGACGAGGCGGCGCTGCGCCGTACCGTCGGCGGGTCCGCGGTCATGCGCGAGCAGCTGGAGCACCTCGCGGAGGTGTCCGGGCTCCCCCATGTCACCGTGCAGGTACTGCCCTTCGAGATGGGCGCGCATCCGGGGATCACGGGGCAGTACGCGATTCTGGAGTTCCCCGACGCGGCGGACTCCAGCGTCGTCTACATCGAGGGCGTCACCAGCGACCTCTATCTGGAGAAGACGCAGGACGTGCAGAAGTACAGCGTCATGTACGAGCACCTGCGCGCCCAGGCGCTGAACGTGGAACAGTCCCGACAGTTCATCCTGGAAGCCGCGAAGCGGCACACGCGCTGAGGGCCAACTCGCTCAACTCGCGTAACGGACCGCTGAGTTCAGGCCCTTGATCCAGGCCCCGCCCGTGGGAAGGTGCCGCACGGTACACCTTTCCCACGGGCTCATGGAAGACCCCTCTGGAATATGCCATCCGGTCGAGTGAATGGCCCCACCGCCGCCCCCGGTCGGCGAGTAGCGTCGATCACGCCAGCAAGAGACAAGGTGTTGGCGCAAAGCCGCGGCAAGTCCGCGGCCCAGCAAGGGATCACTGGCCAGACCGGAGCAGATCATGGCAATCACCAAGGGCGCACAGCCCACCTGGATCAAGTCCTCGTACTCCGCAGGGAACGGCGCGTGCGTAGAGATCAAGTCACCCGCGGCCCACGCCGTGGATGTGCGCGACTCCAAGGACCCGCAGGGTCCGAACCTGGCGTTCGCGCCGGCTTCATGGAGTGCCTTCGTCATGGAGATGAGCCGGGTCGACAACTGACCCCCCAGCCAACTCCGTGAGACAACCGAACACGCAAGACCGCACCACTGACAGAGCCCTCTCGACTGGTCCGCCGTCCTGGCCGAGGGGGCTCGGCGCTGCCCGGGTCAGCGCAGCTGGTCCACATACTGGTTCGTGCCCGGCACCGTCGGGACGAACGGGGCCACCAGTTCCACCCGGCCGAGGCCCGACGCCGCCACCGCGTCGCCCAGGCCCGCGAAGTGGTCCTGCCAGCACTCGCGCGGGTCGGACTGCAGGAACCAGAGCAGGGTGAGCCGGGTGTCGACGCCCTCGACCTGCTTCACGTACGTCATCTTGTCCCCCGGCAGCGGTGTCGGGCGGAAGACCGTGACCATCGCGGCGGGTGAGCCGGCGAGCCGCTGCGGCAGGTGCTCGGTGCGCAGCCAGTCCAGCAACGCGGCGCGCTGCCGCGGGCCTTCGGAGTCGATCACCTCGACGACCAGGCCCTGGTACGGGTGGTCGAGCGCGTGGAAGTCGCGCGGCCCCTCGTCCCCGTCCCGGTACACCGTCGCCTCGTGGTCCTGGAACGACGTGAAGACGTGGGTGCGGTCCTGGTGGACGCGGTCGTCCCGGTTGAGTCGCTTGTTGATGCCGACGGTCCACTTCATGTGGTCGGCGTAGCGGCCCTCGGTGATCCAGTACGTGGAGATGTAGCAGCCCGCCGTGACCGGCTCGGCGACCGCCGACTTCTCGGGGTAGCGCAGGAGCTGGAGGTCGCGGGTGGCGACCCAGCGGCGCCCCGCGTACATCCACGGCATGGCCATGGCGCCCGCGTAGTAGTGGTCGTCCTCGTACCAGCGGTTGTACGCGTGTTCACGGCCCTGATGCGGTTCGACCATGGTGATCAGGGCGTGCCCCGGGCGCACCCCGTACGGCCCCACGGCCGCCAGTTCCGCGTATGTCTCGCTGTGCGTGTCCTCGTGCGTGTCCTCGTGCGTGTCCTCGTGCATGTCCGCCATGCCGCTCCCCTTCCGACCTGCCCCGCGGGCCTTCCATCTCCCGTTCGACGCCCATACTCTGACGCCCCGTCAGACAGAACGCCAGAGCCGGGAGGCGAACCGATGGTGAATGCGGAACTGCTTGCGGGGAAGACCGTGATCGTCTCCGGCGTGGGGGCGGGGCTCGGCCGCCAGGTGGCGGAGGCCGTGCTGCGCGACGGCGGGAACGCCGTGCTCGGAGCGCGCACCGAGGCCCATCTCGCTGCCTGCGCACGGGAGTTGGACCCGGAGGGCAAGCGGACCGCGTTCCGCTCCACCGACATCGGCGACGAGGCGCAGTGCGAGGCGCTCGCGGACCTCGCGCGCGAGCGCTTCGGCAGCCTGGACGCGGTCGTCCACGTCGCGGCCTGGGACAGCTACTTCGGCGGTCTGGAGGACGCCGACTTCGAGACCTGGAGCAAGGTCATCGACGTGAACCTGCTCGGCACGCTGCGGATGACCCGCGCCTGTCTGCCCGCCCTCAAGGAGCGCGGCGGCTCGGTCGTCCTCATCGGGACGCAGTCGGCGATCGCGGCGCCCTCACAGGTCCGGCAGGCGGCGTACGCGGCGTCGAAGGGCGCCCTGACGAGCGCCATGTACTCGCTGGCACGGGAGGTCGGTCCGCACCGTGTCCGGGTGAACACCGTACTGCCCGGCTGGATGTGGGGCCCGCCCGTGCAGGCCTACGTCCAGATCACCGCGCAGACCGAGCGCGTGCCCGAGAGCGAGGTGCTCGGGCGGCTCACCGAGCGGATGGCACTGCCGGACCTCGCGACGGACGGCGACGTGGCGGACGCGGCGGTGTTCCTCGCCTCCGACCGGGCGCGCGCGATCACCGGCCAGCAGCTCCTGGTGAACGCGGGGGAACTCATGCGGTAGCCGCCCGGAGCGGGGAACCTGCCGATATCGCAGGTCAACGAGGTGGAATCCACCCCTCCCCGAGTTTCGCCACGTTCTGAATTCTGTCCGGGGTTCATATCCATGACTGTAGAACCCTTGACCGGCCCCATGCGCGGAGGTTCAATCCCCCACGTCCCCAACACCCTTACCGGGGGCAACCGTTGGGCAACGGAACCCCTGGAGGGGGCACATGAACAGTCTCGACTGGGTCGTGCTCATCGCCTACTTCGGCGTGATGGTCGCGATCGGCGTCTGGTCCCACAAGCGCGTCGACAACGTTTCCGACTTCTTCACCGCGGGCGGCAAGATGCCGTGGTGGCTGTCCGGCATCTCGCACCACATGTCCGGCTACAGCGCGGTGATGTTCACCGGGTACGCCGGAATCGCGTACACCTACGGCGTGACGTCCTTCGTCACCTGGTCCTTCCCGATCGCGCTCGGCATCGCCATCGGCGCCCGGCTGTTCGCGCCGCGCATCAACCGGCTGCGCTCCAAGCTCCATGTGGCCTCCCCGCTGGAGTACCTGAAGAACCGCTACAACCTGGGCACCCAGCAGGCGCTCGCCTGGTCCGGGATGCTGCTGAAGATCGTCGACGTGGGCGCGAAGTGGGCGGCCATCGCCACCCTGCTCTCCGTGTTCACAGGTGTGTCCCTGAACCAGGGCATCCTCATCACCGGCGTCATCACCGCGATCTACTGCACCATCGGCGGCCTGTGGGCGGACGCGCTCACCGAACTCGGCCAGTTCGTCATCCAGTTGCTGGCCGGTGTCGCGATGTTCATCGCGGTCCTGATGGAGCTGAGCAACAAGCACATCGGCTTCCTGGAGGCCTGGAGCAGGCCCGAACTGGAGGGCCACGGAAAGCCGCTGGTCGGCCCGTACGGCACGGTCTTCCTGCTGGCGTTCCTCTTCATCAAGCTCTTCGAGTACAACGGCGGCATGCTCAACCAGGCCCAGCGCTACATGGCCACGAGCAGCGGCCACGAGGCCAAGCGGTCCGCCTACCTCTCCGCCGCCCTCTGGCTGATCTGGCCGGTCGTCCTCTTCTTCCCGATGTGGATGTCGCCGCTGCTGGTGGACGCGCAGAAGCCGGACGGCTCGGACTCCTACGGCCTGATGACCGAACAGCTGCTGCCGCACGGCCTGTTGGGCCTGGTCATCGTCGGCTTCTTCTCGCACACGATGGCCATGTGCTCCTCCGACGCCAACGCGATCGCGGCCGTCTTCACCCGGGACGTGGCGCCCGCGCTCTCCTCGAAGGCACGGCAGTGGGGGCCGCGCTCGGGCCTGCTCGCGGCCCGACTGACGACGGTCATCTTCCTGGGCCTGTCCATGGCGGTCGCCACGCAGGTCAACTCGCCCACGTTCAAGGACATCATCACGGTCGTCATCAAGTGGGTGGCCGGTCTGATGGGCCCGATCGCGATCCCGATGATGCTGGGGCTGCTGCGCCAGTTCCGCAGGTCCGGGCCGACCGCGGCGCTCACCAGCTGGGGCATGGGCCTGCTCGCGTTCTGGCTGGTGAACTACCCGATCAGCTGGAACGTCGAGGGCGGCGTGCCGCTCCAGTACCAGGTGTCGATCCCGCTCGCCGTCTCCCTCGTCCTCTACATCGTCATCGGCTTCATCAAGCCCGAGGACACCCCGGAGCGCGACGCGATCATCGCGCGCATCAACTCCGACGACGACGATTCCACCGCGGCAGCGGTCCCGACACCGGCCGGCGCGGGGGACGACGTACTCGGATCGAGGGTGAAGGACTGACACCACCGGGCCGGACCCCGGGCGGAGCCCCGTGGGTGCGGCCTACGCCCGCGGATACCGCGCCAACCACCCCGCCGAAGCGGACGCAGGCCCATGCAGCGCCGCGCCCTGCGTCATCTCCATCGCGAAGTCGTCCGCGAGTTCCAGGATCGTGGGCCTGCCCTCGATCTCGGCCACCCACGCGGGCGGCAGCGCCGTCTCCCCGTGCAGCGCCCCGAGAAGGCCCCCGCACAACGCGCCGACCTGGGCGGAGGGCCCGTCGTGGTGCACGGCGAGGCCGAGGCCGTGCCGGATGTCGTCGCTGACGAGCGCGCAGTACACGGCGGCCGCGAGCACACCGGTCGCGTCGCCGTCCCCGACGAGCTCGCCGACCCGCGCCGCGGTCGGCATGCCCTGTCGTACGGCGCCGAGCGCGTGCTTGAGCGCGTCCGCGACGGGCGGGTGCCCGGGGCGCGCGGCGAGCAGGGCAAGCGCGCGCTGCACGGCGGCGTCGAGGGAGTCGCCGCGCGCGAGGGCGTGCACGAGGACCGCGTACGCGCCCGCCGCGAGGTAGGCCTCCGCTGCGCCGTGCGTGTGCACGGCGCACTCGACGGAGAGCTGGAACACCAGCTGCGGCTCCCAGCCCACGAGGAGCCCGAACGGCGCGGAGCGGGTCGCGGCCTCCGCGCCGTCCGCGTCCAGGTTCTTGGGTCGGTCGAGCGTCCCCATGACGTCGTTGCCGAGCCCCAGCAGACACGCCTGACCGGCTCCCCGCCGCGAGTACAGCCACTCCTCGCGGGCCAGCCAGCCGTCCTCCTTGCGGCGCAGGTCAGGGCCCCAGTCCCGCTGGGTCGCCGCCCACCGCAGGTAGGCCCGGTGCACATCGGTCGGCGGGTGCCAGGCACCGGTGTCGCGGCGCACCTGGGCGCGGATGAGCCCGTCCACGGTGAACAGGGTCAGCTGGGTGGCGGCGGTGATCGCCCCGGTCCGCCCGTACACGGGCACCAGCTGCTTGAGCCCCTCGTCCCCGTGCTCGGCGTGGATCCCGTCGAGCGTGAGGCCGTCGAGCGGGGCGCCGAGGGTGTCACCGAGTGCGCCACCGAGCAGGGTCCCGCGCACTCTGCTGCGGAAATCCTGCTGTTCGGCGCGGCCCCAGACGGCCGCCGCGTTGGGCGCTCCGCCCATGGGGGACTCCTCCTGTCACGACCCTCGACCTTTCGGCTTGGAGCACTGTAATCGACCGACGTCGACCAGGAATGTTCACGAAGTGATGGGTTCGTGGACGCCTGCGCTCACGCGGAGTACGGGCGGTTGCTCGTGGGTGCCGCCTCGCCCAGATCCATGGTCTGCTCATCGGCGATGAAGGGCTCGTCCCAGACACGGCAGGCCATCGCGATGCGATGGATCCCCTCTCTGATCAGCTCGTCCTCGGACACGCCCAGGCGTCCGGACGCTTCTTTGATCAGGGCGATGTCCGCCTCGTCCGCGTGGACACGTACAAGTTTCAGCGCCATGACAGCTCAGCCGTACCAGGTCACATTGCAGACGTAGACACAGGTGTGCCGGGGAATCGCGAGGAAGCTGATGAATCCTCTCCCGCTCAAGATGTCGAACTCCCGCAGACCCCCCTCCTTGGCGATGGGGCGCCCTACGCGCACCGCAGATCCTCCGAGCGCTGCGAGCTCAGTGGCGAGTCGTTCGACTTCCGCCACCACTCCCGGCGGAAGCCCTTGGGTTGTAGTCCCAGGTCCAGTCGGTCACAACCCGGCCTCTGCCTCAGCCGTCTCCCGGATCGCCCGGATCTCGGCCATGGGGGCGCGCAGGTCTCCCTCTCCCGCATCGACCAGCCCCTCCAGCTCCCGCAGCCGGGCGGCCCGCGCGGGGTGCCGCTCGATCGCCACGAACACGGCCCAGGAGTGAACGAACGCTCGCAGAGGCGCCAGGCTCTGGGTCTGCTGCGCATTCGTCGTCGCCTCGAAGAGGTGTTGCGTGAGCGCCGACACCTGGCTCGGCGCGATCCTGGCGACGGCTGCCCGCAGAGCGTCCGGCGTGAGCTCGGGCATGGGGATCAGCGGTCCGTACGGGCCGTCAGCCTGGACACTCACGATGACCTCCGGTGCGGATGGTTCGGTCCTCGTACGGTACCGGCGGGCACACGCTGTGGCAGGGCTTGTCACTTGTTGTGCTGCCCTTCCCCTACGCGGCTACGGCCGTGGCCGCGCACCCCAGGCAGCTGCCCGGCCCCTCCGCCCGGAACGCCCGGTCGCAGCCTTCGCAGTTCTGGAGTGGCAGGCGGCGTGGGGCGGGTGGCCCCGACAGAGGCTCGGACCTCGGTGGGAGTTCGGGCGGGAGGAACGCGGTCAGGCGGTGGGCCATGAGGGCTGCCGGGTGGCGGATGGGATCGGTCGGCAGGCCGGCCGTCAGGGCCCGCTTCACGTCGCCGGGCGCCATGCCCCGCGCCAGCCATTCGGCAGCGGCCGGGGCAAGGCGGCGGATGTCCCGCTCGGAGAGGAACAGGCGGGGGTCGTAGGTGCGCAGGCCGACGAGGACGCCGACAGCGTCGGGGTCGGGGTCCTGGGGGTCGGGCTGCGGCGCCCGGAGCGACCGGCGCTGCGGGCGTGGTGCGCGGGGCTTCGGCTCAGTACGGGGCGCCTCGGGCGGCGCCTGGACGGCAGGAGGCTCCGGCGGTGCCTGGTCGCGCAGGTGCGGCGGCTTGTTGTACGAGATCGTGCGCGTGACGATCCGCCCGGACGGAAGCCGTTCCTTGATCCGCTCCAGGTAGCCGTGCGCCTCCAGCTCCCGCAGCGCGGCGGCGACCCTGACCTCCCCTTCGGGGAACTTCGCGGCGAGGTCCTTGATGCCGACCTTCGACCCGTCGGGCAGCGACTGGATGTGCGTGGCCAGGCCGATCGCGGTGAGGGAGAGGTTCTCGTGCTGCGCCAGGTGATGCCCGACGACGGTGAACTCGGACATGTGGCGCTCCCGGGAGCGGTGAAGACCGCGTGATGGAGTGGCCGAACGGCCGGAATGGGCGCGCGAAGGCGCGCTAATCTGTTGCCCAGACATCGGGAAGCTCTTTTCTTCCTTGGTGGTCAGGCCCTCGCCCGGGATGCCAGTCCCGGCGGGGGCCGCTTTGCATATGCGGCAGAGAGTGCACCACGAACTCGCGTGTTCGCCAGTCGAGTTGGCGATCGTCACTCTCGCGGGTGACGACCCTCCGGTGGCTTACGTCCGGAGGCGAGGTGGGTGGGTTTGGTTTTTACCAACCCTTTCTTTGGGGGTTAGCTTCCCGGATCACCGGATCACGCCAACTCGGGTCCCGGCGCGTCGAGTTCGGCCCACACGACCTTGTGCGGCACGCCCGCGTCGCCGCTGGTCACGCCCCACCGGTCGGCGTACGAGGCGACGATCAGCAGCCCGCGCCCACCCTCGTCGTCCGCGACGCGAATCCGCGGGATCCGGTCCGGCCGCGCGTCGGCCACCTCGATACGGAGCGTGCGCGCGGGGTCGAGCGTGAGCGTGAGCCGGAAGTCGCGGCCGGGCACGCGTCCGTGGGTGACCGCGTTGGCGGCCAGCTCCGCGACGATGTGCTCCGCTTCGGTGGATTCCGTTTTCCACTCGGCGAGTTGGCGCTCAGTGAGCAGCCTGGCGAGGCGGGCGCCACGACTGGTCGACGAGAGAAGGAGCGTGAAGCGCTTCGGTTCCGTTGAGCCGTTCATGCTGCACAGCGTTCCCGGCGGTCACATACTGTGACCAGGGTTACGCCGCGTTCGTGCGCGGCTGTGCACCAGGGGAGGCCGTTGTGCACTTCGGGGAACGTGGGTCGGAATCGTTCGGCGCGCTGTTGCGCTTCTACCGCGAGCGCGCCGGGATGACACAGGAGGGGCTGGGCCAACGCGTCGGCTACTCCAAGTCGCAAGTGGCGATGGTGGAGAGGGGTGAGCGACACCCCAAGGGCCGGTTCGTCGACCTGGCCGAGGAATCGCTGGATGCACAAGGTGCACTCCAGGTGGTTGCCGCAGAGGAGTTCAAGCGGGGCGGGTTGCGCCCCTGGACAGAGGACTACCTGACGGAGGAGCGGAAAGCGCACGCCCTGCATGTGTTCCAGAACACCCTTGTGCCCGGCTCACTCCAGACGGAGGCGTACGCGCGCGCCGTCTACAACAGCAACTGCTGCCCGACGCTGGACGACGACGAGGTCGACAAGCGGGTGGCCGACCGGCTGGCGCGGAAGGAGATCTTCATGCGCAAGCCGCCGCCCGCCATCAGTTATGTGCTCGAAGAGTCGGCGCTGACCAAGCCGCTCGGAGGCCGGGACGCCCTCCGGGAGCAACTGCACCACATCCTGGACATCGGCCGACTGCGCAATGTCGACGTCCAGGTCATGCCGCACAACCGCGAGACCCACGCCGGCCTTGCGGGCTCCATGATCCTTCTGGAGACGCCCTCCCGCACCCACCTCGCGTACGTGGAAGGCCAGTGGGGCGGCTAATTCATCTCCGAACAACCGGACCTCGGCGACCTGTTCGGGCGTTATGGCATTCTGCGAACGCAGGCCCTCAACTCCGAGGAGTCCGCGAAACTCATCGAAAGGGTGGTGCGGGAGCTATGAGCACAGACCTCGACTGGTTCAAGTCCAGCTACAGCAGTGGCGACGGCGAGTGCCTGGAAGTGGCCGCCCGCCCCGGAGTCGTCCACATCCGCGACTCCAAGCAAGCACACACTCCCGAAGCCACCCCCACCCTCACGGTCACCACCCACGCCTGGACCGCCTTCCTCAGGATCCAGTAAGCGTTGCCCGAAACCCGCCCGTCGCCCCACCTGGAGGAGGATCCTGGAGGCACACGTCTTCCGGCGCTGAGGGGCGCCTGAAAGGGCGGGACACCATGGACGCGGGCAAGGGACAGGGCCTTGCGGGCGCGGCCAACCGCTTCTCCACGCGTTCGGTGGACGAGGCGCGCGCCGTGCTGTCGCAGCAGTTCTACGACATGAAGCTGGACACCCCCACAGCGGAGGACTTCGAGCTCGACGCCGATGTCGTGCTACTGGGTGGCGTGACGCTCGGACGCATGTCGTTCGGCGCCTCCATCCGGGCCTTCATCCCCGAGCTGGAGGGCTACCACGTCGTGGCGCCGGCGACGGGCTCCTTCGACATCGGCCAGGGCCGCACGGCCGACACCCAGGTGACGGCCCGAACCGGAGGCGTGCTGAATCCCACGGCCGGATTCCGGGTGGGCGACTTCTCGCCCGACTGCGACACCCTCACCATCAAGATCGACAAAGCTGCGGTGCACCGGCAGCTGGAGATCATGCTGGGCAGGCCCGTGCACCGCCTCGCCGACTTCCAGCCCGCGTTCGACATCTCCCGGGGAGCGGGCCTCAGTTGGGCGAGCCTGGCCCGCTGGACCGCGCTCGACGCGAACTGCCCCGACGGGCTGTTGCAGAGCCCCATGATCCGCGGGCGGCTCGAACAGACGCTGCTGGAAGGCCTGTTGCTGGCGACCGACCACCGCTACCGCGAGGCGCTGGACGCGCCACCGCCCGGCATGCCCGCCGTCGCCGTCAAACGCGTCATGGACGCGGTGCGCGACAACCCGGCCGAGCCGTGGGACGCGAACCGGCTCGCCGCCGTCGCCCACGTCAGCCTGCGCACGCTGCAAGAGGCCTTTCGCTCGCAGGTGCGCATGACGCCCATGAGGTACGTGCACGAGGTGCGGTTGCAGCGCGTACGGATGCTGCTGCGCACCGCCGACCCCGGCGAGACCACCGTCACCGAGGTCGCCCACCGCTGGGGCTTCGTCCACCTGGGCCGGTTCGCCCAGCGCTATCGGGCCCGGTTCGGCGAACCCCCCTCCCGTACGCTCGCCGCCGCGCGACGCTCCGCGCGAACCGGATAGCGGCGGCGCGCGAACCGGCGAGACCGGCATCCCGCGCGGGCCGTACGTTCCTTGTACCGCCTCGTTCACGGGATGTCGCGGACGATGGACGGCGTCGGCGTCGCCCACCCGCCGCTCCCCTCCATCCCTTGTCCGGTGGCGGACTTGGCGCAGGCAATGCGGGAGCGCCTGCACGCCCTCGGGCCCGGCCGCCCACCCTGTCAGCGGCGCCGGGCCCGGGGCCTGCCGACCCTACGGCTCCAGCACCGGCAGCAGCTCCGGCAGATGACCGTCCGACGCCCGGGCGGCGCCCACCCGCTCCTCGGACACCTCTCCGTACAGCGTGGTGCGCGGCTTCGACGGGCGGCCCGCCGCGTCCGCGACGGCGATCAGGTCCTTGACCGACTTGTACGAGCCGTAGGAGGAGCCGGCCATCCGGGAGATGGTCTCCTCCATGAGCGTGCCGCCCAGGTCGTTGGCGCCCGAGCGCAGCATCTCGGCCGCGCCCTCCGTGCCGAGCTTCACCCAGCTCGTCTGGATGTTGGGGATGTGCGGGTGCAGCAGGACGCGCGCCATGGCCGTCACCGCGCGGTTGTCGCGGGTCGTCGGGCCCGGGCGTGCGATGCCGGCCAGATAGACCGGCGCGTTGGTGTGGATGAAGGGGAGCGTCACGAACTCCGTGAAGCCGCCGGTCTCCTGCTGGATGGAGGCCAGGGTCCTGAGGTGGCCGAGCCAGTGGCGGGGCTGGTCCACATGCCCGTACATCATCGTCGAGGACGAGCGGAGGCCCAGCTCGTGGGCGGTCTTGACGACCTCGATCCAGGTCGCCGCCGGCAGCTTGCCCTTGGTGAGGATCCAGCGGACCTCGTCGTCGAGGATCTCGGCCGCCGTGCCGGGGATCGAGTCGAGACCCGCCTCCTTCGCCGCCGTGAGCCACTCGCGGATGGACATGCCGGTCCGCGAGGCGCCGTTGACGACCTCCATCGGGGAGAAGGCATGGACGTGCATGCCGGGCACGCGTTCCTTGACCGCCTTCGCGATGTCGAAGTACGCCGTGCCGGGCAGGTCCGGGTGGATGCCGCCCTGCATGCAGACCTCGACCGCGCCGACGTCCCAGGCCTGCTGGGCCCGGTCGGCGACCTGGTCGAGCGAGAGCGTGTACGCGTCGGCGTCCGTGCGGCGCTGGGCGAAGGCGCAGAAGCGGCAGCCGGTGTAGCAGACGTTCGTGAAGTTGATGTTCCGCGTGACGATGTACGTGACGTCGTCGCCGACCACCGACTTGCGGATGTCGTCGGCGATGCCGCAGAGCGCGTCGAGGGCGGGTCCTTCCGCGTGCAGCAGGGCGAGGGCCTCGTCGTCGGTGAGCTTCGTCGGGTCGTCGGCGGCCTGCTTCAGGGCCGCGCGTACGTCGCCGTCGATGCGTGACGGCTCCATGCCGGGGACCGCCTGCTCGCGCAGCGCCTCCCAGTCGCCGTACACGACGTCGAAGTCGTCGCGGCGGTCCTTCGTGCGGCCCTCGGTGTCGATGGTGCGGTGCAGGTCGGTACGGCCGGACGCGGTGAACTCCTCGTCCGGCTCCTGCCAGGGGCGGCCCACGACGGGCGCGTCGGCCACGGCGAGACCGTCGGCGTCGGCCAGGGCGTTGACGTGCGGGAGCAGCCGCGGGTCGAGCCACGGTTCGCCGCGCATCACGAACTCCGGGTAGACGCACAGCCGTTCACGCAGCTCGAAGCCGATCTCCCCGGACTGCCGCGCCAGCTCCTCCAGCTTCGGCCACGGCTTCTCGGGGTTCACATGGTCGATGGTCACCGGGGAGACACCGCCCCAGTCGTCGATCCCGGCGCCGATGAGGCGCGCGTACTCGCCGTCGACGAGGTTCGGCGGGGCCTGGATGTTGCCCGCGGGGCCCATGATGTGGCGGGCGACCGCGACCGTCGCGACGAGGTCGTCGAGCTCGGCGTCCGGCATGCCGCGCATCGCCGTGTCCGGCTTGGCGCGGAAGTTCTGGATGATGAGTTCCTGGATGGCGTGGTACGAGCGGGCGGTGCGGCGCAGCGCGAACAGCGACTCGGCGCGCTCCTCGTACGTCTCACCGATCCCGATGAGGAGACCGGAGGTGAAGGGGACGGACGAGCGGCCCGCGTCCTCCAACACCCGCAGCCGGACGGCCGGTTCCTTGTCGGGCGAGCCGTAGTGCGGCATCCCCGGCTCGGACCACAGCCGCTCGGCGGTCGTCTCCAGCATCATGCCCATGGAGGGCGCGACGGGCTTGAGCCGCTGGAAGTCGGTCCAGGACAGGACACCCGGGTTGAGGTGCGGCAGCAGTCCCGTCTCCTCCAGGATCCGGATGGATATGGCGCGGACGTACGCGATGGTGTCGTCGTACCCGTGGGCGTCGAGCCATTCGCGGGCCTCGGGCCACCGCTCCTCCGGCTTGTCGCCGAGGGTGATCAGGGCTTCCTTGCAGCCCAGTTCGGCACCCTTGCGCGCGATGTCGAGGACCTCGTCGGGCGACATGAACATCCCGTGGCCCTCGCGGCGCAGCTTGCCGGGGACGGTCACGAACGTGCAGTAGTGGCACTTGTCGCGGCACAGCCGGGTGAGCGGGATGAACACGCTCTTGCTGTACGTGATGACTCCCGGCCGGCCCGCCGCCTCCAGGCCCGCGTCGCGCACGCGGGCGGCGGACGTGGTGAGGTCGGCCAGGTCGTCGCCGCGCGCCTGCAACAGCACGGCGGCCTCCGTGACATCGAGCGCGACGCCGTCTCTGGCCCGTTTCAGTGCGCGGCGCATGGCGTTGGCGGTGGGACGGTCGGCCTCGGGGGGCTGCGGTACGGCGTCCTGATCACTCATGAACCGAGCATACGAGCGCCATCCGGACACTTCGAGGGCGCCCGTCGGTGCCCTTCCCTTGCGGCGGAGTTCACGGGTGGATACAAGGGTTGCGCACGTCACACCGGACACCCTGGGGAGCCGCGAAATGTGCACGGACGACATACACGAGGACGCGCCGCGGGACGGCGAACACGGCATCGGCAGACGCGCGTTGTTCGTGACCGGCGCCGCGAGCGCGCTTACGCTCGCGACCATGAGCTTCGCCAGCGCCGCCGACGGCTCGCGTTCCACCAAGACGCTGAAGGGCACGCTGCCGCCGGGCGCGCCGGACTACGTGTACCTCCCGGTCGATGTCCCCTCGGGGGTACGCGAGATCAAGGTCTCCTACACGTACGAGAAGGCGACCGGGCTTCCGGCCGGTACCCAGAACAACGCCCTGGACATCGGCCTCTTCGACGAGCGCGGAACGGCGCTCGGCGGCGAGGGCTTCCGCGGCTGGTCGGGCGGCGCCCGCACGGAGTTCTTCGTCCGCGCCGACGACGCGACGCCCGGCTACATCCCGGGCCCGGTCCGCCCCGGACGGTGGAACATCGCGCTGGGCCCTTACACGGTGGCGCCGGAGGGACTGCCGTACGAGGTCACAGTGACGCTCACGCACGGGAAGCCGGGCGAGACGCCACGCCCGACGTACCCGCCGCAGCGGGCCCGCGGCCGGGGCCGCGCCTGGTACCGCGGGGACTGCCATCTGCACTCCTGGTACTCGGACGGCCGCCGCACGCCGCGGGAGATCGGCGAGCTGGCCCGCGCCGCCGGCCTGGACTTCATCAACACGTCCGACCACAACACGCACTCGGCGCACGCCCATTGGTCGGACGTGGCGGGCGACGACCTCCTCGTGATGATCGGCGAGGAGATCACCACCCGTAACGGCCACGTCGTCGCGCTCGGCACCGATCCCGGCACGTTCGTCGACTGGCGCTACCGGGCGCGCGACAACCGCTGGGCGAAGTACGCGCAGCAGATCCGCCGCGCGGGCGGCCTGGTCGTCCCCGCGCACCCGCACGCGACGTGCATCGGCTGCGGCTGGAAGTTCGGCTTCGGCGAGGCGGACGCGGTCGAGGTGTGGAACGGCCCGTACACGCCGGACGACGAGGTGTCCCTGGCGGACTGGGACAACACCCTGGTCGCGTACGCCCGTTCAGCCCGTTCCAAGGGCCGCACGGGCTGGATCCCGGCGATGGGCAACAGCGACGCGCACCGCGACCCGGACCGCGTCGGCGGCCCGCAGACCGTGGTCCTGGCGGACGACCTGAGCCGCGAGGCCATCCAGGCGGGCATCAAGGCGGGCCACTCGTACGTGGCGGAGTCCTCGTCGGTCGAGCTCACCTTCACGGCGACCGGCGGCAAGGGCGCGGCGGCGGGCATCGGCGAGCGCCTCACGGTGTCCCCCGACGCCCCGGTCACGATCACCCTGAAGGCCAAGGCCTCATCCGACTGCACCCTCCACCTCGTCACGGACCAGGGCACCCTGTTCACGTCGGCGGCGGGCGCGACCTCGGCGACCTGGACGACGACCGCGTCCTACGCGGCGTACGCCCGCGCGGAGATCCGCCACACCCCGACGACGCAGGGCCTCCCCGGCCCCCTCGCGGCGTTCACGAACCCGATCTTCCTGGGCTCCTGACATCCCTGGCCCCGCGCTTCAGGCCTCCCGCCGGGTTGGCAACATCAAGCCCATGCGGCCGGTTCGCCAGCGGAGTCCCGGCAATTCAAGCCCCTGCGGCGATTGAGCAGCGGGGTCCGGGGCGGAGCCCCGAGGCGTCAACCACGGCACCGGCGTTGCGCTCCTGGGGCTCCGCCCCAGACCCCGCGCCTCAATCGCCGGCGGGGCTTGAAATGCCGGACCGCAAGCGCCCGCGCGGCGCTCGATACGCGGAGCGGAGAACGCTACTCCTCGACGACCAGCACCGGCGTCTCGCGGTTGAGGACCTCGCCGCGGAAGAACGCCGGGTTGCGGAGGTTCATCGCCAGCATGATGACCACGCCGACGAGCAGCAGGCCGACGCCGATCACGAAGACCGAGCCGACGCCGAGGACCGAGGAGCCGCTGCCGTACGCCGGGTTCCACATGTCGACGAGCGTCTTGACGAAGACGGCGGACAGCAGGACGCCGCCGAGGAGCGGGAAGAGGCCCTTGAAGGCGAAGTCGCGGACCGAGCGGCGCAGTTCCGCCTTGAAGTACCAGGCGCAGGCGAAGGCCGTCAGCGCGTAGTAGAAGCAGATCATGAGGCCGAGCGCGTAGATCGTGTCGACGAGGACGTGCTCGGAGACCAGCGTCATGACCGTGTAGAAGACGGCCGTGGCGACACCCGCCGTGACCGTCGCGCGGCCCGGCGTGCGGAACTTCGGGTGCACGCGCGCGTACGACGCCGGCAGCGCCTCGTACGTCGACATGGCGAGGACCGTGCGGGCGACCGGGATGAACGTCGTCTGGAGGCTGGCCGCGGCCGAGGCGAGGACGGCGACGAACAGGAAGATGCCGAGCGTCGGGCCCATCACGGGACCGGCGAGCGCCGCGAAGACGTTGTCGGAGGTCTCCGGGTTGGCGAGGCCGAGGCCCTTGTCGCCGGAGCCGACGACCATCTGCGCGGCCACACCGGTCGCCAGGTAGGAGCCGACCAGGACGACCATCGCGATGAGCGCGGCGCGCCCCGGCGTCTTCTCGCTGCCGACGGTCTCCTCGTTGGCCGTCAGGCAGGCGTCCCAGCCCCAGTACATGAAGATCGACAGGGACAGGCCCGCCGTGAACGCGCCGAAGGACTGCACCGAGAACGGGTTCAGCCACGACCAGGAGAAGTCCACCGAGGTCCCGGCGAAGTCCGCGGAGCCCGCCTTGGTCACCGCCATCACGACGAAGACGGCGAGCACCACCAGCTGGAGTCCGACCAGCGTGTACTGCACGCCCTTCGTCGCGGTCATGCCCCGGTAGCTGATCGCCGTGGCGGCCGCGATGAGGGCGAGGCACGTGACGATGTGGACGGCCTTGTTGTCGTCGAGCGCCGCCACCGAGTCACTACCCGTGATCTCGCCCGCGAGCAGCCAGAAGTACGAGGTCGCGACCCCGGCCAGGTTCGAGAGGACGATGATCGTCGCGATCACCAGGCCCCAGCCGCACATCCACCCGACGCGCGGCCCGAACGCCTTCACGGTCCAGGTGAAGGACGTGCCGCAGTCCGGCATGACCTTGTTGAGCTCCCGGTACGCGAACGCCACGAGCAGCATCGGCAGGAATCCCGCGAGGAAGACCGCGGGCATCTGGAGACCGACCTCGCCGGCCGTGGAGCCGAGCGTGGAGGTCAGGCAGTAGACCGGGGCGACCGTGGAGATACCGATGACGGCGCTGCCGAGCAGCCCGACGGAGTTCCCGCCGAGGCCCTTGCCGCCGCCGCCCGCGGAGGTGTCTGCGGCCCGCCCCGTCGAGGGCCCTGCGTCCAACTGAGTCATGAACAGGACGTTAAGTCCTGCGGTTTCCACATCTAGTTGGATCTGGCGGGAATTGTCACGACCGCGAAGGCTGTTGATCCACGGGCATTTCGGGCACCCGCCCCACCGATCGCAGGGAGTTCACTCAGCCTACCGGCAGATCGCAAGGCAAAGCGCCCGGTGTTCGATATTCGGTAATCGAAGCCGGGTCCGATTTCACCCGATTCAAAATTTTCCCGTGCCTAGTACGTCACGCGCGGACGGCCCCCGCCGCGAAAGCGGCCGACGGCCGTGGGCACCGCATAGATCAGGGCAAGCGTCAGGAGCGCGAGGACCGCCATCAGCACGGGGAAACCGGTCGAGATGCAGAGGGCGAGCACGACCGCGGCACCCAGGCCGATCCAGAACAGCAGGTACTCCCGATCGCTGCCGCCCCGCCGGTGCAGAAGGGCCGCCCTGACGATCAGCACGACGACGGCGGCGCCGACGATCAGCGCCGACACGTTGGGGAACTTCAACAGCGCGGCGAACCCCGCGGGCACCAGCCACAGGAGGCCGAGCAGCGGATGCCCCGGCAGCCCGGGACCCCCGTCGTGCCGCGCGGCGGTACCGCGCGGGGGCGGCCCCGACACCGGCCGCGCCCCGTACGCCGCGGGCTGCTGCCCGTGCTGCCCGTACGAGGAGGACCAGGCGTCGACCGTCGGCTGCTGGGCCGCGGCGCCGTGGAGCCCGGGGTATCCCGCGTAGGGCGCACCGCCCGGTGGGGTCGAGTGCGGGGCCGGGAACGGTGCAGGTGGCGGCGTGGAAGGCGGCGGCGGGGTCGGGGGGCCGGCTCCCTGCCCCCGAGTGGCCGCGTCGTGGAAGTCCCCGCCGCTCGGCCCGAACACGCCGCCCGCGTCCGGCTGCGTGGACCCGGGACCGGCCCCGGCCCCGTGCATCACCGTGTCGGCCCGCGCCTCCAGGTTCAGGAGCTGCCCCGACGTGCGGGCGATCAGCGAGACGACCTGCGCGGGCAGCCACGTGTCGCTCGTCGCGTCGTGCGTGCGCGCCCGGGCCACGAGCTGCCCCGCGTCCGGCCGCCGCTCCGGCTCCGGGTCGAGGCAGTGCCGGATCAGGTTCCGCAGCTCCTCGGCCACGCCCGGGAGCTGCGGGTCGAGGCTGCCCCGGTGCGGCTGGACGCCGGTGGCGGCGAAGGCGAGCGTGAGCCCGTAGCTGTAGACGTCGGTCGCGGCGGTCACCTTCTCGCCGTACGCCTGCTCCGGCGACATATAGGCCGGGGTGCCGATCCGCGCCCCGGTCGAGGTCAGCCCCCCTGAGGAGAGACCCGCGTCGAGCGCGGCGTGCACGATCCCGAAGTCGATGAGGCGCGGCCCGTCGGCGGACAGCAGCACGTTGGACGGCTTGAGGTCGCGGTGCACGAGCCGGTCGCGGTGCACGTGCTCCAGGGTCTGCGCGAGATCGGCCGCGAGCCGCCACAGCGATTCGGCGGGCAGCGGCCCGAACCGGTCGACCGAGTCCTGGAGAGAAGGCCCCGACACGTACTCCGACGCGTACCAGGGATGCCGCTCCTCCAGGCCGGTGTCCACGACCGGCACCGTCCCCGGCGCCCCGACCCGCCGCACGACGTCCGCCTCGCGCCGGAAGCGCTCACGAAAGCCCTGCTGCGCCGCCATGTCCGCGTGGATGAACTTCAGCGCGACGGAGCGGCCTCCCGCGTTGCGGGCCAGATAGACCCGCCCCATGCCGCCCTCACCGATCCGGCCGAGCACCCGGTATGCACCGACCGTGCGCGGATCCTGCGCCTCCAGCGCCTCCATGGAACCCCCGGTTCCGCCGTAGTGACCATCTACAATTGCGCATTTTCACATGCCCAGTTGTAAACACGCAGCAGAGTGGTCCGTGGGTTCCGTGGGGCTGGTGGGGGTGCTGTGCCCATCAGTGGTGCCGTGCCCATCAGCGGTGCCGGCCGGTGGCGCTACCCGGGCCAGACGATCGACTGCCACTCGCTGTACGCGTGCAGGGCGTACGAGCCGACGTCCCGGCCCACCCCGCTCTTCTTGAAGCCGCCGAACGGAGCCTCCATGTTCCGGCCGATGGTGTTCACGCCGACCCCGCCGGCCCGCAGCCGCCGCGCGACCCGGAAGCCCCGCGCGACATCGCCCGACCACACGTAGTCGATGAGGCCGTAGTCGGAGTCGTTCGCGAGGGCGATCGCCTCGTCCTCGTCGCCGTCGAAGGGCACCACGGCGACGACCGGCCCGAAGATCTCCTCGCGCACCACCCGCATGTCGTTGGTGCAGTCGGCGAGCAGGGTGGGCGCGACGTAGAACCCCTCCTCAAGAGCGGGCCGCTCGCCACCGGCGACGACCGTCGCCCCCTCCTTCCGCCCCAACTCGACGTACGACTCGACCCGTTCCCGGTGCGCCGCCGAGATGACGGGCCCGACGACCGTCCCCTTCACGCGCGGGTCGCCGACCTTCATGTAGCCGATGTACGCGGTGAGCTTGGCGACGAACTCGTCGTAGACGGACCGGTGCACGATCGCCCGCGTCGGGGCGGTGCAGATCTGCCCGCTGTAGAAGGCATACGTGGTGCCGATGCCGGCCACCGCCGAGTCCAGGTCCGCGTCGTCGAGGACGATCGCGGCGCCCTTGCCACCCAGCTCCATCAGCTGCCGCTTCATGGACCGGCCGCAGACCTCGCCGATGCGCTGACCGACGGCGGTGGAGCCGGTGAAGGACACCATGTCGACATCCGGGGAATCGACGGCGGCCTCACCGACGCCGGCCCCGGCCCCGCTCACGACGTTCACGACACCGCCCGGAACACCCGCCTCCTCAAGGGCCGCCGCCATCCGGAACACGGACAGCGGATCCTGCGGCGCGGGCTTCACGACGACGGTGTTGCCCATGGCGAGCGCGGGGGCGACCTTGCCCGCCGGGTTGGCCCACGGGTTGTTGTAGGAGGTGATGCAGGTGACGACGCCGACCGGCTGCCGCACGGCGACCGCGCCCGTGACGCCCGCCTTGCCCATCGGTCCGGCCTCGTTGATCTGCGGCGTCATCGCCTCCTCGACCGGTTCCAGGGCCCCCTTCGCGTACCGCCGGAATCGCGAGACACCCACGGCGACCTGCATGCCGCGCGCGGTCCCTGTCGTCGCCCCGCTCTCCGCCTGCGCCAGCTCGGCGTTGCCCGCGAAGTCCCGCTGCATGAGGTCGGCGGCCCGGTCGAGGATCGCGGCCCGCTCCTCCGGCTTCGTACGCGACCAGGGCCCGAAGGCGTCGCGGGCCGCGCGCGCGGCGTCGTACACCTGCTGCCGCGAGGCCTCGGGGGCGTGCCCGACGACGGTCTCGCGCGCCGGGTCGACTACGTCGTAGTGCCCGGCGCCGGGCTCGACCCACTCGCCGCCGATGAACAGCCGCTGGGATGCGCTCACTTGGTACTCACCGTCCGGGTGTCGGCGCCCGACCGCAGCACCTTTCCGGGCACCGCGCCACTCACGACATCCCCACGCATGGCCTCAACTCCATTGACCCACACGGCGGTTATGCCGACTGCCTTCGAGTCGAGCCGCGGGCTGTCGCCGGGCAGATCGTGTACGAGGGTGGCCTTCCCTGCATCGATGGTCTCGGGGTCGAACAGCACCAGGTCCGCGTGCCAGCCCTCCTGGATCCGCCCGCGCTCCCGCAGCCCGAAGAGCTGGGCGGGGTCGTCGGTGAGCATCTTGACGGCCTGCTCCAGGCCCAGCAGCTTCCGCCCCCGCAGGCAGTCCCCGATGAACCGGGTCGTGTACGGCGCCCCGCACATCCGGTCCAGGTGCGCGCCCGCGTCGGACCCGCCGAGCATGACGTCCTCGTGGTCCCAGGTCTCGGCCCGCAGCGCCCACGAGTCGGGGTCGTTGTCGCTCGGCATCGGCCACAGCACGGTGCGCAGCCCGTCAGCGGCACAGATCTCCACGAGACACTCGAAGGGCTCCTGCCCCCGCTCGGCGGCGATGTCGTTCACAACCCGCCCGGTCAGGCCCTCGTTCGCCTCGGAGTACGTGTCCCCGATGACGTAGCGCCCGAAGTTCGCGAGCCGCCGGAAGACGCCGGCCTCCTTGCTGTCGGCGCGGCGCAGCATCTCGCCGCGCACATCAGGGTCACGCAACTTGGCGATGCGCTCCTCAACGGGCAACGCGAGAACCTCACCCCACCCGGGAATGAGATTGAGCGCGCAGAACGTCCCCAGGCTCATGTTCATCGGGGTCAGGATCGGCATCGTCAGCGCGACGATCCGCCCGCCCGACTTGCGGGCCCGCTCGCTCGCCTCCAGCTGCCGCGGCACCCGCTCGGGCACGGCGGCGTCGATGGTGAGGACGTTCCAGTTGAGCGGCCGCCCGGCGGCGGCGGTCATGTCGACGAACAGCTCGATCTCATCGTCACTGAACTGATCGAGACACCCGGCGACGATGGCCTCGATCTGCGTCCCCTCGTGCTCGCCGACCGCCTTGCTGAGCGCGATCAGCTCGGCGGGCTTCGCGTGCCGGGAGGCGACGGGCTCGCCGTCCCCGTCGGAGTGCGAGGACGACTGGGTGGTGGAGAGCCCCCAGGCCCCGGCGTCCATGGCGCCCTTCAACAGCTGGACCATCTGCTCCAGTTGCTCGGCACTCGGCTGCCCACCGACGGCGTCGGCCCCCATCACATACCGCCGCAGGGCACAGTGCCCCACCATGAACCCGGCGTTGACGGCGATCCGCCCGTCGAGGGCCCCCAGGTACTCCCCGAAGGAGTTCCACGTCCACGGAGCGCCCTCCTCAAGGGCGACCAGCGACATCCCCTCCACCCTGGACATCATCCGCCGCGTGTAGTCGGCGTCACCGGGCTGCGCGGGGTTCAACGGCGCGAGCGTGAACCCACAGTTGCCACCGGCCACGGTGGTCACGCCGTGATTGAGGGAGGGCGTGGCATACGGGTCCCAGAACAACTGGGCGTCGTAGTGCGTGTGCGGATCGACGAACCCGGGCACGAGCACGAGCCCCGAGGCGTCCTCGGTGCTCCGGGCCTCCTCGCCGACCTTTCCTGACTCGGCGACGACGGCGATCCGCCCGCCCCGAATCCCAACATCAGCGACAAAGGCGGGCGCACCGGTCCCGTCGACAACGGTGGCGCCCTTGATGAGGTGGTCGAGCATACGACGACGTCTCCCTTCGGAAATCGCGATACTTCAAGCCCCTGCTACGGATGGGCAAATCAAGCCCCTGCTACGGGTGGGCAAATCAAGCCCCGCCGGCGATTGAGGCGCGGGGTCCGGGGCAGAGCCCCGCGACGTCAACCACGACAAGGCCAAAGACCCCGGCTCCCGTCCGGGAGGGAGAAGCCGGGGCCCGCTCAAAACGGACTACGCAGCCGACCGGAACCTGGTCGTCCGGTGCACCGGATCCGTATCGATCTTCGGAATCACGTGCTCCCCGATCAGCTTGATCGAGTTCAGCGTGTCCTCATGCGATATCCCGACGGGCAACCCGAACGACAGCTGATCCGCCCCCGCCTGCTCCCACCGCTTGCACTGCTGCAGCACCTCGTCCGGCGTACCGCAGATCATCAGCTCCTCGGCGATGAGCAGCTCGATGATCTCCGTGGAGTACTCCGGAAGCAGCTCCGGCCACTCCGGGATGCCCTCGGGCCGCGGGAACGTGTCGTGGTACCGGAACAGCAGCGACTGAAGGTAGTTGAGCCCGCCGTCCACGGCGATCTGCACCGCCTTCTCGTGCGTCTCGGCGCAGATCGCCGTGGACGTCACCATGACGTTGTCGTTGACGAAGTCACCGATCGGGTCCGGGTCCTGGATCGCCGTCTTGTACTGCTCCAGGACCCACTCCATGTCGGAGACCTTCTGCACGCTGAAGCCGAGAACCCCCAGCCCCTTCTTGGCCGCCATGGCGTACGACGGCGGGGACCCGGCCGCGTACCACATACCGGGGTGCGACTTCCCGTACGGCTTGGGAAGGATCTTGCGGGGCGGCAGCTCCCAGTGCTTGCCCTTGAACCCGACGTACTCGTCCTGGAGCCACATCTTCGGGAACTCGCGGATGGTCTCTTCCCAGATCTCCTTGGTGTAGTTCATGTCGGTGACCCCCGGCATGAACCCAAGAATCTCGTGCGATCCCGCACCCCGCCCGCTGCCGAACTCGAAGCGCCCCTCACTGAGGTGATCGAGCATGGCCACCTTCTCGGCGACCTTCACCGGGTGGTTGACCGGCGCCAGCGGATTGAAGATTCCGGACCCCAGATGGATCCGGTCCGTCGCGTGCGCGAGGTACCCCAGGAAGACGTCGTTCGCGGAAAGGTGCGAGTACTCCTCCAGGAAGTGGTGCTCGGACGCCCAGGCGTACTTGAAGCCGGACTTGTCCGCCTGGATGACGTACTCGGTCTCGTTCATGAGCGCGCGGTGCTCGGCCGTCGGGTCGGTCAGCGCCTTCTTGCCCAAGTATCCCTGTACAAAGAGCCCGAATTCCAAGGAGGTTCACCATCCTCGTCAGTTTCTGACGCATCGTCAGATTGGTTGGATCGACTGTTCCACCGGACCCGCCGACCGTCAATACCTGACGCATCGTCAGGTACGTTCGCCCGGCCGGGGAACGCGGTCACAAGACGCTGACCCCCGCCAGCCACCCGCCGTCCACGACGAACGGCTGCCCGGTGATGTACGCCGAGTCCTCCTCGGCGCTGAGGAAGAGCGCGAGCCGCGCGACCTCCTCCGGCTTCCCGACCCGGCCGAGCGGCACGAGCTTGCGGTACAGGTCGTCGAGCGCCTGCGCCGCCTCCTCGGTGTTCGCCTCCGGGTCGAGCTGGGACGGATTGCTCATGGCGGTGTCGATGGCGCCGGGGCAGACGGCGTTGACGCGGATCTTCTGCGCGGCCAGCTCCAGCGCGGCGACCCGCGTGAGCCCCACGATGGCGTGCTTGGTGGCGGTGTACGCGCCGACGTACGCCATGCCCGTCACCCCCGTGTACGAGGAGGTGTTGACGATCGAACCGCCGCCCGCCGCGCCGATCTCGGGCGCGACGGTCTTGATCCCCAGAAACGCCCCCACCTGATTGACCTGGATGATCTGCTGAAACTCATCGAGGGGCGTCGACACGAGCTCGTTGAACCGCAGAATCCCCGCGTTGTTGACGAGCCCGTCGATCTTCCCGAAGGCGGCCTTCGCGGAGCCGACCGCGGCGATCCAGTCCTCCTCCCTGCTCACATCCAGGTGTACGTAGACGGCGTTGCCGTCGCCGAGGTCCTTGGCGACGGCCTCGCCCTGGTCGTCGAGGACGTCGGCGACGACGACCTTCGCCCCTTCCGCGGCGAAGAGCCGCGCCTCCTGCTCCCCCTGTCCGCGCGCCGCACCGGTGATGAGAACCACGCGTCCATCGAGCTTGCCCATGCGTCAAACCCCTTGCCTTGTCGGTCAGTTGAGGTCGTTCAGGTGCTTCAGGTGCGGTGCGGTGTCGGCGGCGAAGGCCGCCATCTGGTCGGTGAGTTCCGCGCGTGTCCGGCTGCGGAACCGGATCTGGATCTGCCGTACGCCCATCGCGGCGTAGGCCCGCAGCGATTCGGCGATCGCCTCGCCGGACCCGGACAGCGTGCGCCGCCCGACGTCCCACGTCGGCTCGCCCATGTACAGCGGCTCGGTGATGGCGCCCACGGTGAACGGCGCCTCGATCCCGGCCTCCGCGCGCAGCCGCCGCAGCTTCTCGATCTGCTGCGGGAGCCGGTCCCTCGGGTCGCCCTGGGGCAGCCACCCGTCACCCTTGAGCGCGGCGCGGCGCACGGCGGGGGCGGAGGAGCCGCCGACCCAGACCGGCACGCGCCGCTGGGCGGGCCTCGGCCGCTGCCCGAGCCCCTCGAACTGGAACAACTCCCCTTTGTGCACCGGGAATTCCTCGGGCCCGAGCGCGGCCTTAAGCGCATCCACACTCTCGTCGAGCACGGCGCCGCGCCGCGCGAAGTCGACGCCGAGCGCCTCGAACTCCTCCTGTACGTGCCCGGCCCCGACCCCCAGGACGAGCCGGCCCCCGCTGAGGTGGTCGAGGGTCGCGTACTGCTTGGCCGAGACGAGGGGGTGCCGCAGGCCCACGACCGCGACGTGGCTGAGCAGCCGCACGCGTTCGGTGACACCGGCCAGGAAGCCGAGCGTGGCGACGGGGTCGTACCAGGTCGTCGACATGGCCTCGGCGAGCCGGCGCGGGATGGCGACGTGGTCGCAGCTCGCGATGTAGTCGAACCCGCTCCGGTCGGCGGTGCGGGCGATCTCGACAAGATCCTCCACACCGGCACCCGCCTCCCACGGTTCGGCGTAGACGGTGCTCTGGGATTGGACCGGGAGTTGCATTCCGTAGGCGAGCGAAGCCATGAGAGCCCCTGCCGCTAGTTTTCCTGACGACCCGTCACATCCGACGGGTGCGCAACATCCTCACGCCTGACGCCCCGTCAGGCAAGACCCGTCACCACCTGGCCACGGGGCTCCGCCCCGCACCCCGCTGCTCAATCGCCGCAGGGGCTTGACAGCTCAAGCCCCGCATCGGGACGAGACCCCGCAGGGCCCGCGGCAGCACCCCGACACTCAAGCCCCGCCAATCAAGCCCCGCCGGCGTTTGAGGCGCGGGGTCCGGGGCGGAGCCCCGATCTTTTAAGCCCCGCCTGGGGACGAGCGCCCGCGGGGCCCAAGGCGGAACCCGACCAATCAAACCCCGCCGGCGATTGAGGCGCAGGGCCCGGGGCAGAGCCCCGATCGCTCAAGCCCCGCCAATCAAGCCCCGCCGGCGATTGAGGCGCAGGGCCCGGGGCAGAGCCCCGATCGCTCAAGCGCCACCTCGGGACGAGAGACCGCAGGGCCCGAGGCAGGCGCCCGACCCTTCAAGCCCCGCCGGCGATTGAGGCGCGGGGTCCGGGGCGGAGCCCCGATCTTTTAAGCCCCGCCTGGGGACGAGCGCCCGCAGGGCCCGAGGCAGGCGCCCGACCCATCAAGCCCCGCCGGCGCTTGAGGCGCGGGGTCCGGGGCAGCGCCCCGATCTTTCAAGCGCCGCCTCGGGACGAGAGACCGCGGGGCCCGGGGCAACGCCCCGCGACCCCAACCCCGCCCCCGACCCCCGCTCAGGGCCTCCAGCACCCATCCCGGTCCAGACCGAGCAGGTCAATCGCATTGCCACGCACGATCCGCTCCACCACATCCCCCGCCAGGTGCCCCATCTGCGCCTCACCGACCTCCTTCGACTTGGGCCACGTCGAGTCGGAGTGCGGGTAGTCGGTCTCGTACAGGACATTGGCCACCCCGATGGAATCGAGGTTCTTCAGCCCGAACGCGTCATCGAAGAAGCAGCCGAAGACGTGGTCGGCGAAGTACTCGGACGGCGGCTTGCGCACCTTGTCGGCGACACCGCCCCAGCCCCGGTTCTCCTCCCACACCACGTCGGCGCGCTCAAGGATGTACGGGATCCACCCGATCTGCCCCTCCGCGTACATGATCTTCAGCTCCGGGAACCGCTCGAACTTGCCGCTCATCAGCCAGTCCACCATCGAGAAACAGCAGTTGGCGAAGGTGATCGTCGACCCGACGGCCGGCGGCGCGTCCGGCGACGTGGAGGGCATCTTGCTGCTGGACCCGATGTGCATGGCGATGACGGTCCCGGTCTCCGCGCACGCGGCCAGGAACGGATCCCATTCGTCGCCGTGGATGGACGGAAGACCGAGATGCGGTGGAATCTCGGAGAACGCCACCGCCCGCACCCCGCGCGCGGCATTGCGCCGCACCTCGGCCGCCGCCAACTCCGGGTCCCACAGCGGCACGAGGGTCAGCGGTATGAGCCGCCCCCGCGCCTCGGGCCCGCACCACTCCTCCACCATCCAGTCGTTGTACGCCCGGACCCCGAGCAGCCCCAGCTCCCGGTCCTTGGCCTCGGTGAAGGTCTGCCCGCAAAAGCGCGGGAAGGTGGGGAAGCAGAGGGCGGACTGGACGTGGTTGACGTCCATGTCGGCGAGCCGCTCCGGCACACTGAACGACCCGGGCCGCATCTGCTCGTACGTGATGACTTCCAGCTTGATCTCGTCCCTGTCGTAGCCGACCGCGGTGTCGAGCCTGGTCAGCGGCCGGTGCAGGTCCTCGTACACCCACCAGTCGCCGATCGGCCCGTCGTCGCCGGGCGCGCCCATGACGGGCGCGAACTTCCCGCCCAGGAAGGTCATTTCCTTCAGAGGGGCGCGGACGATACGGGGCCCGGTGTCGCGGAACTTCTTCGGCAGCCGGTCGGACCAGACGTTCGGCGGCTCCACCGTGTGGTCGTCGACGGAGATGATCCGCGGGAAGTCGGCCGATTCCAGAGGGGTTTGTGAGCTTCGGGTGCTTTCTGTCTCCGTGGTCTCCATGGGCTCACGGTAGCGCCGATCTGACGACCCGTCAGCTAGTGGGGAGCCAGTGGTTCTCGATGGCTCGCGCGTGAGGTCTCTGTGATGGGTGTCCTCCATGGCTGACGTATCCGCCAGGAACAAGGCAAACTGGCGGGAGTTGTCTTTGATGTGCGCGCGACACGGCGCGCCGGTTGGACGGCGCGACAGAATGACGTGTGCGGAACGACCCGTGCGGACGTGGCGGCAGGGAGCAGTGAAGATGGTCGGTGGACCGCGGGTACCGGAGCAGCGGCGTGTCGCCCTGCCCGACGACCCCTCGGACGCGGTCCCGGCCGCGGGCGCCGACCTGCGCTTCAGCGTGCTCGGCCCGGTCCGGGCCTGGCGCGAAGGAGAGCCGCTCTCCACCGGCTCCCCGCAGCAGCGCGCACTCCTCGCCGCCCTCCTGCTGCGCAAGGGCCGCACGGCGACGGCGGCCGAACTCATCGACTCCGTATGGGGGGCCGACCCCCCGTCGCAGGCCCTGGCAGCGATCCGCACGTACGCCTCGCGGCTGCGCAAGATCCTCGGTCCCGGCGTCCTGGAGACCGAGGCGGGCGGCTACGCGCTGCGGATGGCCCGGCCCGACGCCCTCGACCTGGCGGCGGCCGGGGAGCTCGCGGCGCGGGCCGAGCGGGCGCGCCAGTCCGACGACCTGTGCGGGGCGCGGGCGCTGATGAACGAGGCGCTCGACCTCTGGGACGGCGAGCCGCTGGCCCACGTACCAGGACCGCACGCCGAGACGGAGCGCGCCCGCCTGGAGGAGTGGCGCCTCCAACTCCTCGAAACGCGCCTCGACATGGACCTGGAACAGGGCTGCCACGCGGAGGCCGTCTCCGTGCTCACCGCCCTGACCGCCGACCACCCGCTCCGCGAGCGCCTGCGCGAACTGCTGATGCTCGCGCTCTACCGCTCGGGCCGCCAGGCGGAGGCCCTCGCCGTCTACGCGGACACCCGCCACCTCCTCGCCGACGAGCTCGGCGTGGACCCGCGCCCCGGCCTCTCCGAACTCCAACAGCGCATCCTCCAGGCGGACCCGTCCCTCTCGGAGCCCTCGGCGCCGCCGCCCGAGCCCGCGCAGACACCGCAGCGCCCGGCCCAACTCCCGGCCACCGTCCCGGACTTCACGGGACGCGCGTCCTTCGTGACGGAACTCGGCAACACCCTCGCCTCCGCGTCCTCCGAATCGGGCGCCGGATCCGTGATGGCGGTCTCGGCGGTCGCGGGCATCGGCGGCGTCGGCAAGACCACCCTCGCCGTGCACGTGGCGCACGCGGCGCGCGCCGCCTTCCCCGACGGCCAGCTCTACGTGGACCTCCAGGGCACGAGCCCGCGCCCCGCCGAACCCGAGACGGTCCTCGGCTCCTTCCTCCGCGCGCTCGGCGTCCCGGAATCGGCCGTCCCCGAGTCCCTGGAGGAGCGCTCGGCCCTGTTCCGCTCGACCCTCGACGGCCGCCGGACGCTGGTCCTCCTCGACAACGCGCGGGACGCGGCCCACGTACGTCCGCTGCTGCCGGGCACGGCGGGCTGCGCCGCGCTGATCACGGGGCGGGTGCGGATGGTCGACCTGGTCGGCGCGCACCTGGTGGACCTGGACGTCATGTCCCCCGACGAGGCGCTGCTCCTCTTCACGCGCATAGTGGGTGAGGAGCGCGTGACGTCGGAGCGCAAGGCGGCCCTCGATGTCGTCGCGGCCTGCGGCTTCCTCCCCCTGGCGATCCGCATCGCGGCCTCCCGCCTCGCGGCCCGCCGCACCTGGACGGTCTCGGTCCTCGCCGCCAAGCTGGCGGACGAGCGCCGCCGCCTGGACGAACTCCAGGCCGGCGACCTGGCGGTCAAGGCCACCTTCGAACTCGGCTACGGCCAACTGGAGCCACCCCAGTCCCGCGCCTTCCGCCTCCTCGGCCTGGCGGACGGCCCGGACATTTCCCTGGCGGCGGCCGCGGCGGTCCTCGACCTGCCCGACGATGCCGCCGAAGACCTCCTTGAGTCCCTGGTCGACACCTCCCTCCTCGAATCCGCGGCCCCCGGCCGCTACCGCTACCACGACCTCGTCCGGCTCTACGCGCGTGCGTGCGCGGAACGCGACGAGACGTCGGAGGAACGCGAGGCGGCACTCTCCCGCGTCCTGGACTTCTATCTGGCGACGGCGGCGGGAGGCTACGCGATCGAGCGGCCCGGGGACCGGCTGATGGACCACCTGGCGCCGACGGCCCATCCGGGCCTCTCCTTCGACGACCGGCAAACGGGCCGGGACTGGCTGTACAGCGAGGCGGTTCCGCTCCTCGCCTGCGCCAGGCAGGCGACCGGGAAGGAAAGCCTGCACCGAGGCATCGACCTCCTGTGGGCGGCGGTCGATCTGGCCGAGTCGGGTGCGAACTCCAAGGAGTACGAGGCGACTGCCGCCCTGCTGCACGAGGCCTCGCAAGCGATGTCCGACGTCCACGGCGAGGGCAGGGCCTGCGTGGTGCTGAGCAACGCACGGCTCTTCTCGGGCGCCTTCGACCGCTCCGAGCAGGAGGCGCGCCAGGCGCTCGCCCTCGCCGAGACCCACGACGACCCGCTGGCGCGCTGCTGGGCGGCGAACATCCTGGGGAACATCGCCTTCTACCAAAGCCGCCACCAGGACGCCGAGGTCTACTTCAACCGGGCCATAGAGGAGTTCAGAACGTGCGAGGACCTGGCCGGCTCGGCCAGCCCCCTCTGCAATCTGTCCCGGATCCACCTGGCCACCGGCCGCGCGGACTCCGCGGTCACCCTCGCCCGGCAGGGCACCGAGATCTACGAGCGGCTCGGCCACTCCCTCCGGGTCGCGAACGGCCGCTACGCGCTGGGGCTCGCCCTGGGCAGCACCGGCCAACACGCCGATGCCACCGAGCAGTTGGAGCAGGCGCTCACCATCTTCCGGGACAGCCGCCAGCGGCTCTGGGAGGGCATGGCCCTGTGCCGCCTTGCCGAGGTGGACCTGAACGCCCACCGGCCGACGCGCGCCGCGAGCAACGCCGAATCGGCGCTGACCATGCTGCGCGGCATCGGCGGGGCGTGGCGCCGGGGCAACGTACTCACCGTTCTGGGCAAGGCACTTCGGGACCTCGGACAAGCGGGCCGCGCCGAGGTCTGCTGGCGCGAAGCCCTCGGCATCTACGAGGAACTGGGCTCGCCGGAGGCCGCTGACGTACGGTCACTCCTGTCGCCGGCCACGGCGCCATAGCGGTCCCCCGGGACGTTCATCGTTCGTTTATCGCGAGGGTGCAGTCTCCATGTTGCCGGGCCGTCGCGTCGGGGGGCAGACGGACCGCCGGACGGGCCGCCTCACCTGAAATCGGGGTGGGTGGCCGCGGTCCAACCGGCCGCCCTCGGGGGAGCGGCCGGTTGGGCTCGTCCCATTCCAGCCCAGCACGCCCACAGGGGAGGCATCACCATGAGCACAGAACAAGACCCGACCGTCCAGCCGAACAACACGCACGTCACGGGTGGCGAGGACGGCGAGGACATCCAGCCGCTGAACACCCACGTGACCAGCAAGCCGGCCGCTCTCGAAGCGGACGACGCCGAGCTCAAGCCGGACAACACGCACGTGACGTCCGAGCCCAGCTAGACCACTTTCCCGACGGGGATCGGCCGCGGCGGACCGGAGGGGGAACCGCCGCGGCCGAGGTCTGCCCGACTCAGCCCAGCTTGCGTGCCACGTCCGTGGCCCAGTACGTGAGGATCATGTTCGCGCCGGCCCGCTTGATGCCGAGCAGCGACTCCATGACGGCCTTGTCCCGCTCGATCCAGCCGCGCTGCGCCGCCGCCTCGATCATCGCGTACTCGCCGCTGATCTGGTACGCGGCGACCGGCACGTCCGCCTCGTCCGCGACCCGCGCCAGGATGTCGAGGTAGGGTCCGGCCGGCTTGACCATCACCATGTCGGCGCCTTCCTCCAGATCGAGCGCCAACTCCCGCAGGGACTCCCGGATGTTGGCCGGGTCCTGCTGGTACGTCTTGCGGTCGCCCGTCAGCGAGGAACCGGCGGCTTCCCTGAACGGGCCGTAGAACACCGACGAGTACTTGACCGAGTAGGCGAGAACGGCGACGTCCTCACGGCCGATCTGGTCCAACGCGTCGCGGACGACCCCGATCTGACCGTCCATCATGCCGCTCGGGCCGACGACGTGCGCGCCCGCGTCCGCCTGGACCTGCGCCATCTCCGCGTACCGCTCCAGGGTGGCGTCGTTGTCGACCCGGCCCTGCTCGTCGAGGACACCGCAGTGACCGTGGTCCGTGAACTCGTCCAGGCACAGGTCCGACATGACCAGCAGGTCGTCGCCGACCTCGGAGCGTACGTCCCGCAGCGCGAGCTGGAGGATGCCGTCGGAGTCCGTGCCGACCGTGCCGCGCGCGTCCTTCTTCTCCTCCAGCGGCACGCCGAACAGCATGATCCCGGAGACGCCCGCCTCGGCGGCCTCGGCGGCGGCCTTCCTCAGGGAGTCACGCGTGTGCTGGTACACACCCGGCATGGAGCTGATCTCCACCGGGGCGTCGATCCCCTCGCGCACGAACGCGGGGAGGATCAGATCAGCCGGATGCAGCCGCGTCTCGGCGACCATGCGCCGCATGGTGGGAGTCGTTCGCAGCCGCCGCGGCCGCGAACCGGGAAAAGAACCGTACCGAGTCACCGTGATCTCCTCGAACTACGTACAAACCGCTGACCGGGGACAGCCATCCACACCCGCCCCCACCTTGGACCCTCCCCGCCCCTGACATTCGCTAGGCCACCCCCGCCTTGGACGCTCCCCGCCCCTGACGTTCGGTAGCCCGCCCCGCCTTGGACGCTCCCCGCCCCTGACGTTCGCTGGGCCGCCCCCACCTTGGACGCTCCCCGCGCTGGCGTCCGGTTGGCCGCCCCCGCCTTGGGCGCTCCCCGCCGCTGGCGTTCGCTGGGCCGCCCCCGCCTTGGGCGCTCCCCGCCCCTGGCGTCCGGTTGGCCGCCCCTGCCTTGGGCAATCTGCCGCCTTGGGCGGCAGGGTGGGCAAGGCGGCCCCCGGCGCCGCGCAACGACACCGGGGGCACCCACCCCGTGTTGGCTACGGAGCCGCGCGCCGCCGCCGCGACCCGGGCCGCCGCTCGCTGGGACGGGTGACCGGATCCCCCGCCTCGATCGCGGCGGTCCGCCGCTTCGCGCCGAAGTCGGCAAGCGCCGCCGCCAGCTTCAACACCGACGGCTCGGGCGCCATCACATCGACCCGCAGCCCGTGCTCCTCGGCCGTCTTGGCCGTCGCGGGACCAATGCAGGCGATCACCGTCACGTTGTGCGGCTTGCCCGCGATACCGACCAGGTTCCGCACCGTCGACGACGAGGTGAACAGCACCGCGTCGAAGCCACCACCCTTGATCGCCTCACGCGTGTCCGCCGGCGGCGGCGACGCGCGCACGGTCCGGTACGCCGTGACATCGTCGACCTCCCAGCCCAGCTCGATGAGCCCGGCGACGAGGGTCTCGGTCGCGATGTCGGCGCGCGGCAGGAAGACACGGTCGATCGGATCGAAGACCGGGTCGTACGGCGGCCAGTCCTCCAGGAGACCGGCGGCCGACTGCTCGCCGCTGGGCACCAGGTCCGGCTTCACACCGAAGTCGACGAGGGCCTGCGCCGTCTGGTCGCCGACCGCCGCGACCTTGATCCCGGCGAAGGCGCGGGCGTCGAGCCCGTACTCCTCGAACTTCTCGCGGACGGCCTTGACCGCGTTCACCGAGGTGAAGGCGATCCACTCGTAGCGGCCCGTCACCAGACCCTTGACCGCACGCTCCATCTGCTGCGGCGTGCGCGGCGGCTCGACCGCGATGGTCGGCACCTCGTGCGGCACGGCGCCGTAGGAACGAAGCTGGTCGGAGAGCGAGGCCGCCTGCTCCTTCGTACGCGGGACGAGCACTCTCCAGCCGAACAGCGGCTTGGACTCGAACCACGACAGCTGGTCGCGCTGGGCGGCTGCGGAACGCTCGCCGACCACGGCTATCACCGGGCGGTTGCCCTCCGGCGACGGCAGCACCTTGGCCTGCTTCAGGGTCTGCGCGATCGTGCCGAGCGTCGCCGTCCAGGTCTTCTGCCGCGTCGTCGTACCGGCGACCGTGACGGACAGCGGGGTGTCCGGCTTGCGGCCCGCCGCCACCAGCTCACCGGCCGCAGAGCCCACCGAGTCGAGCGTCGTCGACACGACGACCGTGCCGTCGGACGCGCCGACCTCGGTCCAGCAGCGCTCGGAGGCGGTGGCCGCGTCGACGAAGCGGACGTCGGCGCCCTGCTGGTCACGGAGCGGCACACCGGCGTACGCGGGCACGCCCACGGCCGCCGCGATACCGGGCACGACCTCGAAGGTGATGCCGGCGCTCGCGCAGGCGAGCATCTCCTCGGCCGCGTACGTGTCGAGGCCGGGGTCCCCGGGGACCGCACGCACGACCCGCTTGCCGCCCCTCGCGGCCTCCATGACAAGATTGGCCCAGTCCCTCAGAGCCGGGACCACAACGGCAGTTGACGAGCCGTCAGGGGTCGCCGCACGCTCCGGGGCGCCCGTGGCGTCGAGGACGGTCACGCCGGCCTTGGCATGCGTCCGCACGACGTCGAGCACTTCAGGCTCGGCGATCAGCACATCCGCTCGGGACAGGGCCTCCACGGCCCTGAGGGTCAGCAGCCCCGGATCTCCGGGACCCGCACCCAGGAAGGTGACGTGCCCAGGTGTACAGGCGGTCGATACAGCGGTGGTGGGGCTCATCGTGCTCGCTCCCCCATCAGACCGGCCGCACCCTTGGCCAGCATCTCGGCGGCGAGTTCCCGCCCGAGTGCCAGCGCCTCGTCGTCCGACGAGGGCACGGGACCGGTGGTGGACAGCTGCACCAGCTCGGAGCCGTCGGTCGAGCCGACGACGCCGCGCAGGCGCATTTCCTTGGCAACCTGCCCGTCGACCAGCAGGTCGGCCAGTGCACCCACAGGTGCACTGCAACCGGCCTCCAGGGCGGCGAGCAGGGATCGCTCGGCGGTCACGGCGACCCGTGTGAACGGGTCGTCCAACTCGGCGAGCGTGGCCGCGAGTTCGCGCTGGTCGGCGGCGCACTCGACAGCCAGTGCCCCCTGGCCGGGGGCGGGCAGAATCATGTCGGTCGGGAGGAACTCGGTGACTTCCCCGCTGCGACCGGTACGGCTGAGGCCGGCAGCCGCGAGGACCACACCGTCCAGCTCGCCCTTCTCGACGAAACCGATCCGGGTGTCGATGTTCCCACGGATCGGCACCGTCTCGATCCGCATGCCGTGGCTCTTCGCGTACGCGTTCAGCTGCGCCATGCGACGCGGCGAACCGGTACCCACCCGAGCACCCGCGGGCAGATCGGTGAACTTCAGTCCGTCGCGCGCGATCAGCACGTCCCGCGGGTCCTCGCGCACCGGTACGGCGGCGAGGGCCAGCTCCTCGGGCTGCGCGGTCGGCAGATCCTTGAGGGAGTGCACCGCGAAGTCCACCTCGCCCCGGGTGAGCGCGTCACGCAGCGCGGTGACGAAGACTCCGGTACCGCCGATCTGCGCGAGGTGCTCGCGGGAGGTGTCACCGTACGTGGTGATCTCCACAAGCTCGACCTCGCGGCCGGTCAACTGCCTTACGGCTTCGGCCACATGCCCGGACTGGGCCATGGCCAGCTTGCTGCGCCTTGTGCCCAGCCTCAGGGCTTTCTCGGCGGTCATGCCGGGCCTCGATTCTTGCCTTCTGCTTCGTGGGGGGTGGCCCGGGAAACGGCCGCGACCGTCTCCTGGTCCAGGTCGAACAGGGTCCGCAGGGCGTCCGCGTACCCGGCGCCGCCGGGCTCCGCGGCCAGCTGCTTGACCCGTACGGTCGGCGCGTGCAGCAACTTGTCCACCACGCGCCGCACGGTCTGTGTGATCTCCGCGCGCTGCTTCTCGTCGAGGCCCGGGAGCCTGCCGTCGAGCCGGGCGATCTCGCTCGCCACGACGTCCGCGGCCATCGTGCGCAGCGCGACGACGGTCGGCGTGATGTGCGCGGCCCGCTGCGCGGCGCCGAACGCGGCGACCTCGTCGGCCACGAGGGACCGCACCAGGTCGACGTCGGCAGCCATGGGAGCGTCCGCGGAGGCGTCGGCGAGCGACTCGATGTCGACGAGGCGGACCCCGTCGATCCGATGCGCGGCCGCGTCGACATCACGCGGCATCGCCAGGTCGAGCAGGGCGAGCGCCACCTGTCGTACGGGCTCGGGGGCGCGCTCGCGGCGCATCTCCGGCACCCGTCCGGCGACGGCGAGGGCGGCGATGGTCTCGGCCTCCGAGGCCTCGACCGGGCGGACCTGCTCGCCCGGCGCGTTGTCGACCCAGGCGCCGTGCTGCTCAAGAGCGGCGGCGTCGAATCCGGCGACCGCGGCCTCGCCCTCGACGGAGAAGCCACCGCGCACCGTCTCGACGGAGCCGCCGTCCGCCGCGGACCGGCCCGGAGCCGCGGCCGGTGCGCCCGGCACCTCGCTGCCCGCGGTCGGCGTGCGCCCCGCGACGGCGGAACGCACCGCGTCGGCGGTCAGGACGAGACCGGTCGCGCCGGTGCAGGAGATGGCGACGTCGGCACGTGTCAGTTCGTCCGCGACGGCGTCCATCGCGACGGCACGGGCGGCCGTACCCGCTTCACCCAAGATCTCCACGAGCCGGTCGGCGCGCTCCACCGTCCGGTTGGCGACGACGACTTCGGCCACTCCGGCCCGCGCGAGCGTGGCCGCGGCGAGCGAGGACATCGAACCGGCGCCGATCACCAGCGCGCGCTTGCCCTGCGCCCACGCGTCCACCGACTGCCCCGCGGCGAGCTGCTCAAGACCGAAGGTGACGAGCGACTGCCCGGCACGGTCGATCCCGGTCTCGGAATGGGCGCGCTTGCCCACCCGCAGAGCCTGCTGGAACAGGTCGTTGAGGAGCTTGCCCGCCGAGTGCAGTTCCTGCGCCCGCGCGAGCGTGTCCTTGATCTGGCCGAGGATCTGGCCCTCGCCGACCACCATCGAGTCGAGCCCGCACGCCACCGAGAACAGGTGGTGCACCGCCCGGTCCTCGTAGTGCACATAGAGATAAGGGGTGAGCTCTTCCAGGCCCACACCGCTGTGCTGGGCGAGCAGCGTCGACAGCTCGGCGACACCGGCGTGGAACTTGTCCACGTCCGCGTACAGCTCGATGCGGTTGCAGGTGGCGAGCACCGCGGTCTCGGCGGCGGGTTCGGCGGCGAGCGTGTCCTGCAGCAGCTTGGCCTGGGTGTCCGCGTTCAACGCGGCGCGCTCCAGAACACTGACGGGGGCGCTGCGGTGGCTCAGACCGACGACAAGGAGACTCATGCCGGCATCACGGCGGGCACGTCCCCGTCGGGTCCCTTGCGGTCGTCGTTGATCTTCGCGGCGGCGGGCTTGGTGACCTTGGCGGCCGGGCCCTCGACGCCCACCGCGCCCTCGGCCTCGTCCACCGGGACCTCGCCGGCCTTGCGCTGCTCGTGGAAGGCGAGGATCTGCAGCTCGATGGAGAGATCGACCTTGCGCACGTCGACGCCGTCGGGAACGGAGAGCACCGTCGGCGCGAAGTTCAGGATGGAGGTGACACCGGCGGCGACGAGCCGGTCGCAGACCTGCTGCGCGGCGCCGGCCGGGGTCGCGATGACGCCGATGGAGACGCCGTTCTCGTCGATGATCTTCTCGAGGTCGTCGGCGTGCTGAACGGCCATGCCCGCGACGGACTTGCCGGTCATCGCCGGATCGGCGTCGATCAGCGCCGCGACGCGGAAGCCGCGGGAGGCGAAACCACCGTAATTGGCAAGCGCCGCACCGAGGTTACCGATACCGACCATCACGATCGGCCAGTCCTGCGTGAGGCCCAGCTCGCGTGAGATCTGGTAGACGAGGTACTCGACGTCGTAGCCCACGCCACGGGTCCCGTACGAACCGAGGTACGAGAAGTCCTTGCGCAGCTTCGCGGAGTTGACCCCCGCGGCGGCCGCGAGCTCCTCGGAGGAGACCGTGGGCACCGAGCGCTCCGACAGAGCGGTGAGGGCTCGGAGGTACAGCGGAAGCCTGGCGACGGTGGCCTCGGGAATTCCTCGGCTGCGGGTCGCCGGTCGGTGAGTTCGGCCAGTTGCCACGGTGCTCCTGCGGGTAGAGCGGGGCTGTGGGCGGCACCCTGCTACTCGACCGCCCCGTCGAATGCAGGCTATGTCTTTGTGAACGCGTGCACAAAGATGGTGTCCGATTTGCCCGGCCAACGTGACCGGGCTCACGCGCGCCCCGCGCGCATCCCTGGAACCGGCGCGCAGGTAGCTTCGTTGCTCACCTGTGGGGGCCAAAACGGCACACTCTCCTCAACGTTGCCAAGATCCACGCCCCCGAGACCAAAACCGCCCCCGATCCTAAGCGACTTTTGGGACCAGTTGGACTCGTCGGTCAGTGACCTTTACGTCACCGAATGAGCGCGCGCCGCAGCCGCTCCTCCTGAACGCGCCAGAAGTCGTGCTGCGCCCCGTCGACCAGAACGACCGGGATCTGTTCCCAGTACTTGCGGTACAGCTCCTCGTCCTCGGTGATGTCCTTCTTCTCCCAGGCCGCTCCGACCTCGGCGCACACCTTCTCGATCACCGACTGTGCGTCGTCGCACAGATGACAGCCGGGCTTACCGATCAGCGTGACGATCCGCTCACTCGGATCCTTCTTCTCACGGTTGCGAAAAATGGGACTCATACCGGCCATTCTCGCCCCACACGCGGCCCTCCTGTCGCCGAGAATTCACGTCCGGACAGGCTCCCGAAACCCGCTCGACTCCGGAACCCCCGAACACACTGGCTATGCTCACGACATGTCCGCTCTCGGATGGCTCACACCCCGTAGGCGCTCCGCCACCGCGCGGAGCGTGCTGGCAGGCGAGGCTTCGGCCGAGGCCGCCCGCAAGTCCTCCCAGGAGCTGGAGGACCAGGCACCGACGATCGACGAGGACGCCCGGGAACCCGAGTTCCCGGTCGCGGGCGACGACAAGGCCGCCGCCTTCTTCGACCTGGACAACACCGTGATGCAGGGCGCGGCGATCTTCCACTTCGGCCGCGGCCTCTACAAGCGGAAGTTCTTCGAGCGCCGCGAGCTGACCCGATTCGCCTGGCAGCAGGCCTGGTTCAGGCTGGCCGGCGTCGAGGACCCCGAGCACATGCAGGACGCGCAGAACAGCGCCCTGTCCATCGTGAAGGGCCACCGCGTCGCCGAGCTGATGTCCATCGGCGAGGAGATCTACGACGAGTACCTCGCGGAGCGGATCTGGCCCGGCACCCGCGCCCTCGCCCAGGCGCACCTGGACGCGGGCCAGAAGGTCTGGCTGGTCACCGCGGCGCCCGTGGAGATCGCCACGGTCATCGCCCGCCGCCTCGGCCTGACCGGCGCGCTCGGCACGGTCGCCGAGTCCATCGGCGGCGTCTACACCGGCCGGCTCGTCGGCGAACCCCTGCACGGCCCCGCGAAGGCCGAGGCGGTCCGCGCGCTCGCCTCCGGCGAGGGCCTGGAGCTCGGCCGCTGCGCCGCGTACAGCGACTCGCACAACGACATCCCGATGCTCTCGCTCGTCGGACACCCGTACGCGATCAACCCGGACACGAAGCTGCGCAAGTACGCGCGCGAGCGCGACTGGCGGCTGCGGGACTACCGCACGGGCCGCAAGGCCGCGAAGGTCGGCCTCCCCGCCGCGGCCGGCGTCGGCGCGGTCGCGGGCGGTACGGCGGCGGCGATCGCGCTGCACCGACGCCGTCGCTGACAGTTTCCGAACGCCTTACCCGTGTCCGGCTCCCGCCAGTCCCGTAGGTACCACTCGGCCACAACACGTCACCACCAGAGCCGGAACTTGAACGTAATCGATCAACAAGTGGTCACTCTCTGGTACTTGAATCGCCGTCGAGCGACTACAGAAGTGACGTAACCGGTGATTTGAGCAACTGGGTGTAGCACTCCCTGCACGAAGCGTTATTCTCCTCAGACGCAAACCGGTACCCACACGTCAGCACGACGGGTGAACGGTCCCGCACTGCACGTGATGGAAGCTCTGCCTCTGGGAGTCCCGTGTACCCACACGTCGGGGTTGACGCCTCGGGCCTGGCAACGCTGCACGCGACGGTCGTGGACCGCTTGCGCGGTTTCGTCCCCACCGCGTACGCCGTTCCCGCCCTCGCCGCCGCAGCAGCGTCGGCCCTGCCCGCCCCCGCCTCGCCATGTTTCGCCATGGCCGATTCAACCGCGGCCACCGTCGGCCGACGGGCCCGCTCCGGGTCCGCCGGCACCTCGGGCACCGCGGCCAGGTCGGCCACACCTACGGCCCGCCGTCCCGCGGCCGACAGCGACAGTGCCCGCATGATGGATCTGGTCGAGCGCGCCCAGGGAGGCGAGGCCGACGCGTTCGGCCGGCTCTACGACCAGTACAGCGACACCGTGTACCGCTATATCTATTACCGCGTCGGCGGGAAGGCGACTGCGGAGGACCTCACCAGCGAGACCTTCCTGCGCGCGCTGCGCCGCATCGGCACGTTCACCTGGCAGGGCCGTGACTTCGGCGCCTGGCTGGTCACGATCGCGCGCAACCTGGTCGCGGACCACTTCAAGTCGAGCCGCTTCCGCCTCGAAGTGACCACGGGCGAAATGCTCGATGCGAACGAGGTGGAGCGTTCCCCCGAGGACTCGGTCCTGGAGTCCCTCTCCAACGCGGCCCTGCTCGACGCCGTACGCCGCCTCAACCCACAGCAGCAGGAGTGCGTGACGCTGCGCTTCCTGCAAGGCCTGTCCGTCGCCGAGACCGCTCGCGCGATGGGCAAGAACGAGGGCGCGATCAAGACCCTCCAGTACCGGGCGGTACGCACCCTGGCGCGACTTCTCCCGGACGACGCCCGTTGAGCCCGGGCGCCTCTTCTTCATCCCTGGGACCGTTACTGCCCGCAGTCCCCAACTCACCTACGGTGAGAGTGAGATGGGATCACGCCCGGATCATCTTTCGCGCGTAACCGAAGTGCCGAGCCGCTCGTTGTGCGGGATGCAGGCTCCCTGTGGTCACTCCCGATCGGGATGCACTCACTCGTTGGTGTGTATCCGGTTCCGGGGGTGCAACCCCAGGACCCCCTGGGGAGTCGACCGTCTTGAGTGAGAGGAGGTGCCGCCAGTGATCGCGAACGTATCGGCACACCGGCGGGCGAACGCCTTCGCCCAGGCCCTGGATAACCAGTCCGACCAGGACCCGGCGGCGCAGCAGCAACCGGAAGAAGAACCGGCCGCCCTGCGCAGTGGGGCGACAGCGGCCGAGGAGGGCGGGCTGCCGGCCCTGGCCGCGGCCCTCGGCGAGCTGCCGAAGCCGGAGTTCGACCCCGAGGTCAAGGTGGTGCAGCGGGCGCAGCTCGTCGCCGCCATGGAGGCCATGGTCCAAGAGGGCGCGGCCACCTCCGTACCGAAGCAGCGCCAGGGCAAGGGCGCCCACCGGGCGAGCCCGCTGCGGAAGCTGCGGCCCCGCTCCCGCCTGACCAAGGGCATCGCGGCGGGCGGGCTCACGGTCGGCGTGGCCGCGGGCGCGTTCAGCGGTGTGGCCGCGGCGTCCTCCAGCGCCCTGCCGGGTGACCACCTCTACGGCCTCAAGCGCGGCATGGAGGACCTCAAGCTGGGCATGGCGCACAGCGACTCCGACAAGGGGCAGGCCTACCTCGACCAGGCGTCGACGCGGCTGAGCGAGGCGCGGCGGCTCATGGAGCGCGGCCGCACGGGACAGCTCGACCACGAGTCCGTGGGCGAGGTCAGGCGCGCGCTCTCCGGGGTGCAGTACGACGCCTCCGAGGGCCACCGCCTCCTCAGTGACGCGTACAAGCGCGACGGCGCCCTCGGCCCGATCCAGGCCCTGTCGACCTTCTCCGACGCGCACAGGCAGAGCTGGACGGCCCTGAGCGACCGCCTGCCGGTCCAGCTCGGGGACGTACGGGACCAGGTCAGCTCGGTCTTCGACGCCATAGACGAAGAAGTCGGCCCGCTGCGCTCCCTGCTGCCGCGGACCCCGGACGAGAAGGGCGGTTCGACGAGCCCGGGCACCAGCCAGGACGGTTCGTCGCCGGGGGCCCCTGGCACCGGCAGCACCACCCCGTCCGGTTCCGGCTCCGCCTCCGAGGACGACAAGACGTCGACGAAGCCGAAGCCGTCCACGTCCGACACCGGCAAGGACGAGGAGGGCCTGCTCGGCGAGAACACGGGCGGCCTCCTCGACCCGCCGAAGGACAAGACGACCCCGAGCCCCTCGGACGGCAGCCCGGGCTCCGACACCGGCACGGGCGCCCCGAAGCCGGACGTGACGGTGCCCCCGCTGCTCCCGGGCCTCCTGCCGGGCCTGGGCGTCGACGGCGAGGACGCGAAGTAGTTCCTACGAGGAGGGGGTGCGGGAATCTTTCCCGCACCCCCTCCTCGTAGTTCCGCTCAGAAAAACACCGACCGCCGCTGCACGAGAAGCTTGTACAGCGTGTGCTGGATCTGTTCGCGGACCTGGTCCGTGAGGTTGAACATCAGCATCGGGTCCTCCGCCGCCTCCGGCGGGTAGCCGTCCGTCGGGATCGGCTCGCCGAACTGGATCGTCCACTTCGTCGGCAGCGGCACCGCGCCGAGCGGCCCCAGCCACGGGAACGTGGGCGTGATCGGGAAGTACGGGAAGCCCAGGAGCCGGGCAAGGGTCTTGGCGTTGCCGACCATCGGGTAGATCTCCTCCGCCCCGACGATCGAGCACGGCACGATCGGCGTGCCGGCGCGCAGCGCGGTCGACACGAAACCGCCCCGCCCGAAGCGCTGCAGCTTGTACCGCTCGCTGAACGGCTTGCCGACGCCCTTGAAGCCCTCCGGCATGACACCGACCAGCTCACCGCTCTCCAGCAGCCGCTGCGCGTCCTCCGCGCAGGCCAGCGTGTGCCCGGCCTTGCGCGCCAGCTCGTTGACCACCGGCAGCATGAACACCAGGTCGGCCGCCAGCAGCCGCAGGTGACGGCCCGCCGGATGGTTGTCGTGCAGGGCGACCTGCATCATCAGGCCGTCCAGCGGCAGCGTCCCGGAGTGGTTGGAGACGATCAGGGCCCCGCCTTCGGACGGGATGTTCTCGATGCCCTTCACCTCGACCCGGAAGTACTTCTCCGCGATCGGCCGGAGCAGCGACATCAGGACCTGGTCGGTGAGCTCCTCGTCGTAGCCGAACTCGTCGACGTCGTAGTCCCCGGTGATCCGCCGCCGCAGAAACGCGAGCCCGCCCGCGATCTTCCGCTCCCAGCCGCCGCCCCGCGACGGCTCGCCCGGCTCCTTCGGCCCCGCTCCGGGCGCGGGTTCGGACTCCGGCTGCTGCAAAGGCCGCACCTCCCGTACGGCCACGGGTTCGCCCTTGCGTCGCGCGCCGGCCCCCGGGCCCCGGCCGCGGCGCACGGCACCCTTCGCCGCCGCCCCTCGCGACCTGTCGTCGTCGAACGGAATGACCTTGGCGTCCGCCATCGTTGATGCGCTCCTCAGTTGGCGCTCTGCGTCGGGGGGTGGCTGGGGTCTGTGCGGGCGCCGCCCAGGAAGGGCAGCGCGGCGATCCTGTCGACGGCCCCCGCGAGGGCCTGCGGCGGCAGCAGGCCCGGGCCCCGGCCGCGTACGAACTCCGCGAATGCCTCCGCGGTCGTGTACTTGGGCGCGAAGCCCAGTGTGTCGCGCATCTGGACCGTCGACACCATCCGTCCGTGCGTGAGCAGCCGGATCTGCTCGGGCGAGAAGTCCGTCACCCCCAGCGTACGCAGCGCGCCGCCCACCCAGGTCACGGCAGGAAGGAGGACCGGGACGGTCGGCCGGCCGAGCCGCCTCGAGCACTGCGACAGCAACAGCACACCGTCGCCCGCGACGTTGAACGTGCCGCTGTTCAACGTTCCCCGGGCCGACTCGTGCGAGGCGATCCGCAGCACCTCGATCACGTCGTCCTCGTGCACGAACTGCAGCCGCGGGTCGTAGCCGAACACGGTCGGCAGGACAGGCAGCGAGAAGTACTCGGCGAGCGGCGAATCCGCCGTCGGCCCCAGGATGTTGGCGAAGCGCAGCACACACACCGCGACATCGGGACGGCGCCGGGCGAACCCGCGCACATAGCCCTCGACCTCGACGGTGTCCTTGGCGAAGCCCCCGCTCGGCAGCGACTTCGGCGGCGTCGTCTCGGTGAAGACGGCCGGGTCGCGCGGCGCGGACCCGTACACGTTCGTACTGGACTTCACGACGAGCCGCTTCACGTTCGGCGCCTTCTGGCACGCGCCGAGCAGCTGCATCGTGCCGATGACGTTGGTCTCCTTGACCGTGCCGCGGCCGCCGCTGGCCAGCGGGGTCCCCGTCACGTCCATGTGCACGACCGTGTCCACGGCGTACTCGGCGAGCAACCGCGCGATCGTCGGCTGCCGGATGTCGGCCTGGAGGAAGTCGGCACCGCCCAGATGGTGCGCCGGCGGCACCGCGTCCACGCCGATGACCCGGTCCACCTCGGGGTCCCGCTGGATCCTGCGTACGAACCGGCCGCCCAGCTGTCGGGCCACCCCTGTCACGAGCACGACCTTGCCCAAGATCAGCGCCTACCTTCCGTCCCAGCCCCGCCGCGCTCCGCAATCACTGCTCGGGGCCCACGTTAGCGGTTCGATGTTGCGCTGTGATGTCTGCTCGATGCATGAAGTGACGACGACCACACGCGGGTGGCGGGAGGTTCCGGAGTGAACAATTGCCTGTTCAACGCAGTGTGGCCCTCCCACCGGATGGTGGAAGGGCCACAAGGCGCGCTGTACAGCAGCTGCCGCTTACTTCTTGTTGCGACGCTGCACGCGGGTGCGCTTCAGCAGCTTGCGGTGCTTCTTCTTAGCCATCCGCTTACGCCGCTTCTTAATAACAGAGCCCACGACTACCCTCGCTCACTTCTCGGACAACCCCCGCGGAACGGGGACAATCACTCGGTGCGGGGCTGAATTGGGGCCCACACGACCTACGAGGGGCTAGCCTACCCCGCCCCGAGTGCCGAGCAGAAATCGAGGTCCGCGGACCCCGTGAATCAGCCGGCGTCCACCCCCACGTAAGAGTCACGGAGGTACTCGTGAACCGCGTTCTCCGGGACTCGGAAGGACCTCCCCACCCGGATCGCGGGCAGATGACCGCTGTGCACCAAGCGGTACACGGTCATCTTCGACACACGCATCACCGCGGCGACCTCCGCCACGGTCAGGAACGCCACCTCGGATAGAGGCCTCTGGTCAGCAGCCATGACACACCTGAACCTTCCGCACTCGACGGCCACCGGCTTCCCCTTCCGGTGACTCAACGTCGTTGCGTGCTCACTCCCCAATGTAGAGGCGGGTGATGCGAGTGGGGAAGAGGAGCAGCGATCGGCCGCCTACTGTGACAGACACGCTCGATTGAGTACATAGCGAGTAAGCGGTCGGTAGTAATCAGACCGCACAGCGTCATCAAGTGGAACGACGACGGACACCTGCCCCTCGGCCTCACCGACGAACAGGGCGGGATCGTCCGTATCGGCCAGACCGATGGCGTCGAACCCCAACTGACCTGCACCGCAGACCCATCCGTGGTCCCCGATGACCAGCTCGGGCAGCGGCTCGCCGGCCTCCGAAAGCGCACCGAGCACCAGGCGAACCGGGAGTGGGGAGTGGGTGTGCGCGCCGGTGTCACTTCGCACCGGGTACGCGCCCGGTTCCCGCATCAGCGCGACTCCTCGGTCGTAGTCGAGGTTGTACGTGCGTAGGCCGAACCGGGTCGTTATGTCGATACTCCGACCCTGCGCGGGGGTGAGGACGGGGCAGCCCACCGACGACAGGGCGTCCGCCAACGCGGCGTAGAAACCGAGCAGTCGATGCGGATGACCCGTCCCGAACAGCACTGGGGAACGACTCTCGGCGGCCCTGCCGAGGCGCTCCGCAAACGCGTCGAGCGCGGCCAGGGTCCGTTCCGGATCGATGATGTCGTGCCCCGTGCGGTGCCCCGGGTCCCCGGACACCCCGCACTTGTCCGCCATCAGCGCGAGCAGATCCCGGCGCCCCCACGCCCACTCGGGATCGAGGCCGAGCATCACCCGCGGATCCCGCGCCTCGAACAGGCGGTAGCTCCGCAGACTCTCCTCACGGGAGGTCGCCACGGGCCCGGCAAGCCGAGCCGCCAAGAGATGCGCACGCAGGGCGCCGACGCTCAACACCCTTGTGATGTTGCTGCATTGCCCCTGCCACCACCCCGAAAACCCCGAAACACCCCACAGTCGGAGTAACCCCGGCAGTACGGTTCCCCCTCACGAGGTGCCCGTGCACCGATCAGGGCAACAGCCCCCGGAGGGGATACGCCGACTTACGGGTGGCCAGGACCGCCTGGTCGAGCCGGTCCGCGGGGTCGTACCCCGCCTCCCACTCCCGGTACGACACCGGCCACCGGCCGTCCGTCATCCGCTGCGGAGCCAACTGCCGCGTACGGGCGAACACTTCCTGCCGCCACCCATCAGGAATCACCGACTCGGGCGCGATCTCCCGCCCCGCCGCGATCGCCACCAGGTGCGTCCACGACCGCGGCACGACGTCCACCACCGCGTACCCGCCCCCACCGAGCGCGACCCACCGCCCGTCGGCGTACTCGTGCGCCCACTCATGACACGCGACCTGCACGGCCCGCTGCGCGTCCAGGGAAACGGCCAGATGCGCCAGCGGATCCTCGAAGTGCGTATCGGCTCCGTGCTGCGTCACAAGGACCTGCGGCCGGAACTCCGCCAGCAGCTCCGGCACCACCGCGTGCAGCGCCCGCAGCCACCCGGCGTCCCCGGTCCCCGCCGGCAGCGCCACGTTCACGGCCGTCCCCTCACCCGCCCCGTCGGCCCCGGTCTCCTCGGGCCAGCCGGTCTGCGGGAACAACGTACGAGGATGCTCGTGCAGCGAGATCGTCAGGACCCGCGGGTCCTCCCAGAACGCGGCTTGCACCCCGTCACCGTGATGCACGTCCACATCCACGTACACGACCCGCTCGGCGCCCAGCTCCAGCAACCGCGCGATCGCAAGTGCCGCGTCGTTGTACACGCAGAACCCGGACGCAGAACCCGGCATCGCATGGTGCAGGCCACCCGCGAAGTTCACGGCGTGCAGCGCGTCCCCCCGCCACACACTCTCCGCTGCCCCCACCGACTGCCCGGCGATCAGCGCGGAGACCTCGTGCATCCCGGCGAACGCCGGATCGTCCATGGTCCCGATCCCGTACGACGGATCAGCGGCCGCCGGATCGACGGACGCGGCCTTGACCGCCTCGACGTAGTCCTGACGGTGCACGAGCCGCAGCGTCGAGTCCCCGGCCGCCTTGGCCGCGACGACATCCATGTCCCGGTCGAGCCCGAACGCGTCCACGAGTCTCCGGGTCAGATCGAGTCTGACCGGATCCATCGGGTGTCCTGGCCCGAAGTCATACCCCGCTACCGCCGGGTCCCACATCAATTGCGCGCGGCCGCTCATGCCCGCCACCGTATCGGTCGCCCCGCTCCCGGAACGACGGGGCGTACACCAGCGTCATCAGCACCAACACCATCGGCACGAGCATCGCCCCGCGGTAACTCCACGCGTCCCCCAAAGCCCCCACAAGCGGCGAACCGATCAGAAAACCCACGTAGTTGAAGATATTGAGCCGCGCCACCGCCGCGTCCGACGCCTTCGGGAACAAGCGGCCCGCCGCGGCGAAGGTCTGCGGAACGATCACGCACAACCCGAGCCCCAGCAACGTGAACCCGAGCATCCCCACCCAGGCCCCCGGCGCCACAGCCACCACACCGAACCCGGCGGCCGCCACTACGGACCCGACCCGCACCACGGCCACCGCCCCGAACCGCCGCACCCCCACGTCCCCAACGGCCCGGCCCACCAGCGTCATCACCATGTAGACGTTGTACGGAACCGTGGACAGCTGCTCCGAACTCCCCAGCACGTCCTGGAGGTATTTTGCGCTCCAGTTCGAGACGGTCGAGTCCCCGATGTACGCGAAGGACATCACCAGGCACAGCGGCAACAGCACCTTGAACGCGACCCCGCCACCCTGCTCCCGCTCCCGCGTGGCCTCCTCCCCGCCGACGGCCCGCCCCCCGTCCACGTACCACCGGCTCGCCACGAGACAGAGCGGCAACAGCACGCACGCCACCGGCAGATACGACACGAAGAGCGTCAGATCCCAGTGCGCCCCTGCCCACGCGAGCGAAGCCCCGACGATCCCGCCGAGGCTGTACGCGGCGTGGAAGCCGAGCATGATGCTGCGCCCGTACGCCCGCTGGAGGCTGACGCCGAGCATGTTCATCGAGGCGTCCAGGGCCCCCACGGCCAGGCCGAACGCGGCGAGCGCGACGGCCACTTGGGCCACCGAGTCCCCGGCCCCGACCCCGAGCAGCGCAAGGAGCACTACGGGCTGCGACCACCTCAGCACACGGCTGGGGCGCACCCTCTTCACCAACTGCTCGGTGCCTACGCTGCCGACCCCGGCAAGCACTGGCACCGCGGCCAGGAACACGGGCAGCAGTGCGTCGGATATCCCGTACTGGTCCTGAATGGCGGGGATCCGGGTCACGAGCAGCGCGAAGGCGACGCCCTGCGCGAAGAAGCTGATCCCCAGCGTCCCGCGCCCCCACCGCAGCCGCCCACCCGCCGTGCCGGCCGTCCCGGCTGTGCCATCGGTCATGGCGGCACAGCGTAGGCCTCGGCCTTACCAGTGGGTAGATGGATCACAAAAGCATGGGCTGACCGTGACCTCAGCCGATTCGGGCAAGGAGGCGGGGCAACTCCCGCATGTCGTCGAAGAGTTCACGGGACCCGGCGAGCCGATCGGCCGGTGTCATCGCGGTGAACCCGTACACATCCATCCCGGCGGCGACGGCGGCCCGCACACCGAGCGGACTGTCCTCGACGACCAGGCACTTCTCGGGCGGCACCCCCATCCGCTCGGCGGCGTACAGAAACAGGTCGGGTGCCGGCTTTCCCCGCCCCACATCCTGCGAGCTGAAGATCCGCTCGTCCGCGAACCACTTGTCGAGCCCGGTCTTCCGGTGCCCGACCCGGATCCGCTCATGGCTCCCGGAGGACGCGACGCAGTACGGCACCCCGCCGGCCGTCAGCCTCTCCAGCACCTCGACCACCCCGTCGACCGGCTCCAGCTCCCGCTCGAACGCCGCGAACACCCGCGCGTGAAAGACGGCGTCGAAATCCTCGGGAAGCCGCTGCCCGGTCCGCTCGAGAACCACATCGTGCACGCGGTGCATGGCGGCGCCCATGTAGTCCCGCAGGGATTCCTCGTACGAGGTGGGGTGCCCGAGCTCGGCGAGATAGCCGGACAGGAGCGTGTTGGAGATCGGCTCACTGTCGACGAGCACACCGTCGTTGTCGAAGATGACGAGGTCATAGCGCATTCCCATGTCTTCGACCCTATGTCTTCGGCCTTGAACGCAGAAAAGCCCGGACCGTATCCCGGTCCGGGCTTTTCTATAAAATTAGTTCGGCGGCGTCCTACTCTCCCACAGGGTCCCCCCTGCAGTACCATCGGCGCTATGAGGCTTAGCTTCCGGGT
>NZ_JBIAQB010000012.1:0-161312 GCF_042888725.1 Streptomyces sp. NPDC002795
CCCCGCACAACCCGCCGACCGGCGGCCCCCCGCTCGCCAGGCCCCTTTCCGCCACCCGGGGGCGGCCACAGCTGGTGCGGGGACCCCCCGGGGGGGGCCCCCCCCCCCCCCCCGGGGGCCCCCGCCGCGGCAGCCGTACGACCCCAGAAGTCAGAAATGCTTGTCCCGTTCGTCCTCGACGACGGTCGTCCCGCCCTGCGGCACGATGCGCCTGCGCCGTCCGACGCTGCGGAACACGAAGATCCCGATCAGGCCGACGATCATGAAGATCCAGCCGACCAGGTCGAGGTTGACGCTCTGCATGTGCCAATCGGTCGCGAACGCGAGGATCCCGCCGACGGCGACCAGGATGATGCAACCTCCGAGACTCATGAGGCCCCTCCTCCTGTGGTGTGTGCGGAAATGCGTGAGGGGCCCGGGTACCCCCGAACCCCTCGTCCTCACACCGGAGTTCAGCCCTCCAGGAAAGCCGTCAGCGCGTTCGCCAGCAGATACGGGTCGTCGGCGCCGCACAGTTCGCGCACGCTGTGCATGGAGAGGATCGCCGTGCCGATGTCGACGGTCTTGATGCCGTGCCGGGCCGCGGTGATCGGGCCGATCGTCGTGCCGCACGGCATCGCGTTGTTCGACACGAACGACTGGAACGGGACGCCCGCCTTGTCGCACGCGGCCGCGAAGACCGCGCGGCCCGAACCGTCCGTCGCGTAGCGGTTGTTGACGTTCACCTTGAGGATCGGGCCGCCGTTGGCGCGCGGGTGGTGCGTCGGGTCGTGGCGCTCGCCGTAGTTGGGGTGCACGGCGTGGCCGGTGTCGGAGGAGAGGCAGATCGTGCCCGCGAAGGCGCGCGCCCTGTCCTCGTAACTGCCGCCGCGCGCGAACACCGAACGCTCCAGGACCGTGCCGAGCAGCGGGCCGTCGGCGCCGGTGTCGGACTGCGAACCGTTCTCCTCGTGGTCGAAGGCAGCGAGCACGGGGATGTACGGGAGGTCGTCCCGCTTGCTGACCTCGGCGAGCGCGGCCGTGCAGGCGTGCACGGACAGCAGGTTGTCCATGCGGGGGCCCGCGACGAGTTCCCTGTCGCGGCCCAGGTAGGAGGGGGCCTCGATCGCGTACGTCATGAGGTCCCAGCCGGTGATGTCTCCGCGGCCGAGCCCGTTCTCGTCCTCCAGGAACGACAGGAGGTCGGCCTCGGAAGGCTCGCCGCCGTCACCGCGGAGGCCCCAGATGGGCTGCATGTGGCGCTGCTTGTCCAGCTTCAGGCCGTCCGACGTGACGGAGCGGTCCAGGTGGATGGCGAGCTGCGGGACGCGCAGCAGGGCGCGGTCGACGTTCACCAGGCGCTCGGAGCCGTCGCGCAGCGATACGCGTCCCGCGAGGCCGAGGTCGCGGTCGAGCCAGGAGTTGAGCAGCGGTCCGCCGTAGATCTCCACGGCGATCTGCCGCCAGCCGTTGCTCACCATGTCGGGCTGCGGCTTCACGCGCAGGTTCGGGGAGTCGGTGTGTGCGCCGACGATCCGGAACGGGGTGTGGGCCTGTGCCCCCTCGGGCACGTACCAGGCGATCACGGCGCCGCCGCGGGTGACGAACTTTCCTCCGCTTGTCCCGTCCCAGGCGTCGGTCTCCGCGACCTGCTGGAAGCCCGCCTTCTCCAGGCGTGCGGCCACGTTGGCCACGGCGTGGTACGGCGTGGGGCTCGCCGCGAGGAAGGACATCAGGTCGTCGGTGTGCCCGCGATCGAAGGGGCGGGAGGAGGTGTTCATGCGGCCAAGGGTAGCCAGTCCCTCCGGGTGGGGCGTGGCCCCTGTGGCCTGCCTTCGGCGGCCCTCGCGCCACCCCCTGCGGGGTGCGGCTCCGTCGGCGTGCGGCGGCCCCGTCGTGGTCCCGTTCGCGCAGTTCCCCGCGCCCCTTCAGGGGCGCGGGGAACTGCGCGGACGACGGGCCCAGCTACGACAGGGTCAGAAGGACGCCTCGTCGAGGTCCATGATGTCCGCGCCCGACTCGCTCGTCGTCTGCGCGAGCTTGCGGGCGCCCGTGACGCCCGGCAGGACGTTCGCCGCGAAGAACTTCGCCGCGGCGATCTTGCCCCGGTAGAACGCGACATCCTTGCCGGAGGCACCCGCCGTCAGCTTCTCCGCCGCGACGGCCGCGCCCTTGAGGAGCAGGTAGCCGACGACCACGTCGCCGGAGGCCATCAGCAGACCGGTCGTGTTGAGGCCGACCTTGTAGATCGACTTCACGTCCTGCTCGGTGGCGACCAGGTCGTTGATCATCAGGCCGACGATGGCCTCCAGCTCGCCGGCGGCCTTCGCGAGCGTCTCGCGCGCCCCGGTCAGCTCCTCGCCGCCCGTCTCCACGGCGAGGAACTTCTTGATCTCCTCGGAGAGCGCGTTCAGCGCGGCACCCTGGTTGCGGACGATCTTCCGGAAGAAGAAGTCCTGGCCCTGGATCGCGGTTGTGCCCTCGTAGAGGGTGTCGATCTTCGAGTCACGGATGTACTGCTCGATCGGGTACTCCTGAAGGAACCCGGAGCCGCCGAACGTCTGGAGCGACTGGGCCAGCTGCTCGTAGCCCTTCTCGGAGCCGTAGCCCTTCACGATGGGCAGGAGCAGGTCGTTGAGCGCGTGCTCGGCCGACGCGTCCTCGCCCGCGGTCTCCTTGACCTGGATCGCGTCCTGCACGGAGGCCGTGTAGAGGACGAGCGTGCGCATGCCCTCCGCGTACGCCTTCTGCGTCATCAGCGAGCGGCGCACGTCAGGGTGGTGCGTGATGGTGACCTTCGGCGCGGTCTTGTCCGTGCTGCGGGCCAGGTCGGAGCCCTGGACGCGCTCCTTGGCGTACTCAAGGGCGTTGAGGTAACCCGTCGACAGCGTGGAGATCGCCTTCGTGCCGACCATCATGCGGGCGAACTCGATGATGCGGAACATCTGGCGGATGCCGTCGTGCTTGTCACCGATCAGCCAGCCCTTGGCGGGGTGCTGGTCGCCGAAGGTCATCTCGCACGTGTTGGAGGCCTTGAGGCCCATCTTGTGCTCGACGTTGGTGGCGTAGACGCCGTTGCGCTCGCCCAGCTCGCCGGTCTCCCAGTCGAACTCGAACTTCGGGACCAGGAAGAGCGAGAGGCCCTTGGTGCCCGGGCCGTGGCCCTCGGGGCGGGCGAGGACGTAGTGGAGGATGTTCTCCGACATGTCGTGCTCACCGGACGTGATGAAGCGCTTCACGCCCTCGATGTGCCAGGAGCCGTCCGCCTGCTCGACGGCCTTCGTGCGGCCCGCGCCGACGTCCGAACCGGCGTCCGGCTCGGTCAGCACCATCGTCGAGCCCCACTGCTTGTCGACGGCGATCTCGGCAGCCTTCTTCTGCTGCTCGTTGCCCTCCTCGAAGAGGATGCCGGCGAACGCGGGACCGGACGAGTACATCCAGACCGCCGGGTTGGCACCGAGGATCAGCTCCGCGTGGGCCCAGATGAGCGAGCGCGGGGCCGTCGTGCCGCCGATCTCCTCGGGCAGGCCGAGGCGCCAGTACTCGGCGTCCATGAAGGCCTGGTACGACTTCTTGAAGGAGGCCGGGACCGGCGCCGTGTTGGTCTCCGGGTCGAAGACCGGCGGGTTGCGGTCCGCGTCAGCGAAGGACTCCGCGAGGTCGTTCTCGGACAGGCGGGCGACCTCTTCGAGGATGCTCTTGGCGGTGTCGACATCCATGTCCCCGAACGGGCCGGTGCCGTACAGCTTGTCGCGATCGAGCACCTCGAAGAGGTTGAACTCGATGTCGCGGAGATTCGACTTGTAATGCCCCATGGCGACGGCTCCGTAAAGATCGGGGAGGCGGGTCGTCCGGGGTCGCCCGGACCGTCCTCGTACGCATACCAACTAGTAACCAACACAATGCTACCCGTCGGTAATAAGAATCAACCCCCAGCGGGCATCTGTGACGAACGAGGCGCCTTGGCGCTCTCGTCCCGCCGCCCCCTCGGGCGTCGGTAGTCTTTACCTCATGTACGGCTACGACCAGAGCCCGGGCGCCGGGCAGCAGCAGTACGCGCCGCCGCAGGGCGGGTACGGGCAGCAGGCTCCGCCGCTGTACCCGGAGCCGTCGCCGCCCTCGCTCACGGACGCGGTCCGCGCGTTCACCACGGGCTCGATGTCCGCCGAGGAGTTCCAGCAGATCTTCGCCTCGTCGAAGGTCTACTGCCCGCGCGGGGACAACCCCGGCTTCCTCGCGCTGCACAACACGCAGCAGCCGGTGATCCCGATGTTCAGCACGCTCAAGGAGCTGCGCAGGTACGCGGGCAAGGAGTCCAAGTACTTCGTCATCACCGGCGCGGAGGTGATCGACCTGCTGCCCACCGGATACGGCTTCGTCCTCGACATGGAGGGCGAGCACCGGATGGTCTTCGACGCCAAGGCCGTCGAGGAGATGGTCGACTTCGCGATGCGCCGCATGTACGGCTGACCGCTCCCTCACCTGTAAAGGCCCGGACGCACCCCGCGTCCGGGCCTTTCGCATGCCCGGAACCGGGCCGCGGCGCCGCCGGGAATACCCGTCGACTTGCTGGATGTTCACCGTTCAACTAAATTGGGAGCAGACCCTGAGGAGGCCGCCATGCCCGCTGTGACCGTCGAGAACCCGCTGACCCTGCCCCAGGTGGCCGCGCCCGCGGACGCCGTGGCGCGCCCCGTGCTCGCCGTGACGACCGCGCCCGGCGGTTTCGAAGGGGAGGGATTCCCGGTACGCCGCGCGTTCGCCGGGATCAACTACAAGCACCTCGACCCGTTCATCATGATGGACCAGATGGGCGAGGTGGAGTACGAGGCCGGCGAGCCCAAGGGCACCCCCTGGCACCCGCACCGCGGCTTCGAGACCGTCACGTACATCATCGACGGCACCTTCATCCACCAGGACTCGCACGGCGGTGGCGGCACCATCACCAACGGCGACACCCAGTGGATGACGGCGGGCAGCGGCCTCCTGCACATCGAGACGCCGCCCGAGTCGCTCGTCATGAGCGGCGGTCTGTTCCACGGCCTCCAGCTGTGGGTCAACCTGCCGGCCAAGGACAAGATGAAGAGCCCGCGCTACCAGGACATCCGCGGCGGCCAGGTCAAGCTGCTCACCACCGCCGACGGCGGCGCGCTGCTCCGCGTCATCGCCGGTGAGCTGGACGGCAACGAGGGCCCCGGCATCACGCACACCCCGATCACGATGGTGCACGCCACCGTCCGCCCGGGCGCCGAGGCGACGCTGCCCTGGCGCGAGGACTACAACGGGCTCGTGTACGTGCTCGCGGGGCGCGGCTCCGTCGGCAGCGACCGGCGGCCCGTGCACACGGGACAGACCGCCGTGTTCGGTGCGGGCTCGTCCCTGACCGTGCGCGCCGACGAGTCCCAGGACGCGAACACCCCCGACCTGGAAGTGGTCATCCTGGGCGGGCAGCCGATCCGTGAGCCCATGGCGCACTACGGCCCGTTCGTGATGAACAACAAGGCCGAACTGCAGCAGGCCTTCGACGACTTCCAGGCCGGACGCCTGGGCGTCATCCCCAGCAAGGAGCGCCTGCCGCACACCTGATGCGGCCGACGCACGAAAAGAAGTGACGCAGCAGCAGAAGTGACGCCCCGTCACTCGGCCGGACCCGGCCGGGAGGCGGGGCGTTCGCGCGCATGATCAACTGGCGGGGTGCAGACCGGTAAGCCACTCCTCCCCGATCCCGCCCGCCGCCTCGCCGCCTGGTGCGTCGTCGTCCTGCTCGTCGTGGGCGTCGCGGCCGTCGGCATCACGCTGGTCATCATCTTCCAGTCGGCCGTCACGCCCGTGCTGCTCGCGCTGCTCGGCACCGCGCTGCTCGGCCCGGTCTTCGAATGGCTGACCAAGCTGAAGCTGCCGCGCGCGCTGGCCGCCATCCTCACCTGCGTCGCGCTCGTCGCCGTGGTCGGCGGCGCCGGCTACATCGTGGTCACCGCGCTGATCGACACCGGCGAGCAGATCGTCGACTCGCTCCGGCAGGCCGGGGACTGGCTCAGGGACCACGTGGGCATCGTCGGCGCCGACGATCTCGGCAACGTCGCCGACAACGCCAAGGACCAGGTCGGCAAGTGGGGCTCCAACCTGGCGGGCGGGGTGCTCGCCGGGCTCTCCGCGCTCGGCTCCCTGCTCGCCACGAGCGTGCTCGCGCTGCTGCTCACCTTCTTCTTCCTGAAGGACTCCAACCGGGCCACGGGGCTCGCACGCGCGATCGCCCCGCACCACGGCGACGTCCTGGAGGCCATGGGGCGGCGGGCCTTCGAGGCGATCTCCGGATTTATGCGCGGGACGACGTTCATCGCGCTCATCGACGCCATCTGCATCACCGTCGGACTGCTGATCCTGCAAGTGCCTGGCGCGGTCGGGCTCGGCGCGCTGGTCTTCGTCGGCGCGTACATCCCCTACCTCGGCGCGACCCTGTCCGGGGCCGTCGCCGTACTCGTCTCGCTCGCCGACCGGGGGGTGATCATCGCCCTGTGGACGCTCGGGGTGATCCTCGCCGTGCAGCAGCTGGAGGGGCACATCCTCCAGCCGATGATCCAGTCGCGCACCGTCCAGATGCACCCCGCGATGGTGATGCTGGCGATCACGGCGGGCGCGGCGGTCGCGGGCATCCTCGGGATGCTGCTCGCGGTGCCGCTGGTGGCCGCCGCGTTCGGCGTCCTCGGGGAGCTGAGGAGGCGTTACGCGCCGGAGGACGCGCCACCCGACGGCTCGTCCGCGGTTTCACGTGAAACAGCGGCCTCGGAGCCCGCCGAGGGTTCGTAGAGCTCGAACCAGATGTTCTTGCCCTCGCCCCGCGGGTCCACGCCCCAGCGGTCGGCGAGCAGTTCCATGAGCACCAGGCCCCGCCCCGATGACGCCAGTTCACCGGGGCGGCGCTTGTGCGGCAGGTCGTCGGAGGCGTCCGCGACCTCCACGCGCAGCCGGCGCGGTTCGGCGCCGTGCCGGGTCATCTCTGCGACCAGGAGCGCGTCGCCGTCGGTGTGCACCAGGACGTTGGTGACCATCTCGGAGACGAGCAGTACCGCCGAGTCCATCTGATCCGTGTCGGCCCAGTCGTGCAGCAGCTCGCGCAGCTGCTGGCGGGCCGCCGCGATCCGCTCGGGCTCGGCCTGGGCGATGGTCATCGCGGTGCGCCGGGCCACGGTGGCACCGGCCGGCTGGGCGGTGCGGCGCAGCAGCAACAGTGCGATGTCGTCCTCGCGGCGGTCCGCCAGCGGCCCCGTGGTGTGGTGCGAGGAGGGGCCGTGCACCGCCTGCACCAGGGCGTCGGCCAGCTCCTCCAGGCGCTCGTCCGGGCCGGACTCCAGGGCCGCGCGGATCCGCGACCAGCCGGTGTCCAGGTCGTGCCCGCCCGTCTCGATCAGGCCGTCCGTGCAGAGGAGCAGCGTGTCGCCGGGTTCGAGGACGAGACGGGTCGTCGGATAGTCCGCGTCCGGGTCGATCCCGAGCGGCAGGCCGCCCGCGGTGGGGCGGACGAGGACGGTGCCGTCCGCCATCCGAATCGCGGGGTCCGGGTGCCCGGCGCGGGCGATCTCCAGGACACCGGTGGCCGGGTCGGCCTGGACGTACAGACAGGTCGCGAAGCGCGGGTCGGCCCCCGGCCCGTCGGTGTCGCCGATGCCGTGCAGGAAGCGGGAGGCGCGGGAGAGCACGGCATCGGGCCTGTGCCCCTCGGAGGCGTACGCGCGCAGGGCGACCCGGAGCTGCCCCATCAGGCCCGCCGCGCGCACGTCATGACCCTGTACGTCGCCGATGACCAGGGCGATGCCACCGCCCGGCAGCGGGATCATGTCGTACCAGTCGCCGCCGACCTGGAGGCCGCCGCCGGTCGGGACGTAGCGGGCGGCGATGCTCATGCCGGGGATCTCGGGGCCGAGCGAGGGCAGCATCGTCTTCTGAAGGCCGTCGGTGAGCTCCCGCTCCGACTCGGCGACCCCGGCCCTGGAGAGGGCCTGCGCCAGCATCCGCGCGACCGTGGTGAGGACCGAGCGCTCGTCGGGCGTGAACGACACCGGGTAGGTGAACCCCGCCATCCACGCGCCGAGCGTGCGGCCCGCGACGACCAGCGGCAGGAACGCCCACGACTTGCGCTCGAAGCGGGCGGCCAGCGGCCAGGCCGCCGGGTAGCGGGCGCGGTACTCCTCCGGCGAGGACAGATACACCGCGCGCCCGGTGCGGACGACCTCGGCGCCCGGATAGTCCGTGCCCAGCTCCATGTCGGTGAACGGGGACTCGTCGCCGTCCTCCTGGCCGTGGTGCCCGATGACGGTGAGCCGGTCACCCGCGACGCCGAACACCGCGAGGCCGTCCGGAGAGAACCCCGGCATGGAGAGCCCGGCGGCGACCCGCAGCACCTCCTCCGTGGACCCGGCTTCCGCGAGCGCCCGCCCCGCGTCCAGCAGGAAGGCCTCGCGCGAGCGCCGCCAGTCGCCGGTCACCGGGGTGCGCGACGCGGCCTCCGGCGGCGGCTCTGTGACCTCCTGGAGCGTGCCGATCAGCTCGTACGAGCCCGGGGCGTCGCCGTGCACGACCGGCTTGGAGCGGCTGCGTACGGTGCGCAGCACATGCCCCTGCCCGTCCATGACGCGCAGCCGGGCCTCGGCGAGGGTGCCCTCGGCGACGGCGAGCTGAACGATCCCGTCGATCTCGTTCCAGTCGACCGGGTGGAAGCGCGCGCGGACGGCGGACTCCGTCAAGGTGACCGGGGCGCCCGCGGCGGCGTGGGGCAGGCCGATCAGCCGGGCGGCCTCGGCGTCGAACGTGACGAGCCCCGCCCGGTTGTCCCATCGCCACAGCCCGGTCGCGAGAGCGGCGAGGACGTCCTCCACGGGAGGGAGGGGCTCACCAGTGCGCATTGCCCCACTCTAGGAAGAGGTGATCGCCGGGTGCCACCAGAGGCGCGGCGAGGCGTCGGTGGGGGCCGGTACCCTTGGGGAGAATCCCGGTCGTCTCCCGGGGAACCCCAAGTGCAAAGGCTGGATGAACGACGATGCATCGGTACAGGTCCCACACCTGCGGCGAGCTCCGCGCCTCTGACGTCGACGCCGACGTCCGGCTGAGCGGCTGGCTGCACAATCGCCGAGACCTGGGCGGCATCCTCTTCATCGATCTGCGCGACCACTACGGCATCACGCAGCTCGTCGCCCGCCCCGGCACGAAGGCCGCCGAGGTCCTCGACAAGCTGACGAAGGAGACGGTCGTCCGCGTCGACGGCAAGGTCGTCTCCCGCGGCGCCGACAACGTCAACCCGGAGCTGCCCACCGGCGAGATCGAGATCGAGGCGTCCGACGTCGAGGTGCTCGGCGCCGCCCAGCAGCTGCCGTTCCAGATCAACCAGGACGACGGGGTGGGCGAGGAGCGCCGCCTGGAGTACCGCTTCCTGGACCTGCGCCGCGAGCGCATGCACCGCAACATCATGCTGCGCAGCGAGGTCATCGCCTCGATCCGCTCGAAGATGGTCAACCTCGGGTTCAACGAGATGGCGACGCCGATCCTCGCCGCGACCTCCCCCGAGGGCGCCCGTGACTTCGTCGTCCCGTCCCGCCTGAACCCGGGCAAGTTCTACGCCCTCCCCCAGGCGCCGCAGCAGTTCAAGCAGCTGCTGATGATCTCGGGCTTCGACCGCTACTTCCAGATCGCGCCGTGCTTCCGCGACGAGGACGCGCGCGCGGACCGCTCGCCCGGCGAGTTCTACCAGCTCGACATCGAGATGAGCTTCGTCGAGCAGGAAGACGTCTTCCGCCCGATCGAGAAGCTCATGACGGAGATCTTCACGGAGTTCGGCGGCGGCCGCGAGGTCACCTCCCCGTTCCCGCGGATCCCGTTCCGCGAGTCGATGCTGAAGTACGGCAACGACAAGCCGGACCTGCGCGCCAAGCTCGAACTCGTCGACATCAGCGACGTGTTCGAGGGCTCCGAGTTCAAGGCGTTCGCCGGCATGCACGTGCGCGCGCTGCCCGTGCCGGACACCGCCTCGCAGTCCCGCAAGTTCTTCGACGGCCTCGGGGCCTACGCGGTCGAGCAGGGCGCGAAGGGCCTCGCCTGGATCCGCGTCGGCGAGGACGGCACGTTCGCGGGCCCGATCGCCAAGTTCCTCACCGAGGAGAACGTCAAGGTCCTCACCGAGCGCCTCGGCCTCAAGGCCGGCCACGCCGTGTTCTTCGGCGCGGGCGAGTTCGACGAGGTCTCGAAGATCATGGGCGCGGTCCGCGTCGAGGCCGCCAAGCGCGCGGGCCACTTCGAGGAGGGCGTCTTCCGCTTCTGCTGGATCGTCGACTTCCCGATGTACGAGAAGGACGAGGAGACCGGCAAGATCGACTTCTCCCACAACCCGTTCTCGATGCCGCAGGGCGGCATGCAGGACCTGGAGGAGAAGGACCCGCTGGACATCCTGGCCTGGCAGTACGACATCGTCTGCAACGGCACGGAGCTGTCCTCCGGCGCGATCCGTAACCACGAGCCCGACATCATGCTCAAGGCCTTCGAGATCGCCGGCTACGAGGCCGAGACGGTCGAGGCCGAGTTCGCGGGCATGCTCCGCGCGTTCCGCTTCGGCGCCCCGCCGCACGGCGGGATCGCCCCGGGCGTCGACCGCATCGTCATGCTCCTCGCCGACGAGCCGAACATCCGGGAGACCATCTCGTTCCCGCTGAACGGCAACGCGCAGGACCTGATGATGGGCGCGCCCTCCGAGCTGGACGAGACACGCCTGCGCGAGCTCAACATCCAGCTGCGCAAGCCGGTCGAGAAGAAGTAACCGGCGCCGCACGGCAGTTCAGCAGTTCACGCCAGGGCCCCCGCTTCGTACGTCGGAGCGGGGGCCCTGGGCGTTTGCGTCACCTTCCGTCATCGGCAGGTCGTTGTCAGTGACGCCCAGTACCTTTGAATCAATGCCTGATCCGCGATGACGAGGATGGGGAGGCCGTCATGAGTCTCGTAGAGGAGCGGTCCGCTGTGGTGCTGAGCCAGGAGGACTTCGAGGAGCTCGCCCGTCACGCCATACGAACCAACGAAGCACTTCGGATGGAGTTCATCGGCGGCAAACTGGGGGTCAAGGCTGTGCCGGACGGCGATCACGACACGATCATCGAGTGGCTGGCGCGGCTGTGCGTCCAGGCCGACACCGGCTGGTGGCTCTACCCGGAGCGGGGCCTGCGCGTGGAGACGTACCGCAACGGCAATGCCCGACCGGACGGCGCGCTGGCGCGCAGCGGCACGTTTGCCGGTCAGGGCGAGTGGGCTTCCACCGACGGGGTTCTCATGGTCGCCGAGGTGACCTCTCGCGACGGTGACACCAATCAGCGTGACCGGGTCGAGAAGCCCCGTGCTTACGCCGAGTCCGAGATCCCCGTGTACCTGCTGATCGACCGGGACAGCTGCGAGGTCAAGGTTCACTCGCAGCCCGACGGGGTGCGCTACGAGCAGGTGGTGACGGTGCCGTTCGGGAAGGCGGTGGTGCTGCCAGAGCCCGTCGGCATCGAGCTGGACACCGAGCCGCTCAAGGAGTGGGCGCGCTGAGCAGTGCGAAGGGCCCGGAACCGGGGAATCGGTTCCGGGCCCTTCGTGCGGGGGCGTTACGCTGCCGGCGCGCCGCCGAAGCGCTCCTTGTAGGACTCCAGGTCCTCGTCCGTGATCTTCGCGAAGAGGACCGGGGGCACGGTGAACGGGGTGCCGGCCGGGACCGTGGTCAGCGACCTGGCCTGCTCGGCGGTGACCCAGGCGGCGTCGTCGCCCGGCAGGTCGAACGCGGCGCGCATGGCGGCCGCCGACGCCGGGATGAAGGGCTCGGAGACCACCGCGTAGAGGCGGATGAGGTTCATCGCCGTGCGCAGCGTGAGGGCCGCGGCGTCCTTGTCGGTCTTGATCTCCAGCCAGGGGGCCTTCTCCTCCAGGTAGGAGTTGCCCGCGGACCACAGGGCGCGCAGCGCCGCCGCGGCCTTGCGGAACTGGAGGGCCTCCATCTGGGTCTCGTACTCGGCGAGGAGGGTGGAGATCTCCTGGCCCAGCCGGGTCTCGGCCTCGCCCGGCTCGCCGCCCGCGGGGACGTCGTCGCCGAAGCGCTTGCGGGAGAAGGACAGCACGCGGTTGACGAAGTTGCCGAGGGTGTCGGCCAGGTCCTTGTTCACCGTCGCCGTGAAGTGCTCCCAGGTGAACGACGAGTCGTCCGACTCCGGCGCGTTCGCGATGAGGAAGTAGCGCCAGTAGTCGGCCGGGAGGATCTCCAGGGCCTGGTCGGTGAAGACGCCGCGCTTCTGCGACGTGGAGAACTTGCCGCCGTAGTACGTCAGCCAGTTGAAGGCCTTGAGGTAGTCGACCTTCTTCCACGGCTCACGGACGCCCATCTCCGTGGCCGGGAACATGACGCTGTGGAACGGGACGTTGTCCTTCGCCATGAACTCCGTGTACCGCACGTCCGAGGCGCCGGCCGGCTCGTACCACCACGACTTCCAGTCGCGCGTCTCACCGTCGGGAGCCTGGTCCGCCCACTCCTTCGTCGCGCCGATGTACTCGATCGGGGCGTCGAACCATACGTAGAAGACCTTGCCGTCGGCCGCGAGCTCCGGCCATGTGTCCGCCGGGACCGGGACGCCCCAGTCCAGGTCACGGGTGATGGCGCGGTCGTTGAGGCCCTCGGTCAGCCACTTGCGGGCGATGGAGGAGGCGAGCTGCGGCCACTCGTCGGCGACCTCGTCGATCCACGCCTCGACCTCGACCTGCAGCTTCGACTGGAGCAGGAAGAGATGCTTGGTCTCGCGGACCTCGAGCTCGGTGGAGCCGGAGATCGCGGAGCGCGGCTCGATCAGGTCGGTGGGGTCGAGCACGCGCGTGCAGTTCTCGCACTGGTCGCCGCGCGCCTTGTCGTAGCCGCAGTGCGGGCAGGTGCCCTCGACGTAGCGGTCGGGGAGGAAACGGCCGTCCGCCGGGCTGTACACCTGGCGGATCTCGCGCTCCTCGATGAACCCGTTCTCGTTCAGCTTGCGGGCGAAGTGCTGCGTGATCTCCGCGTTCTGCTCCGACGAGCTGCGGCCGAAGTGGTCGAACGCGAGACCGAAACCGTCGTAGACCGCCTTCTGCGCGTCGTGCGCCTGCGCGCAGAACTCGGCGACCGGGATGCCCCGCTCCTTCGCCGCCAGCTCGGCGGGCGTGCCGTGCTCGTCCGTCGCGCAGATGTACAGCACGTCGTGGCCGCGCAGGCGCAGGTAACGGGAGTAGACGTCGGCCGGGAGCATGGACCCCACCATGTTGCCCAGGTGCTTGATCCCGTTGATGTACGGAAGGGCGCTGGTGATGAGGTGTCGAGCCATCGGGGGCTGCTCCCGGGTTGTGACGTGTGTGGAATCTAGAAATCGTAGCCGACATGGGGTGGCCGCCCGCCCGGTGTTTTACCGGGCGGGCGGCCATGGGGTATCGGGGCCCTGCTGAGCGGGGTTACGGGCGGGTCCTACGGGCGCCAGGCCTCCAGGAGGCCCTTGTAGAGCTCCGCGTCCGTGAGCTCCAGCGGGGTCTCGCCCGCGTGGAAGACCGCGGCGTTGTCCGCCTTCAGCTTGCGGAGGTAGTCGAAGTTCTTCGAGTCCGGGTCGCCGAACGTCACGAACTGGAAGAAGAGGGGGTGCGAGGCCGCTGCCGCGAGGGCCTCGTTCGCCGGGCGCTGGACGTCCGGGGGGCCGTCCGTCTGGAAGATCACCAGGGCGGGGGCCTTCGGGTCGTCCGACTTCTCGTGGTGCGTCACGATCTCCTCGATCGCGCGGTGGTAGCTGGTGCGGCCCATCCGGCCCGCCTCCGCGTGCCACTCGTCGACCTTGCCCTCGTACGCGTCCAGGGTGAGGTCGCCCGCGGCGTCGATGTCCGTCGAGAAGATCACCGTGTGGACGGTGGGGGTCTCGCGGTCGTCGAGGTGGGCGGCCAGCGCGACGGTCTGCTCCGCGAGGGCGGCGGTCGAGCCGTTCTTGTAGTACGAGCGCATGGAGCCGGAGCGGTCCAGGACGAGGTAGACCGTGGCCCGGGTGCCGGTGAGGCCGCGCTTCTTCAGGGCGGTGCCGGCGGCGGTGTGCGCGGCCGTGAGGCCGGGGGCGCGGGTCTTTACTTTGGCCGGGGTGTGGGCGGGCTTCCCCGGCGCGGGGGTCTTTACCGGGGCGGGGTTGGCGTCTTCGGTCTTGTCGGCCTGTGCCGGGGTTTTGACCGGGGCGGGGTTGGCGTCTTCGGTCTTGTCGGCCTGTGCCGGGGTGGGCTCCTCGGCTGCGACGGGGTCGGCGTCCTCGTTCTTGTCGGCCTGCGCCGGGGCGGGCTCTTCCGCGGCGACGGGGTCGGCCTTCTCGGGCTCTTCGGCCTGTGCCGGGGTCTTGACCGGGGCGGGTTCGACGTCCTCGTTCATGTCGGCCTGCGCCGGGGTGGGCTCCTCCGCCGTGACGGGGTTGGCCTTCTCGGGCTCTTCGGCCTGTGCCGGGGCGGGCTCCTCGGCTGCGACGGGGTCGGCCTCTTCGTTCTTGTCGGCCTGCGCCGGGGGCTGTGCCCACCCGTCCCGCCCTGCGGGACGATTGCCCACAGCGGGAGTGGCCTCTTCAGCGCCGTCGCCCTTGGCCTCGACCGGTGCCTCCGCCTCGACCGGCGCCTCCGTCTCGACCGGTGCCTCCGTCTCGACCGGTGCCTCCGTCTCGACCGGCGCCTCCGCCTCCGCCTCCGGCGTCACGCGTTCGTCGCCCACCGGAGGTGATGGCTTCGGGACGGAGATGTTGTCGAAAGCGGCCGAGACCAGGTCGTCGGCCTCGCCCTTGGACGGGCCCGGCACCGTTGGTGCCTGGTCCGTGGCGGCAGCGGCACCCGCAGGGGCACCGGTCTCGTCTTTTTTGCGCGAACGCCCGAACGCGTTCCGCAGCAGATCCAGAATGCCCATGTGCGCAACCTTCCGCATGAGTTGTCCCCGACGTCCCTGGAACCCCTGGCCAGGGCGGACACGTAAGGTTAGCCGCCGCGGGCCGTGATCTTGGGCAGGGTCGGGTCGTTCGGCCGAGCGGACAACTGCCGCCCTTTCTGTGTGGATTCAGTCGATCACGCCCGACTCCGTGAGACGTGTCCGATACGCCGGTGACTGGTGTGCCGACTCCCAATAGGCCTCTCGCAGGGCCGGCAGCACCGCGTCCAGGACGGGCGCGGAGCGGGCCGCGAGGAGGAGACGTACGGCTACCGGGTCGCCCTCCAGGGGGCGGATCGCCATGTCGGGGCGGGCGAGGGACGTCGGCTGGCAGAGCGTCACCACCTCGCCGGTCGCGACGAGGTTGAACGCGGTCAGGTAATCGCCGTGCAGAACGCGGGGGTTGAGGCCCGCCGAGCGGAACGCGCGGAGCAGGCCGTCCCATTCGCCGTCCACCGTCGGGTCGATCATCCAGCGGTCATCCGCCAGGTCCGTCAGGCGCACGACCGGGCTGCCCGCCGCCGGGTGGTCCGCCGACAGGGAGACGTACTGGGGTTCGCGGGCCAGGAGGACCTTGCAGGTCAGGGACTCCGGTATGCGCAGCGGGCTGCCCTCCACCTCGTGGACGAACGCCACGTCGAGACCGTCCTCGGCCACCAGGCGGAGCAGCGCGTGCGCCGAGACGTCCATGCGCAGCGACGGCTCGTGCGGCGAACTCGCGCGCAGGCGGCGCAGCCAGCCGGGGATCGCGCGGCTGGCCGTGGAGCCGATGCGCAGTCGGTCACCGGCGGCGTCCCGCGTCATCGCGCGCGTCTCGTCGACCAGTGCGCGCAGGTCGTCCACCAGCGGCCGGGCGCGCGTGAGCAGGGTGCGGCCGAGCGGGGTCGGGCGGCAGCCGGTGCGTTCGCGGGTGAAGAGCCGGCCGCCGAGGTGGTCCTCGATGCGGCGCAGCTGGGTGCTGAGGGCGGGCTGGGTCATGCCCAGGTGACGGGCCGCCTTGTGCAGGCTGCCGGTGTCCTCGATCGCGCACAGGACGCGCAGGTGCCGCACTTCCAGCTCCATGGGCGTTGAGCGTAGGCCGGTCCCGTGCGCCGCACCAGAGTCAACTGTGTGGTGATAGCGCGGAGTTATCGCGCAGTGGCATCTTTCCCGTGCGTCACGGCCGCCCCACACTCTCACGCATGGACATGACACCACCCCCCACGGTCATCCGTCTTCTCGCCGGTGCCTTCGGCGCCGGCCTCACCGTCACCGCCCTCGCCGCGAGCCCGGCGACCGCCCATCAGGCCCCCACTCACCAGACGTCCGCGGTCTCGTCCGCGCGTTACGCCGGTTCCGCCGAGGAGGCCGCCGCCAACAAGGCGTTCTTCGAGGCCGTCCTGAAGTCCGTCGCCGAGAAGCGGGCCGCCAACCCGGGAGCCGCGTCCGTCACCGTCTCGTACGACGCCTCACAAGCCCCCACCTTCCAGCAGCAGATAGCGCGCAGCGCGTCGATCTGGAACTCGTCCGTGTCGAACGTGAAGCTCCAGGCCACGTCCGGCGGCGGCGACTTCTCGTACCGGGAAGGGAACGACTCGCGCGGTTCGTACGCGTCGACGGACGGGCACGGCGGCGGCTACGTCTTCCTGGACTACGCGCAGAACCAGGAGTACGACTCCACGCGCGTGACCACGCACGAGACGGGCCATGTGCTCGGCCTCCCCGATCACTACGAGGGGCCGTGCAGCGAGCTGATGTCGGGCGGCGGTCCCGGCCCCTCCTGCACCAACCCGAACCCGGACGCGAACGAGAAGGCCCAGGTGGAGTCCCTCTGGGCCAACGGCTTCGCCAAGGCCCTGCACAAGGCGGAGGCCGAGTTGCGCTAGGGCCCTTCTGACGGGTCAGGCTGGATGCCAGGGCCCGCGACTCCAGCAAGATCCGTCAGAAGGGCCCTCGGGCTCCAGCACCGTTCCTCGCACACACCGGGCCACCGTCATCCTCCCCACGGGCGGTGGCCCGGTCAGCCGTGCAGCGTCAGGTCCACCAGGAGCGCCCGGTGGTCCGTGTCCGCGAGCTCGATGAAGTGGGCCTCGTCCGCCGAGAAGTCGTCGGTCACCAGGACGTGGTCGATCTGCGTGCCCAGCGGTCCCGGAGCCGTCGACGGCCAGCTCGGGGTGCGGGAGTGGCCGGTGAGGCGGGCCGCGTCGTGCAGCGCCCCCGCGTCGAGGATGTGGCGGAACGCCGCGTGGTCCTGCGTCGCGTTGAAGTCCCCCGCCACGATCGCGGGCCCTTCGCCGGCCCGCGCCGCGTCCGCGAGCCGGCCGAGTTCCGTCCTCCACACGCCCACCTGGTCGGGCAACGGCGGCATCGGGTGCGCGAGTTGGAGGCGCACCGCGTGTCCCCGTACGTCGGCGGTGGCGGCCGGCATGCCCATCGCCCCGGCCACCGTCGGCGCCGCCTTCAGCGGGAACCTGCTGAGGATCATCGAACCCTCGGAGCCGTCCGCCGCGACGGCCTGCCGGTGCGGGTAGCGGGCGCGCAGCGACTCCCGGTCCAGCGCGTCCCGGCAGGGGCGGCCGCACTCCGCGACGAACACGATGTCGGGGCGGTGCCGGGCGACCGTGTCGATCAGCGCGTTGGTGCCGCGGCTGAACTGGACGTTGGACGCGAGCACCCGGACGCCGGAGACGGGGACGCCGTCCGACCCGCCGACCGTCCCGGAGGGCCCGTACGGCTCGATGTACCAGGCGAGCGCGCCGAGTACGACGACGCCCCAGACCATCCCCGTACGCCAGCGCGACAGCAGCGCGAGGAGCAGGGCGGCGGCCGTGGGGGCGATCAACCAGGGGAGGAACGCGAGGAGTTGGGGGACAGGCGTCGGGCCGTCACGGTCTGCGGCCCGGAAGACGACGACCGCGCTGACCCCCGCGAGCAGCAGCGCCGCCGCCCACGCCCCCGTCCTGTGCACGCGCCGGCGCCCGGCGTCCCGCGGTTCGTACCGTGGGGCGCCGGGCGCGTCGTCCGTGATGTGCTGCTGCCTCTGGTCCAAGACCCGGCCCCCGTACCTGTCCGATCGGTACGTCAAGGCTAGGGCCTGTCTTCAAACTCCCGTCTGCCCGGCGGCGTCTGGCACGCACGCTCGCTGCGTTGCCGAAAAGCCCGAGTAGCTCCGCTACGAGGACTTCCCGGCGCCTTGCGATCGCACGCACCAGACGCCGCCGCGCCGCCCTCCGGGCGACGACGGGAGTTTGAAGACAGGCCCTAGGGCCTGGTACGCGACCGTCAGGCCGGTTTGGCGGCCCCCGGGTTGGGGGCGCGGCCGTGGTCCGTGGCGAGGGCCCAGATGACGAAGACGCCGATGCCGATGGAGATGACCGACCACACGGGCGCGTAGGGCAGGAAAAGGAAGTACTCGACGACGTAGAGCGCGCCGAAGCCGATGCCCGCGCCGCGCGCCCAGTCCTTGCCCTTGAGCACGCCCCAGCCGGTGACCGCGACGAGCGCGCCGATCACCAGGTGGATCCAGCCCCACGTGGTGAGGTCGAAGGCGTAGACGTAGTCGCCGACCCGGCTGTAGACGTCGTCCTTGGCGATGGCCGCGATCCCGTTGAGGACGCCGAGGCAGCCGCTGACCAGCATCAGGACGCCGGCGAACAGGGTGCCGCCCGCCGCCCAGTCGTTGCGCGGGCCCTCGCCGCGCGTGGGGTCAGGGTCGGGTGTGCGGTGGTCCTTGGACCAGGCGGTCGTCGGCTCGGCTTCCGGTGGTGTGTGCGTCATGCGAGCGCCTCCTCGTGTCACCGGAATGCTCGCGCCGCAGCAGGGCGGTGGCATGTCGGACGCGGCCGAACGGGTGTCTGCCGAGCCACACCGCGAGCGCCACCACCACGCCCACGGCGACGAGTACCCACGACGCGGTGCGCAGCGGCGACGTCAGGGCGTCGTAGACCGAGGCGGTCGCCGCCTTGTTCGCGGCGTCGGAGATGTCGGAGAGCGTCAGCGCGCGGGCGATCGGCAGCGCGATGAGCAGCGCCCCCGCGCTCAGGGCGACGCCGAGGGCCGTCCAGGCGAGCGCGCGACGGCGGCGCGCGGCGAGCGCGAGGCCCGCGACGGCGCACACCACGGCGGCCAACGGCAGCCACAGACCCGCGAGTTGGAGCACGTGGAAGCCCTGGCGCAGCGTGGCCAGGTCGCCTGCGGACAGCAGGGTGACCTCGGTGTGCGCGACCGGGATCCGCTCGGCGAACGGCACACCGTTCGCTTCCAGCTGCTGCTTGACCTGCCGGGTGACGGGGGCCAGGTCGAGCGTGACGGGCCCCGTGGTGCCCTCGTCGAGGGCCTGCTGCACGGCGTCGTGGGCGGCGCGGTTCGCGGTGTTCCAGGCGCCGCGGAAGGCGTCGGTGTCCGTGAACGAGACGACCGCGTCGTGCAGATAGTCCTCGACGACCGATGCGAGCGCGCCCACGTCCAGGTTCTTCATGACCCCGGTGGTCACCGCGTCGGCCACCGCGTTCTGTACGTCCGTGTCGCCGGCCAGCGGCGCCATCGCGGACACGTACCGGTCGCTGTCGCCGATCTCGTACTTCGCCCAGGTGGAGAGCGTGCCGAGCGGGACGAGCAGGCAGGCGAGGACGAGGAGAACGGCGGAGGCGGTTCTTCGGATCACCGTTCCAGGCAAGGCCCCGGCCGCGCCGTGCGCGACCGGGGTGCGTGCATACGGACTACCGTCCGGCCCCTACTTGCGGTTGTAGAGGCGCATCGTGACGGGCCCGAACACGGCGATCAGCAGCGCCGACCAGCCCAGCGACCACAGCACCTCGGCCGTCGGCCAGTCGCCGTCCATCAGGCCGCGCACGGCGGACGCGACGTGTGTGACGGGGTTGTTGTTGACGAAGGCCTGGAGCCAGCCCGGCATCGTCTCGGGCTTCACGAAGATGTCGCTGAGGAACGTCAGCGGGAAGATCACCATCATGCTGACGCCCATCACCGACTTCTCGGTGCGCAGCAGCAGTCCGAACATCGTCCAGATCCACGAGAACGCGAAGGAGAAGACGAGCAGGACCACGATGGCCGCGAGGACGCCGAGGACCCCGCCGTCCGGCCGGAATCCCATGATCAGGCCGACCACGAGCATCACGACGGACGCGATCGTGTAGCGCAGGGCGTCGCCGAGGAGGTACCCGACCATGACGGCGGGTCGCCAGATCGGCAGCGTACGGAAGCGGTCGAAGACGCCCTTCTCGATGTCGGTGTTGACCGAGACGCCCGTGTACATCGTGATCATCACGACCGACATCACCAGAATGCCGGGCAGCAGGTACTGGATGTACTCGCTCGGGGAGCCGGCCAGCGCCCCTCCGAACAGGTACGTGTACATCAGCACCATCATGACCGGGAACGCCGTGACGTCGAAGAGCTGCTCCGGCACGTGCTTGATCTTCAGCATCGCGCGCCAGCCGAAGGTGAGCGACGCGGACAGGGCGCTGGGCCGGGGCGGGCGCTCCTTGGCGATGAGCAGCTCGGCGAGGGATTCGGCGCTGACCGGGGCGAGGTCCTGCGCATCGGTGCTGGTGGTGGTGGCGGTGGTCATGCCGACGCCTCCTCGGACGTCTGGGCCTGTACGGGATTCTGGTCCTGCACGGGCTGGTCGGTGAGGGCCAGGAACACCTCGTCGAGGCTGGGCTGGCCGAGGGCGAAGGTGTCCACGGTGATGCGGGCGGCGGCCAGTTCGGCCAGCGCGCGGGAGGCCTGCTCGGCGGCGCCCCGGCCGTTGGAGGCGCCGCCGACGCGGGCGGTGAGCGCCACCGGGTCGGGCTCAAGGACCACCTGGGCGTCGAGCACGGTGTTCAACAGCCGCTCGGCGTCCGGGCGTTGGAGCGGATCGCGCAGGCGTACGTGGACGGAGCCGGAGCCGACCGACGCCTTCAGCTCGCCCTTGGTGCCCTCGGCGATCACGCGGCCCTTGTCGATGACGGCGATCCGGGACGCCAGCTGGTCGGCCTCGTCGAGGTACTGGGTGGTCAGCAGGACCGTGGTGCCCTGCGCGACGACCGCGCGGACGATCTCCCACACCTGGTTGCGGCTGCGCGGGTCGAGCCCTGTGGTCGGCTCGTCGAGGAACAGCAGGTCGGGGGTGTTGAGGATGGACGCGGCGATGTCGATACGGCGCCGCATGCCGCCCGAATAGTTCTTCACCTGGCGGGCCGACGCTTCCAACAGGCCGAAGGCGTCCAGGAGTTGGTCGGCCCTCGCGGCCGCGGACCGCTTGCCGTGGCCGGTCAGGCGGGCGAGCAGCACGAGGTTCTCATGGCCCGTCAGGTCCTCGTCGACCGACGCGTACTGGCCGGTGAGGCTGACGCGGGAGCGCACGGCGTCGGCCTCGCGCACCACGTCGTGGCCGAAGACATGGGCCTCGCCCGCGTCCGGCCGCAGCAGCGTGGCGAGCATCTTCACGGCCGTGGTCTTGCCCGCGCCGTTCGGCCCGAGCACGCCGTAGACCGTGCCGGCCGGGACGGTCAGGTCGATGCCGTCGACGGCGCGGTTGTCGCCGAAGGTCTTGACGAGGCCCGCGGTCTCGATGGCCAGGCCGGTCGTGGTGGCGGTGGTGCTCATGTCTGGTGCCCCTCTCGGTCACGTCACAGAGAAAGACCGGCTCCGCGACGGGAACTCATCGGCCGGCCGGGCGCGAGCGCTCAGGTGGAGCACTGGGCCGAACGGGTGTTTCCTGGACGTGGGGGCGTGGGGATCTTGGTTCCTTCTAGGAGGCCGATCATGCGCCGAACCACTCCGGCCCTGGCTGCTGCCGGGCTTCTGGCGGGCGGACTGCTCGCCGTGACCGCCGCGGCACCCGCAAGTGCGAACAGCGGCGACGTCGTCTGGGGGACTGTCGTCTCCCCGTCCGATCTCAACCTGCGCTCGGGGCCGAGCACCTCGGCATCCGTCGTGTACCGGCTCGCGCCGGGCAGCCAGGACCGTATCGAGTGCGCCACCGACGGCTCGTCCGTGCACGGCACCTCGACCTGGTACTGGTTCACGGGTGCCCGCGGCTGGGCCAGCGCCGCGTACGTCGACACCGGTGGCCGTGGCGTGCCGAGCTGCACGTCCGGGGCGCCGTCCGACGGGCCGCGGCACGATCGCGATCGTGACCACGGCCCGAGCAGCTTCTACTACCGCGAGTACCGGGAGTTCGGCGTCACGTTCTAGAACAGCTTCCAGACACCACATCTAGAACGTACGTTCTATACGGGCGCGTACTCGCTCGCCGAGTAGTACCGGTAGTACGTGCCCACGAACGTCGACGCCCCGACCACCAGGCCGAGCATGATCGACCACAGGATCGCGGGATCCGAGAGGCTGTGCAGGAAACCGATCGCGATGCCGGCGAACGCGCCCCAGGCCGAGGCCCGCGCGAGGAAGTGCCGGCCGGCCTGCTGCTTGGACCAGTGGTGGATGCCGAAGCAGAGCGCCGCGACGATGATGCCCGTGACGAAGCCGAGCGCGATGTTGCCTCCGGTGACCTCGCCGCCGAAGCGGTCGATGCTCGCCGCCCAGAAGCCGTACGCGATGCCGGTCACGACGGGGACGACGACGGCCGCGCTCGTCGGGGAGAGCGCTACGCCACCGGTGGTCCTGCGTCCCGGTGCGGGTGCCGCATGCTGAGCCATGACGGGCTCCTTTCTGCCAGGCCCCCTCGGGTACCCCGAGTCTCGTGTGCTTCGCCTTCCATTGACCTCTCGCGGCACGCCCTTCGCAACATGCGCGCCGTGGCGCACCGTGTTTCGCTGAGCGCATGAACATCCTGCTCCTGGGCGCCACCGGCATGGTCGGCAGCCGCATCGCCGCCGAGGCACTGGGCCGCGGCCACAGCGTGACCGCCGTCAGCCGCTCCGGCGACGTGCCCGTCGCCGGTGTCACGGCCGCGGCGGCGGACGTCTCCGACGTGCAGCGGCTCACGGAACTCGCGGGCGGGCACGACGCCGTGGCCTCCGCCCTCGCGCCGCCCCGCGACGGCTCCGACCCGGTCAAGCCGTTCCTCTCGCTCAATCAGGCGCTGGTCGCCGGGGTGCGCGGGGCCGGGGTCGCACGGCTCGTGGTGGTCGGCGGGGCGGGCAGCCTGGAGGTCGCGCCCGGCGAGGCACTGATGGACCAGCCGGGCTTCCCCGACGCGTACCGCGGCGAGGCGCTCGCGCACCGGGACGTGCTCGCGTATCTGCGCACGGTCGACGACGTGGACTGGACGTACATCTCACCGGCCGCGGAGATCGGCCCGGGGGAGCGCACCGAGGAGTTCCGGGTCGGCGGCGACCGGCTGATGAAGGACGCGGACGGCGAGAGCCGGATCAGCGCGGAGGACTACGCGCTGGCCTTCGTCGACGAGATCGAGCGCGACGCGCACTCCAGGAAGCGCATGTCCGTGGCGTACTGAGCCGCGGTCCCCCGAACGGCCGAGTCTGCCGTGTCCGCTGTGGCCGCGGGCTCCTTCGGCCGGTACCCGTACAGCTCGGCGTCCGCCTCGTTCTCGTACGGTGCGCGCCGCGCGGTCCTGCGGATCACGGTGATCGCGGCGTCGTCGCTCGGCGGGCCGTACCGGTGCTCGCGCAGGTCCTCCGCCAGGCGGCGCAGCAGCGCCTCCGGCGACTCCTTCGCGCCGGGCGGGGGCAGCAGGCCCGGCAGCCGCTCGCGTACGGGGTAGAAGGCGCCGCCCTCGTCGCGGCACTCGGTCACGCCGTCGGTGAAGAGGATCAGCGTGTCCCCGACCCCGAAGGGCAGCCGGGCCACGCGCGGCGCCGCGGCCCCCAGCATCCCCATGCCGAGGGGGAGCCCCGCCGGGAGTTCAGGGGTGTGCACGCGGCCGTCCGCGGTGACGACCAGCGGCGGCTCGTGCCCGAAGTTGACGATGTCGACGCACCCGCCCGACGTGGGCGGGAAGTGCAGCAGAAGCCCGGTGGAGAACGCGTCGGTGAGGCCCTCGTCTCGGGTGAGGCGGTTCCAGGCGGTGTAGCGCTGCATGGCGATCTCCAGGCGCCGGGCCACCTCCTCGATCCGCTCCTCGTGGTACGCCGCTTCCCGGAACGCGCCGAGCAGCCACGCCGATGCGGACACCGCGGGCAGACCCTTGCCGCTGACGTCGCCGAGCACGGCGCGCACCCCGTGCGGCGAGGGCTGGAAGTCGTACCAGTCGCCGCCGACGCGGGCCGCGCGGGCGGCGGGCTGGTAGAAGTCGGCGATGCGCAGGTCCTCGAAGCGCTCGGGCAGGCCGCGCATCACCGCGCGCTGCGTGGCCTCGGCGATGTCCTTGAGGGCCTGGACGCGGGCCCGCTGCTCCTCCCTGCGGCGCGCGATCAGCACACCGAGCAGGCCGCCGGTGCCGATCATCAGCGGCCCGAGCACGGCCCAGCCACCGGTCGGCAACGGTGCCACGGCCTGTAGTGCGACGTAGACGCAGATCAGCAGTCCGGTGACGACGGCCGTGACGGTCACGGGCGCGAGCATCGCCACCATGATCGGCACGAGGCCGAGCAGGGCGCGCGCCCGGAAGTCGGCGGGCGTCGCCACGTCGAGGGTGGTGATGATGAGCGCCATCACCGCGACGAGCAGCACCACGGCACGCCAGCCGCCCGTGGGGCGGGAGTCGGAGGGGCCCGCGCCACGGATCGAGGAGTAGAAGCCGCTCGAGCCAGGAGATGTCATCACGTATGAGAATGCGGGGCATTCGTCGTGAAGAGTAGGGACGAAGGTCCGTACGGCGGTGAGATCCGGGTCTCAGTGCACGGGGACGCTCACGAAACGCGACGTCACGTGCAGGTCCGCCGCGATCAGCGCCGCGGTCTCCCGCAGCGCCCGCGCCCATGTGTCGTCGTCCCCGCGGCCCTGGTGTGCGGTGACGTCGAGCGCGGAGACGAGCACGCCCGCCCGGTCCCGCACCGGCACGGCGACCGACCGCAGCCCGGCCTCGGGCCCGTCGGCCACGGCCCGCTCCCCGCCGTCTCGCAGCAGCCGCCCGGCGGCCGTGTCCTTCGCGGGCAGCCGGGAGCCGACGCCGATGTCGACGCTCATGACCCGGCGCGGCGTCACCCGCGCGGTGCACCGCACGCGGTCGCCGTCCGGCACGGACAGGCCGACGGATTCGCCGAGCCGCTTCGACAGGGCCGCGAGGTGCGGCGCGGCGATGCGGGGGAGCGTGGTGCGCGACAGGGGCGCGCAGCCGAGGGCGAGGACGCGGGGGGTGAGCCTGTACGTGTGGTTGTCGCGGGTGACGTAGCCGAGGTGGTCGTAGGTGATGAGGGCGCGGCGGGCCGTCGCGCGGGCGAGTCCTGTGGCCTCGGCGACTTCGCTGAGGGTCAGGGCGGGGTGCGCGGCGTCGAACGCGGTGAGCACGCGGAGGCCTCTGGCGAGGGACTCGATGGGGGCGCGGCCAATATCAGCCCCGCCGGCGTTCGAGGCGCGGGGTCCGGGGCCGAGCCCCGAGGCGTAGGAAGAAGTGGCCAGTACGGATTCCATCGACCGCACACACGCCTCCAACGGCCCCCGCACCGCCCCCGCCAGCTCCCCGGCGGCATGCCGGCTCGTATGGCTCACCACGCTCACCGCGCACACCACCGACCCGTCCGGGCCCCGTACGGGAACCGCCACCGCGACCAGGCCCGGCTCCACAAGCTGGTCGTCCACGGCGACGGAAAGGCCGTCCCGGAACACAAGACCTGGCGCACACCCGCCCTCCGGCAGCGCATCGCCCACCCGGAAGCTGATGGACAGGGCCCGCCTGCGCAGCACCTGGTGGACGAAGCGGATGTCGGCGCCGTCGGGGACCGCGAGGGAGACGGATTCGTCGAGCTCGTCGGCCAGCTCGTCGGCGAGCGGGCCGAGCAGTCCCGGCACCCGCAGCGCGTCCAGGCAGGCGTTGGCGACGGCCATCAGGGGCGGGGCGAGCGCGGCGTCACGCCCGTCGAGGCGTACGAAGCCCAGGTGGGCGAGGGTCGCGCAGATCCGGTCGACCGTGGAGCGGGCGAGGCCCGTGGCGCGGGCGAGTTCGGCGAGGGCGAGCGTGCCGCCCGCGTCCCCGGCGTGCTCGGCGGCGTCCGTGAGGCATCGCAGCACGTCGAGGCCGCGCATCAGCGGGGCGACGGCCTCGGCGGGCGGCTGCGGGGTCACGGGTGGGGACGGCACGGTCGGTACATCGAGCACGAGGCCACGGTAAGCGACCACGGAGACCGCACGGTCGGCTATCGGCTATCGGCTATCGGCCGAGCAGTTCGATGATCCGGTCGAGGGTGGCCGGGGCCAGATGCCGGCGGAGCGCCTCGACCACATCGTCCGGGGTGCCCCGGCTGTCGATCTTGATTACGCCGTAATCGCGGCCGCGCTTCTCCTTGCGGGCGGCAGGGACGGTCGCGGCGGCATCCGGCTCGCCGGGGAGCATCTGCTCGTCCTTCGGGAGGCGGGCGATGCGGCGGGCGTCCTCGATGGAGACACGGCCGTCGGCGAGCGCCTCCTGGATCTCCTCGCGCAGCTTCATCAGTGACAGCCGCTGCGAGATGAAGCCCTGCGTCTTGCCGATCCGGGAGGCGACCTGGCGCTGCGAGTAGCCGTAGGAGGTGATCAGGCCCTGGATGGCCTGGGCCTGCTCCAGTTCCGTGAGGTCGTCGCGCTGCACGTTCTCGATCAGCGCGTCCTCGTCGGAACGCGTCGCGTCGTCCCTGACCAGGACCGGAACCTCGTCCAGGCCCGCCATCCGGGCCGCCGCGAGCCGCCGGTGGCCGTGCAGGACGACGTACGGGGCGTCGCCCACGGCCTCCTTGTGGTGCGGGCGGGCGGCGAGGAAGACGGCCGCGGAGACGACGCCGAGGGCCTGGAGGACGCCGCGCTCACGGACCGTCTCGGCGAGCCCGTCGAGGTCGCGCAGCTCGTGGCGCGGGTTGTCCGGGTTCTCGGTGAGGTCGCCGATCGCGACGGTGAGCGGCTTGGTGTCGGGGCGTCTGCGCTGGGCGGGCGCCGCGGCCTGCTCCTCGGCGGCCGCCTTCTCGGAGGACAGGAGCGAGGACAGGTCGGTACGGCGCCCCATCAGATGTTCACCTTCTTCTTCGTACGGGAGGCCTGGCGGGAGGACTTGCGTCGGGCGGGCGCCGGGATCGCCGCGAGGCCGACCTCCAGGGCGAGCCGGAAGAAGTCCTCGCGGGCCTGGAGCGCGACCCGGTTGGCGCCGTACTGCGTGACGACCAGGCCGTCCGCGCTGGCCCGCGTGTGCAGCTTGTAGTGGCGTACGACGGTGCGCGCGAGCGGCCAGCCCTGCGCCTCGACGAACTTGCGGGTCTGCGCCAGGTCGGCCTTGCCGTCGCGCGGGTCCCAGTTGTTGATGACCACGCGGAAGGGCAGCCCGCGCGGCTTCACGACCCGCTCCACCGTGCGCTGCGTGGGCTGGAAGCCGAGCGGCTCCGGCTCGATGGGGACGATGACGTCGGTGGCGTTGGAGAGCACCGCGCGCAGCGCGTCGGCGGCCGCGCCCTTGCCGAGCGGGTCGTCGCCGTCGTCGTCGGCGAGGTCGAGCCAGCCCGGGGTGTCGACGAAGACGTGCTCGGCGGACGGGATCCGGGAGAGCGCGGCGAGCCCCGAGAGGTCGTCGTGGGCCTGCACGAAGTCGAAGGGGAGGCCGTCGCCGACCCGCTCCGACCACCACACGGCCGAGCCCTGCGGGTCGATGGACACGGCGACGACCGGCGGCCGCTCGGCGTCGGGGGCGCCCGCGCCGAGCACGTCGGCGGTGACGGCCGCGAGGTTCACGGCGAGCGTGGACTTACCCACGCCGCCTTTCTGATTGAGGATCACGTGTACGTGTGCCACGAAAACTCCCTAACTCCATGAACCGGAACATCCGGTGCATTTGGGGCGGTTGTTCGTGGTCACTCTGGCAGCGTGGGCGCCCCGGGACGGGGTGCACACGCCGGGGAGCGCAGGCCGCGCAGCAGCAGGGGCGTCGCGAGCAGCAGCACTCCGGCGAGCGCGAGCGCCCCGCGCGTCCCGATCAGCGCGGCGAAGGCGCCCCACACCAGCGTCAGCGCGGCGGTGACGGCCCGCTGGGTGACGGTCCAGGCGGACAGCACCCGCGCCACCCGGTCGTCGTCCGTGAGCCGCAGCCGCTCGGCCGCCATGACGGGGTTGAAGACGGCGCAGCACGTGATGAGGCCGAACTCCACGAGGACCACGACGGCCATCCCCGCGACGCCGGGCCCCACGAACGCGAGCCCGATCGGCCAGCACGCCCGGACCGCCCCGCTCACGAGGAGCACCCGCCGCTCCCCGTACCGCCTCACCAGCGGCCCGGTGAGCCGGGAGCCGAGGAGCCCGCCCAGGCACGGGATCCCGAAGACCAGGCCGTACTGCCAGGGGGCGAGGCCCAGGTCGTCGAGGAGCAGCACCGCCATGAGCGGGGCGCCCACCATGATCAGGGCGTTCACCAGGCTGTTGTTGAGGAACAGGGCGCGAAGGCGCGGCTGTTGCCACAGGTGGCGCCAGCCCTCGGCGATGTCGGCCGCGCCGAATCGGCCGCTGCTTACGGGCTTCGGCTCGGGGGCCCGGATGGCGCGCACGCCCACCGCCGACAGGACATAGCTCACCGCGTCCACCAGGACCGTCGTCAGCGGCCCGAACGCGCCGATGAGCGCGCCGCCGAGCGGCGGGCCGACGGCCGTGGCGGTCCACTGCGTCGACTCGAACCGGGCGTTGGCCGCCAGCAGGCCCTCGGCCGGGACCAGCGCCTTGAGGTGGGCGCCGCTCGCCGCACGGAACACGATGTCGGCGGCGGCCACGACGACGGAGACCAGGACGAGCTGGGTGAAGGTGAGCGCGTCGAGGGCGTACGCGAGCGGCAGCGTGAGCAGGGCCCCGCAGCGCACCAGGTCCGCGAGGACCATCACCGGCCGCTTGCGCCGGAACTCGACCCACGGCCCGAGCGGCACCGCCAGCAGCGCGCCGACCGCGAGCCCGGCCGCCGCCAGGAAGGAGACCTGCGCGGCGCCGCTGTCCAGCACCAGGACGGCGATCAGCTGGAACGCGTCGAGCGCGAGCCAGGAACCGGCGGTGCTCACGGCGAAGGCGGCCCACAGCCACCCGAAATCCCGCCCGAGCCGCATGCCCCGCCCTCCGGTTTCGTCTGGTGATGAGATCTGTGACCAGGCGATACAAGCGGCCGACGGCGCGCCCCGGCAAACAACCGGCACCCGTACCCGTACAACCAATGGTTGTATGGGCGTCGTGCACCCCGTGGACCTCCAGAACGTACGCACCTTCGTCGCCGTCGCCGACGAGGGCCAGATCCAGATCGCCGCCGCCGAGCTGGGCATCACCCAGCAGGCCGCCTCCAAGCGCGTCGCCGCCCTGGAGCGGGAGCTCGGCGTGCGCCTGTTCACGCGGACCCCGCGCGGGGCGCGGCTCACCCTCGACGGCGAGACCTTCCTGCCGCACGCCCGGGAGCTGCTCGCGGCCGCCGAGCGGGCCGCCGACTCCGTGCGGGGCGGCCGCCGCCCGCTGCGCGTGGACGTGCTCGGCGCCAACGTGATCACCAACGGGGTCGTGCAGGACTTCCACCAGGCCCACCCGCACCTCCCGCTCGACGTCGTCGCCCTCGGCCAGGGCGGGCGGGCCGCGCTCGCGTCCGTACGGGAAGGGGGCGTCGACGCCGCGTTCTGGACGCGCGCCGTGCCCGAGGACCGGCTGCCGCGCGAGGTGCGCAGCGCCCGCGTCATCGACGAGCCGGCCATCCTCGTCACCGGCACGGCGCACCCCCTGGCGGACAGGACCGAGGTCACGCCCGCCGAGCTGGCCGGGCACCGGATCTGGATGCCCGGCATGGCCAAGGGCAGCGAATGGGCCGCGTATTACGAGGAGTTGGAGCGCGCCTTCGGCCTCACCATCGACGTCGGCGGCACCACCTTCGGCGGCGGCCATCTGCTGCGGACGGTCGCGGCGGCCGACGACGTGGCCACCATCATGGGCACCCGCACCCCCCTCACACGCCCCGCCGACATCGAGCTCCGGTTCGTCCCCGTACGCCGTCCGACGCCGCTCTACCCGCTGTCGCTGCTGTGGCGGGCCGACAACCGGCACCCCGGACTCGCGGCGCTCCTGACGTATCTGACGGACCGGTACGAGCGTCAGGAGGACGGCTCCGGCGACTTCTGGACGCCGCGCTGGGCGCGATGACGGTGGCGGTCCCCCACACGGCTGGCCACCACATGCGTGAGACGGCGGGGGCCCACAGGCTCGAACCATGCGCATCCGTACACCGCTCGTCGCCGCGACCGTCGCCACCCTCCTCCTCGTCACCGCCTGCGGGGACGACAGCAAGCCGGACCCCATGAAGAAGGACCAGTGGGCTCTCGACGCGATGAAACTGCCGGCCGCCTGGGACACGTCGAAGGGTGACGACACGGTGATCGCCGTCGTCGACTCCGGCGTCGCCACCGACCATCCCGACCTCAAGGGCCGACTCGTCGACGGGCACGACTTCGTCGACGGCGACGACGACCCCAAGGACCTCAACGGCCACGGCACGCACGTCTCCGGCATCGCCGCCGCCCACACCGACAACGGCGTCGGCGTCGCGGGCGGCGCCCCAGGCGCCAAGATCATGCCGGTGCGGGTGCTCGGCGCGAACGGCTCCGGCTCGAACGGCAACATCACCAAGGGCATCGTCTGGGCCGCCGACCACGGCGCCGACGTCATCAACCTCTCGCTCGGCGAGGGCGTCCTGATGACGAAGCTGCTCCAGGGCGGCATCCTCAACCAGGCCATCCAGCACGCCCACGACAAGGGCGCGGTCGTCGTCGCCGCGGCAGGCAACGACGGCGCGGACACCCAGCCGTACAAGGTGCAGACGCCGGTCCTCGTCGTCGGCGCCAGCACCGAGAAGGGCACTGCGGCGAGCTTCTCCAACTTCGGCGCGGAGCAGGCCGTCTCGGCGCCCGGCGAGGACATCCTCTCCACGCTGCCGACGTACACGACGAAGGAGACCCTGAAGGACACGTCCGGCTACGGGAAGCTCTCCGGTACGTCGATGGCGGCGCCCTACGTCTCCGCGCTCGCGGCGCTCCTGCACCACCAGGGGCTCGACCCCGACGAGATCATCTCCACGGTCCGGGGGACGGCCGTCAACCCGAAGAAGAACGCCAAGCTGGGCCTCGGCATCGTGGACGCGGAGGCGGCGGTGAAGAAGGCGGACAAGGACTCGTAATCAGGCGTCCTGGCCGCTCCCGTTCCCGTTCCCGTTGCGTCTGCGGACACGGCGCATCCGGAACACCGCGGCCAGGACGATGAGCCCGACGCCCGCCGCCACCACGGCGATCGCCCCTGACGACACCGACGTCACATCGACCTCGAAGGTCATCTCCTCGCCCCACGGCTTGCCGTCGCTCGTCGTGTAGAGCCGGGCCGTCAGATGCGCCTTGCCGTTGGCCTTCGCGGTGACGTCGATCTGGGAGGTGTGGCTCGCCGAGCCCTCGGCCGACACGGAGATCTCGTCGTCGTTGACCTTGAGGCGCTCGGAGTCGCTGGACGTGACGCGCAGTACGAGCCCGGAGACCTCCTGCTGCAACGCGTTGTCGACCGTGACCGGGATCGAGGCGTCGCCCGACGTGACGGTGACGGTGCTCTTCGGCACCATGCGCAGCGACTTCACCGACGCCGACAGGAAGGCCGTCGTACGTTCCTGGAACGTCCGCTGCGCCGTGTCGTCGCCGGCCCCCTCGATCCGCCAGGCGGTGGCCAGGGCGCGGGCCATCGCCGCGTGCACGGACTCCGTGGTGTCCTTCGGGTCGGCGAGCACCTTGCTGAGGGTCGCGAGCCGGTCCAGGTCGCCCGCGGCGGCGGTCAGCTGGTCCCTGCCGAGCTCGCTGTCGCGCAGCCGCGCGGGGTACGCGGACGGGGACCCGGCCTTCCCCTCCACCGGGTCGTCGTCGGCCGCGCGGAGGTCCTGGAGCTCCAGCCAGCCGTCGTCGGTGCCGGAGTCGATGGCGGCGCCGAGCGCGTCCGCCGCCGTGCCCGACAGATTGCGGGGCGGTACGAGGACCGGGCGGGCGTTCGCCTTCACGAGCGCGGTGACGTGGTCGACGGTGTCCTTGCCGGCGGTGTCGCGGCTCGCGGAGGCGTTCGGGCTCGGGGACGACGTGGAGTCGCCGGGCGAAGACGCAGACGCAGACGCAGACGCAGACGAAGGCGACGGTGTCGCGGACGGAGTGGGGGCGGGCTGCTTGTCCTTGATGCGGCCGAGCGCGGTCGTGAGGTCGGCCTCGTAGGGCAGCGCCGTCATCGCGTCGTCGCCGCTGCCCACGGTCACCGGATCGGCGCCCGCGGGCGTGAGCCCCTGGCCGGAGGCGAGGACCCGGGTCACGCCCAGCTTGGCGCCGAGCGCGGTCACGTCGGAGTCGAGCGCGCCGTCGGCGGGCCAGCCGAGGCCGGAGCGGGTGTCGGCGCCGGCGCCGAGGATCCGGTCGACCCGCTTCTTCGCGTCCGCCGCGAGCCCGGACACGACCTCCGTGAGGTCCTCGGTGTCGGTGCCGGGGTGGTGGGCCAGCGAGGCGAGGTCCGTGTCGGCGTAGGGGAGGAGCCACACCTCGCGGCCCTTCACGGCCTCCCGCAGCGCGCTGAGCCAGGCGGCGGCCGCGCTCTGTCCCGTGCCCTCGGTGGTGTCCTGCGGGGACGCGGAGTCGGCGTTCTTCGCGACGCGGTAGCCGGTGGACATCTCCTGCGCGGCGATCACCACGTCCGGGTCGAGCGCCCAGCTGACGTCGCGGCCCTTGCCCGCGTCGACGACCTCGCGCAGCCGGCCGCCGGGCGAGAACAGACCGGCGAGCGAGTCGTCGTCGAAGACGGGCTTCGCGTTCGGCCCGGAGCCGAGGGCGGCCGCCGTCATGTGCGGGGTCGCGGTCACCGGCCAGACGACGGCGGTTTGTGCGGGGTCGTCCGCGGATGCCTCCGGCGTGGTGCAGGGGAGGGCTGTGGCCCCGACCACCATGGCGGTCAGGGCCCAGGCCCGTGCCGTCCCGTATCCCGCCATGTCGTCCTGCCTCCCGGAGATGCCGATCGCTCTGAGGTAACACGGTGGCTGAGGTGGTACGGGGGACCGGACGTGTACGCGGCGCGTCGCCCACTCTCGTCCCAGAGCGGGGCTTGAATTGGGTGGTCGATGTCCCCCGATAGAGTGCGGCTTCGATGTTGACGCTCTTGACGCCCCGAGGTAACTGGCAGTGACCCCCGCGAACCCGGCCCCCCAGAGGGTGACCGTCGTCGGAATCGGTGCGGACGGCTGGCCGGGTCTGCCGGAGGTGTCCCGCGAGGCCCTCCGCGGCGCCGGCGCCGTGATCGGCGGCCCCCGCCAACTCGACCTGCTCCCGCCGGAGTGCGCGGGCGAGCGCGTCCCCTGGCCCTCGCCGCTGCGCCCCGCCGTGCCCGGCCTGCTGGCGCGTTACGAGGGACGCCCCGTCGCGGTCCTGGCCAGCGGTGACCCGATGTTCTACGGGATCGGCCGCACGCTCGTCGAAACCGTCGGCGCCGACGCGCTGCACGTCCTGCCGCACCCGTCCTCCGTGTCCTACGCCTGTGCGCGCCTCGGCCGGCCCGTCGAGGAGACGGAGGTGGTCACGCTGGTGGGCCGCCCGGCCGACCGGCTCGCCGCCGCGCTGCACCACGGCCGTCATGTCCTCGTCCTCTCCGCGGGCGCGGACACCCCCGCCGAGGTCGCGAAGCTGCTGACCGAACGGGGCTTCGGGCCGAGCCGGTTGACGGTCCTTGAGCGCTTGGGCGCGCAGGACGAGACGTCGTACGAAGGGGTGGCCGAGACCTGGACGCACGCGCCCGGCGACCCGCTGAACGTCATCGCCGTCGACTGCCGCCGCGCCCCCGACGCCCTCCGCCTCGGCGCGGCGCCGGGCCTGCCCGACGACGCGTACGACAACGACGGCCAGCTCACCAAGCGCCACGTGCGCGCCGCGACCCTCGCCGCGCTCGCGCCCGCCCCCGGGGAACTGCTGTGGGACATCGGCGGCGGTTCCGGCTCGATCGGTATCGAGTGGATGCGCACGCACCCGTCCTGCCGCGCGTACGCCGTGGAGCGGGACGCGGAGCGCGCGGCCCGCATCGAGCGGAACGCGGCGCGGCTCGGGGTGCCGGGCCTGACCGTCGTCACAGGGCCCGCACCGCGGGCGCTTGCCGAACTCCCGTCCCCCGACGCCGTGTTCATCGGTGGCGGGCTCACGGCCCCCGGCCTGCTCGACGCCTGCTGGGCGGCGCTCGCGCCGGGCGGCCGGCTGGTGGCCAACACGGTCACCCTCGAATCCGAGGCGCTGCTCGCCGCCTGGTACCGGAGCCACGGCGGCGAGCTGGTGAAGCTGTCCGTCGCGCACGCGGTGCCGGTCGGCGGCTTCACGGGGTGGCGGCAGGCGATGCCCGTCACGCAATGGTCCGTAACGAAGACAGGGGTTGGACAGGCATGACGGTCTATTTCATCGGGGCGGGCCCCGGCGCCGCCGACCTGATCACGGTCCGCGGGGCGCGCACGCTCGCGGACTGCCAGGTGTGCCTGTACGCGGGTTCGCTGGTCCCGGCCGAACTCCTCGCCGAATGCCCGCCGGACGCGAGGCTGATCGACACGGCCGACCTCGACCTCGACGCCATCGAGCGGGAGTTCGCCGCGGCGCACGAGGCCGGGCACGACGTGGCCCGCCTGCACTCCGGCGACCCGTCGGTGTTCTCCGCGGTGGCGGAACAGATGCGCCGCCTCGACGCGCTCGGCATCCCGTACGAGATGGTCCCCGGGGTCCCGGCGTTCGCGGCGGCGGCGGCGGCGCTGAAGCGCGAGCTGACGGTGCCCACGGTCGGCCAGACGGTGATCCTGACCCGTATCGCCCAGCAGGCCACGCCGATGCCTCCTGGCGAGGACCTGGCGACACTCGGCGCGAGCGGCGCGCTCCTCGTCCTGCACCTGGGCGCGCGCTACGTGGACCGGATCGTCTCCGACCTGCTCCCGCACTACGGCGCGGACTGCCCCGCGGCGGTCGTCGCCTACGCCAGCCGCGAGAACGAACTGGTCCTGCGCGGCACCCTCGCCGATATCGCGGACCAGGTGAAGGAGGCGGGTGTGCTGCGCACCGCCGTGATCATCGTGGGCCGCACGCTGGGCGCTTCGCAGTTCCGGGACAGCCACCTGTATTCGGTGGAGCGGGACCGGTCCTAGGTCACGGGGCTCCGCCCCGGACCCCGCCGCTCAATCGCCGCAGGGGTTTGAACCGGTTGATCTGCCCACGATGTTCCCGGCCCGGTCGATGCAGATGACGTCCACCGCGACCGGGGCGCCGCGCAGTACCGCCAGGGCCTCGTCGCGGGCCGTGTTGGCGACGAGGTCGCCCAGCGGGACACCTGCCGCCGTGCACAGTTGGAGGGCGGCGAGGCCGGTGTTGGCCTCGGCGACCTCCTCGGCGAGGGCTTCCGACGCCCCGCCCCCGCGCGCCAGGTCCGCCAGGAAGCCCTTGTCGACCTGGGAGCGGCCCGAGTGCAGGTCCAGATGGCCCGCCGCCAGTTTCGACAGTTTGGCGAAGCCGCCGCAGATGGTCAGGCGGTCGACCGGGTGGCGGCGGATGTACTTCAGGACCGCGCCCGCGAAATCGCCCATGTCGAGCAACGCGTCCTCGGGAAGGGCGTGTTCACGCACGACCGTCTTCTCCGACGTCGAGCCGGTGCAGCCCGCGAGGTGCGTACGGCCCGCCGCGCGCGCCACATCGACACCCCGCCGGATCGAGTCGATCCACGCCGAGCACGAGTAGGGCACGACGATCCCCGTCGTGCCGAGCACCGACAGGCCGCCGAGGATCCCGAGCCGCGGGTTCCAGGTGGAGCGGGCGATCTCCTCGCCGTGGTCGATGGAGATCGTGACCTCTACGTCGCCGGGGGCGCGGTGTGCCGCCGCCACCTGCGCGATGTGTGTGCGCATCAGCTCGCGGGGGACCGGGTTGACGGCCGGTTCGCCGACGGGCAGCGGAAGCCCTGGCCGGGTGACCGTGCCGACGCCGGAGCCCGCCTTGAAGACGACTCCGGAGCCGGGCGGGAGGCGTCGCACCGTGGACCGTACGAGTGCGCCGTGCGTGACGTCCGGGTCGTCGCCGGCGTCCTTGACGACGCCGGCCGTCGCCGAGGCCCCGTCCAGGGACTCCACCGCGAGCGCGAACGACGGCGTCTGGCCCTTCGGCAGCGTGATCGTCACCGGGTCGGGGAACTCGCCGGTCAGCAGCGCCGTGTACGCGGCCGTGGTCGCGGCGGTCGCACAGGCGCCGGTCGTCCAGCCGGGGCGCAGGCCGGTGTGCTTGAGTTGGGCGCCGCGCCCGCCCTTCGGCTCAGCCGATTCGTTCATGGAGTTCCCCGATGCCGCACGTGTTGATTCTCGGCGGGACGACCGAGGCCCGGCGCCTTGCCGACGCCCTGCACCCGCGCGTCCGTGTCACCAGTTCCCTCGCGGGCCGCGTCGCGGCGCCCCGGCTGCCGGCCGGTGAGGTGCGGATCGGCGGGTTCGGCGGTGCCGAGGGGATGGCGGACTGGATCCGCGGGCACGCGGTGTCGGCGGTCATCGATGCCACCCATCCCTTCGCCGAGACGATCAGTTTCAACGCGGCGCGGGCCGCCGCCACCGCCCATGTTCCCCTGCTCGCGCTGCGCAGGCCCGGCTGGGTGCCGGGTGCGGGTGACGACTGGCGGGAGGTCGCGTCCCTGGCGGAGGCCGCGGAGGCCGTACGGGGGGCGGGCCGGGTCTTCCTCACCACCGGGCGGATGGGGCTCGCGGCGTTCGCCCACGTCGACGACGCGGACTTCGTTGTGCGGTCCGTGGATGCGCCCGAGCCGCCGTTTCCGCCGCGGATGGAGGTGCTGCTCGATCGTGGTCCGTTCACGTTGGACGGCGAACGCGAGGTCCTCGCGGACCGTCACGTCGATGTTCTGGTGACCAAGGACAGTGGCGGTGCGGCGACGTCCCCGAAACTGGTCGCCGCGCGGGAGGCGGGCATCCCGGTGGTCGTCGTCCGCCGTCCCCCGGTACCCGTCGGGGTCCCGGTGGCCACCACGGTGGAGGCGGCGGCGGATTGGCTCCACGCCACCGTGACCTAAAGGCTGGGGCTCTGCCCCATACCCCGCTGCTCAATCGCCGCAGGGGCTTGAAATACCCACTTGCCGCCGTGGGGCGGCGGGGGTTTGAAATGTCTACTTGCTGCTGTGGGGGGGGCGGGGGTTTGAAATGTCTACTTGCTGCTGTGGGGGGGCGGGGGTTTGAAATGCCTACTTGCTGCCGTGGGGCGGCCGGGGCTTGAAATACCTACTCGCCGGACATGGGGCGGCGGGGCTTGAAATGCCCACTCGGCGCCGTGGGGCGAGAAGTGCGCACAATCAAGCCCCTGTGGCGGGTGAGCACTATCAAGCCCCGCCGGCGTTTGAGGCGCGGGGTCCGGGGCGGAGCCCCGTGGCCGTTACACGGTGCCGGGTTCGGGGTAGCGGCGCGGCGTCCACACCACCCTGGTCCCGTCCGGCCGGACCACCGCCTGGGTTTGCGACGACCCGACGATCAGCAACGTCCGCATGTCGACGACCTCCGGATCCAGGTCCGCGAGCCGCACGACCCGGACCGCCTCCTCCGGCCCGCCCACATCCCGCGCCAACACCACAGGCGTATCCGGCAGCCGCAGCTCAAGGAGAAGCTCGCGCGCCTTGCCCACCTGCCACGTACGGCTGCGCGAACCGGGGTTGTAGAGCGCGAGAACCAGGTCGGCCGCGGCAGCCGTCCGCAACCGTTCCGCGATGACCTCCCACGGCTTCAGCCGGTCGGACAGCGAGATCGTCGCGTAGTCGTGGCCGAGCGGCGCACCCGCCTTCGCCGCGGCGGCGTTCGCGGCGGTGACACCGGGGAGCACCCGCACCGGTATGCCCGAGTACCGCTCCTCCGAGGCGACTTCGAGCACCGCCGTGGCCATCGCGAAGACGCCCGGGTCGCCCCCGGAGACGACCGCGACGCGATGCCCGCGCAGGGCCAGGTCGAGGGCGAACTCGGCGCGCTCGGACTCGACCTTGTTGTCCGAGCCGTGCCGCACCTGCCCCGGACGTTCGGGGACGCGCGCGAGGTACGTGGTGTATCCGACCAGGTCGTCGGAGTTCGCCAGCGCGCCGCGCGACTCCGGCGTCAGCCAGGGCGCGCCCGCGGGCCCCGTGCCGACGACCACGACCTCGCCGCGCGCCGGGTCCGGCGCCTCGACCGGCTCGGCGTCGACCCGGGAGGGCAGCACGGCGACGGAGAAGTACGGCACGGACGCCGGGTCGATGTCGGCAAGGGCGCCGGTCCGCTCGCCGTCCATGAACGCCCGCTCGACGTAGCGCGCGTCGTCCAGCCGCCCCGAACTCTCCAGCGCGGCCCGCACCTTGGTGAACGTACGCCCCAGCTTCATGACGACAGCCGAGTCCGCGGCGGCGATCCGCGCGGCCAGCTCGTCCTCCGGGAGCGTGCCGGGGATGACGGTCAGCGTCTCCTTGTCCTCGCACAGCGGCTGCCCGAGCCGCGCGGCGGCGGCGCTGATGGACGTGACACCGGGGATGACGGTCGTCTCGTAGCGGTCGGCGAGCCGCTTGTGCATGTGCTGGTACGAGCCGTAGAACATCGGGTCGCCCTCGGCGAGCACGGCGACGGTACGCCCGGCGTCGAGGTGCGCGGCGAGCGTGGCCGCCGCCTCCTCGTAGAAGTCGTCGAGCGCGCCCCGGTAGCCGCCCGGGTGATCCGTCGTCTCCACCGTGAGCGGATACATCAGCCGCTCCTCGATCTGCTCCGCACGGATGTGCTCCGCGGCGATCGAGCGGGCGATGGAACGCCCGTGGCGCGCGCAGTGGTACGCGATGACGTCGGCGGCGGCGATCGCCTTCACGGCGGCGACGGTCATCAGCTCCGGGTCGCCTGGCCCGAGCCCGACGCCGTACAGCTTTCCCTGCTGGGAAGGGGTGTTGCTCATGCCCGGTCCTCCATGATCTCCGCCTCGGTCGCGATCGCGTTCAGCGCGGCGGCGGTGATGGCGCTGCCGCCCCTGCGTCCCCGTACGACGAGGTGGTCGAGGCCCAGTTCGTTCGCGGCGAGCGCGTCCTTCGACTCGGCGGCGCCGACGAAGCCGACGGGTATGCCGAGAATGGCGGCGGGCTTCGGCGCGCCCTTCGCGATCATCTCCAGCAGATGGAAGAGGGCGGTGGGCGCGTTGCCGATCGCGACGACGGCGCCGTCGAGCCGGTCACGCCACAGTTCGAGCGCGGCGGCACTACGGGTGGTCCCCAACTCGGCCGCGAGGCCGGGTACTTGAGGGTCCCGGAGGGTGCAGACGACCTCGTTGTCGGCGGGCAGCCGCTTGCGGGTGACGCCGCTGGCGACCATGTGGGCGTCGCACAGGATGGGCGCCCCGGCGCGCAGCGCGGCCCGCGCGTTCGCCACGACGCCGGTCGAGTGGCCGATGTCCTGGACGAGATCCACCTGGCCGCAGGCGTGGATCATGCGGACCGCCACCTGGGCGACGTCGGCGGGCAGCGCCGCGAGTCCGCTCGCGGCTTCCGCGCGGATCGTGGCAAAGGACTCGCGGTAGATCGCCGCGCCGTCCTTCTCGTAGTCGAACACGGTTGCTCTCAGCTCTCGGTGTGGTGGGGGACGGAGGGAACGGTGGTGGTGTATCCGCCGCCGGGCTGCGCCACGACGTCTACGTAAGGGCCCACGGGGTGCCCGCAGCGGCGTTCGCAGCCGGACCAGTAGGTGGGCAGGAGCGGGTGCGCGTCAGCGAGGTGCGTGGTGGCTTCGGCCCGTACGTCGGTGTGCGCCTTGGCGCAGCCGGGCCGCCCGATGCAGGCCGCTACGCGGGTCCAGGGGGAGGTGGGGTCGGTCACGAGTCCGGTGTCGGCGAGCCGCGCGAGGTGCTCCGCGGTGGCTCCGGGGACGACGACGCCACGCCAGGGCGTGAGCCGCAACTCCCGCTGCGGAAGCGCCTCGGCCAGCGAGGTCAGGGCATCCCACTGGGCCTCCCCGATGGCCCCGAACGGCACGGTGACCTCCGGCCGATCGGAATCAAGCCCCTGCGGCGATTGAGCAGCGGGGCCCGGGGCGGAGCCCCGATTTTTCAGCCCCGCCGGCGTTTGAGGCGCGGGGTCCGGGGCGGAGCCCCGTGGCGTCAACGCCGGGTGGGCGGCCAGGAGCCCGGCCAACTCCGCGTGGGAAGCGCCGAGTTCACGGACCCGCCAAACCCGCCCACCCACCTTCCGCGCAGCCGCGAGAAACACCTCCGCCGCGGCAACCGCAACCTCCGCGGCGCGGCCGTACGGAACCCGAACCGCCGCCCCACCGAGGGACACCTCCGCCTCCCCCGACGGCACCCCCCGAACCAGCACATCCGGCGCAAGCGCAGCCACGTCCCCCCGCCCGTCGTCAAGACCGAACAGGAACCTCCCGGACAATTCCGGCGTGACGGAACTCGCACACAGCGCCGCGTCAAGCCCGGTCAACCACTCCCGTACGTCCACGAACCCGCGACCGTCGAGCCCGGACAGCGGCGAAGCCACCACGTTGCGAACCCGCTCGTGCGCCGCCGACGGCAGCAGCCCCGCCGCCCCGAGAACCTCCGCGAGCTCACCCCCGCACCCGTCCCGCAACCCTCGCAGTTGCACATTCCCCCGCGAGGTGAGGTGCAGCATGCCGTCGCCGAGCCGCCTCGCCGCAGCGGCGAGCGCCCGAGCCTGGACCACGGTCAGCACCCCGCCGGGGACCCGCACCCGCGCGAGGAACCCGTCATCGGCACTGTGCAGACGCAAAGTGCCGGGGCAGGCGTCGCCCGAGCCGGTGCCCGGGACGGATATGGGGGAGGGGGACATGCCGGGGAGCATACCTATGGGCTCTTTCCACCACCCCGTGCCTGGTCGTCGCCCGGCACCGTACGATGCTCGGTGGCTGACCGGACCCGGTCGGCCATCGCCGGAAACGGCGACAGGGGAGGAAGCCCGGTGCGATTCCGGCGCGGTCCCGCCACTGTGAACCTCCGCTTCACGAAGTCCGCTTCACGAAGCAGAGGTGAGCCAGGAACTCCCTTCCACGACCACCCGGGGCGCGGACACCCCGAGGAAGGCCAGACGACGCATGCCCCAGCAGCTCCTGCTCCTGTCGACGTCGGACACCGACCTGCTCAGCGCCCGTGCGGCGAACGCCGCCGACGCACCGGTCGCCTACCGCTTCGAGAACCCCTCCCGCATCGACGTGGAGACGGACCTGCCGGGCCTCCTCGACGGCGCCGACCTGGTCGTCGTACGCCTCCTCGGCGGCGTCCGCGCCTGGCAGGACGGCATCGACCGGCTGGCGGCCGCCGGTATCCCGCTCGTCGTCCTCACCGGTGAACAGGCCCCCGACGCCCAGCTGATGGCGACGTCCACGGTGCCGATCGGCATCGCGGCCGAGGCCCACAAGTACCTGGCGCACGGCGGCCCGCAGAACCTGGACCACCTGGCCCGCTTCCTCTCGGACACGGTGCTGCTGACCGGCCACGGCTTCGAGCCGCCGGTCGCCGCGCCGACCTGGGGCGAGCTGGAGCGCGAGCCCTCCACCCAGCACGACGGCGCCCCCACGGTCGCCGTGCTGTACTACCGCGCCCACCACATGAGCGGCAACACGTCGTTCGTGCACGGCCTCTGCGACGAGATCGAGCGCGCCGGAGCCCGGCCGCTCCCGCTGTACGTCGCGTCGCTGCGGGCCCCCGAGCCGGAGCTGATCGACGCGCTCCGCCCGGTCGACGCGATCGTCACGACGGTCCTCGCGGCGGGCGGCACCCGCCCCGCCGAGGCCTCGGCGGGCGGCGACGACGAGTCGTGGGACGCGGGCGCGCTCACGCAGCTCGACGTCCCGATCCTCCAGGCCCTGTGCCTGACCTCCTCCCGCGCCGACTGGGAGGCCAACGACGAGGGCGTGTCGCCGCTGGACGCCGCGAGCCAGATCGCGGTGCCGGAGTTCGACGGCCGCCTCATCACCGTCCCGTTCTCCTTCAAGGAGATCGACGAGGACGGGCTCCCCGCGTACGTCGCCGACCCCGAGCGCGCGGCACGCGTCGCCGGGATCGCCGTACGGCACGCCCGCCTCAAGCACATCCCGGCGCAGGACAAGAAGCTCGCGCTCGTCCTGTCCGCGTACCCGACGAAGCACTCGCGCATCGGCAACGCGGTGGGCCTGGACACCCCGGCCTCCGCGGTGTCGCTGCTGCGCCGGCTCCTCGACGAGGGCTACGACTTCGGGGACACGGCCGAGATCCCCGGCCTGGCCTCCGGAGACGGCGACGAGCTGATCCGCGCGCTCATCGACGCGGGCGGCCACGACCAGGAGTGGCTGACCGAGGAACAGCTCGCGAAGAACCCGGTCCGTATCCCGGCCGCCGACTACAAGCGCTGGTACGCGACGCTTCCCGAGGAACTGCGGTCCTCGGTCGAGCGGCACTGGGGCCCGCCGCCCGGCGAGATGTTCGTCGACCGGTCGAGCAACCCCGAGGGCGACATCGTCCTGGCCGCCCTGCGGCGCGGGAACCTGCTCATCCTCATCCAGCCGCCGCGCGGCTTCGGCGAGAACCCGATCGCGATCTACCACGACCCCGATCTCCCGCCGTCCCACCACTACTTGGCGGCGTACCGCTGGATCGCGGCGTCGTCGGAAGACAACGGCTTCGGCGCCGACGCGATGATCCACCTGGGCAAGCACGGCAACCTGGAGTGGCTGCCCGGCAAGAACGCGGGCCTGTCGTCGGCCTGCGCGCCCGACGCGGCGCTGGGCGACCTGCCGCTGATCTACCCATTCCTCGTGAACGACCCCGGCGAGGGCACGCAGGCCAAGCGCCGCGTGCACGCCACGCTCATCGACCACCTGGTGCCGCCGATGGCCCGCGCGGACTCCTACGGCGACATCGCCCGCCTTGAGCAACTCCTCGACGAGCACGCCCAGATCGCGTCCATGGACCCGGCGAAGCTGCCGGCGATCCGGGCCCAGATCTGGACCCTCATCCAGGCCGCGAAGCTCGACCACGACCTGGGGATCGAGAACCGGCCCGAGGACGAGGGCTTCGACGACTTCATCATGCATCTCGACGGCTGGCTCTGCGAGATCAAGGACGTCCAGATCCGCGACGGCCTGCACGTTCTCGGCGCGGCGCCCTCCGGGGCGGACCGGGTCAACCTGGTCCTGGCGATCCTGCGGGCCCGGCAGATCTGGGGCGGGTCCCAGGCGCTTCCCGGTCTGCGGGAGGCGCTCGGCCTGGACGAATCCGCGGCGACCCGCTCCGCGGCGGACCAGGTGGAGGGGGCGGCCCGCGCGCTCGTCGAGGCGATGGAGGCGGCGGACTGGGACCCGGCGGCGGTACCGCAGGTTGTCGCCGCGTCCGTTCCCACGCCACAGGGCTCCGCCCCGGACCCCGCGCCTCAATCGCCGGCGGGGCTTGAAGGTGTGGCCGCCATTCTCGACTTCGCGGCCCGCGAGGTCGTGCCCCGCCTTGATGGCACCACCGCCGAACTGGACAACGCCGTCCGCGCGCTCGACGGCCGGTTCGTACCGGCCGGCCCCTCCGGCTCGCCCCTCCGAGGACTCGTCAACGTCCTTCCGACCGGGCGGAACTTCTACTCCGTCGACCCGAAGGCCGTCCCGAGCCGCCTCGCCTGGGAGACGGGCCAGGCGCTCGCCGAGAGCCTGCTCACCCGGTACAAGGACGACAACGGCGAGTACCCCACCTCCGTGGGCCTCTCCCTCTGGGGCACGAGCGCCATGCGCACCGCGGGCGACGACATCGCGGAGGCCCTCGCCCTCCTCGGCGTCCGCCCGGTCTGGGACGACGCCTCGCGCCGCGTCACCGGCCTGGAGCCGATCCCGTACGAGGAGCTGAACCGCCCCCGTATCGACGTCACCCTGCGCATCTCCGGGTTCTTCCGCGACGCGTTCCCGCACACCATCGGCCTCCTCGACGACGCGGTGCGCCTCGCCGCGTCGCTCGACGAACCGGCCGAGATCAATTACGTACGGGCCCACACCCAGGCCGACCTGGCCGAACACGGCGACGAGCGCCGTGCGACGACCCGTATCTTCGGCTCGCGGCCGGGGACGTACGGAGCGGGGCTGCTCCAGCTGATCGACTCCAAGGACTGGCGCACGGACGCCGACCTCGCCGAGGTCTACACGGTGTGGGGCGGCTACGCGTACGGCCGCGGGCTCGAAGGGAAGTCCGCCCGCACCGAGATGGAGACGGCCTACAAGCGCATCGCGGTCGCGGCGAAGAACACCGACACCCGCGAGCACGACATCGCCGACTCCGACGACTACTTCCAGTACCACGGCGGCATGGTCGCCACCGTGCGCGCGCTGCGGGGGACCGCCCCCGAGGCGTACATCGGCGACTCGACGCGTCCCGAGACGGTCAAGACCCGCACGCTCGTCGAGGAGACGTCCCGCGTGTTCCGGGCCCGCGTCGTGAACCCCAAGTGGATCGAGGCGATGCGCCGCCACGGCTACAAGGGCGCCTTCGAACTCGCCGCGACGGTGGACTACTTGTTCGGCTACGACGCCACTACCGGCGTCATCGCCGACTGGATGTACGACAAGTTGACCGAGACGTACGTCCTTGATGAGACGAACCGGAAGTTCCTCAGCGAGAACAACCCGTGGGCCCTGCACGGCATCGCCGAGCGGCTCCTGGAGGCCGAGTCCCGCGGCATGTGGGAGAAGCCGGACCCGCAGACGCTGGACGCCCTCCGCCAGGTGTATCTGGAGGCGGAGGGCGACCTGGAGTCCGACGAGTAGGCCTCACGGCCTCAGCGTCACGCCGAAGCTCCGCCCGTACGCGTGGTGCGTGTCGACGTCGATCCGGGTGCCGCCCGGCACGGCGGTGACGCGCACCGCGTCGTCGCCGCTGGCCTTGCGCAGGCGGCGGCCGCGCAGCACCAGCGTCACCGCGTCGCGTTCGGTCGTCGGATCGGACACCGAGACCGTCACCTCCCGCCCCACCCGGCGCACGAGCACGGACGCGGGTCCTTCCACCGCGAGCCCCGCCACATGGTGCTCGCCCCCGGTGAAGGTGTTCATACCCGTGAGGCCGAGCCCCTCGTGGCCCACCGCCTGCGACCGCGGGGTGTTCGCGAGGACCCGCACCCCCTCGTACCCGCGCACCACGGCCTCGGACGCGTTCGGCAGCAGCGCGTACGCGAAGGAAGCGGGCTTGGCTCCGGACGGCTGCTCGACCGCCAGCGAGAACACCTGCTTCGTCACCGCCGTGTCCGGGTTCGACGTCCGTACCACCCGCCGACTCCGCGTCACCGTCTCCAGCCGCGCCTTCGCCTCCGGCCCCGCAAGGCGTACGTATCCCACGGCCGCGCCCCGCGTCCCGTCCGCCCAGCGCACCCAGCCGTCGCCCTCGGCCACGGTCACCGCGTCGCCCGCCGGTGCCACGCGCGCGTCGACGGTCGTCGTGACGGCCTGCCCACCGCCGGGAGCGTCCCCGACGCCCGCCGCGAGCACCACGATCTCCTCGTCGAGCAGGAACCACGACTTGGTGGCCCGCGCGCTCCGGTACGCCACGAAGTCGTCCGGCAGCAGCCCCGCCCGCTTGTCCCGCCACGGCACGTCGTCGGACGCGACCCAGCCGACGGCCCCGTACACCCCGTCCAGCACCGCCCCGCCCGAGTACGCCTGCGTGGCCGTCGGGAAGTACACGTACTTGTTCTGCGACTCGGACGACGCGGTGAACTTCAGCGGGTGGTCCGGGTTGTCGTAGAAGAGCTTGCCGTCGTACAACTCCGGGACCGTTCCCCGGTGTTCGACGGGCGCGGTCACGCCCGCGAGCCCGTACGGGGAGACGGTGGTGAAGTAGTCGACGCCGAAGGACCGGGTCTGGTCCTGCCCACTCAAATACAGATAGTGGGCGCCGTCCCCCTGGAACCAGGGCATCAGGTTCTCGCCGCTCATGTACTCGTACTTGCTGATGCGCCGCGAGCTGCGGGACAGCGTGAAGGCGTATCCGGGGCGGCGGTGCACCGTGCGGTCCATGGCGTTGAAGGCGACGGAGCGGGCCGGCGGATTGAGGTCGGTGGCCGGGACGGCGGAGTCCGCGAGGATGTCGGCGTAGCGGACGATGCTCAGCGGCGAGACGAACGTCGCCGGGTCGAGACCCGCCTTCGAGGTGGCCCGAATGTGCTTCACGTACTTCTTGAGCGCGAGGGCCTCGTCGCCGCTCGACAGCGAGGCGAGATCGACCACGGCCTCGACGATCGTGGCGGAGTCGGTGTACCCGCTGCCCGTCCGCGACACGGCCCGCCCCTTCACCGCCTCCATCATCCAGCCCTCGAAGATCAACGGCGCGAACCCGTCGCGCACCCACCGCTGAACCGTCGGGATCAGCTCGTCCCCGTACGCGAACCCCGTCCCGTCGAGCAGCTTCAGCGTCTGGATCACGCGCGTGAGCAGCCCCTTCCCGTACGAGCCCGTGTACGCGACGGAGGAGTGCTGGATGAAGGAGCCGTCGGCGTAGTGCCCGTCCGTGACGCCGTGCTCCAGGTGATACGGGTCGATCGTCGCGAAGACGGTCAGCTGGTCGGTGAGGGCCTTGCGGATGCGGGCCTCGTCGCCGGTCAGGGCGCCCTGGAGGATGCGGTTGGTGGTGATGTCGGCGAGGTTGGCGCCGGTGTGGAAGCGCGAGTCGAGGTCGACGTCACCGTCCTTGCCGCTGCGCAGATAGGCGTCCATGGAAGCGATGTACGTGGCGGTCAGCTCGGCCGACGCCGCGTCCCCGAGCAGCACCAGTGTCCGGCTGACGTGCTGCGAGACGCCTATCTCCCAGGTGAACCAGTTGCCGTAATAGCCCTTCGACTGGTCGCCGTAGTACCGCTCGTGCAGCCACTCCAGCGCGTCGACGACACGGCCGTGTACCTCTGGACTCCCGTACAGGTCAGCCGAGATGCCGGGCGTACGCGTCGCCAGCGCGATCTCGTACACCCGCTGGTACGTGGTGTTGAGGTTCGGGTCGCTGCTGCCGAGCGGCACGCCCTTGAACAGCTCGCCGTCCCCCGAGGCCGCGTCCATCGCGGCGAGGTTCGTGCGGGCCGTCCTCTCGATCGCGGCGAGCTTGCCGGCGGTCTCCTCGCGGGCGTTGGTCGCGGCGTTACCGGCGAACATCTCGGTCGCATTGGCGAGCAATTGCTCGGCCCCATCGGCGAGTCGAGCGGCACTCGCCCACTGGGTGGGCACAGCCGCGAGCACCCCGCTCGCGGCGAGGACACTCAGCAGACGTCTACGGGTGATCTCCATCGGTCGTCCGTCCCTCCGTCGTTCGCCCACGATCGGCACGCGCGGCCGGAGTCAAGCAGAGTGGAAGATTCCGAACAAGAGCCGCCACCTAGTACGCCAGCCGCGTCACAGCCCGCGGGCGCCACCCCGCCGAACGGGCGAATTACCTGATAGACCGTCAATCATCCGGCATGCCATAACGGGAACATAAGGGACACAGTTCTACCGTCGCGATCATGTCCAAGGTTGGAAGACTCTCTCGCTTGCGCCCGCTGGTCGTGCTGGCGGCGGTGCTCGGCCTGCTGCTCGGCTCCCAGGCCCTCGCGGCGCCGCTCGCCGCGGCCGCCGACCCGATGAGCTCGGTCGGCGTCACCAAGACCAATGATGCCGACGGGCCGCTGGAGCCCGGTGACGAATTCATCTACACGATCAGCGGCCAGTGCTCCGGCCTGGACGTGGACTGCGTGAACTTCACGGTCACCGACACCCTGCCGGAAGGCCTGGAGGTGACCAGCCTTCCGAAGTCCGACAGCACCCGTGATGTCACCTACGACGAGGCCACGCGGCAGCTGACGATCGTCTACAAGCAGCCCCTGCAGAACCCGGAGGGCGAGACCGGTCTGCGGGCGGGCCAAGCGGGCTCGGTGGAGATCGGGATGCGGGTGCCGGCCGACACGCAGATGGAGGACGGCACCACCGTCACCAACACCGCGCAGGCCGACGCCGACAACGCCGACCCGAAGACCTCGGACTCCGACGTCACCATCTCCATCCCGCGCGTGGTCAAGCCGGTGACGACCAAGGAGTGGGAGGACGGCTCCGCGGTCGCGATGAGCGGCGAGGAGTCCACGATCAAGCTGAACGTGCGCAACAGCTCCTCGTCCTCGGCAGAGGTCACCGAGCTGTCGGTGTCCGACGACACCGAGGAGACCTTCGAGTACTTCGACTTCACCGGGGCCACCGTGACCGCGTTTCCGAAGGGTGCCGACCAGGCGCACCTGGTGGTCACTACGGCGGACGGACGGACGCACACCGGTGCCACCATCACCGAGCCCGGCGAACTCCCCATGCCCAGAGGCGTGGACGAGGGTGACGTCGTCGGCTTCGAGGTCGTCTTCACCAACAGCGACGGCGACCCGCTGCCGTACGACGAGAACGGCGGCACCGTCGAGGTCGGCATGAAGCTGCGGGACACCAAGCGCTCGGACGGCTCGAAGCTGGAGCCCACCGACAAGATCACGGTCAACAACTGTGCGACCCCGTCCGCGAAGGAGACCACGGACGGCGACGTCGACGGCGAGCAGGCCTGCGACACGTACGACATCCTCCCGGACATCCTGAACCTGGAGACGAGCAAGAAGTACTACGCCGACACCAACGGTGACTTCTCCCACGGCTCCAACGAGCACGCGGTGATCGGCGAGAACTCGCCGGTCAGCACCGAGGTCGACCTGGCGAACAAGTCGCCGTTCAAGGTGAAGACGCTGACGATCACCGAGCCGGACGCCGACGCGACCAGCGAGTTCGACAAACTCGACGTCGACAAGGTGCGGCTGCGCTTCCCCGAGGGCGCGACCGAGGCGAAGCTGACCGTCACCTGTGAGGACGAATCCACCCGCACAGAGACCTACACGGAGAACGCGACCTACGAGGTCCCTGACGACTGCAAGCAGATCATGCAGGTCGAGGTCGTCTACACCGGCGTCGACGCCGACGGCAACCCGTCCATCGCCGAGGGCGCCACCGCGGGCCTCGACCTGCACGGCACTCTGACCGATGACGTCGACGCACAGGACGTGGCCGACGGCGTCAGCAACTGCGCCGGTACGGAGGGCGACGCGGGCCGCAGCGACGGCAGCGGAACCGCCTCCGGCAGCGCGTGCCAGAACCTCGTCGTCGAGAACCCGGCCGGCGGCGGCAGCGGCGTCAAGAACGTCAGCCAGACGGACGTCCCGCCGGGCCAGCCCATCGACATGCAGCTGAAGTTCACGAACACCGGCAACCTGCCGCTGAGCGACGTGGTCATCACCGACCCGTCCGCCGACGCGGACGGCAAGCCCGGCAGCGCCAGCCCCTTCGACACGCTGGAGATCACCTCCGTCTCCGTCTCACCGTCCGACGCGCCGGTGACCCTCCAGGTGTACGACCCGGACACGGAGGCCTGGGTCGACTACGAGGGCGTGGACGCCGCCGTGCTCGCACGGGCCACCGGCGTACGCGCGCTCTACAACGACGAGATGGCGCCGGGCGACAGCGTCACCATCAACGTCACCGGCGAGCGCCGCGAAGGTGTCGAGAACGGCGAGACGTTCCAGAACTGCTTCTCCGTCACGGCGAAGGACAGCCAGGGCGGTGACGTCAACGGCAGCGACTGCAGGACCCTGGAGACCGGGCCCGCCGCCGACGGCGCCTCCCTGAACAAGGCGATCTCCCCCGGCCAGCTGCCCGAGTACGTCGCCGGACTGCCCCGCCAGCACGCGGACATGACGCTCACCGTCCGCAACACGGGCAACATGTCGGCCAAGTACCTGAAGATCGTCGACCAGGACGACGACTTCTTCGACGCCGTCGACCTCGTCGGCATCAAGTCCAACCAGATGCCGGCCGGGGCCAACCGCGTACAGATCGACGCGTACGTGAACGGGGAGTGGGTCGACGGCACCCCGTCGGCCGATGCCGCCCTGCCGTCCGGCGTGAACGCCGCCGACGTCACCGGCATCCGCGCCACGTACACCTCGACGAGCACGACCAACGACGGCTACGTGATCAAGCCCGAGTGCCGCGACAACAGCTGCTCCGGCATCCTCGTCCTCGACGTGAGCCCGCGGCCCACCCTGCGCAGCAACGGCGAGCCGATCCCGGACCACCTGGAGGACACCGCCACCGGCCAGTTCCTCACCAAGGTCGAGGACGAGGACAAGCCCCGCGACATCGACCCGGTCAACGCCACCCTCGACCTGGTCAAGGGCGACCCCAAGATCGACGTCGACAAGACCCCGGACACCGTGCTCTCCCCCGGCGAGGACGCCCCCTTCTATCTGAAGGTCACCAACACCGGCACGGCGAACGTCCCCAACCTGGTCGTCAAGGACGACCTCCCCGAGGGCATCGCGTTCGACGACACCTTCGCGGGCGACAACGGCGAGCCGTACAAGATCATCGACAAGAAGGAGCCGGACGGCACCGTCGCCATCCCGACGCCCGTCTTCTCGCAGACCACCGAAGGCGACCGGGTCTCCGGGCTCACCTGGGACTTCTCCAAGGACGACGAAGGCAAGGCCTGGAACTTCCCGCCCGGCGGCAGCTTCACCATCGAGATCCACGTGAAGCTGGAAGCCGGCATCCGCGCCGACGAGTCCGTCACCAACACGATGGGTGCCACCTCGACCGACCCGGACCTGGCCTGTGAGGACGCGAGCGAGGCGGAGGAGAACGGCGCCATGTTCGGCTCCGGTCTGTACTGCGTCGACGACGCGAGGCTGACGGCCAAGTCCGGCGCCGCGTTCAGCGCCCGCAAGTGGGTCTCCGGCAACGACGCCCTCGGCTGGTACAACACCAAGACCGGCGAGACCGTCGACGTCGGCGACGACTCCTGCCTGATGACGACCGACTCCACCGGCCGCAGGTACACCGCCAACCCGTGCATCGCCCTGGTCAACCCCGGTGACCAGTACCACTACCTGATGCGGCTGCGGAACGCGGGCACCGAGGACGGCACCAACATGCGCATCATCGACCGGTTCCCGGTCCAGGGCGACAAGGGCGTCATCCTCGACCAGGACCGCGCCACCGCCTGGGACAAGCGGCCCACGCTCGCCTCCGAGCCGCAGCTCGACGGCACAAGCCCCGGCCAGATGACCACCACGTACGAGAACGACGAGCCGCTGTGCACCGACGACCTCGACATGGGAGGCGCCGGTTCGAGCGCCGACCGGTGCCCCTCCGGCACCTGGGACGACGCCTACAGCTCCAAAGCGGTCGGCGCCGAAATGGACCTGACGTTCCCGCAGCCACTGGCCCCCGGCGGCACCGTCGACATCACCTACGCGATGGACACCCCGCTCGACGTCGCCCACAACGGCGACCCGACCATCGCCTGGAACTCCTACGCCCACAACGAGACCACCGACCGCGCGGGCTCTCCGCGCGTCCTGCAGAAGAACGAGCCGATCAAGGTCGGAGTCGCCCTCGCCTACGGCAGCCTCCGGCTGGTCAAGCACCTCGGCGACCACCCCGACCAACTGGACGACGGACTGCGCAAGGTGCGCTTCCCGTACCACGTCACCTGCACCATCCGGCCCGAAGGCGGGATCCCGAGGGTCGTCCTCGACAAGGACTACCGGGTCTCCGCGAACAAGCCCGTCACCATCGACGGCATCCCGGCGGGCGCGACCTGCCGGGTGTGGGAGACCAACGCGCGGGGCGGCGCCACCAACCATCCGAAGTCCGACCCGGTGGTCGTCACCATCGAACCGGGCTACGGCAAGGAGACGGTGGAGACGTCCCGGATCTCCAACACCTTCCAGTTCGGTGAACTGCGGCTGGCCAAGGCCCTGGACGGCGACGCGGCGGACTACGCCGAGGACCGCACCTTCAAGGTCGAGGTCTCCTGCGCCCTCCCCGACGAGGCGGGCAATCCGACCGACCGGATCCTCACCAAGACGTACGACGTCACCGCGGGCGAGCCGGTCACCATCAAGCCGCTCCCGGTCAACTCCCAGTGCTGGGCCACCGAGGTGGACACGGGCGGCGCCGACGAGGCGGTCGTCGACCACGGTTCGGCCGACAACCCGGCCGTGATCGTGGCGGACGGCGCGACGGGTGACCCGGCGACCATCAAGGCCACCAACACCTTCCCGGCCGGCGAGATCAAGGTCACCAAGCACGTCGTCAACGGCGGCGCGGGCCCGTACGACTTCGGCCTCACCTGCACCACGGACCAGGGCGACGTGCCGCTCTCGGCGGACGACAGCGCCTTCCAGCTGAAGGACGGCGAGACGCGCACGGTCAGCGTGCCGGACGGCGCCAAGTGCATCGTGACCGAGACGGACGTCCCGGCCGGCGACACCGTCACCTACGAGACCTCCGACGGCGGCGACACCGGCGAGGTCACGGTCGACGACACCGCCTCGGTCCACGTCACCAACACGTTCCCGGAGTCCGGCGGCACCGGCGGCCACGACGACGGCGGCGGCCACCTCGCCGACACCGGCTTCCGCGACTGGACCCTCCTGGGCGCCCTCCTCACGGTCCTCGCCCTCGCGGCCGGCTTCACGGTCCGCGCGATGTCCCGCAGGGGCCGCGCCTGACCTAACCCGCACAGCAAAAAGCCCCGGGCCGCTGGCCTGGGGCTTCTTTGTGGAGCGGGTGACGAGAATCGAACTCGCGCTCTAAGCTTGGGAAGCTCGGGTGATCTAGGGGGAGTTGGGCGTCTGACCTGCGAGGGAGCGCCTTAACGCCCCCTCGTGGCGGCCGACTTCATGCCTGCCGTTCCCCGTGGTTCCCCGGTCGACCTGGCACGGATGTGGCACAAACTTCGTAGCCACTGTGGCTTCAGCGGTCGTGATCGAGCCTGCTGAATGCCGGGTTCCCCCTGTACACATGCACTGCGGTGCAGCTCATGCTTCGTACATTACCTACGCAGTGCAGGCGGCATTGCGGATCGACTGGTGAGTTGGACGTGCTGGCGTCCATACACAGGGGGACTTTCATGCGTATTCGTACGGCCGCAGCCTCTGCTGCTCTGGTCCTGTGTGCTGTCCTGGGCTCGGCGGCCTGCTCGGCTTCCTCTGACAGCGCCCCGTCGTCTGGAAGCTCGACATCAGCCGAGAAAGAGTCGAGACAGCATCAGTCAGGCAAGAGCAAGCCTGAGGTTGATCCTTCCAAGTGCGCTACCTCCGCCGACAAGATGCCCAAGGGGTGTGAGGTCGACGTTGATGTCTCGGAAATCTCTGAGGCCACGCCTGCTACAGAGGCACCATCGACCAAGTGACCGACCGTGAGTGGCCCGACGTGACATTCGCGCCTGCTCAGCCCACCGCCCAACCCCAGCTCCCATCCCGTCCGCCGTCGACCCACACGAATGTGGAGCGGGCGTGGCCCCTGGTGTCCAGGTGGAGCGCGCCACTGTACGAACGACCTGGACACCAGGGGCCATGCCTGCTCGGCTTTGCCTGGGTCGACGGTGGACGGGATGGGAGCTCCTCGCAACCACCCGCGGACCCGCACCCGACAGCGTTTCCCCCTCCCCCCGGTGCCGGTGCGCCCCCGCCGGAGGCATCGTCTTTGACCGTGGCCGGTGTGCGTCGGGTGCTCGGCCCATGATCCCGGCCTAACCACACGTGGGCGCGCGTCGGCGCAGCGCCCGTAGCGCGGGCCGAAGGCATGAGCGCGAAGGGCAGCGGAGCCGGGAAGCGCGCCCGGCGGAGCGGAGCGCAGCCGGTCTTGATGAGGTAGAGAAACCTGTAACAACCCCTGGAACCCGGCTGGTTGAACTAGGTTCCTGCCGATCCGGCGTCTCGTCCGCGATCCGTGAGGAATCGGTCCAGCAGGCGGATCGCCATGTCGTGGTCGTAGGAGCGGGCCAGATCGATGGGGCTCTTGCCGCCTTCGGCCGTTGCGGCAGGGTCGGCGCCGTAGGCAAGAACGATCGAGGTCAGAGCGCTGTCGATCGGTTGTCCCGACTGAAGAGCGGAGTCGCCTTCCAGATCGATGGCGTGCATGAGGAGAGTCAGTCCGCAACACACTTCGTTCACGTCGGCCCCCTCGTCGAGGAGGCGGGTGAGTGTGGCGTGGTCGCTCATCTCCACCGCTTGGTGGGCGGGCGTACAAGGGTTCTCGAACTCGTTGGTACTCACCATGACTTCACGGACGCGTTCCTGACGGCTGATCAGTGGCCAGGAGACGGCTCGTGAAGCCTTCGTTGCACAGCCGCGCGTACGCCTGGATCACGTCGTCCGGCACGGGCTGGCTGATCATGAAGCCCTGTTCCGGGTAGATCAGCAGCCGCTGAAGGGCACCCACGAGCATGTCGATGACCTTGTGGGCGTCTCCGATGGAATCGACGTATTCGCCGAGCGTCATCGGGGTGGAAGCGCTGAGGATCTCGACCTCGGGCCACAGCTTCCGGGCCGTGGCGTACGCGCGCCTCTCCTCGTACGGCTTGCTGATCAGAAGCACGGACGAGACGGGGATGCCGGCCGTTTCGAGCACGGCCTTCGAGAAGCGGATGTTCTCGCCGGTGTTCCTCGCCTGAGGCTCGACGAGCACGGCGGAGCTGGGCACGCCGAGTTCCAGCGCCCGCTCTCGGTAGTGGATGGCTTCGCCGCGCGGCATGAGCTCGCGCGTGGTCGGGCTGGTGGCTCCGGTGAACACAAGCAAGGGGGCCAAGCCGCGGTTGTAGAGGTCCACCGCCGTGTCGGCCACGCCCAGGTCGTGACTGCCCAAGCCGATCGCGACCGAGCAAGGCCTCAGGGTGTGGCCCATCTGGTGGTAGTCCCACAGGTGTCGCGCGTCGTCCCATGCCTGCGTCGAGATCATTACTGCCCCTTCTCGCCCTTCGCGGAGTCCGGGACCTTGAAGTCGTACTCCCAGGCAAAGCGCGAAGCCGCGTGCACACCGATGGCGAATTCGACCACTGTGCCAGAGGCGGTGTAGGTCGTTCGATGCAGCTCTACGACAGGCTCGCCCGGCGGGAGCTGCAAGAGCTTCACCTCGTCTGATGAGGGCGCCCGAGCGAAGATCTCTTCCTTCATGTGGTCGATCTCGTACCCGGCGTCGTAGAGCACCTTGAAGCCGCCGCCGCGACCGGCGGGGCCCGGAGTCGGGTCGACGATGCGCGTGCCCTCGACGTGTTCGGGCCGGTAGTAGCTCGTGAGGGTGTGAGTCGGCTGGGCGCCTTCCTTCACGACCCGAGCGCGCGCATAGACCTCTGCGCCTTCAGGCAGGCCGTGAGCGGCCGCGACCAGTGGCGGAGCTTCGACGCGGCTCACCGTTTGAGTCTGTTCGTTCCGGCGGTAGCCGCGTCCTGATGCCACCCGGTCCGCGATGAACGCGACCTCGTCGCTGTCACGCCACTTGGCCTTGTCGTATCGGGCAGTGCCGAGCCGCTTGAGCGGCACTTGCTCTCGCACGACGGTGCCGTGCCCGCGAGACGAGGTGACCAGACCTTCGGCTTCAAGGGCCTTGTACGCCTGGTGGACGGTGGACTTGGAACCCTCGCCCTGATCGACCAGTTCCCTGATCTGCGGCAGCTGTTCACCAGGCGGGTATTTGCCCTGCTCACCCCGCCTGATTTCTTCAGCCAGCTTGTCCGCCAGCTCCCGCCACTTGGGCGCCATTGGGCGACTCCTCTCGACCAGTCCAGTCAAACACAGTCCCAGGACTGTTGACAGTCCCAGGACTGCGGGTCATAGTCATCTCAACGGGTTCGCAGTCCTAGGACAGCGAACGGGAGGGCCTTCTTTGGGCTGCTCCAACGCATCGAGTCAAGGAGTACTGCATGCCGTCCTTCAAGATCGACGTTTCGACCGCCGTTGTATTCGTGGCGACCGCGCCTGAGCCGAAGCTGGTGAACAAGAAGACGGGCGAGCGGGCCGTGGACCGTGAGACGGACGCGCCGCTGTCGACGGTGGGTCTGCTGGTCTCGGACGAGGGTGACGGGAACCTGTACCAGGTGACCGTGCCGGAGACGGGTCTTCCGGAGGGTCTGGCGCCGGGCATGCCGGTGAAGGTGATCGGCCTGAAGGCGCGGGACTGGGAGAACACCTTCAACGGCGAGAAGCGGCACGGCATCGCCTTCCGCGCGGTCGCGCTCACCACAGGGGCCTGATCATGGCCGACCTGACCATGTGGCTGGAGGCGACGGGCGCCCTGGCGGGTGCTGGTGGCGTCGGCTACGCCAAGGTCCGTGCGCCGCGCGTGTACTGGGGGATGGTCGGTCTGCCGATGGCCTGGGGCCGGTTCTCGTTCTCGTACAAGAACACGATGGATGTGTGCGGGCTGACGGTGCAGCCGTCCGGCCTGCGGGCGTTCATGTCCCGCCGGATCGCCCGTGGTGAGGTTCAGCCGGTGGCGCCGAAGATCCGCCGGGTGCGGGGCACCTCGACCGGCCTTCGGGTCACGCTCCGTCTGCCTGCTGGCATGGAGCCCGCCGATATCGCGGCGGCCTCCGAGCGGCTGCGGCACGCCTGGGGCGTCCATGCGGTCCACGTCCGCCCGACCAAGCCGGGCTATGTGGAACTGCGGATGACTGGCTTCGACCTGCTCAAGCGGGTCCAGATGCCGAAGAAGGCCGCGCCGCACGGCCTGGTCGTGCCGGTCGCCATTCGGGACGACGGGAGCGTGTACGAGCGGAACTACCGCGAGATCCCGCAGGCGCTCACCCTGGGCGCGAACCAGTCCGGCAAGTCCATGTATCAGCGCAACCTGATCAAGGGGCTCGCTCAACTCCGGGTCGCGCTGGTGGGGATCGACTGCAAGCGCGGGGTCGAGCAGAACCGCTATGCCCCGCGACTGTCCGCCCTGGCGACCAACCCCGATGACGCTGCCTCGCTGATCGATGTGCTGGTTGCGGAGATGGAGGACCGCTTCGATCTGCTGGCCAAGCATGGTGTCTCGGACCTGTGGGAGCTTCCCGAGGACCTGCGCCCGGCGCCGATCGTGGTCCTGGTCGACGAGATCGCCGAACTGTTCCTGATCTCCTCGAAGAAGGATGAGGAGCGTCGCGAGCGGATCGTCACCGGCCTGATCCGGCTTGCCCAACTGTCCCGCTCGGTCGGTCTCTACCTGGAGATCTGCGGACAGCGGTTCGGCTCCGAGCTGGGCAAGGGCGCGACCATGCTCCGCGCTCAGCTCACCGGCCGCGTGGTGCACCGGGTCAACGACAAGCAGACGGCCGAGATGGGGCTGAACGACGTGGCCCCGGAGTCCGTCCCGGTGGCCTGCACGATCCCCGCCGACCGGCCCGGACAGGCCGTCGCCGCTGATGCCTCCGGCGGCTGGGGCCGCATCCGCACCCCGCTGACCACCGTGGACGAAACCGTGGCTGTCTGCCGCGAGTTCGCCCACCTGATCCCGGACCTTCCGGCCCTGGAGCCGTTCCGCCCGGCGAGTGCGCCGGTTCCCGCGTCGATGATCCCGCCCCGGCCGACCACGGCTCCCGCGATCGGCTGACGCTCCCTCCACCCCGGTTGGCGTGACCGCCTCGCGCCAGGTCCCTACCCCGCCCATGCCTGATCCGAGAGAGGAACCACGCTCATGTGCTCGACCTGCGCCGACCTCACCATCACGTCCGCCCTCATCTCCGATCTGAGCGAGTACGCCAACCGCCCGGACGCCGACCCCGAGTTCGTCGCGGTGACCGCGTACGGCCTGGCCGTCGCCCTGTTCGGCGCCTACGAGCCCGCGCTGTACCCGCCGCCCGGCCACGGCTACCCCCGCGCCAACCGCTGACCGCCTGTCCGGGCCCGACCCCCGCTAGGAAGTGATGACGGTGAACCGCTCGATCCGTCTGGACGCCGTGCTCATCCAAGCCGTGATCGCCGGAGCCCTGTCCTTCTCCCACCTGCACGACCTGGCCGAAGCCGCCGGACAGTCCGGCTGGAAAGCCTGGGCCTACCCGATCAGCGTCGACCTGCTCTTGGTCGCGGCCTGGCGCCGACTGCGCACCGCCCGCGGTGACCGTGCGGCGTGGGCCTGGTTCGTGATCGCGCTGTTCGCCTCGCTCGGGGCCAACATCGCGACCGCCGGTCTCCTCGACCTCGGCCACGTTCCGGCCTGGCTGCGCATCGTCGTCGCCGGATGGCCCGCGCTCGCCTTCCTCGGCGGCACGCTCCTCGTGCATACCCCGGCCGCGGAGCCCGCTCCGGAGTCGACCGAGGAACCGACCCCGGTCGACGTGCAGCGTGCCGAGCCCGCGCCCGTACTCGACGAGCGCCCCGAACCGGCCGAGCCTGCCGAACTCCCGGCCGCCGACCCCGCCCCGGCCCCGAAGCCGGACCCGGTGAGCGTTCCGCCGGCACTTTTGGACCACGCCCGAAAGCTCGCCGACAAGCACCACGCGACCACCGGCACCCCGCTCCCGGCCGCCAACCTGCGCGCCCAACTCGGGCTCCCGGCACCGGTCGTCGACTCCATCGCCGCACAGCTCCAACTCACCTGACCAGGAAGGAGCACCACCCATGACCGCCTATCGGCGCTTCCGCAACGTCCGCAAGTTCGGCCCCGTCCAGGTCGCCACCTTCTACGACGGACGCGGCCGCGACCGCCACACGGCCGCCTGCACCGCGCCCCGCTGCGACTTCTCCACGGAGTACAACGACCGCTCCGCCGCCGAACTCGCCGCCCGCACACACCGCTGCTCGGCCTAGGAGACCTCATGGACGTCCCGCTCTGGCTCGCCGTGATCGTCGTCGGCTACCTCGGCATAAGGCTCACCCGGCCGCCGATCTGGCTCGTGGTGCTGCTCCTGATCGGCGGCTACCTCCTCGCGCACAGCTTCCTCGGCCCCGCCGTCGGCTCCCTCGTCAACTAGCCCAGATCAGAAAGGAGTCCGCTCGTGTTCACGCCGAAGATCCCGGTCAACGACCAGCCGACCGGCCAGACCATCCCGCTCAGCGGGGCCATCGTCGGGCATCACCAGACGACCCCGGCGCCCGTCCCGGTCGCCTCCGCACGGCCCACGGTGCAGCTCACCCCCGGCTCGCTGGCGCTGCTCGTCGGCGGCGGAACGGCTGCGGTCCTCGTGATCGGCACCGTGCTCGTCTCCATGCTCCTCGCGGTCGCGATCACCGCCGGATCGCTCGCGATCGTCGCACTCGTCGTCCGCTCGCTCATGAACCAAGAGCGCAAGTAACACCCTCCGGGGCGGCCTCAACCGCCAAGTCTCCGCCGCCCCGGACGGCTCCACCCCTCCAGATCCAACGGACCCGAAAGGGAAGTCTCATCATGGCCCAGCCCACCCCTGCCCGCTCGCGCGTCTGCCGAGACTGCGACGGCTTCCCGACCGTCGCCGTATCCTCCGGCCTCGGCCGCGACCACGCCGGACACCTGCACGTCATCAAGGCCACCTGCCGCACCTGCAAGGGCCTCGGCCGTACCGCCCCGGCCCCGCTCCTCGTCTCCGCCGGACGGTGAGCGCATGACCGACGCCGCCACCGTGGCGGGCCTGGACCCGGCCACTCTCGCCGATGTGCTGAGGGTGGCCGGGTCCCCCGGCTTCGACCGCATCCAAGACCAGATCCGCCGCACCGGCGGCTGCTCCGACCCCATCCACCTCCAGGGCTCGACCGTCACTCGCGACCGCGCCACCGGTCAGGCCCTGTACTCGTACTCGACCGACACCGAGCCCGGCGGCAAGCTCCGCATCGCCTGCGGCAACCGCCGCGCCTCCCGCTGCCCCTCGTGCGCCTGGACGTACGCGGGCGACACCTACCACCTGATCCGCGCAGGCCTCGTCGGCGACCCGGCCAAGGGCACCCCGCCCACGGTCCGCGAACACCCCCGCGTCTTCGCCACACTCACCGCCCCGAGCTTCGGCCCGGTCCACAACCGGCCCGGCACCCGGCCCTGCCGCTGCGGCACCCGACACCCGGAAGACGCACCCGAGTTGGGCACCCCGCTCGACCCGGCCACCTACGACTACGCGGGCGCGGTCCTGTGGAACAACCACGCCTCCGAGCTGTGGCGCTACTTCACGATCTACCTGCGCCGTGAGATCGCCGCCCGCGCAGGCCTGACCCAGAAAGCGGCCAAGGAAGAGTCCCGGCTCTCCTTCGGCAAGGTCGCCGAGTACCAAAAGCGCGGCGCCATCCACTTCCACGCCGTGATCCGCTTCGACGGCCCCGAAGGCCCGGACTCCCCGCCGCCGCACTGGGCCACGGTCGATCTCCTGACCGACGCGATCCGCGCGGCAGCTGCTCGCGTCCGCGTCGACCTGGAGGCGTCCGGCGACCAACCGGCCCGTGTCCTGTGCTGGGGCGACCGCCTCGACGTGCAGACCATCAAGGCCTTCGGAGACGGCTCCGAGATCACAGAGGCGGCGGTCGCCTCCTACGTGGCCAAGTACGCCACCAAGGCCGCCGAGACGACGGGCACCGTGGACCGCCGCATCGGCAACAAGGAAGCCCTGCTCCTCCTCGACGTGCCCGACCACCCGCGCCGCCTCATTGAGGCCTGCCTCGACCTCCACCACGCCTACCCGGACCGCAAGCTCCGCGACTGGGCCCACATGCTCGGATTCCGCGGCCACTTCTCCACCAAGTCCCGCCGCTACTCGACCACCCTCGGCGCCCTGCGCCAGGTCCGCGCCGACTACCGCGCCGCTCAACACCGCGCCGCGCTCGGCCTGCCCGACCCCGACGAGATCGACGAGGGGACCACGCTCACGCTCGCCCACTGGTCGTACGCCGGGCACGGTCACACGCCCGGTGAGTCCTGGATCGCGGCCAACGTCCGCCGCGACATCGAGCAGAACCGACAACTGTCCCGCGAGGAATGCGCCAACTCGACCCAGGAAGAAGGGGAGTAGACCATGAACGACCGCTACCTCAGCGTCACCCAGGTCGCCGAGATCCTCGGCACCACCGTCCGCTTCCCTCGGCGCCTGATCGAGGAACGCCGCATCGCGTACGTGAAGGTCGGCCGCCACGTCCGCATCCCCGAGAGCTCCGTGCGTGAGTACATCTCCGCCCACACGGTCGAGCCTCGCAAGCGTTCCCGCGCTCGGTACGGGAGGGCTGCCTGATGGCGAACGACAGGGGCAGGCGGCGCCGGTTCGGAGCGATCCGGAAACTCCCCTCGGGGCGTTACCAGGCGCGCTATCCGGGGCCTGACGGCGTGATGCGCCCGGCGCCGTACACCTTCGAGACCTCGAACGATGCTGACGACTGGTTGGCCGAGAAGCAGACCGAGATCAGGCGGGGCGACTGGACCGATCCCGATGCGGGCGGGGTCAGCTTCCAGGCGTACGCCGACACGTGGCTGAAGGATCGCGAACTCAGCGTGCTCACCGTGGACCTGTACCGGCGGCTGCTCGACAAGCACCTCTTGCCGACCTTCGGTGAGGACGACCTCGACGAGATCACCGCGCCGCGCGTCCGGTCCTGGCGCACGGACCAGCTCGCTACCGGCTCCAAGGTCGTCACGGCCAAGGCATACCGGCTGCTGAAGGGAATCATGGAAACGGCGGTCGACGACGAGCTGATCAGGCGCAACCCGTGTCGGATCAAGGGTGCCGGTGCGGAGAAGGCGGCGGAGCGTCCCACGGCCACCGTTGCCCAGGTCGACGCCCTCGCTGAAGCGGTCGGGATGCGCTGGCGTCTGATGGTCTACCTCGGTGCCTACGGCCCGACCCGGCCCGAGGAACTGGCGGGACTTCGTCGCCGTGACGTTGATCTCGACGCGCTGAAGATTACGGTGCGTGTCGCCGAACCGGAGCGGGTCAACGGCCGCCGTGCGCCCGGCGAGACCAAGTCGGACGCTGGCATGCGCACGATCTACCTGCCCGCGTTCCTGGAACGTGAGCTGCGGTGGCACCTTGAGTCGTACGCCGAAGAAGGGGCCGATGGTCTCGTCTTCGTCGGTGAGCGAGGGGCCGCCTTCCGCCGGAGCACCTTCGGCCGGCACTGGCGCAAGGCCCGGACAACCGTCGGCCTGCCGGAGCACTTCCGCTTCTACGACCTGCGCCACACCGGGCACACCCTGTCGACCCGATCCGGCGCCACGCTGAAAGACACGATGGTGCGTGCCGGGCAGTCCTCGGAGAAGGCCGCGATGATCTATCAGCACTCGGAAGAGGGGCGGCAACAGGAGGTCGCGGGCATGCTCGACCGGAGCGTTCGGCGGGCTCGCAAGGCTGTGGCACGGAAGCCGGATGATCAAGCTTCTGGCACGGATGTGGCACGCGACGACTGAGCGAATCCGCACAGCAAAAAGGCCCGGGTCTCTGACCTGGGCCTTAGCGTTGGAGCGGGTGACGAGAATCGAACTCGCGCTCTAAGCTTGGGAAGCTTATGTTCTACCATTAAACTACACCCGCGCGGTACGGCCGTTGAGGCGATCCGTACTGGCGACACTGTACCCCATGCCGGGCCCCGGGCGCTGAAGCCTCCGGGGCCCGGCTGCGTTGTGGGGGATGGAAGTGACTGCGGGTGAAGGGAGTTGGAGCGTACGGTGGGGAGTCCGGCCGAAGACGATTCACGTCGGGGTGCCGCCTGGATTGGCGTCCCTTTCATCCCGTAATGTTGCTTTCCGTCGTCGGTCAGGAAACTGGCCCAATGGCTCCGTGGGGAAGGGACTCCGGGACTTGATGGACTCGATGGATCGCACCGTCGTCCGATGTGCCGAAGGGCACGTGTTCAGCACCGCTTCGTTCCCGATGCAGCAGGCGGACCGCCTCGGTCCCAGCCGGCTTATTCGGTGTCCGCGGTGCGCGCGACTTCGGCACGCCGTTCCTGTGGGACCGGACGAGCGGTAAGCGGCACCAGTGACAGTGGGCGCGGGCCCCGCCGATTGTGGCGGGCCCGCGCCCACTGCGTATCCTCGCTACGTGCTTCTCTCAGACAAGGACATCCGGGCCGAGATCGACGCCGGGCGGGTCCGGATCGATCCTTACGACGAATCCATGGTGCAGCCGTCGAGCATCGACGTACGTCTCGACCGCTACTTCCGGGTGTTCGAGAACCACAAGTACCCGCACATCGACCCGAGCGTCGAGCAGAGCGACCTGACGCGGTGCGTGGAGCCGGAGGGCGACGAGCCGTTCATCCTGCACCCCGGTGAGTTCGTGCTCGCGTCGACGTACGAGGTCATCAGCCTTCCCGACGACCTCGCCTCGCGGCTCGAAGGGAAGAGCTCGCTCGGGCGGCTCGGGCTCGTCACGCACTCGACGGCCGGGTTCATCGACCCGGGCTTCAGCGGCCACGTGACGCTGGAGCTCTCGAACCTCGCGACGCTCCCCATCAAGCTGTGGCCCGGCATGAAGATCGGGCAGCTGTGCATGTTCCGGCTGTCCTCACCCGCCGAGTTCCCGTACGGGAGCGAGCGCTACGGTTCGCGTTACCAGGGACAGCGCGGGCCGACCGCCTCCCGTTCCTTCCTCAATTTCCATCGGACCCAGGTGTGAGCAGCAGCGATATGAGTGACGTACGCGAGAACCTTACGTACGAGAAGTTCGGGGTCGCGATCCGCGAGCTCGCGGAGACCATCGCCGGTGACGGGTACGAGCCCGACATCATCCTGTCGATCGCGCGTGGCGGTGTCTTCGTCGCGGGTGGGCTCGGGTACGCGCTGGACGTCAAGAACCTGAACCTGGTCAACGTCGAGTTCTATACCGGTGTGGGCACGACGCTGGAGATGCCGGTCATGCTGGCGCCGGTGCCGAACGCCATCGACTTCTCCAACAAGAAGGTCCTCATCACCGACGACGTCGCGGACACCGGCAAGACGTTGAAGCTGGTGCACGACTTCTGCCTCGACACCGTCGCCGAGGTCCGGTCCGCCGTGATCTATGAGAAGTCCCACTCGCTCGTGAAGTGCGAGTACGTGTGGAAGCGGACGGATGAGTGGATCAACTTCCCGTGGAGTGTTGAGCCGCCGGTCGCGAAGCGCGCAGGACAGGTGCTCGACGCCTGAGCGCGGGAGACGGACGTACGAAAATGAGGGGCCCCGCGGGGCCCCTCATTTCGTGTGCCGGCAGGTTCTCGCCGGAAAGTTCTAGAACGTGCCCAGCTTGATGATCGAGAGGAGTGCGATCAGCTGGATCGCCGAGGCCGCGAGCGCCTTCGGCCAGGGCAGGTCGTGGGACTTGGAGACCATCGTGGTCAGCAGGGCGCCCGCCACGATCCACGTCGCCCAGCCGATGATCTGCACGAACATCGCGTCGCCGCCGAGGAACATGCCGAAGACCAGGCGCGGGGTGTCGGTGAGGGAGGCGATCAGCATGGACAGGCCGACCGTGGGCTGCCAGGCGCCGTCGCCGCCGAGCTGGCGGGCCAGGGTGTGGGTGACCACGCCGAGGACGAAGAAGCTGATCGTGATCGCGATGCCGGTCGTCAGGACGTAGGGGATCGCCGAGGACATCGTGGCGTTGATGACGTCCTCGCGGGCGCCGTCGAAGCCGAAGATCGCCAGGAGTCCGTAGAGGAACGTGACGATGAGGGCCGGGCCCCACATCGCGTAGTCGCGCATCTGGAGATACGTCGCCGAGGGGCGCAGGAAGATGCCGGAGAGCAGCGGCTTCCAGTGCAGGCGGGGGCCGACCGGTCCGGCCGGGGCGGACGCGCCCGCCTGGTACGTGGCGCCCTGGCCGTACGCGTACGGGTCGTCGCCGGGGTTCACCGAGAACGCCTGGGTGTGACCGGGGTTGTTCGCCGCGTACGGGTCGTGGGCGCGGGGCGCGTTGGGATCGCCGAAGTACTCCGGCTCGCCGTGCCCGCCGTGCCCGCCGTGTCCCCCGTGCCCGCCGTTCGGCTGCGGCCACTGCTGTCGTTGCTGTTGCTGCTGCCCGTACGCGTGTTGCTGCTGCTGAGGGGGCCCGTACGGAGGGTGCCCCTGCGGCGCTTCGCGGTTGTCCCGGCCGCGTCCGTTCCTGAATCCAGCCACGTACTCGAACGTACCTGGTTTCCGTGCACGCGATGCCGGGCCCGGGGTTCGGGCCCGGCATTGCGGCTGAGCTGTGACATCCCCTAGGGGACGCGCCCGACGGGAAGGTCAGTCGGCGAAGTTGGCGCCGAGCAGCGGGGTGCCGGAGCCGGAGATGCCGAGCGTCGAGACGTAGGTGCCGGCGGAGCCGGAGAGGGTGTCGTCGGCCTTGGAGTTCAGGGCGTAGACCGCGCCGTTGCCGCCGTTCTCGCCCAGAGCGCCCACGATCACGTCGCCGCGGCCGTCGTCGTCGATGTCGTCGATGTGGACGTCGGAGCCGAAGTTGTCGTTCGTCTCATCGGAGTTGGGGACGCCCGGGGTGTTCTGGCTGTAGAGCTTGGCGCCCGCGCCGGTGATGCCGGAGCCGTCGGCCGCGCCGTACAGGACGGTGATCGCGCCGGCGTCCGCGACGCCGCCCAGGTTCTCGCCGACGGAGCCGACGACGAGGTCGAGGTGGCCGTCGCCGTTGATGTCGCCGAGGTCGAGCTCGCCGCCGAAGTCGTCGCCGGTCTCGCCGCCGCCGGGGACGCCGGAGGTGTCCTGGTCGATGGTCTGGACGGTGGAGGCGACCGGGCCGTTGGCGGAGCCGTGGGCGATCTTGACGGCGCCGCCCAGCTGGGCGCCGGGGACGCCGGAGTCGGTGTCCCACTCCAGGCCGATGACGACGTCGCCGTAGCCGTCGCTGTCGACGTCGCCGATGTCCGTGATCACACCGGCGGGCAGCTTGACGGCGCCCTCGCCGGTCCTGAAGCCGCTGCCGCCCGGCAGGTAGTAGTTGGCGTTCCAGCCCATGTCGGAGTCGGCTTCGTAGCCGTTGACGAGCAGGTCGTCCAGGCCGTCGCCGTTGACGTCGCCGGTGTGCAGGTTGTGGATGCCCACGCCGTCGGAGCCGCTCTGCACGGGTGCGCTCAGGGTCGACCAGCTCTGGTCGCCGCCCATCGCGATCCGGTCCATGGTGGACGAGTTCGGTGTGGCCACGATGATGTCGTCCGTGCCGGCGTCGAAGTAGTCGCCTGCCGTCAGGCGGGCGCCGAACGCGTCGTGCTTCGTGGGGCGCGGGTCGGTGAGCGTCTTGCCGCTCTTGCCGCCGTTCAGGCCGCCCGCGGAGCCCCACAGGATGACCGCGGTGCCGCCGTCCTTGTCGGTGCCGACGTCCTCGCCGGGCGCGCCGACGACCAGGTCGTCGTAGCCGTCGCTGTTGAAGTCGCCGTAGGCGGTGGCGGCGCCGAAGGTGTCGCCCGCCTCGGCCGTGCCGGGCACGCCGGTGGAGTTCTGGCTGATGGTGGTGTGCTTGCCGCCGCCGTACAGGACGCTGACCTGTCCGGCGCCGGAGTGCCCGGACACGTAGGCGAGCGGCGCGGACGTGGCGACGTCGGCCGCGCCGTCGCCGTTGAAGTCGGCATCGGAGGCGGCGACGCCGGGGGTGGCCGCGGTCGCGGTCCCCGCCGTGGCGACGAAGAGCCCGCCCGTCAGGGCAGCGGCCGTGGCGGTGGCCACGGCGAGGCGGACGCGGGTCCGGGACGGGGCGGGGGTACGGCTGTGCTTGGCCATTCGGTTGGCTCCTGCGGGAAGGGGACGCCTGGCGGGTGTCCCGTCAACGGGGTGCCGTTCGCCGGTCGTTGGCCGGGAATTGCCCGGGGCATGACCCTGCGTTCGGCTAACAGGAGACCGTTGGTGGGGCAGGAGGGTTGTACGGGGAAGCGGTCGGGTTTGTTTTCTCGAGTCAGTCGGTGAAGACGCGGGTGGTGAAGGAGGGTTGGCGGGGTTCCTTCGTGGAGCCGGGGACGATGGTCAGTCGGTCGGGGGCGGTCGACTGGAGGGCCGCGTCGATGCGGCCGTCGCCGTCGTAGTCCGCCGCGGCGATGGCGTGGCCCTTCGCCGGGAGGCGGTGGGATGTGCCCGCGTGGATCAGGTACGTGGTGTCGGCGTCGGAGACGAGTAGGCCGCGGCCGGCCGGCAGCAGCCGGTCCCCGGTGACGTCGAGCGTGCGCCCGCCCAGGCGGAGTCCGTCCTTGCCGAGCACCGCCACCCCGAAGCGCCCGGCCACGGCCGCCGTGCCGGAGGAGTACGTGGCGCCCTTCGTGAAGCCGCCGCGGCCGCCGAGGGCGACCGTGGCGCGTGCCGTGCCCGCGTGGGCGCGGACCAGGACGTCGTCGGCGCCGTCGCCGTTCAGGTCGGCGGCGGGTCCTGTCGGCACGTTCCCGGAGGCCTGCGCGATGCGGGTGGTGCCGCGCGGGGCGCCGGCGCGGGTGAACGGGCCGGGCAGCACGCTGAGCCGGCCCCCGCTGGCGTGCACCACCAGGTCGTTCCTGCCGTTGCCGTCGAAGTCCCCGCACACCGGCTGGTCGGGCCACTCGTTGCCGACCCTGGCCCGCGCGGGGATCTTCAGCGTGACGCCCTTGCCTGCGATCCCGGTGGGTGAGCCGAAGAGGATCTGGAGCGGGACCGGCGGCATGCCCTGGCCGTCGTACGGCGGGTCCGTCGACACCACGAGGTCGGCGTATCCGTCCCGGTCGAGGTCGCAGCTCGCCTCCGAGGCGAACGTCGCCGGGGCCCGCCCCTTGGTCCGCGCCGCGTACTTCGCCGGGGTGAGCAACTGCCGGGTCCCGGCGACGAGTCCGTGGCCCTTCTTGCCGTAGACGACGCCGATGCCGGGGTCGTCGCCGAGCCCGTCGTGCGCGAGGTCGTCGAGGACGAGGTCGGGGGCGCCGTCACCGTTGAAGTCGGTGGGGAGCTTGCTGCCCTTGCCGCGCGGGATCGGCAGCGGCGCGCTCCGGTGCTGCTTGCCCGCCACGGTCGTGGGGCGGCGGCCGGCGCCGTCGTCGTGGCTGCCGCATGCCGTGAGCGTGGCGGCGAGCAGTACGGCGCACAGCACCCCGCCGCTTCTTCGTATGTGATCCGGCATCAACAACGCCCCCGCCCGTCCCATGAGTTGACTACGTCCACATGATGGCAGGGGCGGGGACGGGGCCGTCAGCGCAGGGACGTACCGAACGCGATGCCCGCGCCGGGGAGGCCGAAGTCCGAGCCGTTGAACGACGTCGCGCCCGTCGTCGTCGGGTACGGCGAGGAGCCTCGCAGCACCGTGACGGCGCCCGCGTCCGCGGCCGAGCCGATGTCCTCGCCGGACGCGGCGACGGACAGGTCGGCGCGGCCGCCTCCGTTGATGTCCTTGAGGCGGACGGTGGAGCCGAAGCGGTCGCCGGTCTCGGCGACGCCGGGCACCCCGCTGGTCTCCTGGTGGTAGGAGCGGCCCGCGTCGATGTAGCCCTCGCCGCCCTTGAGGACGACGACCGAGCCGGTGCCCTTGACGCCGTCCACGGTCTCGCCGGGCGCGCCGACCGCGACCTCGGCGCAGCCGTCGCCGTCCGCGTCACCGACGGCGACGGAGGCGCCGAACCGGTCCTCGGCCTCCGTCGCTCCCGGGATCCCGGCGCTGTCCTGGGTGACCTTGTCCATGCCCTCCATCTCGTCGGTGAAGATGGTGGATCCGCCGTAGAACACCCAGATGGAGTTGTCGTCGGCCTGGCCGGTGACGAGGTCGGGGTAGCCGTCGCAGTTCACGTCGCCGGTGGCGGCGGCCCCGGTGGTGGCGCCGGCGTACTGCCCGTCGATCCGCCCGGAGTAGTAGCCGATGTCACCGGGCCCGCCGTTGACCCAGCCCGTGTAGGGGCTGCCGTCGGCGTGCTTGCCGTAGAGGACGTAGGTGTAGGTCTCGCCGACGCCGGGCTTGCGGAACTGGTCGGCGGTGAGGCCTTCGAGGGTCACGTCGGCCGGTACGAACTCGACCTCCGGCGCGTAGGCGTCCTCGGGCTTGTTGGAGTCCGAGTACCACCAGAACTTCTTGGCGCTGACGACGGCGAGCTGGGCGTGGTCGTCGCCGTCGAGGTCGACGAGGACGGCGCTCTCGCCGAAGCGTTCGTCGTCGGCGGAGGGTGCGTGGTAGACGGTGGCGCCCTTGGTGAAGCCGTTCGCGCCGCCCCACACCACGTTCAGTGAGCCGCTCGCCCAGTCGGTGACCTGCTCGCCGGGGGCGCCGACGATCAGGTCGGCGTATCCGTCGCCGTCGACGTCACCGCTGGTGACGTTCTCGCCGAACTCGTCCTCCTTCTCGGTGACTCCGGGTATCCCGGAGGTCTCCTGTGTGATCGTCACGGCCTTGCCGCCGCTCACGCCGGACGCCGAACCGAACGTCACCGTCACGGCGTTGGCTCCCGGCGTGCCGATGGCGAGGTCGCGGTAGCCGTCGCCGTTGAAGTCGTCCTTGAGGGTCGTCGCGGCGGACGCGGTCCCCGCGAGGGGGAGGGTGAGGCCGCCCGCGGTCAGGGCGGCCACCCCGGCGACCATGGCGATTTTCTTGAGGCGCACGTCAACTCCAGCGTTGGGTGGGGCAGTTGTACTCGGTGGGTCCGCTGGTGTGACGGCTGGGGGCCGGTGAATGGTTGTACGAAGACGCTCGAAGACGCCTCGGTCACTCGTCGATCGCGGCCCCGAACCGTGCGTCCAGGGACGGACCGGACAGGGCGCCCGCCCCGTACGTCCAGGAGCCGGCCGCCGTGATCCCACCGGATCCCGCGGAGAACACCCACACCACACCGTCGTTGGTGTTCTCGCCGGGCGCCGCCGCGAGGAGGCCGAACCGTCCGTCGTCGTTCGGGTCGGTGAAGGAGACCTGGCCGCCGAACTTGTCGCCCTTCTCGGCCGCGCCGGGGACGTCCGCCGAGTTCTGGTTGAAGTCCCGTACGTCGCTGGTCCGCAGGCCGAGGCTCGTTCCTCGCATCACGGTGATGGCGCCCGCGTCGGCGACCGTCCCGATGTCCTCGCCGGGCGCGCCGATCGCGACGTCGGCGAATCCGTCGCCGTTCGTGTCGCCGACCGACAGGTCGCCGCCCCAGCCGTCGCCCTTCTCGGCGGTGCCGGGCACGCCGTCGGAGTCCTGCGTCCACCACTGCGGTTCGCCGCTGGGGCCTGTGTCCGAGCCGTAGTGGACGCCGACCATGCCGCCGGTCGTCCAGGGGCCTCCGTCGTCGGGGCTGTTCGGCTCACCGGTGACGAGGTCGTCCTTGCCGTCGCCGTTGACGTCTCCGGAGGCGGCGACCGGGCCGCCGCGCACCGTGAGGTTCGGCAGCGGTTCGGCGTCGGAGGCGGTGCCGGGGATGACGTACGACCAGCCGTCACCGGACTCGTCGCCGACCGAGGTGCCGGAGACGACGAGGTCGGCGAAGCCGTTGGCGTCGTAGTCGCCGGTGGTCAGGGACGTGGGCTGGATCCCGGTCGGCGCGGCCAGGGTGGCGGCCCGTGCGGTGGCCGTCGGCGCCTTGCCCTGGGGTGCCTTGGCCTTCGGTGCCTTGGGGGCGAAGTCGGTCCGGGAGTCGCGGACCAGGTTCTTCGCCGCCGCGCCGGTGGTGGATCTGGCGGCGGGAGCGGCCTCGTAGCGGAAGATCGCGAGGCCGACCGAGTCGAGGACGGCGAGCAGGTCGCCGTCGCCGCCGTCGGTGAACCGGGCGGCGGCGAGCGCCGAGCCGAACTTGCCGCCGGTGGCGGGCTCGTCGGCCTCAAGTCCGGTACTGGCGCTGCCGGTCAGGCCCTTGGGCGTGCCCCACAGGACGACGCCACCGCCCGAGTCGGTCACGGTGCCCAGGTCCTCGCCGGGCGAGCCGACGATCGCGTCGTCGTAGCCGTCGCCGTCGAGGTCCCCGGTGGCGACGGCCTGTCCGAATGCGTCGCCCTTCTCGGCGGCGCCGGGCACCCCGGTCGTGCTCTGGCTGAGGACGGCGGAGCGGGATGTCCCCATGCCGCTCGCGGCGCCGTACTGGACGGTGACGATCCCGGCCCCGGCGTGCCCGCCGACGGTGGCCCCGGGGGCGCCGACGAGCACGTCGTCGTAGCCGTCGCCGTTGAAATCGGTGTTGCGGTCGTTGGCGCGGGTGCCACCGGGTGTGCCCGCGTACGCGGACGGGGCGGCGGCGATGAACGTACCGGTGAGAAGAAGGAACGAGGCCGCGGCGAGGGCGGCCGAACGGTTCTTGCGCACGTGCGGCTCCTTGGTCGAAGGAAGGCCGGGCAGCGCGGGGGGATGGCCGGAAAGGGCCCGTTCCTTGTCCGGCGCACCCTTTGACACGGGATAGGTCGGAAGGGTTGTACGGGACGGAACAAAAGAAGAGGGCACCCCGTCGTGACGGGGTGCCCTCAAGTGACGTACGCGGCCGGTTACTTCACCGGCTCGGGCTCCGGCGCGTCCTCGGTCTCCGCCTCGCCCGCCGGGTCGACCGGCGTCCTGACGGAGTCGAGCAGCAGCTGGGCGACGTCGACGACCGTGACGGACTCCTTGGCCTTGCCGTCGTTCTTCTTGCCGTTGACCGAGTCGGTCAGCATGACGAGGCAGAACGGGCAGGCGGTGGAGACGATGTCCGGGTTCACGCTCAGCGCCTCGTCGACACGCTCGTTGTTGATGCGCTTGCCGATCCGCTCCTCCATCCACATCCGCGCGCCACCGGCGCCGCAGCAGAAGCCGCGTTCCTTGTGGCGGTGCATCTCTTCGTTGCGGATGCCCGGGACGCTGGCGATGATCTCGCGCGGCGGGGAGTAGATCTTGTTGTGACGGCCCAGGTAGCACGGGTCGTGGTACGTGATGATGCCCTCGACCGGCGTGACCGGCGTCAGTTTGCCCTCGTCGACGAGGTGCTGGAGCAGCTGCGTGTGGTGGATTACCTCGTAATCCCCGCCGATCTGCGGGTACTCCTTGCCGATCGTGTTGAGGCAGTGCGGGCAGGTCGCGACGATCTTCTTGGCGGTCCGGGGCTTCTTGGACTCCTCGGTGACCTTGCCGTCGTCGTCGTACTCCTCGCCGAAGGCCATGTTCAGCGACATGACGTTCTCCTGGCCGAGCTGCTGGAACAGCGGCTCGTTGCCGAGGCGGCGGGCGGAGTCACCGGTGCACTTCTCGTCGCCGCCCATGATCGCGAACTTGACGCCCGCGATGTTGAGGAGCTCGGCGAAGGCCTTGGTGGTCTTCTTCGCGCGGTCCTCGAGGGAGCCGGCGCAGCCGACCCAGTAGAGGTACTCGACCTCGGTGAGGTCCTCGATGTCCTTGCCGACGACCGGGACCTCGAAGTCGAGCTCCTTGAGCCACTCCAGGCGCTGCTTCTTCGCCAGGCCCCAGGGGTTGCCCTTCTTCTCCAGGTTCTTGAGCATCGTGCCCGCCTCGGACGGGAACGCGGACTCGATCATCACCTGGTAGCGGCGCATGTCGACGATGTGGTCGATGTGCTCGATGTCGACCGGGCACTGCTCGACGCAGGCGCCGCAGGTGGTGCAGGACCACAGGACGTCCGGGTCGATGACGCCGTTCTCCTCGACCGTGCCGATCAGCGGGCGCTCGGCCTCCGCGAGGGCGGCGGCCGGGACGTCCTTGAGCTGCTCCTCGGTGGCCTGCTCGTTGCCCTCCATGTCCTTGCCGCCACCGGCGAGCAGGTAGGGGGCCTTGGCGTGCGCGTGGTCGCGCAGCGACATGATGAGCAGCTTCGGGGAGAGCGGCTTTCCGGTGTTCCAGGCGGGGCACTGCGACTGGCAGCGGCCGCACTCGGTGCAGGTGGAGAAGTCGAGCAGGCCCTTCCAGGAGAAGTGCTCGACCTGGGAGACGCCGTAGACGTCGTCCTCGCCCGGGTCCTCGAAGTCGATCGGCTCGCCCTTGGACGTCATCGGCGCGAGCGCGCCGAGCGCGACGTCGCCGTCGGCCTCGCGCTTGAACCAGATGTTGGGGAAGGCCAGGAAGCGGTGCCAGGCCACGCCCATGTCGGTCTTCAGGGCGACCGTGATCATCCAGATGAACGAGGTCGCGATCTTCACCATGGCGGTGAAGTACACGATGTTCTGCAGCGCGCCGAGGCTCAGCCCCTTGAAAGCCAGGACCAGCGGGTACGTGACGAAGAACGACGCCTCGTAGTGGTCGAGCCCGTGCATCGTCGCTTCGAGGGCGTGCAGCGTCAGGATGCAGACGCCGATGATCAGGATGACGGCCTCGACGAAGTACGCCTGGCCGAAGTTCGATCCGGCGAAGCGGGACTTGCGGCCCGCCTTGTTCGGCTTCGACAGCTGGCGGATCACGATCAGCGTGAGGATGCCCAGCGACGTCATCAGGCCGATGAACTCGACGAAGATGTTGTACGGCGCCCACTCGCCGATGATCGGCAGCAGCCAGTCGGCCTGGAACAGCTGGCCGATGGCGTTCACGATCGTCAGGATCAGCGAGAAGAAGCCGACGGCGACGAACCAGTGCGCGAAGCCGACGATCCCCCACTTGTTCATGCGGGTGTGGCCGAGGAACTCCTTGGCCACGGTGACGGTGCGCTGGACGGGTTCGTCGGTACGCGTCCCCGCTGGGACGTTCTGGCCGAGCCGCACGTAGCGGTAGATCTGCGCGATGGCTCGGGCGAACAGAGCCACGCCGACGACGATCAGGGCCAGCGACACGATGATCGCGGCGAGTTGCATTTGGGGGCTCCTCGGGCCTGCGTTACTAAGCGGTAACTTAGGTTGTCTGTCCGAGACTACCCACTTACCTGTGCGCAATGTAGTCGCCAGGCTGGTGATCTGTGTCGCGCAGGTTCCCCTGTGTGGATCACCGCAGGGCCCCAAAGCGGATCGTGTTATTCACCCCATATTTGGACATTACGGAATAACTTATGGGGATGAGCGCACCGTTGACGACCGCACCCTCCACGACCGCACCTCTGACATACCTGGTCACCGGTGGCGCGGGCTTCATCGGCTCGCACCTCACCGACGCACTGCTCGCCGAAGGACACACCGTCGTCGTCCTCGACGACCTGTCCACAGGCGACCGCGCCAACCTCGCCGCCGCCTGGCCCAGCCCCCGGCTCCGCTTCGTGCGCGGCTCGGCCCTCGACGCCCGGCTCGTCGCCGAACTCGCGGGCCGCTGCGACGCGGTGGTCCACCTGGCCACGGCGGGCGAGCACCCCGTCGTCGAGGCCGCCCGGCAACACGGCCGCCGCCTGCTCACCGCCTCCGCCGACGAGGCCTGCGACGCGAACGTGACCGTGGTCCGGCTGTACGACACCGTCGGGCCGCGCCAGTCGCCCGCGCGTGGCGCCGTCGTTCCGCGCCTCGCCGGACAGGCGGTCTCGGGCCTGCCGCTCACCATCCACGGCGACGGCACCCGGCGGCTCCGCTTCACGCACGTCGCCGACACCGTCGACGCGCTGCTGAGGCTGCTCGCCGAGCCGGCCGCGGCCGGCCGCGCCTTCGACGTCTGCGGCGCACAGGAGACGGCCGTCGCCGACCTGGCAGGCGTCATCGTGGAACGCTCCGGCTCCCCCTCCCCGCTCCTCTTCGTCCCGTACGAGGAGGTGTGCGAGGAGGTGTGCGGGGAGGAGTGCGAGGGGGTGCGCGATCCGGACGTCGGGCCCCTGCGTGAACTCACCGGCTGGGAGCCGACGTTGGGGCTTCTCGACATCGTGGACGCGGCCCTCGTCGACGCGGGCGGCGCGTTCGGCGTGGTCACGACCGCCGCGGCCAGGGTCTGACCATGAGGATCGCCGTCGTCCACGGTTTCGGCGCACCGGGCGGCGAGGACGAGGCCGTCCTCGACCAGATCGCCGCGCTCACCCGCGCCGGACACGAGGTGCGCCTCGTCTCGGTGAACGGGCGCGGCCGCGGCCCCCTCGCCGCCCTGCGCGCGTTCGGCCCGGATGTCGTGCACGTCCACAACCTGTACCCCGCCTTCGGCCGCGCCTGGGTCACCGAGTGGACGGGCCCGGTGGTCGCCACCCTGCGGCACGGGCCCCACCGCGGCTCCCGGTTCGCCGCGCTGCAGTTCCCGTGGGCGGCGCGCGGCGGGCTGCGGCAGGACCCGCTGCTGCGGCGGGCCGACCGCCTCGTGGTCCTCTCGGAGGCGAGCCGGGACGCGTGCGCGCGCGCCGGGCTGCCCCGGGAACGCCTCGACGTGGTGCCCGACTTCGTGCCCACCGTCGTGGAACCGGGATCGGAACCGGAGCCCGGGCCCGAGGTCGAGGCCGGCGGGGCAGGGGACGCCTGGGTGTGCGTCGCCCCGCTCGCGCCGGAGCGGGGTGTGCTCGAACTGCTCCGCCGCTGGCCCGCGGGTGAGCGGCTCGACGTGGTCGGGGCCGGGCCGCTGGAGGGGCGGTGCCGGGCGGCGGCGCCCGCGTCGGTGCGGATGTGCGGGGCCGTGGGGCGGGGGGCGCTGAGGCGGGCGTTCGGGGGGTACCGGGGGATCGTGCTGCCGGGGCGGGGGGCGCGCGGGGTGGTGCCGCTCGTGTACGCGGAGGCGCTCGCGGCGGGGCTGCCGGTGCTGGCCTTCGAGGGGGCCGGGGCGTCGGCGGTGCCGCGTGCCGTACGGTCCGAGGGCACGGGCACGGTCACCACCCTGGACGCGCACCTTCCCGACGCGCTCGACGTGGCCGCCAAGATCTTCCCGACGCTGCGGGAGCACTGCCGCGCGGTGTACGCGAAGCGGTACGGGGAAGCCGTGTGGACCGAGCGCACCGAGTGCCTCTACGCCTCGCTCGTAGCGTAATCAGCTCCGTACGAGCCCCTGGAGCTTTATGAAATCCCAGGTCAGAGGCTTGCCTCCAGTGGTTTGCCGATAAGGGCAGGATAAAACTTGAGTGGGCGGGACTCAGGTCTGTTGACGCCGAGGGGGCGGGTGTTGCAGTCTTGAGTCAGTTCCACTCAAGTAGGTAGCTGGAGGAATCGAAATGGCACGTGCGGTCGGCATCGACCTGGGCACGACTAACTCCGTCGTCAGCGTTCTGGAGGGCGGTGAGCCCACCGTCATCGCGAACGCCGAGGGCGCCAGGACCACGCCGTCCGTCGTCGCTTTCGCGAAGAACGGCGAAGTGCTGGTCGGCGAGGTTGCGAAGCGCCAGGCGGTCACGAACGTGGACCGGACCATCCGCTCGGTGAAGCGCCACATGGGCACCGACTGGAAGATCGACCTGGACGGGAAGGACTTCAACCCGCAGCAGATCTCCGCGTTCATCCTGCAGAAGCTGAAGCGCGACGCGGAGTCCTACCTCGGCGAGAAGGTCACGGACGCGGTCATCACCGTCCCGGCCTACTTCAACGACTCCGAGCGGCAGGCGACGAAGGAAGCCGGCGAGATCGCGGGCATGAACGTCCTGCGCATCGTCAACGAGCCGACGTCCGCGGCCCTGGCCTACGGCCTGGACAAGGACGACCAGACCATCCTGGTCTTCGACCTCGGTGGCGGCACCTTCGACGTCTCGCTCCTGGAGATCGGCGACGGCGTCGTCGAGGTGAAGGCCACGAACGGCGACAACCAGCTCGGCGGTGACGACTGGGACCAGCGCGTCGTCGACTACCTGGTCAAGCAGTTCAACAACGGCCACGGCGTGGACCTGGGCAAGGACAAGATGGCGCTGCAGCGCCTGCGCGAGGCCGCCGAGAAGGCGAAGATCGAGCTGTCCTCCTCCACGGAGACCACGATCAACCTGCCGTACATCACGGCGTCCGCCGAGGGCCCGCTGCACCTGGACGAGAAGCTCACGCGCGCCCAGTTCCAGCAGCTCACGTCGGACCTTCTGGAGCGCTGCAAGACGCCGTTCCACAACGTCATCAAGGACGCGGGCATCAACCTCTCCGAGATCGACCACGTCGTTCTCGTCGGTGGTTCGACCCGTATGCCGGCCGTCGCCGAGCTGGTCAAGGAACTGACCGCGGGCAACGAGGCCAACAAGGGCGTCAACCCGGACGAGGTCGTCGCCATCGGCGCCGCGCTCCAGGCCGGTGTCCTCAAGGGCGAGGTCAAGGACGTCCTGCTCCTCGACGTGACCCCGCTGTCCCTCGGTATCGAGACCAAGGGAGGGATCATGACGAAGCTCATCGAGCGCAACACCACGATCCCGACCAAGCGCTCCGAGATCTTCACGACGGCCGAGGACAACCAGCCGTCGGTGCAGATCCAGGTCTACCAGGGCGAGCGCGAGATCGCGGCGTACAACAAGAAGCTCGGAATGTTCGAGCTGACCGGTCTGCCGCCGGCCCCGCGCGGTGTCCCGCAGGTCGAGGTCGCCTTCGACATCGACGCCAACGGCATCATGCACGTCACGGCCAAGGACCTCGGCACGGGCAAGGAGCAGAAGATGACCGTCACCGGTGGCTCCTCGCTGCCGAAGGACGAGGTCAACCGGATGCGCGAAGAGGCCGAGAAGTACGCGGACGAGGACCACGCCCGCCGCGAGGCCGCCGAGTCCCGCAACCAGGGCGAGCAGCTCGTCTACCAGACGGAGAAGTTCCTCAAGGACAACGAGGAGAAGGTTCCCGCCGAGGTGAAGACCGAGGTCGAGGAGGCGCTCACCGAGCTGAAGGAGAAGCTCAAGGGCGAGGACTCGGCCGAGATCCGCACCGCCACCGAGAAGGTCGCCGCCGTCTCGCAGAAGCTGGGCCAGGCCATGTACGCCGACGCCCAGGCCGCCGGTGGCGCCGAGGCCCCGCAGGGCGACGCCCCGCAGGGTGACGCCAAGGCCGACGACGACGTCGTGGACGCCGAGATCGTCGACGAGGACAAGGACCGCAAGGACGGTGCCGCGTGACGGAGGAGACCCCGGGCTTCGAGGAGAACGAGAAGCCTGACGTCCCCTCCGGCGCCACCCCCGACGACGCCGAGCCGCAGGCCGCTCCCTCCGACAAGGAGGGGGCGGCCCCGGCCGGGGACTCAGCTTCCGTATCGGACGTTGCCCTCACCGCGCAGCTGGACCAGGTGCGTACCGCGCTCAACGAGCGCACCACGGACCTCCAGCGGCTGCAGGCCGAATACCAGAACTACCGGCGCCGTGTGGAGCGGGACCGCGTCACGGTCAAGGAGGTCGCTGTCGCGAACCTCCTGACCGAGCTGCTTCCCGTTCTCGACGACATCGGCCGTGCCCGGGAGCACGGCGAGCTCGTCGGCGGCTTCAAGTCGGTGGCCGAATCCCTGGAGACGGTCGCCGCGAAGATGGGCCTTCAGCAGTTCGGCAAGGAGGGCGAGCCCTTCGACCCGACCGTGCACGAGGCCCTGATGCACTCCTACGCGCCGGACGTCACGGAGACGACCTGCGTGGCGATCCTTCAGCCGGGTTACCGGATCGGCGAGCGCACCATCCGCCCCGCGCGGGTGGCCGTGGCCGAGCCGCAGCCGGGCGCGAAGGCGGACGAGGCAGCCGACAAGGATGCCGAGAAGGAGAACGGTGGCCCGGAAGAGGGCTGACGTCACACACACGGGTAAGGAGGGACGTCGAGGCCGATGAGCACCAAGGACTTCATCGAGAAGGACTACTACAAGGTCCTCGGCGTCCCCAAGGACGCCACCGACGCCGAGATCAAGAAGGCGTACCGCAAGCTCGCCCGCGAGAACCACCCCGACGCCAACAAGGGCAACGACAAGGCGGAGGAGCGCTTCAAGGAGATCTCCGAGGCGAACGACATCCTCGGTGACCCCAAGAAGCGCAAGGAGTACGACGAGGCGCGCGCCCTGTTCGGCAGCGGCGGGTTCCGACCGGGACCCGGCGGCGCCGGCGGCAACGGCTCGTTCAACTTCGACCTGGGCGACCTCTTCGGAGGCGGCGCCCAGGGCCAGGCGGGGCAGGGCGGCTTCGGCGGCGGCATCGGCGATGTGTTCGGTGGCCTGTTCAACCGGGGCGGCGCGGGCGCGGGTACGCGTACGCAGCCGCGCCGGGGCCAGGACATCGAGTCCGAGGTGACGCTCAGCTTCACCGAGGCGGTGGACGGGGCCACGGTCCCGCTGCGGATGTCCTCCCAGGCCCCCTGCAAGGCGTGCTCCGGCACCGGCGACGCGAACGGCACACCGCGCGTGTGCCCGACCTGCGTCGGTACGGGACAGGTCTCGCGGGGCGGCGGTGGCGGCTTCTCCCTCACCGACCCGTGCGTGGACTGCAAGGGCCGCGGCCTGATCGCCGAGACACCGTGCGATGCCTGCAAGGGCAGCGGGCGGGCGAAGTCCTCGCGCACCATGCAGGTCAGGATCCCCGCGGGGGTCTCCGACGGCCAGCGCATCCGGCTCCGCGGCAAGGGCGCACCCGGTGAACGGGGCGGCCCCGCGGGCGATCTGTACGTCGTCGTGCACGTCGACGCCCACCCGGTCTTCGGCCGCAAGGGCGACAACCTCACCGTCACCGTCCCGGTGACGTTCACCGAGGCGGCGCTCGGCGCCGAGGTCAAGGTGCCCACGCTCGGCGGCCCCGCCGTCACCCTGAAGCTGCCCGAGGGCACGCCGAACGGGCGGACGATGCGGGCCCGCGGCAAGGGTGCCGTCCGCAAGGACGGCACGCGCGGGGACCTGCTGGTGACCGTCGAGGTGGACGTCCCCAAGGACCTGTCGGAGGACGCCCGTTCGGCGCTCGAGTCGTACCGCAAGGCGACTGAGGACACCGACGTGCGGGCAGAACTGTTCAAGGCCGCGAAGGGAGCGTGAGTGTGATGGACGGGCAGCCCGGTCGTCGGAGAAGCAACCCGTACGAACTGACCGACGAGACGCCGGTGTACGTCATTTCGGTGGCGGCACAGCTGTCCGGCCTGCACCCACAGACCCTGCGCCAGTACGACCGGCTCGGCCTGGTCTCGCCCGACCGCACGGCCGGGCGAGGCAGGCGCTACTCGGCCCGCGACATCGAACTGCTCCGTGCGGTGCAGCAGTTGTCGCAGGCCGAGGGCATCAATCTGGCCGGCATCAAGCGCATCATCGAGCTGGAGAACCAGGTCGCCGCGCTGCAGTCCCGCGTGGCCGAGCTCTCCTCGGCAGTGGACAGCGCGGCCTCCGCGATCCAGCAGCGCGAGGCGGCGGTGCACGCCTCGTACCGCCGGGACCTGGTCCCGTACCAGGAGGTCCAGCAGACGAGCGCGCTGGTGGTGTGGCGGCCGAAGCGGTCGTCCGAGCAGTAGCCGGCACTCATGCGTGAAGGGCCCCGGAGGCGTTGTCTCCGGGGCCCTTTCGTATGCCGCAGGATGGAGCCATGACCGAGATCCGCACCCCCCGCCTCCTCCTGCGCCGCTGGCTGCCGGACGACGACCTCGCCCCGCTCGCCGAGATCCAGGCCGACCCGGCCGTGATGAGCCGCATCGGCGACGGCGCCCCGCGTTCCCTCGACGAGACCGCCGAGGACATCGAGCGCTGGGAGGAGGAGTGGGACGACGAGGGCTTCGGGGTCTTCGCCGTGGAACTCCTCGGCTCCGGCGAACTGGCGGGTGCCGTCGGCCTGTACGTTCCCGACGCCCCGCCGCAGGTGGCGGAGCAGATCGGCATCCAGTGGCGGCTCGCGCGACAGTTCTGGGGCCAGGGGTACGCCTCGGAGGCGGCGCAGGCCACGCTGGAGTTCGCGGTTCAGGACCGGGGCATCGACCGGGTCGTGGCGGTCACCGCGGAGAACGACACCTCTTCGGAGAAAGTTCTCCACAAGCTGGGGATGACGCCGCTGCCCGGCAGGGTGGAGGGTCACAGCCTGTACGCGATCGATCTGACGGAGTTCCAGGCCTGAGGATCCTGTGAAGGTCTTGGGTACCTTGCGAAGGTGTCCGGTATTCGCCGTCTTCGGCTTCATGTGAAGAAGTAATGGACCCGATTTCGTTGCGGTGTGGCTTCACCTCTTGACGGTCAATGGGCGGGCGAGTTGGCTTCGAGCCACCTCGGCCGCACCGTCGCGGCCACGTCAGGGAGGTATCCGCACATGAACACGCGTATGCGTTGCGCCGCCATGGCCGGCGCCGCATCCGTCCTGGTCGTCTCGCTCTCGGCCTGCGGTGGTGTGCTGCCGGGCGACGACAACGGACCCAGCGCGTCCACCACCAAGGGCAACGATGTCAAGATCGGTCTGCTGCTCCCGGAGAAGGAGACCGCCCGCTACGAGAAGTTCGACCACCCCATCTTCGAGCGTCAGGTGGCGAAGCTGACCGGCGGCCAGGGGGAGCTGGTCTACGCCAACGCCAAGGGGAACGCGGCGCTCCAGCGCGAGCAGATGCAGGAGATGATCGCCGCGAAGGTCGACACGGTCGTCGTCGACGCCGTGGACGCCAAGGACATCGCCCCGGCCGTGCGCAAGGCGAAGAACGCGGGGATCCACGTCATCGCGTACGACCGGCTCGCGCAGGGGCCCGTGGACGCCTATGTCGGCTTCGACAACGAGCTCGTCGGCCAGACCCAGGGCAAGGCGCTGATCTCCGCCCTCGGTGGCGCCAAGGCCACCAAGAGCGACAAGGTCGTGATGATCAACGGCTCGCCCAGCGACCCCAACGCCGCGCAGTTCAAGGCCGCCGCCCGCGCGGAGCTCGGCAACGCCGTGACCGTCGCGAAGTCGTACGACACCGAGGGCTGGAAGCCGTCCAACGCCAAGGCCAACATGGAGCAGGCCATCAACGCGCTCGGCGTGGACGACATCGCGGGCGTGTACGTCGCCAACGACGGGATGGCGGGCGGCGTGATCGCGGCCCTGAAGGAGGCCGGTGTCAGCGAGATGCCGCCGATCACCGGGCAGGACGCCGAACTCGCCGCCGTACAGCGGATCCTCGGCGGCGAGCAGTACATGAGCGTCTACAAGCCGTACCCCGACGAGGCGCAGACCGCCGCCGAGATGGCCGTACGGATCTCGCAGGGCCGCGACATCGAGTTCGAGGCGCTGGCGATGGACCGCACCGACAGCCCGACCGACAAGCAGATCAGGACGGCGAGCGTCAGCGTCGTCGCGCTCACCAAGGACAACATCAAGAGCACCGTCGTCAAGGACAAGATCTTCAAGTTGTCGCAGATCTGCACGCCGAGGTACGCACAGGCGTGCGCGGAGGCCGGATTGAAGTGACCGCCCGCACGCCCTAGTCCGCGTCCTCCAGGATGCCCGACTGGCCGATCAGATAGCCCAGTTGGGCCCTGCTGTCGCTGCCGAGCGTCGCCGCCAGCTTCGCGATGTGCACGCGGACCGTGCGGATGTTCATGCCGAGCCGCTCCGCGATCACCGCGTCCGTGTGGCCCTCGATGAGCAGCGTCGCGATCGTGCGCTGGCGCGTCGTCACGCCGTCCGCCGTCAGCTCCTCGACGGCCGCCTGCGGGAACATCGGCGTGGCCAGCTGCCACAGGCGCTCGAACGTCGTGGCCAGGTAGGTGATCAGCGCCGGGTGGCGGACCTCCAGGGCCACCGTGCGGTCCGGGTTCGCGGGGATGAAGGCGACCGTGCGGTCCAGCATGACGAGCCGCTCGGTGACCTCGTCGAGCGTGCGGACCTGGACGTCGCCGACGAGCTGCTCGTAGTGCGCCGTGACGGCGGGGGAGTGCCGGGCCGTGTGCTGGTACAGCGTGCGCATCCGGCCGCCGCCGCTGAGGAGGGCCTGCTCGCGGGGGAGCGCCGCGGCGAGCCCCCGCGGCGGCCGCCGGCCGCCCGGCTGGATGGTCAGCAGCTCAAGACAGGCCTCGCCCGCGGCCTCGTCGATCGCCTCGTTGATCCGCTGGAACCCCATCAGGACACGGAACATGGGCGTACTGGGCACCGAGGCGCGCTGCGTCTCCAGCGCGATCAGCGGCGCGAACTGGTCGGCGAGCCGCGAACTGCGCCGCCGCTGCCGGACGATCTCCTCCTCGTACGAACCGAGAAGACGCGGCAGCGCGACCGCCGGGGCCACCGGTCGCAGGGTCGTCGGATCGTCGTCGGCGGGCACGAGGAGGCCGAAGCGCAGCAGGCACGGCGCCGGTTCGGTGTCGCGCTTGTGGACGCGGCCCTCGCGCAGCGCACGGGCGTACAGCTCCGAGCCCTCCTGGCACAGCTCCTCCGCGCCGTGGCCATGGGGATCCACCTGGCGTCCGGTGTGCGGTTCGGCCGTCACGAATCCTGCTCCAGCATCCCGGACCGGGCGATCAGATAGCCGAGCTGGGCCCGGCTGCCGCTGCCGAGAGCCGCGGCGATCTTCGCTATGTGGGCGCGGCAGGTGCGCACGTTCATGCCGAGCCGACGGGCGATGGCCTCGTCGACATGCCCTTCGATGAGCAGTGTGGCGATGGAGCGCTGAACACCGGTGATCCCTTCGGGAGTCGACTCGTAGGAGACGTCTTCCTGCAGCGGGGTGGCACGCCGCCACATGTGGTCGAAGACATTGATCAGGTACTGGACGAGGCCGGGGTGGCGCAGTTCGAGCGCCATGCTGTTGCCGGCCTCGGCCGGGATGAACGCTACGTCGTGATCGCAGATGATGAGCCGCTCGATGAGTTCCTCGAGCGTCCTGATCTCTACCCTGGCACCCGCCATCTTGTCCATGTACGCGAAGGTGTTCTGGCTGTATCGGACCGTGTGCTGATACAGCGTGCGCATCGAGATGCCGCGCTCGATGAGGGGCCGGCTGCGCTCCAGGGCCTCGATCAGCAGATGCTCGCTGCGACCGCCGCCCGGCTGCACGGTCAGCACCTCCGTGCGGCTCTCCGCGATGGCCTTGTCGAGCGCCGCCTTGATCCGGCCGCCGCCTTCCAGCACCGTGATGGCGTGCGTCGTCGCGGGCATCTGGGCACTGATGGCCATGAACGGCTGGAAAGCGGCGGTGAGTTCGCCGGACAGCTCCCGCCGGTCGTGGATCTCCCGCTCTATGGGCTGTAACCGCTGGGACAGTACGACCGAGGGCGGAACCGGGCGGAGCCAGTCCGCGTCATCCGGATCCGGGTGCAGGAGCGCGAATTCCAGCAGGCAGGGAGCTGACTCGATCTCGGCGCGCGCGACACGGCCGGCGCTCAGCGCGCTGGCGTAAAGGCGCTCCCCCTCCGGGCACAGCTCAGTGACCGGATGAGGATGCGTCGCTTTTGAGCTGCTTCTAGGCAAATCTCCACCCCCCAGGGTCCTGAACGTGCAGGAACATGATGCATCGCCGCTGTGGTTTCCATGTGCCCGAATGAGTCATCGTCTGTGGTGCGGGGGAGAAGAAGCCATCAAGTAAGGACGAAGCCGACATGAGTAAGAGAATGCTTCGCTCAGTGCTCGGCGCGGCGGTCGCGGCTGTTGCGCTGGCGCTCGGCACCGCCGGAGCCGCTACGCCCGGCGATGTCGCCTGGGGCTCTGATCAGGTCGGTACGCAGAGCGTCTCGACCGTGGCCGGCGCCGACGACGTCGCGTGGGGAGTCGCTCCCGTGACCGGAGGCGGCGGCGAATGATCACCCCGCCCGACGACCGGTCATTACGCCGGGAGATGGCGATCGCCTACCGCTCCGGCTGGCACACCATCGACCTCGTGACCGCGGTTCCGAACTCCGGTGACTCCCTCATGGTCACCCTCTTCGGAGAGCCCGTCATCGTGGTCCGCGAGGGCGACGACATCAGGGCCTACCGCTGCCTGCGCCGCCCGCGCGGCGCTCCACAGCCGGTACGCACGGTCGTCCGGTACGGGATGATTTTCGTGAACCTCGACCAGCGGGACCACCAACTGGTCGGCGAGGCGGACCCCCGTTCGGAGGCCGGCTCGCAGTCCCACCACGCCAGCACCTCGGCCACCCCCCGCAGTGCCTGACGCGATACCCCCGTCGTTGTAGATCGCGCAGGCGCTTCCCCCCTGTAGCGGCGTCACCGTGTACCTGAACACGGTGGCGCCGCTGCGGCCGTTCCACGGGGTCGTGCGGATCAGGCGACGTCGGGAACGTTCGCCGTGGCCCGGTCCACCGCTATCTCGATGACCACCCGGTCCGGGTTCGGCCGGGGCGCCCGCGCATAACGCTCGGCATAGCGACGCTCGGCGTCCGCGACACGCTCCGGGTCCGTACGCACCGTCGCCCGCCCCTCCAGCGTCGCCCAGCGCCTGCCGTCGACCTGGCACACCGCGACGAATCCCGACCCCTCAAGGGCGTGGGCGACCTTCCTGGTGCCCTTGCCCGTGATGACACGGGCGACCCGCGCCTCGGCGTCGTACGTCACCCCGACCGGGACCACATGCGGCGTGCCGTTCGCGCGCAGCGTCGTCAGCGTGCACAGATGCCGTTCCCGCCAGAAGCTGAGAAAGGCGGATCCGGGGGCGTCGAGGTCGATGCGCTTGGCCATGAACGGGAACCTATCCCAGAGGGGACCGGCCCCTTTCCCTGGTCGGCCTTGAGTGGAATAGACTCAACTTTGTGCACGTTGGACGAGTCACAGTGAGTTTCCCTAGTACATGGAGGAGAACAGGCACGTGGACGCCGAGCTGACGAACCGGAGCCGCGACGCGATCAACGCGGCAAGCAGCCGGGCCGTGTCCGGGGGCCACCCGGATCTGACCCCGGCCCACCTGCTCCTCGCCCTTCTGGAGGGCCAGGACAACGAGAACATCACCGACCTCCTCGCCGCGGTCGACGCCGACCAGGCGCAGGTCAGGGCGGGCGCCGAGCGGGCGCTCGCGGCGCTGCCCAGCGTGACGGGATCCACGGTCGCGCCGCCCCAGCCGGGCCGCGAACTGCTCGCCGTCATCGCCGACGCCTCCGAGCGCGCCAAGGAGCTCGGCGACGAGTACCTCTCCACGGAACACCTGCTCATCGGCATCGCGGCCAAGGGCGGCGCAGCCGCCGACGTGCTGACACAGAACGGGGCCAGTGCGAAGAAGCTGGTCGACGCATTCACCAAGAGCAGGGGAGGGCGCCGGGTGACCACACCCGACCCCGAAGGGTCCTACAAGGCGCTGGAGAAGTTCGGTACGGACTTCACCGAGGCCGCCCGCGAGGGCAAGCTCGACCCGGTCATCGGCCGCGACCAGGAGATCCGCCGCGTCGTCCAGGTCCTGTCCCGCCGCACCAAGAACAACCCGGTGCTCATCGGCGAACCCGGCGTCGGCAAGACCGCCGTCGTCGAGGGCCTCGCCCAGCGCATCGTCAAGGGCGACGTACCGGAATCCCTCAAGGACAAGAAGCTCGTCTCGCTCGACCTCGGCGCGATGGTCGCGGGCGCCAAGTACCGCGGCGAGTTCGAGGAACGCCTCAAGACCGTCCTCTCCGAGATCAAGGAGAGCGACGGCCAGATCATCACGTTCATCGACGAGCTGCACACCGTCGTCGGCGCGGGCGCCGGCGGCGACTCCGCCATGGACGCGGGCAACATGCTCAAGCCGATGCTCGCCCGCGGCGAACTGCGCATGGTCGGCGCGACCACGCTCGACGAGTACCGCGAGCGCATCGAGAAGGACCCCGCCCTGGAACGCCGCTTCCAGCAGGTCCTGGTCGCCGAGCCGAGCGTCGAGGACTCCATCGCGATCCTCCGCGGCCTCAAGGGCCGCTACGAGGCCCACCACAAGGTCCAGATCAACGACAGCGCCCTCGTCGCGGCCTCGACGCTCTCCGACCGCTACATCACCTCCCGCTTCCTCCCCGACAAGGCCATCGACCTCGTCGACGAAGCGGCCTCCCGACTCCGTATGGAGATCGACTCCTCCCCGGTCGAGATCGACGAGCTCCAGCGTTCGGTCGACCGCCTCAAGATGGAGGAGATGGCCCTCGCCAAGGAGACCGACCCGGCCTCCCGCGACCGCCTGGACAAGCTCCGCCGCGACCTCGCCGACAAGGAGGAGGAGCTGCGCGGCCTCACCGCCCGCTGGGAGAAGGAGAAGCAGTCCCTCAACCGCGTCGGTGAACTCAAGGAAAAGCTCGACGAACTGCGCGGCCAGGCCGAACGCGCCCAGCGCGACGGTGACTTCGACACCGCGAGCAAGCTCCTCTACGGCGAGATCCCGACGCTCGAACGCGACCTGGAAGAGGCCTCCGAGGCGGAGGAGGAGGCGTCCAAGACCGATGCCTCCCGGGACCTCATGGTCAAGGAGGAGGTCGGCCCCGACGACATCGCCGACGTCGTCGCCTCCTGGACCGGCATCCCGGCAGGCCGCCTCCTGGAGGGCGAGACGCACAAGCTCCTGCGCATGGAGGACGAGCTCGGCAAGCGCCTCATCGGCCAGTCGGAAGCGGTCCGCGCGGTCTCCGACGCGGTCCGCCGCACCCGGGCGGGCATCGCCGACCCGGACCGTCCGACCGGCTCGTTCCTCTTCCTCGGCCCCACGGGCGTAGGCAAGACGGAACTGGCCAAGGCTCTGGCCGACTTCCTCTTCGACGACGAGCGGGCCATGATCCGCATCGACATGTCGGAGTACGGCGAGAAGCACTCGGTGGCACGCCTCGTGGGCGCCCCTCCCGGCTACATCGGCTACGAGGAGGGCGGCCAGCTCACCGAGTCGGTCCGCCGCCGCCCGTACTCGGTGGTCCTCCTGGACGAGGTCGAGAAGGCCCACCCCGAGGTCTTCGACATCCTCCTCCAGGTCCTCGACGACGGCCGCCTCACCGACGGCCAGGGCCGCACGGTCGACTTCCGCAACACGATCCTGGTCCTGACGTCGAACCTGGGCAGCCAGTACCTGGTGGAACCCACGACGTCGGCGGAGGAGAAGAAGCAACAGGTCCTGGAGGTCGTCCGCGCGTCCTTCAAGCCCGAATTCCTCAACCGCCTCGACGACCTGGTGGTCTTCTCGGCCCTGGACAAGGACGAGCTGTCCCGCATCGCCCGCCTCCAGCTGACCGGCCTCGCCAAGCGCCTCGCCGACCGCCGCATCACCCTGGACGTCTCCGACGAGGCCCTGACCTGGCTCGCCAACGAGGGCCACGACCCCGCCTACGGCGCCCGCCCCCTGCGCCGCCTGATCCAGACAGCGATCGGCGACCGCCTCGCGAAGGAGATCCTCTCCGGCGAGGTCAAGGACGGCGACACGGTCCGCGTCGACGCGGCCGGCGACGGGTTGATGGTGGGGCCGGGGGCGGGGAAGAGGCTGTAAGGCCTGATCGCGCGGTTCCCGCACTTTGTGGAGCGGGAACCGCGCGAAGGCGGCAGCAGGTGCCCGTGTCGCTCGTACGGGCGTAAGACGTGATGTTCGACTCCGCGTTGATGCGGACTCCTGCATGGTCGCGAGATCCGCTGCACTTCAAGGGGAGTCCACCCGTGCGCCGTGTTCTCGCAGTCCAACGCATCAGCCGCGACACCGAATCGTCGTCGGCTCTTCTCCGCCAGGACGAGGAGCTCAGCGTGGCCCTGTGCTCCGGGGTGTACGAAGAAGTGGGCAGGGTCGTCGACTCGACAGTGTCCGGGGCGGTCAACCTGGACCAGAGGGCCAGTCTCGGCAAATGGTTGCGTGCGCCTCTGGTCCACGAGTGGGACGCGCTGATGGTCACGAGCCAGGACCGCATCACGCGGGACGACATGCACTGGTGGCAGTTCGTTGACTGGGTGCTGAAGAACGGGAAGAGCGTCGTCGTGCTCGATGACCCCTCCTTCGACATCGGCACCGAGGACGGCCGGATGGTCGCGGGCATCAAGGCGGCGCAGGCGGCCAAGTACCGCCGCGCTGTGCAGGAGAAACAGCTCGGCCGTACCGCCTACTTTCGTGACAACAAACTGTGGAACGGCGGGATCTGGCCGTATGGATATCGCGCCGTCGCCTTCGAGTTCAAAGGCGAACGCCGTAAACGTCTTGTCCCGGACCCGGTGACTGCACCACTTGTACGCGAGGCCTTTGAACGCCTCGTCGGCGGTTCTTGCACGGTGTACGCCGTCATCCGCGACTGGAACGAGCGCGGTGTGCCGACGGCCCGCGATCATCAGCGTCGCGTGCAGAATGCCGAGCGTCCGGAGCACGAACGCAAGGCCGAGAGCGGAGGCTTCTGGGCCGTCACACCGTTGCGCGACATGCTTCGTTCAGAGGCGCTCATGGGGGTGATGATGCATCGGTCCCGGCCCGTCGTCGGTGCGGACGGTGCGGCCGTGAGGTGGGCCGACCCGCTCCTCACGCGGCAGGAGTTCACCGCGCTTCAGGGCGCTCTCACGACCGAACACAGTGCGGTCATGTCCGCGGCGGTGGCGGCCAGAACACGGTCCAGGACTCCGCTGGCGGGCATCGTCCGCTGCTTCTGCGGTGCACCCATGCATGTGCGGGAGCAGCGCAACAGACTGAAGGGCGGCGGGACTTCCAGCCTTGAGTACTACAACTGCAGGACCACGGCGGACGGCCCGCGATGCGAACTGCCGGGGTCCTGGCAGGTGGCGGGATTGCACGAACGCGTGGAGCAGGACTTCCTGGATCGTCTGGGTGACCGGGACATCATGAAGCGCACGCTGGTGCCAGGGCGCGACCGGTCGGCGACGATCACCGAACTACGGAAGGCGCTCCACAACCTTGCCGCCGCTGTCGCGACCGCGGAGAGCCCGGCCGCCGTCGCGGCGCTGACCCGGAAGCTCGACGAAACGTCGCGAACCCTGGCGGTTCTGGAAAAGGAGCCGGTGATCCGGCCACGCTGGATCGAGGAAGCCTGTGGCGAGACCTACGGGCAGCGTTGGCAGAGGCTTGACGACTGGACGGGCCGCGCCGCACTGCTGAGGGACGCCGGAGTCACGTACTTCGTGCGGGGACAGCGGACGGGTCAGGAGCTGTTCGGCCACCTGCCGGAGCACCTCCTGCCCTCGGTCGAGTGCGGCAGCGTCCTCGCCCGGTTCGCCGACGATCCCGAAGCGGGCGCGCGTGCGTTCCTCGTGGGCCTCCGGGCGGAGCGGGGGCTGGGCGCGGAGCTGTGGCCGTTTCGGAGAGTGGCTGTGGACGTTGCCCGGGAGCGGCTGGACGCGTAACCGGCTCACATTTCAGAATCGGCCCAAAGATGCAAGGCTGGCACTGCCAAGGCATCGCACCGGGCACCCTTGGCCGCAAGGGACGGTCCGTACGATGGGCCGAAACCACAGTGTCAGGAGCAGGAATCTTGTCTATCGACCCGTCCTCGATTCCCAACTTCGGGGGACAGCCCGACCCGCAGGAGGGCGAGGGACCGGCCGGTCCCGTCGTTCCCGACCAGGACCTGGTCAAGCAGCTTCTGGAGCAGATGGAGCTCAAGTACGTCACCGACGAAGAGGGTGACCTCGCGGCGCCGTGGGAGGAGTTCCGTACGTACTTCATGTTCCGCGGCGAGGGTGACCAGCAGGTCTTCTCGGTGCGGACGTTCTACGACCGGCCGCACGGCATCGAGATCAAGCCGCAGCTGCTCGAGTCGATCGACGACTGGAACCGCCGCACCCTGTGGCCGAAGGTCTACAGCCACACCCACGACGACGGCACCGTCCGCCTCATCGGCGAGGCGCAGATGCTGATCGGCACCGGGGTCTCGCTGGAGCACTTCGTGTCGTCGACGGTCAGCTGGGTGCGCGCCGCGATCGAGTTCGACCGGTGGCTCGTGGAGCAGCTCGGCCTGGAGGCCGAGGTCGACTCCGCGGAGAAGCCGGAGGACGGCAACGACTCCGAGTGAGTCTGTGAGCTGTATCCGATGTACGGCGTGAGAGCCCGGTCGACCGACCGGGCTCTCGTCGTGGCTACGGTGCCGCAGGCGTCGGCTTCGGGTCGATGCGGAACAGTTCGCCGTCGACCTGGCCGATGAGGCCGTGGCGTCCCTCGGTCATCAGTTCCGGGGCGACACCGCCCTGCACGGGGCGCTCGGGCAGCTTCACCTTGCCGCGCCAGCGCACCGCGCCGCTGTCCAGGTCGAGGCCCACCACGTTCCCGGTCGGGTCGAGGAAGTAGGCGACCCGGTCGGTGAGGTTCACCGCGGCGTCGGAGGCCAGTTCGTACATGTCGCGGCCGGTGGGGTCCTTGCGGAGCCGGAGGCCGGACTCGCTCGCCCACAGCTGCTTCCCGTCGGCGGCCGACCACGCGAGGACCGTGCCGCCCTTGCGGACCACGAGCATGGTGCCGTCCGCGATCACGCCGCCGCGCGGCCCGTCGGCGCGGTGCCGCGTCACCTTCTCGGTGCCCGTGTCGACACGGATCAGGTCGATGGGGCCGGGGTCGCCGAAGAACTTCTGGTTTCCGGCCATGGCGCTGAGCAGCACCGTGTCGCCGTCCCTGCCGATGTAGGACGCCGGGCCCTTGACCGTCGCGACCGTGTGCGGGCGGCCGGTCGCCGGGTCGAGGCGGACGACGGTGCTGCGCTGCGGCGCCTTCTCGCTGTCCGGTGAGCACATCAGGTGCGGTACGCCGCCGATCGCGGCGGCGGTGCAGTCGGCCTGCTTCCATTGGTGCGTCCACAGCGTGCGGCCGGTCCTGGGGTCGAGGGCCGCAGTGCTCTTGAACGTGGGGGTGTTGGCGAGGACGCCGCCGTCGAAGAGCACGGCGGAGTCCGCGTCGCGGCTGTCGTCGGCCAGCTCGTGCTTCCAGAGCACCTTGCGGCTTTCGACGTCGATGGCGACGACGTCGGTGCCGGGGTTCGACGTTCCCGGGGCGTGGTCGGCGTAGGAGTAGAGGATTCCGTCGCGGACGCCGGGGAGCGAGCCCGACGGGGTGCTGTCGCTGTTGGGGTGCGCGGCCTTGCGCTGCCACACGACCTTTCCCGTACGGGTGTCGACGCCGATGCCGTCGTACCCGGCGCCCCGGCAGTACACGGCTGCGGGGCCCGTGGCGCAGGCGTCCCATGTGGTCTTGCCCGGCAGCGTGGTGTGCCAGCGCAGCTTGCCCTCCCGGCTGACGTGGTTGGCCGGCGTCGGCGGCCGGTCGTCGCCGCCCGTGCCGGTGACGAGGACGGTGCCGAAGGCGAGGGCGGTGAGGCCGAGGGTCGCGCCGGTGACGCGCAGTGCGGTGCGGCGCTTGCGGCGGCGTACGAGACGGTCGGCGATGTCCGTGGGCGCGCCCGGGCTTTCGGGGGTCCAGGTGTGGAGGACGTCCCGGAGCGTGCGGTCGAGCTGGTCGGCATTCATGCGTGGACTCCCTTCGGCGCGGTGTTCTTCGGGTCGGCCGCGGTGGCGGGGCGCCGGGCGTCGAGTTCCGGCGCGAGTGTGCGCAGCCGGGCGAGGGAGCGGTGGGTGGTGCTGCGTACGGTGCCGACCGAGCAGCTGAGGGCGGCCGCCACCTCGCTCTCGGACAGGTCCTCGAAGTAGCGCAGGACGAGCATCGTGCGCTGGCGCGGGGTCAGCCGGGCCAGCGCTCCGGCCATGGTGATCCGCAGGTCGGCGTCGGCGGTGCCGTCGGCCGTGCCCGCTTCGCGCCACACCGTGCGCGACGCGTCGAACGTCGGTTCGCGGTGCGGCCGGCGCAGCCGCCAGCGGCTGACCTGGTGCCGGTACATCACCTTGCGGACGTACCCCTCGGGGTCGTCGATGCGCCGCCAGTGCCCCAGCGCCTTCATCAACGCGGTCTGTACGAGGTCTTCGGCCTCGTGCCGGTCGCCGCCGGTGAGCAGGTTCGCCAGGCGGAGCAGGGTGCCCCACCTGGCGTCGACGAAGTCCCGGAATCTCAGCTGATCCTGCGGGTCCATGGGCCCTCCCGTTCTCTGACGCCCACAAGGACGCGCGGAGCACGGGACATCTATGCCTGCTGCGCAGGCTTTCTTCAACGGGCCGCCGTGAACCGCCCTACCGCGTACGCACCTTGGCGAGCCGCGCCGCCGCCTCGCTCAGTACGTCGTCCTGCTTGCAGAACGCGAAGCGTACGTAGGGGGCCCCCGCGGTGCGGTCGTCGTAGAAGACGGCGTTGGGGACGGCGACGACGCCGCAGCGTTCGGGGAGGGCGCGGCAGAATTCGAAGCCGTCGTCGAAGCCGAGGGGGCGGATGTCGGTGGTGATGAAGTAGGTGCCCTGGGGGCGGAAGACGGTGAAGCCGGCGTCTTCGAGGCCGGTCGCGAGCAGTTCGCGCTTGGCGGTCATGGTGGCGCGGAAGTCGGAGAAGTACGTGTCGGGGAGGGCGAGGGCCTCCGCGACCGCGTACTGGAAGGGGCCCGCGGAGACGTACGTCAGGAACTGCTTCGCCGAGCGGACCGCCGTGACGAGTTCGGGGGTCGAGGTGACCCAGCCGACCTTCCATCCGGTGAACGAGAACGTCTTGCCGGCGCTGCCGATGGTGACCGTGCGTTCGCGCATGCCGGGGAGTGTGGCGAGCGGGATGTGTTCGGCGTCGCCGTAGGTGAGGTGTTCGTAGACCTCGTCGGTGACGACGAGGAGGTCGCGTTCGACGGCGAGTTCGGCGATGGCGGTCAGCTCGGCGCGGCTGAGGACGGTGCCGGTGGGGTTGTGCGGGGTGTTGATGAGGAGGAGGCGGGTGCGGGGGGTGATCGCGTCGCGCAGTTCGTCGAGGTCGAGGCGGAAGGACGCGTCCCCGTCAGTGGTCGGCCTCAGCGTCACCGGGACGCGGGTGCCGCCCGCGAGGGCGATGCTCGCCGCGTACGAGTCGTAGTACGGCTCGAAGGCGATGACCTCGTCGCCGGGTTCGACGAGGGCGAGGAGGGAGGCGGCGATGGCCTCCGTGGCGCCCGCTGTGACCAGGACCTCGCGGTCGGGGTCGAACTCCATGCCGTAGCGGCGCTGCTGATGGGCGGCGATCGCGGTGCGCAGCTCGGGGATGCCGGGGCCCGGCGGGTACTGGTTGCCGTGTCCCGCGCGCAGCGCCCGTACCGCGGCCTCGCGCACCTGCTCGGGGCCGTCGGTGTCGGGGAAGCCCTGGCCGAGGTTGATGGCGCCGGTCCGCACGGCGAGCGCGGACATCTCGGCGAAGATCGTCGTCCCGAACTCGGCGAGGCGGCGGTTGAGCAGGGGGCGTGCGCTGGAGGTCATGCCGGTCATCCTGCGCCGAACCTCTGGACTTCCTCAACTCCCGCTTGGCGTGCTCCGGGCAGGGGCATCCCCCTGTCACGCCCGCACGGGGCGGCCCCTCGGGGGATACGGGGGAAGAGAGAGGAGGGCAGGTGATGAACATTTTCTTCATCGTGGTCTTCGTGACGATTGTGGTCGCCATCGTGCTCGGGACGGCCAGGGCGGGCGGCAGCGGCCGCTCATCCAGCACCTCATTGAGGAAGAACCGGGCCGGCCGGAGCAGCTGGTGGGCCGGTGGCGGTGCCGCGAGTGGTGGTGGCGGTGGTGGCTACGGATGTTCCTCGTCCGGTGACTCCGGCGGCGGCCATCACGGCAACTCGTGCGGCGGCGGTTCGTCGTGCGGTGGTGGTGGCGGCGGCGGCGGTGGATGCGGTGGCGGCGGAAGCTGACGCGCCGGGTCCGGGCGTGCGGCCCGCGCGGAGGCGACTGACACGGGGCAGTCGGTCCGCGTGGGCCGCACGCTTGTCCGGGTGTGCCCTCGTAGGTTGTGCGCCGGGCGCGAATAGTGCTCGTTGAAGTTGAACAGTTGAGCTGTGCTGCCCTCGAGGGGATGGAAACCCTCCGAAGTTGGGTAAAAACGCTGTGATGGCGTCGTCCCCCATGATTCCCTTTAACTGTCAACACAGCCCTCGTACTACGTAGTTATCGCGTTCGCGTGGGCCTGAGCCGGCCCCTTCGACCCAGCCGGCCCCACCTCCCTTTGCGTGCTAGCGGAGCCGACCCATGCTCACGACCCTGAACACCGCCTACAGCGATACGAGTGCGGCCGATCTGGCCTGGGCCCTCGGCCGGGAGCCGTTGCCCGCGCTCGCGACACTCGACCTCGATCTCGACGACGCAAGGCTTCAGTTGAGGCTGCTCGGGGCCTCTCACCAGGTGCTGCTCGAGGAGGAGCGCGGCACCTGCTCGGAGACCGTGGCGTGCATTCCTGGCAGCAGCACGCCGCTCCCGCTGGGGGTCGCGAAGAGCCTCGGCGACTGGGAGTACGAATTCGCCGCCCGCGTCGAGCATTTGACGGCGGGTCAATTCGCGGGCCGCGCACAGGAGTTGCTCGCGCTCGTCGCCGACCACCCGAACGGCCTTGCGGGTGTCTTCCCCGGCAGCCCGCATGCCTTCACCGCGATGCTGGCCCAGCGGTACGAGGGTCAGGTGCACTGGCGCACCTGGCACGCGTACCCGCAGGACGGCCAGTTGGTCGCCACCCGCACCAGGGTGGGCGCGCGGATGCCGGCGGCCGCCGCCCTGTAGCGGCGCGAGCCCGGCTCGCGGTGGCTGTGCAGGTCGTGGGTGGGCCTGCGGTGCATCGGTTCCACACGTGTGGGTGACCGGGTGGAGTCGGGCGGTGACGTAGCGTTCCAGGGTGATCGAACCGCACCCACCCGTGACGACGCGGGGCCGCCCCCGGCCCTTGGGCGACCCGGTCCGGTCCCCGCTCCCGGTGAAGCCGGGCACCGGCCGCGTCCTCGTCCTCGCGGGAGTCTTCGTCTGCGCGGCCTGCGGACTCGTGTACGAACTCGAACTGGTCGCGCTCGCCTCGTACTTGATGGGCGACTCGGTCACCCAGGCCTCCGTCGTGCTCTCCGTCATGGTCTTCGCGATGGGCCTCGGTTCGCTCGCCGCCAAGCGGCTGCGGCTGCGGGCCGCGGTCGGCTTCGGGATGATCGAGGCGCTGCTCGCGCTCGTCGGCGGTTGCAGCGCCATGGTGCTGTACGCGGTGTTCGCGTGGACCGGGGACTGGGGCGGGGCCTGGGAGGACGGGCCGCGCTGGCTGCTCGTCGGGTTCTCGCTGGCCATCGGGGTACTGATCGGGGCGGAAGTGCCGCTGCTGATGGTGCTGATCCAGCGGATCCGACGGCAGGACGCGGGCGGGGCCGTGGCCGATCTGTTCGCGGCGGACTATGTGGGTGCGCTGGTGGGCGGCCTTGCGTTTCCTTTTCTGCTGTTGCCGCTGCTGGGGCAGTTGACCGGGGCGCTGCTCACCGGGGCGGTCAACGCGGTGGCGGGGGCGGTGCTCGTCCTCGGACTGTTCCGGCGGGACCTGAGCCGGCGCGACCGCCGGCTGCTGATCGTCGCGAACGTCACGGTGCTCGGCCTGCTCGCCACGTCCTGGGTCCTCGTCGACGACTTCGAGCGGGCGGCGCGGCACGCTCTGTTCGGGGCGGATGTGCGGGTCGCCGTGCAGACCGGGGTGCAGGAAGTCGTGCTCACGGGTGGTGGGCGGCGCCCCACGTCGCTCTTTCTCGACGGGCGGTTGCGGGTCGACGGGCACGAACGGGGTCGCCCCTACCGGCAGCTCGTCGGCCCCGCGCTGCACGGCGGTCCCCGCGCGCGGGTCCTGATCCTCGGCGGGGGCGACGGCCTCGCCGCGCGTGAGGTGCTGCGTGCCCGCGGGGTGCGGCGGGTGGACGTCGTCGACCCCGACCCGGTGGTGGTGCGGCTGGCCCGGACCGATCCGGGGCTGAGGGAGCTGAACGGGCGATCGCTGGGGGATCCGCGGGTGCGGGTGATGACGGGGGACGTGTTCGCGTGGCTGCGGGGCGCTCCGCGGGTGCTGCCGTACGACGTGGTGGTGTGCGATCTGCCCGACCCCGGCAGCACGGCGAGCACGAAGCTGTACTCGCAGGAGTTCTACGGGTTGGTGGGGCGGGTTCTCGCGGACCGGGGGCGAGTGGTGGCGCGGGTGGGGCGCGGCGCGGCGCCGCTGAGCACGGGCGCCGCGACGGTGCGCTCCGCGGGGTTGCGGGTGGTGGCGTATCGCGGCGACGGGGGTGTCGGGTTCGTACTGGCGGGATGGACACGGCCGGGGCCTCCGGCGGGTGAGCGGGTGGTGCGTACGGGGGTGGGGGGTGTGCCGTCGACGTTGATACATCCGCGGTACGGGGGGTAGGGGCGGGGGCGGTGCCTGCGGTTACGGGTTGGAGGGTGGCCGGGGTTTTGGGGCGGTGTCGGGGGCTGCGCCTGCCGTCTTCGGTGTGGGTGTCGGGGCCGGCGCCTGCCGTCACGGGTTCGGGGGGTCGGGGTTTTGGGGCTGTGCCGAGGGTGGCGCCTGTCGTTATCGGTGTGGGGGTCGGGGTTTTGCGGGCTGCGCCAGGTTGGTGCCTGCCGTCTTCGGTGTGGGGGTCGGGGTCCTGGGGCTGCGCCGGGCTTCGCTTGTCTCCCACCCACCCGCCCCCTCCGGGGGCTTCGGTTGTCCGGGGTGATGCTTGTTGCGCGGCGCCGTCGCCGACGGGTGTGGGTGTCGGGGCCGGCGCCTGCCGTCACGGGTTGGCGGGGCCGGGGTTTTGGGGCTGTGCCGAGGGTGGCGCCTGTCGTCTTCGGTGTGGGGGTCGGGGTTTTGGGGCTGTGTCGAGGGTGGTGCCTGTGGTGTTGGTTCGCGGCGGCGTGGGTTCGGCTGCGCCGGGCTTCGGTTGTCTACCACCGCCCGCCCCCTCCGGGGGCTTCGGTTGTCCGGGGTGATGCTTGTTGCGCGGCGCCGTCGCCGATGGGTGTGGGTGTCGGGGCCGGCGCCTGCCGTCACGGGTTGGCGGGGCCGTGGCTTTGGGGCTGTGCCGAGGGTGGCGCCTGTCGTTATCGGTGCGGGTGGCCGGGGTTTTGCGGGCTGCGCCAGGTTGGTGCCTGCCGTCTTCGGCGCGGGGGCCGGGGTTTTGGGGGCTGTGCCGAGGGTGGTGCCTGTCGTTATCGGTGTGGGCGGCCGGGGTTTTGCGGGCTGCGCCAGGTTGGTGCCTGCCGTCTTCGGCGCGGGGGCCGGGGTCCTGGGGCCGCGCCGGGGGTGCTCCCGCCGTCATGGATCCGGCCCCGGGGCCGGGCCCCCGCTCAGCCGCGACGGCACTAGCACAGGAGCGTCCCGGGGCGTTGGAAAGTCGGAAGGTGGAGGGCGAAGGGGGTACACGTGAGCGATGAGGTCGCTAGGCTCGGCGGCATGGAGCATGAGGTGTTCGTTCCGGTTCCGGCGGAGTCACTGCGGGCGGTGCTCTGCGATTCCCAACGTGTCGACCGGGCCCTGCCCGGCTACCAGCGCGATGCCGCCGGTGGCGGTGGCGGTGGTCGTCTGAAGGTGCGTATCGGCGGGCACACCATCACGTACCGCGGCAGCGTGACCGTGACGCAGTCGGCGGACGGTTCCTTCGCCGTGACGGGTGAAGGCCGTGAGGCCCGCGGCGCGGGAGGCGTGAAGTTCGCCCTGACCGCCCGGGTCGCGGCGTCGGCCGGCGGCTCCGCGGTCACCTTCTCCGGCACCGGATCCGGCGACGGCCGGGTCGCTGAGCTGCCGCGCGAGGCCGTGGCGGCGGCGGCCCACCGTCTGCTGAACCGTTTCGCGGAGAACCTGGGCGCGACCGGCCAGGAACCGGGTTCGGACCCCGACGAGGACGCGGGTGAGGACGACCCGCGTGAGGGCGAGGGCGACGGGCCCGTCGACGACACCGTCGAGGGCTCGGGCAGCAGCTCGGTCGGCGACCCCCGTGGAGCCGAGGCGCTCGCGCCCGCCGAAGACCACTCCTCCGTCTACGACACCGAGATCCCGCCGCCGTCCCTCGACCCCGACGCGGACCGCGCGGGGCCCGAATCCGACCTCCCGGCGGAGCCGGTCGCCGCGCACGCCCGGCGCACCATGATCGGCCGCAGCGCGGAGGAGGTCGACCACGCGCCGCCGCGCGGCCGGTACGCCCCCGTGCCCGCCCCCGAAGGCGTCACGGCCGGCGCGACACTGCGCTGGGCCGCCCCCGCGGCCGCCGTCGCGCTCGCCTCGGCGATCGTCGTCGGCCGGGTCCTGCGCAGGCGCCGGTAGCCGTACCCCCAAGGCCCTTCCCTTCCGTCTGCTGAACCGTCAGAAACGGCCTAGTCTCAGTGATCGTGACGACACAGCAAACGACGCTGACCGCGGGCGACGCGGAAGTAACCGTGGCGCCGGGCAACGGCTGCCGTATCAGCAGCCTGAAGATCTCCGGTACCGAACTGCTGCGGCAGGGCGAGAAGTACGGCTGCTTTCCGATGGTGCCGTGGTGCGGCCGCATCAAGGACGGGCAGTTCCGGGACGGCGGGCACACCCACCAGATGCCGCTGAACTCCCCGCCGCACGCCATCCACGGCTTCGGCCGGAACGCCGAGTGGACCACCGCGCGCGAAACCCGCACCGAGGCCGCCTTCACGTACGACCTCACCGACCCCTGGCCGTACAGCGGACGCGTCACGCAGCTCGTCTCGCTCTCCGAGAACTCGCTGACCCTGTCGCTGGGGATCGAGACGTACGGCGATTCCTTCCCCGCGCAGGCCGGCTGGCACCCCTGGTTCAACCGGACGGTCACCGACGGCGGCAGCAGCGTGCAGATCGCCTTCGACCCGGCCTGGCAGGAGGAGCGCGGCGCCGACCACCTGCCGACCGGCAAGCGCATCGAGGCCACCCCCGGCCCCTGGGACGACTGCTTCGGGATGCCCGGTGGCGTCGACGTCATGCTGTCCTGGCCGGGCGCCCTCCAGGTCGAGGTGAAGAGCCCCGAGCAGTGGGTCGTCGTCTACGACGAGCAGGACGCGGCCGTCTGCGTCGAACCGCAGACCGGCCCCCCGAACGGCCTGAACACCGCGCCGCGCCTGGTCACCCCGGTGGAGCCGCTGGAGACGAGCACGACCTGGACGTGGAGCCACCTGTAAAACGGGTCCGCGCCGGGCCCCCACCGGGCCCCCTTAAGCTCGTAGGCATGACGACGAACGACGTGCGCGACGCGCTGCTGACGCAGATCAAGAACAAGGCCGTGGTGCACGGCAAGGTGACCCTCTCCTCCGGCATCGAGGCCGACTACTACGTCGACCTGCGCCGCGTCACCCTCGACGGCGAGGCCGCCCCGCTGGTGGGCCAGGTGCTGCTCGACCTGGCCGGTGAGCACGGGCTTGAGTTCGACGCGGTCGGCGGCCTCACCATGGGCGCCGACCCGGTCGCCGGCGCGATGCTGCACGCGTCGGCCGCGCGCGGCGAGCGGCTCGACGCGTTCGTCGTCCGCAAGGCCGCCAAGGCGCACGGCATGCAGCGGCGGGTCGAGGGCCCTGACATCAAGGGGCGTCGCGTGCTCGTCGTCGAGGACACGTCCACGACCGGCGGTTCCCCGCTGGAGGCCGTCCAGGCGGTGCGCGAGGCCGGGGCCGAGGTCGTCGCCGTCGCGACCATCGTGGACCGGGCCACCGGTGCCGCCGAGAAGATCACCGAGGGTGCCGGGGTGCCGTACCTCTTCGCCTTCTCGAAGGACGAGCTCGGCCTGGACTGAGGCCCTGTCCGAGGCCCGGGAACTCCGGGACCTTCGCCGGGCTGGAGCATTCGCGCAAGTCTGGAAAGATGGGGTCGACGATGATGTCACCCCTTTGACGCTTGGTGAGGGTCACCGAGAACCACGACCACCACACCCGCAATCCCGCGCTTTACGAGGAGACGGCAGATGGCCATCGCAACCCCGGACCAGTACAACGAGATGCTCGACCGGGCCAAGGCGGGGAAGTTCGCCTACCCGGCCATCAACGTCTCGTCGACGCAGACCCTGAACGCCGCGCTTCAGGGCTTCGCCGAGGCCGAGTCCGACGGCATCATCCAGATCTCCACCGGTGGCGCCGAGTACCTCTCGGGCCAGGGCGTGAAGGACATGGTCGTGGGCGCCGAGGCGCTCGCCGAGTTCGCGCACGTCGCCGCCGCGCGCTACGGCAACAAGATCGCGCTGCACACCGACCACTGCCCCAAGGGCAAGCTGGACGGTTACGTGCGTCCGCTGCTCGACATCTCCGCCAAGCGCGTCGAGGCCGGCGGCCTGCCGCTGTTCCAGTCGCACATGTGGGACGGCTCGGCCGAGACGCTGAAGGACAACCTGGAGATCGCCCAGGAGCTGCTCGCCAAGGCCAAGGCCGCGAACATCATCCTGGAGATCGAGATCACCCCGACCGGTGGTGAGGAGGACGGCGTCTCGCACGAGATCAACGACAACCTCTACACCACGGTCGACGACGCGCTGCGCACCGCCGAGGCGCTCGGCCTGGGCGAGAAGGGCCGCTACCTGCTGGCCGCCTCGTTCGGCAACGTGCACGGCGTGTACAAGCCGGGCAACGTCGTGCTCCGCCCCGACCTGCTCAAGGACCTGAACGAGGGCGTCGCCGCGAAGTACGGGCAGCCGGCCGGCTCGAAGCCGTTCGACTTCGTCTTCCACGGCGGCTCGGGCTCCACGGTCGAGGAGATCACCACCGCGCTGGAGAACGGCGTCGTGAAGATGAACCTCGACACCGACACCCAGTACGCCTTCACGCGGCCCATCGCGGGCCACATGTTCGAGAACTACGACGGCGTCCTGAAGGTCGACGGCGAGGTCGGCAACAAGAAGACGTACGACCCGCGTGTGTGGGGCAAGAAGGCCGAGGCGAGCATGACCGCCCGCATCGTCCAGGCCTGCGAGAACCTGCGTTCGACGGGTACGCGCATCAAGTAGTTCCCCCGCTGGTTCGCCCGCTGGTTCTTCCCGCTGGTTCTTTCGCTCATGGGCCCGGCATCCCCTCTCGGGAGCCGGGCCCGTGGCATGTCACGAGGGCGCTCGACGGGAAGCCGTGCGGGCGCGGCACACTTGACCCCATGAACCTTCACGAGAACCTCCTCGGCGGCCCGCCCCCGACCCAGCTCCCGGACGACCCGGAGCCGCGCGAGCTGCTCGCGTCCGGCACGGCCCCTGCGGACGTCGCCGCGAAGTACCCGACCTCCTCGCTCGCCTGGGCGCAGCTCGCCGACGACGCGTTCGAGCGCGGCAGCGTCGTCGAGTCGTACGCCTACGCCCGCACCGGCTACCACCGCGGCCTCGACTCGCTGCGCCGGGCCGGATGGAAGGGCCACGGCCCGGTGCCGTGGGACCACGAGCCCAACCGCGGTTTCCTGCGCGCGCTGCACGCCCTCGCGCGGGCCGCGGGCACGATCGGTGAGCAGGAGGAGTACGAGCGCTGCACGCAGTTCCTGAAGGACTCCTCGGAGCAGGCCGCGCAGACGCTGACCTGAGATTTCTTCGTGCGGTGCGGCCCGCCCGGTCCAATGTGACCAGGCGGGCCTTGCCGTTTGCGGGGACGATTGCGGAGGATGCAGTCGGGGACCGGGGCCCCGTGTCGGTAACGGCAGGGCGGACCGCTACCCGGAGTACACATCAGGAGACAGCGATGTCCCACGACGCGGATCACGAGGCGGAAGCTCCCGCCACCCCGCATCTCGACTTCGCGGGCACCACGCCCTACGAGGACTACGTCCAGGCCGACGCCCTCACCCACCTCCAGCAGCTGCGCTCGGACGATCCCGGCGAGATGGTCTTCCTGGTCACCACCCAGGTCATGGAGCTGTGGTTCACGGTCATCGTGCACGAGTGGGAGACGGCCGCCCGCGCGCTCGGCGGCGACGACGTGCCGACCGCGGTCGCGGCGCTGAAACGTTCCGTGCGTGAGCTGGACGCGCTCAACGCCTCGTGGCGGCCGCTCGGCCAGCTCACCCCGGCCCAGTTCAACTCGTACCGGTCCGCGCTCGGTGAGGGCAGCGGCTTCCAGTCGGCGATGTACCGGCGCATGGAGTTCCTGCTCGGCGACAAGTCGGCGTCGATGCTGGTGCCGCACCGCGGCGCGCCCCGGGTGCACGCCGAGCTGGAGAAGGCGCTGCACGAGCCGAGCCTGTACGACGAGGTGCTGCGGCTGCTCCACCGGCGGGGGCACGCGGTGCCGCGCGCCGTCCTCGAACGTGACGTGTCGCGGAAGTACGAGCCGTCGGCGGAGGTCGAGGCGGTGTGGACGCGCCTGTACGCCGGGGACGAGAGCGATGAACTCGCCCGGCTCGGCGAGGCGTTGACCGATGTCGCGGAGCTGGTGTGGCGCTGGCGCAACGATCATCTGGTGGCCACGCGGCGCGCCATGGGCGCGAAGACGGGCACGGGTGGCTCCGCCGGTGTGGCGTGGCTGGAGAAGCGTGCGGGCAAGAGCGTGTTCCCCGAGCTGTGGACGGCGAGGTCCCATGTCTGATCTGTACGAGCGTGCGCGCGAGCTGGACGCGAAGGACCAACTCGCGGGTGTGCGAGGCGAGTTCGTTCTCGGCGAGGATGTCGTGTACCTGGACGGGAACTCGTTGGGCGCGCTGCCCGCGAACGTACCCGGGCGGGTCGACGACGTCGTGCGCCGGCAGTGGGGTGAGCTGCTGATCCGGTCCTGGACCGAGTCCGGGTGGTGGACCGCGCCCGAGCGGATCGGGGATCTGATCGCTCCGCTCGTGGGCGCGGGCGGCGGCCAGGTCGTGGTCGGTGACTCCACAAGTGTCAATGTCTTCAAGGCACTTGTGGGTGCGGTGCGGCTGGCCGGTGAGGGGCGGGACGAGATCCTCGTCGACGCCGCGACGTTCCCCACCGACGGCTATATCGCCGCTTCGGCGGCCCGGATGACGGGCTGTTCGGTGCGGGCGGTGGAGCCGGGAGAGGTGCGGGGCGCGTTGTCGTCCCGTACGGCGGCGGTGTTGTTGAACCACGTCGACTACCGCAGCGGGCGGCTGCACGACCTGCCGTCGCTGACGGCGGCGATCCGTGCGGCTGGGGCGGTCTCGGTGTGGGACCTGTGCCACAGCGCGGGCGCGCTGCCGGTCGGGCTCGACGCGCACGGGGTGGACCTCGCCGTCGGCTGCACGTACAAGTTCCTGAACGGGGGGCCGGGTTCACCCGCGTACCTGTATGTGCGGCGCGAGCACCAGGCCGCCTTCGATTCGCCGCTGCCGGGCTGGAACTCGCACGCCGAGCCGTTCGGGATGCGGTCCGAGTACGAGGCCGCGGACGGGGTCGCACGAGGGCGGGTCGGTACGCCGGACATCCTGTCGATGCTGGCGTTGGAGGCGGCGCTTGAGGTGTGGTCGCGGCCCGACGTGTCCGTCGACGCCGTACGCGGCAAGTCCCTTGCCCTGACGGACTTCTTCTTGGAGTGCGTCGAGGCGTACGTGCCCGGGGGCCGGGTCGAGGTGGTGACGCCGGGTGCGCACGGGGAGCGGGGGAGTCAGGTGGCGTTGCGGTGTGCGGATGCGGGTGAGGTGATGGGGCGGTTGATCGGGGCCGGGGTCGTGGGTGACTTCCGGGCGCCGGATGTTCTGCGCTTTGGCTTTACGCCGTTGTATCTGTCCTTCGCGGATGTGGAGCGGGCGGCGGGGGTGTTGGCGCGGGAACTGGGCTAGGGCACCGGAGGGAGGGCGTACGCGCCCGCGGCCGCCGCCGCCACGGCCGCCCTCACGGATCGGTCCGCGTCCGCTTCCGTGGGGGGCGTGCCGGTCGTCAGCAGGCGGTAGTACAGCGGCGCGGACACCGCGCGGATGACCTCCGACGGGTCCGTGCCGTGCGGGAGTTCGCCGCGTTCCACCGCTTGTTCCACGCACGGCGCCCACTCGGCCACCCGGACCTCGTAGAAGCGGGCGAGGGCCGATGCCGTGCGCGGGTCGCAGGCGGCCGCGGCGATCACCGCGCGGAACAGGGGGCCCTGCCGGGGGTCCGCCAACGTGCGGTGTACGAGGCGTGCGTTGGCGGTCAGGTCGCCGTGCAGGGTGCCCGTCTCGGTGCGGGGGAGCGATTCCTGGGCCATCTGGTCGAGGAGGTCGGCGACGAGGCCGGTGGGCGAGCCCCACCGCCGGTACACGGTCGTCTTGCCGACGTCCGCGCGCCGCGCGATGTCGCCCAGGTCGAGCCGGTCGAAGCCGTGTTCGGCGAGGACGTCGCCCGCCGCGTCGAGCACCGCCGCGCGGACACGGGCCGTGCGGCCGCCGGGGCGGAGCGTGCCGGGTTCGTGCGCTTCGGTCGGGTTACCGGTCATGCCCGCCAGGGTAACGGTACGAAGGGACCGTTTGTGCGGTCACTGTGCGTGTTGACGCACGTCACGGGCCTGGTAGCGTCCGCATACCCGAACCCGCAAGTTCCGCACGATGTCGAGAGGTTGGAGCATGTCAGACTCCGACAAGTCCGGCGCCGCCCGCGAGGAGGCGGAGGAGGCGTCGGCCTTCTCGCATCCTGTCGTGCCGCCGGACGTCAGCGCCGCGTACGGCGATCACCCGGACCAGGTCGTCGATTTCTACGCCCCGAGGAACGGTGCGACCGCCGCCCCGCTCGTCGTGGTCCTGCACGGCGGCGCGTGGCGGGCGCCGTACGACCGGCAGTACATGACCCCGTTCTGCGACTTCCTCGCGAGGCGCGGGTTCGCCGTGGCCAACGTCGAGTACCGGCGCGGGAGTGTCGTTCCGCACCAGGGCGCCGAAGGGCCCGTCGCGGGGCGCTGGCCGGAGACCTTCGACGACGTGGCGACCGCGCTCGACGCGATGCCCGCGCTCGCCGCCGAGCACCTGCCGTCGGCGGACCCGCGCCGCACCATCGTCACCGGGCACTCGGCGGGCGGCCAGCTCGCGCTGTGGGCGGGGGCCCGGCACGTACTGCCGGAGGGCGCGCCCTGGCGCACCCCGAACTCGGCGGCGCTGCGCGGCGTCGTCGCCATCGCCCCGCTCGCGGGCTTCGTGCTCGCCGGGGAGCTAGGGGTCTGCGACGACGCGTGTGTCCAACTCCTAGGCGGTATGCGGGAGTTGTTCGACGAGCGCCTTCCGTACGTGGACCCCGTGGAGCTGTTGCCGACCGGCGTCGCGACGACCGTCGTCCAGGGGCGTACGGACACGACCATCCCGTTCGAGCTGACCGAGGCGTACGCGGACGCGGCGGCGAAGGCAGGCGAGGTCGTGGGCGTCACGTTCCTGGAGGGGGTCGGCCACTTCCCGGTGATCGACCCGGCGGCGGATGCCTGCGCGGTGGTCGCGGAGGAGATCGCGCAACTGGCCTGGTGACCGTGCGTCCGGCGCGCGTAGTCCCTGCGACGGACGCCGTCGAACCCTCCTCCGTACGGACGCGGGGCCGCGCCCTCGCGACCTACCGTGAGTGCCATGACCGACACGACCATCATCCAGGGGCCGCGCGAGCACAGCCCTGAGATACATCTCGCGAAGGCGGCGCTGCGGGGGCTGCGCGAGGACCTGTTCCGGGGGGTGCTCACATACCGGCCGCTGCCCCGGGCGGGCACGGACGGGCCGTGGGCCCGGCAGTTCCCCGAGCGTTTCCGCAGGCACCTGGGGCGGCTGCCGCACGCCGTCGTGCTCGGCCTGGCCGGGCTCACGCTGCTCACCGGCATGGCGAGCTACGACGCCCTCGACGACGGTTTCTTCGCCCTCGTCGCGGGGCTGATGGTGGCGGTCCCGGTGGCGCTCACCCTGCTCCGCCCGGTCCTCGCCTTCTGGCTCTCGCTGGGGGCCGCCCCCGTCCTGGTCTGGGCGACGAGCGACGGCCTCTACCCGTGGTCGGGCGGCAGCATCATGGGCCACACGATCGTGCTGATGGTGGTCGCGGCGCGCACCCGGCCGCGTACGGCGGCCTGGATGTGGGCCCTGTCCACGCTGTACTCGCTGCTCTCCGCGGCGGTCTTCGGCGGCCTCGACGGCGGCATCGCCCTCCCGGTGGCGGTGCTCTCCGGCATCGGGGTCGGGATCGTCGCGCTCGTCCACGTCAACCGCACCGCGCGGCGCCAGGTCGTCCAGGAGCGTACGGTCACCGCCGTCGAACGGGACCGGCGCACGCTCCTTGAGGAGCGCACGAACATCGCGCGCGAGCTGCACGACGTGGTGGCGCACCACATGTCGGTCGTCGCCATCCAGGCGGAGGCCGCTCCCTACCGGGTCGAGAACCCGCCGCCCGAGCTGGAGCAGGCGTTCGTCACGATCCGGGAGAACGCGGTGGCGGCCCTCACCGAACTGCGCCGCGTCCTCGGTGTCGTACGGGCCGAGGACTACGAGGCGCCCGACGCCCCGCAGCCCACGCTCGCCGACCTCGACAAGCTGCTGGAGAACGTGCGGGAGGCAGGCCTGACCGTGACGCGGACGGTGACGGGCGCGGCCCGTGAACTCCCGCAGGGCGTCGAGCTGTCGGCGTACCGGATCGTGCAGGAGGCGCTGAGCAACGCGCTGCGGCACGCCCCGGGTTCGCAGGCCGCCGTCGAGGTGTCGTACGTTCTCGGGGGCCTCGGGCTCAGGATCGTCAACGGCCCGTCGACCGGGCTGGTCAAGCCGAGCCCCGGCGCGGGACACGGCCTTACGGGCATGCGCGAGCGTGTCTCCATGCTCGACGGCGAGATGACGGCGGAGACGACGGACGACGGCGGGTACGAGGTGGCGGTCTTCATCCCCGTCGCCCGGCCCGCGGCCACCGGGACGGAGGACGAAGCGTGATCAGGGTCCTGGTCGCCGACGACCAGATGATGGTCCGCGAGGGCTTCTCCGTGCTGCTCAACGCCATGCCGGACTTCGAGGTCGTCGGCGAGGCCGTCAACGGCGTGGAGGCCATCGCCAAGGTCCGCGAGCTGCGCCCCGACGTCGTCCTGATGGACATCCGGATGCCGGAGCTGAACGGCATCGAGGCGACCCGCGAGATCGTCGCGGCGGACGCGGGCACCAAGGTGCTCGTCCTGACCACCTTCGACCTGGACGAGTACGTGTACCAGGCGCTGCGCGCCGGGGCCTCCGGCTTCCTCCTCAAGGACGCCTCCGCGCGCGAACTCGCCGACGGCGTACGGGTGGTGGCGAGCGGTGAGGCGCTCCTCGCGCCGGCCGTGACCCGCCGCCTGATCACCGAGTTCGCCAAGCTGTCCGAGACGTCGAGGGGGTCGGCGGGGCGGCAGGAGGGCGCGTACGGGGAGCTGACCGAGCGTGAGACGGAGGTGCTCGTCCTGATCGCGCAGGGCCTGTCGAACATCGAGATCGCCGAGCGGCTCGTGGTCGCCGAGTCGACGATCAAGACGCATGTGAGCCGGGTCCTGGTGAAGCTGGGCCTTCGCGACCGGACGCAGGCGGCGGTGTTCGCGTACGAGGCACGTCTGGTCACGCCGGGGTGAGCGGGGCTAGCGTCCGCGCATGGATGCCGCTGTGTTCGATCCCTGGTCCCCGGCCTTCGTCGCCGACCCGTACCCCGCTTACGCGGCCCTGCGCGAGGCCGGCCGGGTCCACTGGTTCGAGCCGTCGAACCAGTACCTGATCCCGCACCACGCCGACGTCTCGGCGCTCCTGCGCGACCGCCGCCTCGGCCGCACCTATCAACACCGGTACGCCCACGAGGACTTCGGCCGCACCGCCCCGCCGCCCGAGCACGAGCCGTTCCACACGCTCAACGACCACGGCATGCTCGACCTCGAACCCCCGGACCACACCCGCATCCGCCGCCTGGTGTCGAAGGCGTTCACGCCGGGCACGGTGCGTCAACTCCAGCCCTACGTAGATAAGTTGGCGGGCGAACTCGTCTCCGGGCTTGTGGCCGACGGCGGCGGCGACCTGCTCACCGCGGTCGCCGAACCGCTCCCGGTCGCCGTCATCGCCGAGATGCTCGGCATCCCCGAGTCGGACCGGGCGCCGCTGCGGCCGTGGTCGGCGGCGATCTGCGGGATGTACGAGCTGAGTTTGTCGCCGGAGACGGCGCGGGCGGCGGTCACCGCGTCCTTCGAATTCGCCGAGTACCTACGGGAGTTGATCGCGGAACGCCGCGCACGCCCCGCCGACGACCTCATCTCCGGCCTGATCGCCGCGCACGACGACGAGGACGGGACTCGCCCGGCCCGCCTCACCGAACAGGAGATGATCTCCACCTGCGTCCTGCTCCTCAACGCGGGACACGAGGCCACAGTCAACGCGACCGTGAACGGCTGGTGGGCACTGTTCCGCCACCCCGAGCAGCTGGCGGCCCTGCGCGCGGACCACTCCCTGATCCCCACCGCGATCGAGGAGCTGATGCGCTACGACACCCCGCTCCAGCTCTTCGAACGCTGGGTGCTCGACGAGATCGAGGTGGCCGGCACCACTATTCCGGCGGGCTCGGAGGTGGCCCTCCTCTTCGGCTCGGCCAACCACGACCCGGCGGTCTTCACCGACCCGGCCCGCCTGGACCTGACCCGCCCCGACAACCCCCACATCTCCTTCTCGGCCGGCATCCACTACTGCATCGGCGCCCCGCTCGCCCGCATCGAACTCGCCGCGTCCATGTGGGCGTTGCTGACGCAGGCGCCGACGCTGCGGCTCACGTCGGAGCCGCAGCGCAAGCCGAACTTCGTCATCCGGGGGCTGGAGGGGCTCGCCGTGGAGCTGTGACTCGCCGGGGAGTTGTGAGCGGGACGTGAGCGGGGCGGTGAAGGCACCTCAGTTGGTCATGTCCCGCCGCCGCAGCCCGACAAGGCCCACGCCCACGAACACCGCCGCGAGCAGCACCTCCACCACCACAGGGGCCCACGTCATCTCCCCGCCCGGCAGCTTCGGCAGATGCCCGAACGGCGAGATGTCCATGACCGCCTGCGGCAGCTTCAGCGCCGGGCCGATCCAGCCGATGAGCAGCGCCGCTCCCGCCGCCGCCCACGCGGCGCCAGCCGCCCTAGGCCACACCCCGTACAGCAGCACGGCCACCCCGCCGAGCGTCCAGATCGCGGCGAGCTGGACCAGGCAGGCGCCGATGATCGCGCCGAACTCCTGCCCGTAGCCGACCGCGAGCCCGACCCCGCCGAGCAGCATGATCAGCGCGGCGCCCGCGAAGGCGATCACGAGGTGGCCGCCGGCCCAGGCGATCCGGCCGACCGCGTTCGCGAGGACCGGTTCGGCGCGCTGCGAGGTCTCCTCGCCGTTCAGCCGCAGCACCGCCTGCACGATGTAGAGTGCGGCGACCATTCCGAGCATGCCGACCATCGTGGCGAGGAAGGCGTTGGTGATGCCGGACTGGCCGCCCATCCGCTCGATGATCTGCTTGGTGTTCTCGCTGTCGCCGACCAGGTCGGCCGCTCCCTCGGTCATGCCGCCGAAGACGACACCGGCCGCGAGGAACCCGATCGACCAGCCGGTCACGCTGCCCCGCTGCAACCGCCAGGCCAGCGAACCGGCCGTCCCGAGGCGCCCGTTCGCCGGTCCCGGCCGGGTCGGCAGGAAGCTCATGCCGATGTCGCGCCGCCCGGCCAGCTCGTAGCCCACCGCGGCCTGGATCAGGACGGCCGCGAGGACCAGCCCCAGCACCCACCACCGCTCGCCCGCGAAGGCGCGTACGTTCTCGACCCAGCCGATCGGCGAGATCCAGGTCAGCGGCGACGAACCGTCGTTCGTACCGGAGTCGCCCGCCGCCCGCAGCACGAAGGCCACACCGAGCACCGCGGACGTGGCGCCGCGCGCCAGCCGGGCGCTCTCCGTGAACTGGGCGACGATCGCCGCCATCGTCGCGAACACCATCCCGCAGCCACCGATCGCGAGCCCGAGGGCGAGCGCCCCGGCCCCGCCCTGGCCCGCGAGCCCGCCCGCGATGATCAGCGCGAGCACACCGTTGGCCACGAGCGCCGCGAGCAGCGCGGCGGTCAGCGGCGCGCGCCGCCCCACCATCGCCGACGACACCAGCTCCTGCCGCCCGCTCTCCTCCTCGTCACGGGTGTGCCGTACGACGATGAGCAGGCTCATGATGGCCGCGAAGACCGCGGCGAACGTGCCCCCGCGCCAGGCCGTGAGCGCACCCAGCGAGTCCCCGAAGACCGGCCCGTACATGGCGCGCATCGAACTGTTGGTGTTCATGGACGCCGCGATGTCGGCCCGCTCGGCGACCGTGGGCCACACGCTCTTCAGCGTGTTCGGCATCGACACGACCATCATCGCGGTGATGGCGATCCACACGGGCATCATCACGCGGTCACGGCGCAGCGCGAGCCTGAGCAGCGTCCCGGTGCCCGCGAGGTGCCGCGCGCCGCCCGACCGCGACACGTAGCGACTGTCGCTCACGAGGGCGCTCATCGCGACACCGCTTCCTTCGCTTCGGCCCGCACGTCGGCCGCGTCGTCCTGGTAGTGCCGCATGAACAGCTCTTCCAGGGTGGGCGGGGTGCTGGTCAGCGAGCGCACGCCGGAGTCGGCGAGCGAACGCAGGACGGCGTCGAGCTTGTCGGTGTCGACCTGCAGCTTGACCCGCATCCCTTGTACGTCGAGGTCGTGCACCCCGGGAAGTTCGCCCAACCCGTCCGGCGCGCCCGCGAGTTCGGCGGTGACGCTGGTACGGGTCAGATGCCGGAGCTCGGCCAGCGAACCGCTCTCCACGGTCACGCCCTTGCGGATGATGCTGACCCGGTCGCAGAGCTCCTCGACCTCGCTGAGGATGTGCGAGGACAGCAGCACCGTCCGCCCGTGCTCGCGCGCGGCCTCCTCGACGTAGGACTGGAAGACGTCCTCCATCAGCGGGTCGAGTCCCGAGGTGGGCTCGTCGAGGATCAGTACGTCGATGTCGGTCGCGGCGAACGCGGCGACCAGGGCCACCTTCTGCCGGTTGCCCTTGGAGTACGTGCGGCCCTTCTTGGTCGGGTCGAGTTCGAAGCGCTCGATGAGCTCGGCCTTGCGCTTCTTGTCGAGCCCGCCGCGCAGCCGCCCGTAGAGGTCGATGACCTCGCCACCGCTGAGGTTGCGCCACAGCGTCACGTCACCGGGTACGTACGCGACCTTGCGGTGCAGCTCCACGGCGTCGGCCCAGGGGTCGCGGCCGAGCAACTGCACGGCGCCGGAGTCGGCGCGCAGCAGGCCGAGCAGGACGCGGATGGTGGTGGACTTTCCCGCTCCGTTCGGGCCGAGGAAGCCGTGCACTTCTCCGGCCTCGACATCCAGGTCGAGACCGTCAAGCGCGTGGGTCCTGCCGAACGACTTGTGCAGTCCGGAGACCGTGATTGCCTTCGTCATGATTCTGAAGCTACGCGCACTTCACAAACTTGTGAAGTTAAGGAAGCGTATAAACTGATGTCGCAGACCGGGCAAGGGGAGAGGATCGGGACATGAGCACGCAGGGCAAGGACGAGACGCACGAGCAGGCGGTAGGGGAGGCCCGCTCCCGGTTCATCGAGCGCTTCGCCGCCCAGCTCGTCGACGCCGGCATGTCCCGGATGCCCTCCCGTGTCTTCGCGGCCCTCCTCGCCTCCGACTCCGGCGCCCTCACCTCCGCCGAACTCGGCCAGCAGCTCCAGGTCAGCCCCGCCGCGGTGTCCGGCGCGGTGCGCTACCTGACCCAGCAGCACATGGTCGTGCGCGAGCGGGAGCCCGGAACGAGGCGCGACCTCTTCCGAGTGCACAGCAACCAGTGGTACGAGGCGCTGGGCAGCCGCGACAGCGTCATGAAGCGCTGGGAGGACGCGCTGCGCGAGGGCGTCGAAAGCCTCGGCGCGGACACCCCCGCGGGCCGCCGCATCGGCGAAACCCTCGCGTTCTTCGAATTCGTGCAGGTGGAGCTGGCGGGCCTGCTGGAACGCTGGCGCGAACACCGCAAGACACTTGATTTTTCGAGCCCCCGCGGCGATTGAGCAGCGGGGTCCGGGGCGGAGCCCCGCGACCTCAGCCACGGCGCCGGCCAACGCATCCGGTCAAGGCAGCGCCAGCGCCCACGCCCCCGCCCGCACGGACCACGTCCGTCTCCGTACCGGCCCGCCGATCGTCACCTGGTCCGCCCGGTACCGGAAGTCCGCCCCGGTCACCGTGACCGTGTGCGCCCGGACGGAGACCGCCGCCCCCGCGGCCCTGCGCACCTCCACCCGCGCGAGCCCGTCGCCCGCACCGGGCGTCACCGAGACGCCCCGCACTTGCTGGTCGAGGTCGACGAGCGTCACCCCGTCCGCCTCGATCCGCAGCCGCGTGGCCGGTGCCTCGTCCGCGACCTCGCCGCGCGGCGAGCGCGCCGCGAGGTTGCGCACCAGCGAGCCGTACATCCGCCGCCAGGGCCGCCCGCCCGGCGGCCCCGAGGCCGAGGGGTCCGCGATCGGCGGGATGCTCAGGCCTCCGAGCACCACCCCGTCGCTGTCGTCCACCAGCAGATCGAGCCACCGCGGAGCCCCGTCGAGCGCCGCGCGCGCCGCTTCCACCGTCCCCGCGGGCACCCCCAGCGAGTGCGCGAGCGACACCGCCGCCCCCACCGGCACCATCGAGAACACCGCCCCGGACAGCTCCCGCTCCCGGTGCAGCAGCGACACCGCGCGCAGCAGCGCCCGGTCGTCCCCGATCACGACCGGTCGTCTTACACCCCGCTTGGCCAGGGCTTTCGCGAATTCCGCGGGCCCCTCCGGCAGGCATACCTTCGCCGTCGAACCCGCACACAACACGTCCTTGGCGATGCGCACGGACTCCCCGTCGGCGCGCATCGCGACCGGATCGACGATCACCAGAAGCTGCCGCGACAGCCTCCCGCTCGCGTCGTCCGCACGGTCAGATGGATGGTCCAAAGCCGCCACCTCGGCCTTGCCTCGCTTCCTCGGGTAGCATCTTTGTGCAAGAGCCCCTTGCGCTATTGCGCCAGGGGCTTGGTCTATTCCGGGGCACCCCAAGGCTCACGAAGGCAGGCCGCAAAGTCGCGGCCACGGCCCCTGACCTTGGACATGCCCCGCCCGGAAGGGGTGTACGCCTGTGCCCGCACTTGTGCTGCTCGGTGCTCAGTGGGGTGACGAAGGCAAGGGAAAGGCCACCGACCTGCTCGGTGGATCCGTGGACTATGTAGTGCGCTATCAGGGCGGCAACAACGCCGGCCACACGGTTGTCGTAGGCGACCAGAAGTACGCGCTGCATCTCCTCCCTTCCGGAATCCTCTCGCCGGAGTGCACGCCGGTCATTGGAAACGGTGTCGTCGTCGACCCGTCGGTCCTGCTCTCCGAGCTGAGCGGTCTGAACGAGCGCGGCGTCGACACGTCGAAGCTCCTGCTCAGCGGTAACGCGCACATCATCACGCCTTACAACGTGACGGTGGACAAGGTCACCGAGCGCTTCCTCGGCAAGCGCAAGATCGGTACGACAGGCCGCGGTATCGGCCCGACCTACGCGGACAAGATCAACCGTGTCGGCATCCGCGTCCAGGACCTCTACGACGAGTCGATCCTCACCCAGAAGGTCGAGGCGGCTCTCGAGGTCAAGAACCAGCTCCTGACGAAGCTCTACAACCGCCGCGCCATCGAGGCGCAGCAGGTGGTCGAGGAGCTGCTCGGCTACGCCGACAAGATCAAGGGCTACGTCGCCGACACCACCCTGGTCATCAACGACGCGCTCGACGAGGACAAGGTCGTGCTGTTCGAGGGCGGCCAGGGCACGCTCCTCGACATCGACCACGGCACGTACCCCTTCGTCACCTCGTCGAACCCGACCGCGGGCGGCGCCTGTACGGGTGCGGGCGTCGGCCCGACGAAGATCAGCCGCGTCATCGGCATCCTCAAGGCCTACACGACGCGTGTCGGCGCGGGCCCGTTCCCGACGGAGCTCTTCGACCAGGACGGCGAGGACCTGCGCCGTATCGGTGGCGAGCGCGGTGTCACCACCGGCCGTGACCGTCGCTGCGGCTGGTTCGACGCGGTGATCGCCCGCTACGCGACGCGCGTCAACGGCCTCACCGACTTCTTCCTGACGAAGCTCGACGTGCTCACCGGCTGGGAGCAGATCCCCGTCTGCGTCGCGTACGAGATCGACGGCAAGCGCGTCGAGGAGCTCCCGTACTCGCAGACCGACTTCCACCACGCGAAGCCGGTCTACGAGTACCTGCCGGGCTGGTCGGAGGACATCACGAAGGCCAAGACCTTCGAGGACCTCCCGAAGAACGCGCAGGACTACGTCAAGGCGCTGGAGGAAATGTCCAGCGCCCCGATCTCGGCGATCGGCGTCGGCCCCGGCCGCGACGAGACGATCCAGGTCAACTCGTTCCTGTAGGGCGGTAGCTGTTCCTGCACGCGCTCGTGCCCCGGTCCGCCTCGGTGGACCGGGGCACCGCGAGAGTGAGGGCGTCCCGCTCGTCGCCGAGTGGACGAGCGACGGGTCGGTGTGGGCCATGGCCCCGACGCCGGGGTGCTCCCGCAGCAGACGCGCGGCGCGCACGACCGAGTGGACCGCGCAGCACCGGGGCGACGGCGGCGGTGCGGGCGCGTCACGGGCCACGTGCAGCACGCGAGGGGGCGCCTCAGACTGTCGGGCCGCTTGCGTGGAAGCGCCTCCCTCCCCCCTCGTGCCTCGCCCTCAGCCCGACCTGTCGTACGTCACCGGCGCCTCGCCCCCCGACATGACCCGCTTCAGTTCGCCGCCGGGCGTGAGGGTGATCGTGCTCGGTTCGCCAGGGTTGCAGGCGCCGCTCGGCTGGGCGGTCGTCGGGTCGGTGGGGCCGATGCGGACCGTGGAGGACGTCGACGACTCCAACTGGCCCTGGAACACGCAGTGGTAGGGGGCGCCGTTCTTCTGGTAGCCGTCCGCCGTCAGGGAGAAGACCGTGTCGCCGGTCGCGCCCTGCTGGAGCGTGATGCTGCGCGGGTGGTGGCCGCCTGCGTTGTCGATCGCGCCTTCCCAGGTGCCGAGGAACCTGGTCGGTATGTCGCCCGCGGCGGACCGTGGGGACTCCACCTGAGGCGAGGACGCGTCCTGGCTCGGGACGGACGCGGCGGGGGCGGACGCGGCGGAGGTCACGGACGTGGGCGAGACCTTGTCGTCCGCACGGCCGGACGGCTTGTCCCCGCCGTTCATCAAGGCGTACACCGAACCGCCCGCCCCGAGCGCCACGATCAGCGCGACCACGATGAGCGCGGGGGTGGAGCGGTTGCGTTGCGGGGGGCCGGGAGGCGGCGGGCCGTAGGCCGGGGTCTGGCCCCAACCGCCGGGCGGGTAGCCGTACTGCGGCGCAGGTGCGGGCGCGGGCGGCAGGGCCGCAGGTGCTTCGTGCGAGATCACGGTCGGCAGATGGTTCAGCGAGGCGGCGCCGGGCGGTGGTGGTGGCGGCGGAGACGGGGTCCGGGCCGTGTGCTCCGGGTTCTCCGTGTCGAGCAACTTCACGGCGTGCCGCCCGAGTTGGGCGACAAGGGCGCCCGGCAGCCACGGGTCGCGGGTGCGGCCGCCGTCGCCCAGCGCGTCGTCGACACCGGTCCGTTCGAGTATCTCGTCGAGTGTGGGGCGGTCACCGGGCTGCTTGTGCAGACAGTCGCGGACGAGGTCCTGCAAGCCCTCGGGCAGCTCCGTCAGCTCGGGCGGCTCCTCCGCGATGCGGTACATCAGGGCGTGCGCCCCGCTGTCGGCCGTACGGAACGGCAGCTGCCCGGACGCCGCGTAGGCGAGCACGGAGCCCAGACAGAACACGTCGCACGCCGGGGTGATCCGGTCGCCGCGCACCTGCTCGGGCGCCATGAAACCGGGCGAGCCGACAAGGGCCCCGGTGCGGGTGAGGCCGCCGTCGGCCACCGTCTCCAGGGCGCGCGCTATACCGAAGTCGATGACGCGCGGGCCGTCGATGGTGATCAGCACGTTCGACGGCTTGAGGTCGCGGTGGATGATGCCCGCCGCGTGGATGTCCTTGAGCGCGTGCGCGAGGCCGCCCGCGAGGATGCGCACCGAGCGCTCGGGCAGCGCGCCGTAGTCGTGCGAGACGACCTGCTGAAGGCTGGGTCCCGCCACGTACCCGGTCGCCACCCAGGGAATGTCCGCGTCCGTGTCCGCGTCGAGCACCGGAGCCGTCCACGCGCCGCCGACCCGCCGCGCGGCCGCCACTTCCTGCCGGAACCGGTTCCTGAACTCCTCCTGCTCCGCGAGCTCTTCGCGTACGACCTTCACGGCGACCGTACGACCGCGCTCCGAGCGCGCCAGATACACCTCGCCCATGCCGCCCGCGCCGAGCCGGCCGAGCAGTCGGTACGCGCCGATGCGCTGCATACCCTCCATGTCGCGCCACCCTCCCCCGGTGTGTGTGCAACGAATTCGAGAATAGTGCGGACATACGACAGAGAGGCGTCCCGCGGGCGCAACGGTTCCGGCCGTCGACGTACGTTGACGGGGGACGTTGACGCCGATCGTTAACTGTCACCAAGCGCGGCGTTAACCCGGACGTTCGTAGCGTCGGGGTCATGGACAACCTCCCACCTGTGGCAGAGCTCGGCGCCCATCTCGGCCTCGATCTGCTCGCCGTGACCCTGCTGACCTTCGGCATCTTCTATCCACGGCATCGCAGGCGCGAGCTCGTGCCCGCGTATCTCGCGCTGAACGTCGCCCTGTTCGCGGTCGTCGCCGCACTCGGCGAGGTCGGCAAGGGCGGCGGGCTCGCCCTGGGATTCGGCCTGTTCGGGGTGTTGTCGATCGTGCGGCTGCGCTCGGACGCGCTGCGGCACCAGGAAGTGGCGTACTACTTCGTGACGCTGGTCCTCGGGCTGCTGTGCGGGCTGCGCGCACTCGGCCTCGGAGTGACCGCCGCGCTCGCCGCGCTGCTGCTCGTGGTCGTCTACGTGGCCGACCATCCGCGCCTGTACGCCCGTGACCGCCGGGCCGTCGTCACCCTCGACGCCGTGTACGTGGACGAGGACGCGCTGCGGGCCGAACTGGCGAGGCGGGTGGGGCAGCCGCATGGTTGGACGGTGCAGGAGATCGACTACGTACGCGACCTGATGGTCGTGGAAGTTCGATTCCGGCAGCCGGAGGCACGGGAACGATCGGAGGCGCCCATACGTACCTCTCGTACCCACAGGGGCGCTCATGACCGTCATGAGCCTCGCAGTACGACGAAGACCGCAGCCGCCTATCACCAGGAGACCGTGTGATCCCCGCCGTACGCGCCATCGGGCGCGCCGCACTCGCCGCCAAGCCGTTGTCGCTCGATGAACTGAACAACAGGGCAGAGCTGTTGGCCCGCTACGACAACAGCTATCTGGTGCCGGTGGAGGTCTTCGAGGACTTCGCGGCGCTGCTGACCGACCCGCGGCGCCCGGAGGGCCCCTTCCGCTCGCTCTCGGTGAACGGCCGGCGCTGGTTCTCGTACAGATCGACCTACTACGACACCACCGACCTGCGCATGTACCACGACCACCGGCAGGGGCGGCGGCTCCGCTACAAGATCCGTGAGCGGCTCTACCAGGACACGGGGGAGCGGCAGTTCGAGGTCAAGCTCAAGAACGGGCGGGGCGAGACCGTCAAGCACCGTCGCAGGCTGGAGGGCGAGGAGCGGCCGCTCGACGCGGCGCAGCAGGGCTTTCTCGCCGGTGTGCTCGGTGGGGCGTACGGGATCGAGGCGCCGGAGGGACTTGAGCCCTCGCTGGTCACGGACTACCAGCGCGCCACGTTCGTCGCCGACGGGCAGCGGATCACGTGTGACGCCGGGCTCGTGGTGCGGGACCTCGCCGACGGGCGGACGGTCCGGGCGGACGGTGGGCTTGTGCTGGTGGAGACGAAGACGCGGGGGTCGCTGACCGAGGCGGACCGGGTGCTGCATCGTTTCGGGGTGCGGGCGGCCGAGTTCACGAAGTATTGCGGCGGGTTCGCGGCGCTGCGGCCGGAGCTGGGCGTGAACCGATGGTCCCGGGCGGTCCGGGAGGCGTTCCCCAATCCCAGCCCCTCCGGCGTTTGAGGAGCGGGGTCTGGGGCGGAGCCCCAGGGCGGTAGCACGGGGGCGCGGTCTCGGGGGGGGGGGCCCGCCCCCCCGCGCGCCCCCCCGGCGGGGGGGGGGGGGGGGGGCGGGCGCGGGGGGGGCGGGGGGCCGCCCCCCCCCCCCCCCCCCCCCCGCCGCCGCCCCCCCCCCCCCGGCCCGCCGCCCCCCCCCCCCCCCCCCGGGCGGTAGCACGGGGGCGCGGTCTCGGGGCGCTGCCCCGGACCCCGCGCCTCAATCGCCGGCGGGGCTGGATTTTGCCGAGCCGGGCTTGTGCCAGCGCAAACTGACCACGGCCCCCGGCCCCCCGTTTCCGAAGGAGACCGTGCCGCCGGTCTCCTCCGCCGTGCGCCGCACGATCGAGAGACCGAGACCCGTGGACCCGCCGCCGGAGGCCCCCCGCGTCTCGGACTCCGGCGGGAGCCCCGGACCGTCGTCCGCGACCACCAGCTCCGCGGCGGAGCCGTCCACGCGGACGGAGACCCGGAAGTCGACGCCCTGCGGGGTGTGGTCCAGTACGTTGCCGATCATCGCGTCGAGCGCCGCGACCAGCTCGTCCTCGGGCACGGGAACCTGGACCGGCGCGTCCGGCGCTTCCGGCACGGACACCTCCAGGATCCGCCCCTGATCCGTGGCGAGCGGCTCCCAGAACGCCGCCCGGTCCCGGGCGACGGCCGCCAGATCCGCACCCGCCGTATCGCGGAGCGGCTTGCGTGCCTTGCGGATGACGTCGTCCACGCCCAGTTCGAGCGCCGCGACCCCCGCCGCGATCCGCTCGGCCTCCTCCGCGTCCCGCAGCCCCTCCGCGTCCAGACGGAGCGCGGCGACCGGGGTACGAAGGCGGTGCGCGAGGTCGGCCGCGTTCTCCCGCTCGGCGGTGAGCAGCTCGTCGATGCGGGCGGCGAGGTGGTTCAGCTCGCCGGCCACGGAACGCAGTTCCGGCGGCCCCTGGGGCTCGGCGCGGGCCGTGAGATCGCCGCCCGCGAGCCGGTCCGCGGTCCCGGCCAGCGCCCGCGTCGCCCCGACGAGCCGCGCCCCGAGACGGTCCGCGAGCAGCAGCCCGATGAGTACGAGGCCGAGCCCGATACCGGCCAGCGTCAGCCAGGACGAGAGCACCCCGTCGTACAGCTGGCGACTGTTCAGGCTCACCTGGACGACGGCGGTGCCGCCCTCCGCGCCCTGCACCGGCACCAGGACCTGACGCCCCCCGCTCGGCGGCTCGTACGTGAACGCGCGCCCCGCCCGCGCGAGGCGCACGGCGTCGGTGACGGCGGTGGGGGCGCCGATGACGTGGCCGTCGGCGAAGACGAGGGAGGTGTCGGGCTGGGAGGGCGAGTTGACGCTCTCCACCGCCTGTTCCGCGCCCGCCCGCTCGCCGGGACTGTGCAGGGAGGGGCCCATCGCGGCGGCCACCCACTGGGCGCGGGCCGTCGCCTCCGCGGTCGTCCGGTCCGCGGCGTGGCTGCGGGTGAGCAGGGTCAGCGGGACGAGCAGCGCGGTGAGGACGAGGGCGGTGGTGGCGGCTGTGAGCAGCAGCAGGGTGCGGCGCACTACGAAGCCGCCTGGTCGTCCGGGGCCATCAGCTTCACACCCACCGTGCGTACGGTGTGCAGATAGCGCGGCGACTGTGCCGACTCGCCCAACTTCCTTCTGAGCCACGACAGATGGACGTCCACCGTCTTGTCGGCGCCGCCCAGCGGCTGCTGCCACACCTCGGCGAGCAGCTCGCGGCGCGAGACGACCTGGCCCGGGCGTTGGGCGAGATGGGCGAGCAGGTCGAACTCGCGCGGTGTCAGATCGAGTGGCCGTCCGTCGAGCGTGACCTCGCGGGACGCGGGCGTGATCACGAGCCCGCCGACCGTGAGCGGCTCGTCGGCGTCGGCGGGCAGCCCGAGGCGGCGCAGCACCGCTTTGATCCGGGCGTCCAACTGGGCGGCGCCGAACGGTTTCACGATGTAGTCGTCGGCCCCGTCCCCGAGCACCGCGACCATCTCCCCCTCCTCGTCGCGGGCCGTCGCCACGATCACCGGTACGTCGCTCACCGCGCGCAGCATCCGGAGTATTCGGGCGCCGTCGACATCGGGCAGGCCGAGGTCGAGCACGACCAGATCGGGCCGGTCGGTGACGGCGGCGTCGAGGCCGGTCATGCCGGTGGCCGCGGTGGCGACGGCGTGACCCCGGTCGCGCAGGGCGCGGACCAGGGCGTTCCGCAGGGCGGGATCATCTTCGACGACGAGGAGATGGGACATTTGACCACCCAATCAAGCCCCTGCGGCGATTGAGCAGCCGGGTCCGGGGCAGAGCCCCGGGAGCGCAACGCCGGGGTGCTGCAACTGTCAGTCGTCCTCGTCGTCGGGTTCCGCGGTCTCCGTGACCCGAGGAGTGCCGGAGGCTCCAGCGCAGCGGATCTCGTAGTGCCGGTCGGGGCCGTCATCGTCGTCGGAGGGCTCCGCTTCGAGCCGGGCCACGCGGCCCGGGCCGCGTACGACGTCGTCATCGATCTCGTAGCCGTCCGACGGGCTCCACGACACCAGGTAGACGCTGCCGTCCGCCCCGCACTCGACCGTCGCGGAGCCGCCCGTGAAGCGGAGTGTGCGGCGCTGGTCGGCGGGGGCCGGGGTGGCGGACGAGGCGTCGGCGCGGGGCGTCGACGCCTGCGCGGAGGCCAGGGCGCGGTGCACCGCGGCGTCGTCGAGCGGGTGGCCGTGCGTGCCGGTCCCGGCGCTCGCGTCGGTGCCCGCCAGCTGCCAGGCGCCGAGGGCGCCCGCGGCCGTTCCCACGGCGACCCAGGCCGCGGTCACGGCAACGTTGCGCCAGCGGTGGGTGATCGGCTGTCTCATGCCGACAAGCCTGCCCGACCGTTTCCTAACGCCACGCTAAAAGCAGCTCAGAGGTGGGGCCGGAGCGGGGCGACAGGGTGTCGGGTTCGGCGGCGTCCCACAGACAGGACGCCGATGGTGTGCCGATGCATCGCCCCCTTACCCTCGGCCTCATGACCCCTCAGCCGAATCCCCAGGTCGGCGCCGCCGTGAAGGCCGCGGACCGCAAGCACGTCTTCCACTCCTGGTCGGCACAGGAGCTGATCGACCCGCTGGCCGTCGCCGGCGCCGAAGGCTCCTACTTCTGGGACTACGACGGAAACCGCTACCTCGACTTCACCTCCGGCCTCGTCTACACGAACATCGGGTACCAGCACCCGAAGGTCGTCGCGGCGATCCAGGAGCAGGCGGGGAAGATGACGACCTTCGCCCCGGCCTTCGCCATCGAGTCGCGCTCCGAGGCCGCACGCCTCATCGCCGAGCGCACTCCCGGCGACCTCGACAAGATCTTCTTCACGAACGGGGGCGCCGACGCCGTCGAGCACGCCCTGCGGATGGCCCGCCTGCACACGGGCCGCCCGAAGGTGCTCTCCGCGTACCGCTCGTACCACGGCGGCACCCAGCAGGCCATCAACGTCACGGGTGACCCGCGCCGCTGGGCCAGCGACACCGGTACGGCGGGTGTGACCCGCTTCTGGGCCCCGTTCCTGTACCGCTCCCGCTTCTACGCGGAGACGGAGGAGCAGGAGTGCGAGCGCGCGCTCGAGCACCTGGAGTCCACGATCCAGTTCGAGGGCCCGCAGACCATCGCGGCGATCATCCTGGAGACGGTGCCGGGCACGGCGGGCATCATGCTCCCGCCGGCCGGCTACCTCGCGGGCGTCCGCGAACTCTGCGATCGCTACGGCATCGTCTTCATCCTCGACGAGGTCATGGCGGGCTTCGGCCGTACGGGCAAGTGGTTCGCCGCCGACCTCTACGACGTGACGCCGGACCTCATGACCTTCGCGAAGGGCGTGAACTCGGGTTACGTCCCGCTGGGCGGCGTGGCGATCTCGGGCGCGATCGCGGAGACGTTCGCGAAGCGGCCGTACCCGGGGGGCCTGACGTACTCGGGGCACCCGCTGGCCTGCGCGGCCGCGGTCGCCACCATCAACGTGATGGAGGAGGAGGGCATCGTCGACCACGCCGCGAAGCTGGGCTCCGAGGTCATCGAACCGGCCCTCCGCGACCTCGCCGAGCGGCACCCGTCGGTGGGCGAGGTGCGAGGCGTCGGCATGTTCTGGGCGCTGGAGCTCGTACGTGACCGCTCCACGCGTGAGCCCCTCGTCCCGTACAACGCGGCGGGGGAGGCGAACGCGCCGATGGCCGCGTTCGGCGCCGCCGCCAAGGGGGCCGGCCTGTGGCCCTTCATCAACATGAACCGCACCCACGTGGTCCCGGCCCTCAACATCACGGAGTCGGAGACGAAGGAGGGCCTCTCGGCGCTGGACGCTGCGCTGGCTGTAGCGGACGAGCACGTGGCGTGACACTCGGGTGACCGGGGGGGCGGGGCGACCGGGTGACGGGGGCCGAGGGCCTGGGTGCCGGGTGACCGGGTGACCGGGGGCCGGGGTGACCAGGGGCCGGGGTGCCGGGTGACCGGGGCCGGGGGCCGGGTGCCGGGGTGACCAGGGGCCGGGGTGCCGGGTGACCGGGGCCGGGGGCCGGGTGCCGGGTTTCGGCGCCGGGGGCGGGGTGCCGGGGGAGTGACCGGCGTTGGCCGGGGCTTGATCGGGGGCCGGGGCTTGGCCCGGTTTCCTCGCCCATCTCCCACCCACCCGCCCCCTCCGGGGGCTGCGGCCCAGCGGGGGGGCCACCCCGCCTCGGGCACCTCGGCTCCCCGCCCACGACGGTCGACACCGTCCCCGCCCCCGCCCCCGTCTCAGGCCTACGGCCACCGGCCCGGCTCCCGCCCCACGAAGCAACAGGCACCGCAACCTCCGAGACCGACTGGGCGGGCGGCAGGGAGACGACCGCGCAACCAGCGCGGTCGGACAAGACCCGGCGCCGCGGCCCAGCACCACGGAAGCCGATCCCGGCGAATCCCCACAACTCCGGTGCCGCACAACAGGTTCCCCCTCCGGGAGCCGGCGGGTGGGAGATGACCGAGGCCCGGCCCAGCCGGACAGGGCACGATCAGGCCCCGCAACCTCAGTGCGGCGTATCGATGGCGGCAGGCGTCGTCCCCGGCGACGCGTTCCGGAGCCCCGGTGCGGCGTCTTGACGGCCGCAGGCATCGTCCCCGGCGACACGTTCCGGAGCCCCGGTGCGGCGTCTTGACGGCCGCAGGCATCGTCCCCGGCGACACGTTCCGGAGCCCCTGTGCGGCGTATCGATGGCCGCAGGCGCCGTCCCCGGCACAGCCCACACCCCGCGGTGCTGCGCACCCAGGCGTCACCCCGCTCGGGGCCGGAGCCCCCGGAGGGGGCGGGTGGGTGGGAGATGAGCGGGGCCGGCGCAGCCGGGTAAGGGACGGTGCCGTGCGCCCATCACGGCAGGCGTCGGCCCCGGCGAACCCCTGGAACCCCGGTACGGCGCATGGATGACGGCAGACGCCGGCCCCGGCAAGTCCGGAACCCCGGTGCCGCGGATCGACAACGCCAACCCCGCCCCCGCCCCAAACCCCCGGCCCCCGCCACGATCACCGAAGACGCCAACCCCGCCCCCGCCCCAAACCCCGGCCCGGCCACGATCACCGAAGACGCCAACCCCGCCCCCGCCCCAAACCCCGGCCCCCCGCCACGATCACCGAAGACGCCAACCCCGCCCCCGCCCCAAACCCCGCAGGCGTAACCTGACCAGCCACACCAGACCGTACGACCACGCCAGCCGAACCGGGGGACCCGATCCGTGCCCGTATCTGACGGCCCCGCCGTCACCCGCTCCACCCTGCGCCAGCAGATCGCGGACGCGCTGCGCGACGAGATCCTGGCGGGACGCCTCCGTCCCGGCCAGGAATTCACCGTCAAGGAGATCGCCGAGGGCTACGGGGTGTCGGCCACCCCCGTCCGCGAGGCCCTCGTCGACCTGAGCGCCCAGGGGCTCCTCGACTCCGCGCAGCACCGCGGCTTCCGCGTCCACGAGTACTCGTTCACGGACTACCGGGCGATGATCGAGGCCCGCAGCCTCGTCGCGGACGGAATCTTCCGCGGCCTCGCCGCGGACCCGTCCCGCGCCCCGCAGACCGCCGCCGATCTCGCCGGGGTCCGCCGCCGCGGCGAGGAGGCGTCCCGTGCGGCGGGAGCCGGTGACCTGAACGTGCTCATCGGCTACGACCTGCGGTTCTGGCGCGAGCTCTCCGCCCTGTTCGGCAACCCGTATCTCTCCGACTTCTTCCACCGCCTGCGCGTCCAGTCCTGGATGTGCGCGGTCCCGCACCTGCGCGCCGCGGGCGACCTCAGGGGCCGGCTGTGGGCGGGCCACTGCGACCTGGTCGACGCGCTCGTGGGCCGCGACCCGGATGCCGCGCACGCGCTCATCGCCTCGTACAACGACGACTCGCTCTCCTTGATCGAGGCTCTGACAGGCCATTGAGCGGGTGGAGCGCGGGCAACGGGTAGGCGCAAGACAGGTCAACCCTGCCGCGCATCGCACTACCCTGGATACGACGCCGATACCGCCCACCGCGCCGGAGCACTCCGGAGCACTGAGGAGCCCCCTTGGCCTGTGACCTGTGGCTCGTCCCCCTGGTCGACGTGCTGTGCCACAGCCCCGACAATCCGTTCGCCGACGAACTCGCGCTCTACGACAAGGCGTTGAACGAGGCGGGGCTGCCGCCGGTTCCGGTCCACGCGTACATGCCGGGCCTGTCCGGGGACGTGGCGCCGATCGCCGGCTTCGACTACGACGCGCTGCACTTCCTGCGCCGGGCGTACCTCCTGCAGATCTGTGGCCTCGCGGTGACACCGGTCGACGAACTGGGCGGTGACTACGAGCAGTTGCTGGAAATGTTCGAGTCGACGGCCCAGGGTTCCCACCTGGTCTGGCATTACGACCACGCGGGGGCGTACGTTCCCGTGGACTTCCCAGAGCCGCTCTCCAACGACGAACTCCTGGCGGGAGGCGGCCCGTTGGGCTCGTCCCACGCGCTGCTCCGGGAGCTGGAGTTCGTAGGCCCTGCGATCGGTATCGACCCGGCCAATCCGCCGCGGCCGCCCGCTCCGCCGGTCGCGCCGACGTCCCTGGAGGAGCCGGCGGCGGCGGTGCCCCTGGATGACAGTCCGTTCGCCCGGGAGCGGCACGTGTGGCTGGGGCTGCACCAGGCGGCTACCCGGAGCCTGGCTCAAAGCTCCATGCTCATCTTCAGCTGACCGGAACCGTTGCGGCCGACCGTCCCCACGCCACGGGGCTCCGCCCCGGACCCCGCGCCTCAATCGCCGGCGGGGCTTTATCGGGGCTCCGGCGGACGCTGGCGCGGCATGTTCGGGCGGGTCCCCGGCGGCAGCGGAAAGCGGCTGCTCGGCTGGTCCGCCGGGCGGGCGGCCGGCACGGACGCCTGCATGGTCAGGGGCGCGGGGCCGGACTTGAACTCGACCATCCAGTCCGCCGTCTCGGCCCGCACCAGCTCCGTCACGTCGTCCGAGAACCGCCGCAGCACCCCGAGGCACCGCTCAGCCGCCTCACTGGCGGTGCCCTCGGTGGGCCCGAGCACCTCTCGTACGTTCTCCGAGGCCCAGTCGAACTGGAGCACCTGCAAGCGCCGCTGCACGGCCTGCGCCGTGGCCACATCCCGTATCCAGCCGGACGTCAGACCGAAATACCGGTCGCACCCGACGCACGCCACCGCCAGCAGCAGCGACAGATACCCCCAGGGAGCCGCACCGGCGAGCACGCCCGTCAGGTCGAGCAGCGGCAGCACACCGCCGCAGACCGCCCCCAGCACCGTGCCCGTACGCAGCGCCCGCGCGCCCCTGCGCTTCCACACGCGGTCCGAGAGGTACCAGTCCGCCGTGCGCAGGGCGCCCTGCTCGACCCAGCGGTACAGCTCGTCGAGCCGCTCGGCGGGTTCGCCCCAGTCACCGAGGGGGAGCGTGCGGCCGGTGAGATCGTTCTGCCGGGGGGCCTTCTTGCCGCGGCCGCCCCGGTCGCCGTCCTCGCCGGCGCCCGAGCCCTCCTGGGGTGCACCTTCGGGCTGCATCTCCGGCTGACTCACCCGGAACTCCCTCGACAGATCACGGCTGGGGCCAGGCCCGCACTCGTCGTCAGGGCCTGATGTGCAGCATCTTCCTACCGCTCAACGGGTGGCCGAACCCCAGTTTTCACCGGATCTCCGCCCGGAAGTGGTCCCGCATCAGGTATAGAAAGCAACCCATCTCACTCGAAAGAGTGCAGACCGGAAATGAGGCCGCGCATGCCCCAGGAGGCTTCAGGTCACCGGGGCAGGCGGACCCCCGACCACGTAGGCTCGGATCCAGGGGCATCGGCGGACGACCGCCGTGGATTTCCGCCCCGTACCGACGACGTGCACGGACCGGAAGCGGACCGGAACAGGAGCTGATCGTGATCCCCGGTGGTGGCCAGCCCAATATGCAGCAGCTGCTCCAGCAGGCCCAGAAGATGCAGCAGGACCTCGCGCAGGCTCAGGAGGAGCTGGCGCAGACCGAGGTCGAGGGCCAGGCGGGCGGCGGTCTCGTCAAGGCGACGGTGACCGGGGGCGGTGAGCTGCGCAATCTGGTGATCGACCCGAAGGCGGTCGACCCCGAAGACACCGAGACCCTCGCCGACCTGGTGGTCGCGGCGGTCCAGGCGGCGAACGAGAACGCGCAGAACCTCCAGCAGCAGAAGCTCGGCCCGCTCGCCCAGGGGCTCGGCGGCGGCAGCGGCATTCCGGGTCTCCCCTTCTGACCCCGCCGCCAACTACCGTACGTACCAAGACGCAGCACCGGCACAACCAGCAGAAGACGACCTGAAGGCGAAGGCAATCCGTGTACGAAGGCGTGGTCCAGGACCTCATCGACGAGTTGGGCAGGCTGCCCGGCGTCGGTCCCAAGAGCGCGCAGCGGATCGCCTTCCACATCCTTCAGGCCGAGCCCACCGACGTACGGCGGCTCGCGCAGGCCCTGATGGAGGCCAAGGCGAAGGTCCGCTTCTGTGCGACGTGTGGCAACGTCGCGCAGGAGGAGCTGTGCAACATCTGCCGCGACCAGCGGCGTGACGGGTCCGTCATCTGTGTCGTGGAGGAGTCGAAGGACGTCGTCGCGATCGAGCGCACCCGTGAGTTCCGCGGGCGGTACCACGTGCTCGGCGGCGCGATCAGCCCGATCGAGGGCGTGGGCCCTGACGATCTGCGGATACGGGAGCTTCTCGCCCGCCTCGCGGACGGCACGGTCACCGAGCTCATCCTCGCCACGGACCCGAACCTCGAGGGCGAGGCCACAGCGACGTACCTCGCCCGCATGATCAAGCCCATGGGCCTGAAGGTCACCCGCCTGGCCAGCGGCCTCCCCGTCGGGGGCGACCTGGAGTACGCGGACGAGGTGACCCTCGGCCGCGCCTTCGAGGGGAGAAGACTCCTAGATGTCTAAGACGCCACAGAAGTCGCCGGCGCAAGCGAAGCCGTCGCCGGCCCAGCAGCCGCCGAAGGCTCAGCAGCCGTCGGCGCCCGACGCGGTCACGCTGCACTCCACCACCCAGGACCCCGACGACTTCGCCGTCCAGATCTCGGACCAGGTCGAGTCGTTCATCGTGGCCGTGACCGAGATCGCCAAGGGCGACGAGCCGGACTCGGCCGTGCCCTTCCTGCTGCTGGAGGTCTCCCAACTGATGCTCGCCGGCGGCCGGTTGGGCGCGCACGAGGACATCCTCCCGGACGAGCGCTACGAGCCGGACCTGGGCGCCGAGCAGGACGACATGGACGCCGACGACCTGCGGGAGCGGCTCGCCGCGATGCTCGACCCGGTCGACGTGTACTCCGAGGTCTTCGACCCGTACGAGCCGCGCAAGGCGCGGGTCGCCGCGCGGATCTCGGACGACCTGGCGGACGTCGTCTCCGATCTGCGCCACGGTATGGCGCACTACCGCGCGGGCCGGATCACCGAGGCGTTGTGGTGGTGGCAGTTCTCGTACTTCTCCAACTGGGGGTCGACCGCGTCCGCGACGCTGCGCGCCCTGCAGTCCCTTGTCGCCCACGTCCGCCTCAACCAGCCGCTCGACGACCTCGACGGCCTCGACACCGACGAGGACCTGTCGACGGCCGAAGGCACCCTGGAGGAAGAGGCGGGCCAGGTCATGGCCGAGGAGATCGCGGGCCCCCTGGGGCTGCGCCCGGTCAAGTAACCGGCTTCGACAGGGGCGCGGGGAACTGCGCAACGCCCACCCCGGCCGACCGCGCCATGAGTGTGACCCGTCCCACTTCCCCGGTTACCCCGGCGAGGGTCGGGCATGCGACTGTCCGAGCGGCCGGACGTCGGCAAACGGAAAACCTGGTGATCAGGTCGTGGGCGGGACATCTCACGATGTGATATAGCCGGGGCGGATTTCGGCCGCTCGTTAAACTGAGCCGACCGCAGTGCGCATACGTACGTGCGGTGACAGACGGACTGAGCGAGGAGCGCACGTGGGCCTTGTCGTGCAGAAGTACGGAGGCTCCTCCGTAGCCGATGCCGAGGGCATCAAGCGGGTCGCCAAGAGGATCGTCGACGCCAAGAAGAACGGCAACCAGGTGGTTGTCGTGGTGTCCGCGATGGGTGACACGACGGATGAGTTGATCGATCTCGCCGGACAGGTATCTCCGATCCCTGCCGGGCGCGAATTCGACATGCTGCTGACCGCCGGAGAGCGGATCTCCATGGCCTTGCTGGCGATGGCGATCAAAAACCTGGGCCACGAGGCCCAGTCGTTCACGGGCAGTCAGGCCGGTGTCATCACCGACTCGGTCCACAACAAAGCACGGATCATCGATGTCACGCCGGGGCGCATCCGGACCTCCATCGACGAGGGCAATGTCGCCATCGTCGCCGGGTTCCAGGGCGTCAGCCAGGAGGGCAAGAACATCACGACCCTGGGTCGTGGTGGGTCCGACACCACCGCTGTCGCCCTCGCCGCCGCGCTCGACGCCGAGGTCTGCGAGATCTACACGGACGTCGACGGCGTGTTCACCGCCGACCCGCGCGTCGTGAAGAAGGCGCGGAAGATCGACTGGATCTCCTTCGAGGACATGCTGGAGCTGGCCAGCTCCGGGTCGAAGGTGCTGCTCCACCGCTGCGTGGAGTACGCCCGTCGGTACAACATCCCGATCCACGTACGCTCCAGCTTCAGTGGGCTGAAGGGCACGTGGGTCAGCAACGAGCCGATCGAGAAGAACCAGCAGAAGAACCAGCAAGGGGAAATGGGCGTGGAGCAGGCCATCATCTCCGGTGTCGCGCACGACACCTCCGAGGCGAAGATCACCGTCGTCGGAGTACCGGACAAGCCGGGCGAGGCCGCGAAGATCTTCCGGGCCGTCGCGGACGCCCAGATCAACCTCGACATGATCGTGCAGAACGTGTCGGCCGCGTCCACGGGCCTGACCGACATCTCCTTCACGCTTCCCAAGACCGAGGGCCGCAAGGCCATCGACGCCCTGGAGAAGCAGAAGGCGAGCGTCGGCTTCGACTCGCTGCGCTATGACGACCAGATCGCCAAGATCTCCCTCGTCGGCGCCGGCATGAAGACGAACCCGGGCGTCACGGCCGGCTTCTTCGAGGCGCTCACCGACGCGGGCGTGAACATCGAGCTGATCTCGACCTCCGAGATCCGTATCTCGGTCGTCACGCGCGCCGACGATGTGAACGAGGCCGTGCGCGCCGTGCACTCCGCCTTCGGGCTCGACTCGGACTCCGACGAGGCCGTGGTCTACGGAGGCACCGGCCGCTGATGGGCGCTCCTTCAGGGGCCCCCGTGCGGCGTCCGACGCTCGCGGTCGTGGGAGCGACCGGGAGCGTCGGCGCCGTTCTGCTGCAGATCCTTTCGCAGCACGCGGACATCTGGGGCGAGATCCGGCTCGTGGCCTCCCCGCGCTCGGCGGGGCGCAAGCTCACCCTGCGCGGCGAGGAGGTCGAGGTCGTCGCCCTGACGGAGTCCGTCTTCGACGGGGTCGACGTCGCGATGTTCGACGTACCCGACGAGGTGGCCGCGCAGTGGGCGCCCATCGCCGCCGCCAAGGGCGTCGTGGTGGTGGACAATTCGCCCGTCTTCCGGATGGACCCGGAAGTGCCGCTCGTCGTGCCCGAGGTGAATCCGCACGCCGCGCGCGTGCGGCCGCGCGGCATCATCGCCAACCCCAACTGCACGACGCTGTCGATGATCGTGGCGATCGGGGCGCTGCACGCCGAGTTCGGCCTGCGTGAGCTGGTCGCGTCCGGCTATCAGGCGGTGAGCGGGGCGGGCCGCGCCGGGGTCGAGACGCTGCGGGCGCAGCTCTCCCTCGTGTCCGGCTCCGAACTCGGGACCACCCCCGGTGACCTGCGGCGGGCCGTGGGCGACCGGACGGGGCCCTTTCCCGAGCCCGTGGCGCTCAATGTCGTGCCTTGGTCGGGCACGCTGTGCGAGGACGGCTGGTCGTCGGAGGAGATGAAGGTGCGGGGCGAGACCCGCAAGATCCTCGGCCTGCCGGACCTGAAGGTCGCGGTCACGTGTGTGCAGGTGCCCGTCGTCACCACGCACTCCCTCACCGTGCACGCACGTTTCCAGAGCGAGGTCACCGTCGACCGGGCGCGCGAGATCATCGCGACCGCGCCGGGCGTCGTGCTCTTCGACAATCCGGCCGCCGGTGAGTTCCCCACGCCGGCCGATGTGGTGGGCACCGATCCGACGTGGGTGGGCCGCGTGCGGCGTTCGCTCGACGATCCGGCCGGGCTCGAACTCTTCGTGTGCGGGGACAATCTGCGTAAAGGCGCGGCTTTGAACACCGCGCAGATCGCCGAACTGGTGGCGGCCGAGCTCACCGCGATGTGAGCTGCGGCTCTTTCGGTGTCCGCGATGCGGCAAGACCCTTCCCAAGCGTGGATCCGCTCATAAGATTCTGTGTGAGTTTTGTGTAAGCGGGTTTTCCTCCCCGTCCTGCAACCGTGCGCAGGGCGGGGAGCGTCTTTGCGGTCGCCTGCTGAAGCGTCGACCGGCATCGGGCATTACGGGGCATAGGGGAAGAGTGTGGTGCGCATGTCGGCATGGGAGACGGCGTCATCGGTGGGGATGACGAGGCCCGTCGCAAAGAGGGCGCCTGACGCGTACAACCTTGACGGGGGGAAGCTTGTCCAACAGGCGTGGCAGAAGTACTGGACTTCACAGCAGTACGGGCGACGGGCGCGGCTCTTCGTCCACCCCTCGCACCCCTTGGCACCCGGCGCGCCCGGGTGGCCGGCGGCATGCCGGTGATCGCCCCCATGCCAGCGGCGCGGCCGGCGCACATTCCGGCCCAGGGTGCTGACGAGTCGATGACGCAGGCCGGTACCTCCGTCGACCATCTCACCGAGACCTATCGCGCCCATTACCGCTCCTTGCTGGGGCTCGCGGCGCTGCTTCTCGACGACACCGCCTCCTGCGAGGACGTCGTGCAGGAGGCGTTCATCCGCGTGCACTCGGCACGCAAGCGTGTCCGCGACCCGCAGAAGACGCTCGCGTATCTGCGGCAGACCGTCGTCAACCTGTCGCGGTCCACGCTGCGCCGCCGCATCCTCGGCCTGAAGCTGCTCACCAAGCCGATGCCGGACATGGCGAGCGCGGAGGAAGGCGCGTACGACCTCCTGGAGCGGGATGCCCTGAAGAAGGCGCTGCGCGGGCTGCAGCGACGCCAGCGCGAGGTCCTCGTCCTGCGGTACTTCGCGGACATGACGGAGGCGCAGGTGGCCGAGTCGCTCGGGATATCGCTCGGCTCGGTCAAGGCGTACGGATCGCGTGGGATCGCGGCGCTGCGCGTCGCCATGGAGGAGCCGGCATGAACCACCATCTCGACGGCGGCCCGGGCCGGGCGGCCGACGAAGTGAGTGATCCTGTGGACGCTCCCGGATCCATCGGCCCCCATGACGCCGGATCCGATGACCCCGGACTCGGTGACGACGAGCTCGCGGTGCGGCGGATGATGCGGCAGGCCGTCGCGGATCTCGAGCCCTCGGAGCAGTCGCTCGACGAGCTGCACCGTGCCGTCCCGGCCCGCCGCGCACGCAAGCGGCAGGCCGCCGTCGGCGCGATCGCCGTGGGCGTGTTCGCGGCCATGGCGGTGCCCGCGGTGCTGCACGTGACGAACCCCGACCCCTCCGGCGACCGGCCGGCCATCGCGGGCAACAGCAGCGACGCCACGCGCGGCGGGGCGACCTCGGGCACGGCGTCCGGTGGCGCGGGACAGGGCGACGCGGGCAAGCCGTCGCACGCCAAGGGCAAGGACAAGGGCGCCAAGAAGGGCAAGAAGGGCGACGGGCGCAGGGCCGCGGGCGGCGCCACAGCGGGGGCCGACCCGGCCTCCACGGCGGCGGCCACCTCGCCCACCTGCGAGGCGAGCGAGCTGGGCAGGCCGCAGGCCACCGTCGGCGCGCCCGACGGGGACGGCAAGGTCTACGGCACGTTCCGCGTCGCGAACGTCTCGGGCTCCAACTGCACGATGGACAGCGCCGGGTCCGTGGTCACCGTCGCGCAGGGCGCGGCCGATCCGGCCAAGGTGAGCGTCGTCGACCACACCTCGGGCGACGGCTCGGGGCTGCCCGACCCGTCGACCGAGCCGAGCCAGGTGATCCTGGAACCGGGCAAGGCGTACGAGGTGCGGTTCGCGTGGGTGCCCTCCGCGTCCTGCTCCGCGACGGGTGGGAGCAGCGGGGGCAGTGGCGGCGGCGACCCGACTCCCTCGCCCTCGCCCACGGGGGACGGGACCGACAGTGGTGACGCCACGACCGGCGCCGCCCCCCAGACGACCACGCAGCTCGGCTCGGAAGGCGGCGACGAAGGCAGCGTCGCGGTGTCCCACACGGCGGAGCCGGGCGCGCCCGTGGCGGCGACAACCATCTCGAACGCCTGCGAGGGCACGATCTACCGGACGGGCCTGCTGCCCGCGTCGTGAGCCTTTCAAGCCCCGCCGGCGATTGAGGCGCGGGGTCCGGGGCGGAGCCCCGAGTCGTGAGCACGGTCGACCGCAAACGGGACGGCGCCGCTAAACCGACGCCGCGATCCCCAACTCCGCATCGCGAAGCGCTTCCGCCTCGCGACGCACCAGCCGGAACCACATGAACACCACGAACCCCGCGAAGACGAACCACTCACCCGTGTACCCAAGGTTCTGGAACGCCTTGAGGTCGAGCCCGCTGCCCTCGGGCGCCGTGGCCGGAACCGCCGTCATCCCGGAGTCCGCCTTGTCGAGCGTGACCCACCCGTCGTAGACGTCGTACGGGACCAGGTTCACCAGCGACGCCGCACTGATCACGCCGACCTGCCCCGCCGGCAGGCCACCCGCCGCCGTCACCCCGTTCGAGGTCGCGGACTCCGAGGCCTGGAGCGCGCCGACGACCGTGACCTCACCCTTCGGCGCGGCCGGCGCCTTCGCGGCGGAGGCCTCGCCGGGCACCCAGCCGCGGACCACGGGCAGCGCCTTCCCGGAGTCCTCGACCTTGAGGAGCGTCACGACGTAGAAGCCGCTGCGCTCGTCGAGGTCCCGGCCGGGCACGAGGAGCTGCTTGCCGTAGTGGCCGGTCGCGGTGGTCCGCTTCCCGGAGGTCTTCTTGTCCACGGGCAGCACGGAGGCGAGCGGCTCGGGCGCCGCCGTCTCGTTCACCTTCGTCTGCTCGGACGCGGTCTTGTGGTCCTGCACCCGGTCCTCGAAACGACTGAGCTGCCACGAGCCCATGAAGATGCACACGGGGATCGCGAGCAGGACGAAGATGTTGATCCCCCACCAGCGCGGGGTCAGGAGGAACCGGTACACACCCTCACGGTACGGGGTCCGAAATAAAGACCCGCCCACCGGCCCCTCCCTAGGACCTGCCTCACCGCTCAGTTCGGCAAGTGGCGCTTCGCGAAGTCCAGTTCGAGCGCGACCTGCTTGATGCGCTCCTCGACGACGAGCGAGCCGTGCCCCGCGTCGTACCGGTACACCTCGTGGATCGCGTCCCGCGCCGCGAGCCGGTCCACGTAGTTGTCGATCTGCTGGAGCGGGCACCGCGGGTCGTTGACCCCCGCCGAGATGTAGACCGGCGCCTTCACGTCGTCGACGTACGTGAGCGGGGAGGACACCTCGAAGCGCTCGGGCACCTCCTCGGGGGAGCCACCGAACAGCGTGCGGTCCAGGGCCTTGAGCGCCTCCATCTCGTCCTCGTACGCCGTCACGTAGTCGGCGACCGGCACCGCGGCGAGACCCACGGCCCACGCGCCCGGCTGCGTACCGATGCCGAGCAGTGTCAGATAGCCGCCCCAGGAGCCGCCCGCGAGGACGAGCCGGTCCGGGTCGGCGAGCCCGGAGTCCACGGCCCACTCGCGCACCGCCGCGATGTCCTCCAGTTCGATCAGGCCGACGCGGTGCTTGAGCGCGTCCGTCCACTCCCGCCCGTATCCGGTCGAGCCCCGGTAGTTGACCCGGACCACCGCGTACCCGTGGTCGACCCAGGCCGCCGGGCCCGAGGCGAACGCGTCGGAGTCGTGCCAGGTCGGCCCGCCGTGGATCTCGAAGACGGTCGGCAGCGGCCCGCTCGCGCCCGCCGGCTTCTGTACGAGGGCGTGGATACGGCCGCCGGGACCCTCGACCCACACGTCCTCGACGGGGACGGAGGCCGGGGCCTTCATGCCGGGCGGGTCGAGGACGACGCCGCCCTTTTCGGCAAGAGCTGTGGAGCGGACGACCGACGGTTCGGCGGCCGACGACCACAGGTACTCGACGCTGCCGTCGGGCCGCGCGGAGGCGCCCGAGACCGAGCCGACGGGGGTGTCGACCTTCGTCAGCGCGCCCGTCGCGAACTCGTAGCGCCACAGCTCGCCGCGGGCCTCGAATTCGTGCACGACGAGGAGCGCCGAGCCGTCCGGGTACCACTCCGCCGACACGTCGCCCGGCAGGTCGAGCGCCAGGTCCCGCTCCTCGCCGGTGGCGACGTCCCACACCATCGGCTCCCAGCGGCCCCGCCGCTGATGCCCGACGAGCAGCCGGGTGTCGCCGGTCACGGGCGCGAAGCCGAGCACCTCCAGGCCGAGCTCCTCCGTGCCGCCCTTGGAGTCGTCGAGCTCCGCGAGCGTCGAACCGTCGAGCCGGAGCACGCGCAGCGCCCCGTGCATCGCGTCGCCGTGCTCGGTGTGCTCGATCGCGATCAGCGTCCCGTCGTGCGACAGGTCGCCGACGCCCGCCGACTCGCGGTGCCGGTAGATCTCGGCGGGGGAGTCGGAGCCGGGGCGTACGACGTGGATCGTCGTGCCGTCCTCGTCCGTGGAGCAGCCGATCACGGCCGTGTGCCCGTCGCGGCCGAGGGCGAGGCCCGCGGGGTAGGACGGTGCGAGACCGGGGACCGCCTCGGTGTCGTCCCCGCCCTCGAAGGGCTGGCGCAGCCAGGTCCCGAACTCGTCCCCGTCCGTGTCGTTGAACCACCAGATCCACGCGCCGTCGGGGGTGAGCACGCCGTCCGTCGTCCCGTTCGCCCGGTCCGTCGCGCGGCGCTGCTCGCCCGTGGCCCGGTCCCACGCGTACAGCTCGTACGTCCCCGTCGCGTTCGACACGAACAGGGAGCGGTCCGGGGCGTCCTCGGCCCAGTCGGGCAGGGAGACGCGCGGTGCCCGGAACCGCTTCTCCCAGTCGGGCATGGATTCGGTGGCAGGCGGCGTGACCCCGTTGCTCTCAGTCATGGCCCCAGTGTGCCTGCCCCCACCGACAATCCGCCGGGGAGCAGGTACGGCCCGGCCCCAATGGTGCGTTCCGAGGGGAGCGGCCGGGCCGTCCTTCGCAGGTGCTCCCGCTGTGCTGCGCCTGCTTGCCGTCTCCGGCAGCGCGCGAGCGTCGGATGAACAGCACCGACGCAATTCATCCGGGCGACCGTGCGTGCTGCGACGGTGAAGCGAATGTACGCCCGAGCGCCCCGCCCCGGAATAGCCCTCGCGCATATCCGTGGGAGCGGTTCCGGCGGTCGCGTCCAGGTGGCCGTGGCCGCCGGAACCTCGGGTCCCTACTTCAGCCCGTGCCTCCTGGCCACCATGCGTTCGGCCGCCGCGCGGGGCAGAGCCCGGCGCAGCGCGAACACGAGGGGCGCGTTGCTGCCCACCGCGTACAGCGGCCTCGGCCGCCCCGCCTCGATCGCCGAGACGACCTTCGCGGCGACCTTCTCGGCCGAGATCCCGTGCGCCTCATTGGAGTTGAGGGCGGCGAGCATCGTGTCGTAGGCGGCGCGGAAGGGCGAGTCCTTCGCCACGTACTGGGTGCGCCGCTCGCTGATGCCGGTGGCGATGGAGCCCGGCTCGACCGTCGTGATCCCGACGCCGAACGGGGCGTACTCGCGCCGCGCCGCGTGCGCGAAGCCCTTGATCGCGGCCTTCGACGCGACGTAGGAGGACCGGTACGCGAGCGGGAAGCTGGCCAGCATCGAGCCGACCATCACGACCCGGCCGCGCCGCCGCTCCCGCATGCCCGGAAGCAGCAGCTGGCTGAGCCGCACCGCCCCGAACACGTTGAGCTGGAAGAGCCGCCGCACCGCCGTCATGGGCAGCTCCTCGAACGGGCCGCTCTGCGACTCCCCGGCGTTGTTGACGAGCACGTCGACCTCGCCGACGGAGCGCGCGAGGGTCTCGATGCTCTCCTCGTCGGCGAGGTCGAGCGGCAGGTACTCCACGCCCGGCACCGGCGAGGCGACCTTCCGGGGGTCCCGGCTGGTCCCGTACACCTTGTAGCCGCGCCGCACGAGCGCCGCCGCGACCGCCGCCCCGATGCCCGAAGAGGCCCCTGTCACGAGGGCCGTGCCCCGCGTACTCACGCGAGGCTCCGGGCGAGCGCGCGCCCTGCGGCGCGTCCGGAGAAGATGCAGCCGCCGAGGAAGGTCCCTTCGAGCGCGTTGTACCCGTGCACGCCGCCCCCGCCGAATCCGGCGACCTCCCCGGCCGCGTAGAGCCCTTCGAAGACGGACTTGTCGGGCCGCACGACCTGCGAGTCGAGGTTCGTCTCCAGACCGCCGAGCGTCTTGCGGGTGAGGACGTGCAGGCGTACGGCGATCAGCGGGCCCTGCGCCGGGTCGAGGAGGCGGTGCGGCTTGGCGACGCGGGTGAGGCGGTCGAAGAGGTACGAGCGGGCGTTGCGGACCGCCATCAGCTGGAGGTCCTTGGAGTACCCGTTGCCGGTCTCACGGTCGCGCGCGACGATCTCGCGCTCAACCTGCTCGTAGGAGACGGGAGTTGACGGCGTCAGCTCGTTCATCCCGGCGACCAGGTCCTTCAGGTTGCGCCGCACGACAAAGTCCTCGCCCTTGTCGAGGAACGCCTGGATCGGTCCTGGCGCCCCCTTCTTCACGCGTTGCAGGACCAGCTTCAGGTCCTTGCCGGTGATGTCGGGGTTCTGCTCGGATCCGGAGAGCGCGAACTCCTTCTCCACGATGGCGCGCGTGAGGATGAACCACGTGTGGTCGTGCCCGGTCCCGGTGATGTGCTTGAGGGTCGCGAGGGTGTCGTGTCCCGGGAAGAGCGGCGCGGGCAGCCGCTTGCCCTCCGCGTCCAGCCACAGTGAGGAGGGTCCCGGGATGATCCGGATGCCGTGGCCCGGCCAGATCGGGTCCCAGTTCTTCAGGCCCTCGGTGTAGTGCCACATGCGGTCGCGGTTCACGAGGGAGGCGCCGGCGCCCTCCGTGATCTCCAGCATGCGCCCGTCGACGTACGCGGGGACGCCGGTCACCATGGACTCGGGGGCGGGGCCGCCCATCCGCTCAACAGGCCAGTTCTTTCTGACCAGTTCGTGGTTCCCGCCGATGCCGCCGGAGGTCACGATCACGGCCTTCGCGCGCAGTTCGAAGTCGCCGACGGTCTCGCGGGAAGAGGCGACACCGCGCGCCTCGTCGGAGGGTTCGAGCAGCGAGCCGCGCACGCCGACGGCGGCGCCGTCCTCGACGATCAACTCGTCCACCTGGTGCCGGTACTTGAAGTCGACGAGCCCGCGCTCGGCGGCCGCCAGGACCGGCTCGCGGAAGACCCGCACGACCTCGGGGCCGGTTCCCCACGTGATGTGGAAGCGCGGCACGGAGTTGCCGTGCCCGGTCGCGGTCCCGGAGCCGCGCTCGGCCCACCCCACGTTCGGGGTCACCTTCATCCCGAGCCCCAGCAGGTAGTCCCGCTTTTCCCCGGCCGCGAACCGCACGTAGGCCTCGGCCCACTTGCGCGGCCAGTGGTCCTCGTCCTCACGGTCGAATCCGGCGGAGCCGAGCCAGTCGGCGAGGGCGAGTTCGTAGGAGTCCTTGATCCCCATCCGGCGCTGCTCGGGGCTGTCGACGAGGAAGAGCCCGCCGAGCGACCAGTACGCCTGGCCACCGAGGTTCGCCTCGTTCTCCTGGTCGACCAGCACGACTCGCTTGCCCGCGCGAGTGAGTTCGTACGTCGCGACGAGCCCGGCGAGGCCGGCTCCCACGACGATGACATCGGCTTGGCTCGTGCGACTGGTGGCGCTCACGGATTCTCCCTCGGTGCGGTGCGCCGTGGTTGCGGCGTCAGGACGTCACGTTCTGCCATCGATCGGGGCCGGGGCAAGAGGGAGAGCGGTCGAATCCGGTCAGCTGATGACCTCGACCTCACAGCGGGCGACCTTGCAGCGGCTCAGCCGTGCGTCGCCCGTGACCAGGGGGCACGCGAAGGTTTCGGCTGCCGCGATGTACGCGGCGTCGTAGCCGGAAACGTTGGCGCGCAACTCCCACATGCGCGGCAGGAGGCGCTGCACGTCAACGGTCTCGATCGACATGCGGGCCAGCGCCGCGATCGCGGCGTCGGCCCGCTCCTGTGTGATCTTGCTGCCGAGTCGTCGGCCGCGGACCGCGTGGAAGGTCTCCACGACGAGGTGCTCGGGCGCGGCCCAGTGGTCGTCGCGCATGAGCCGGGCGCGCGCGGCTGTGCCCGCCGTGCCGTCGCCGGTCAGTGCCTCGGTGAGCACGGACGCGTCGACGACGATCACCGGAGCCGCTCCTCGCGTGCGGCCTCGATCTCGGCGACGTTGTCGGCCATGGGCTCGGTGCTGCCGTCCGTACGGCCCTCGAAAGCCCGGAGGAGCGCGAGATTTTCCGCTCGCTTCGCTTCGTCGGTGACGAGGTTCAGGAGGTACGCCTGGAGGGACTGGCCCAGTTGCTGGGCGCGGTCGGACAGTATGGCGCGGACCTCGTCCGGAACGTCACGAATCTGCAGAGCCACCATGCATGCATTTTGCATGCGTGCAGTGTGTCCGGTCAAGCACGGTGTCCGGTCAAGCGTGCCAGGGTGCGTCAGCCGGTGAACACCTCGACGAACGACCACACGGCCAGCGCCAGCATGCAGAAACCGCCCACCCGCTGAACGGTCTTCAGCGGCACCCGCTTGGCGATGAAGCGCCCGGCGACCAGGGCCAGCGCCGACACGGACATCAGGGCCGCCCACGAGCCGATCGCGGTCGACCAGGTGCCGTTCGTGGCGGCCAGGTTGGCGGTGGTGATCTGCGTGAGGTCGCCCCACTCACTGATGAACACGGCCATGAACGCCGTGCCGAAGACCGGCCAGAAACCGGTGACGGTCTTCGCGCCCGCCGAGTCCTCGCCGTCCTCGTCGTCGCCGCCGCGGAGCAGCATGAACGCGCCGAAGAGGAACATCAGGCCGGATACGACCTTCACGATCCAGCCGGGGAGGAGGCCGAGCAGCGAGCCCGCGCCGACGGCGATCGCGACGTGTACGAGGAAGGCCGCCGACGTGCCGAACCATACGTACAGGGGCTTCATCCGGGTGCCCATGGCCAGTGAGGCGAACATGGTCTTGTCCGGGAGTTCGGCGAGGAAGATCAGCCCGAAGGCGGTGAGAATCGCCAGGGGATCGAGATCCATGGGGATGCTTTCTGTGCGGGCCGGGTCGTGGTGAACCCCGCCCCGCTGCGTAGGGAGGACCACTCGACCCGGCAGCGGACACACGTAAGCGGGATGCGTACGTGTGCGGTCTTCTGCCTGGTCGAAGGTCTCGCCCACCCGGCCCGCCGAGACGGTCCGAGCCCGGCCACCGGGAACCCGGGGGTTCCAGTGTGTCGACGACCGGTTTGCGGGGCTACTCCCCTTCGCTTGCTCCATTAAGGGTACACGGAGCCCGATCGACCCCCGGGTTCCCACCCGATACGCCCCTTTTTGCGACAGTCGGTCGATGCGATGTGTACGACGGAACGGAACGGGGCGTACGGGGACGGCCGCATGCGTGGCCGCGGTGATCGCCGCGCTCCTCGTCCCCGGCACCGGTACGGGCCCGGCATCCGCGGACGACGGGCCCGACATCGGACGGATCTCGGCGCGCGCCGACCGGCTGATGCGGGAGGCGTCGAGCGCCGTCGCGGCGCACGAGAAGGCGCGGGACGCCGTGCGTAAGGGCGAGCGCCGGCTCGCCGACGTCACCCGGCGGCAGGCCACCGAGCAGCGCCGGCTCGACGCGCTCAGGGCCACCCTCGGCCGCCAGGCGCGCAGCGAGTACCGCGGGGCCTCGGGCCTCGGCACGATGCTGCCGCTGCTCACCTCGTCCTCCCCGCAGCGGGCCCTCGACGCCACCGTCCGTGCGGGCCGCGGCGACCGCGCCGCCCGGCAGCTCACCGACCGCGTCACCGAGTCCAGGGACCGGGTCGCCGACCGGCGCGCCGAGTCCGCCCGCCTGGTGAAGGGGCTCAAGGCGCAGGAACGGCGCAGGTCGGCGGCCCGCGACGACATCGAGGCGAAACTGGCGAAGGCCGAGGCGGAGGTGGAGCGCGCCCGTGCCCGGTCCCTCGCGGCCGCCGGGCCGATGCCGACGGGGGGCGGGAACTGTGCGCGCGGCGACATGGACAAGCACAGCGGGCACAAGCGCGCCGGCAAGGGCCGGACCTGGGTGAAGCCGGTGAGCCCCGCGACGCTTTCGGCGGGCTTCGGCTCCGGCGGCCGCCTGTGGTCGCACACGCACACCGGCCAGGACTTCGCCGTGCCCACCGGGACGCGGGTGCGCGCGGTCGGCGCGGGCACCGTCGTCTTCACAGGCTGCGGCGACGGCTTCGGGAACCAGGTGGTCGTCCGGCACGCCGACGGCTACTACACGCAGTACGCCCACCTGTCCCGGATCGGCGTCAAGGTCGGCTCCCGGCTCGACGCGGGCGGGACGCTCGGCCTCTCCGGCGCGACCGGCAACGTCAGCGGCCCGCATCTGCACTTCGAGGTCCGCGTCACACCGCAGTTCGGCTCGGGCATCGACCCGCTGCCGTGGCTGCGGGCGCGGGGGCTGAATCTGTGACCGGGTCAGTAATGGCGCAGTAACGGCCTCTTCCTAGCTTTCGGGCACCCCGTACCTTCCCCGAGGAGTGCCCGATGCCCCACCCCCGACCGCCCTGGCGCAGACGCTCCGCGTGGGCGGCGGCCTCGCTCACCGTGGCCACCGCCCTGCTGACCAGTGCGATACCCGCCGTCGCCGCCCCCGCCCCCGCGTCGACCACGGTCGACTCCGCGCTCACGAAGGCCGTCTCCCAGGGCGGCGACGCCACCTTCTTCGTCGTCCTCAAGGACAAGGCCGACCTGGCCACGGCCAAGAAGCAGCGCACGCACGCGAAGGCCGCCACGGCCGCGTACAAGGCGCTGAGGACGAACGCCGACGACAGCCAGAAGTCGCTCACCGCCTTCCTCGACAAGGAGAAGGTCGGGCACAAGGACTTCTGGATCACCAACGCCGTCAAGGTGACCGGTGACCAGGACCTGGTGAACCGGCTCGCCGGGCGCTCCGACGTCAAGGAGCTCGTCAAGGAGCGGACGTTCGAGCTCGACGACATCGAGACGTCGGACGCCGAGGTCACCGCGGAGTCCGCGAGCGACGAGGCCGCGCCGCAGTGGGGCGTCTCCGACATCAAGGCCGACCAGGTCTGGGACCAGTACCAGGACCGCGGCGAGGGCATCGTCATCGCCAACGTCGACACCGGCGTGCAGTACGACCACCCGGACCTGGTGGAGCAGTACCGCGGCAACAACGGCGACGGCACCTTCACGAACGACTACAACTTCTACGACCCGTCCGGGAACTGCCCCTCCGACGGCACTCCGTGCGACAACAACGGCCACGGCACCCACACCATGGGCACGATGGTCGGCAAGAACGGCATCGGTGTCGCGCCGAACGCGAAGTGGATCGCCGCCAAGGGCTGCGAGTCGGGCCAGTGCTCGTCCGGCAACCTGCTCGCGTCCGGCCAGTGGATCCTCGCGCCGACCGACCACAACGGCCAGAACCCGCGCCCCGACCTCGCCCCGAACATCGTCAACAACTCCTGGGGCAACGAGCACGGCGTCAACCCCTTCTACGAGGACATCATCGACGCCTGGAACTCCGCGGGCATCTTCGAGGCGTTCGCGGCGGGCAACTTCGGTGACGGCGCGACCTGTTCGACGACCGACCCGCCCGGCGCGCAGGTCTCGGCCTACGGCGTCGGCGCCTACGACTCGACCGGCAAGATCGCCGGCTTCTCCGGCTTCGGCCCGTCCCGGATCGACGGTTCGATGAAGCCGAACATCACGGCGCCGGGCGTCGACATCCGGTCCGCGTGGCCCGGCTCGGCGTACAACAGCCTCGGTGGTACGTCGATGGCGACACCGCACGTCGCCGGCGCCGTGGCCCTGCTGTGGTCGGCCGCCCCTTCGCTGGTCGGCAACATCGAAGAGACGCGCGAGGTCCTCGACGAGGGCGCCCGCGACGTCGACGACACGCACTGCGGCGGCACCGCCGACGCCAACAACGTGTGGGGCGAGGGCAAGCTCGACATCCTCGCCTCCGTCGACAAGGCGCCGCACGACGCCGTCGACGTCACCGGCAAGATCACCGACGAGGACACCGGAGCGGCCCTTCCCGCCATTGCGGTCAAGGCCACCGGCGCCGACGGCACGCACACGGCGACCACGGGACCCCAGGGCACGTACAAGATGTCGCTGACCCCGGGCACGTACGACTTCACGATCGGCATCTACGGCTACGCCAGCAAGACGCTCTCCGGCGTCGAGGTGGCCGGCGGCGCCCCGCTCACCCAGGACATCGCGCTCACCTCACTCCCGCGTCACGCCGTCACCGGCACCGTCCTCGACATCACCGGCAAGCCGCTGGCGAAAGCCGCCGTCGAGGTCACCGACACCCCGGTCGACCCGGTCACCTCCGGCTCCGACGGCACGTTCACGCTGCCGAAGGTCGCCGAGGGCACGTACACGCTGAAGGTGACGCCCGCCGCGCCCGTCCTCTGCGACGGCGAGTACACGGCCGAGCTGAAGGTCGACGGCGACGAGACCCGCACCGTCCGCCTCCCCGCCCGCAGCGACGCCTCCGGCAACAGCTGCGCCCCGGCCACGTACTCCTGGATCCCCGGCTCGAGCAAGGTCGCGCTGACCGGTGACGAGGACGCCAAGACGGTCCCGCTGCCGTTCCCGGTCTCCTTCTACGGCGTGAAGTACACCAGCGCCGCCGTCACCACCAACGGCCTGGTCAACTTCCTCTCGCCGCGCATCGGCGACTACGAGAACGAGGCGCTGCCGACCGAGACCGAGCCGAACGGCATCGTCGCCCCGCTCTGGGACGACCTGAGCCTCGACAAGAAGTCGAGCGTGCAGACGGCCACCACCGGCAGCACGGGCGACCGGAAGTTCGCGGTCGTCTGGAACAACGCGCTCTTCTCGAACGGCAGCCGCGCCACCTTCGAGGCCGTCTTCGACGAGGCCTCCGGCGCGATCACCTTCCAGTACAAGGCCGTGCCCGGCGCCGGCGCCTCCGCCACGGTCGGCATCGAGGACCAGGCCGGCACCGACGCCCTCCAGTACTCGTACAACCAGGCCGTCCTGAAGGCCGGTTCGGCGATCCGTATCGCGCAGGGAGCCAAGTGATGAGCCACGTGAGAAGTACCCGCACCTCCCGGCGTGCCCTGACGCTCGCCTCCGCCCTCGTCGCGGCGGGACTCGCCCTGACCTCGGCGCCGCACGCCCTGGCCGACGGAGGTTCGACCACGGCGACGACGCTGACCAGTGCCGAGGCCAAGAAGCTCGCCGAGAACGTCAACGTCGACGTGTACGGGGACAACGCGCCCGGCGCGGACGACACCCCTTCGGAAGACGACTCGGCCGCGCCCACGGACCCCAGCACCCCCGTCGCCTTCACCGGCAAGTCCACCCTCGAAGGCGTCCGCGGCGTCGGCGCCACCGTCCCGGCCGGCTCCGACGGCAGCTACTACACCGTCCACAGCCTGGGCAACGTCCAGCTGCACAAGGCCGACGGCTCCACCGCCTGGGCGCGCACCAACGCCTCGCTGTACGACGACTGGCAGGTCAAGCCCCAGCGGGTGTGGCAGAAGGAGCCGTACCCGGCGCGCATCGTGATGGGCTACAACGCCGTCGCCCCGCACGCGCCGTACTCCGACCAGGGCTACGACACCGCCGATCTCACCGGCGACGGCACGAAGGACATCGTCTTCTCCGCGAGCGTCGGCGACAGCCCCTACCGCCCGTTCACCTCGCCCGGCTCCTCGCTGCCCACCGGCACCTTCGTGACGGTCCTCGACGGCAGGACCGGCGACACGGTGTGGTCGAAGCTGTACTCGTACGCCTCGATGGTCAAGGTCGTCGACGGCACCCTGATCGTCGCCAACGCGCCGCGCCTGAACCAGAACTCGGACGCCACGGAGACGGCCACCCTCACCGGGATCCGCTTCTCGTACGCCGACGGCGCGCTGACCCCGTCGAAGACGTGGACGTACGACACGAAGGAGACCGGCGCGGTCAGTTGGGGCGCGCTGGAGAGCGTCGGCGACGGCAGGCTCGCCGCGGTCTGGGACCTGCGCAAGACCGATGCCCAGGCCGCCCGCGGACGCACCCTCGTCCTCGACGCCGCCGACGGCTCGGTCACATGGCAGACGGACAGCGCCCTGTACGGCCGCCAGCTGCGCCTGGACGCCTCCCGGGACCGGATCGTCGCCCTGGAGCAGGCCGACACCAGCGACGCGGTCAAGTACGAGATCGCCACGTACGACCTGGCCGACGGGAAGCGCGGCACGCTCGACACCCGCGTCAACGTGCTGCCCACGGCCCTGACCGTCGGCGACGCGGCCAAGGGCGGCGGCGCCGAGTACGCGGTCAGCGAGTCGACGTACAGCGCGTACTTCAGCGTGAACTCCAGCACGATCCGCGTGCTGGACGGCTCGGACGGCGCCACGCCCCGGTGGACGTACACGACCAAGCGCGACGCCGACAACGCCGCGGACGGGCCCAGCACCTGGAACCTCGCCGTCAAGGGCGGTTCGCTGATCGCCTCGGCGCAGGACGACGCGGACATGAGCAACGCGAAGAACCCCGGCGGCGGGCGCTACGGCTCGCTGACGGTGTTCACCGGCGGCGGCAAGGTCAAGTGGCGCCGCGCCGGCCTCGACGCGTCGCCGATGTACCAGGAGCTGTACACCTCGGGCGGCAGCGCCTACGTACGCGTCCTCGACCAGACGCAGAACATCCGCAGCTACGCCCTGGGCAACGGCGCCCAGAAGCGCCTGACGCCGCTACAGGGCGACCTGAACCACGGCAAGGCGGCCGACTTCGACGGCGACGGCAAGAAGGACGTCGTCGTCGGCGGCTCCTCGCACGGAGTGTGGGCCTACTCGGGTACGTCGCTGGTCAAGGGCGAGCCGAAGAAGCTGTGGCAGGCGACCGTTCCCGGCGAGGTGCACAACATCGAGACCGGTGACGTGAACGGCGACGGGAAGACCGATGTCGTCGTCGCCGCGGACAACGCCACCGCCGTCCTCGACGGAGCCACCGGCAAGGTCCTCACGACCATCGACGGCAAGGGCGCCTACGTCCGCACCGTGGCCGTCGCCGACGTGAACGGCGACGGCAAGGACGAGATCATCGTCCCGACCGACGCCTTGCGCGTGTACGACGCGAGCGGCGCCCAACTGTGGTCGTACGAAGCGCCGTCGAGCGCGGGCGAGGTGGTCTTCTCCGACACGGTGGTCTCCGGCGGGCGGATCCACACGCAGTACAGCAGCACGAACGCGCTGAACACGTCCGACGCCGCCGTCAACGGCGTCGCCCTCGACGGCAAGGGCGCCGTCCAGTGGACCGCCGACCCCAAGGCCCCGGACCGGGCGGCCGACGGCAAGCTGCACGGCGCGGTCCTCGACCACGGCGTCTTCGCCTCGCCGAAGATCCCCTACGCGGACGGGCACGCGGTCGTCCACACCTGGATCATCAAGGCCGACCCGACCACGGCCGGCGACATCTCCACCGCCACGCCGCGCGTCGTGACGGAGATCCGCGACGGGCGCACGGGCGAGCTGCTCCGCCAGTTCGTCGGCGGCAGCCCCTGGTCGCACGGCAACTACTTCATCGACGGCGAAGGCGACCCGCTGTACGGCCTCAGCTTCGGCACGCTCAACGGCTTCGTCGGCGACGGCACCCAGACGCGCAGCTCGGTGGCCGCGCCCCTGCGCACCGTGCAGTTCATCAACGGCCCCGGCGGCCGGAAGCTCCTGGCCGGCGGCCAGGAGGGCGGCGTGGTCGCGTACGACCCGTCGGTGCTGACCACCGGCTGGTCGTTCCAGTCCAGCATCGGCAGCGCCACGCTCGCGGGCGGCCGCAACTACATCGCGGCCGACCTCGACGGCGACGGGACGGACGAGATGGTCTCGCTCAACTTCGACGACTTCGGCGTCAACCGGGCGGCGGAGCAGCTGGGCGGCGGAGTCCTCTCCCTGAACAACGCCATCCACCAGATGACGACGTTCAAGCTGTCCTGACCCGAACCGTTCCGCAGCCGACCCCCTGGGACCCCCTGGGCCCGCGCCCAGGGGGTCCTCGGCATGCTCGGTTACGCTGTCGCCCTCATGGACGCGGCACGCACGGACAACAGCCCCAACTCCGGCGCCCCGCTGCTGCGTCTGCACCTTTTCGACGGTTTCCGGGTGACCCGTGACGGTGGCCCCGAGCCCGCCGAACGCTGGTCGCGGCCCAGCGCCAGGACCCTGGTGAAGCTGCTCGCCGTCACCCCCGGCCACCGCCTCCACCGCGAACAGGCCATGGACATCTGCTGGCCGGACGCCGACCCGCCCTCCGCCACGGGCAGCCTGCGCGTCGCCCTGCACGCCGCCCGGCACGCCCTGGAACCCGAACTCGCCCCGCGCGCCGCCTCGTCGTACCTCCTGTCCGAAGGCGGCATGCTCTTCCTCGACCCGGCGGCCGTGTGGATCGACGCCGACGCGGCGGAGACAGCGGCGCAGGCGGCGCTCACCGAGGGCGGCAGAGCCGAACTGGCCACCGCCCTCGGCCTGTTCACCGGCGAACTGCTTCCCGAGGACCGGTACGCGGACTGGGCCGAGGAGCACCGCGAGCGGCTCGCCCTGCTGCGGGAGCGGCTGCTGCTCGCCCTCGCCGAGGCACACCTGGCGCAGGGCGCGGCAGCGGAGGCGGCGGCCACCGCGGAGCAGGTCCTCGCCACCAGCCCCGCCGAGGAGCTGGCCCACCGCGTCCTCATCGACGCCTCGCTGCGCCAGGGCCTGCGGCGGCGCGCGCTGCACCAGTACCACGTGTGCCGCGAGGCGCTCGACGCGGAACTGGGCGTCCGCCCCGGGCCCGAGACGGAGCGGCTGCACCGGACGGCCCTCGCGGCGGCGCCCGCCCCGGTGCCGGTCACGACAACGTTGCCCGCACCGCTGCGGGCCGCACCCGCCACCGCGCTGCACGGCCGCGACGCGGTCCTCGACCGGCTCCTCGCCGCCGAAGGCCCGCCGGTCACGCTGCTCACCGGCGAGGCGGGCATCGGCAAGACGCGCCTGGTCGGCGAGGTGGCGCGGCGGGCCGCGGCGTCCGGCACCGCCGTGCTGTGGGGCGGCGGCCAGGACGCGGAGGGGCACACGCCGTACGGGGCGTTCGCCGACGCGCTCGACGGGTGGCTGGCCGAGCACGACGCGGCGGAGCGCGCCCGGGTCGGCGCGGAGTACCCCGAACTGGCGGTGTTCCTCCCGTCGTTGGGGCAGATCCGCACATCCGGCGAACGCAGCCCCGAGGAGGAACGCGACCGGCTTTTCCGGGCGAGCGCCGCCCTGCTCGGCGACCTGGCGGGCGCCCGCCCGGTCCTCGCGGTCCTCGACGACCTGCACGCCGCCGACACGGGCTCGTACCAGCTCATGAGCCATCTGGCCCGGCGCGCCGCGGACCGCGGGATCCGGCTGCGCTTCCTGGTGACGTACCGCGAGGAGGAACTCCCCGAGGGCGACGCGCGGCGCGCCATTCTGAGCTTCCTGATACGTCAACGGCTGGCTGTACGCGAGGAGTTGGGGCTCCTGGACCGCGAGGCGTGCCTCGCGGTGGCCCGCGACGCGGCACCGCGCCCCGGGCAGGAGCACCGCGTCTGGGAACTCTCCCTCGGCAACCCGCTGTTCGCCCTGGAACTGGCCCGCGACCTGGCCGAAGGACCGGCCGGGACGCGGGCGCCTGATGGAGTGCGGGAACTGGTGGCGGACCGGCTCGTACGCCTCGACCCCGACGCGCGGCGCCTGGTCGAGGCGCTGTCCGTGGCCGGGGGAGAGGCGGCCCTGTCCGAACTCCTCGACGTCGCCGAGCGGGGCCTGCACCCGCCGGTGACCGGGGCCGCGGCCACCGACGGGGTCGAGCGGGCCATCGGTGCCTCACTGGTGGAGGAGCGGCAGGTCGTGGTGGCCGGCCGGCCCGAACCGGGTCTCGCCTTCCGGCACCCGCTGGTCCGCCTCACCTGCTACGAACGGCTGACCGCGGTCCGCCGCAGACAGCTGCACGGCGCGTTCGCGCAGGCCGTCCTCGCCCGCCGCCCCGACGCGGTCGACGCGCTCGCCTCGCACTTCGCCCGCGCCGACGACCCGCGCGCCGCCGAGTACCTGCGCCGCGCCGCCGAACGCGCCGCCGCCCTCTACGCCAACGACACCGCCGACCGCTACTACCGCGACCTCGTCGCCCGCCTCGACGTCGACGCGGCCCGCGCCCGCCTGGCCCACAGTCAGGTCCTCGCCAGAATGGGCCACTTCGAGGACGCGGCCGACGCACTGCGCCAGGCCCTCGCCGAGTTCGTCCGCCGCGGCGCACACGACGACGCGGTGCTCACGGCGGCCCGGCTCGCCGAGTCCCTCGTCCGCACCGGCGCCCTCGACTCCGCCGCCGACGCGCTCCGCACCCACCCGGCCGCCCCGGAAACCGCCCCCGAACCCCTCGCCGTGCACCACCTGTCCCGCGCCATGCTGCACAGCGTCAGGGGTGGCTACGACGACGGGTACGCGGCCGCCCGCCGGGCCCTGGACGCCGCGCGCCGGGTCCCCGGCCCGCACGGCCAGGGCCTGCTCGCCCGCTCCTATGCCCTCCAGGCCACCAACCTTGGCCTCTCGGGCCGGCTCACCGAGGCCCGCGAGGCCGGCGACCGCGCGCTCGCACCGGCCGAGGCGTACGGCGACCCGACGCTGCTCGGCACGGTCCTGTCCACGCTGCGGGAGAACGCGCGCCGCCACGGCCGGCTGCGCGAGGCGGTCGAGAGCGGCGAACGCGCCCTCGACCTCGCCGACCGCTCGGGAAACCCGACGGCGGCGTCCTTCGAGCGCCTGAACCTGGCCGAACTCCACCTCCTGCTGGAGGAGTTCGACGACGCCACCGCACTCGCCGAGGCATCCGTGGCACTCGCGGAGGGCGACGGCGCCTGGTGCCTGCCGTACGCACTCGCCACGCTGGCGCTGGTCCGGCTGCGTACCGCGGACCCCTCGGCGGCCGCGGACCTCCTGGACCGCGCGGCCCCCGCCGCCGACCACCTGGGCGACCGCCAGGCCCGCTACGAGGTCAGCACCGCGCGCGCCGAACTCGCCCTGCACACCGGCCACCCCGAAGCCGCCCTCCGCGCCCTCGCCGACTGCCCCGACGCGGCACCGTCCCTGACGGCCTGGGCCCAACTCCACGCGGGCCGCCCCCGGCTCGCCCTGGAACTCGCGACGGCGGAGGCCACCCGCGCCGCGCGCACCGGCGAACGCCTCGCCGAGGTAGAGGCCCACCTGGCCCACGCGGCCACCCTCTCCCACCTGTCCCTCCCCACAGCAGCCACCCACGCCCTGACCCACGCGACAGCCCTGGCCCAGACACTCCCGTACCCGGCGGGCCTGTCGAGAGCAGCGGAGGTCCAAGCGTCACTGAACATCACTCCACCTCCGGCGGCCCCCACCCATTCAAACCCCAGCGACGACTGAGCCAATCCAAGCTCCGGCGACGACTGAGCCGATCAAGCCCCTGCGACGACTGAGCCAAATCAAGCTCCGGCGGCGGGTGAGCCGATCAAGCCCCTGCGACGGCTGAGCCAAATCAGGCTCCGGCGGCTGCTGAGCCAATTCAAGCTCCGGCGACGACTGAGCCGATCAAGCCCCTGCGACGGCTGAGCCAAATCAGGCTCCGGCGGCGGGTGAGCCAAATCAAGCCCCTGCGGCGATTGAGCAGCGGGGTCCGGGGCGGAGCCCCGAGACGTAGGCACCCATCGACCGCACCAGGACGACGCCCACTCGAACGATTGCCCCTCACGGGTGGGCGCCCCGCAACCCCGTATCCGCCACCACCCACCCACCGTTAAACCCGACATGATCTCAACTCGACGCGCCCTCACCGCCGTCCTCCTCGCCGTCGGAGCCGCGGCGACCGCCACCCCCGCGGCCCAGGCCGCCGAACCCATCTCGCCCACCGGAACCCTCGACTCGCTGTCCACGATGGCGGTTCCGGCAGACATGCAGGAGCAACTGCCCAGCACCGCGGAGCAGCTCTCCGGCCTCAACCACCTGAACGACCTGCACCAGGTCACCGACCTCGTGGCGCCGGTCACCGGCCTGATCCCCGCGGTCCAGTAGCGCGAGCACGCACGCCAAAGGCGGTGGACCGGAAATCGGTCCACCGCCTTTGTCATGCCTGGCGTACGGGATGCCGTACGGAGAGGGGCAGTCGCGCGCCGTGGCGACCGCCCCTCAGACCGCTCAGTGGTTGGCGGTGCCGTTGCCGGCGAGAACCGGGATGTCGCTGAGGATGTGCGACAGCGGCTCGTCGCCCTTGGCCTGCGTGGAGTTCTCGGTGCACTGCTGGTTCTGCGGCGCCGACAGGATCGGGATGTCCTGGACCGCGACCGGCACGAGGCCGACGAGGGAGCCAACGTTGGCCTTGGCCGGCAGGCCGACGCAGGGCTTGTTCAGGGAGCCCTGGACGAGGCCGAGCTGCGGGCTCATGTCGCCCTTGGTGGCGGAGTTGCCGTAGGTCTGCGACGAGCCGTTGCCGCTGGTCGAGGTCGTGCCCTGGTCGTCGCCGATGGCGAGGGCCGACGGGGCGGCCACGGCCGACAGGCCGGCGACGGAGACAGCGATCGTGGCGGCTGCGAAGAGCTTCTTCATGGGGTGGTTCCCTTTCGATACGCGCGCTCCGGATGCGGAGCTACGTGTGGTCAACTGGATTGCATTCCGGGCAGTTGCGGACCGAAACCCGTTCGGACCATTCCCGCGCGAGCCAATCGCAGGAAATTCGGCACTGTGCGCGACCTCCCGAACATCCGGACGCAGCGGATCAAAAGGCTCGTACAGCTACCTGAATTTCCGGCCGGGGCCGGAACAGCGAACCGGGCCGCCGGGGCGGCGGCCCGATTCATACAACGGGGTCTCAGTTGTTGCCGACGCCGTTGCCGGCGAGAACCGGGATGTCGCTGAGGATGTGCGACAGCGGCTCGTCGCCCTTGGCCTGCGTGGAGTTCTCGGTGCACTGCTGGTTCTGCGGCGCCGACAGGATCGGGATGTCCTGGACGGAGACCGGCACGACGCCGACGAGGGAGCCGACGTTGGCCTTGGCCGGCAGGCCGATGCAGGGCTTGTTCAGGGAGCCCTGGATCAGCGCCATCTGCGGGCTCATGTCGCCGTACGTGGCGGAGTTGCCGTACGTCTGCGAGGCGTTGTTGCCGCTCTCGGACGTGGTCCCACCGTCGTTGCCGACGGCCAGGGCCTGCGGGGCGGCGGCGGCCGCGATACCGACGAGAGAAGCGGTGGCCGCCGCGGCAGCCATGGCCTTCTTCAGCATGAGGAAATTCCCCTTCTTTTTCCGTCTGGGAGCACTTGTATCAACTCCGTACTTCGCCATCGGTTGCTCACGTTCACTCGGACGTGGATCCGATCGATTCCGCTTCCGGCCCGGATTGGATGAAATGAAAATCTCGCCAGTCTGGGCTGCATGGCGGGGGCACGGGTGATCGAGCGGTTGCCCATGTCTGTCCGATCGGGTGGATATGCGGAACCATTTCGGCCCGGAGCAGTTGCGCTCAGTGCAGTAACCGGTGCCCGTCAGAAAAGGAAACAGAACCATGCTCAAGAAGGCCATGGCCGCCGCAGCGGTCGCCGTCTCCGTCGTCGGTGTCTCCGCCGCAGCCGCTCCGCAGGCGCTCGCCATCGGCGACGACCAGGGCACCACGTCCACCAGCGGCAACGGCTCGTCGCAGAGCTACGGCAACTCCACCACCGCCGGTGACATGAGCCCGCAGCTCGGTCTCGTCCAGGGCTCCCTGAACAAGCCCTGCATCGGCCTGCCCGTCAAGGGCAACGTCGGTTCGCTCGTCGGCGTCGTGCCGGTGTCCGTCCAGGACGTGCCGATCCTGTCGGCGCCGCAGAACCAGCAGTGCACCGAGAACTCCACCCAGGCCAAGGGTGACGAGCCGCTGTCGCACATCCTGGAGGACCTCCCGATCCTCTCCGGCAACGGTGTGCAGAACGGCTGATCGGCCCAACGCGCACATGGCTCGGGCCGCCGGCTTTCCTCATTCGCCGGCGGCCCGAGCTCTGTCATGGGGCGCCGGGCCGGAGGAATCACGGGGCGCCCGGGTCGGGGGCCGCCCTCCCAACGGCGTGGAGCCGACGGCTGACAGGAAGGCGGCGCGGCCAATCTCATGACGGCCCCCAGTGGACCACCGGCCCTTCGCCCCGGAAGAACCGGTTCACTCGTTCGCTCACGACGTCACCCCAAAGGGGCCGCCGCGACGGGCAGTCACCCGTTCGGAGCCGCAACCCCTTGCACGGCCGCCCCGTTGCACCACGTGCCAGGCACCCGCGCTGGCCGAACAGAACGACCTCCAAGGAGCATGCTTCATGTCGCGTACCGCGAAGGCAGTCGTCTTTTCCGCAATGGCCGCCGCTGCCATGGCCGGCTCGGCCGGCGTGGCCGCCGCCGACTCCGGCGCGCAGGGCGCTGCCACCAACTCCCCCGGCGTGGTCTCGGGCAACAACGTGCAGGTTCCCGTGCACGTGCCGGTCAACGCCTGCGGCAACACCGTCGACGTCATCGGCCTGCTGAACCCGACGTTCGGCAACACCTGCGTCAACGACTGACGGGCACAGCCCGACTCTTCCGCAGCCGCCCCTCCCCGAGGGGCGGCTGTTTCCGTTGTGCGGCTCCTTCGGGTCGTGGGAAATTCCGCACAACCCCAGGTGGAGACGCTCGTTGAGTAAACAGAAGCGAATTTTCCAAACCGACGACGCGAGTTGTCGAGGGAAGGCATAAACAATGAAGGTTCTGAAGACCGCTGCCGTTGTCGCCGGATCGATCGCGATGGTCGGTGCCGCCGCTCCGGCATTCGCCTCGGACCTCACTCCGATGAGCCTGAACGGCGCGGTGAACACGATCACCAGCCAGCCGACGCTCGACGTCGCCCCGGTGGACACCAACGCGCTGGACCCGAACAACGAGCACGGCGCCGTCAGCACCGTCTCGGGCGCCGTCAACGGGCTGAACGAGAGCGGCTCGGGCGCCGGTTCCGGCAGCCTGCTCGGCGGTCTCCCCGCCGGTCAGTAGGTTCGTACGTCGGGCCACTCGTCGAAGGCTGGTTCGGGACTCCGGGTTCCCGAGTCAGCCTTCGGTATTTCATCCTCGGAATGCGTTCCGCCAAGCGAGTGAACCGTGGCCGGTGTGCCGACCGCGTCTGGCTAGGCTTCTTCGGTGACTTCAACAGTGAGCAATGGCCCGGCATTTCGAGCAGCCGATCTGGGAACTCTGGCGGTCATCGCCTGGAGTGGAGAACACCCCGACGGGAAAGGTGACACTCCCTTTCTCCTCGCCTATTCCATGGGCGATTCGCCGGCGGGACCCGAGGCAGCGGAAGCGGCCGTGCGGGGCCTCCTGGAGACCAACGGCCTCACGGTGGGCACCACCGTCCACGACGCGGCGAGCCGCCCCCGGTTCCCCGTGTCCCTGCTGGTCGAGGCGGGCCAGGCGGTCGTCACCATGCCGCTCCTGAACGCCCAGTGCCCCGTGCCGCCCGAGTGGCTGGCGGCGGCGGAGGCCCGCAAGAGCGCGTACTTCCTGTTCACCACGCGCGTCTGGCCCACCGCGACGCCTGGCTCCCCGGTCACCGAGGAGGAGCTGGAGGAGTTCGCGGGCGCCGAGGAGACCCTCATGGCCGCCGCGCACTGCCTGCTGCCCGTCCGGCGCGTGCGCGCGTGACGACGGCCCCTGCCGCGCACCGGCTGGTCAACCGGCACCGAAGCACCGCGGGCACCGGGAGCACCGATGAGGCCCCTCGCGTCGGGGGCGTGAAGACGCTCGCATGGCTCCTCGTCGTCACGGGCGCCGCCGGGGTGCTCGCGTCGTGGGTCATCACCATCGACAAGTTCAAGCTGCTTGAGGACCCGAACTTCACACCCGGGTGCAGCCTGAACCCGGTGGTGTCCTGCGGCAACATCATGAAGAGCGAGCAGGCCGCCGCGTTCGGTTTCCCCAATCCGCTGCTCGGCCTCGTCGCCTACGGGCTGGTGGCCGGCGTCGGCGTGAGTCTGCTGACCGGGTCCCGCTTCCCCCGCTGGTACTGGCTGACCTTCAACGCGGGCACGGCGTTCGGCGTCGGATTCGTGACCTGGCTGCAGTTCCAGTCGCTGTACCGGATCAATTCACTGTGCCTGTGGTGCTGCCTGGCCTGGGTGGCCACCATCGCCATGTTCTGGCACCTGGTCGCGTTCAACGTCCGCAGCGGCTTCCTCCCGGCGTCCCGGGGCGTACGGGTCTTCTTCACGGACTTCCCCTGGGTGCCGACCGCCGCCCACATCGGCATCGTCGGCGTGCTGATCCTGACCCGCTGGTGGGATTTCTGGACGAGTTGACGGACACGCCCCCCGTTGGCTCAATTCTCCGGTTTCGGGACGGTTTGACGGTGTGATTGGCACGTCATATCCCCTCACCTCTCAAGGGAGCAACGATGCGTCTTCGTACCTTCGCGGCCGCGGCCGTGCTGGCCGGGACCGCAGTTCTGGGATCCGCTGCCATGGCCTCCGCCGTGGACGGCCCCGACGGCGCCAGCGCCACCGGCGTAGCCCAGAACAGCCCGGGTGTGCTGTCCGGGAACATCCTCCAGGTTCCGGTCCACGTCCCGGTCAACGCCTGTGGCAACTCGCTCAACCTGGTCGCCCTGCTCAACCCGGCGGCCGGCAACGTCTGCGCCAACGGCTAGTCACCTGGCCAGTTCGGACAAACAGCGCCCGGAACGGCTTCGGCCGTTCCGGGCGCTGTTCTCTGCCATCGGCCCCGGGGGCCCCGCCCCGCAACGCAAAAGGCCCGGTACTGATTTCTCAGTACCGGGCCTGATCTGCTGTTTCATTCGTTCCGAATGAGGTTCGGCCGCCGATCCTGCCTGCACGGCTGGCGTTTCCCCTGCTCAGGGGTGTGGTCCCGCGTGGTGCGGAAGGGGCCGCGGGAGCAAGTCGGCTCCCAAATGGCTCCCAACCTGCTGGTAGCCGGCCTCGCCGTGAGCGTGATCCCCTACGGAAGCGTCCGATTGGTGGGCCTACAAGTCATCGGGCAGCAGCCGGAATGCTCCGTGTCCCGTCAGCGGCCGAACCATGCGGAAGTGCCGGTCCGAGGTGAACATGACCTCGGTTCGGTAGGCGGCGGCCAGAGCGACGTTCATGGCATCCGTCATGCCGATGCCCTTCCCTCCGTCTGCGTCCCGGTAGCCCTCGAGCACTGTCATCGCCGTGCGCACATGGGGGGCGATGTCGGGGATGGAGAACTTCCGCCTCTCAGTGCCCTTGGCGAGGAAGTCGAGCGCGTTGTATGCGGCCTGCGCACTGATCTTCGTGGTCACCAAGTAGTCGAGTTCAGCCAGGACCATGGGTGAGATCACCATATGTCCAACGGTGGAGAAGGCTTTGCGGTGGATGGCGCTGTCGTCCGTCGAGGAGACGAGAAGCCGATAGAGGGCATTGGTGTCAGCGATGACGACGGAGCTCAAGAGCCCATCCCCTTCAGGGCTTCTTCGATGTCCTCATCGGTGAGATCGGGTCCTGTCCCGATGTCCGGAATCTCCATATCCCCCATGGGCTCAGTCGAGTAGGGCGGAACCTCGTCGGCGTCGATCGGCACGACACGGGCGACGGGGCGGCCGTTCTTGGTCACCGTGATGGTCTCGCCTCGCTCAGCGGCGGCGAGTATCTGCGAGGACCTCTGGTTGAAATCGCGAGCAGTGGTTTCCATGTACTACATGTTACTACTTCGTGGCGGCGTTCATCCGTTGCTGGCGCAGGGGGCCCGGTCGGTGCCGATCATTGGGCAGCCTTGTTCACGGCAGGACGACCTCCGGCCGGCAAGTGAGCGGCCTGCTGACGGCGGAGCGTAAGCCCCTCAGGTTCTTGCGCAGACACAGCCGACCCTGTTCGGTCATTCATCCATGGCCGTGGACCTGCTTGTACTTCTTGATCAGGTCCTGTGGCAGCCTGCCCCGCTCGTTGACGGCGTGTCCCTGGCCCTTGGCCCATGCACGGACAAGAGACGGCGTGACGTCTGCACATGAATCCTGTTGCCGCGGCACGGACGGATTCCCAGATGACTCAGGGCTTGATCGCCTGGGAGGAGTGGGTGGTCCCTCTCCACCAGGCTTCCCTGGCGGTCCCTCTAGGCCGGTCGATTCAATGACAGCAGCCAGCGCCCGCAGACGGGCGGCGGCCAAAGAGGGTGGCGCCGTGACGACATGGTTGCCGCCGTGCCGTTCCACTCCGGCGATGAGGGGAGACCCCAGGAAGGTCAGAGCCTCCTCAATCTCGCTGCTGTCCAGAGGGGTCTCAAGTACTCCCTTGGTTTCTCGCCAGATGTCGCTGACCCCCAGCACCCCGGTGGTGTAGCGGATGTCAACGGGATCATTCCCGCTCTTCCACAGGGTGTGCAGCACCAGGCTCAGGGCTTCCTGCCGTCGCTCCGCCGCCCGCCAGGTGAGTGCCAGCGGTCTGCATCTTCTCCTGCGGTCACCATGGCGGCGATCTCGCGCGGTGAGAGTGGTGTGCGGCTGTGGCGCATGACGGCATCCGCAAGCTCTCGCGCGGTGATCAGAGCCACCTTTTCCCTTGCCGCTTCCTGGGTGACCCGGGCGTCGAATTGGGGTCCGACCAAGAGTGTGCTCTGCACCATGTGGCGTTCGCGGTGTTCGCCCAGCCTCCAGAATTTGACGTCCTGATCAGTCACCAGTCCGGCGCCGTCCGTCTTGGCTTCCACTGCGACGCGCTGCCGATCAGTCGGCGACTGCCATAGCTCGATGACCACATCTGTCTTCTTCGGCCCGCCGTGCGTCTCGACGTCGACACCAAGTGCATGAAAGGCAGCCGCAACAGCCTGCTCGAATCGCTGGTAGTCAGCGCTGTCGGTGGCCGCCTGTACGACTTCGGTGGCCAGCGAGCCGAAGCTGCGCTGGCCAGTATCGGTCACGGCATGTGGCTCTGCGGCTGAGCTTCCCCGGGGAATGCCTTGGTCGATGTTCTCCGGGAGGCCAGAGGTCACGCGGTCGAGGAGCGGCAAAGTGTTGACCAGCGAGGCCCCCAACTCCGTTCGCCGGACCGTGAGTCCGATGCGTTCGGCGAGGCCGGTCTCCAGGAGGAGTGCGATGCGGCGTGTGACGTCTTCCCGGGAGAGCTGCACGTCGGGGTATCGCTCCGCGAGAACGCGGAGGAGTGTGGCCGTGTGTGCCTCGTTGTCCAAGGCGTCGAGGGACTCTCCCAGCAAGGCGACGTTGAGGTGCAGCAGACGAACGAAGTCCAGAGCCTCGTCGGACGCCAGACAGCTCTTGGCGAGTTCCGTCGCCGCGAAAGTATCGGTGCCTACCTGAGTCAGGAGACCGAGGGAACGCAAGGTCCCGAGCGTTTGTTCGGCGGAAGATTCCAGAACGCCGAATTCTCCGGAACAGAAGGCTCTGAAGTCACTTCGCTTGATCGCAGGTACGGCGGCGTTCACGAGGCGGGCGAGAGCTTCTATCCGTGTGCCACCCGCGACATAGCCCAGTGAACGTTTGCGTGACCTCAGTGCGGCCTGATCGACCTCGGCTAGTTCGACGGCCAACAGGGCTGGTGGCGGGGGAAGTTCGAGGATCTGCCCAGAATGGCGGTGAGGAAGCTGATCGGGGACTACCAGTTTCAGACGTTCGAGGAACCTCAGGCCGCGTTCCGCGGGGACGATCTTGCCGTTGGTCCAGTAGTCCACGAGCCCGGCTGCGCGCAGCCAGTACACGCGCCGACGGACTTGGTCGAGCGAGTCCCACCTAAGGCCGTATACCTCAGCTGCGATCTCATTCAGCTCGTTGTGGGCGAGCCCTTCGCCCAATGCAGCAAGTGCTTCGCCGAAAAATCTGATGTGCGCATGGAAAAGAGCGACGAGATAGAGCTCGTCGCCGGAATCCAGAAAGTAACTGGCCTCGTCCGTGAGGGATAGGCGTGTCGGGCGCCCCTCCCGTTTCACCAGCCCGCAGGTGCCGAGTGCATGCACCGCCTTCCGCAAGGAAATCGAGGTGCCGGCATCGGGCCAGGTGAACGGGCGATCGATCGTTCCGTCCCTCGCGATCTCCGCCAGGAGGGCGCGGAGATTGCTGATGATCTCTGGTGGGCTGCCGGGGACGTGCGGTGAGGCCCCGGCTCGTGTCAGCCATGAGAGCGGTGCCGGGAAGCCTCTTTGGGGATCTGACTGCCACGATGAGTTCAATGATCGTCCTCGTGATGGACAGGCTTTGATGCTCGATGAGCCTTGCAATCACTACGGCATGTGATCAATCAGGCGCGGTGGGTGAATTAGACCCCGTGTTGCGCCGCCAGTCGGAGGCGACGGGCAGGGAGTTGGTGAGCAAGTCGGCTCCCAGATGGCTCCCAGTGTTGGCGGAGATCGACCACGTCGTGACTCGTGAAATCGGCCGTGAAGTTGCGGCCGGGTGGCAGCCGCGCAGTCTGTGCGACCGCGATACGCGGGGCTCAACCTCAACCTCGACCTGGCCGACGCTGCGAACGTGGCTTCGGCCGCCCAGTACGACACCGATGCCGTCCTCACGCTCGACCGGCGCGGCTGTCGAGCCGTGCGTCCACTCGGGCGGCACAAGGCGTTCCGCATCATGCCCGATGGCCCGCCTATCTGAGGCGGGCCGGTTCACAGATGTGCCAGGCTGGCTCTGACGGTTGACGTGGGTGTGGCGTGGTCTCGTGAGGGCTGGGGAGCGAGTTGGCTCCCAAAACGGCCCCGCGCGCAACGCAAAAGGCCCGGTACTGATTTCTCAGTACCGGGCCTGATCTGCTGTTTCAGCTGTCGGGGTGGCGGGATTTGAACCCACGACCTCTTCGTCCCGAACGAAGCGCGCTGCCAAGCTGCGCCACACCCCGATGTCGTTGTTCCGTCTCCTGCAGTCCTGCAGGTCGCGGCGACGTCGTTTACTTTAGCGGACTGTCGGCCTGAGACGAAATCCGGTTTTCGGGGCCGCCCGTGCGAGGCTTCAGGGCGCCGCGGGAGTCAGCGTCAGCAGGGTCGCCTCGGGCGGGCAGGCGAAGCGGACCGGGGTGTAGCGGTTGGTGCCGCAGCCCGCCGAGACGTGGAGGTAGGACGTGTTGCCCTCCGCCTCGTGGGTGGAAAGGCCCTTCACGCGGTCCGTGTCCAGGTCACAGTTGGTGACGAGGGCCCCGTAGAAGGGGATGCAGAGCTGGCCGCCGTGGGTGTGGCCCGCGAGGACCAGCGGGTAGCCGTCCGCGGTGAAGGCGTCCAGGGTGCGCAGGTACGGGGCGTGCACCACGCCCATCGAGAAGTCCGGGCCCGCCACGGGGCCGCCGGCCACCTCCGCGTACCGGTCGCGCTTGATGTGCGGGTCGTCCAGCCCGGTGAGGCCGATCTCGACGCCCGCCACCTTCAGCGAGCCCCGCGTGTTCGTGAGGTTCTGCCAGCCAGCCGCGTCGAAGGCGTCGCGCAGGTCCTCCCACGGGTTGTGGATGGCGCCGACGACGGGGGCGTTGCCGTTCAGGCCGTGCTTGCCCGACATCTGCTGCTTCAGGTAGCGGGCCGGGTTGAGGAGCTTGGGGCCGTAGTAGTCGTTCGACCCGAAGACGTACGCGCCGGGGAACTCCATCAGCGGGCCGAGCGCGTCGAGGACCTCGGGGACGCCCTCCGTGTCGGACAGGTTGTCGCCCGTGTTGATGACGAAGTCGGGGCGCAGGCCCGCGAGGGACTGCAGCCAGCGCCGCTTCTTGTTCTGCCCGCTCACCATGTGGATGTCGGAGACCTGGAGCACCCGCATCGGGCGCATTCCCGCAGGCAGTACGGGGATCGTGACCCGTCGGAGGCGGAAGGAGCGGGCCTCGAAGCCCGCCGAGTAGATCAGCCCGGCGGCGCCCACCGCCGCGATGCCTGCCGTCACCTTCAGGGGAGTCTTCAGAGAAGCCTTCAGGGGAGTCCCGTATCGAGCGCGCATGTGTCCCATCGTGTCAGACCGGCCACGCCCCGGAAATCAGCGGGCGTCGGGGCTCGGGCACCTGCGACAATCACGTCATGACCACGCTCAAGTCCAAGCTGCAGGACGACCTCAACGCCGCGATCAGGAAGCGCGACGAGCTGCGCTCCTCGACGCTCCGGCTGACCCTCTCCGCGATCACCAATCAGGAAGTCGCGGGAACGGAGAAGCGTGAGCTGACGGACGACGAGGTGCAGAAGGTGATCGCCAAGGAGGCGAAGAAGCGCCGCGAGGCGGCCGAGGCCTTCGAGAAGGCGGGCCGCACCGAGTCCGCGAGCCGTGAGGAGGCGGAGGGCGTGGTGCTCGCCGAGTACCTGCCGCAGCAGCTGTCCGACGCCGAGCTCGAGCAGATCGTCGCGCAGGCGGTCGAGGAGGCGAAGGCGGCCGGCGCCGAGGGGCCGAGGGCCATGGGCCAGGTCATGAAGATCGTGAAGCCGAAGGTCGCGGACCGCGCCGAGGGCGGCCGGGTGGCCTCCACGGTCAAGCGCCTCCTGGCGGGCTGACCGCACCGACGAGACGACGGAGAGGGCGCACCCCGCAGGGTGCGCCCTCTCCGTCGCGTCAGGGGGTTGTGGCAGGGCGCGGAGGCCCTTCAGCCAGGCCCTTCAGCCAGGCCTTCAGCCTGGCGCCACAGCCAGGCCGT
>NZ_JBIAQB010000012.1:161408-278555 GCF_042888725.1 Streptomyces sp. NPDC002795
CCTTCAGCCTGGCGCCACAGCTAGGCCTTCAGCCTGGCGCCACAGCTAGGCCTTCAGCCTGGCGCCACAGCTAGGCCTTCAGCCTGGCGCCACAGCTAGGCCTTCAGCCTGGCGCCACAGCCAGGCCCTCAGCCAGGCCCTCAGCCAGGCCTCTCAGCCTGGCCCCAAAGCCAGGCCCTCAGTCAGGCCTTCAGCAGCAGAACCTCAGCGGCGGGCCTTCAGCAGCAGGACCTCAGCGGCGGGCCTTCAGCAGCAGGCCTTCAGCAGCAGGCCTTCAGCGGCAGGACCTCAGCGGCGGGCCTTCAGCAGCAGGCCTTCAGCGGCAGGACCTCAGCAGCAGGCCCTCAGCAGCAGAACCAGGACCTCACCGGCCCCAGCCACCCCCGTGTCCGTTCCCGTTCCCGTTGTTGCCCCCGATGAAGTCCGGCGGGATCGAGACGTCGGGCAGCGGGTCGGTGTCGCCGTTGCCCCCGTCGTCCCCGGGCTCGGGCTTGTCGGCCTTGTCCTTGCCCTTGTCCTTCTTCTTGTCCGGGTCCGGGATGTTCACCTTGTTGAAGGTGGGCGCGTCCTTGCCGGACAGTGCGCCGTTCATCGCGTCCCGCCAGATCGGACCCGGCGTATCGGCGCCGAAGACCTTGTCGTGGTACTGGCCGCCGATGGTGATGTTGGTCATCTCGACGGCCTGCGAGGCGCTGCCGACCCAGACGGCGCCGGACAGGTTCGGCGTGTAGCCGGCGAACCAGGCGTTCTTCCGGCCGTCGGTGGTACCGGTCTTACCGGCGTTGTCCCGGCCGGTGAGGCCGGCCGTCTTGCCCGTACCGGAGTCGACCACGCCACTGAGCAGCGTATTGATCTTGTCGGCGGTCGACTGCGACATCGCCCGCGAGCACTTCGACTTCGGCACGGTGAGCGCCTTGCCGTTGGGGTCGGTGATCGCGTCGATGGCGACGGGCGTGCAGTACGTGCCGCGGTTGGCGAACGCCGCGTACGCGGAGGCCATGGTGAGGGGCGAGAGGCCCGTCGAGCCGAGGGTCATGGACGAGGGGACCTCGTCGACCTTCTTGCCGTTGCCCTGCACCACGCCCAGCTTGTCGGTCATCTTCACGACCGGGCACATGCCGATGTCGCCGATCATCTGCACGAAGTACGTGTTGATGGACTTGGCCATCGCTTCCTTGAGGCGATAGGGGCCGACCTCCGACTCGTTCTCGTTCTCCAGCTTGTAGCCGCCGTCGTTGACCCACGGCTTGCCGCTGCACGTCTGGACGCGGCTCGGGTACGGCATTTGGTAGGGCGCCGGGTACTGCTTCGTCACCGGCGTGCCCTTCTCCAGGGCCGCGGCCGCCACGAACGGCTTGAACGTCGAACCCGTCGGGAAGCCGAGGTTGGAGCCGCCGTCCCGGTAGTTGACCGAGTAGTTCATCTCCGACTCGTTCTTGCTGGCGTCGGAGCCGTACGGCTTGGACTGGCCCATGCCGAGGACCTTGCCGGTGCCCGGCTCGACGAACGCGCCCGCCGCGTCGACCTTGTCCGACTGGTAGACGTGCCGCTTGATCGACTCCTGCACGGAGTCCTGCGTCTGCGGGTCCAGCGTCGTCTTCACCGTCAGGCCGCCGCGGTTCCAGATCTTGGCGCGCTCCTCGGACGTCTTGCCGAAGGCCGGGTTGTTGAGGAAGGAGTTCCTGACGTAGTTGCAGAAGAACGCCGCGCCGCGCTGCGCCGTGATGCAGCCGTTCTGCGGCCTGCTGATGTTCAGTTCGATCGGGGTCTTCTGGGCCTTCTCGGCCTCGGCCCGCGTGATGTCGTGCGTCTCGGCCATCCGCTGCAGCACGATGTTGCGCCGCTTCTTCCCCTCGGCCTCGTCGTTGACGGGGTCGTAGCGGCTGGGTGACTGCACGATGCCGGCGAGCATCGCCGACTCCTGGATGTTCAGGTCCTTGGCCGGCTTGGAGAAGTAGCGCTGGGCCGCGGCCTCGACGCCGTAGGCCTGCTGCCCGAAGTACGTGATGTTCAGGTAGTTGTTGAGGATCTTCTTCTTGCCGACCTCGTTCTCCACCTGGATCGCGTACTTCAGCTCCTTGACCTTGCGGCCGATGGTCTGCTGAGTCGCCTGCGCCAGCTTGGTCGGGTCGTCGCCCGCCTCTTCCATGAAGACGTTCTTCACGTACTGCTGGGTGAGGGTGGAGGCGCCCTGTGAGACGCCGCCGTTCTGCGCGTTGGCGTTGATCGCGCGCAGGATGCCCTTGGCGTCGACGGCGCCGTGCTCGTAGAACCGCGAGTCCTCGATCGCGACGATCGCCTTCTGCATGTACGGCGAGATGTCGTCGAGCTTCACGACCGTGCGGTCGCGCGAGTAGACGGTCGCGATCTTCCCGCCCTCGTTGTCCAGGATCGTGGTGCGCTGGCTCAACGGCGGGGTCTTCAACGTCGCCGGGATCTCGTCGAACCCTTCGACCGAGCCCTTGGCCGCGAGGCCGAGCGCGCCTGCCGCGGGCAGGGCGATCCCCGCCAGCACGGCCCCGGCGAGCACACTGACTCCGAGGAACTTGGCGGCCTGTTGGGCCGGCGACAGACCGCCGCCACCGCCCGAGCGCTTCTTTCCCATGCGGGGCAGCCTACGTGTCGATTCTCCGGACAGCCGTATATGCCTTGGCCTAAGCTGCACTCAACTGTCACAGCAGTGCGGTCTCGTATCAAGATGCGGGACGACCCCGAATCGTTCCCGGTACGTATGAAGTGCCTCTTGTAGTCATTCCCGGACCCTTTCGTGGAGCTCTGCGTAGGGCTCCAGGGGTGTCCGACTTCGCCTTGTGTGTCACTCGACGCCCGTTGTGACTCAAGTGAACTGTCCCGGTTTGCCGGGGTTGTTACGCATGTCCTCCGGTCACTCCGTCGGGTGATCTGCCGCTTACGCATAGTCCGTTCGGGCCATTCAAGATTGGGCCCGAAGGGGGTGTTGCGCTGTGCCCACCTTCCGTAACGTCCTCAACTGGCGGCGGTGAATATGCCGCTGCCGCCGTGGGGGAGCCTCGATTCGGGAGAGGACGGCGCCGGTATGGGCTGGGTAGTCGACTGGAGTGCGCAGGCGGCCTGCCGCACTACCGATCCGGACGAACTGTTCGTTCAAGGAGCAGCGCAGAACCGGGCGAAGGCGGTGTGCACGGGATGTCCCGTGCGGACCGAGTGCCTGGCGGACGCGCTGGACAATCGCGTCGAGTTCGGCGTGTGGGGTGGCATGACGGAGCGGGAGCGCCGCGCGTTGCTGCGCAGGCGTCCGACGGTCACCTCGTGGCGCACGCTGCTTGAGACGGCGCGTACGGAGTACGAGCGCGGCGCGGGCCTGCTGCCCGTGGAGCTGGAGAACGACGAGACGTACGAGAGGTTCGCGGCCGTCGGGTAGCCGGCGCGCGCACCACCGTCCGACGGATGACGGACGTACGGCTCACGCTCCGGCCGGAGTGCCACCGGCCGCGAGCCGTTCTCCGATGTCCCTCAGACCTGTCAGGTCGTGTACGTCACCGGGCAGGGCCGCGACCTCGGTCACGGCGACCTCGGGATGCAGCGCGGTGAAGCGGTCACGCGTGCGCTGTTCGCGCGCGACCATCCGCATGCGCTCAGCGTGCAACCGCAGCAGTGCCGCGGTCAGTTGCTCAATGGTGGGGTCGGCCTGGGAAGGTGCCTCGGGGGGTGCCTCGGGAGTGGCACGATCCTCTTCCTTCCCGCCCGCCTGATCCACAATGCGGCGCTCGTCAAGATTTTCTGCGGCGGCGAGCGCCCGCTCGGCCGAGAGCCGGCTCGCTCCGCTGCCGTGCACCCGGTTCAGTACGAGCCCGGCCAGCGGCATCTTCTCCGCGGCCAGGCGCTCCACGAAGTACGCCGCCTCGCGCAGCGCGTCCCGCTCGGGCGCGGCGACCACGAGGAACGCCGTGCCGGGCGCCTGCAACAGCTTGTACGTGGCGTCCGCGCGCGTACGGAAACCGCCGAACGTCGTGTCCATCGCGGCCACGAACGTCTGGACGTCACGCAGGAGTTGACCGCCGAGCAGCTTGCCGAGCGTGCCGGTCATCATCGACATGCCGACGTTCAGGAACTTCATGCCCGCGCGGCCGCCGATCTTCGCGGGCGCCATGAGCAGCCGGATCAGCTTCCCGTCGAGAAAGGAGCCGAGCCGGGTGGGCGCGTCCAGGAAGTCGAGCGCTGAGCGCGAGGGCGGGGTGTCGACGACGATCAGGTCCCACTCGTCGCGCGAGCGCAGCTGGCCCAGCTTCTCCATCGCCATGTACTCCTGCGTACCCGCGAAGCCCGCAGAGAGCGACTGGTAGAAGGGGTTGCCCAGGATCGCCTTCGCGCGCTCCTCGTCCGCGTGCGCCTCGACGATCTCGTCGAACGTGCGCTTCATGTCGAGCATCATCGCGTGCAGTTCGCCGCCCGTGGCGTCGTCGATGTCCTTCACGCGGCGCGGGGTGTTGTCCAGCGAGTCGATGCCCATGGACTGGGCGAGCCTGCGGGCCGGGTCGATGGTGAGGACGACGACCTTGCGGCCGCGCTCGGCGGCGCGCAGCCCGAGGGCGGCGGCCGTGGTGGTCTTGCCGACGCCGCCGCTGCCGCAGCACACCACGATGCGGGTCTGCGGGTCGTCGAGCAGCGGGTCCACGTCGAGCGTGCCCTCAGGGGTCAGCGTCATGAATGGCGTCCCGTCATGAGTGGCGTCCTGTCCTGGATGCGGTTCCCTGATTCCCTTGGATCCCTTGCTGTCGCAGTTCCTCGGCGAGTGTGTAGAGCCCGGAGAGGTCGAGGCCCTCGGGGAGCAGCGGCAGTTCGTGCAGCGGCAGGTCCGCCTCGGCGAGCTGGTCGCGCTGGGCGCGCTCCAGGGCGTAGCGCTCGGCGTACTCCCCGGCCTGCGCGAGCAGTGGTCCTGTGAGCCGCTTGGCGCTGCCGAGCCCGGCGGCCGCCAGGGCCTCGGTGACCGCGGGGCGGACCTCGCCGTCGGAGGCCAGCGCCAGGGCGGGTTCCCCGAGGAGCGCGGGTCGCACCATGTTCACCATGATCCGTCCGACGGGCAGCTTCGCGGCGCGCAGCTCGGCGACCCCGTCGAGGGTCTCCTGCACCGGCATCTCCTCAAGGAGCGTCACCAAGTGCACCGCGGTCTCACGGGACTTGAGGACCCGCATCACCGCCTGCGCCTGATTGTGTATCGGGCCCATCTTGGCGAGGCCCGCCACCTCGTCGTTCACGTTGAGGAACCGGGTGATGCGGCCGGTGGGCGGCGCGTCCATCACCACGTAGTCGTAGAGGTACCGCCCCTGCTTGTCTTTTCTGCGCACGGCCTCGCAGGCCTTGCCCGTCAGGAGTACGTCCCGCAGGCCCGGCGCGATGGTGGTCGCGAAGTCGATCGCGCCCAACTTCTTCAGTGCGCGGCCCGCGCCGCCCAGCTTGTAGAACATCTGGAGGTAGTCCAGAAGCGCCAGTTCGGGATCGATGGCCAGTGCGAAGACCTCTCCTCCGCCCGGCGCGACGGCGATCTTCCGCTCCTCGTAGGGGAGCGCCTCCGTCTCGAAGAGCTGTGCGATGCCCTGTCTGCCCTCCACCTCCACAAGGAGAGTGCGCTTGCCCTCGGTCGCGAGGGCGAGCGCGAGCGCGGCGGCGACCGTGGTCTTTCCGGTCCCGCCCTTGCCGCTGACGACCTGGAGCCTGCTCACGTATTCGAGCCTAACCAGTACGTCGGACATCCACGCAGCAGCCTCCGGAACGCTTCGGCCATGTCCGGCGGATACAGTCGGGCCCATGGCAATGAAGTGGGAATACGCGACCGTGCCGCTCCTCGTGCACGCGACGAAGCAGATCCTGGACACCTGGGGCGAGGACGGCTGGGAGCTGGTCCAGGTCGTGCCCGGGCCGAACAACCCTGAGCAGCTGGTGGCTTATCTGAAGCGCGAGAAGCAGGCATGAGCGGCGTCGTCGACGCGCGGCTCGCCGAGCTCGGTCTGACGCTGCCGCCCGTCGTTCCGCCGGTCGCGGCGTACCAGCCGGCCGTGCGGTCCGGCGTGTACGTGTACACGGCGGGGCAGCTGCCCATGGTCGACGGCAAGCTGCCGCTGACGGGCAAGGTCGGCGACGAGGTCACCGACGAGCAGGCCAAGGACCTGGCCCGCACCTGCGCGCTGAACGCGCTCGCGGCGGTCAAGTCCGTCGCCGGTGACCTGGACCGCATCGAGCGTGTCGTGAAGGTCGTCGGTTTCGTGGCCTCCGCCACCGACTTCACCGGCCAGCCCGGCGTCATCAACGGCGCGAGCGAGCTGCTCGGCGAGGTCCTCGGCGACAAGGGCGTGCACGCGCGTAGCGCCGTGGGCGTGGCCGTGCTGCCGCTGGACGCGCCGGTCGAGGTCGAGATCCAGGTGGAGCTCACCTCCGAGGCCTGAGCTGCCGTTCTCGCACGAGAGGCCGTCCACGATCTTCGTCGTGGGCGGCCTCTCGAACATCTACGTGACACGAGATAGCCTCCGGCCATGTCCAACGGCCAGTGGTACCCGCCCGAGTGGCCGGAACGTATCCGTGCCCTCACCGACGGCACGCTCACGCCCGCGACACCGCGCCGCGCGGCCACCGTGATGCTGCTCAGAGACGCCGCGCCCGGTGGCCCCGAGGTCCACATGCTCCGCAGACGTACGTCGATGAAGTTCGCGGCGGGCGCCTACGCGTACCCGGGCGGCGGCGTCGACCCGCGCGACGACGACCGGCTGGTCCGCTGGGCGGGCCCCACGCGTGCGGAGTGGGCCGGGCGCCTCGGTGTTCCGGAGCTGGAGGCCCAGGCGATCGTCTGCGCCGCTGTGCGGGAGACGTTCGAGGAGGCGGGTGTGCTGCTCGCCGGGCCGACCCCGGACACCGTCGTCGACGACACGACGGGCGAGCGGTGGCAGGCCGACCGGCAGGCGCTGATCGACCGGGACCTGTCCTTCGCCGGGTTCCTGGAGAACCGCGGCCTGGTGCTGCGCTCCGATCTGCTCGGCGCGTGGGCCCGCTGGATCACCCCGGAGTTCGAGCCGCGCCGTTACGACACGTGGTTCTTCGTGGCCGCGCTCCCGAAGGGCCAGCGCACCAGCGACGACTCCTCGGAGGCCGACCGCACGGTGTGGATCATGCCGGGGCGGGCCGCGGCGGAGTACGACCGGGGCGAGCTGACGATGATGCCGCCGACGATCGCGACGCTGCGCACGCTTGCCGAGTACGCGCGCGTGGGCGACGCCCTGGACGGGGCAACGGGGCGCGATCTCACTCCCGTACTCGCACAGGCGCGCATGGAGGAGGACGAGCTGGTGCTGTCCTGGCCGGGACACGACGAGTTCACCAAGCACATCCCGACCGGGAAGAGCGACAGGAACGGCGGAGCCTCCTCATGACCGAAGCCGCGGCGCTGCCCGGTCAGCCACGCGGCGGTGTCGTCACAGGCCCCGCCACCGCCCGCGCGGTCAACGTCCTGGCGCCCAACCCGTCCGCGATGACCCTCGACGGCACCAACACCTGGATCGTCGCCGAACCGGACAGCGACCTCGCCGTCGTCATCGACCCGGGGCCGCTGGACGACGAGCACCTGCACGCCGTCCTCGACATCGCCGAGAAGGCGGGCAAGCGGGTCGCGCTCACCCTCCTCACGCACGGGCACCCGGACCACGCCGAAGGGGCGGGCCGGTTCGCCGAGTTGACCGGGACGAAGGTGCGGGCGCTCGACCCGGCGCTGCGGCTCGGCGACGAGGGCCTGGCCGCCGGTGACGTGATCACCACGGGTGGCCTGGAGATGCGCGTCGTGCCGACTCCCGGCCACACCGCGGACTCGCTGTGCTTCCATCTCCCGGCCGACCAGGCCGTGTTGACCGGCGACACGATCCTCGGGCGCGGCACGACCGTGGTCGCCCACCCGGACGGCCGCCTCGGCGACTACCTGGACTCGCTGCGCCGGCTGCGCTCCCTGACGGTGGACGACGGGGTGCACACGGTGCTGCCGGGGCACGGTCCGGTCCTGGAGGACGCCCAGGGCGCCGTCGAGTTCTACCTGGCGCACCGCGCCAGCCGGCTCGCCCAGGTGGAGACGGCCGTCGAGAACGGGTACGTGTCCGCGCCCGACGTCGTGACGCACGTGTACGCGGACGTGGACCGGTCACTGTGGCCGGCGGCCGAGCTGAGCGTGCGGGCCCAGCTGGACTACTTGCGGGAACACGGCCTGATTTAGAGCGGCCTTCAAGCGTCTCCCGGACGGCCGTTCAAGCGTCCGCGGGGACGTGGGCATTTCGAGCGTCCGCGGGGGCGTGGGCGCTTCCAGTGTCCGCGTGGGCGTGCGCATTTCAAGTGTCCGCGGGGGTATGGGCGCTTCCAGTGTCCGCGGGGGCGTGGGCATTTCGAGCGTCCGCGGGGCGTGAGAATTTCAAGCGTCCGCGGGGACGTGGGCATTTCGAGCGTCCGCGGGGGCGTGAGCATTTCAAGCCCCCGCGGCGATTGAGCGGCGGGGTCCGGGGCAGAGCCCCGAGGCCGCAACCGACGCCGGGCCCAAGGTCGCGGAGCCCGCACCTCACTCGCCGCCGCTTGGGCTCACCCACTCCATGCCCAGCTCGGAGAGCCTCGGCGGGTCCGCGATGATGTCGACGCCGACGACCTTGCCGTCCCGGAACGTGAAGGCGAGCACCGCGACGACCTGGCCGCGGGGCGCCTGCACGATGCCGAGGCCGTCGCCGACGAACGCCGGGTACGCCGCCTGCGCCAGCTTCCCGTAGAACGCGGCCTGCTTGGCCACCGCGAGGCTCCCGCGCAGCAGCCCGGAGGCGGTGCCACCGCCCGCGTCGACCCGCAACAGGACGCCCGGGTCGAGGAGTTCGAGCAGCGCCTCGAAGTCGCCCGCGCGCGTGGCGGCCAGCCAGGCGCTCGTGACCTCGCGCTGCCGGGCCAGCGGGGTGTTCCGGGGCGCGGTCGCGCCCTGCACCCGGCGCCGAGCCCTGCTCGCCATCTGCCGGGTCGTCGCGGGGGTGCGCTCCACGATGGGGGCGAGCTCCTCGAACGGCACCGCGAACATGTCGTGCAGCACGAAGGCGAGGCGTTCCGCGGGTGCGAGCGTGTCGAGCACGACGAGCAGCGCGAGCCCTACGGAGTCCGCGAGTTCGGCCTCGTGAACGGGGTCGGCGGGGCGGACCACCGGGTCGGGGACGCGGGTCTCGGCGGACCCGTCCTCCAGCGGCTCCTCGCGGCGCGCCGTGCGGGTGCGCAGCATGTCCAGGCAGATCCGCCCGACGACGGTGGTCAGCCAGCCGCTCAGGTTCCGTACGTCGCCGGTGTCGGCCCGCTGCAGCCGCAGCCAGCCCTCCTGCACGGCGTCCTCGGCCTCGCTCAGCGAACCGAGCATTCGGTACGCCACGGAGCGCAGCCGCCCGCGCTCCTCCTCGAAACGGGTGACGAGATCGGGCGGCTGTGTCATGAAGGGCTCCCCTTTGCCTCTACGTAGACGGGCCCCGCCACGAGATGTGGCGGGACCCGTCTACGTAAGCGTGTGGTGTCAGCGCGAGCGCTTCGCGAGGCGCTCCACGTCCAGGAGGATCACGGCGCGGGCCTCCAGGCGGAGCCAGCCGCGGCCCGCGAAGTCCGCGAGCGCCTTGTTGACCGTCTCGCGGGAGGCGCCGACCAGCTGGGCCAGCTCTTCCTGCGTCAGGTCGTGCACGACGTGGATGCCTTCCTCGGACTGCACGCCGAAGCGGCGCGACAGGTCGAGGAGCGCACGGGCCACACGGCCGGGCACGTCGGAGAAGACCAGGTCGGACATCTGGTCGTTGGTCTTGCGCAGGCGCCGGGCGACGGCGCGCAGCAGCGCCGTGGCCACCTCCGGCCTGACGTTCAGCCAGGGCTGGAGGTCGCCGTGGCCGAGGCCGAGGAGCTTGACCTCGGTGAGGGCGCTGGCGGTGGCGGTGCGGGGGCCCGGGTCGAACAGCGACAGCTCGCCGATCAGCTCGCCGGGGCCGAGGACGGCGAGCATGTTCTCGCGCCCGTCGGGGGAAGTGCGGTGGAGCTTCACCTTGCCCTCGGTGACCACGTACAGGCGGTCTCCGGGGTCGCCCTCATGGAACAGGGCGTCCCCACGTGCGAGGGTCACCTCACTCATGGAGGCGCGGAGCTCCGCGGCCTGCTCGTCATCGAGCGCCGCGAAGAGCGGGGCGCGCCGCAGAACGTCGTCCACGAGTTTCTCTCCTATGTCGCCTGCATCGGGAGTGGGCCCGATCGAATCGACCGGATCGCCCCGGTTGTCGATCATTTTCACTGCCCATTTTGCCGGACGGTCCAAACAGTGTGATCAGTCACTCGTACACAAGTCTGCCGCACCCGCGCCACAACCCGAGGGGGAGGGGGCCAATCGTGGAGCGATCCAGCGGCTTCAAGGCGGATGTCAGTGCCGGGCTTTAGGCTGGCCGAGTGTTCAAAATGCCGGTGAGAGCGCAGGCGAAGGGGGTCGTGACGGTGGCGGACGATCTCGATTCCGCTGTGGGCGAACAGGCGCAGAAAGGTGCCCCCGAGGCCGTGACCAGGGAGCTGACGGCGTCCCCGGTGAGCGTGATCGGGGCCGTGCCCGTACTCAAGTCCGTGTCCGTACAGGGGAAGGCCGCCCAGTAGATGTCCGCGCCCGCGAAGAAGACCGCAGCGAAGGCAGAGAAGACGATCGCCGCGAAGAAGCCGGCCGCCGCGAAGAAGACGGCCGCCCCGACGCGGACCGCCGCGAAGAAGGCGACCGCGCGCCCCGAGTCGCACACGGCGCTCGTCCGCCGCGCCCGGAAGATCAACCGCGAGCTCGCGGAGGTGTACCCGTACGCCCACCCGGAGCTGGACTTCGAGAATCCCTTCCAGCTCCTGGTGGCCACGGTCATGTCGGCCCAGACGACGGACCTGCGGGTCAATCAGACGACGCCGGCCCTGTTCGCGAAGTACCCGACCCCTGAGGACCTGGCCGCGGCCAACCCGGAGGAGGTCGAGGAGCTGATCCGGCCGACCGGCTTCTTCCGCGCCAAGACGCGCTCGATCATGGGCCTGGCCAAGGCGCTGGGCGAGGAGTTCGGCGGTGAGGTGCCCGGCCGCCTCGAAGACCTGGTCAAGCTGCCCGGCGTGGGCCGCAAGACGGCCTTCGTGGTGCTTGGGAACGCGTTCGGGAGGCCCGGCATCACCGTCGACACGCACTTCGGCCGACTGGTGCGCCGCTGGAAGTGGACCGACGAGACGGACCCCGACAAGGTCGAGGCGGCCGTCGGCGCGCTCTTCCCGAAGAGCGAGTGGACCCAGCTCAGCCACAACGTGATCTTCCACGGCCGGCGCATCTGCCACGCCCGCAAGCCGGCCTGCGGCGCCTGCCCGATCGCCCCGCTCTGCCCCGCGTACGGGGAGGGCGAGACGGACCCGCAGAAGGCGGAGAAGCTGCTCAAGTACGAGAAGGGCGGCTTCCCCGGCCAGCGCCTCAGGCCCCCGCAGTCCTACCTGGACGCGGGCGGCCTCCCGGCACCGCCCCTGGCCGGCCGGGAGTCGTGACGGACCGCATGGGAGGGCCCCTGGGCCCAGCACACCGCGAGGGGGCGGCGATGAAGCACGTGAGCGAGATCGGCGGGATGAGCGGCGGGGCGCACGGCACGGCGGGGGCGCACGGGCCGGGTGGCCCGCCCCCCTTCGACGTGGCGCTCCGCACGGAGGGGCTGCCCGCCTGGCTGGACCCCGTGGCGCACGCCGCCACCACCGTCCGCGGTGAGCAGCTCAGCCGCTTCCTGCCGCCGGAGAGCGGGGCAGGCCGGCAGTCCGCCGTGCTGATCCTGTTCGGCGAGGGGGAGCGCGGGCCCGAGCTGTTGCTCATGGAGCGCGCGGGCTCGCTCAGATCCCATGCGGGCCAGCCCTCGTTCCCCGGCGGCGCCCTCGACCCCCTGGACGGCGACCCGTTCGCCGAAGGACCGCTGCACGCTGCCCTGCGGGAGGCCTGGGAGGAGACGGGGCTCGACCCGGGCGGAGTCCAGCTCTTCGGTGTGCTGCCGAAGCTGTACATCCCGGTGAGCAGCTTCGTCGTCACGCCCGTACTGGGCTGGTGGCGGGTGCCCACACCCGTCGCGGCGGTCGACCCGGCGGAGACGGCGCGTGTCTTCACGGTCCCCGTGGCGGATCTCACGGACCCGGAGAACCGGGCGACGACGGTCCACCCGAGCGGCCACAAGGGCCCTGCCTTTCTGGTGGAATCGGCGCTGGTCTGGGGGTTCACCGCGGGCGTTATCGACCGGTTGCTGCACTACGCGGGGTGGGAGCGCCCCTGGGACCGATCAAAGACGGTCCCACTCGATTGGCGGTCGTGACAGGGTGGGCGCCGTGAATCACGAGCACAGGCCGACAGGGGCGAGGCGAGATGCAAGGCGGGGCGTGAATCGGTGAACGTGCTGGACTTCCTGCTGCTCGCCGCGGCCCTGTGGTTCGCGATCGTCGGGTACCGCCAGGGTTTCGTCGTCGGCATCCTGTCGGTGATCGGTTTCCTCGGGGGCGGCCTCGTCGCGGTCTACGCGCTGCCCCTCCTGTGGGACGCGATCACCAGTGACGCGGAGGTCACCACGACCGCCGCGGTCGTCGCCGTGGTCGTCGTGATCGTCTGCGCCTCCGTCGGCCAGGCCTTCACCACGCACTTGGGCAACAAGCTGCGCAGGTACATCACTTGGTCCCCGGCCCGCGCGCTCGACGCGACGGGTGGCGCGGTGGTCAACGTCGCGGCGATGCTCCTGGTCGCCTGGCTGATAGGTTCCGCGCTGGCCGGCACCACGCTGCCCACGCTCGGCAAGGAAGTACGCAGCTCGAAGGTGCTGCTGGGCGTCTCGCAGGCGCTGCCCACGCAGGCGGACACATGGTTCGCGGACTTCTCCTCGACCCTCGCGCAGAACGGGTTCCCGCAGGTCTTCAGCCCGTTCGCGAACGAGCCGATCGCCGAAGTGAAGCCGCCGGACCCGGCGCTCGCGGGCAGCCAGGTGGCGCGCAACGCGAAGCGGTCCATCGTCAAGGTCGTGGGCCAGGCGCCCAGTTGCGGCAAGGTCCTGGAGGGCACCGGCTTCGTGTTCTCCGACCGCCGCGTGATGACGAACGCGCATGTGGTCGGCGGCGTCGACGAACCCACCGTGCAGATAGGCGGCGAGGGCGTGAAGTACGACGCGAAGGTCGTGCTCTACGACTGGAAGCGCGACATCGCGGTCCTGGACGTGCCGGCCCTCAAGGCGCCCCCGCTCCAGTTCACGGAGACCGACGCGCAGCGCGGTGGCGGCGCGATCGTCGCGGGCTTCCCGGAGAACGGCGCGTACGACGTCCGCCCCGCGCGCGTACGCGGCCGCATCACGGCGAACGGCCCGGACATCTACCACCGCGGCACCGTGCGCCGCGATGTGTACTCGCTGTTCGCGACGGTCCGTCAGGGCAACTCCGGCGGACCGCTGCTCACTCCGGACGGCAGGGTCTACGGCGTCGTGTTCGCCAAGTCGCTCGACGACTCGGAGACGGGTTACGCGCTGTCCGGTGACGAGATCAGCACCGACATCACGCGCGGCCGTGCGGCCAACCAGCAGGTCGACACGGACGCCTGCGCGCTGTAGGTGAGTTCAGCGGGTCAACGGCCCCCGTGCCGTATCCGCGCGGAGACCCACCGGGCCCGGCGCCGCAGAATACGAGGAATGCCCAACCGGGGATCGTGCGCCGACAAGCCGTCCGGCGCCCCTCTCCGGGGAGAGCCCAGCGTCATCGCTGGGCGGCGATTGCGTGCTGCGTCACTGTAGTCGTGCGTCCAGCCCATACCCCGACGTGTGCCCCTGCCCCATGGTCGGTAACCGCCCTCACGCCCCCCAAATTGGCGTATGCGCGAGGCAATTGGCCGTTCGAAGCACAGGCGTTCCCCTCGCCATTCTCCCGCCAAGCAGGGCTCACCGACCCGGCTCGGGATCCTTCAGCCAGTTGACCAGTTCCTTGGGCTGTGTCTTCCCGGGGGATGACCCCCGGGCCCCCAGCCGGGGGCGGCGGCTTCGCGTGGGTCTACCGGTCGGGTTCGGGGTCCTTGAGCCAGTTGACCAGTTCCTTGGAGAACGCCGCCGGGTCCTCCTCGTGCGGACTGTGTCTTCCCGGGGGATGACCCCCGGACCCCCAGCCGGGGGCGGCGGCTTCGCGTGGGTCTACCGGTCGGGTTCGGGGTCCTTGAGCCAGTTCACGAGCTCCTTGGAGAACGCCGCCGGGTCCTCCTCGTGCGGACTGTGTCTTCCCGGGGGATGACCCCCGGACCCCCAGCCGGGGGCGGCGGCTTCGCGTGGGTCTACCGGTCGGGTTCGGGGTCCTTGAGCCAGTTGACCAGTTCCTTGGAGAACGCCGCCGGGTCCTCCTCGTGCGGGAAGTGGCCGAGGCCGTCGAAGAGGCGCCAGCGGTAGGGGGCCTCCACGTACTCGCCCGAGCCCGCCGCGCTGCGTGTGCGCATCACCGGGTCGAGGGAGCCGTGCACATGCAGCGTCGGTACCCGCACGGGGCGCTTCATCCGCCGGTTGAACTGGATCCCGTCGGGGCGCGCGAGGGAGCGCACCATCCATCGGTACGGCTCGATCGAGCAGTGCGCGGTCGACGGGATGCACATGGCCTGCTGGTAGGCCCGCACGGTCGCGTCGTCGGGCTGGTGCGGACCCGACCAGTCCCGGACCAGCTTGCCAACCAACTCGCCCTCGTTCGCGAGGAGTTGACGCTCGGGCAGCCAGGGGCGCTGGAAACCCCAGACGTACGATCCAGAGCGCGACTGCCGGTAGTCCGCCAGCATCGCCGAGCGCCACCGGCGCGGATGCGGCATCGAGGAGACCACGAGCCGGCGCACCAGCTTGGGCCGCATCACGGCCGCGGTCCAGGCGAGATATCCGCCGAGGTCATGGCCCACGAGCGCCGCGTCCGGCTCGCCCAGCGACCGGATCACCCCGGTGACGTCGAGCGCGAGGTTCGCCGGGTCGTACCCCCGCGGCGTACGGTCGCTGCCGCCCACCCCCCGCAGGTCCATCGCCACGGCCCTGAAGCCCGCGTCGGCGAGCGCGGCGAGCTGGTGCCGCCACGTCCACCAGAACTGCGGGAAGCCGTGCAGGAGCAGGACCAGCGGCCCGTCCCCCATCTCGGCGATGTGGAAGCGCGCACCGTTGGCCGCGACGTCCCGGTGGGTCACCTTGTGCCCGCCCGGGACGTCGAGGAGCACCAAGGATCCGGGCGGCTGGGCCGAAGGAGTGGCAGGGTCCGTCATGAAGACGAGCGTGCCACAGCCTCGATGGACTTCGTGTCGTGCCCGTCCGCGGTCACCTCACGGGGGTGCGGCTTGGCGTTCTGCAGTACGCCCGCCGTCTCCTTGAACGAGGCGGCGGTCTTCTGCGGGCCCTTGCCCTGCTTGGCCTTCTTGGCGAAGACGACGCCGACAAGTGCGAGCAGCAGGAAGATGACCACGCTCGCGGCGAAGGACAGCAGGAAGCACCAAGCCATGTTCCAGCCGCCGTCACCGTTGAACCCGCCGGTCCACGCGTTGATCCCGTACGCGAGCGCGAAGCTCAGCATCGGCAGCGAGAAGGTCAGGACGACCACTCCCGCCATGAACGCGCCACCACTGGTCGCGCCGCGCTTCACGTCCTTTTTCAGCTGTGCCTTGGCCAGGGCGATCTCGTCGTGCACCAGCGCGGACATCTCGGCCGTCGCCGATGCGAACAGCTGGCCGACGCTGCGTTCGGCGCCGACCGGGTTGTCGTCGGGTGCGCTCATCGCGTACTCCCCTGTTCTTCTGTGGCTGCTTCATTTGCGCGTACTGCGCCGATTCTCCGTCAGATCATGCCGGACGCTCGTCCTCGCCGCCTGCCCCGGCCGCCACTTGCGCAAGCCTTCGTTGTTCCGCGGCCTTCCGCTCGTACATCTCGGCCATCCGAAGGTGGTACTCCGGATCGCCCACCTCGTAGATGTCCGGTATCCCGGAAAGGTCCTCGTCGCGCTCCTCGGCCTCCCACAGGGCCCGGTACTTGGCGTTCCGGATCTTCAGCAGCACGCTGGAGATCACCGCTGCGATCAGCGAGCCCATCAGCACGGACGCCTTGATCTCGTCCGTCAGCAACGGGTCGTCGGTGAAGGCCAGTTCCCCGATGAGCAGCGAGACCGTGAAGCCGATGCCGGCGAGCGAGGCCACCGCGAACACATCGGGCCAGGCCAGTTCGTCGGAGAGCGAGGCCTTGGTGAACCGGGCGGTCAGCCACGTACCGCCGAAGATTCCGAGGGCCTTGCCGAGGACGAGACCGAGCACCACGCCCAAGGTCTCCGGCTTGGTGAACACGTCGCCCAGGGCCCCGCCCGACACCGCGACACCGGCGCTGAACAGCGCGAACAGCGGCACCGCGAGCCCCGCGGAGAGCGGCCGCACCAGGTGCTCGATGTGCTCGCCGGGCGAGCGCTCCTCGCCCTCCTCCCGGTGGCAGCGCAGCATCAGGCCCATGGCGACACCGGCGATGGTGGCGTGGACGCCGCTGTTGTACATCAGCCCCCAGATGACCAGGGTGAGCGGTACGTAGATGTACCAGCCGCGCACCCGCTTCTTGAGCAGCAGCCAGAAGACGGCGAGGCCGAGGAACGCGCCGCCGAGCGCGGCGAAGTTCAGGTCGTCGGTGAAGAAGACCGCGATGATCAGGATCGCGAAGAGGTCGTCGACGACCGCGAGGGTCAGCAGGAACGCGCGCAGGGCGCTCGGCAGCGAGGTGCCGATGACGGCGAGGACGGCGAGCGCGAAGGCGATGTCGGTGGCCGTCGGCACGGCCCAGCCAGCCATCGAGCCGCCGCCGATCGCGTTGACGACCACGTAGACGAGCGCCGGCATCGCCATGCCGCAGAGGGCGGCGACGACCGGCAGCGCGGCGGCCTTGGGATCGCGCAGATCACCCGCGACGAGCTCGCGCTTGAGTTCGATGCCGGCGACGAAGAAGAAGACGGCGAGCAGCCCGTCGGCGGCCCAGTGCTCGATGGAGAGGTCGAGGCCGAGTGCCCCGGGCCCCAGATGGAAGTCGCTGACGGCCTCGTAGCTGTGGTGCAGGGCCGGGATGTTGGACCAGACGAGGGCGGTGATCGCGGCGACGAGGAGCAGGACACCGCCGACGGTCTCGGTGCGCAGCGCGTCGGCGACGAAGGTCCGCTCGGGCAGCGAGAGTCGGCCGAACGCCTTGCGGCCGGGCTTGTTATGGGGCGCGCTCACGGGTGAGACCTCCGGTCGGGTACGGCTGACTACGTTGCCGACCAGACTTCCCGGCGCACCTGTTGGATCTCTGTCGCGTCGTTGACGCGACTTTTACCCTACAGGGTGCCCCGGCCTACTTGGTGATCATCACCTTACGTACGAAACGGGCACCCGGCGCGCTCGCCGGATGCCCGTCCCCGTGGGTTCGTACGCGGATCAGTCCTCGCTGGACGCCGACGGCAGCTCCGCCTGGATCAGGTCCATCACGGAGGAGTCGGCGAGCGTCGTGACGTCGCCCACCGCCCGGTTCTCCGCGACGTCGCGCAGCAGGCGGCGCATGATCTTGCCGGAGCGCGTCTTGGGCAGCTCGGCGACCGGCAGGACGCGCTTGGGCTTGGCGATCGGGCCGAGGGCGGTGCCCACGTGGTTGCGGAGGTCCGCCACCAGCGACTCGTCGTCGGCGTTCGCGGTGCCGCGCAGGATCACGAAGGCGACGATCGACTGGCCCGTCGTCGCGTCGGCGGCGCCGACCACGGCGGCCTCGGCGACGGCCGGGTGCGAGACGAGCGCCGACTCGACCTCGGTGGTCGAGATGTTGTGCCCGGAGACGAGCATGACGTCGTCGACCCGGCCGAGCAGCCAGATGTCGCCGTCCTCGTCCTTCTTGGCACCGTCACCGGCGAAGTACTTGCCCTCGAAGCGGGACCAGTACGTGTCGATGAACCGCTGGTCGTCGCCCCAGATGGTGCGCAGCATCGACGGCCACGGCTCGGTGAGGGCGAGATAGCCGCCCCCGCCGTTCGGCACCTCGTTCGCCTCGTCGTCGAGGACGGTCGCGGAGATGCCCGGCAGCGCGCGCTGGGCGGAGCCCGGCTTCGTCTCGGTGACGCCCGGCAGCGGCGAGATCATGATCGCGCCGGTCTCGGTCTGCCACCAGGTGTCCACGACGGGGCACTTGTCGGCGCCGAAGTGCTTCCGGTACCAGATCCAGGCCTCGGGGTTGATCGGCTCGCCCACGGAACCGAGCACCCGCAGGCTGCTCAGGTCGAACTTCGCGGGGATCTCGTCGCCCCACTTCATGAACGTACGGATCAGGGTGGGCGCCGTGTAGAGGATCGTGACGCCGTACTTCTGCACGATCTCGGAGATGCGGCCCTGGTGCGGGGTGTCAGGCGTGCCCTCGTAGATGACCTGCGTCGCGCCGTTCGAGAGCGGCCCGTAGGTGATGTACGAGTGGCCCGTGACCCAGCCGATGTCGGCCGTGCACCAGTAGACGTCCGTCTCCGGCTTGAGGTCGAAGACGGCGTGGTGCGTGTAGCTGGCCTGCGTCAGGTAGCCGCCGGAGGTGTGCAGGATGCCCTTGGGCTTACCCGTCGTACCCGACGTGTACAGGATGAACAGCGGCTGCTCGGCGTCGAAGGCCTGCGGCGCGTGCTCGGTGGACTGGCGGCCGACGGTCTCGTGCCACCACAGGTCGCGGCCCTCGGTCCACGCCACGTCCTGCTTCGTGCGCTGCACGACGAGGACCTTCTCGACGGATACGCGGGTCAGCGCCTCGTCGACCGCGGGCTTGAGCGCGGACGGCTTGCCGCGCCGGTAGCCGCCGTCGGAGGTGATGACGACCTTGGCGTCGGCGTCCTCGATGCGCTTGGCGATGGCGTCGGCCGAGAAACCGCCGAAGACCACGGAGTGCGCGGCGCCGACGCGCGCGCAGGCGAGCATCGAGATGACCGCTTCCGGGATCATCGGCAGATAGACGGCGACCCGGTCGCCGGCCTGAACTCCCAGCTCGGTCAGGGCGTTCGCGGCCCGGCTGACCTCGTCCTTGAGCTCGGCGTAGGTGATCGCGCGGCTGTCGCCGGGCTCGCCCTCGAAGTGGATCGCGACGCGGTCGCCGTTTCCTGCTTCTACGTGGCGGTCGACGCAGTTGTACGCGACGTTGAGCTTGCCGTCCTTGAACCACTTGGCGAACGGAGGGTTCGTCCAGTCGAGGGTCTCGGTCGGCTCGGTGGCCCAGGTCAGGCGGCGGGCCTGCTCGGCCCAGAAACCGAGCCGGTCAGCCTTGGCCTGCTCGTACGCCTCGGCCGTGACGTTGGCGTTCGCGGCCAGGTCAGCGGGCGGCGCGAAGCGTCGCTCCTCCGTAAGAAGGTTGGCCAGGCTTTCGTTGCTCACGACGCTTCTCCCATGCAGTGTTTGTGTCGGAGGCGACCGTTGTGTCCCAGGCCACAGCTCATCAGACCGCGACCCCTGGTGACAAGGGGGGTCCGCGAATTGGTTTAGACCTGTACGCGTAGGGCTCCCGACCAGGTCGGGGGCCCTACGGTCTCATCTGTTGCACGGAGGCGGGAGTGGGTTGGTTCAGGCCCGCGTGGCGCTGCCTTCGTCGAGGCTGCCGTCGAGGGCGGTGGCCGCGACCTGTCCGAAGACCGGGTCGGTCTCCGCGAGCAGATACGCCTGCGCCTCCCCGACGTGGAAGTACATGCCGTGCAGTTCGAGCGCGCCCCGCTCCAGGGCGCGCGCCACGCACTCGTGCTTCCGCAGGTGCTCCAACTGCTGGACGACATTGGTCAGGCAGAGCTGCTCGACCGCGTCGGCGGGCGCCCGCCCCGCGAGCCGCGCCCACGGCAGCCCCATGTCGGACAGCCGCTCCAGGCTCGGCATCCCGTGCCGCAGCCAGCGCTTGAGCGGGGTGAGCGCCCCATGGCCGCTCGGCGGGCTGCTCAACAGCGCCTGCATCGCCCCGCATCCGGAGTGCCCGCACACGGTGATCGACTGCACCTGGAGCACGTCCACGGCGTACTCGATCGCGGCCGCCACCGAGTCGTCCCCGCTCTCGGCACCGGGCAGGGGCACGAGGTTGCCCACATTCCGTACGACGAAGAGATCACCGGGACCGCTCGACGTGATCATCGATGTGACGAGCCGGGAGTCGGCGCACGTCAGGAACAGCTGCGTGGGTTTCTGCCCCTCGCGCGCGAGCCGCGCCAGCTCCTCGCGCACCAGCGGCGCCGTATTGCGCTGGAACGCGCTGATCCCGCTGGCCAGTTGATGCCCGCCGGCCCGCCGCGGCCGGGCGGCCTCGGGCGCTGCCCGGTCGCGGTCGCGGTCGTGGTCGTGGTCGTGCGAGGGTCGGTCGCAGTGGTGGTTGCGCCACGGCGTCCAGGGCCGGCAGCAGGTATGGCTCGCGCGCGCGGGTTCGGCGATCCGGGCCCCTCCCCGCCCGGCCACCTCGACCTTGCCGCCCTGCGTGGTGTGCGACTTCTGCCAGTCCTGCAACGCCTCGTACGCGGCGTGGTCCATGAAGGACCCGTCCAGCTCCACGACACAGCCCGCTCCGTGCGGCACCTGGTGCAGGGTCCGGCTGAGCCGGGGCACCGCGAGGAACGTCAACTGCCCACGTACGCGCACGTGGTGGACGCCGCGGGAATCCACCTCGTGCGTGATGCGGGTGCGCGCGAGGCGGTGCAGCGCGACGCCGACGGCCACCGCGACGCCGAGTCCTACGCCTTCGAGCACGCCGAAGACGACGACGCCGAGGGTGGTGACCGCGTAGACCAGGACCTCACGGTGGCGGGTGACCGTGCGGATGTGGTTCAGGGACACCATCTGGATGCCGACCGCCATCACCAGGGCGGCGAGCGCGGCGAGCGGGATCAGCTCCAGGACGGGCACCAGGAGCAGTGTGGCGGCTACTACCCAAACGCCGTGCAGCATCGAGGAGTTCCCGCTCACGGCGCCCGCCTTCACGTTCGCCGTACTGCGCACCGCGACGCCGGCGACGGGCAGCCCGCCGAGCGAGCCGGAGACGATGTTCGACGCGCCCTGCGCGAGCAGCTCCCGGTCCAGGTTCGAGCGGCGCGTCGCGGGCGGCAGGTCCGAGCGCTTGGCGGTCATCTTGTCCACGGCGACCGCCCCGAGCAGCGACTGCACGCTGCACACGAGCGTGGTCGTCAGGACCGCGGCGACGATGCCGAGCACGGGCCCGTCCGGCAGCCCGGCGAGCGCGTGGCTGCTCCAGGAGGGCAGATCGACCTCGGGCAGGCTGAGCCCGAGCAGCGCGGCGGTCACGCTCGCGGCGGTCACGGCGATGAGCGCGGCCGGCACCTTGCGCGCGAAGCGGCCGATCCGCCCCGGGATGCGGGGCCAGGCGAGCAGCACGGTGAGTGTGAGCGCGCTGACGCCCAGGGTGGCGGGCTGGGCGTCAACCAACTGCCTCGGCAGCGAAGCCAAGTTGGCGAGCACCGAGCTGTCGGGGCTGCCGCCGAGCACGATGTGCAGCTGGGCGACGGCGATGGTGACACCGATACCGGCGAGCATGCCGTGGACGACGGCGGGGCTGACGGCGAGGGCGGTGCGGGCCACTCGTAGGCAGCCGAGGCCCAGTTGGGCGATTCCGGCGAGGACGGTGATGGCGCAGGTGGTCCGCCATCCGTAGCGCTGGATCAGCTCGGCTGTGACGACGGTGAGGCCCGCGGCGGGCCCGCTGACCTGGAGCGGCGCTCCGCCGATGCAGCCGGCGACGATGCCGCCGACAGCGGCGGCGACGAGCCCCGACTCCAGGGGTGCGCCGGTCGCGAGGGCGATGCCCAGGGAGAGCGGCAGGGCGATGAGGAAGACCGCGACGGACGCGGAGAGGTCGGCTCCTGCGATGCGGAAGCGGCGGGGCGGGGGTGGTGGGCTGTGCGCGGTACGGGCGGAGCCCGAGGGCCCTCCCGTCCGGTCGGAGTCGCTGGCGTGGGTGGATACGCAGGCTGACATGGTTTCCCGTCTCCTCCGGGGTGCAGCGCGGTCGCGGAATGTGGGGTGACCCCTTGCGGTGGGCGGGGTCGATCGCGGCCGTGGTTCACGGCGTGCAGCGGCGGGATGAAAGCAACGCTCAGTAGCGGTCGGTAAATGAATCGTAATGCAGAGTAAAGGTTGTGGACGGATTAAAGGGGCAAATGGGTCAACGGTTCACGCTCAGTAGTGAATAAGAATCCTGGTCGGCTTGTCGGACTATCTCCGTTCGGCTCTCGTGCCACGGTGTCGGCGATGTCCGTGCATAACGGGCGTTTCTCGCATTCCACCGCCACACAAGCCGACTCCAGGAAGAAGGTGGGCGGAAGATGGCCGCCACCCACAGGACTGCCGCCAAGCGGCTCGCCGCGGGCATCACCGCCGTCGCGGCGTGCGCCGCGGCACTCGCCGGATGCGCCACCGGGGAAACCGGCGGATCCGGCGAGCACCGCACCGAGAAGACCAAGCCCCGTCAGGGCGCCCCCGGCCCGAAGCAGGCCAAGCCGGGCAGCGCGATCAAGCTGATCGGCGACGGTTCGACCGCGTACACCGGGCGGCAGCCGAACCTGCCACGGGCCGAGCGCCTCAGACCGGGGCAGAAGCCGCCGCAGTTCGTGGTCTTCTCCTGGGACGGCGCGGGCGAGGACAGCCAGAAGCTGTTCTCGCACTTCCGTAAGGTCGCGAAGGAGAACAACGCGACCATGACGTACTTCCTGAGCGGCGTGTACCTGCTGCCGCAGGACAAGGCCGACAAGTACCACGCGCCGCAGCACTCGGCCGGCCGTTCGGACATCGGCTTCAACGACGCCAAGGGAATCAAGGACACCGTCGAGCAACTGCGCGGCGCCTGGCTCGAGGGCAACGAGATCGGCACCCACTTCAACGGCCACTTCTGCGGCAAGAGCGGCGGGGTCGGCCAGTGGTCGGTGGCCGAGTGGAAGAGCGAGATCCAGCAGGCCAAGTCGTTCGTGAAGGGCTGGAAGACGAACGCGGGCCTGAACCGGTCCGCGCCGCTGCCCTTCGACTACGACAAGGAGCTCATCGGCGCCCGCACCCCCTGCCTCGAGGGCAAGGACAACTTCACGCGCGCCGCGAGCGAGGTCGGCTTCCGCTACGACACCAGCGGCGTCAACGACCAGGTCTGGCCCAAGAAGAAGAACGGCCTGTGGGACCTGTCGATGCAGCTCGTCCCGTTCAAGGGCCACTCCTACGAGCAGCTGACCATGGACTACAACTTCATGGTCAACCAGTCCGGCACGGCGACCCAGGGCGACCCCTCGAAGCGCGAGTACTGGGGTGACCAGATGCGCGACAGCCTGCTCGCGGGCTTCGACCGCGCCTACAAGGGCAACCGCGCGCCGCTCGTCATCGGCAACCACTTCGAGTCCTGGAACGGCGGGACCTACATGCGCGCCGTCGAGGAGACGGTCGAGCGGGTCTGCAAGAAGCCCGACGTCCGCTGTGTCTCCTTCCGGCAGCTCGCCGACTGGCTCGACGCCCAGGACCCGAAGGTCCTGAAGAAGCTCGGGGGCCTCGGTGTGGGCGAGGGGCCGAAGCAGGGCTGGGAGTCCTACCTCGGCGGCAAGCGGGCTCCGGCCCCGAAGGGGGTGCCGGGAGCCCCGGCCACCAAGTCGTAGCCACCGCGCTGCCGTTGCTCAGGCAGTCGCCGCGACGCTCTCGCGAAGTACGAAGCTGGGGTCGACCTGCGCCGCCAGGTCGGCCCCTGTCTTCTCGTTGCCCCAGCTCTGGGCGTTCTTCAGATGGAAGTGCACCATCTGCCGCGTGTACCGCTCCCAGTCGCGGACCTCGTACGTGGCGTCGGCCGCGTCCTGAAGTGCTTGCAGGGAAGCCTTGTTGGGAGCTTCCAGGAGCTCGAAGCGCGGCGGGCGCCCCTTCTCCATGGCGCGCACCCAGTCCGAGTGTCCGACGGTGACGAGCAGGTCCTCGCCGACCTCGGAGCGCAGGAACTCCAGGTCGTCCGCGTCCCGCACCTTGTTGCCCACCACCTTCAGGTCGATGCCGAAGTCCCGCGCGTACTCCTTGTACTGGCGGTAGACCGAGACACCCTTGCGGGTCGGCTCGGCGACCAGGAACGTCATGTCGAAGCGGGTGAACATGCCCGAGGCGAAGGAGTCGGAGCCCGCGGTCATGTCGACCACGACGTACTCACCCCGGCCGTCGACGAGGTGGTTCAGGCACAGCTCCACCGCTCCGGTCTTGGAGTGGTAGCAGGCGACACCGAGGTCGGCCTCGGTGAAGGGTCCGGTGACCATCAAACGCACGGCGTGGCCGTCGAGTTCCACATCGCGGGCGCAGGCGTCGTACACCGGATTGTTCTCGCGCACCCTGAGCAGTCGCGAGCCCTCGCCGGGCGGCGTGGTCTTGATCATCGTGTCGGCCGAGGCGATCCGCGCGTTCGAGCCGCGCAGATAGTCCTTGATCAGGGGCAGCCGGGCCCCCAGCGCGGGCAGCTCGCCCGCGGCGCCCTCGTCGAGCCCGAGCGCGGCCCCGAGGTGCTGATTGATGTCTGCGTCGACGGCGATGACCGGGGAGCCGGTGCCGGCGAGGTGGCGGATGAACAGGGAGGACAGCGTGGTCTTGCCACTGCCGCCCTTCCCGACGAAAGCGATCTTCATGTTCACAAAGGGTATCGGTATGGTCGCCGTCCGTGTCGATGTCGCGTGAAGAAGACCACTCCTTCGTGGGGCGGCGCCGCGTGGCCCGTAGGGTCGTACTCATGAGTACGACAGCCGACCCCCTCGCCGCCCTGGCCGACCTGCCGGGCGTGGCCGACTCAGTGGACTCCGTGCGCAAGGCTGTGGACCGGGTCTACGGGCACCGGGTCATGCGGCGTCGCAGCAACGAGATCACGTCCGAGGCCGCACTGCGCGGCGCGCGTGGCAGCGCGGCGCTCTCCGGCGCTGACTGGCCGCTCGAAGAGGTGCGCAGGCGCACCGACTTCAGCGGCGGCGACGGCGACAAGGAGGCGCCCACGGTCGGCGCGGCCCTGCGGCTGACCGCCGAGGCGGGTCAGCTTCTCTCCATCTGGCGGCAGTCGCCCCTGCGGGTGCTCGCGCGCCTCCACCTGGTCGCGGCGGCCGACAAGAGTGACGCGGTGGGCCGGCCGCGGCTCGCGGGCGAGACGGTCGACGAGCCGCTCGTCGAACTCCCGGTGCCGGACGCCGAGGAGGTGGCGGGCCGCCTGGAGGGGCTCTCGCAGCTGATCATCGCCGAGAGCGCGGCCCCGGCCCTGGTGAACGCCGCCATCGTGCACGGCGAGCTGCTCGCCCTGCGCCCCTTCGGCTCGGACAACGGCCTGGTCGCGCGCGCCGCCGAGCGCATCGTTCTGGTGGGCAGCGGCCTCGACCCGAAGTCCGTCTGCCCGGCGGAGCTGGGCCACGCCGAACTGGGGCGCGCGGCCTACGCGGCCGCACTCGACGGTTACGTCTCCGGTACGCCGGAGGGGATGGCGGCCTGGATCACCCACTGCGGCAAGGCGATCGAGTTGGGTGCCAGGGAGTCGACGGCCGTCTGTGAGGCGCTGCAGCGGGGCGCCGCGTAGCGGGAAAAGGCCGGGAAAAAGAGGTGCGGCGGTACGAGTGCTCGTACCGCCGCTGGCATGTCCACTGGGTTACCAAGCGTCCTCGAGATATTGCCCATCAGGTCGGGTTCTTTGCCCGTCGCCTGGTGCGGCTGGCCCGTAATCGACGGGTCGACGTCGCGTGGGTGCCCGGTGTTCATGCATCGGTCCGTGGGGCCTGATTGCGGTTAAAGGTGTTCCTCTCGGATGTCCTTGGTCTCGCGGGCCGTTGAATCCTTTGTACTCCTCCGCCAGGGCAAGCGGAAGCCCTGGCCACACTTCTTTACTTTTAGGTTCAAATAGGGCGAACCGGCGGCATCAGCGGCATCACTGGACGCCTGACGTCGCGCGCCGCCGGCTCGCGTACCAGACCAGGCCGGCCGTGACCGCCGCCGCGCCGACCCCGGCCGCCGCGAGCAGCGCGGGGCGCGAGGGCGTGGACAGGTGAGGCAGGCGCTGCTTGAGCCGGACCGGCTGGTGGAAGTCGAGGATCGGCCACCCGCGCGCGAGGGCCTCGCGGCGCAGCGCCCGGTCCGGGTTGACGGCGTGCGGATGCCCGACCGAGCTGAGCATCGGCAGGTCCGTCGCCGAGTCGCTGTACGCGTGGCAGCGCGCGAGGTCGTACCCCTCGGAGCGCGCCAGTTCCTTGATGGCCTCCGCCTTCGTGGGCCCGTACGCGTAGTACTCCACCTCGCCCGTGAAGCAGCCGTCGTCGCCCACGACCATGCGAGTGGCGACCACCCGGTCCGCACCGAGGAGCTCGCCGATCGGCTCGACGACCTCGGCGCCGGATGTGGAGACGATGACCACATCGCGTCCGGCGGTGTGGTGTTCCTCGATGAGGGACGCCGCCTCGTCGTAGATGATCGGGTCGATCAGATCGTGCAGGGTCTCGGCGACGATCTCCTTCACCTGCCGCACGTTCCAGCCGCGGCAGAGCGCCGAGAGGTACTCGCGCATCCGCTCCATCTGATCGTGGTCGGCGCCGCCGGCGAGGAAGACGAACTGGGCGTACGCGGTGCGCAGTACGGCCCTCCGGTTGATCAGACCGCCTTGGTAGAACGACTTGCTGAAGGTAAGTGTGCTCGACTTAGCGATGACCGTCTTGTCCAGGTCAAAGAACGCTGCTGTACGGGGCGCGGAGTGAGGCAAGGAGTGGTTTTCCACGAGGCCGAGCATAGGCGCCAACCATTCGGCGTAAGCTGTGGCGCGTGGGTTTGCTTGAGAAGCCTCTCGGGTACACCATGGAAGTCACGGATCGTTCGCGACCGTGCGTACCCGGTCTGGCTCCTCCCCCCCCGAGTCGGACCGTGGAGGACGACCCCCGCTCTCCCCCCCGGCGGGGGTCGTCGCATGTCCGGACCCGTTTTCGGGTCCTTTTTTCATGCCCGGACGGCGGGTTCTCGCAGGCTCGCGCACTGCGGGCGGCGCGCTGAAGGTTCCTCACGCTGTGTGACCGTGACGCTGCTCTGTGGACAGTTTCATGCCTAGTTCAAGGTGTCACCGGTATGGGTGACTGGGATATTCACAAGCCTTCTCGTGTCCACAGTTATTGACCAAGATCCCCACGTTTTCCGGGATCGCTGCACGGTGATTCCGCACGCGAAGTTCGGATCCGTGTTCATGGCCGGTTTGTTATGGCCGAGCCGTGGTGGACGGGCGGTATTCGGCGCCTTGGACACCTCCGACTTCACGTGCGGAACGGATCGTCCGCATGGGCGGGCGAGCGCGGCGAGAGGGGGACCGGACCATGGCGGAAGTCATCGAGTGCGAAGCGCGGGACGTGCGACGCGCCCCGTTGATCGTGACGGAGGACGTGGACCTGCTGGACGACCTGCTGCGTCTGTGCGCGGCGGCGGGCGTGCGGCCCGAGGTCGGGCACGGGGCGCCGGCGGGCAGAGAGGGCTGGGGAGGCTGGGAATCGGCGCCGCTCGTGCTGGTCGGAGACGATGCCGCGCGGCGGCTGCGCGGGGTGTCCCGACGGCGTGGAGTGATCTTGGTTGGGCGTGATCAGGACGATTCCGGGGTGTGGCGGCGGGCCGTGGAGATCGGCGCCGACCATGTCCTTGTCCTGCCGGACGGCGAGCAGTGGCTGATGGACCGGATCGCCGATGTCGTCGAGGGAGTGGGGCGGCCCGCCCTGACCGTCGGGGTGCTCGGCGGACGCGGCGGGGCCGGAGCCTCCACGCTCGCCTGCGCGCTGGCCGTGGCGTCCGCACGGTCGGGACGGCGCACGCTCCTCGTCGACGCGGACCCGCTCGGCGGTGGGCTCGACGTGCTGCTCGGCGGCGAGGCGGTGGACGGACTGCGCTGGCCGGCCTTCGCCGAGTCGCGGGGCCGGGTCGGCAGCACGGCCCTGGAGGAGTCGCTGCCCCGGCTGCACGATCTGCGGGTGCTCAGCTGGGACCGCGGCGATCTTGCGACGGTGCCCTCTGAGGCGGTGCGGGCCGTGCTCGCGGCCGGGCGGCGCAGGGGTGGCGTCGTCGTGGTGGACCTGCCGCGCCGGGTCGACGCCGGATCCGTCGAGGCCCTGGCACAGCTCGACCTGGGGCTGCTCGTGGTGCCACCGGAGCTGCGGGCCGTCGCGGCGGCCCGCCGGATGGCGGGAGCGGCGGGGATGGTGCTGCGGGACCTGCGGGTGGTGACGGCGCCCGCGGGCGGCGCGGGAGGCCTCGCGGCGGACGAGGTGGCGCGGCTCGTCGGACTGCCGTTCGCCGGTGAACTGCCCGCGGACGCCGGGGTGGTGAAGAGCGGGCCGCTGGTGCGGTTCTGCGGCGCGTTCTGGGAGCGGATGCCGGTGGCGGCGGTGGAGGGGGATGCGGCGTGAATCGGGAGGGCGAGTGGCCCGGCGCGGTCGGGCGGCCTGGGGAGAGCGCGGTGGCGGCCGGAGCGGTCGGCGTGTGGACGGTCGAGCAGAGGGTGCGAGGAGGGGTGTCATGAGTGCGGTGGTCGGGGCGCGCATGCTGGACGGCGTACGGCAGTGGCTGGCCGAGAACGGGTCGGAGGCGACGCCCGCGCGCGTGGCCGAGGCGCTGCGGGCGCAGGGCAGGATCCTGGGCGACGCCGAAGTGCTGGGCGCGGCGGGACGGTTGAGGTCGGAGCTGGTGGGCGCGGGGCCGTTGGAGGCACTGCTCGCCGACCCTTCGGTGACGGACGTCCTGGTGTCGGCGCCGGACAAGGTGTGGGTCGACCGGGGAGGCGGCCTGGAACGGGCCGACGTGGCCTTCGAAAGCGCCGCCGACGTACGGCGGCTGGCGCAGCGGCTCGCTGCCGTCGTGGGGCGCCGCCTGGACGACGCGCGGCCGTGGGTGGACGCCCGGCTGCCCGACGGGACCCGGCTGCACGCGGTGCTGCCACCGATCGCGGCGGGCTGCACCTGCCTGTCCCTGCGGGTCGTGCGGCCCCGGGCGTTCACCCTGGAGGAACTGACGGCGGCGGGGACGGTGCCGCCGGGCGGCGACCGGGTGCTGCGGGCGTTGCTCGACGCGCGCCTGTCCTTCCTGATCAGCGGTGGTACGGGCACCGGCAAGACGACGCTGCTGAGCGCGCTGCTCGGCCTGGTGGGGCCGGGGGAGCGGATCGTCCTGGCCGAGGACTCCGCCGAGCTGAGGCCGGACCACCCCCACGTCGTACGGCTCGAATCGCGCCCCGCCAACCAGGAGGGCGCGGGGGCCGTGGGCCTCGACGACCTGGTCCGGCAGGCGCTGCGGATGCGGCCCGACCGGCTGGTGGTGGGCGAGGTGCGCGGCGCCGAGGTGGTCTCGCTCCTGGCCGCCCTGAATACGGGCCACGAGGGCGGTTCAGGGACGGTCCACGCCAACGCGGCGAGCGATGTCCCGGTGCGGCTCGAGGCGCTGGGGACGGCGGCGGGGCTCGACCGGGCGGCGCTGCACAGCCAGTTGGCGGCGGCGGTCTCCGTGGTGCTGCATCTCGTACGGGACCGGGGCGGGCGGCGGCGTATCGCCCAGGTCCAGGTGCTGGAGCGGGACGCGGAGGGCTGGGTGCGGGCGGTACCGGCGCTGGAGTGGGGCGAGCGGGGGTTTGTGGAGGGGGCGGGGTGGGCGCGGCTCGGTGGGTTGTTGGGGGTGCGGTTGGGGTGAGTGGGCCGGCCCGCGCGGCGTCGGACGTGGGGCCTGGGAGAAGGCGCGTGGTCGGTGGATTCGGCAGAGCCGGTGGAGAGGGGTGCGTGGGCTGTGGGTGGTGGGGTCTTGGGCGGTGGTTCCGGTGTGGTGGTGGCCGCGTTGGGGGCGGTGGTCGTGATGCGGGCGGTGCGGGTACGGGAGTTGGAGGTGCGGCGGGCTCGGAGTGTGTTGGGGGTGGGGGCGGACCTCGGGGTGTTGTCCCGGTGGCTGGGCCTGGGGGAGCGGTGGTGGGCGTGGGTACGCGCGCGACCCGAATGGTGGTGCGCGGTGGGCGGGGTGGTGGTCGGGGTCGCCGGAGCCTCGGTGCTGCCGGTCGTCCTCGCGGTGTGTGCCGTGCCGGGAGTGGGGCGGCTCCGCGCGGCCGGGGCGGCGCGGCGGGGGAAGGAGCGGCGAGGGGAGGCGGTGATCCGGCTGTGCGGGCTGTTGGCGGGTGAGGTGCGGGCAGGCCGGCAGCCGGGGGATGCGCTGGTGGTGGCGGTGCGGGGGTCCGAGGCGTTGACCGGTGCGGGGAGCGCGGCCGTGGTGGCGGCGGCCCGGTTCGGCGGGGAGGTGCCCGGGGCCCTGAGAGCGGCGGCGCGGGAGCCGGGGGCCGAGGGGTTGAACGGGCTGGCGGCGTGCTGGCGGGTGGCGGTGGACCGGGGTGCCGGGCTCGCGTCCGGTCTCGAACGGCTCGCGGACGCGCTGCGTGCGGAGCGGGATCAACGGGCCGACTTCAGAGCCCAGTTGGCGGGCCCCTTGTCGACCACGGTGCTGCTCGCCGGGCTGCCCGTGTTCGCGCTGTTGCTCGGGGCGGGCATGGGGGCGCGGCCCCTGCGGGTGCTGCTGCACACGTGGCCGGGGATCGGCTGCCTGGTGGTGGGTGGGGCGTTGGAAGCCGCCGGGTTGTGGTGGGCGATGCGGATCGTGCGAGGGGCGGAGGGGTGAGGAGCCATGGACGTTGTCCACAGGCTGGGGGCGGTGCTGTGCGCCGCGGTGATGGTGATGTGGCTGGTGTGGGAGGTCGCGGAGCGGAGGGCCGAGCGGGCGTTGCGGCGGCGGGTGCGGGTCGTGCTCGAGGTGGCCGCGGCGGAGTCGGTGCGGCGGGCCGTGGTGCTGCCGGCCGGGGTGCGGCGGTGGGTGCCGGTCGCGGGGGCGGTGTGTGCCGGGTTCGTGCTGGTGGGCGGGGCGGCCGGGGCCGTGGTCGGGGTGGTCTGCGGGATGGGGGTGTGGCGCTGGTGGCGCGGCCGGGAGGAGGGGGCGAGAGCCGGGATGGGGGTGGGTGCGAGGGGTGTCGCCGTACGTCAACTGCCATTGGCCTGCGACCTGTTGGCGTCATGTCTCGCGGCGGGTGCGGGGCCGGTGGAGGCGGCGCGGGCCGTCGGTGAGGCGCTGGGCGGACCCGTCGGGCGGGGGCTTGAGCGGGGCGCGGCGCAGGTGCGGCTCGGCGGTGAACTCGGTGTGGCGTGGCGGGAGTTGTCGGCGGTGCCGGGCGCCGATGGGCTGGTCCGGCTGTTGGAGCGGGCGGGTGAGTCCGGGGCTCCTGCGGCGGCGCCGGTGGCGCGGTTCGCCGCGGAGTGCCGGGCCGAGCGGGGACGTCGGGCGACGACGGTGGCACGCCGGGCCGCGGTGGCGATCACGGCGCCGGTGGGCCTGTGTTTCCTCCCCGCGTTCTTGGTGGTCGGGGTGGTGCCGGTGGTGATCGGACTGGGAGGCGGGGTGCTGGGAGGGAGTTGAGCGGCGGGCTTCGGAAGGCAGAACAGGGTGACCTATCAAGGGAGTTGGCATGAGTGGGATGCGTGTGGGGCGGGCCTGGTGCGAGTGGCTGCGCGGAGGCGTTCGTCGATGGGCGCGGTCGGTGCGGTCCGGCGGGCGGGACGCCGGGATGGTCAGTGCCGAGTACGCGGTGGGGCTGATCGCGGCGGTGGGCTTCGCCGGGGTGCTGTACCAGGTGGTGACGAGCGACGTGGTGCAGTCGGCGTTGCAGTCCTTGGTGGCGAAGGCGCTCCATGGCTCGTTCTGAGCCCCGACGTGGGCGGGGGCGCGATGCGGGGTTTGTGACGGCGGAGGCGGCCGTGGTGCTGCCGGTGCTCGTGGCGTTCACGATGGCGCTGGTCTGGGTGGTGCTCGCGGCGTCGGCGCAGATCAGGTGCGTGGACGCCGCGCGGGCCGGGGCCAGGGCGGTGGCCCGGCAGGAGCCCAGGGGCGCCGCGGTGGCGGCGGCGCGGGAGGCCGCGCCGCCGGGTGCGCGGGTCGCGGTGGGCCGGGAGGGCGATCTGGTGCGGGTGACGGTGCGGGCGAGATCCGTGGGGCCGGGAGCGCTCGGGGTGGAGCTGAGCGCGCAGGCGGTGGCGGCGGCGGAGGAAGCGGTGGCGGGGACATGAGGGCGAGAGGGGGTGACCGCGGGTCGGCGACCGTGTGGGTCGCGATGGCGATGGCCGCGGTGGGGGTGGTGTTCGGGGCGGTGCTGGCCATGGGGCAGGCGGTCGAGGCACGGCACCGTGCGGGCTCGGCGGCCGACCTGGCGGCGCTCGCCGCGGCGGACCACTGGACGGAGGGGAGAGCGAAGGCGTGCGCGCTGGCGGCACGGGTGGCGCGGGCGCAGGAGGCGGGGGTGGTGCGGTGCGCGGTGCGCGGGGAGGTGTCGGATGTGACCGCGGTAGCGGGGCACGGGGCATTCCGCTCGGAGGTCCGGGCACGGGCGGGCCCTCAGTCAAGTCCCGCTCTTGGACGAGAGCCCGCGGGGTCCGGGGCGAAGCCCCGAGGCGTGCTCGGAGATCCGGGCACGGGCGGGCCCACAGCCAAGCCCCGCCGGCGTTTGAGGCGCGGGGTCCGGGGCGAAGCCCCGAGGCGTGCTCGGAGGTCCGGGTACGGGCGGGCCCTCAATCAAGTCCCGCTCTTGGACGAGAGCCCGCGGGGTCCGGGGCGAAGCCCCGAGGGGTGCTCGGAGGTCCGGGTACGGGCGGGCCCTCGATCAAGCCCCGCCGGCGTTTGAGGCGTGGGGTCCGGGGCGGAGCCCCGAGGCGTAGGGACGGAAGGCCGAAACGGAACGGGTGACCCGCCCGCCTACCCCGCCACCCCCTTCAGCAGAACGGAGAGCAGACGTACCGCCCCCCGCTTGTGCAACGGATCGTTGCCGTTGCCGCACTTGGGGGACTGGATGCAGGAGGGGCAGCCGGCGTCGCAGTCGCAGGACGCGATGGCCTCGCGGGTGGCGGTCAGCCACTCGCGGGCGGTGTGGAAGGCACGTTCGGCGAAGCCCGCGCCGCCGGGATGACCGTCGTAGACGAAGACCGTGGGCAGGAGGGTGTCCGGGTGGAGCGGCATCGAGACGCCGCCGATGTCCCAGCGGTCGCACGTGGCGAAGAGGGGGAGCAGGCCGATGGAGGCGTGTTCGGCGGCGTGCAGGGCGCCGCCGAGGATCTCGGGGTTGATGCGGGCGGCGTCGAGTTGGTCCTCGGTGACCGTCCACCACACGGCGCGGGTGCGCAGCGTACGAGGAGGGAGGTCGAGCTTGGTCTCGCCGAGGACCTCGCCGGTGATGAGGCGGCGGCGGAGGTAGCCGACGACCTGGTTGGTGACCTCGACCGAGCCGTAGCACAACCTGCCGTCGCCCCAAGGGACTTCGACGTCGGTCTCCAGGATGGAGATGGCCGTGGTGTCGCGGGCGGTGGTCGAGTAGGTGGGGTTCGCTGTTTCGACGAGGGCGACGTTGTCGTCGAGGTCCAGCTTCTTCACCACGTACGTGCGGCCCTGGTGGAGGTGGATCGCGCCGTCGTGCACCGAGGTGTGGGCGGAGCCCGCGTCGACGGTGCCGAGCAGCCGGCCGGTGCCGGCCTCGACGACCTGTACGGGGGAGCCGCCCTCGCCGCGGATGTCGGCCAGGTCCGCGGCGGACTCGCGGCGCGTCCAGTGCCAGGCCTTCGTGGCGGAGCGGCGCCGCAGCAGCTTCGCCGCCTCCAGCTGCGGCAGTAGTTCCCCCGTCGCAGGGCCGAACAGGGCCAGGTCCGGTTCGGTCAGGGGGATCTCCGCCGCCGCCGCGCACAGGTGCGGAGCGAGGACGTACGGGTTGTCGGGGTCGAGGACCGTCGATTCGACCGGCTGGTCGAAAAGGGCTTCAGGGTGGTGGACCAGGTAGGTGTCCAGGGGGTCGTCACGGGCCACCAGGACCGCCAGCGCCCCCTGGCCCGAGCGGCCCGCACGTCCTGCCTGCTGCCACAGGGACGCGCGCGTACCGGGGTATCCGGCGATCAGCACCGCGTCCAACCCCGAGACGTCGATGCCGAGTTCGAGGGCGGTGGTGGCGGCGAGGCCGAGGAGTTCGCCGGAGTGCAGGGCCGCTTCGAGGGCGCGGCGTTCCTCGGAGAGATAGCCGCCGCGGTAGGCCGCGACCCGCCGGGCCAGCGAGCGGTCGACCTCGGCGAGCCGCTCCTGCGCGATCACCGAGATCAGCTCGGCGCCACGCCGGGAGCGTACGAAGGCGACGGAGCGCACGCCCTGGACCGCGAGGTCGGTCAGCAGGTCCGCCGTCTCGGCGGTCGCCGTGCGCCGCACCGGCGCGCCCTTCTCGCCCTGCATCTCCGTCAGCGGGGGTTCCCAGAGCGCGAAGACCAGTTCGCCGCGCGGCGAGGCGTCGTCCGCGACCTCGACGACCGGCAGACCCGTCAACCGCTGGGCGGAGACGGCCGGTTCGGCCGAGGTGGCCGAGGCCAGCAGGAAGACGGGGTCGGATCCGTAGCGGGCACATATGCGGCGCAGTCTTCGCAGCACCTGCGCCACATGGGAGCCGAAGACGCCGCGATATGTGTGGCACTCGTCGATCACGACGTACTTGAGCGCCTTGAAGAAGGAGGACCAGCGCGGGTGCGAGGGCAGGATGCCGCGGTGCAGCATGTCCGGGTTGGTGAGGACGTAGTTTCCGTACTGGCGTACCCACTCGCGTTCCTCGAACGGAGTGTCGCCGTCGTAGACCGCGGGACGAATCGCCGTACCGAGCGGTTGTGAAAGTTCCTTCACCGATCGGCACTGGTCCGCCGCGAGCGCCTTCGTCGGGGCGAGGTAGAGCGTGGTCGCGCCGCGCCCGTTCGGCGCCTCGGATCCGTCCAGCAGGGACGACAGGACCGGAACCAGATACGCGAGCGATTTGCCGGAGGCCGTGCCGGTGGCGACGACCACCGAATCGCCGTCCAGGGCGTGCTCCGCCGCGAGTGCCTGGTGGGCCCAGGGGTGCGCGATTCCGGCGGTCTGCACGGCCGCGATGACCTCGGCCCGGATCCGATCGGGCCAGACGGCATGACGGCCGGGGCGAGGGGGCAAGTGCTCCGTATGGGTGACACGCGCAGCCCTGCTCGGACCCGAGGCGAGCCGGTCCAGGACCGCACCGGGAGAGGGGCGGTCTGGGGCGGATACCGAGGGTCGTTCGGATCGGTGATTCTTGGCCATCGGCACCGAGTGTGTCACTGGCGTGACGGACAATGCTCTCAAGGCGTCGTGCACGCCTGCCGGTAAGTGATTGAATGCCATCGCGGCTGGCGAACCGTCCCGGGGGATCAAGCCGAGGTATCCCCGAGGGGCGACCGCTCGATAGCAAGGTGCTGGAGGATCCGTGGACCTGTCCCTGTCGACCCGTACCGTCGGCGATCGTACGGTCGTCGAGGTCGGTGGCGAAATCGATGTATATACCGCGCCCAAGTTGCGCGAGCAGCTGGTCGAGCTGGTGAACGACGGCAGTTTCCACCTTGTCGTCGACATGGAGGGCGTGGATTTCCTCGACTCCACCGGGCTCGGCGTGCTGGTCGGCGGCCTGAAGCGCGTGCGTGCCCATGAGGGCTCGCTGCGCCTGGTGTGCAACCAGGAGCGCATTCTCAAGATTTTCCGTATCACCGGACTGACCAAGGTGTTCCCGATCCACACCTCGGTCGAGGAAGCCGTCTCGGCGACCGACTGATCCGGTCGATGCCGGTGGTGACACCGGTGGAGACAAGGGGATCGGGCGGCCGAGGCCGGCCGATCCCCGGGAGCACGCTCGTACCACTGTGGGCCCGTCTGTCCGAGGGGGATGCATGGCCACTGTCGAACTCCGCTTCAGCCCTCTGCCCGAGCACGTCAGGACGGCCCGCCTGGTGGCGGCCGCCGTGGCGCGCAGGGCGGGCGTGGACGAGGCCGTGCTCGACGAGGTCAGGCTCGCCGTCGGTGAGGCCTGCAGCCGCGCGGTCGGGCTGCACCAGAGCAGCGGCATCGCGGCGCCGGTGCGGGTGGCCCTGATCGAGGACGAGAAGCAGTTCTCCATCGAGGTCGGTGACGAGGCGCCGCGTACGGTGCCCCCGTCGGCCGCGGCCGACGGCACGGGCTCCGCCGACGATCTGGAGGCGGAGGGTGAGGACGAGATGGGTCTCGCCGTCATCAGCGGCCTCGTGGACGATGTCGAGGTCACCGCGGACACGGACGGCGGACTCATTCGGATGACGTGGCCGACCCTGCCGGCGACGCTTCCGTAGCACGCCGAGCGCTCCGCGCGCTGCCCGGAGATCTTTCGAAGAGGCCCGGATCACCAGACGGTGATCCGGGCCTCTTCGGTATTTCCTGAGGTCGATCAACCAATCGGCCAATAAAAGATCTTCGCTAATGCCTTCAAGGGGTTAGCAATTCCGCCTCTGCCTGCCGGGTGAGGTTCACCGAACATTTGCTGGGTAGGAAACAATTCCGTTTGCCGCGCCCTGTTTTGATCAGGGTCCGCTCCCTACAATCCGTCCACATCTTGAGCTCAGTCCAAGCGTCAAGGAGGACGAATGGCGGAGCCCTCTACCCCTGCTACGTTCGCAGCCGCAGTTCTGACCGACGACAACAGATTGATCGTCGTCGTCATCGCCGTCGTCGCGCTCGCGGCGCTCGCCGTCGCCGGAGTCCTGGTGCGCCAGGTACTCGCGGCCGGCGAGGGCACGGACTCGATGAAGGAGATCGCGGGCGCGGTCCAGGAAGGCGCGAAAGCCTATCTGGGCCGACAGCTGCGAACCCTCGCCGTATTCGCAGTCGTCGTGTTCTTCCTGCTCATGCTGCTTCCGGCGGACGACTGGAATCAGCGAGCGGGCCGGTCGATCTTCTTCTTGATCGGCGCGGTGTTCTCGGCCGTCACCGGCTATATCGGAATGTGGCTCGCGGTGCGCAGCAATGTGCGCGTCGCCGCCGCCGCAAGAGAAGCGACCCCGGCGGAAGGCGAGCCGGAAAAGGATCTCACCGCCGTCTCGCACAAAGCAATGAAGATCGCTTTCCGTACGGGCGGCGTCGTCGGCATGTTCACGGTGGGGCTCGGCCTGCTCGGCGCCTCCTGTGTCGTGCTCGTCTACGCGGCCGACGCGCCCAAGGTCCTGGAGGGCTTCGGGCTCGGTGCCGCGCTGATCGCGATGTTCATGCGTGTCGGAGGCGGCATCTTCACCAAGGCCGCCGACGTCGGCGCCGACCTGGTCGGCAAGGTCGAGAAGGGCATTCCGGAGGACGATCCGCGCAATGCCGCGACCATCGCCGACAACGTGGGCGACAACGTCGGAGACTGCGCGGGGATGGCCGCCGACCTCTTCGAGTCGTACGCCGTCACGCTGGTCGCCGCGCTGATCCTCGGCAAGGCCGCCTTCGGCGACGCCGGCCTCGCGTTCCCGCTGATCGTGCCCGCGATCGGGGTCATCACGGCCATGATCGGCATCTTCGCCGTCGCGCCGCGCCGCTCCGACCGCTCCGGGATGAGCGCCATCAACCGCGGGTTCTTCATCTCCGCGGTGATCTCGATCGTGCTCGTCGCCATCGCCGTCTACACGTATCTGCCGGGGACGTACGCCGACCTGGACGGCGTCACGGACGAGGCGATCAGCGGCAAGGCGGGCGACCCGCGGATCCTCGCGGTCGTCGCCGTGGTGATCGGCATCGTGCTCGCGGCCCTCATCCAGCAGCTCACCGGCTACTTCACCGAGACGAGCAGGCGACCGGTCAAGGACATCGGCAAGTCGTCGCTGACCGGCGCGGCGACCGTCGTGCTCGCCGGCATCTCCATCGGCCTCGAGTCGGCCGTCTACACCGCGATCCTGATCGGGCTCGGCGTGTACGGGGCGTTCCTGCTCGGCGGTACGTCGATCATGCTGGCCCTGTTCGCGGTCGCCCTGGCCGGTACGGGGCTGCTCACCACGGTCGGCGTCATCGTCGCCATGGACACCTTCGGCCCGGTCTCCGACAACGCGCAGGGCATCGCCGAGATGTCCGGTGACGTCGAGGGCGCGGGCGCGCAGGTGCTCACCGACCTGGACGCCGTCGGCAACACGACGAAGGCCATCACCAAGGGCATCGCCATCGCGACCGCCGTGCTCGCGGCCGCCGCCCTGTTCGGCTCGTACAGGGACGCGATCCTCACAGCGGCCAGAGACGTCGGCGAGAAAGTCGGCGACGGCGGGCCCATGAACCTGGTCATGGACATCTCACAGCCCAACAACCTGGTGGGGCTCATCGCCGGAGCCGCGGTGGTGTTCCTCTTCTCCGGGCTCGCCATCAACGCCGTCTCGCGGTCGGCTGGTTCGGTGGTCTACGAGGTGCGCAGGCAGTTCCGCGAGCACCCCGGGATCATGAACTACACGGAGAAGCCGGAATACGGGCGTGTGGTCGACATCTGTACGAAGGACGCGCTGCGGGAGCTCGCCACGCCCGGGCTGCTCGCCGTCCTGGCGCCGATCGCGGTCGGCTTCACGCTCGGCGTCGGCGCGCTCGGCGCGTATCTCGCGGGGGCGATCGGGACGGGCACGCTGATGGCCGTCTTCCTCGCCAACTCGGGCGGTGCGTGGGACAACGCCAAGAAGCTCGTCGAGGACGGGCACCACGGCGGCAAGGGCAGCGAGGCGCACGCGGCGACGGTCATCGGCGACACGGTCGGCGACCCCTTCAAGGACACCGCGGGCCCCGCGATCAACCCGCTCCTGAAGGTGATGAACCTCGTGGCGCTGCTCATCGCGCCCGCGGTGGTCAAGTTCAGCTACGGGGACGACGCGAGCGTGGGCGTGCGGATCACGGCCGCCGTCGTCTCGCTCGCCGTGATCATCGGTGCTGTGTACATGTCCAAGCGACGCGGCATCGCGGTCGGCGGGGACGAGGACGGGGGCGCCGAAGGGGCCGGACGGGTGCCGGAACAGTCGGATCCCGCCGTGGTCTCCACGACACGTACGTGAGGAACATGCGTACGTGACCTGAGTGCACGTCAGGGTGACAACAGGTGGGCGGACAGCGCCTTTTGACGGGCTGTCCGCCCATCGGTGTGTTCTGGCGTAGTTTCCTTACGTCTGCGGGGCGGGCCCTTCCGGTTTCAGTGAGCCTTATCTCTCCTGGTGCAAATGGCTGCTAAAGGTCAATAAAGTGGTCGTACAGGACACCCGGCGTGCGATTGTCGTGTGCGTGGCGTGTAAGTTCCGGGGCCGAGAGCCATGGAAGGGACCAATCCGGTGAACAAGAAGCTTGCTGCCGCACTGTCCGGCGGTGCGGTACTGGTACTGGCGTTGTCGGGCTGCAGCGACGACAGCAACGAGAAGCTCGACTCCTGGGCCAAGCAGGTCTGCGACAAGGTCCAGCCGCAGGCCAAGAAGATCGAGGCCGCGAACACCGCGATCCAGAAGGAGACCTCGGACAACAGCGAACCCGAGCAGGTCCAGAAGACCGACTCGCAGGCGTTCCAGGACATGTCCGACGCGTACAAGGCGATCGGTGACGCGGTCGACAAGGCCGGCGCTCCGCCGGTCGACGGCGGTGACAAGAAGCAGCAGAACGCCGTCAAGGAGCTCGACAAGATCTCGACGTCGTACGCCGACCTGAAGAAGAAGGTCGACAAGCTCGACACCGGCGACCAGGCGAAGTTCGCCGACGGGCTCAAGGGCATCGCCGGCCAGCTGGACACGCTGAGCCAGGACGGCAGCGACGCGCTCAAGAACCTTGAGGAGGGGGACGTGGGCAAGGCGATGGCGAAGCAGGAGAGCTGCAAGAGCGCATCCGCTACGCCTTCGGGGTCCTAGGCCTCACGTTTTCTTCTGCGCCCCCGGGGTCGCGCCATTGCTGCGCCGCGCCGGGGGCGCCGTCGTGTTCGCGGTGTGCGGGTGACAATGGAGGGGTGAGTTCTTCCGTTGCTGCACCGCTGCCCTCCGTTGACCGTTCCGACGTCGCCCGGTCCCTGCGTGACGCCCTGGTTTCTGCCGAGTTCACTGCCGATGGGCTGCTTGAGCTGCTCGGGGCGTCCGCCTACGCGGCGCTCGCGCGCAGCGAGACCGTGCCCGCTCTGCGGGCCACCCGGGGCGAGCGCCCCCTGGAGACGCTCGTCCGGCTCTTCCTGTTGCAGCAGCCCGCGCCGCGCGAGCGCGTGGCCGAGGTGCTGCCGCTCGACGCGTGCGTGGAGAGCGGCTGGCTGCGGGCCGTCGGGGGCGACGAGGTCGCGGCGAGCGTCGACGTACGCCCGTATGGCGGCCCCGAGGGCGAGGACTGGTTCATCGTGTCCGACCTCGGCTGCGCGGTCGGGGGCGCCGGAGGCATCGGCAGCAGCCAGGAAGGCGTCGTGCTCGGGGTCGGCGGGGCGTCCACGACGCTTGCCGGGATCACCGTGCGTACGCCCGTCGACTCGGCCCTCGACCTCGGGACCGGATCCGGGATCCAGGCGCTGCACGCGGCGCGCCACGCCACGCGGGTCACCGCGACCGACCTCAACCCGCGGGCGCTGCACATGACCGCGCTGACCCTCGCGCTGTCGGGTGTGCAGGCGGCTGAGTTGCGGGAGGGCTCGCTGTACGAGCCCGTGGGCGACGCCACGTACGACCTGGTCGTCTCCAACCCGCCGTTCGTGATCTCCCCGGGAGCCCGCCTCACGTACCGCGACGGCGGCATGAGCGGGGACGATCTGTGCCGCTCGGTCGTTCAGGAGGCAGGGGAGCACCTGAACGACGGGGGGCACGCGCAGTTCCTGGCCAACTGGCAGCACGTGGAGGGGGAGGAGTGGACCGAGCGGTTGCGCTCCTGGGTGCCGCGCGGCTGTGACGCCTGGATCGTGCAGCGCGAGGTGCAGGACGTCGCGCAGTACGCCGAGTTGTGGCTGCGTGACGCCGGTGACCACCGCGGCGATCAGGCCGCGTACGCGGCGCGGTACGACGCCTGGCTCGACGAGTTCGAGGCGCGCAAGGTGCGGGCCGTCGGCTTCGGTTGGATCACGCTCAGGAAGACCGCCTCCGAAGAGCCCTCGATCGTCATCGAGGAGTGGCCGCACCCTGTCGAGCAGCCGCTCGGCGAGACCGTGCGCGCGCACTTCGAGCGGGTCGACTGGCTGCGGGCGTACGACGACGCGGCGCTGCTCGGCGCGCACTTCAAGCTGGCCGGGGAGGTCGTGCAGGAGCAGGTCGGGCTGCCGGGTGCCGAGGACCCGGAGCACGTCGTGCTGCGGCAGGGGCGGGGGATGCTCCGTGCGACGAAGGTGGACACGGTCGGCGCCGGGTTCGCGGGTGTGTGCGACGGGTCGCTGAGCGCCGGGACGATCCTGGACGCCATCGCCCAACTCGTGGGCGAGGACCCGGTTTCGTTGCGCGACCGCACTCCCGCGCAGATCCGCACGCTGGTCGAGCTGGGGTTCCTGGAGCCGTTCACGCCCGTCGACTGAAAGCCGGTCGACCGCACTTCGCCTTGTGGCGCCCGGGAGTTCATCCGGGGTTCGGCTGCCCGTGTCAGCGTCACCCGCCTGGGTACCGGAATCGGTCCGTAGGTGGGGGAGGCAAGGCGATGGAGAGTGTTCCCGCGGTGTTCGCAGGCGCGGTGTTCGGATTGTTCGGGGCAGGCCTGTTGGCGTGGACCGGGGCGCGCGCGGCGCACCGTGAGCCGGTGGCGTACGGGGTGCGCCCTGTGACGTCGGTGGTGCTCGCGGGGGCGGCCGGGGCGGGAGCCCTGGCGCTCGCCGTGTGGTGTTTCGGCCAGGTCTAGGCCCGGCCCAACTGGGCGCCGCCCAGGAGCAGATCAGAAGCAGACCAGCAAGCACAGACCCGCAAGCAGACCAGCGAGCAGATCAGAAGCGCTCAGAAGTCGCTCGGAAGTCGCTCAGAGGTGACTCAGAGCGCGTTGCGCAGCACCGCCCAGGCCAGCGCCCCGATCAGGATCGCGGCCGCACCGCGACCCCCGATCGGCGGCGACCAGCGACGGCCGCGCAGCCCCTCGTACGCCCAACGCCCCAGCAGGGCAAGGGCGAAGGGGGCGGCGAACAGCAGCGCGCCGTTGTCGTGCCAGGCCATGACGTACTGACCGTGCATCAGGTCGTAGACCATCCGCGTCCCGCCGCACGCCGGGCAGAGCAGCCCCGTGGCGAACCGGAAGGGGCAGCCCGGCAGGGCGTGGCCCGGCTCGTGCGGGTCCGTGCCGTACAGGTACAGCGCGGCCGCTGCCCCCGCCGCGAGCACCCCGAGCGGGACCGCCGCGGGGGCGCCGAGCGCGCCCCTGAGGCGGGCCGTGGGGGACGCGGCGCGGGGCACGGGTCAGTTGTCCCGCAGCAGGCGGCCCTGAGAGTCGGTGGCGTTGCCGCCGGCGAGCATCATGATGCCGTCGATCAGGCCCCAGATGCCGCCGAGTCCGCAGGTCACCACGGACACGATGAGCATGGTGACGGCCATCCCGGTGTGCCCCGTGTAGAAGCGGCCCGCGCCGAACGAACCGAGGAAGATGCCGAGGAGACCCGCGGCGAGCTTCGTCTTGTCCGAGTACGGGCGGCCGTACGGGTCGTAGCCGTAGGGCGCCGCCGGGTCGTAGGGCATGCCCATGTTGGGGGCCATGCCCGGACCGCCCATGCCGGGGCCCGGCGGGGGCGGGTACGCGCCGCCGCCGGCCGGGGCGGAGCCGGGGTAGGGGTAGCCGTAGCTGGGCTGACCGGGCTGACCGGGCTGACCGGGCTGGCCCTGCGGCTGACCGGGCTGGCCGGGGGGCGGCGTGCCGTAGCCGGGCTGCGAGCCCTGCTGCGGGTAGCCGTACGGGCCCGCGCCCTGCTGGCCCGGCTGGTCCGCCGGGGGCTGGTTGTACGGGTTCCCGCCCGACTGGTCCTTGGGGGGCTGGCCGTACGGATTGCTGTCGGACATTTCGGGAAGCTCCTGGATAGTGATGCCTTGGGGACGAGCCGGAGGCTCCCGCGGGCTCCCCCAGCCACGCGCCATCTTGTCAGGAAGGGATAAACAGGGGAGTCCTAGGGCACGGACCGCTACGTAATAGGGACGTTCGCCACAGGAACCCGACACACGAAGCACCGGCACGGGCACCCGGAGGCGAGGCGTCCACTCAACGGTCCGGGGGCAGGATCCCGAAGAGTCGGGTTACCGTTCCGAGTGGCTGCTGCGTGCTTTTCCCGTTTGACACACCGGCGGGAGGTACCGTCACACTCCGCAGCAGTGCCGCGGAAACGGCACGATCCCGCGGGAGAAAGCCATCGACACGGCCCCGAACCGCCGACCGGAGAGAAGAGCGAAGTTGTCCCCGACCAGCGAGACCGCACAGGGCGGCCGCCGACTCGTCATCGTCGAGTCGCCCGCCAAGGCGAAGACGATCAAGGGCTATCTCGGCCCCGGATACGTCGTCGAAGCGAGCGTCGGGCACATCCGCGACCTCCCCAACGGCGCGGCCGAGGTCCCCGAGAAGTACACCGGTGAGGTGCGCCGCCTCGGGGTGGACGTCGAGAACGACTTCCAGCCCATCTATGTCGTCAACAGCGACAAGAAGGCGCAGGTCAAGAAGCTCAAGGACCTCATGAAGGAATCCGACGAGCTCTTCCTCGCCACCGATGAGGACCGCGAGGGCGAGGCCATCGCGTGGCACCTCCAGGAAGTCCTCAAGCCGAAGATCCCGGTCCACCGGATGGTCTTCCACGAGATCACCAAGGACGCGATCCGCGCCGCCGTCGCGAACCCCCGCGAGCTGAACAAGAAGCTGGTCGACGCCCAGGAGACCCGCCGCATCCTCGACCGCCTCTACGGCTACGAGGTCTCGCCGGTCCTGTGGAAGAAGGTCATGCCGCGCCTCTCGGCGGGCCGTGTCCAGTCCGTCGCCACCCGCCTCGTCGTCGAGCGCGAGCGCGACCGCATCGCCTTCCGCTCGGCCGAGTACTGGGACCTGACGGGCACGTTCGCGACGGGCCGCGCCGGTGACTCCTCCGACCCGTCGTCGCTGACCGCCCGCCTCAGCGCGGTCGACGGCAAGCGCATCGCACAGGGCCGCGACTTCGACTCGCTCGGCCAGCTGAAGGCCGGTTCGGCGAACACGCTGCACCTGGACGAGACGAACGCCCGGGCGCTCGCCTCCGCCTTGGAGCAGACGCAGTTCTCCGTACGCTCCGTCGAGTCCAAGCCGTACCGCCGCTCGCCGTACGCCCCGTTCCGTACGACGACGCTGCAGCAGGAGGCCTCGCGCAAGCTGGGCTTCGGCGCGAAGGCGACCATGCAGGTGGCCCAGAAGCTGTACGAGAACGGCTTCATCACCTACATGCGTACGGACTCCACGACGCTGTCGGACACGGCCGTCGCGGCCGCTCGTTCGCAGGTCACGCAGCTCTACGGCAGCGACTACCTGCCGGACAAGCCGCGTACGTACGCCGGCAAGGTCAAGAACGCGCAGGAGGCGCACGAGGCGATCCGCCCCTCCGGCGACCGCTTCCGCACGCCCGCCGAGACCGGCCTGACCGGCGACCAGTTCAAGCTGTACGAGCTGATCTGGAAGCGCACCGTCGCCTCCCAGATGAAGGACGCGGTCGGGAACAGCGTCACGGTCAAGATCGGTGGCACGTCCGCCGACGGCCGCGACGCCGAGTTCAGCGCCTCCGGCAAGACGATCACCTTCCACGGCTTCCTGAAGGCCTACGTGGAGGGCGCCGACGACCCGAACGCGGAGCTGGACGACCGTGAGCGCCGGCTGCCGCAGGTCGCCGAGGGCGACGGTCTGTCCGCCGAGGAGATCTCGGTCGACGGCCACGCCACCAAGCCGCCCGCGCGCTACACCGAGGCCTCGCTCGTCAAGGAGCTCGAAGAGCGCGAGATCGGCCGCCCGTCTACGTATGCGTCCATCATCGGGACCATCCTGGATCGCGGTTACGTCTTCAAGAAGGGGACGGCGCTTGTGCCCTCCTTCTTGTCGTTCGCCGTCGTCAACCTGCTGGAGAAGCACTTCGGCCGGCTGGTCGACTACAGCTTCACCGCCTCCATGGAGGACGACCTCGACCGCATCGCGCGTGGCGAGGCACAGGCTGTGCCGTGGCTGCGGCGCTTCTACTTCGGCGAAGGCTCGGACGGCCAGGGCGGCGCCGCGGACGCCGGGAACGGTGACGGCGACCACCTCGGCGGCCTCAAGGAGCTCGTGACCGACCTGGGCGCGATCGACGCCCGCGAGATCTCGTCGTTCCCCGTGGGCAGCGACATCATGCTGCGTGTCGGCCGCTATGGCCCGTACATCGAGCGCGGTGAGCGCGACTCCGAGAACCACCAGCGCGCCGACGTCCCCGAGGACCTCGCGCCCGACGAGCTGTCGGTGGAGTACGCCGAGGAGCTGCTCGCCAAGCCGAGCGGCGACTTCGAGCTGGGCGCCGACCCGCAGACCGGGCGCCAGATCATCGCCAAGGACGGCCGCTACGGCCCGTACGTCACCGAGGTGCTCCCCGAGGGCACCCCGAAGACCGGGAAGAACGCGGTGAAGCCGCGGACCGCCTCGCTCTTCAAGTCCATGGCGCTCGACACGGTGACGCTGGCCGACGCCCTGAAGCTGATGTCGCTGCCGCGCGTCGTCGGCCAGGACGCCGAGGGCGTCGACATCACCGCGCAGAACGGCCGGTACGGCCCGTACTTGAAGAAGGGCACGGACTCGCGCTCCCTGGAGACCGAGGAGCAGCTCTTCAACATCACGCTGGAAGAGGCCCTGGAGATCTACTCCAAGCCGAAGCAGCGCGGACGCGCGGCCGCCAAGCCGCCGCTGAAGGAGCTCGGCACCGACCCGGTCAGCGAGAAGCCCGTCGTGGTGAAGGACGGCCGCTTCGGCCCGTACGTCACCGATGGTGAGACCAACGCGACGCTGCGCTCGGACGACTCCGTGGAGGAGATCACGGCGGAGCGCGGGTTCGAACTGCTCGCCGAGAAGCGGGCCAAGGGCCCGGCCAAGAAGAAGACCGCGGCCAAGAAGGCGCCCGCCAAGAAGACCGCCGCGAAGAAGACGGCGGCCAAGAAGACGGCCGCCAAGAAGACGACCACGGCGAAGAAGACCGCGGCCAAGAAGACGACGACCGCGAAGACGGCCGCCAAGAAGACGGCCCCGGCGGAGTAGTCGGCGGCCCGGCGGAACGAGTGCCTCCCCGTGTCGCATGCGGGGAGGCGTTCACACCGGGAACACACCTTCGGTGTGTCAGTGGGGCCCTATAGGCTGGACGAATGACCCCAGCCGCGCAGCCAACGGACCCCAACACGGCCTCCGACACGGCCTCCGACGACGCCCTGGTGGCGGACTCCAGGGAGCGTGCGGTGCGCGCACTGTTGCGCGTACCGCAGTTGAAGCGACTGTGGTCGGCCCAGCTCGTCGGCGGAGTCGGCGACGTGATCGGGCTGCTCGTACTCGTGGTGCTGGCGGTACAGACGGCCATCCCCGAGGAGTCGTTCGGCGGTGGATACCGGGGCGTGGCCTTCGCCGTCGCCGCCGTGTTCGGGGCGCGCATCCTGTCGACGCTGCTGTTCGGCGCCGTCCTGCTCGGGCCGCTGACCTCACTGACGACGCCCGGCGGACCGCTCGACCGGCGCTGGACCATGGTCGGCGCCGACGGAGTGCGCGCCGCGCTGCTCATCGTCGCCCCCCTGTGGATCGACTGGGTGCCGGACAACGCGCTGGCGATGCTCCTCGTGACGGCCTTCGTCGGCGGGGTCGCCGAGCGGTTCTGGACCGTCGCCAAGGCGAGCGCGGCGCCCGCGCTGCTGCCCCCGCCGCCTCTGGAGGGCGCGGCCGTCAGGCCGTTGCCCGACCACACGGACGCGCTGCGGCGGCTCTCGCTGCGCACCGGATTCGTCGCCGTGCCGCTGGGCGCGGCCGGCCTCGTCGTCGTGACCCTGGTGCAGAACCTGATCGGTGCGGGCGTGGACTGGTTCGCCGCGCACCAGGTGGCGCTGTCGTCCTACGTAGGGGCGGGTCTCTTCGCCGCCTCCCTGTCGGTCGTGTTCTTCCTGGAGCTGCCCGACACGCAGACCCCGCGCGCGCGGTCGCCGCTGGAGGGTCTGCGCAGGCCCAGCACCGGCACGGGCGTGGACAAGGGCCGTACCGGCGTGATCCGGCTGCTCGTGCTCGCCTGCTCCTGTGTCGCCGGGGCGATCGCGGCGGCCGTCGCCGTGTCCGTGCTGCACGCCAAGGACCTGGGCGGTGGCCCGGTCACGTTCGGCCTGCTCGTGCTCGGCCTGACCGGCGGCACCGTCGTCGGCATCCGCATGGCGCCCAAGGTGCTGCCGCCGCTCTCGCGGCGCCGACTCTTCGCCCTCGCCATCGCGCTCACCGGCATCGGACTGCTCGCGGCGGGCCTGGTGCCCGACGTGACGAGCGTGATCCTCCTCGTGACGCTCGCCGGGGTCACCGCGGGCATCGCGGCGAACACCGGGCACACGCTGCTCGACCAGGAGTCCGAGGACCACCGGCGGGCGCGCACGACCGAGCACTTGCAGGCCGTCGTACGCGGGTGTGTCGCGCTCGGCGCACTGCTCGCGCCGGTCCTTGCCGCGCTCATCGGTCCGCATCACCTGGAGAGCGGAAAGTTCGTCTTCGCGCACGGGGGCGCCGCGTACACGCTGATGCTCGTGGGCGCGCTGCTGCTGCCCGTCGCCGCGCTCGTGCTCGCCAAGGCCGACGACCGCAGCGGGGTGCCGCTCCGGCACGACCTGCGGGACGCGCTGCTCGGCGGGAACGACCCGGTGCAGGCCCCGGCCGCGACCGGATTCTTCATCGCCCTGGAGGGCGGGGACGGCGCCGGGAAGTCGACGCAGGCCGAGGCGCTCGCGGAGTGGATCCGCGGCAAGGGCCACGAGGTCGTCGTCACGCGCGAGCCGGGCGCCACGCCGGTCGGCAAGCGGCTCCGGTCCATCCTGCTGGACGTGTCCTCGGCGGGGCTCTCCCACCGGGCCGAGGCGCTGCTCTACGCCGCCGACCGCGCGGAGCACGTCGACACGGTCGTCCGGCCCGCCCTGGAGCGCGGCGCCGTCGTCATCTCCGACCGGTACATCGACTCGTCCGTCGCCTACCAGGGCGCGGGACGCGACCTGTCGCCGACCGAGGTCGCCCGCATCAACCGGTGGGCCACGAGCGGTCTCGTACCGAACCTGACCGTGCTGCTCGACGTCGACCCGGAGGCCGCGCGCGAGCGGTTCACCGAGGCGCCCGACCGGCTCGAGTCGGAGCCGATGGAGTTCCACACGCGCGTGCGCTCCGGTTTCCTGACGCTGGCGGCGGGCGACCCCGGTCGCTACCTGGTGGTCGACGCCGGCCAGGAGCCGGAGTCCGTCACGACCGTCGTCCGGCACCGGCTCGACGTACTCCTCCCGCTCTCCGAGGCCGAGGTCAAGGCGCAGGAGGAGGCCCGGAAGGCCGCCGAGGAAGAGGCGCGCCGCAAGGCCGAGGAAGAGGCCGCCCGAAAGGCGGAGGAGGAGCGCCTGGAGCGCGAGCGCCAGGAGCAGCTCGCCAAGCTGCGTGCCGAGGAAGAGGAGCGCAAGCGCCGCGAGTTGGAGGAGGCGCAGCGCCTGGAGGCCGAGCGGCAGGCCGAGGAGGCGCGGCAGCGCGCCGAGGAGGAGCGCCGCAAGGCCGAGGAGGAGCGGGCCCGCCTGAAGGCCGAGGCAGAGGCACGCGCCGCCGAGCAGGAGCGACTTCGTAAGCAGGCCGAGGACGAGGCGCGGCTTCGGGCCGAGGCCGAGGAGCGGCGCCTGGAGAAGCAGCGCAAGGCCGAAGAGGCGCTGCTGCGTGCGGAGGAGGCGCGGCGGCTCGCGGCGCAGGCCGCGGAGCAGGCGCAGCGGAGCGCGGGCGCGCCGACCGCGAACTTCCGCAAGGTCGAGCTGCCGAGCGAGGCGCCGGACGACGGGCCGGTGGACAACGAGACGACGGTGCCGACGCCGATCGTGCGGCCCGACGCCGAAGAGACCACGGTGCTGCCGCAGGTACGGGACGCGGAGGACGCCGAGGAGACGACGCAGCTGCCGCAGCCGCCCGTGCCCGGCGCGGCGGACGAGACGGCGGTCCTCCCTCAGGTGTCCGAGCCGGCCGACCGGGTGCCGAGCGGCTACTTCCGCGATGAGCGGGCGGGTTCAGGGCCGGACAGTCCCAATGAGCGTACGGCGGAGCTTCCGCAGGTCGACGAGAGCGGCAAGCCGCGGCGGCCCCGGCCCGACTGGGCGGAGGAGACGCCGCTGGACGACCTGCCGTCGCTGGCGGACGAGCTGCTCGGTGACCGTGAGGACGAGGACGACCGGGGTGGCCGGCGCCGCCGGTAGGCGGGATCCCGGCCACGGTTCGGGCGATGTCAGTGGGGACCGGCACAATGAGTTTCGCTGGGACTCGGCATGAGCAAGGGACGGTGGCCGCATGGCCGTATGGGACGACCTGGTCGGTCAGGACCGGGTGATCGCGGAGCTGAGCGCGGCCGCCCGGGACGCGGACGCCCTGGTGACGGCGGCCTCCGCGAACACCCCGCCGCCGGCCGCGTCGAAGATGACGCACGCCTGGCTGTTCACCGGGCCGCCGGGGGCCGGCCGGGAGACCGCGGCCCGCGCGTTCGCCGCGGCCCTCCAGTGCGTCAGCCCGGACCGCGCCCTCGGCGGCGCCCCCGGCTGCGGGTTCTGCGACGGCTGCCACACCGCGCTGCTCGGCACGCACGCGGACGTGTCGACGGTGGCCGCGGTCGGCACCCAGATCCGCGTCGACGACATGCGTGACACGGTCCGCAAGTCGTACACGTCACCGGCGGTCGGCCGCTGGCAGGTGATCCTCGTGGAGGACGCCGAGCGGCTCAACGAGAAGTCGGCGAACGCGGTCCTGAAGGCGGTGGAGGAGCCGGCTCCGCGCACGGTGTGGCTGCTCTGCGCACCTTCGGTGGAGGACGTACTGCCGACGATCCGCTCCCGCTGCCGCCTGCTCACCCTGAGCACGCCCGCCGTCTCCGCGGTCGCCGACATGCTCGTCCGGCGTGACGGCATCGAGCCGGACGTCGCGGCCGCCGTCTCCCGCGCCACGCAGGGCCACATCGACCGGGCCCGCCGCCTGGCCACGGACCCGCGCGCGCGGGAGCGCAGGGCCGCCGTCCTGAAGGTGCCGCTGCGCGTCGAGGAGATCGGCGGCTGCCTCAAGGCGGCGCAGGAACTGGTGGACGCTGCCGCAGAGGACTCCAAGCAGCTCGCCGAAGAGGTCGACACCAAAGAGACGGAAGAGCTGAAGGCGGCGCTCGGCGGGCAGAGCGGCGGGCGGATGCCGCGCGGCACCGCCGGGGCCATGAAGGACCTCGAGGACATGCAGAAGCGGCGCCGCACGCGCTCGCAGCGCGACAGCCTCGACCTTGCGCTCACCGAGCTGACGGTCGTCTACCGGGACGTGCTCGCGATGCAGCTCGGCTCGCGCGTGGACCTGGCCAACATCGAGATCCAGGACACGTTGGAGCGGGTCGCCCGTGGTACCTCTCCCGAGTCGACGCTGCGGCGGATCGAGGCGATCGGGGCGTGCCGGGTGGCGTTGGACGGGAATGTGGCGCCGCTCTTGGCGGTGGAGGCGATGACGGTGGCGTTGCGGGCGGGGTAGTCGCGGGCCCACGCCGCGGGGCTCTGCCCCGGGCCCCGCTGGCTCTCGTCCCAGAGCGGGGCGTGACCTTTCCACCGGTCGTACGCAAGGTGACCGGTCGCGCGCGGAGCGTTACGCTCGGCCGATGTACTCCTGGCGCCACCCCCTCACCCCACGCCGCCGCCCCGCCGTGCTCGCCGTCGCCGGTGGGATACTGCTTGCCTCCATCTCCGCCTGCGCGTCGGGCAGTTCGGGGGCTCCGGGGTCCTCGCTCGCCGCGCTGCCCCGTGCCACGCCGGCCGATCTGGCCCCGTATTACGAGCAGGCCCCGAAGTGGCGCGAGTGCGGCGTGCCCGGATTCGAGTGCGCCACCCTCAAGGCGCCGCTCGACTACGACGAGCCGTCCGCCGGCGACATCGACCTCGCCGTCTCCCGGAAGAAGGCCACGGGACCCGGCAAGCGCCTCGGTTCGCTCCTGGTCAACCCGGGCGGCCCCGGCGGCTCGGCGGTCGGCTACCTCCAGTCGTACGCGGGCATCGGCTACCCGGAGAAGGTCCGCGCCCGCTACGACATGGTCGCCGTCGACCCGCGCGGCGTCGCCCGCAGCGAACCCGTCACCTGCCTCGGCGGCAAGCGGATGGACGCGTACACGCAGACCGACGTCACCCCGGACGACCAGGCCGAGCGGGCCCGTCTGACCGCCGCCTACAAGGGGTTCGGCGCCGGCTGCGAGGCGTCGACCCGCACGTCCGGCCGAGTTCTGCCGCACGTCTCCACGGTCGAGGCGGCCCGCGACATGGACCTCGTACGCGCGGCCCTCGACGACGAGAAGCTCAACTACGTAGGCGCGTCGTACGGGACGTTCCTGGGGGCGACGTACGCGGGCCTGTACCCGGAGCGGGTCGGCCGGCTCGTCCTCGACGGCGCGATGGACCCCTCCCTGCCCGCGCGTGAGATGAACGAACAGCAGACCGCTGGCTTCGAGACGGCGTTCAAGTCCTTCGCGAAGGACTGCGCGAAGCGCTCCGACTGCCCCCTCGGCACCGGCACCCCCGACCAGTCGGGCAAGCGCCTCAAGGGCTTCTTCGCCACCCTCGACCGCTCGCCGATCGACACCGGGGACGAGGGCGGCCGCAAGCTCGGCGAGGCCCTCGCCACGACCGGCGTGATCGCCGCGATGTACGACGAGGGGGCCTGGCCGCAGCTGCGTGAGGCCCTCACCGCGGCCATGAAGCAGAAGGACGGCGCGGGTCTGCTCGCCCTCTCCGACAGCTACTACGAGCGCGACCCCGATGGCACGTACTCGAACATGATGTTCGCCAACGCCGCGGTGAACTGCCTGGACCAGCCGCCGTCCTTCACCTCGCCCGCGGAGGTCGAGAAGGCGCTCCCCGACTTCGAGAAGGCGTCCCCGGTCTTCGGCAAGGGCCTCGCCTGGTCCTCCCTGAACTGCGGCTACTGGCCGGTGAAGGCGACCGGCGAAGCCCACCGCATCACCGCCGAAGGCGCCGCCCCCATCGTCGTGGCCGGCACCACCCGCGACCCGGCCACCCCCTACCGCTGGGCGAAGTCCCTCGCCGCCCAGCTCTCCTCCGGCCGCCTCCTCACGTACGACGGCGACGGTCACACGGCGTACGGCCGCGGCAGCGACTGCGTGGACGGAGCGATCGACGAATACCTGCTGACCGGCACCCCTCCGGCCGACGGAAAACGCTGCTCGTAGTGCGTGTCCCCCGGCCATAAAGGCTGTGCGGAGCACTCCTGAGGAGCGTGTAGGATTGGCGACGTTGCTGACGCACTCCGGTGCGCGCGGCGGCGCCGCCTTAGCTCAGATGGCCAGAGCAACGCACTCGTAATGCGTAGGTCTCGGGTTCGAATCCCGAAGGCGGCTCAGATTGGAACCCCAGGTCGGAACATATTCCGACCTGGGGTTTTGTCGTTGCTGTGGGTGCGGTGGCGGGCAGGCTTATACCTGCGGTTTTGAGGAGATGCGGGGAGCCCGGAGCCCGTGCCGGGTCGTTCGACGCGTTGTTCGGCTTTGGCGGCGAACGGACGGTGAGTGCTCTACACGCCCAGATGTGTCGGCAACCCCGCCTGGTTCCGCGGGCTCTACGAGGTCGCCAGGTGCTTACCGCCTGCCGGGGCGGTCGGGACAGTACGTTGATCTCAGCGGGATCGGTCCCGCTCGCATGGTGTCCAGGAGGTGAGTCATGACTGCCGAGTCGGTGGCTCCTGCGTGGATGCACGAGCAGATCACGGCGGAGCAGTACGACTCCTGGTCCGAGGAGCAGTGTGCGGGGATCGAGATCGTGGACGGGATGGTCGTCGTGAGTCCCAGTACGACCAAGCGCCACAACCGGCTTGTCCGGATCCTGGCGAATGCCTTGGAGGCCGCTGCGGGGACGGAGTGGAACGCCGACACCGGCTTCGATGTCCGTCTGCAGGATGTTCCGCTCACCAATCGGCGTCCGGATGTTGTGGTGTATCGCGCGGACACGATTGATGTCTCGCCCACCCGGCCGGAGCACGTGCTGCTCGTCGTCGAGGTCGTCTCGCCGGGGTCGGAGACCACCGATCGGATCGTGAAGACGGACCAGTACGCCAAGGCCGGCATCGCCTTCTACTGGCGGGTCGAGCAGGCCGCGACCGGGGTCCCGCTGGTGTATACGTACGTGCTCGATCCGGCGAGCAGGACCTACCGGGACGGGGACGTGTTCACCGGTGTTGTGAAGTCCTCGGCGCCCTTCCCGGTCGAGGTTGACCTCGGGCGGATCTGAGCCCCACGCCAGAGAGCGGCTTGCCGAGGCACGTGAGCGCTGCGGGATCGGGCGGTTCCGAGGGCGGCTCAGACGCGGACCCCAGGTCGGATCGAATCCGGTCTGGGGTTTTGGTTGTGCCGGTGGTCACTTGGCGTCCGCGTAGCACTCCACCACCGCCACCGTGAACGGGAAGCGCACCGGGGTTTCGCCGAAGGCGATTCGGCTGGCGAGGTCTGCCGCCTCCCGGATCGCCTCGCTGACCCGGTCCGCCTCTTCGGCCGGGCAGTGCACGATCACCTCGTCGTGCTGGAAGAAGACCAACTCGGCGGCCATGGAAGCGAGATCACGGCGCAGTGCGGCCAGGACGAGGAGGGTCCAGTCGGCGGCGCTGCCCTGCACGACGAAGTTCCGGGTGAAGCGGCCGCGGGCGCGCGAGTTCGACGAGGCGTATCCGTAGCCGTAACCGGACGTCAATCCGCCGGTGTCCGCGGGCTGTTCGGGCTCGTCCTGCGGGATGCCGGCCTCCTCGGGCTCGGCGGTGCCCACGGCCGGTGGGCAGGTGCGGCCCAGCCATGTGCGGACCAGGCGGCCCTCCTCGCCCGCGCGCGCCGCCTCGTCGACGTACGCGACCGCCTTCGGGAAGCGGCGGCGCAGCAGCGCCAGGTTCTTCAGGCCGTCGCCCGAGGTCTGCCCGTATATCGCGCCGAGCACCGCCAGCTTGGCCTGGCCCCGGTCACCGGCGAACGCCCGGTCGGAGACCGCCTGGTAGAGGTCGGCGGCCTGGCCGGAGACCTCCATGAACGCCGGGTCGCGGGAGATCGCGGCCAGGACGCGTGGTTCCATCTGGGCGGCGTCGGCCACGACGAGCCGCCAGCCCGGGTCGGCGATCACCGCGCGGCGGATGACCTTGGGGATCTGCAGGGCGCCGCCGCCGTTCGTCGTCCACCGGCCCGAGACCGTGCCGCCCGGCAGGTACTCGGGTCTGAAGCGGCCGTCCCTGACCCAGTCCTGGAGCCAGGACCAGCCGTGCGCCGTGTAGATCCGGTACAGCTTCTTGTACTCGATCAGGGGCGGTACGGCCGGGTGGTCGATGCCCTCGATCTCCCAGCGGCGCGTGGACGTGAGCTTGATGCCGGCGTGGGCGAACGCCTTGATGACGTCGGCGGGGAGGTCGGGTCTGACCGGTCTGCCGAACGCCGCCGACACCTCGTCCGCCAGCTCGGCCAGGCGGCGCGGCTCGCCCCCGCCGCCGTAGCGTTCGCCCAGCAGTTCGCCGAGGAGCGCGCGGTGCACGTCCGCCCGCCATGGCAGGCCCGCCGCGTGCATCTCGGCGGCCACCAGCATGCCCGCCGACTCGGACGCGGTGAGCAGCCGCATCCGGCCCGGCTGGGCGGTCGCCTCGTGGCGGCGCTGCTGCTCCGCGTATACGTCGATGAGATCGGTCAGGGTGACGTCGACGGGTGGGCGCGGTTCGAAGAGGGAGGATTGCGAGCCGGGGGCGGCGACGCGGGGCGGGGGGTCGGGCGGGATGGGGGCGCCCTTGAGCCGGGCGAGGGCCGCCGCGGCGGAATGGGGTTCGCCGTGCCGGCCCTCGTGTGCGATCAGGAGGTTCTCGGCGGCCTCGATGTCGTAGCAGCGTTCGACGCGGACGCCGGCGGCGAGCAGGTGGGGGTAGACGGCGTGGGTGTCGCGCCAGACCCAGCGGGTGACCTCCGGTCGGGAGCGGACGGCGGCCGCGAGGTCCGGGGCCTGGGTGATCGGGCCGGTGGGCAGGCCGTCCGGGCCCAGCGGGGCGAGGTCGGCGCCGCCGTGCTCGGTGGGGGCGAGGGCCCATCGTTCGGTCACAGTGCCGAGTGTCACACCCGGCACTGACAATCTTTCCGCCGCGACGGTGTTGCGGTCTCGGGGCTCTGCCCCGGACCCCGCTGCTCAATCGCCGCAGGGGCTTGATTGGCTCGACCGCCGCAGGAGGATTGGTCCGGACGCCGCAGGGGCTTGATGGGCTCGTCCGAGTGCCTAGCTGTCGCCGCCCTCGTCGATCAATCGGCGGACCTCCCGGTCGACCAGCCCAAGCCGCGCCTCCGCCACCAAGGGGACCGCCCTCCGCTGGCGTCGCGCCTCGTGTACGTCGATGTCGACCGTCACGAGCCCCGGCTCCCACTGCGGCGCCTGCGCCACCACCGTGCCGCGCGGGTCGACGACGCGGGAGCCGCCCCAGAAGGACGCCCCGTTCTCGTTGCCGACGCGGTTCACGAAGACGACCCAGCACTGGAGCATCTTGGCCGTGTACGAGAGGAGCGTGTCCCAGTACAGGGTCGTGTCCATGGCCTCGGGGTCGAGCGTCGCCGCGCTGTTCGCGGGCACGAACAGGACCTCCGCGCCGTCCTGCACCGCCAGCCACGGGAGCACCGGCTGCCACGCGTCGTTGCAGACCAGCGTCGCGGCCCGGCCGTGGTCGCGGGGCAGGTCGTACGCGCGGGAGTGCTGGCCGGGGCTGACGTGCTTGCGCTCCTCCCAGGCCAGGTAGTTCGGGAGGTACAGCTTGCGGTGGGCGTGCAGCAGGGCGCCGCCCGCGTAGTAGGCGGATGTGTTGTACGCGCGCAGGCTGGTGTGTTCGTGCAGGCCCACCATGACGTCCGGTCCGTCGGGGGACGTGAGGCCGAGCAGTCGTGGATCGTTCGTGGCGATCGACGTGTCCGACTTCAGGCCGCCCAGGTGGTAGCCGTGCAGGCTCAGTTCGGGAAAGACGACCAGATCCGCTCCCTGGGCCGCGGCCTGCGCGATCTGTTCGCGGGCGGTTTCCAGGTTGGCGTCAACATCGCCGAGTTCGCAGTCGGTCTGCGCCAGTGCCACTCTCATGCCCCCGAGCCTCGCATGTCGCGGTGGCCTCTGGCATCTCGGTGGTCCCGGGCACCTCGGTGGGGCCGCAACCGTTGGGGTGGGCGGGACCGTCCTCGTACCCGTACCGGTCGAAAAGATCATCGTCGCGCAGAAAGGGCCACCCTCCATCGTGTCCACCACCCGCCGCGCCATCCTCACCACCGCGACCGCCATCGGCGCCACCGCGTTCGCCGGAACCGCCACCGCCCGGGCGGCGACCGGCACGGCGCACGCCGAGTCGGCCGACCGCCGCTTCGCCGCCCTTGAGCGCAGGCACGGCGCCCGCCTCGGCGTGTTCGCGCACGACATCAGCACCGGGCGCACGGTCCGGCACCGTGCCGACGAGCGCTTCCCGATGTGCTCCACGTTCAAGACGCTGGCCGTCGCCGCTGTGTTGCGCGACCTCGACAAGGACGGGGAGTTCCTGGCCCGCCGCGTCCACTACACGCAGGCCGACATCGACCGTGCGGGCGGCGCCCCGGTCACCGGGAAGCCGGAGAACCTCGCGCACGGCATGACCGTCGACGAGCTGTGCGGCGCCGCGATCTCGTACAGCGACAACACCGCGGCCAACCTCCTTATGAAGTACCTCGGTGGCCCCACCGCCGTCACCCGCTTCGTCCGCTCGATCGGCGACCGCACGACTCGGCTCGACCGCTGGGAGCCCGAGCTGAACTCGGCCGAGCCGGGCCGCGTCACCGACACCTCCACGCCCCGCGCGATCGGGACGACGTACGCGCGTCTGGTCCTCGGTGACGCCCTCGCCCCCGCCGACCGGGACCGGCTGACCCGCTGGCTGCTCGACAACACCACCGGCGACGAACGGATCCGCAAGGCGGTGCCCGCCGACTGGGTGGTCGGCGACAAGACCGGCACGGGCAGGTACGGCACCACCAACGACGTCGGCATCGCCTGGACGCCGGACGGGGCGCCGGTGATCCTCTCCGTCCTGTCGACCAAGCCGGACCAGGGCGCCGAAGGTGACGACCCGCTCGTGGCGCGGGCCGCCGAACTGATGGTGGAGTCCCTGACCTCGTAGGGCTGAGATCATGGCCGTATGAGCGGTACGAGTGGTGACAGCACGGTCGAGCGGGCCTTCGCCGCCGCCCTGCACGACGGCGGCGATCTCGACACCGGTGCCTCACTGCTCGCCGCCGCTCCCTCCTCCGACGATGAACTCGCCCTGCGGGGGCGGGAGTTCGTGCGGCGGGCGTGGGAGCGAGGCTGGCAGCCGGCCGACGTGCTGCGGATGGTCGTACGGCAGGAGGGTCTTGACGCGGGCCATGAACGGCTGGCGGCCCGCCTGATCCGCACCGAGACCGAGCGGTACGAGAACCTGCCGCCGCGCTGGGCCGCCCAGCTCGCCGAGCTGCCCGCGGAGGAACCCGCGCGCACGGACCGGTTCTCGTACGCGACCACCGCCCTGGAGCTGTACCGGCTGCTCGCACGGCTGCCCGCCATTGAGCCGGTCGGCCCGGTGCCGGGTGAGTCGATCACCGTCCCCGTGGCGGGCGAGCCGCGCGCCCTGGCGAAGATCCGCGCGTTGCTCGCCAAGGCGGAGCGGACCGGGTACCCGCCGGAGGCGGAGGCGCTGTCGGCGAAGGCGCAGGAGCTGATGGCCCGGCACTCGGTCGACGAGGCGCTGCTCGCCTCCCGTACGCACGCGAAGGACGTGCCCGCCGCCTGCCGGATCGGTGTCGACGCCCCCTACGAGACGGCGAAGGCGGTCCTCCTCGACGCGGTGGCCGGCGCCAATCGCTGCCGCGCGGTGTGGAACTCGGCGTTCGGGTTCTCGACGGTGGTCGGGTTCGAGCCGGATCTGGAGGCCGTGGAGGTGCTCCATACGTCGCTGCTCGTGCAGGCCACGGCGGCGATGACGCGCGCGGAGGCCGAGCAGCGGGCGGGCGGCAGGAAGCGTACGAAGACCTTCCGGCAGTCGTTCCTCGCCGCGTACGCGCACCGGATCGGGGACCGGCTCGCCGCCGTCGCCGAGCGGGTGACGGGTGAGGCGGCCGATGCGGGCGAGGTGCTGCCGGTGCTCGCCGCGCGGGACGTCGCGGTCACGGGGCGGGCCGAGGAGATGTTCCCCGAGACCGTGACGACGCGGATGAGGGGCGTCACCGACGACGCGGGCTGGACCGAGGGCACCGAGGCGGCGCAGCGGGCGCGGCTCGGCGGCTGAGTCGGGGGCTGGGGCGGGGTCTCCAGGGCTGTCTTCACACTTCCGTCTGTGCCGCGCGCTCGTAAGGTCCCGCTGCCTGAATGGTCAATGCCCGTATTCTTGCGAAATGAGCTGGTTCCGGGCGTTGAAGGTGACCACGCGCTCGGGCCTGACCGTGGAGCGCAAGCGCCTCGAACCGCTGATCGCCCTGCGCGGCGCCGCGGGGCTCGCGATCGTGCTCGCGGTGAGCCTGTCGCTGTTCGGTCCCGCGGTGGCGGCCGGTTCCGCCTTCGGTGCGTTCCAGGCGGCGATCGCCACGTTCCAGCGGAGTTGGCGGCCGCGTCCCGAACTCGCGCTCGCCTCCGGCGCGAGCCTCGGCATCTCGACGTTCCTCGGCTATCTCACCGGCTCCCACCTCTTCTTCTTCCTGCCACTGCTCGCGTTGTGGACGTATCTCGCCGGCCTCGCGTGGGCGGCGGGGCCGACCATCGGGATCATGGCGTCGTCGAACGTCGCGATGATGCTCGTGACCATCACCCTGCCGACGACGATCGCCGAGGCCGCGGGCCACGCGGCGATGATGGCCTTCGGCGGCCTGGTCCAGGCGGCGCTGGTGATCCTCTTTCCCGTACGCAGATGGGGAGCGCACCGTGACGCCCTCGCCGACGCGCTTGCGGCGGAGGCCGATTACGCGCGGCGGTTGCGGCACGATCCCGTCGCCGCGTTCGATCCGGAGCCGCTGATGCTGGCGCGGAACGCGGCCGCGCTCACCCCGCGGCAGGCGCGCACCCGGCCCGCCCAACTGCACGGGGCGCGGGGGCTCGCGGAGCGGATTCGGCCAGTGCTTGCCTCGCTCGCGGATCCGGCGGTCGGGGTGCCGGAGGAGGGGACGGAGCGGGACCGTGTGCGGGAGTTGCTTGCCGCGACGGGGGCGATCCTTGACGTCGCGGCGAGGGCCATCCGGCACGGGTCGCCGGTGAAGGTTCCGCCGGATGCGATCGCGGCGTTTCGGTCCCCGGATATCGGGGGGATTCTGTCCGGGCCGCCGCAGCGGGCGGCCACCCGTCTGGGTTCCCTCCTCCGCGACGTCCTGGAGACGGCTGGCGGCACCGCCCCCACGCCACGGGGCTCCGCCCCGGACCCCGCGCCTCAAGCGCCGACGGGGCTGAAAGATCGGGGCTCCGCCCCGGACCCCGCGTCTCAAGCGCCGGCGGGGCTGAAAGATCGGGGCTCCGCCCCGGACCCCGCGTCTCAAGCGCCGGCGGGGCTGAAAGATCGGGGCTCCGCCCCGGACCCCGCGCCTCAAGCGCCGGCGGGGCTGAAAGATCGGGGCTCCGCCCCGGACCCCGCTGCTCAATCGCCGCAGGGGCTGGAAAGTGCTCATCCGCCGCAGGGGCTTGAGAATGCCCAACCTCTACGCCGGCCCAGCATCTTTCAGCTGCTCCCCGTGGCCGTGCGGGCGATTCGGAGGGAGGCGCGGCCCGGGTCGCCGATTTTGCGGCATGCGAATCGCGTGGCCGCCGTCGCCGTCGCCGGGTACCTGATCGGTGATTTCCTCCCGTTCGGGCACGGCTACTGGGCGCCGATGTCGGCCGTGATGGTCATGCGCCCCGACTTCTCGCAGACGTACTCACGGGCGGTGGCCCGGTTCTGCGGCACGCTCGTCGGCGTCATCGTGGCCACCGCCATCCTGCAGCTCGCGCACCCCGGCACGTACCTCTCCGCGGTGCTCGCCGTGGTGTGCGCGGGGCTGATGTACCTCCTGATGCGCACGGGGCAGCTCGCCGCCCAGGGCTGCATCGCCATGTACGTGGTGTTCCTGCTCGGCATGGGCGGCCAGGAGTGGAGCCAGACGGTCCCCGAACGTGTCGTGCTGACGCTGGTCGGCGGCGTGCTCGCGATGCTGTCGTACGCGCTGTACCCGGCCTGGGAGACCCCGCGCCTGCGCACCCGGCTCGCCGACTGGCTGGCCGCGCTCGGCGACTACGCCGCCGCGGTCGTCGCGCACTACGCGAGCCCGGCGGGCAAGAGCTGCCCGGACGTGCGCGAGGCCCTCCTGAAGGCCCGTGACGCGCACATCGCCTGGGAGCAGGCCGCGGCCCGCGCCAAGACCGAACCCGTACGTCACCGCGGCCTGTCCAACGCCGCCGCCGACGAGGCCGCGCACGCCCTGCACCACATCGGCCGCGTCGTGATGCTGATGGAGGCGCACCTTCCGGAGCGCGGCGCGACCCCCGTGCCCGCCGCGGACGCGCTCGCCGACGCGCTGCGCACCGCGACCCGCGACGGCGCCCAGGCCATCCGCGAGCGCCGGATCCCACGCTGGAAGCCGGTCCGCGAGGCCCTCGACGCGTGGGATGGCGAGGGCGTCCCCGACCGGGTGGTGCGCCGCGGAGCGGTGCTGTTCCTCGAAACGCTGGACGAACTCTCCGACGCGCTCGACACCGACGTACCGCCGATGACCCGGGAGTCGACCGACCAGAGGTGACTTCAGTTCGTCGGGAGGCCGCTGGGCAGGGCGGTCGGCAGCTCGCCGTCCTTCGACTTCTTGAACGTGTCCTTCGTGCCCGCGTCCCACGAGACCCGCATCGTGCTGCCGTCGTTGGACTCGACCGCGCCCTTCGTGCGGTCGGTGTTCCCGTCCGCGCACCTGAGCGTGAGCGTCGGCCTGCCGGTGCCGGCCAGGGTCCCGGTGCACAGGTGTCCGTCGGCGGTGGTCAGCGCGGCCTGCTTCTCGCCGACGACGAGGACGACGGGCTTGCCGCCCGTGGACGCCTTCCAGATGCCCTCGGCGTCCTTCACGGAACCGGGCTCGGCCCCGGCCCCGGACCCGGGCGAACTCCCCTTCGAGGCCGAGGCCGAGGCGGAGGCGGAGGCGGAGGCTGAACCCTTGCCTTGGGCCTCTCCGCCGTCCTCGTCACCCCCACCACTGCACCCGCCGAGCGCGAGCGCCACCACCACGGCGGCAGCGCCCACCCCGAACCGCACGGTCCTGCTGCGCACAACGTCTCCCAACCTCAGTACGTCTGGATCAGTACGTCTCTAGAACGGGAACCGCGAGCGCCCCCGCTGCACGGATATCCACTTCTGCGTCGTGAACGCCTCCAGCGTCGCCTCGCCGTTGAGCCGCCCGATCCCCGACTGCTTCTGCCCGCCGAAGGCGACGAGCGGCTCGTCGTGCACGGTCCCGTCGTTCACGTGGAACATGCCGGTGTCGATCCGCTGGGCGAAGTCCACCCCGCGCTCCACGTCGCCCGTGTGCACGGCGCCGCTCAGCCCGTACGGGGTGTCGTTCACGATCCGCACCGCCTCCTCGTCCCCGTCGAACGGGATGAGCAGGGCGACAGGGCCGAAGATCTCCTGGCGCAGGACGGGGGAGTCGGCGGGCAGTCCGGTGAGGACGACCGGTTCCACCATGTTCCCGTCCACACCTCCGCGTACGAGAGCGGTGGCGCCCTCCGCGACGGCGGTGGCGACGACGCCCGAAATCGCTTCCGCCTGCGTGGAGTTGATGACCGGGCCGATGACGGTGTCGGGGTCGCGTGGGTCGCCGGTCTTGAGGGAGGAGACCTTCGCCACGAACTTCTCCGTGAACTCCTTCTCCACCTTGCGGTCCACGAGGATCCGGTTCGCCGCCATGCAGACCTGGCCCTGATGGACGTACCGGCTGAAGACCGCGGCGTCCACGGCGTAGTCGATGTCGGCGTCGTCGAGCACGGTCAGTGCGCTGTTGCCGCCGAGTTCGAGGATCGCCTGCTTGAACTGCGCGGCGCAGACGACTCCGACATGCCTGCCGACCTGGTCGGAGCCGGTGAAGGAGATGACCTTGGGCACGGGGTGGGTCAGGAGCGCGTCGCCGATCTCGGCGATGTCGGTGATCACGACGTTGAGCAGACCGGCAGGCAGGCCCGCGTCCTCGAAGAGCTTCGCGACCAGCGAGCCGCCGGTGACCGGGGTGTTCTGATGCGGCTTGAGGACCACGCCGTTGCCGAGCGCGAGCGCGGGCGCGACGGACTTCATGGACAGCAGGAACGGGAAGTTGAACGGCGAGATCACGCCCACCACCCCGACCGGCACCCGGTAGAGCCGGTTCTCCTTGCCGTCCACGGGCGAGGGGATCACGCTGCACTGCGGGCGCAGCGCCAGCTGGGCCGACTCGCGCAGGAACTCCTTGGCGAGGTGCAGCTCGAAGCCGGCCTTGGTCCGCGTACCACCGAGCTCGTCGATGATCGCCTCGGTGATCTCCTCCTCGCGCTCCTCCAGGAGACGCAGGGTGCGCTCGAAGACGGCACGGCGCGCGTACGCGTTGGTCCTCGACCAGTCCTTCTGGACCCGCTCGGCCGCGCGGTACGCCTCGTCGACCTCTTCTACGGAGGCGACGGTGATGGAGGCGAGCTTGTCCCCGCTATAGGGATTGAAGTCGATGATGTCCCACGCGCCGCGTCCGGGACGCCACGAGCCGTCGATGTACTGCCGGTCCAGTTCCGTGAAGTAGGACATGTAATCCCTTGCTGCAGCGCGGGCACCCTTGACGCATGTCATCGTACTGGCGGGTACCGACAGTTACAGCAAGAGATCCGTCAACTCACAGCAGGCTCACGCCAATTCGGACAACGCGTCACGGAGTAGTCGCGCACTGTCCTCGGGAGAGGGGCACTGGTTCGAGAGTTCCGTCATGGCCTTCTCGTACTGCGCCACGTCCTCGCGCTTGTCCAAATACAGGGCGCTGGTGAGCTGTTCGAGGAAGACGACATCCGAGAGGTCGGACTCCGGGAACGTGAGAATGGTGAACGTGCCGGACTCGCCGGGGTGCCAGCCATGGCTGAACGGCATGATCTGCAGGGTCAGATGGGGGAGCGAGGCCAGCTCGATGAGGTGCTCCAGCTGCCCGCGCATCACCTCGCGCCCTCCCTGCACGCGCCGTACCGTGGCCTCGTCGAGCACGATGTGCACCTCTGGCGCACGCTCGTCGACCAGCAGTTTCTGCCGCTCGATGCGCAGCGCGACCCGCCGCTCGATGTCCTCGCGCGCGGCCCCCTTCATGCCCTGCTCGACGACCGCGTGGGCGTAGTCCTCGGTCTGCAGCAGTCCGTGCACGAACTGGGCCTCGTACCCTCGGATCTGGGTCGCCGCGCCTTCGAGCCCGAGGTACGTGGGGAACCAGCCGGGCAGTACGTCGCTGTAACTGTGCCACCAGCCCGCGAGGTTGGCCTCCTTCGCGAGCGAGAGCAGCGCGGAGCGCTCTGCCTCGTCATCCACTCCGTACAGCGTCAGCAGGTCGGCGACATCGCGTGTCTTGAAGCTCACCCGTCCCAACTCCATGCGGCTGATCTTCGATTCGGAGGCGCGAATCGAGTAGCCGGCGGCCTCGCGGGTGATCCCGTGCGATTCCCGCAGGCGCCTCAGCTGTGAGCCCAGCAGGATGCGTCGCACCACCGAGCCTCCACCAGAGTTCAGCGCCTGGGGCGACCCCCATGCCTCCCCAGCGGTCACGTCTCTTCACCCTCCCCTTGGTCCACGGCCGAAGTCTGCCATCAAAACGCTCCAGCCTGTACTCGTTCGGTTACAGAAACGGAAAGATCACGAACTACATGCGCAAGAAGTCGTAGGAAGAAATGCGCGAGAAGCGGTACGGGGGTGCTCAAGTCGGGCGCGTGCACGTGCATCTGCCCTTGCATCCGCTGTACGCATTCGGAACGATGGCGCCACCACCGCTCGCTGCGTACTGCGAAAAATGGGGAGTACCTCGCATGGGGACGAATGGATCGACCATGCTCGAGCCTTTAGATGCGTTGAGGCAGAGCCTGCCTCCGGTCGACCCCTCGGCTGTCTCCAGCACCGCGTCGTGTGCTCTGCCCGCCCGCTATGAAGCGGTGCGCTCCGCACGGGAGTTCAGTCGCAGGACGCTCGCCGACTGGGAGGCGTTGGAGCGCTTCGACGATATTTGTCTCGTCGTCTCCGAACTTGTCACCAATGCCCTGCGGCACGGTCTCCCGGCGGACACCCCGCACGGCCAGGATCCGCCCGTGCGGCTCCATTTGATGCATTGGTCTTCGCGCGTAGTGTGCGCGGTCCGTGACCCCAGCAACGACAGTCCGGCCGCCCAAGAGGTGGACATCGACGCCGACTTCTCGGCGGAGTCGGGGCGCGGCCTGTTCCTCGTCGACTCCTTCGCCGACAGCTGGGGCTGGCACCCCTTGGCAGGACCGCTGAGCGGCAAAGTCGTCTGGGCCCTCTTCAGGATCTGAGAACGGCTCTTGCTGTCGCGTCAGGCCCCGGCCGTCAGATGGTCGAATTCCCCGTCCTTCACGCCGAGGAGCATCGCCTCTATCTCCGCGGGCGTATAGACGAGCGCGGGCCCCTCCGGAAAGTTCGAGTTGCGCACGGCGATCCTTCCGCCGGGCAACTTCGCGAACTCCACGCAGGATCCCTGCGAGTTGCTGTGCCTGCTCTTCTGCCAGACCACTCCGTGCAAGTCCGTGGCCGCCATGCCGTTGTACACGTGGTGCACGGTTCGCTCCCCGGTGGTGCTGTCAGTGCTCTAACAGTGAATGATTCTGTGGTCAATGTGAAAGCCGGGACGGCAGTGATCATCTGCCCCAACTGTCCAGGATCATAGCTGCGTTCATATGCCCTTGCATGGGCAGATGCACGTGCACGCGGGGTGTTCTCGCAGTTACAGCTCGAAAAACGCCTGCCCCGGGGCCTGCATTACATGCGAGGGCCATCCACCGGCCATGATCTTTCGAGCCACCGCCTGGGCCGGAGCGCCCGGATCAAATCCTTCGCGACCCACGAAAATACGCGTCACATGGCCTTCGCCGTACCGCGCCCAAGGGATCGGCAAGCCGGCGGAATTGGCCGGATCTCATCAGCCTGGCGCATCCGCGGGATCCGTATCGGAAAAGAGCTGGGCCGGGCCGTCGAAGCGGTTCGTGCCGGGCACAGCGCGCGTCCGTGGCGCTTGACCGGCGGCGGAGTCCTGTGCCTCGGCGTCTACGCTGGACCGCATGTCAGCGATCCGTCTGCTGGTTCTCGGGGCCGTACGTCAGCACGGCCGCGCGCACGGCTATCAAGTACGCAACGACCTGGAGTACTGGGGCGCCCACGAGTGGTCGAACGCCAAGCCCGGCTCGATCTATCACGCGCTCAAGCAGATGGCGAAGCAAGGGCTGTTGCGCGCCCACGAGGTCGCGCCTTCCACGGCCGGCGGCCCGCCGCGCACCGAGTACGAGCTCACGGGCGAGGGGCAGGAGGAGTACCTCGCCCTGGTCCGCGCGTCGCTGACCTCGTACGACCAGCGGCCCGACATCCTCACGGCGGCGCTCGGCTGCATGGTGGACCTGCCGCGCGGCGAGGTCGTGGGCCTGCTCAAGGAGCGGGTGCGCAGCATGGAGGAGTGGCGGCGCTCCGTCACGGAGTACTACACGCCCGAAGAGGGCCCCGAGCAGCTGGGCCACATCGGCGAGATCATGAACCACTGGGTCTTCTCGGCCGACACCGGCGCGGAGTGGACCAGGGGCCTGATCGCCCGCATCGAGGGCGGCGCCTACACCTTCGCGGGTGAGGGTGAGCCCTTCGTCGGCGTGCTCGCGGAGGGGCAGGAGAACCCGTTCGCGGCGGGGGAACGGCCCGCGGCGAACGATCGCTAATCAAGTTTGACGAATGACCTCGCTTCCCTTACCTTCGCCCATCTAGTCAAGTTTGACTATGGCGGCCGGGCGTGTGACGGCCGGGCAACGGAGGGAGCGCGGATGACGGACGCGATCGTCGCCGAGGGAGTGCGGAAGCGGTACGGGGAGAAGGCGGCACTCGACGGCCTGGACCTGGCGGTGGGCCGGGGCACCGTGCACGGCGTGCTCGGGCCGAACGGGGCGGGCAAGACCACCGCCGTACGCATCATGACGACGCTGCTGAGGGCCGACGAGGGCCGCGTCGAGGTGGCGGGCCACGATGTGCGACGCGCCCCGGACGAGGTCCGCCACCGCATCGGCCTGCTCGGTCAGCACGCGGCGCTCGACGAGGAGTTGAGCGGCCGGCAGAACCTGGAGATGTTCGGCAGGCTCCACCGCCTGGGGGCCGGGCGCGCGGGCGTGCGGGCCGACGAACTCCTGGCCCGCTTCGGCCTGGCCGACACCGGCCGCAAGGCGGTCAAGGCCTATAGCGGCGGCATGCGGCGCCGCCTCGACCTCGCCGCGTCGCTGATCACCGACCCCGAAGTCCTCTTCCTCGACGAGCCGACGACCGGCCTCGACCCGCGCGGCCGCGCCGAGGTCTGGGATGCGGTGCGCTCACTGGTCGGCGGCGGCACGACGGTGCTGCTGACCACGCAGTACCTGGAGGAGGCGGACCAGCTGGCCGACCGGGTCTCGGTGGTCGACCGGGGCCGGGTCGTGGCGGACGGCAGCCCCGACGAGCTGAAGGCGAAGCTGGGCGGTGACCGGATCGACGTGGTGGTCAGGGACGCGGCGCAGCTGCCGCTGGTCGCCTCGATGCTGCCCGCGGGCGCCACGGTCGACGCGGACCGCCGCCTGGTGAGCGCTCCGGTGAACGACCGGATGCACGCGCTCACCGATGTCGTACGAGCCCTTCAGGAGACCGGTGTCGAGGCGGAGGACGTGGCGCTGCGCCGCCCCACGCTCGACGAGGTGTTCCTGCACCTGACGGAGGTCCCCGCATGAGTACGTCGATGAGCTGGGCGGTCGCCGACTCCTGGACGATGACCCGGCGTGAACTCGCCCACTGGGGGCGGCAACCGGTCCAGGTCGTGGTCGGCCTGGTCTTCCCTGTGATGCTGCTCGTGATGTTCGGCTACCTGATCGGGGGCGGCAAGGGCGTCGAGGGCGACTATGTCGACTTCCTCGTGCCCGGCATGCTCGCGCTGACCATGGCGTTCGGCCTGGAGTCGACGATGGTGGCGATCACGCAGGACCTCAACAAGGGGGTGATCGACCGGTTCCGGTCCATGCCGATGACCAACGGGGCGGTCCTGGTGGGCCGTTCGGTGGCGGACATGCTGCAGTCGGCGGCGTCGATCGCGGTCATGGCCGGGGTCGGCCTCGCGCTGGGCTGGCGGGTGCACGGCTCGGTCGGCGCGGTGCTCGGGGCCTTCGGGCTGCTGCTCCTGCTGCGCTTCGCGATGCTGTGGATGGGCATCTGGCTGGCCATGGTGGCGGGGAAGCCGGAGCTGGTGCAGGCCGTGCAGATCCTGGTGTGGCCGGTCGGGTTCCTCTCCAACGCCTTTACGGTGCCGTCGACCATGCCCAACTGGCTGGGCGCGGTGGTCGAGTGGAACCCGATGTCGGCCACGGCCTCCTCGGTCCGCCACCTCTTCGGCAACCCGGGCGGCGCGGACGAGGTGTGGCTGGCGGTGGCGTGGCCGGTGGGCCTGGTGGCGGTCTTCTTCCCGCTGGCGGTACGGAGGTTCGCGGGGCTGAGCCGGTAGGGCCCAGGCTCTGGGGCCCAGGCCCTGGAGCCCCGGCTCGACGCCCTCAGCGGATCGCCGCCCCGTCCTCCGACAGCTGCATCTGCGGCCGACCCGTCACCAGCAGCCAGGCGGGCAGTGAGGCGATGCACATCAGGGCGATGATCGCGGGGGACGCCACCAGGACGGCCGCCGTGAACAGGCTGACCCAGCCCTGGCGGGTGACCGCGAGGAGTACCCCGAGCACGCCGGCCGCGATGCCGACCGACGGGTTCACGCCGGGCACGAGCGCGTGCGCGAAGAGGCCGAAGGCCGCGCCCACGAAGACGGCGGGGAAGATCCGCCCGCCCCGGAACCCGCACGTGGCGGCGACGAGCAGCGCCGCCAGCTTCACCACGGTCATCAGGGCGAACTCCCCGGCCGACCAGTCGTCCGGCGACCCGGCGATCTCCTTGACCTCCGCGAGCCCCTTGAACAGCGTCAGTTCGCCGCCGAGCGCCCCGAGCAGGCCGAGCACGAGCCCGCCCAGCGGCAGCGTCAGCATCGGGTGGCCGAGGCGGCCGAAGGCGCGGTGCACGTAGGGGAAGGCGTACACGGCGGTCATCGCGAACACCGCGGCCGCGCACGCGATCACGATCGACGACAGGAGGTCGGCCCAGCCGGGGTCGCTCAAGGGCGGCAGTCCCAGGTCGAAAGTGGGCGAGGCGATCAGGGCAGTGGTCATGGAGCCCGCGGCCGCCGCGAGCAGCGGCCCGAACATGTTGTCCCACAGCGAGCCCTTCATCGGCATCGCCTTCCCGGCCAGCGCCTCCGAGACGAGCAGCGCGGCCGCGATCGGCGTACCGAACAGGGCGCCGATGGTCGCCGCCGTCGCCAGGCTCACCCACATCGTCGCCTGCGAGTTCGGCACCAGCTTCTTGCCGAGCCAGAACGCGAGTCCCACGTTCACCGCGATGATCGGGTTCTCCGGGCCCAGGCTCGGCCCGCCGGCCAGCATCAGCGCCGCGGCGAGCGCGAGCCCCGGCAGCACGTACGGCGGCAGCGGGGCCTCGCCGCCCAGCCCCATCGTCGCCGGGTCGGGGCCCGCGTGCCCCGGCACCTTCCAGACCACGAGCCCGACGAGGACGCCCGTGAGGGTCAGCATCACGATGATCCACAGCGCGGAGTAGCCGCCGATGCCGAGCGCGTCGGGCAGCTCCTCCCACACCAGATGCGCCAGCTTCTCCGCGATCCAGTCGAGCGCGAGGAACAGCACGCTGCATCCGACACCCACCACCAGCGCGGGTAGGACGAATGGCAGCAAGGTGCGAGCGGACACGGCGGGCGGGGGCGGCGGTTCGATCTCGGTATGCGTGCTCACGGCGCCACTTTAGGCGGACATAAAAGGCATAACACCCCGAGAATCCGTCGAAGGAAACGACTTGCACCTCACGTCACGTGAGGACCCAAGCTGAATCACGTACGAGAAAGGAGGTGCGGCGGATGAGCTACTCCGTGGGTCAGGTCGCCCGCTTCGCCGGAACCACGGTGCGCACCCTGCACCACTACGACGAGATCGGCCTGCTCACCCCGAGCGAGCGCAGCACGGCGGGCCACCGCCGGTACGGCGAGGCCGACCTCGACCGGCTCCAACAGGTCCTCTTCTACCGGGAACTCGGCTTCCCGCTCGACGAGATCCAGGCCCTGCTGGACGACCCGGAATCCGACCCGCGCGAACACCTGCGGCGCCAGCACGAACTGCTGACCGTCCGCATCGAGAAACTGCAGAAGATGGCCGAAGCCGTCGAACACGCCATGGAGGCACAGAAGATGGGCATCCAGCTCACACCGGAAGAGCGCTTCGAGGTCTTCGGGGACAAGGACCCGGAGGAGTACTCCGAGGAGACCGAGCAGCGCTGGGGCGGCACGGCGGCGTACGCCGAGTCGCAGCGCAGGGCAGCGACGTACTCCAAGGAGGACTGGCTGCGCATGAAGACCGAGAACGACGACTGGCTCGCGCGCTACGTGGCCCTCGTCACGGCCGGAGAACCGGCGGACGGCGAGCGCGCCATGGACCTGGCCGAGGAACACCGCGGCCAGATCTCGCGGTGGTTCTACGACTGCCCGCACGAGATGCACGCCTGCCTCGGCGCCATGTACGTGGCCGACGAGCGCTTCAAGGCGTACTACGACGCCATGGGCGAGGGCGTCGCCGACCATCTGAGCGCCGCGATCCAGGCGAACTCGGTACGGAACGGCTGAACCACAGGTATGCCACGGTTTCCGCACAGTGCATCCTGAGGGGACCACTGGAACCTGGCAGGGACGACCGGCGTTGATAACTTTGCATCGCCATTGCCTTGCCCTGCCTTTGTCGCCGAAGCCCCTCAGGAGTCCGGACCCGTGATGACGCTTGCTCTAGGACCAAGCTGGCTGGACCCGGACTATCTGCTGAACACGTTCGGCATCTGGGGCCTGCTGCTGATCGTGTTCGCCGAGTCGGGCCTGCTGATCGGCTTCTTCCTGCCGGGCGACTCGCTGCTCTTCACCACGGGTCTGCTGATCACTTCGAAGCAGCTGGACTTCCCGCTGTGGGGGGCGGTCGGGCTGATCTGCGTCGCGGCGATCCTGGGCGACCAGGCGGGCTACATGTTCGGCAAGAAGGTCGGCCCGTCCCTCTTCAAGCGCGAGGACTCCCGGCTCTTCAAGCAGGAGAACGTCACGAAGGCGCACGAGTTCTTCGAGAAGCACGGCCCCAAGTCCCTGGTCCTGGCCCGCTTCGTGCCCATCGTCCGTACGTTCACGCCGATCATCGCGGGCGTCTCGGGCATGCGGTACCGCTCGTTCCTCACGTTCAACGTGATCGGCGGCGTGCTGTGGGGCGCGGGCGTGACGCTGCTCGGCTCCTGGCTCGGCAACATCGAGTTCGTGCACAAGAACATCGAGGCGATCCTGATCCTGATCGTCCTGATCTCGGTGGTGCCGATCGCGATCGAGTTCCTGCGGGCCCGCAGCAAGTCGAAGAAGGCGGCCGCCCGGTCCGAGCAGGCGGGAGAGGCCGGGGAACCCCCGTCGGCGCCCACGCGGCGCCGCCACGCGAAGCGCTAGAAGCCCCTCGTGCGCTTGGCCGCGCGCCGTCCAGCGGCGCCCGGCCCTTGCAGGAACAGGCGGGAGATCTCGCCACCGAGGTTCACGCCGATCGCGATGGCGAGGGCCAGCGCGGCCGCCTTGGACAGAAACGTGAGCCCGTTGTTCACATCGCTGTGGGCGATCGCGAGCAGACCGAAGTACGTCGCCGAACCCGGCAGCAGCGGGCCGATCGCGGCCGTGACGTACGGCAGCGCCGACGCGAACTGGTACCGCGAGAAGAGCTGCCCGAACAGGCCCACGAGCCCCGCCGCCGCGGCCGTCGCGGCCACCGGCGAGATCCCGCCCTGGTAGTGCAGCGCCCCGAAGATCGCGCCCGCGACCCCGCCGTTGAGCGTCACGGCGATCACCGTCTTGCGCTCCTGCTGCAGCAGGACGGCGAACGCGAGCGACAGTGACATCGACGCGAGGATCTGCCAGATGGGCCGGTTGTTGGACCCCAGCGCCTCCTCCGGGTCGAGCTGCGCGTCCAACTGCACGCCTACGTAGAGCATGATCAGGACGCCGATGACGATGCCCACGAAGAAGTACATGACTTCCAGGAGGCGGGCCGCGGCCGTGATGTAGAAGCCGGTCAGACCGTCCTGCACACCGGCCACGAGTGCCCGCCCGGGGAGCAGAGCGAACAGCCCACCGGTGATCACCGCGGACGCCCGCACGTCTACGTAGTCGTGCGCCAGCGTCAGCGCGATGCCCATCGCGGCGGGCGGCATCGCGGCCACCGTGAACTGGTAGAACTCCGGGAACCCGCGCCCCGCGCAGAGCCACGCGAGACGGTCGCCGAGCATCGCGCCTATCGCGGCGACGACGAACACCAGCGCGTTACCGCCGACCAGGATCGAGGCGGACCCGGCGAGCAGCCCGCTCGCCGCGGTGAGCGCCCAGCCCGGGTAGGGGTGCCGGTTCCTGCGGATCTCGGCGAGGCGCCGGTAGGCCTCCTCCAGGGAGACGTCGGCCTCCTCGTCGCTGATGTCGTCGACGAGCCGGTACACGGCCGCGAGGCGCGTGTAGTCGGTGCCGCGGCGCCGCACGGTGCGCGAGGCCGTCACCGGGTCGTCCACCAGGGACGGCTGGAAGCTGATCGACAGCAGAGTGAACGTTACTGTCGGCTCGCAGCGGTCGAGCCCGTAGGACCGGCACACGGCGAACATCGCCGCTTCCACGTCCTCGGCGCCCTCACCACCGGCCAGCAGCAGCTCCCCGATACGCAGCGTCAGGTCGAGCACGCGCGGAACGGCGGGGCCGGTCTCGGCGTCGTGCTTCTGCACCAGATCGGGGGCCGGCCGCTCGGCGACCGGCATCCGCAGCATGGTGCGCATCCGGTCCTGCCAGGGCGCCTCCTTGGTCAGCCTGACCATGGGGATGCCGTGCGGCGGGGTGAACGCGGCCGGCGACTCACGGGCGCTGTAGGTCCGCGGTCGCGTGAACGCGGAGCCCTCCGTGTCCACCGGCTCCGTCGCCTGCACGTTGAGCCCATTGGGGACCGCGAACTCCGAGGTGGTCGACGACTCCTCGTCGACCACCGGGGGCGGCGTGATGATCCCGATGGGCTGCGTGAACGCGCTGCGCGCCTCGTCGGACTGCGGCTTGCGGTCCTCGGGGGCCTCGGATTCCCGCTCCGTCACCTCTGTCGTTCCTCACCCTTCGCGTCACTGCGGATCCGTGTCACCGCACGTACGCCTCAGTATGCGCACAGATACGCGAACGGGCCGCCCCAGGGGGGCGGCCCGGATGTGAACGCTGGGGACTCAGTGGCCGCCGTTGTCCTGAGCGCGCTTGTAGGAACGCTCGATCTCGGCCTCGGCCTCGGTACGGCCGACCCAGTCGGCGCCCTCGACGGACTTGCCGGGCTCCAGGTCCTTGTAGACCTCGAAGAAGTGCTGGATCTCCAGGCGGTCGAACTCCGAGACGTGCTGGATGTCGCGCAGGTGCTCCATCCGCGGGTCCGTCGCCGGGACGCACAGCAGCTTGTCGTCGCCGCCGGCCTCGTCCGTCATCCGGAACATGCCGATCACACGGCACTTGATGAGGCAGCCCGGGAACGTCGGCTCGTCCAGGATGACCAGGGCGTCCAGCGGGTCGCCGTCCTCGCCGAGGGTGTCCTCGACGTAGCCGTAGTCCGCGGGGTAGGCGGTCGACGTGAACAGACGACGGTCGAGGCGGATACGACCGGACTCGTGGTCGACCTCGTACTTGTTCCGCGATCCCTTCGGGATCTCGATCAGGACGTCGAACTCCACCGGTGGCTCCTCAATGATCAACACAAACGTCTGGTGGTTAAGTGTCCCCTACGCAGATGTGTGATCGCGAAAGGGGCTGGTCCGCGGTGCCGGAGCCGAAGGCTTCGCAGCTCGTGAAGAGTGCGGCGAAGACTGTTGCCGGATCCAAGACCAAGCACGTCACGGTGGGTGCGACGGCGGTGGGTCTCGCCCTCGCGGCCGTCGTGGCGGTCGCGGCCGGTCCCTGGGACGCTTCCGGTCAGCGTAAGGCCGAGGCCGACCGGGCCGCCTCCTCGGAGGCCGGAGGTGGCGCAGATCACGGCGGTGCGGCCGAGGCGGCGCCGAGCGCGCCCGTGGTGCTCGCGGCCCCCGGCGCGGCCGTGCCGGGCCCCACGAAGAGCGCCCTGGCCGACGTGCTCGACCCGCTCCTGAAGGGCACCGCGCTCGGCGGCCGGCGCACGGCCGCCGTCGTCGACGCCGTCACAGGGAAGCGGCTCTACGGACGGTCACCGGGCGACACGCTCACCCCGGCGTCCACGACGAAGCTGGCCACGGCGGTCGCGGCCCTCTCGGCCGCGGGCCCCGACCACCGCATCGCCACCCGTACGGCCCTGGAGAAGGACTCCAAGAAGCTGATTCTGGTGGGCGGCGGCGATCCGACCCTGACCGCCCGCGAAAAGAACCCCTACGGCGCCGCCGACCTGGGAACCCTCGCCGACGAGACCGCCAAGGACCTCAAGCGGCTCGACATCGGCGAGGTCACCCTCACGTACGACACCTCGCTGTACTCGGGCCCCGACATCCACCCCATCGGCCCCAACGAGAACCTCGCCCGGGTCACCCCGCTGATGGCCGACGAGGCCCGCACCGACGACTCCGACAGCGGGCCGGCCGCGCGGGAGGGCGATCCGGCGGCGGCCGCGGCGAAGAAGTTCGCGGACATGCTCGGCGAGCGCGGCATCAGGACCAAGGGCGACCCGGCCTCCGGCAAGGCGTCCGAACGGGCGCGGAAGCTCGCGAAGGTGTCCTCGCCGCCGCTCTCCGCGCTCGTCGAGCGGATGCTGACGCACAGCGACAACGACATCGCCGAGGCGCTCGCCCGGCAGACCGCGATCGCCGCGGGCGGGAGCCACGACTTCGACGGCGCGGGCAAGGCCGTCGAGAAGCAGCTCGGGAAGCTCCGGCTACCGCTCAAGGACGCCCATTTCGCCGACGGCAGCGGCCTCGACCGCGCCGACAAGATCTCCGTCGACCTGCTTACCGGCCTGCTCGCCAAGGCCGCCGACCCGTCCCGCCCGGAGCTGCGCTCCGTCCTCACGGGCCTGCCGGTCGCCGGCTTCACCGGAACCCTCGCGAGCCGCTACGAGGACGCGGCCGTCGCCTCCGGAACAGGCCTGGTACGCGCCAAGACCGGCACCCTCACCGGGGTCAACACGCTCGCCGGGACGGTCGTCGACGCCGATGGCCGCCTCCTCGTCTTCGCCTTCATGACGGAGGGCGCCAATGACCCCAAGGCCGCCCAGTCGGCCCTCGACCGCCTCGCCTCCTCCGTCGCCAACTGCGGCTGCAGGTGAACCCTTAAGGGTTTCCAGGGGCAGAAGTGGGGCGGCGCTCCGGGGCCAACCCCCCTTCCGGTACGCGAGAGGTCACGTACCGTTGACGCATGACGAGCCTCGGCGGTGCGGCATCTTCGGGAATGGTCGACTGGAACCTCGCGGTGGCGACCGCGACCCGACTGGTACGACCAGGTCCCGAAGTCAGTCGGGACGAGGCACGGGCCGTCGTGGCGGAGCTGCGCCGGCACGCCAAGGCGTCCGAGGAGCACGTACGCGCGTACACGCGCATGGCCACGGACTCCGAGCACGACACCCCGGTGCTCGTGGTCGACCGGGCCGGCTGGGTGAAGGCCAACGTCGCGGGCTTCCGCGAGGTGCTCAGGCCGCTGCTCGACAAGATGAACGAGCGGCGCGGTTCGGGCCCCGGACCCGCGATGCTCGGCGCGGTCGGCGGCAAGGTCACGGGCGTCGAACTGGGCATGCTGCTCTCGTTCCTGTCCTCCCGCGTCCTCGGCCAGTACGAGACCTTCGCCCCCGCCACCCGTGACCTCCCCGCCGCGCCGAACGGCGGCGGCAGGCTCCTGCTGGTCGCGCCGAACATCGTGCACGTGGAGCGCGAACTCGACGTGGAACCGCACGACTTCAGGCTCTGGGTCTGCCTCCACGAGGAGACGCACCGCACCCAGTTCACGGCCGTGCCCTGGCTGCGCGACCACCTGGAGGGCGAGATCCAGTCATTCCTGGAGGAGACCGAGGTCGACCCGACGACGTTCCTGGAGCGCGTACGGGAAGCGGCCCAGTCGCTCGCGGGAGGGCGCCCCGAGGGCGATGTCGAAGAGGGAGCCGACGGCGGCCGCTCGCTCGTCGAACTGGTGCAGACCCCGGCGCAGCGCGACATCCTCGCCCGCCTCACCGCCGTCATGTCGCTCCTCGAAGGGCACGCCGACTACGTGATGGACGGTGTGGGACCGGCCGTCGTGCCGTCCGTCGAGGAGATCCGCGAGAAGTTCCAACAGCGCAGGCAGAAGGGGGCCTCACGGCTCGACCTGGCCCTGCGCAAGCTGCTCGGTCTCGACGCCAAGCTGCGCCAGTACCGCGACGGCGAGAAGTTCGTCAGGGCCGTCGTCGACGAGGTCGGCATGGACGGCTTCAACCGCGTCTGGACGTCTCCCAACACGCTGCCGACGAAGGCGGAGATCGCCAAACCGGCGGACTGGGTCGCGCGGGTGCACAACAAGTCGGACGGCGCTCAGGAAGCTCCGTAAGGCACGCCCATAATTGCCCAGGATCACCCATCCGAGGGACCGTAGGCCGTGGGCTGGCGTGCAATGCTCGGGGAACCGCTCGGCTCTGTCACCATCGACACACTCTGCGTGACCGATCTCACCCGGTCACCGTTGAGCGAATGAGCCGGGCCGGCCGGCGCTGGTCCGGTTCGAGTTGTCCAGCAGCGCCCACCCCCCAGACAACGGAATGAAGGGAACCGGACATGGGTCCCCATCCTGCGGTCGCGGCGATACGCCTGGCGGTCCGCCGCGTCCTCCACGACATCCTCAACGACTCCCGGCCGGACACCGAGCCCGTGGTGCTCGTCGCCTGCTCCGGCGGAGCCGACTCCATGGCCCTCGCCTCCGCCCTCGCCTTCGAGGCCCCCAAACTCGGCATCCGCGCCGGTGGCATCACCGTCGACCACGGCTTGCAACCCGGCTCCGACGCCCGCGCCGAGGACGTCGTCCTGCGCCTGGCCGCCCTCGGCCTGAAGCCCGTCGAATCCGTCGCCGTCGATGTGGGCCGCGGCGGTGGGCCCGAGGCCGCCGCCCGCGACGCCCGCTACGCCGCCCTCGACGCCGCCGCGGCGCACCACGGCGCCGCCGCCGTCCTGCTCGGCCACACGCGCGACGACCAGGCGGAGACGGTCCTGCTCGGCCTCGCCCGCGGCTCCGGCATCCGCTCCCTGTCCGGGATGGCCGCGACGTCGGGCGCCGGCGGCCGCTACCGACGCCCCTTCCTCACGCTCGACCGGCAGACCGCCCGCAAGGCCTGCCTCGTCCAGCACCTGCCCGTCTGGGACGACCCGCACAACACCGACCCGTCCTACACCCGGTCCAGACTCCGCCACGAGGGCCTGCCCGCCCTGGAGAAGGCGCTCGGCAAAGGCGTCGTCGAGGCTCTCGCCCGGACGGCCCAGTTGTCGCGCGACGATGCCGACGCACTCGACACCTGGGCCCGCGACGCCGCCGATTCCGTACGGGACGCGGCCGGACTCCTCGAATGCGCCAAGCTGTACGCCCTGCCGCCCGCCGTACGCCGCAGAATCCTGCGCAGGACGGCCATCGAGGCCGGCGCCCCTGCCGGAGCGCTGTTCGCCCGGCACATCGAGGAGATCGACCGCCTGATCACCGGGTGGCGGGGCCAGGGAGAGATCAATCTGCCGGGCAAAGTTCTCGCTCAGCGGCAGGGTGGCAGACTGGTGATCCGGCAAGGCTGACTCGACGGTCACGTCGCGGCGGCCGGTGGGACGACCGAAAGTGATGCGGGTGGACGCGAAAGACATGGGCACCGACCTTCAATCGGTGCTCATCACCAAAGAAGAGATCGACGCGAAGCTGGCCGAGCTGGCCGCGAAGATCGACGCGGAGTACGCGGGCAAGGACCTGCTGATCGTCGGGGTCCTCAAGGGTGCCGTGATGGTCATGGCCGACCTGGCTCGCGCCTTGTCCACCCCGCTCACCATGGACTGGATGGCGGTGTCCTCGTACGGCTCGGGCACCCAGTCCTCCGGCGTCGTGCGGATCCTCAAGGACCTCGACACCGACATCAAGGACAAGCACGTCCTGATCGTCGAGGACATCATCGACTCCGGTCTGACGCTGTCCTGGCTGCTCACCAACCTCGGTTCGCGCGAGCCCGCCTCCCTTGAGGTGTGCACGCTGCTGCGCAAGCCGGAGGCGGCCAAGGTCGACATCGACGTGAAGTGGGTCGGCTTCGACATCCCGAACGAGTTCGTGGTCGGTTACGGCCTGGACTACTCGGAGAAGTACCGGAACCTGCCGTTCGTCGGCACCCTCGCGCCGCACGTCTATGGCGGCTGAGGAGTCGTCAGTCCTGATCGCGGGGACGGGAACCCTCGCGGGTCTCCCGCCGTTGGAGCATGCGAAGGGCAGATTCCCGCTCGTCCCCTGCGGCTTCGGGTGACAATGCTGGGGTACCGTCCGAAGAACAGTTCTTCAATTGGCTACAACAGCACCAAGAGCTCCAAACAGCCTTATCAAACTCACTATGGCAGGAGGGACGGGGCGACACCGCTCCGTATGGATGGACGTGAAGCGATACTTCCGTGGGCCGGTCATGTGGATCGTGCTGGCCGTCCTTGCCGTGGTCGTGTTGATGCAGGTCGTCGGTTCGTCCGGCGGCTACAAGACGGTGGACACCGGCCAGGTCATTCAGGCCATCAACGACAACAAAGTGGACTCGGCCAAGCTGACCACAGGCGATGAGAGCACGATCAAGGTCGAGCTGAAGGACGGCCAGAAGGTCGACGGCTCGGACAAGATCCAGGCCAGCTACATCGGCGACCAGGGCGTCGACGTGGCCAAGACTCTTCAGGCCAAGTTCGAGGACAAGCAGATTCCGGACGGGTACACCGTCTCGCCCTCGAAGCAGAACCCCTTCGTGGGCATCCTGCTCTCGCTGCTGCCCTTCGTTCTCATCGTCGTCGTGTTCCTGTTCCTGATGAATCAGATGCAGGGCGGCGGCTCCCGAGTCATGCAGTTCGGGAAGTCCAAGGCCAAGCTCATCACCAAGGACACCCCCAAGACGACGTTCTCCGACGTCGCCGGCAGCGACGAGGCCGTCGAGGAGCTCCACGAGATCAAGGAGTTCCTCCAGGAACCGGCCAAGTTCCAGGCTGTCGGCGCCAAGATTCCCAAGGGCGTACTCCTGTACGGCCCGCCCGGAACGGGCAAGACGCTGCTCGCGCGCGCTGTCGCGGGCGAGGCCGGCGTTCCGTTCTACTCGATCTCCGGTTCCGACTTCGTCGAGATGTTCGTCGGTGTCGGTGCCTCCCGTGTCCGCGACCTCTTCGAGCAGGCCAAGGCGAACGCTCCGGCGATCGTCTTCGTCGACGAGATCGACGCGGTCGGCCGGCACCGTGGTGCCGGACTCGGCGGTGGACACGACGAGCGCGAGCAGACGCTCAACCAGCTGCTCGTCGAGATGGACGGCTTCGACGTGAAGGGCGGCGTCATCCTGATCGCCGCCACGAACCGGCCCGACATCCTCGACCCGGCGCTGCTGCGTCCCGGCCGTTTCGACCGCCAGATCGCGGTCGACCGTCCGGACATGCAGGGCCGTCTGGAGATCCTCAAGGTTCACCAGAAGGGCAAGCCGGTCACTCCGGACGTCGACCTGTCGGCCGTCGCCCGCCGTACGCCGGGCTTCACCGGTGCCGATCTCGCCAACGTGCTGAACGAGGCCGCTCTGCTGACGGCCCGCTCGGACCGGAAGCTGGTCGACAACCAGATGCTCGACGAGGCGATCGACCGTGTGGTCGCGGGCCCGCAGAAGCGGACCCGGATCATGTCGGACAAGGAAAAGAAGATCACCGCGTACCACGAGGGCGGTCACGCCCTGGTCGCGGCGGCCTCGCCGAACTCCGACCCGGTCCACAAGATCACGATCCTGTCCCGCGGCCGCGCGCTCGGGTACACGATGGTGCTCCCGGAAGAGGACAAGTACTCGACCACGCGTAACGAGATGCTCGACCAGCTCGCCTACATGCTGGGCGGGCGCGCGGCCGAGGAGCTCGTCTTCCACGACCCGACCACGGGTGCCGCGAACGACATCGAGAAGGCCACTGGCACGGCCCGCGCGATGGTCACGCAGTACGGCATGACCGAGCGGCTCGGCGCGATCAAATTCGGCGGCGACAACTCCGAGCCCTTCCTGGGCCGCGAGATGGGTCACCAGCGCGACTACTCGGAAGAGGTCGCCGCGCTCGTCGACGAAGAGGTCAAGAAGCTCATCGAGACCGCGCACAACGAGGCCTGGGAGATCCTCGTCGAGAACCGCGACGTTCTCGACAACCTGGTCCTCGCGCTGCTCGAGAAGGAGACGCTGAACAAGGAGCAGATCGCCGAGATCTTCACTCCGATCGTGAAGCGCCCGGCCCGCCCCGCGTGGACCGGCTCCAACCGCCGTACCCCCTCGACCCGCCCGCCGGTGCTCTCCCCCAAGGAGCTCTCACTGACGAACGGGGCGAACGGAGCGACGCCCGCCATCGAGACCACCACCCCGGTGGACACGGTGAAGGAAGAGCGCCCCGAGAGCTGACCCCGCCCTCATTGGGCAGGCCAGACCCGGAATGCAGGCCGCGTCCCCCACGCTTTACGGTGTGGGGGACGCGGCCTTTGCGCTGCCGCGCGGGGATGTAAGTAGAGAAAGAGGCACCAGATGACCGACGCGGTGACGCTGGACGGTGAGGGCTCGATCGGCGAGTTCGACGAGAAGCGGGCCGAGAACGCCGTGCGTGAGCTGCTCATCGCGGTCGGCGAGGACCCGGAACGCGAGGGCCTTCGGGAGACCCCGGGGCGGGTCGCCCGCGCGTACAAGGAGATATTCGCGGGCCTGTGGCAGCAGCCCGCGGACGTCCTGACGACGACGTTCGACCTCGGGCACGACGAGATGGTCCTGGTGAAGGACATCGAGGTGCAGAGCAGCTGCGAGCACCACCTGGTCCCCTTCGTCGGGGTTGCCCACGTCGGCTACATCCCGTCCGCCGACGGCAAGATCACGGGCCTGTCGAAGCTGGCCCGGCTGGTCGACGTGTACGCGCGCCGTCCGCAGGTGCAGGAGCGTCTGACGACACAGATCGCGGACTCCCTGATGGAGATCCTGGAGCCGCGCGGTGTGATCGTCGTCGTGGAGTGCGAGCACATGTGCATGTCGATGCGCGGGGTGCGCAAGCCCGGCGCGAAGACGATCACGTCTGCGGTGCGCGGTCAGCTGCGGGACCCGGCGACCCGCAGCGAGGCGATGAGCCTGATCATCGGTCGCTGATACGCGACTGCGGGGCGCGCGAGGACCCTAGGCGGCCGGGGCCGCCTCTTCGGGGTCTTCGTCCTCCGGGAGCTTGCAGACGCGCTCCAGGAAGATGGCCGCCGCGATGACGCCGATGCCGGCGAGCACCGAGAGCCCGGCGTAGATCGCCTGGTCGCGGCGGGCCGGGACGTCCAGGGACTCCAGCAGGAAGACGCCGGTTCCGCCGTACATGCCCGCCACCAGCGCGGCGACCAGCGCGCTGGCCTGGCCGAAGACCAGGGCGCGCGCCGCCATCATGGGGTCGACGCCCTTGGCCTCGGGGCGGCGCTCCCGCTGTGCGCGCAGCCGGGAGCGGATGGACAGGGCCGTCGCGAGCAGCACGACGGCGATCACGGCCAGCACGATGGGCGCGGCCAGCGGGACCTTCGGCAGCGTGCCGAGCGAGTCCCACAGGCGGGCGCCCGCCCAGGACAGCACTCCGGCGACGACGAAGAGGCCGACCAGCGTCCTGATGCGCAGTTGCTTCATCCCGGTTGGTCGCCCCTTGTCCGTCTTGGCCCTGTTGTTCGGGCCGTTAACCGTGTCCGGTAGACCCTAACGACTACTCGGGGAGGCGGAGTTCCAGGTCGGCGCGTGCCGCGACGCCCGTGCGGGTCACGGCGTCGAGCAGCTGGGCGACCGCGCCGTGCCCCGGGAGCTGGGCCTCCGGCTCCACGTCGTGCCACGGGACGAGCACGAAGGCCCGCTCGTGGGCCCGCGGGTGGGGGAGCGTGAGGTACGGGTCGTCCGAGACCACATCGGCGTACGCGACGATGTCGACGTCGATGGTGCGGGCGCCCCAGCGCTCGTCCCGTACCCGGTGGAAGGCCTCCTCGACGGCGTGCGCGCGCTCCAGGAGCGAGGAGGGCGGCAGCGTCGTCTTCAGGACGACGACGGCGTTGAAGTACGAGGGCTGGCTGTCCGGGTCGACGCCCCAGGGCTCCGTCTCGTAGACGGGCGAGACGGCCTTGACGCGGACTCCGGGGGTGTCCTCCAGGGCGTCGACGGCGCCCTGGAGGGTCTCCAGGCGGTTGCCCAGGTTCGCGCCGAGGGAGATCACGGCGCGCTTGGGGTTGGAGAGCGTGGTGTCGGCGGCGTCGACCTGCTCCACCACGGAAGTCGGCACCGGCTGGACGGTCGGGTCGAACGGAGTTTTGTTCATACTCGGCTCCGGGTGATGGTGACGGTCACGTCGTCGAAGGGCACGGTGATCGGCGCGTCCGGCTTGTGGACGCAGACCTCGACCTCCTGGACGCCCTCGTGCTTCAGGCAGGTCTGGGCGATGCGCTCGGCGAGTGTCTCGATGAGATCCACGGGGTCGCCCGCGACAACGGCCACGACCTCCTCCGCCACGATGCCGTAGTGCACGGTCTTCGCCAGGTCGTCGTCGGCCGCGGCCGCTCGCGTGTCCAGGCCGAGCACCAGGTCCACGATGAAGGTCTGACCCTCCTCGCGTTCCTTGGGGAAGACGCCATGGTGCCCACGGGCCTTGAGGCCGCGCAGCGCGACACGATCCACGCGAATCACTCCTGCTGTCGTTGGTGACGGCCGGTCCCACCGATGTGCGGTCGATGTCCCGGCCTCGATCGAATCTACCTTCGGGCACTGACAGCACCGGTCCGCGGGGGCTATGACTGATCCCACCCGGCACACCGGCCCCACGGTGCACTCTCTGCTGGTAGCCGCCCATACCCAGGCCGTCGAGAGCGCAACCTCGCATCCGGATTTCAGGCGGGTGAGACGTCGTCGTCCCCGTTGCCCATCTCGTCGGATTCGTCATCCGATTCCGCGAGGACGGGGGAGGCGTGGTGCGACCAGATCTTCCAGCCGTCGCGGGTGCGCCGGAACACATTGGTGGCGACGACGCGCTGTCCGACGAGCGGGCCGAGCTCGTCGCCCTCCTTGGGGGCGGGGCCGCCGCTGAGGATGTTCTCCGTGCAGGTCACCAGGGCGGTGTCGGCGACCACGCTGATGTGCACATCGGTCAGGAAGAACTGGATGTACTCGGTGTTCGCCATGATCAGCGCGTACGAGCGGAGCACCTCGCCCCGGCCCGTGAGCACCGGCCAGCCGGGGTGCACGCAGCTGACGGAGGTGTCCTCGGCCTCGTCCGGGTCGGCGTCCTCGGCGTATTCGGCGTCCTCGGGGGCGAGCCACAGGGCGGTGAGTTCCTCGAAGGCGCCGCGTTCGACGGCTTCGTAGTAGGTGCGGTTGGCGGTGTCGACGGCTTGGACGTCGGCCTCGGTCACTGGGCTCCTTCGACCGCGCGTGCCACGCGGACGGCGTCGGCGGTGGCCCGCACCTCGTGGACGCGTACGGCCCAGGCGCCCGCCTGCGCGGCGAGCGCGGAGACGGCGGCGGTGGCGGCGTCCCGCTCGCGGGCGGGCGGCGGGGCGCCCTGTTCGCCGGCCAGTACGTGGCCGAGGAACCGCTTGCGGGAGGCCGCGACGAGGACGGGGTGGCCGAGCGCGTGCAACCGGTCGAGGTGGGCGAGCAGGGAGAGGTCGTGCTCGGCGTTCTTGGAGAAGCCGAGGCCCGGGTCGAGGACGATGCGGTCGGGGGCGATGCCGCCCTCGATGGCGGCCTCCACGCGCGCGTGGAGCTCGTTCACGACTTCGGAGACGACGTCCTCGTAGGTGCCGGGCACATTGGTGCCCTCCAGGAGGCCCCGCCAGTGCATCACGACGAAGGGCGCTCCCGTGGCGGCGACGACCGGGACCATCTCCGGGTCGGAGAGGCCGCCGCTCACGTCGTTGACCAGGGAGGCGCCCGCGGCGAGGGACTGCTCGGCGACGGAGGCCCGCATGGTGTCGACCGAGATCGTCACGCCTTCGGAGGCGAGTCCTCGTACGACGGGGATGACGCGCCTGAGCTCCTCGTCCTCGTCGACGCGGCGGGCGCCCGGGCGGGTGGACTCGCCGCCGACGTCCACGAGGTCGGCGCCCTCGGCGACCAGGTCGAGGCCGTGCTTGATCGCGGCGGTCGTGTCGAACCAGCGGCCGCCGTCCGAGAACGAATCCGGCGTCACGTTGACGACGCCCATGACCGCGCAGCGGTCCCAAACGGGGAGGTTGGCTACGTGGCCCCGGCGGACCTGCGACGTGCTCATGGCCTCAAGCCTAGGCCCTTCGCGGCGGGCCGGAACTCGCGGCTTTGGCGGCCTCTGAAGGCGCCGCCTTTTTCGTGGCGGGGCCGCGCGGCGAGGCCGGTCTCGCGGGTCCAGACCGCGCACCCCGTCTCGGAGCAGTCCATGACGGCCGGCGTCCAGGAGTGGGTCCGCGCCTCGTCCATGAAGCGCTCCATCGCCCCTGGCCACGCCTCTACGTCGCCCATGGGGTCGCCCTTGGCGAGCATCACGCCCGACACGACCCGGTAGCGGACCGCCGCCTTGCCGCTGGGCGAGAACACGATCCCCTTGTCGCGGGCGGCCGGGTCCTCGGGGCGGAACGCGAGGTAGAGCGTGGTCAGCGCGGTGACCAGCCCGAGGGCGCCGAGCGAGAGAGCGACCGTGCGCGCCGTGCCGCCTACGTAGACGAGCGGCCCTTCCATGCCGAGCAGTCCGCACAGGACGTGCTCCAGGCGGTCCACGAGGCTCGGGGCGCCGGCGAGCCGCTGCGGGTGCGCGCTGACGACGGCGAGGCCGATCAGCAGTGAACCGGCGCCCAGGAGCACGAAGTTGGACAGGGCGCGCCAGCGGCCGCGCGGGTCGGGCGGTGCGTCGAACCGCTTCCTGTCGCGTATCAGCAGCCACAACGGCACCAGGGACAGGGCGACGCCGACGACCCCGATGAGCGAGTCCCGGTACGCGAACTGTCCGGCGGCGCCGAGCGGCAGCAGCACCGTCGCCGCCCACCAGGCCCGCCGATTGCGGCGCCGCAGCATGCGCGCGAGCAGGACGAGCAGCACGCCGCTGCCGAGTGCGAGGGCCGCGGCGTAGGGGCTGAGCGGGCCCGGGAGTGCCTCCGTGACGGCGCCCGTGCGGCCGCGTGCGAACCGCGGCAGGACACCCGCCACGATGTCCGCGCCGCCGGCCAGGAGGCAGGCGCCCGCGATCCGCCGCATCCCCGCGCCTCCTCCAGCCGCTCGCCCCGCGAGACATATGAACACGGTGCGAATGCCGCATCCGTGACGTACGCCCTGTAGGACGGAAGCGGAGCGACGCGGGTTCACTCGTGGACGGTGAACCCCACGAGAGTGTGAACGGCGAACCTCGGCACGCCCTAGGAAACCCTAGGGAAGGAGCTGCTCCACCGTCTCCAGGTCGACCTCCGCGCGCGTGATGTCCCGCGCGTCCGCGGCCGTGGAGCGGCGCAGTGCCTCGTGCAGGCGGGCCGGGGTGAGCACGCCGAGGAAGCGGCCCTCGCTGTGTTCGTCGATGACCGCGATCCAGCCCGCGTCGTGCTGGAGCATCGTCGCGAACGCCTGCTTGAGCGGGGCGCCCACGGGCAGCCAGGCCTCCATGCGGCGCGCGTGGTCCCGCACGGTGTCGCCCTTGTTCGCGGCCACGCGCGCGTGCTCGGCGGAGATCCAGCCGTGCAGGTTGTTGTCGTGGTCCAGGACGACGGCCCAGCGGGCGTCGAGCTCCCTGGGCAGCGGGTCGTCGAGGTGCACGACGGGCGGCTGCTCCAGGTCGCCCTCCTCGATCGGGGTCACCGAGAGACGCTTGAGCCCGCGGTCGGCGCCCACGAAGTCGGCCACGTAGTCGGTGGCGGGCGTGCCCAGGACGGCCGACGGGGTGTCGTACTGCTCGATACGGCCCTCTCCGTAGACGGCGATACGGTCGCCGAGCCGGACGGCCTCCTCCATGTCGTGCGTGACGAACAGGACGGTCTTGCCGAGCGTCTGCTGCAGGCGCAGGAACTCGGTCTGCAGGCGCTCGCGCACCACGGGGTCGACGGCGCCGAACGGCTCGTCCATCAGCAGGACGGGCGGGTCGGCCGCCAGGGCCCTTGCCACGCCCACCCGTTGGCGCTGCCCGCCGGAGAGCTGCTCGGGGTAGCGCTCCCCGAACACCTTCGGGTCGAGGCCCACCAGGTCGAGCAACTCCGCTGCCCTCTCACGGGCCTTGGCGCGCTTGACGCCCAGCAGGTGCGGCACGGTCGCGGTGTTGTCGAGAACCGACTTGTGCGGGAACAGACCGACCTGCTGGATCACATAGCCGATGCGGCGGCGCAGTTGGACCGGGTCGACCCCGGATATGTCGTCGCCGCCGAGGAAGATCCGGCCCGCGGTGGGTTCGATGAGCCGGTTCACCATCTTCATCGTCGTGGTCTTGCCGCAGCCCGACGGGCCGACGAGCGTGACCAGTTCGCCCTCGTTCACCTCGAAGGACAGATCGTCGACGGCGGTGGTGCCGTCCGCGTACCGCTTGCTGACGTGCTCGAACCGGATCATGGGACCCCATTCTGCCGCGCCGCGGCCCGGTTGGGGATGCCCGTACGAGGCAGTCATGTGACGGCCGTGTTGCGTCCGGCGCCTGGGCCTCGGCCATTGTCAGTGGGCCCGGTTAGGGTCGTCGGCAGTTGGGAAACGTGCGTGCGGCTGTGCGGTCGGCTGACATACGTTCGGGGAATCGGGGGAGGTGGCCGGCGTGAGCGAGCGGAACTGCCTGGTGGCCAATGACTGGGTGTGCGGGGAGTATCTGCGCACCCGCAGCCAGGAGTTGGTCGACGCGACCGTCCAGCACCTCGGCATCACCGCCGCGTCGGTGGTGATCGGTGTCCTCGTCTCCTTCCCGCTCGCGCTGCTCGCCCGGCGCGCACGCGCCTTCGCGGGACCGGTGCTCGGTGTGACCACGGTGCTCTATTCGGTCCCGTCGCTCGCGATGTTCTCGCTGCTGCTGCCCCTGTTCGGGCTCTCGGTCTCGCTGGTGATCACGGGGCTCGTGCTGTACTCCCTGACGATCCTCGTGCGGAACATGTTGGCGGGACTTCAGGCGGTCCCGCAGGAGGCGCGAGAGGCCGCGCGCGGGATGGGGTACGGGCCGCTGCGGCTGCTGTGGGAGGTCGAACTGCCGCTGGCGCTCCCGGCGATGCTCGCCGGGGTGCGGATCGCGACGGTCTCCACAGTGGCGCTGACGACGGTCGGCTCGATCGTGGACTACGGCGGGCTCGGCACGCTGATCGTCGGAGGCCTGCAGAGCGACTTCAAGGCGCAGGTGCTCACCGCGTCCGTGCTGTGCGTGCTGCTCGCGATCCTGGCGGACCTGCTGCTGCTCGGCGTGCAGCGCCGGCTGACGCCGTGGACGAGGGTGGGGGCGCCCGCGCGGGGCGGCTTCCGAATACGGGGGCTCCGCGGCCGCGGCGATGGCGATGTGGCGCGCGTCGAGCCGGAGAAGGTGGCATGAACGCGATATCGGGGGCCTACGACTGGCTGGCCACGGGTGCCAACTGGCAAGGGGAGAAGGGGGTGTGGCACCGCCTCGCCGAGCACCTGTACTTCTGCGGTGTCGCGCTCGCCGTCTCCTGCCTGATCGCGCTGCCGCTGGCCCTGTGGCTCGGACACAAGGGCAAGGGCGGCGCGCTCGCGATCAACATCTCGAACGTGGGGCGCGCGGTACCGACGCTGGCCGTCCTCGTGCTGCTCACGCTCACCCCGCTCGGCCGGCACGGCGATGTGCCGACGCTGATCGCGCTGGTGCTGTTCGCGGTGCCGCCGCTGCTCACCAACGCGTACGTGGGGATGCGCGAGGTCGACCGCTCGGTGGTGGAGGCCGCGCGCGGCATGGGGATGAGCGGCCGCCAGGTCTTCGCCCGCGTCGAACTGCCGCTGGCGTACCCGCTGGTGATGACCGGACTGCGGTCCGCGACGGTGCAGGTGATCGCGACGGCGACGCTGGCGGCGATGGCCGGGGAAGGCGGGCTCGGGCGGATCATCACGGCGGGGTTCAACCTCCAGGACACGCCGCAGGTGGTCGCCGGAGCGGTGCTCGTGGCGGCGCTCGCGCTGGCGGTGGAGGGCCTGTTCGTCGCGGCGGGGTGGGTCTTCGACCCCATGCGGAGGCGGGCGTGACCCGGGGGCTCCGGGCAGGTCCCGGGCCCGGGTCCGATGGCTTGGGTTTGTTGTCAGTTCCGGTAGTGCGACGAGGAGAGCGATGAACAGCAGAACGCGTCGAGTGGCCCTGGCGGCCGTGACCGTGGGTGCGCTGACCGCGGGGCTCACCGCGTGCGGTGGTGGTGACAGCCTCGAGGACAAGGACGATGCGGGCGGGTCGGGTGGCGGCGGCAAGGGCAAGGTCGTCATCGGCGCCGCGCGTTTCACCGAGGCCAAGGTGCTCGGTGAGCTGTACCGGCAGATATTGGCCGACGCCGGGTACGACGCGTCGGTCAAGACGGTGGAGAACCGCGAGATCTACGAACCGCAGCTCGCCAAGGGCGCCATCGACGTGGTGCCCGAATACGCGGCGACGCTCGCCGAATTTCTCAATCTGAAGAAGAACGGGTCCAAGGCGAAGCCGGTCGCGTCGAGTGATGTCGATGCCACGGTGACCGCTCTGCGCAAGCTGGCCGAGCCGCAGGGTCTGAAGGTTCTGGACGCGGGAGAGGCCGTCGATCAGAACGCGTTCGCGGTGAGCGAGGACTTCGCCGACAAGCACAAGTTGAAGACCCTTTCGGATCTTGGCAAGTCGGGCCAGAAGGTGAAGATCGCGGCCGGTGACGAATGCGAGACCCGGCCGTTCTGCGCGCCGGGACTCAAGAAGTCCTACGGTATCGATGTCACGGGAATCGACCCCAAGGGCGTCGGCACCACGCAGTCGAAGCAGGCGGTGAAGAACGGCACGGACCAGCTGGTCCTGACGACCACGACCGACGCGACGCTGGAGAACTTCGGGCTTGTTCTTCTGGAGGACGACAAGAAGCTGCAGAACGCGGACAACATCGTTCCGGTTGTGAACGCCAAGGATGCGGGCGACAAGAAGATTGCCGATGCCCTCGGGAAGTTGACGAAGGCGCTCACGACCGATGATCTCGTCGAGCTGAACCGGAAGGTCGACGCCGAGCGGCAGAAGGAAGGCGATGTCGCGAAGGAGTATCTGCAGTCCAAGGACCTCATCGCTAAATGATCTTGAGCGGTGGCGGTAAGTGACCTTCCCCGTACGGGGGTTAGGTGGTTTCTGTGACAGGTGTGTCCGAATATTGCCGGGCGGGGCTTCGCGATTTGCCTACGCGCGGTAAGTTTCTGGCCATGCCACGTGGACGCCACCGCCATTCTCCGCCCCTGCACCGCCTCCTGCCTCCGACGGTGATCGCCGGCGTGCCTCTCGTCTGCGCGGGGGCCGCCTGGCTGTCCGAGGATCCGCTCGTACTGCGGGGCGTCGCCGCGGCGGCCGCCGCGGCGGCGGTGGTCGGCGCCGTGGTGATGCGCCGCTGGGACAGGTTCGCCGGCAAGCGTGTCGCCGAGCTGACGCGTGGCGCCGCGAGCGAGCGGTGGCGGCACGAGGAGGCCGTGGCGGAGCTGGAGGGCGACCTCGACGAGTCGCGTGAGCTGCGCACCCGCCTGGAGGGCAAGCTGCGGGCGAAGCGTGCCGAGCTCGCCGCGCTGCGGGGCGAGCACGCGGCGCTGCTGCGGCGGTATGCGAACGCGGAGACGGAGCGGGCCAGCGCGCTCGAAGGCCGGCGTCGGCTCGCGATAGAGGCCGCCGCCCCGGCGAGGGCGCTGCCGCCCGTTCCCCCGGCCGTGCCGGGCAGGCCGACCCCGGAGATGTACCGGCGGGCCAATGTCGCGCTCAAGCGTCTCGCGCGGCCCGAACCGTCGGCGCCCGTGGCGGAGGAGGCCGATTCCCGGGGGAAGTCCGAGGCGGCGGCCGGTCACTTCACCGTGCCTGCCGCCGCGATGGTCGTACCCGCGGCACCCGCGCGGAAGGTCCCCCAGGGCGGTTTCGACTTCTTCGGCTCGGGGAGCGCCCCGCAGGACGGGGAAGACCTGGCGGATGTCGTGGGCGAGGAGCTGGCGGCGGAGGTCGCGGCGGAGACCGAAGCCAGCGATGGCGCCGACCAGACCGAGGCCCCCGAGGTCCCCGAGGCCTCAGAAGACGTTGACGACACCGCAAACGCCGAGCGCGAGCAGCAGGTCATCGACCTCACCGCGCACGACGAGACGGAGCAGATCGACATGGGCGAGCTGAGGTCGGCGCTTCAGGCGTGACGCTCTGGGGGTGACGCCATCCACCGGTCGGGCCGCGCGTCCCGCCGCCCCGTGCGGGAGCGGTCCGCCTGCGCCCGCAGGAGGTCGGACGCCTCGTCCACGTCCCTGAGGCGGGCCGTCACCGTCTTGTTGGCGCCCGTGTCGAGGTGCAGATCGGCGACGCGCCAGTAGCGCTCCCAGGGCCCCTGAGTGACGCGCACGCTCTGCACCTTGGCGTGCGGGACGAGCGAGAGACGGCGCTGCAGCAGTCCGTGGCGCGCGGCGAACACCGTTTCCGTGACCGCCACCCCGTAGCTCCGCCACCACACCGGCACGCACCAGCGCCCGCGCCGCTCCGCCCCCGCGAAGTCGCCCGGCTTCGGTACCGAGACTCCCGGCAGGATCCGCGCGACGACGTCCTCGGCGTGCTCGCGCGGCGCCACCGGGACGAGCACGGTGTTCGACGACCCGGCGACGTGCAGCTCGACGCGGACCCAGCCGCGGCGCCGCCACAGCAGCGGCTCGACGATCCGTACGGTCTGCACCCGCCCAGGCGGCACCGTCTCGTGCACCCGGTCGAGCAGCCCGTGGTCGATGCGCAGCCCGTCCTGGGACTCGCCGACCGTCCAGTCGTACTCCTTGATGAACCGGCCCGCGCTGTTGGTGAAGGCCGCGCCGGCCAGCGGCACCGCGACCGCGATCACTGTCCACAGGTTGTGGGTGGCGAACCACAGGAGCGTCGGGACGGCGACCGCGGCGAGCAGCATCGCCCAGGGTGTGCCCGTCAGGAGCAGCGCCACCGCGAGCATCCGCGGGGGCGTGTGCAGGATCGGCCTCGCCGGCGCCTCGCCGACGTCCTGCGCCGACTCTGGCGCGAATCCGGCGGCCCGCGCGAGGAGTTCGGCACGCAGCTTCCCCGCTTCGCGCTCTCCCAGGAAGGCGAGCTCGTCCTTCTTGTCGGCTCCTACTACGTCGAGTTTCAGCTTTGCCACGCCTACGAAGCGGGCGAGAAGCGGCTGCGTGACATCCACCGCCTGGAGGCGGTCGAGCCGGATGTGGGCGGTGCGGCGGAACAACAGGCCGGTACGGATGCGCAGTTCGGTGTCGGTCACCGCGAAGTGCGTGAACCACCAGGTGAGGAATCCGTACAGGGCGGCCGCCGGCACCAGCACTCCGATGCCGATCAGCAGCATGGCGGTGCTGAGGTGGGACAGCTGGCGCTGCGCCTGGTCCATGTCGTGGACGGCCCAGCCGAGCAGGATCGCGATGGGCGCCCACGCGCGGCGCAGCGGCGTGACGGGGTGCAGGCGCCGCTCTCGCACGTTCCCGGCGGCCTCCTGGACCGGGACGCCCTCGGGGGCGCGGGAGGCCGTCACAGGCCCGCCGATCGGGCCTCGCCGAGTTCGGTGAGCCGGTCGCGCAGGCGCTCGGCCTCCGCGGGCACGAGGCCGGGGATCGTCGCGTCGGTGGCCGCGGCGGCGGTGTGCAGCTGCAGGCTGGCCAGGCCGAACTTCCGCTCCAGCGGGCCGGATGTCACCTCGACGAGCTGCATACGCCCGTACGGCACGATCGTCTCCTGGTGCCACAGGACGCCGCGGCTGATCAGCAGGTCGTCGGCCCGCTCCGCGTACCGCCACGAGCGCCAGTTGCGGCCGAGCATCACCCAGCCCCAGGCGAGGAGCGCGAGCGGGAGCACGGCGAACGCCGTCCAGCCGGGGCCCACGAACATGGCGAGCAGCACCCCGAGTGCCACCGTCAGCGGCACCAGCCACACGAGCAGCAGCAAGCGGCGCAGTTTCAGCAACCCGGTAGGTAGCCCGGTCCAGTCCGGCCCTGTCGTGCTCGCCGGTCCCGCCGGACCCGCCGCCCCTGCCGCCCCTGTCTTCATGAGGTCACCCTACGTACGACAGACTGTGTCCATGACGCCCACGACTCAGGCCACGGTCGGCATCGGTGGTGCCGCGGAGAGCACCGACATGGTGCTCAACATCGGTCCGCAGCACCCTTCCACCCATGGTGTGCTGCGCCTGCGTCTCGTGCTCGACGGCGAGCGGATCCAGCACGCGGAGCCGGTCATCGGCTATATGCACCGCGGAGCGGAGAAGCTCTTCGAAGCGCGCGACTACCGGCAGATCGTGATGCTCGCCAACCGCCACGACTGGCTGTCCGCGTTCTCGAACGAGCTGGGCGTCGTGCTCGCCGTCGAGCGGATGCTGGGCATGGAGGTACCGGAGCGCGCCGTGTGGCTGCGGACGCTGCTCGCCGAGCTGAACCGGGTTCTCAACCATCTGATGTTCCTGGGTTCGTACCCGCTCGAACTGGGCGGAATCACGCCCGTCTTCCACGCCTTCCGTGAGCGCGAGGAACTCCAGAACATCATGGAGGAGGTCTCCGGCGGGCGCATGCACTACATGTTCAACCGCGTCGGCGGCCTCAAGGAGGACCTGCCGCTCGGCTGGACCTCCCGCGCGCGTGCGGCCGTCGCCAGCGTGCGCTCCCGCATGGACGTCTACGACAACCTCGTCCTCGGCAACGAGATCTTCCGGGGCCGCACGCGCGGGGTGGGCATGCTGTCCGCCGAGGCCGCGCACTCCTACGGAGTCAGCGGGCCGATCGCCCGCGCCTCCGGCGTCGACTTCGACCTCAGGCGCGACGAGCCGTACCTCGCCTACGGAGAGCTGCAGGACACCCTGAAGGTCGTCACGCGACAAGAAGGCGACTGTCTGGCCCGGTTCGAGTGCCTCCTGGAGCAGGCGCACAACGCGCTCGACCTCGCCGACGCCTGCCTCGACCGGATCGCGGAACTCCCGCAGGGCCCGGTCAACCAGCGCCTCCCGAAGGTCCTCAAGGCACCCGAGGGCCACACGTACGCGTGGACGGAGAACCCGCTCGGCATCAACGGCTACTACCTCGTCTCCAAGGGCGAGAAGACGCCGTACCGGCTCAAGCTGCGCTCCGCCTCGTACAACAACATCCAGGCGCTGACCGAGCTGCTTCCGGGGACGCTCGTCGCCGACATGGTGGCGATCCTCGGGTCACTGTTCTTCGTGGTCGGGGACATCGACAAGTAGGCCGTCCACGGGGAGATCCACCGGTTCGACCAGCCACCCGAAGTCGCCGAGCCCGCCCCGCGCCGTCAGCTCCGCCGCCTCTCCCGCACCCGCGAGCGCCCGGACGTACGCCGCCGGGTCCTGCGAGGCGAGGGCCAGTGGCGGCCGGCCGGCCCGCACTCCCAGGGCGCCCAGAGCGGCGCGCTGCGTGAGGAGACGGGCTCCCGGAGTGGTCGCGCACGCGTCCAGCGCCACGTGCGCCGTGATGTCGCAGGAGCCGTCGGGCACGGGTGTCGTCTCCCGGCCCTCGCGAAAGCCCGTGAGCGTGCCGAAGGGCGGCCGGGAGGCACGCGTGTGCGCGTAGTCCACCGCGACCGCCAGGCCGCGCTCCAGGGTCCGTACGGCCGCCGCCCAGGCCGCGTCGCGGGGCCGCCCCACCTCGGCGCGCAGGCCCGGCTCGGACGGCAGCGGCCACCACTGCCGCAGCCAGTCCGCCGAGGCCTCGTCGAGGGGCGCCGCGTCGAGGGTCTCCATGCCGTCCTCGCGTACGAGGACCAGCCGGGCCGTGCCGTCCGTGTCCGCCTCGACGACCTCCAGCGGAACGTTGTCGAGCCACTCGTTCGCGAAGAGGAGGCCGGTGACCCCGGTGGGCGGTTCGGCCCGCCACTCGATCCGGTGGTCGAGTCCTGCGGGAGGTTCCGCCTTCTCCACGGCGTAGGCACGCACGCGTAGCGCCACTTTTTCCGGCAGCACCTGTAGGACGCGCGAAACCAGCTCGCCGCGCCCCGCGGCCATGTCGACGAACGCCAACTCCGCGGGCTCGCCGAGAACCGCGTCCACCCGGCACAACAGCTCGGCGACGGCCCCGGCGAACAGCGGCGACGCATGCACTGACGTGCGGAAATGCCCGGCGGGGCCCTCGGGGCCGCGGTAGAAGCCGGCCGGCCCGTACAGCGCCTCCTCGGTGGCCGCGAGCCATCCGCGCGGTGCCCTATGTCGTCCGTTCTCCACACCTGAAGGCTAAGTGCGCCGGGCGCGTGCGCCGTGGGGTCTCCACCTTCAGGAGTACGCGCGCCGGGTCCGGATCGACCCTCCGGTTGACCCCTGCACGCTGCACGCTTCCCTACTCTGGGTTACGTGCAGCGCGTCTACGACTTCATCCGCAGACACCCGACCTGGGTCGACGGCTTCTGGGCCGTGATCCTTCTCGGCATGTCCGTGGTCGGAGCGAACGGGGGCGTCGGTGCGCGGCACGGGAACGAGGTGGCGCTGTTCGTCTGCGCCGTCCTGATGTCCCTGGTGGTCGCGCTGCGCCGCCGGATGCCGGAGAAGATGCTGCTGCTCGCGGTGGCCACGGGCCTCGGCCAGCTGGTGTTCGACGCCAGGGTCAACCCCTCGGACTTCGCGATGCTGGTCATCATCTACACCTGCGCGGTGAGCGGCCCGAGCTGGGCGTCCCGCTTCGGCCTGATCGGCGGACTGCTCGCGGCGCCGCTCTCCCAGCTCCGCTGGCCCACCGTCGGCCAGATCAGCACCACGGGCCAGATCCTCGTCACGGTCTTCCAGATGGTGCCGTTCGCGCTCGCCTGGGTGCTCGGCGACTCGCTGCGCACCAGACGCGCGTATCTGGCACAGCTGGAGGAGCGTGCCAACCGCCTGGAGAAGGAGCGCGAGGCGCAGTCGAAGGTCGCGGTGGCGGCCGAACGGGCGCGCATCGCACGCGAGTTGCACGACGTCGTCGCGCACAACGTGTCGGTGATGGTGGTGCAGGCCGACGGCGCCGCGTACGTCCTCGACCAGGCACCCGACCAGGCCAAGAAGGCCCTGGAGACCATCTCGGGCACCGGCAGGCAGGCGCTCGCGGAGATGCGCAGGCTGCTCGGCGTGCTGCGCACCGGCGAGCACGAGGAGGCCGGCGAGTACGTTCCGCAGCCCGACGTCGAGCAGATAGAGGAACTCGTCGACGAGGTGCGCACGGCGGGCCTCCCGGTCGACTTCAGGGTGGAGGGCACCCCGCGCCCGCTGCCCAGCGGCGTCGAGCTGACCGCGTACCGCATCGTCCAGGAAGCCCTCACCAACGCCCGTAAGCACGGCGGTCCCAACGTGGGCGCCAGCGTCCGCCTCGTCTACTTCGACGACGGCCTCGGCCTGCTCGTCGAGGACGACGGCAAGGGCGCCCCGCACGAGCTGTACGAGGACGGGGGTGCGGACGGCCGGGGCCACGGCCTCATCGGGATGCGTGAGCGCGTGGGTATGGTCGGCGGCACGCTGGACGCGGGCCCGCGTCCCGGCGGTGGTTTCCGTATCAGCGCGCTGCTGCCTCTCAAGCCCGCCCATTGACACGTACAAGTCCACCTACGACACGTACAAGTCCACCGACACGTACAAGTGAGGACCGCCCGATGCCGATCAGGGTCATGCTCGTCGACGACCAGGTGCTGCTGCGCACCGGCTTCCGGATGGTGCTCGCCGCGCAGCCGGACATGGAGGTCGTCGCCGAAGCGGGCGACGGCGTCGAGGCGCTGGAGGTGCTGCGCTCCGCCTCCGTGGACGTGGTCCTCATGGACGTCCGCATGCCGAAGCTCGACGGAGTCGAGACGACTCGGCGGATCTGCGCCGAGACCGACCCGCCCAAGGTCCTCATCCTGACCACCTTCGACCTCGACGAGTACGCGTTCTCGGGGCTCAGGGCGGGGGCCTCCGGCTTCATGCTCAAGGACGTGCCGCCGGGTGAACTGCTCACCGCGATCCGCTCGGTGCACAGCGGCGACGCGGTGGTCGCCCCGTCCACGACCCGGCGCCTGCTCGACCGGTTCGCGCCGATGCTGCCCAGCGGTCCCGACCAGCCGCAGCACAAGCAGCTGGAGCGGCTGACCGAGCGCGAGCGCGAGGTCATGGTCCTGGTCGCCCAGGGGCACTCCAACGGCGAGATCGCCGCGCGCCTGGTCCTCTCCGAGGCCACGGTGAAGACCCATGTCGGCCGCATCCTGACCAAGCTCGACCTGCGCGACCGGGTCCAGGTCGTCGTCCTCGCCTACGAGACGGGGGTCGTCCGGGCGGGCGGCGCCGGGGCCTGAGGTCCCGTCCGGGCGGTCAGCGGAGCACTCCCTCGATGAAGTCCCCGCCGAGGCGCGAGACCGCGCTCAGGTCCAGCTGGTGCTGCACATAGCGGCCGTGCCGCCGCGTCGTGATCAGGCCGGCCTTCTTCAGGACCGACAGGTGCCGGGATATCTCCGGCGCCGATATTCCGTGCGCGTCGGCCAGCTCGCCCGTCGTGTACGGGCCGCGGGCCAGGTGTCGGCACAGCCGTATCCGCATCGGGTGGGCGAGGGCTGACATCCTTCGGGTCAGCTGCTCCACGGAGGGCGGTGACGCGAGGCCGGGCGAGGCCACGGGGTAGTGGATCACCGGCTGCCAGTCGTGCCGGTGCAGCACCATCAGGTGCGGCCAGCCGAGGCTCGTCGGCAACAGGACCAGGCCGCCGTGCGCCGTCACCGTACGACCCTCCACGACCTTGTCGACGGAGATGGTGCGCCCCGATTCGTCCACCGAGACCGCCGCGGACACGGACGTGAGCGCTTCCCGTAGGCCCTTGTGGCGCAGCAGCTCCTTCTTGTGCCGCGCGTCCGCGGCCAACTGGTGCTGAAGGCGCGGCCATGTGTCCGCGAAGAAGGCCTCGTCGCAGTCCTCCATCAGCTCGCGGAACCAGGCGCGCATGGTCGGCGGATCGTCCAGGAGACGCTGGGTGAACCGCACCTGGTGCGCCCCGCGCGCCGCCGCGAGATCGAGGGCACGCTCGCGGGTGCGCGGGTCCGACAGTCGGCCATGGCCCGGGCTCCCGTAGGACAGCTGGCAGGTGAACTCCAGGGCGGCGTCCACGAATTGCTCGTCGGACAACTTGTCGAGCAGGTCGAGGTCCTCGGTGAGCGTGGCACCCGGCAGCGTGCGCTGCCCCGGCACGCCGGCGAACGGCATGAAGACGTCCGAGAACGTCGTCCGCCACAGGAAGTCCGCCTCGGAGAGCCGGTCCGCGAGGCACGGTTCCAGGCGCGCGGACACACTCGTCGTCCAGCCCTGCAGCCCCGGGTGGTGCGCGGGCTCGGACAGTGCGTGCAGCGCCGTGCCGAGCTCGGCCAGGGGCGAGGGCACGACGTCGATGCGCTCGGGCGCCAGGCCCGTGATGTCGATGCTCACGCTCATGACCCCATGGTGCACGCCGCCACTGACAGTCGGGTCGTCGATTGACGGCTCCCGTCAATCGACGTGACCGAGCGGTGGCGCCGGGCGCAATCTCGTACTCATCGGCCCCGAACAGCAGCAAACAGGATGTTTCTGGGGCGCAGCATGACAATTGAGATGAAGGGCGAGGTGTTCGACATGAGCGTCACCCAGCAGTACGCCATCGACCTCTACCGGGCCGCTCAGCGCGGCGAAGCAGCCCCGCCGGCGCCGGGCCTGTACGAGGTCGCCGCCTTCCGGGAGCTGCGCGACTACCGCCGGTTCAAGGCGGTCGTGGCCGGCCGCCCGGCCCGCGGCCGGATCCGGGCGGCCCTGGCCCGCCGGCTCGCAGGACGCCGGTTGTCGGGGCGCCGCGGCCATCCCGCCGGTTGCTGACCCCCATGGCCCATGAGCGGCCTACGAGGGGAGCCGCCCCACGAAGTCCGCGACGGCCGCGCGGACGTCGTCCGGGCTCCACTCCAGCCCCGCCGCGGCGACCGTGACCTCCGTTGTCGCGAGTCCCGGCACCGCGCCCTCGGCCCGCCAGGTCCCGAACAGCGCCGTCCGCGTCTCCTGCGCCTGCGTGATCCCGGCCTCCGTGAGCGCCTCGGCGTCGTAGGGAAGCCAGACCCGGAACTGGTGCGTGTGCGGCACCTCGGGGAACACCCGCGCCCCGGCGACACCGGCCTTGGCGAAACCCTCCCGCAGCGCCTGCGCGACCACGCGCGCGTGCGCCACGTAATCGGGAAGCCGCGGCAACTCCCGCTCAAGCCCCACCAGCGCCGCGATCGCCTGCGGGAACTGCTGGAAGACCTGGCCGCCGTAGCGGTGCCGCCATGCCCTGGCCTCGCCGACGAACGACCGCGGGCCCGCGAGCACCGCGCCGCTGAGGCCGCCGAGCGACTTGTAGAACGACACGTAGACGCTGTCCGCGAGCTCCGCGATCTCGTCCAGCGGGCGCCCGAAGTGCGCCGTGGTCTCCCACAGCCGGGCCCCGTCGAAGTGGATCACGGCGTCACGCGCGCGTGCCGCCTCGCAGGCCTCCTCCAGCTCCTCCCAGGTGGGCAGTACGAACCCGGCGTCCCTGAGCGGCAGTTCGAGCATCAGCGTGCCGAACGGCTCGTCCAGGTCGTGCACGTCCTCGGCGTCGATCTGCCGCGCCGCGCTCGTGGGGTGCACGGTGCGCAGCCCCGCCACCGTGGTCAGCGCCTCCCGCTCGTGGACCTCCGGGTGTGCCAGCGGGTGCAGGGCCACCGTGGAGTTGCCGGTGCGGCCCGCCCAGCAGCGCAGCGCGACCTGCTGGGCCATGGTGCCGGTGGGGAAGAACGCGGCGTCCTCCTTGCCGAGCAGCGCGGCGACCTTCGTCTCCAGGTCGGCCACGACGCCGTCCCCGTAGATGTCGACGTCGCCCGACAGGTCGGCCACCGCCGCCGCGGCGCCGTACAGGCTCTCCCACCGCTCGCCCAGCGTGGCCTCGTTCGGCCTGCGGCCCAGCGTGCGCCGCGCACCCCGCAATGCCGCGATCAGCCGGTCGGCCTGCGTCTTCTCGGAGGTGGCAGTGTTCTCGGCGGTTCCGTCCATTCGTCGATCATGGCGCACCCGCGTGCGCTTGCCCACAGCCTGTGGACAGCTGGGACCCGCACCCACAGATAGCGTTAACATGACGAGAAATCGTCCGGTACCCCGAGCGGACTGGAACGGAAGGCCATCGCCTCGTGACAACACCCCCTCCGAACCCGCGACCCGAACCCATGGATCCCAAGGACCGCCCCGCCCGCCTCACCGTAGGCGTCGTCGGCGCGGGCCGTGTCGGTCCCGCGCTCGCCGCGTCCCTGCAACTGGCAGGGCACCGCCCCGTAGCCGTCTCCGGAGTCTCCGACGCCTCCGTGCGACGGGCCGCGACGCTGCTGCCCGACGTGCCCCTGGTGCCGCCCGCCGAGGTCCTCGCGCAGGCCGACCTGGTGCTCCTCACCGTCCCCGACGACGTCCTGCCGGGCCTGGTCGAGGGGTTCGCCGAGACCGGCGCCGTACGGCCGGGACAGCTCCTCGTGCACACCTCGGGGCGGTACGGCGCGAAGGTCCTCGAACCGGCGCTGCGCGCGGGCGGCCTGCCGCTCGCGCTGCACCCCGCGATGACGTTCACCGGCACCGCCGTCGACGTCCAGCGGCTCGCGGGCTGCTCGTTCGGTGTCACCGCGCCCGAGGAACTGCGGCTGGCCGCGGAGGCCCTGGTCATCGAGATGGGCGGCGAACCCGAGTGGATCGCCGAGGAGAACCGCGCGCTCTACCACGCGGCCCTCGCGCTCGGCGCCAACCACCTGGTCACCCTGGTCGCACAGTCCATGGAACTGCTCCGCGAGGCGGGCGTGGCCGCCCCCGACCGGATGCTGGGCCCGCTGCTCGGCGCGGCGCTCGACAACGCGCTCAGGTCCGGCGACGCGGCCCTCACGGGCCCGGTGGCGCGCGGCGACGCGGGCACCGTCGCCGCCCACATCGCGGAGCTGCGCGAGCACGCGCCGCAGACCGTCGCCGGCTATCTCGCGATGGCCCGCGCGACCGCCGACCGCGCGCTCGATCGCGGTCTGCTGAAGCCGGAGCTCGCCGAGGACCTGCTGGGTGTCCTCGCGACCGGCGCGGAGGAGACCCGATGAGCCCCACGGACTCCATAGAAGCGAGCTCTACGGAGACGTCAAAAGCGAGCTCTTCGAAGACGTCGCCTACGCGGCTCGTCCACAAGGGCGCGGACATGCGGGCACGCACGCGTACCGGCCGCCGCGTCGTCGTCATGACGATGGGCGCCCTGCACGAGGGCCACGCGACCTTGATCCGCGCGGCGAGGGCCCGCGCGGGAGCGGACGGCGAAGTGGTCGTCACCGTGTTCGTGAACCCGCTCCAGTTCGGTGCGGGGGAGGACCTCGACCGCTATCCGCGCACGCTGGAAGCGGACGTCAAGATCGCCGAACAGGCGGGCGCGGACGCCGTGTTCGCGCCGTCCGTCGACGAGGTCTACCCGGGCGGGCAGCCCGAGGTCCGCATCACGGCGGGCCCCATGGGGGAGCGGCTCGAAGGCGCCTCACGCCCCGGCCACTTCGACGGCATGCTCACCGTGGTCGCCAAGCTGCTGCACCTCACGCGCGCGGACGTGGCCCTCTTCGGCCAGAAGGACGCGCAGCAACTCGCCCTGGTGCGCCGCATGGTGCGGGATCTGAACTTCGACGTGGAGATCGTCGCCGTGCCCACGGTCCGCGAGGACGACGGGCTCGCGCTCTCCTCCCGCAACCGCTACCTGTCGCCGGCCGAGCGCCGCACCGCGCTGGCCCTCTCCGATGCCCTGTTCACGGGCCGCGACCGGCATGCGGCGCAGGAGGCCCTGCGCGCGCGTGCCGCCGAGAGCCCCACCTCGCGCGCGCGGGCCAAGGCGCTCGGCAGGATCGGCGAGGCCAGGGCCGCCGCCGACGCACACGCCGTCGCCACGGCGTCCCCGGGCTGCCCCTCGACCGTCCTCGCGGCGGCCCGCCAGATCCTCGACGAGGCCAAGCGCCTCCAGCCGCCGATCAAGCTCGACTACGTAGCCCTGGTCGACCCGCGCGACTTCACCGACGTGACCGACGGTTTCGAGGGCGAGGCCGTGCTCGCGGTCGCCGCGCGCGTGGGCGCCACCCGCCTCATCGACAACCTGCCGCTGACCTTCGGAGGCCACTCGTGAGCAACACCGGCATTCGGTTGCACGCCCCCACCCCCGGCTGGTCCGTCGCGGCCGACGTCGTGGTCGTCGGCTCCGGAGTCGCGGGCCTGACCGCGGCGCTGCGCTGCCAGGCCGCGGGCCTGCGCACGGTCGTCGTCACCAAGGCCCGCCTCGACGACGGCTCCACGCGCTGGGCGCAGGGCGGTGTCGCGGCGGCGCTCGGCGAGGGCGACACCCCCGAGCAGCATCTGGACGACACCCTGGTCGCGGGCGCGGGACTGTGCGACGAGGAGGCCGTGCGCGTCCTCGTCACCGAGGGCCCCGACGCCGTCCGCCGGCTGATCGAGACCGGCGCGCACTTCGACGAGTCCGCCGAGGGCGACCTCCAGCTGGCCCGCGAGGGCGGCCACCACCGTCGCCGCATCGCGCACGCGGGCGGCGACGCGACCGGAGCGGAGATCTCCCGCGCACTGGTGGAAGCCGTACGTGCGCGTGGAGTGGAAACCGTCGAGAACGCCCTGGTCCTCGATCTGTTGACGGACACCGAGGGCCGTACGGCCGGCGTCTCCCTGCACGTCATGGGGGAGGGCCAGCACGACGGCGTCGGCGCGGTCCTGGCCCCCGCCGTCGTCCTCGCGACCGGCGGCATGGGCCAGGTCTTCTCGGCGACCACGAACCCGCACGTGTCCACGGGCGACGGCGTGGCCCTCGCCCTGCGCGCGGGCGCCGAGGTCAGCGACCTGGAATTCGTCCAGTTCCACCCGACCGTGCTGTTCCTGGGCGCGGACGCCGAGGGCCAGCAGCCGCTCGTCTCCGAAGCCGTACGCGGCGAAGGCGCGCACCTGGTGGACGCCGACGGCGTGCGCTTCATGGTGGGGCAGCACGAACTCGCCGAACTGGCGCCCCGCGACATCGTCGCCAAGGGCATCACGCGCCGCATGCAGGAGCAGGGCGCCGAGCACATGTACCTGGACGCGCGGCACTTCGGCGCCGACATGTGGGAGCACCGGTTCCCCACGATCCTCGCGGCCTGCCGCGCCCACGGGATCGACCCGGTCACCGAGCCCGTCCCGGTCGCCCCCGCCGCGCACTATGCCTCCGGAGGCATCCGCACCGACCTCTCCGGCCGCACCACGGTGCCCGGCCTGTACGCGTGCGGGGAGACCGCCTGCACGGGCGTCCACGGGGCGAACCGGCTGGCCTCCAACTCCCTTCTGGAAGGCCTCGTCTACGCGGAGCGCATCGCGGACGACATCGAGCGGCAGCACGCGGCGAACGGCCTCCACGCGCGCGTGCCCGTGCCAGTGGAGCACCCGCGGACCCCGACGCACCCGCTGCTCCCCCCGGAGGCACGCTTCGCCATCCAGCGCGTAATGACGGCGGGCGCGGGCGTCCTGCGCTCCGCCGACTCCCTCGCCGAGGCCGCCGCCCAGCTCGGCCGCATCCACGCCGAAGCGGTCAACTCCCTCACGGAGAACGGCAAGACGGCCGAGCCGGGGGTCGACACCTGGGAGGCCACCAACCTCCTGTGCGTGGCCCGCGTCCTGGTCGCCGCCGCCCGCCGCCGCGAGGAGACCCGCGGCTGCCACTGGCGCGAGGACCACCCGGACCGCGACGATGCCACGTGGCGCCGCCACATCGTCGTACGCCTGAATCCGGACAGGACTCTGGCCACGTACACCACACCCACAGCAGACTTCCCGGCAACGGCAGAGAACCCTCAGGAGCAGTGACCGACGTGAGCGCCACCCCCGACCTCCCCCTCGCCGACAGCGGCGGCTGCGGCGACAGCTGCGGCTGCGCGCAGGGCAGCGACGAGACCGCCGCCGACGTCATGGAGTGCGGCCTCGACCCGTCGCTCGCCCAGCTGCTGCTCGACGCGGGCCTGCACCCGGTCGAGATCGAGGACATCGCCCACATGGCGATCACCGAGGACCTGGACGGCGGCGTGGACGTCACGACCGTCGCCACGATCCCCGAAGAGGCCGTCGCCACTGCCGACTTCACGGCCCGCGAGGCGGGCGTCGTGGCGGGCCTGCGCGTCGCTGAGGCGGTCGTCTCCGTAGTGGCCACGGACGAGTTCGAGGTCGAGCGGCACGCGGAGGACGGCGACCGGGTCGAGGCGGGCCAGAAGCTGCTCTCCGTCACCACCCGCACCCGCGACCTGCTCACCGCCGAGCGCACCGCGCTCAACATCATGTGCCGCCTCTCCGGCATCGCGACGGCCACGCGCGCGTGGGCGGACGTTCTGGACGGTACGAAGACGAAGGTCCGCGACACCCGCAAGACGACCCCCGGCCTTCGCTCCCTGGAGAAGTACGCGGTCCGCATGGGCGGCGGCGTCAACCACCGCATGTCCCTGTCGGACGCGGCCCTGGTCAAGGACAACCACGTGGTCGCGGCCGGCGGTGTGGCCCAGGCCTTCCAGGCCGTACGTGAGCGCTTCCCCGGCCTGCCGATCGAGGTCGAGGTCGACACCCTGCACCAACTGCGCGAGGTCCTCGACGCGGGCGCCGACCTGATCCTCCTGGACAACTTCACGCCGGGCGAGACGGAGGAGGCCGTGGCCCTCACCGACGGTCGCGCGCTCCTGGAGTCCTCCGGCCGCCTCACGCTGGAAAACGCCGCTACGTATGCGAAGACGGGCGTCGACTACCTCGCCGTAGGAGCACTCACCCACTCCTCGCCGATCCTCGACATCGGGCTCGACCTGTGCGAGGCGGACGCCTGATGCTGCTCACCATCGACGTGGGCAACACCCACACCGTCCTCGGCCTGTTCGACGGCGAGGAGATCATCGAGCACTGGCGCATCTCTACGGAAGCGCGCAGAACCGCCGACGAACTCGCCGTCCTGCTCAAGGGTCTGATGGGCATGCACCCGCTGCTCGGCGACGAACTGGGCGACGGCATCGACGGCATCGCCATCTGCTCGACCGTCCCCTCGGTCCTGCACGAGCTGCGCGAGGTCACCCGCCGCTACTACGGCGACGTACCCGCCGTCCTGGTCGAGCCAGGCATCAAGACTGGTGTGCCGATCCTCATGGACAACCCCAAGGAGGTCGGCGCGGACCGCATCATCAACGCGGTCGCGGCCGTCGAGATGTACGGCGGCCCCGCGATCGTCGTGGACTTCGGCACGGCGACGACCTTCGACGCGGTGTCCGCGCGCGGCGAGTACGCGGGCGGCGTGATCGCGCCCGGCATCGAGATCTCCGTCGAGGCGCTCGGCATGCGCGGCGCCCAGCTGCGCAAGATCGAGCTGGCCAGGCCGCGCAGCGTCATCGGCAAGAACACCGTCGAGGCGATGCAGGCGGGCATCGTGTACGGCTTCGCGGGCCAGGTCGACGGGGTCGTGAACCGGATGGCGAAGGAGCTCGCGGACGACCCGGACGACGTCACCGTCATCGCGACGGGCGGGCTCGCGCCGATGGTCCTCGGCGAGGCCACAGTGATCGACGAGCACGAGCCGTGGCTGACGCTGATCGGGCTGCGTCTTGTGTACGAGCGGAACGTTTCGCGGCTCTGAGGACATCTTCGGGGCACCCGATAAGGCGCGCCCGGAAATTGCCGGTTAAGCCGATTTGTCCGTAATAGGCCGTACCGTCATTTCATGCCCACGCCCTACGGAAACCGCGGCGGCATGGCGTTCGGTGCAGAAGAGCTGCGTGTGCTCCGACGCGCCCTCGCCCTAGCCCTCCATCCCAGCCCCGTCTCGGACGAAGAGGTCCGGGCCTGTCTGCGACTCGCGGAGTCGGTCGACGAAGTGACCAGGGAAGGCCTCCGTATGCGGGCCTTCCTCCGCTCCGACCTCGACCGCTACCGGACCGCCCTGCCCGGCTCCGCTCCCGGCTATCTGAGCCTCCTCAAGGAGGCTCTGGCGGCGGGCCACAGGCCAGGCGCCGACGACCTCGCGGCGCTGCGCGCGCTCCCCGGGAACCCCGGAGCGGCGGCCCTCCTCGCCCACTGCCGTGACCTGGCGGAACAGGGCGTACGCGACAAGTTCGACGCGCGGCACCGGCCCCTCGTCCCGGCCTCCCGCACCCACCTGCTCGCCCTGCCGGGCGGCCTCTCGGCGGCGGACGGCGGCAAGCCCGCCAATCCGGCCCCCCAGGCGCCGCAACGCCCGGTCCCCACCCCTGCCGAGGTCTTCCCGCCGAAGCGCCGCCCCGCCCAACCTCCGGCCCCGACGCGGCGGCTGGCCGTGGGGTAGCTACTCTGGGGGCATGGACTACGTCTCCGCGCTCGTGCCCCCGGTCGTGATGGCTGCGCTCTTCATCGGTCTGATCGTGACCATCGTGAAGTCGCAGGGCGGCGACAAGAAGGCCAAGGAGGACGCGGCCGTCGACGCCGCCATCGCGCGCGCCGAGTCCGCCCGGCAGAGCGGCGGCGCGCAGCAGGACGCGACCGCCTGAGCGCGGTCGCGACCGGTACGGAAACCGCAGTGAGGGGCGCCCATCGGGCGCCCCTTTTGTCATTGCTCGGCGATCATCGCCACGTCCCACGTTGAATTACCGACTTCTCCCACTATTGTGCTTCTCGTGCCGCGCCCCTTGGGAGAACTCGAAGACGCAGTGATGACGCGGGTGTGGAAGTGGAACCGCCCGGTCACCGTGAGGGAAGTCCTGGAGGACCTCCAACAGGAACGGTCCATCGCCTACACGACCGTCATGACCGTATTGGACAATCTCCATCAGAAGGGCTGGGTGCGCCGCGAAGCGGAAGGCCGGGCCTATCGATATGAGGCGGTCTCCACACGGGCCGCGTACTCGGCGGCGCTGATGAACGAGGCCTGGGCGCAGAGCGACAACCCGGCCGCCGCCCTCGTCGCCTTCTTCGGGATGATGTCGCAGGGGCAGCGCGAGGCACTCAGGGATGCCATGCGGATCGTCTCGCCCGAACTGCCGGCTGAAGTCCCCTCGGCCCCCGAGGAAGCGGGCGACGGAGCCGGGCGATAGCGTCCGGACATGCCAGCAGAGCTCCCAGAAGTCGGGTCAACCGTCGAATCGACCCGTAAAGCAGTCACCGTACGCAGGGCGAGGACGGCCGATGTGCCGGAGGTGCGCCGCCTGCTCGACGCGTACAGCCGACAGGGGATCCTGCTCGACAAAGCCACCGTGACGCTTTACGAGGACATCCAGGAGTTCTGGGTCGCGGAACGCGACGACAACGCCGCTGTCGTCGGCTGCGGCGCACTGCACATCATGTGGGAAGACCTCGCGGAAGTCCGCACCCTCGCGGTGGATCCGCAGGTCAAGGGTTCGGGCGTGGGGCATCTGCTGCTCGAGAAGCTGTTGCAGACCGCGCGCTGGATCGGTGTTCGGCGGGTTTTCTGCCTCACCTTCGAAGTCGAGTTCTTCGCCAAGCACGCCTTCGTGGAGATCGGTGAGACACCCGTCGATACGGTCGACACCGATGTCTACAGTGAGCTGCTGCGTTCCTATGACGAGGGCGTAGCAGAGTTCCTCGGTCTCGAACGAGTGAAACCGAACACCTTGGGCAACAGCCGGATGCTTCTGCATCTGTGATCGCCGCCGGGCGCTATTCCGGCATGCGTGCTTGCAACGGTTCCCTATGTCCGAATCGCGCATGTTTTTGGTCCGCGCGGGCAGTGTTCAACTCCGGGATCTCTTGCCGATCTCAGCCAGGGGTTTGTGTTTTTCGGGCAAAAGCGGTTTGCTTTCCGACGTACTGCAGTACTGCATATAACAAGGGGACGGCGAATCGGCGGCCGTGGTCGCGGGGCCGGCCTTCAGATTTCGATGAAAGGAAATCCGGTGGCACAGAAGGTTCAGGTCCTTCTTGTCGATGACCTCGACGGTGGCGAGGCGGACGAGACGGTGACGTTCGCGCTCGACGGTAAGACGTACGAGATCGACCTCACCACCGCCAATGCGGACAAGCTCCGTGGCGCCCTTGAGCCGTACCTCAAGGGCGGTCGTCGCACCGGTGGCCGCTCCAGCGGCCGGGGCAAGGCGCGCGCCACGTCCGGCGGCGGTGGCAACCAGGACACCGCGCAGATCCGCGCGTGGGCGAAGGAGAACGGTTACGAGGTCAACGACCGCGGCCGTGTTCCCCAGTCGATCCGTGAGGCCTACGAGAAGGCCAACGGCTGACGGGACGGCCGCATTGGTCGCTTTGTTGACGTGGTCGCCGGCGCAGCCGCGCCGCGACGCAGGCGGGCCCGGTGGCAGTGCGTCGCCGCCGTGTCCACGAGGCGTACGAGATCGGGGGCGCCCCCACCGCCCCCCACGACCGACCAGGTCGAGACGGCCGTCAGGCTCGTCAGGGCCGGTAGCACCGGTTCCACCTCGCAGCCGGGCTCGGGGGGCCGCACCCAGACAGCGGCCTCCTGCGAGCCGGACCACCCCGGAGGCGTCGGCGCGTCGATGAGACCGCCCGCTCCGACGGCGACGAGGTCCAGGGGCAGCGCCCCCCACTCCAGCCAGTCGAGCAGCCCCGGCAACTCGTCCGCGCTGCCCGCGGCGACAAGGAGACGCATCGTTTCCCCGCACACGGCCACCGGTGACCGGGGATCGAGTCTGCGCAGCATCGCGAAGCCGGCGTCGGCCGGCACCTCCAGGACGTCGAAGCGCAGCCCGGTGTGCAGCAGTGCGCCGTCGGGCCCTGCCGCGGTCGCCCAGCCGAGCTCGTCGTCGTACCACCGCCGGACCGGATCGCGTCCGGTGTCGGTCAGCGGGGGTCGGGGAGCGGGAACGGTCGTGCCGGAGGTGGTGACCATGCCAGGAGCAACAGCCACCGACGCTCCCGAGTTACGCAACGTCTCCGAGTGCATGCGTACCGTGTCTGCAAAAGGGGCGTACGGGAGCGCTGGGCGGCGCAAAGATGTTCGCCCGTAGCGGAGGGAACCGGGGCGCGCCGCATGGAGTGTCAGTCCGTGCGGGTAAGACATCCCTAGTGGGAGGGGCGACACGTGCGGGACGGGCAGCCTGCGTTCGCCATCGGCGTACTGATGGTGGGGGTATCTGCCTGGCCTGCGGGAACATCGTCTCGCACCATCGGGTTGGAGCAGTTGTCGGCGTTCGGGGCAGGAGACCATGAACGGGTGTCGGCAGATGGAATGAGCGGTCCCCGCTTGCGGGACTAAGCTGCGGAAGGACAGGGAGGGGACCGACCCCTAACTGCCTGACCGCTCTGAGGAGCGATTAACGATGTTCGAGAGGTTCACCGACCGCGCGCGGCGGGTTGTCGTCCTGGCTCAGGAAGAAGCCCGGATGCTCAACCACAATTACATCGGCACCGAGCACATCCTCCTGGGCTTGATCCACGAGGGCGAGGGTGTCGCCGCTAAGGCCCTGGAGAGCCTCGGGATTTCGCTCGAGGCGGTCCGCCAGCAGGTGGAGGAGATCATCGGGCAGGGCCAGCAGGCTCCGTCCGGCCACATCCCCTTCACCCCCCGTGCCAAGAAGGTCCTGGAGCTGTCGCTCCGCGAGGCCCTTCAGCTGGGCCACAACTACATCGGCACGGAGCACATCCTGCTCGGCCTGATCCGTGAGGGCGAGGGCGTCGCCGCCCAGGTCCTGGTCAAGCTGGGCGCAGACCTCAACCGGGTGCGGCAGCAGGTCATCCAGCTGCTCTCCGGTTACCAGGGCAAGGAGACCGCCGGCGCCAGTGGCGGTCCTGCGGAGGGCACGCCCTCCACGTCCCTGGTGCTCGACCAGTTCGGCCGCAACCTGACGCAGGCCGCTCGTGAGTCCAAGCTCGACCCGGTCATCGGGCGCGAGAAGGAGATCGAGCGCGTCATGCAGGTCCTGTCGCGCCGGACCAAGAACAACCCGGTCCTGATCGGTGAGCCCGGCGTCGGCAAGACGGCGGTCGTCGAGGGCCTCGCCCAGGCGATCGTCAAGGGCGAGGTGCCGGAGACGCTGAAGGACAAGCACCTGTACACGCTTGACCTCGGCGCGCTGGTCGCGGGCTCCCGCTACCGCGGTGACTTCGAGGAGCGCCTCAAGAAGGTGCTCAAGGAGATCCGCACCCGCGGCGACATCATCCTGTTCATCGACGAGCTGCACACGCTGGTCGGTGCGGGTGCCGCAGAGGGCGCCATCGACGCGGCTTCCATCCTGAAGCCGATGCTGGCCCGCGGTGAGCTGCAGACCATCGGTGCGACGACGCTCGACGAGTACCGCAAGCACCTGGAGAAGGACGCGGCCCTCGAGCGCCGCTTCCAGCCGATCCAGGTCGCGGAGCCGTCGCTGCCGCACACGATCGAGATCCTCAAGGGCCTGCGTGACCGGTACGAGGCCCACCACCGGGTCTCCATCACGGACGAGGCCCTCGTCCAGGCCGCGACCCTGGCCGACCGGTACATCTCGGACCGCTTCCTGCCGGACAAGGCGATCGACCTGATCGACGAGGCCGGTTCCCGGATGCGCATCCGCCGGATGACCGCGCCGCCGGACCTCCGCGAGTTCGACGAGAAGATCGCGGGCGTGCGTCGCGACAAGGAGTCGGCCATCGACTCCCAGGACTTCGAGAAGGCGGCCTCTCTCCGCGACAAGGAGAAGCAGCTGCTCGCCGCGAAGGCCAAGCGCGAGAAGGAATGGAAGGCCGGCGACATGGACGTCGTCGCCGAGGTCGACGGCGATCTGATCGCCGAGGTCCTCGCGACCGCCACCGGCATTCCGGTCTTCAAGCTGACCGAGGAGGAGTCCTCGCGTCTGCTGCGCATGGAGGACGAGCTCCACAAGCGGGTCATCGGCCAGAAGGACGCCGTCAAGGCGCTCTCGCGGGCGATCCGCCGTACGCGGGCCGGTCTGAAGGACCCGAAGCGTCCCGGTGGTTCGTTCATCTTCGCGGGCCCGTCCGGTGTCGGTAAGACGGAGCTTTCCAAGGCCCTCGCCGAGTTCCTCTTCGGTGACGAGGAGGCGCTGATCTCCCTCGACATGTCGGAGTTCAGCGAGAAGCACACGGTGTCGCGTCTCTTCGGTTCCCCGCCCGGATACGTGGGCTACGAAGAGGGCGGTCAGCTGACCGAGAAGGTGCGGCGCAAGCCGTTCTCGGTGGTTCTTTTCGACGAGGTCGAGAAGGCTCACCCGGACATCTTCAACAGCCTTCTGCAGATCCTGGAGGACGGTCGTCTGACCGACTCCCAGGGCCGCGTCGTGGACTTCAAGAACACGGTCATCATCATGACGACCAACCTTGGAACCCGTGACATCTCGAAGGGCTTCAACCTGGGCTTCGCCGCCATGGGCGACTCGAAGTCCAACTACGAGCGCATGAAGAACAAGGTGTCGGACGAGCTCAAGCAGCACTTCCGCCCCGAGTTCCTCAACCGTGTCGACGACGTCGTCGTCTTCCCGCAGCTCAGCCAGGACGACATCCTCGAGATCGTCGACCTGATGATCACGAAGGTGGACGAGCGCCTCAAGGACCGCGACATGGGCATCGAGCTCTCGCAGTCCGCCAAGGAGCTGCTCTCGAAGAAGGGCTACGACCCCGTGCTCGGCGCGCGTCCGCTGCGGCGCACGATCCAGCGCGAGGTCGAGGACAGCCTGTCGGAGAAGATCCTCTTCGGCGAGCTGCGCCCGGGCCACATCGTGGTCGTGGACACGGAGGGCGAGGGCGAGAACAAGACCTTCACCTTCCGCGGCGAGGAGAAGGCGGCACTGCCCGACGCCCCGCCGATCGAGGACGCGGCTGCCGGTGGCGGCCCGAACCTGAGCAAGGAGGCGTAACCCCTCCGGGGCGAGCCTGATACGGGTGGGCCCGAGCTGTTCCTGACGGAGCGGTTCGGGCCCACCCGTTTTCCGTGTGCCGCTCAGCGCTGTTCGACTGTGATCCGGGCGGTGGGGAACAGGCGGGCGTGGTGGTCGGGCGGGAAGGTCACGCCGGGGGCGGTCTGGACGACGACCTCGCGTACGAAGGGGAGGCGCGGCGGCAGCGCCGACAGGTCCTCGTCGCCGTGCAGGGCCGCGAGGCGGAGCACCTCGATGCCGGGGAGTTCGGGCAGGGCCTCGACGGATTCGGGCTGGTCGGTGAAGAAGGCCGCGTTCAGGTAGAGGTGCGTCAGTGCGGGGAGCGCGGCGACGTGGCGCCAGTCCTGGAGGGCCGGTGGGGTGGTGAGGCGGCCGAGGCTCAGGGTGGTCAGCGTGGGCCAGGCGTCGAGACCTCGCAGGCCGGTGTCGCGGGTGGCGTCGCCGCCCAGGAACAGGAAGTCCAACGGGGCCCCGGTCGGCAGTGCCTCGGCGAGCGAGTCGACCGCGAGTTCCCCGTTGAGGGACAGCCGGCGCAGCGAGTTCAGGGCGGACAGGCCCGTGAAGTCACTGTGCCCGTATGTGACGTCGACCAGCGGCAGACCGGCGAGCGAGCCGAGCCCGCGGGCAGCGGGGCAGCCCGCGACCCACAGCCCGGACAGCGCCGGGAACACGGTCAGGGCGCCGAGATCCCCGGCCAGCGGGTTGTCCTGGAAGTAGACGAGCCGCACAGCGCCCGGATCCGGGATCGCGCCGACCACGTCGCGCAGCGCGTGCGGGCCGCGGAACTCCAGCCGCTTCCAGGGCCGCATCCCGGCCAGGGCGGCGCGCTGCTCCTCGGTCTCGCAGGTGATGAGCAGGCCGCTGCGCACCAGGTGGTCCAAGACCTCCGTCGCGTACTCCTCGGTGGGGAACCGGCTCCAGGTACCGGCGAGTTGGCGCCGTACTTCAAGCGACGGGTGCCCGCGCAGCCGGCGCAGGACGCCCAGCGCGCCCGCCGGTTCCAGGCCGCCAAGGAGCGACGCGGTCACCGCGACACCGTGGGCCGCGTCGTCGTCGAGGCCGTCCGGGTGCGGCAGCAGCTCCAGGACCAGGGGACCCGCCTCGGCCAGCGTTTTCGCGTCCTGCGTGGTGCGCGGCGGAATCAGGGCCCCGGCCCGGTGCTCCACCTCGGCGCGCACCGTCGGGTCGAGGGCCGTCGCATGCTCCAGGCAGGCCAGTGCCAGGAGCGTGAGGCGCGGGTGGTCGCGTGCGAGCAACTCACGCAGCAGTTGGGCGCGTTCGCCGGGACGGGCGTGGGCGACGGCCATCCGGATCGCGTCCTCGCCCTGCGGGTCTTCGGCGAGGCGCTGCACGAAGGGGAGCGCGTGGCCCTCCTCCACGGCGTAGCGGGCGGCGAGGTAGTCCTGGAAGGTGCGGTGGCCGAAGTCGACCGTGTCGGCGGCGGGTTCGCGCAGCAGGCCGCTCCGTAGCAGCAGAGTGCGCAGGACGGTTGCCGCGCCGCCGTGCGCCGCCGCCGCGGCCACGGCGGGCAGCCGGCGCTCCAGCGCGCCGATGGCGGCCTCGCGGCTCATCTCGGTGCGGCCGCTGAGGACGAGGGAGTAGGCGAGGTGCTGGAGGAGGTCGATCTGGGCCTCCTCGCTCAGCTCGGGCACAGCCATGCCGCGCTCCCGGTCGCGCCGGTGCAGCAGCATCGACAGGGCGGCGTCGTACAACTCCTTGCGCCCTGTGGGCAGATAGCCGCGGCGTTCGCGGTGCAGCGCGCAGATCAGGCCGCACATCAGCGGGTTGGTGGCGAGGCGGGCCAGGTCGCGCTTGGTGCGCAGTGAGTCGAGGAGCGCGGTCTCGTACGGGAGGGCGTCGGCGGCCGTGTGCCAGCGGTGCACGAACGTGGCGACGTCGGCGGCGCGCATCGGCGGCAGCAGAACCTCGCGAAAGCCGCTGTCGGCGAGCCATTCGGGGCGTACGGCGGTGGGTCGCGAGGTGAGCAGCCAGTGGTTGCCGGGGTGCGCCTCGGCGAGGGCGAGCAGCCAGTCGCGCACCCGGTTCCGCTCGGCCGTGGGGATCTCGTCGAGGCCGTCCACGAGGACCAGGGCGCGGGAGGCGGCGAGGACCCGCTCGGCCCACCCGGCGGGCGCGCCCAGCGGGCAGGAGACCGCGGTCAGGAAGGCCTCGGGGGCGGGCAGCGGACCGGCCGCCAGCGTGCGCAGCGGCAGCACGAACGGGACGCGGTCGCCGTCCGCGGCGGCCCTCGTCGCCAGCCACTGGATCAGCGTCGTCTTCCCGGAGCCCGCCTCGCCGCGCAGCAGCACCCGGGAGGCGCCGTCACCGAACGCCTCCTCGGCGCGGATACGGGCGGGCGTGCCGGGCGTCCCGGAGTCCGCGTCGAAGGTGCCGGTCCGCCGCGCGGCCGTCGCCTCCAGGCTCAGATACGCCACGTCCAGGGGCCAGCGCTCGGGGGCCTCGCGCAGGTCGATGCCGTAGATGGTCAGATGCCGGTGGCGGTCGGCGATGTGCCGGGCGTAGCGCTCCTCGAAGGCGGTGTCGGCCGCGTCGGCGCGCGGGGTGCGGGCGATGAGCTCGTCCGCCTTGGCGAGGAGTTCGGCCTCGTCCCGGCGCTGCTCGACCAGGGTGCGGGGGACAAAGGTGGACCGCTGGGTGAAGAACTGCAGCACCTGTCGGCAGGCCTCGTCGACGGCCGCGTCCAGGAAGTGCCCCGCGTCGGCGGACAGGCCGTGCGAGGCGGGGGCGGCGCGGCGCAGCGTACGGGCCAGCGTGTGCGGGTCGAGGCGGGCCGCCTGTACGTCGTCCATGGTGAGGCCGCCGAGGGCGGACAGCGTGGCGGCCAGGGCGAGGGCGAGGGGTTCCGCCTCGTCGGCCGGGAACGGCACCTCGCCCGGGGTGTCCGCGGCGGCGGTGACGAGGGCGCGGGCGAGCCGCTCGGCGGCGGCGTCGTCCAAGGCGCGCTTCTCGCCGCGGAAGGAGATCGGCCCCGACAGGCGGACCGGTTTGTCCGTCAGGCCCGCGCCGGGGCCCTCCTGGACGAGGAGCTTCTTGAGCGCCGGGGCGATCAGGCTCGATGCCAGACGGGTGCCGAGGGCAGCGGGATCCATGGTTCGGGAGCGTAGCCCCGGTCACATCCGGGAGGCGTTGGATCTTGCCGGTCGGTGACATGCCGCATAGGACGTGCATCACGTACTAACGGAAATAGTGGCCCGGGGGTGGGTCTGCCGCGCTGTTACACGGTCGATGGGTTTCGGCAACAGGCCGGGCGTACGGCGATGAAGTGCGGTTAAACCAAGGATGAGCGCATAAATCGGGCATCTTTGGCGCGGGTCGGACCGTCGGACGGTGCGGGCTGTTTTCGGGGCGGGTCTACGACGTGATGTCGTAGATGGGTGTTTTGGGTGGTGATGGGGGGTCGGGTTACCAAGGGATGGCCGGCCCGGCAGCACGAGGCAGTGCGCCGGGCCCCTTCATGTCCCTTTTTGAGAGGTCTGCCCATATGTCGAAGCGCACCCAGTCCCACCGCCCCGGTACGTCGATGCTCCGCAAGCGGGCTGCCGTCGTGGCCGCCGGGTTCGGAATGTCGGCGCTGCTCGGGACCGGGGCCGCGGTCGCCGACTCCGCGGCAGCCACCGCCCTCCCCGGCATCTCCGCCTCCTCCGTCGAGGCCCAGGCCGCCGCCCAGGCCAAGGCCGCCGACAACGCCGCGAAGGCGAAGAAGGAGGCCGAGGCGAAGGAGAAGGCCGCCGAGGCCAAGAAGAAGGCGGCCGAGGAGAAGAAGGCCAAGTCCTGGATCGACCCGGTCAAGGACTACAAGCTCTCCGCCGGCTACTCGCAGGGCGGCGCCATGTGGGCCAGCGGCCACCACTCCGGCCAGGACTTCGCGGTGTCGGTCGGCACCGACGTGATGGCCGTGCACGGCGGCACCGTCGTCAAGGCCGGTGGCAACGGCGCCGGTGACGGCCCCGCGTACGGCAATGCCATCGTCATCAAGCACAGCAACGGCACGTACTCGCAGTACGCGCACCTGTCGCGGATCGACGTGAAGGTCGGCGACACGGTCACCACGGGCGACCACATCGCGAAGTCCGGCAACACCGGCAACTCCAGCGGCCCGCACCTGCACTTCGAGATCCGTACGACGGCGGACTACGGCTCGGCGGTCAACCCCGTCAACTTCCTGAAGAAGGAGGGCGTGCGCGTCTGACGACGCCCGCGCCGGTGGCCCGTCAGCCGTGATGGGCCCGCGTGACCAGGTCGGAGGCGACCTCGAGGATGGCCTTGCGCTTCTCCTCGGGGTCGCCTTCGACGTCTTTGAGGACGAACATTCCGGCGTGCATCGAGAACAGCGCGCTGAAGCAGCGGACCCGGTCGGTCAGCGTGACGTCCTCGGGGAGCAGATGATCGAGCAGGGAGGTCATCCGCTCCTTGAAGTTCTCGCCGATGCTCAGCTCGCGCATCGTCGCCTGGTTCTCCTGCATGAAGCGGAAGAGCGGGGCCGCGTCGGCCAGCGCCTTCGAGTAGTGGCCGAGGATCTCCAGCTTGGCCTCCAGCGTCGACGGCTGCTCGGCGGCCCACGCGATCACGTCGTCGATCGGCCTCATCAGGTCCGTGAACAGACTGACGACGATGTCTTCCTTGGTCTTGAAGTGGTAATAGAGTGCGGCCTTCGTCACACCGAGGCGTTCGGAGATCTCCCGCAGTGACGTCTTCTCGTATCCCTGCTCGGCGATGAGCTCCAAGGTCACGTCCTGAATGCGCTGGCGGGTGTCCCCGCGGCGCTGCTTCGGCTTACTGCTGCCCGTGACCATCGGCTGCTGCCTCTCGTGCCCTTGGGAAAAAACTTACTTGACGCCCGGCTAGCTGGCGCTCTACTTTCCCCATTGTAGGTAACTAGCCGGGCGACAAGTAAGTCCCGGGTGACGCAGGGGGAGTGGGGACCATGACACAGGCGGCGGTGCAGCCCGCGGCAGCGGATCAGGAGCCGGTGAAACAACCGCGCAGCGTGCGGGTCGTGCTGCTCGCGCTGATGCTCGCCATGTTGCTCGCCATGCTCGACAACATGATCGTGGGCACCGCGATGCCCACCATCGTCGGAGAGCTGGGCGGTCTTGAGCACTTGTCGTGGGTCGTCACCGCGTACACGCTCGCGACCGCCGCGTCCACGCCGATCTGGGGGAAGATCGGCGACATGTACGGCAGGAAGGGCGCCTTCCTGACCTCCATCGTGATCTTCCTGCTCGGCTCCGTGCTCAGCGGAATGGCCCAGGACATGGGGCAGCTGATCGGGTTCAGGGCCGTGCAGGGGCTCGGCGCGGGCGGGCTGATGGTCGGGGTCATGGCCATCATCGGCGATCTGATCCCACCCCGTGAGCGGGGCAAGTACCAGGGCATGATGGCCGGCGTGATGGCGCTCGCCATGATCGGCGGGCCGCTCGTCGGCGGCACTCTCACCGACCACCTCGGCTGGCGCTGGGCGTTCTACATCAACGTGCCGCTCGGCATCCTCGCCCTCGTGGCGATCACCGCCGTGCTGCATCTGCCGAAGAAGCGGGCCGCGCACTCCATCGATTACTTCGGTGCCGCGCTGCTCACCGTCGGCATCACCTCGATCGTCCTCGTGACCACGTGGGGCGGGAGCGAGTACGCCTGGAACTCCGCCGTGATCATGGAGCTGATCGGGATCGGCGTCGCCGCGCTCGTCGGGTTCGTGTTCTGGCAGACCAAGGCCGCCGAGCCGATCGTGCCGCTGCACATCTTCCGCAACCGCAACTTCACGCTGATGTCCGTGATCGGCTTCGTCACCGGCTTCGTGATGTTCGGCGCGGTGCTCTTCCTGCCGCTGTACCAGCAGTCCGTGCAGGGCGCGTCCGCGACCAACTCCGGCCTGCTGCTGCTTCCGATGCTGCTCGCGATGATGGTCGTCTCGCTGATCGCGGGCCGGGTCACCACCAACACCGGCAAGTACAAGGTGTTCCCGGTGGCGGGCAGCGTCCTGATGATCGCCGGGCTGTTCCTGCTCTCGCAGATGGACACCGGGACGTCGCGGTTCACGTCCGGGATCTATATGGCCGTGCTCGGTGCCGGGATGGGCTGCCTGATGCAGATCACGATGCTGGTCGCGCAGAACAGCGTCGAGATGAAGGACATGGGCGTCGCGTCCTCGTCGACGACCCTGTTCCGTACGCTCGGGTCCTCGTTCGGCGTCGCCATCATGGGCGCGCTGTTCAACAACCGGGTGCAGGACGTCATGGCGGAGCGGGCCGGGGCGCTCGGCGGGAAGATCACCGAGCAGTCGGCGCAGCTGGACGCGGCGAGCCTGGCGAAGCTGCCGGAGCAGGCGCGGGACGCCTACCAGTTCGCGGTCTCCTCCGGCACGCACTCAGCGTTTTTGCTGGGCTCCGTGGTGGCGCTCGGCGCGCTGCTCGCGGCGGTCTTCGTCAAGGAGGTCGTGCTGCGGGGGTCGGAGCCGTCAAGCCCCGCAGGGGGCACCTCCCAGCGGTAGCTGGGGGAGATTGAGGCGCGGGGTTCGGGGCAGAGCCCCGAGACCGCGACCACCGGCACCGTCCCCCGCCGCCGGGGGGGGGGGGGGGCGGGCCCGCCCCCCCCCCCCCCGCCCGCCCCCCCCCGCGCCCCCGGCGCCG
>NZ_JBIAQB010000012.1:278565-301913 GCF_042888725.1 Streptomyces sp. NPDC002795
GGGGGGTTTTTTGTTATGTGTGGTGGGGGGGGGGGGGGGGGCGCCCCCCCCCCGGGGGGGGCCCCCCCCCCGGGGGTGGGGGGGGTTTTTGGGGGGGGGGGGGGGGGGCCCCCCCCCCGAGACCGCGACCACCGGCACCGTCCCCCGCCCCGGGGCTCCGCCCCGGACCCCGCTCCTCAATCGCCGGAGGGGCTTGAAGATGGCAGCCTCAGTCGCCGGAGGGGCCTGAAGACGGCAGCCGGACCATCGGGAAGCTCCCGGTATTCGTCGGTGCGTGCTCCGGTAGCCACAGCACGGCCACGGCGCCCTCGGCGGGGGCGTCGTGGTCCGCTCCCTGTGGGCGGATGTTGCGGAACGTGAGGCGGGCGCCGAGCACGCGGGCCTGGCCCGCCGCGATCGTCAGGCCGAGGCCGTGGCCGTGGCCCGCGCGGTCGGCGGCGCCGGTGCGGAAGCGGCTCGGTCCGTCCTCCAGGAGCTCCTCCGGGAAGCCGGGGCCGTGGTCGCGCACCCGCAGTACCCGGCCCTCGACGCTGACCTCGATGGGCGGGCGGGCGTGCTTGGCGGCGTTGGCCAGCAGGTTGAGGAGGATGCGCTCCAGGCGGCGCGGGTCCGTCGTCACCTCGGACTCGTGGATCACCCGGACGGTGACGCCGTCGCCCGCCCGGGCCGCGATCCGGCGCTCCACGAACTCGCCGAGCATGATGTCCTGCAGCTCGGCCCGCTCGGCGGCACTGTCGAGCCGGGCCACTTCCAGTACGTCCTCGACGAGCGTACGCATCGCCTGCGCGCGGTCCTTGACGAGTTCGCTGGGCCGCCCGGGAGGCAGCAGTTCGGCGGCGGTGAGCAGGCCGGTGACCGGCGTGCGCAGCTCGTGCGCGATGTCGGCGGTGACCCGCCGCTCCGCCTCCAGACGCTGCTTCAGGGCGTCGGCCATCGCGTCGACGGCCTGCGCGAGATCGTCCGTCTCGTCGAGTACGACACCGCCGATCGCGCGGCGGACGCGGACGTCGCTCTGACCGGCCGCGACATCGCGGGCCGCGCTCGCCGCCTTGCGCAGGCGGCGGGAGAGCTGGCCGCCGATGAGGACGCCGAGCGCGCTGCCGCCGAGCACGACGGAGATCGAGCCGATGAGCAGCGCCTTGTCGAGGTCCTTCATCACGGTGGCGCTGCGGTCGGCGAACCGGGTGTGCACCGAGAGGATCCCGCCGTTGCTGAGCGGGACCGCGGCCCAGATGTCGGGCACGCCGCTGGCCGACTCCGTCACGTAGGTGACGCGGCGGCCCTCGCGGGCCTTCGCGCGCAGGTCGGGCGGGAGCACGGGGTCGTCCACCTTGAAGCCGACGGGCAGATTGCCGCCGCGCGCCTCGTACTGCCGCTGCACGAACTGGATCCGCTCGTCCTGCACGTCCCGGGCGTTGTCCAGCATCGAGACGCGGGCCGCGTTGTGCACGACGAGGCTGAGCGCCACGGCGACGAGCGCGCCCACGAAGGCGATGGCGACGCTGATCTTCCAGCGCACGCCGGTCCGCAGACCGTGCGGGATCCAGGAGCGGGCGGACCTCCGGGCGGCGTCCGGTTTCCGCATGCCGGTCGCGGCACCCGAGGCATTCGCGGCAACGGAGGCAGTCGCGGGGCCGGTGGCGAGCGGCGCCGGGACGGGAGTCTCCGACGCGGTCCCTGTGGTGCCCCTCCTCATACGCGCTGACCCATATATGCGCTGTCCCATCAGCCCACTCAGGCCTTGAGCTTGTAGCCGAAGCCGCGGACCGTCTCGATCCGGTCCTGGCCGATCTTCGTACGCAGCCGCTGCACATGGACGTCGACGACGCGGGTGTCGCCGCCCCAGCCGTAGTCCCACACACGCTCCAGGAGCTTGTCGCGGGACAGCACCGAGCCGGGCGCGGAGGAGAACTCGAGCAGCAGGCGCATCTCGGTGGGCGTCAGGCCCACCGGCTCCCCGCCCTTGCGGACCTCCATGCCGTCCGTGTCGATCTCCAGGTCGCCGAAGCGCAGCGACCCGTGGTCGGGCGCGAGGCCCTCCTCGGCCGCGCCGGAGGCGGCCGCGGCCCCGCCCGCGTGCCCGAAGCGGCGCAGCACGGCGCGGATCCGGGCCACGAGCACCGCCCCGTCGAACGGCTTCGTCACGTAGTCGTCGGCCCCCGCCTCCAGGCCGAGTACGACATCGATGGAGTCCGCGCGCGCGGAGAGCATGATCACCGGAACCGTCGACTCGTCGCGGATGCGGCGGCACAGCGAGACCCCGTCGAGCCCGGGCACCATCACGTCGAGCAGCGCGATGTCCGGCCGGTCCGACCGGAACGCCTCCAGGCCCTTGAGCCCGTCCGGCATCGCGGTCACCACGAAACCGTCGCGCTCCAGGGCGAGCTGGGTGGCCTCTCGGATGACGTCGTCGTCCTCGACGAACAGGACGTGCGTCGGCTCGCCCTTGCGCTCACCGCCCATGACAGCCATCCGTTCTCTCCTCCACCACGTGTCTCAGCCCGCGTCGTCCGAAGGCGCCGGGCTCTCCCCGTCCACCGCGTTGCTGTAATCGTTGTGCGTGCGGCTCTCCTGGGCGAAACCATGGCCGCTCCACCGGTACGTGATGATCTCCTCGCCCGACGGTGAGGCGACCGAGTCGCCCTTCTCGTACACCTGCTTGGTGACCACGAGATCACCCCGGTCGATCTCCGCGTACACCGGGGGCTCTTCGTCCCTGAACACATTCTTGTACGCGCCGTCCTCGTCGCGATACACGTACGTGCCGATGCCGACCGCGTCACCGCAGGTCATCACGTTGACCACGACGTCGCTCCGGGAGCTGCCGGTCAGCGTTCCGTAGCTCACGTCGACCGGGTACTCGTCCGCCACGCACGGCTTCAGGTCGCGCTTGATGTCCGCGCCGACCTTCGGGTCCCTCTTCACCATCCGCACCGCTTCGGCGGAACTCGGGGCGCTCGGCGAGGCGGGGGCCGAGGGGCTCGCGCTGTCCGCCGCCGCCCCGACGGGGTCCGTGCGGGCCGGGCCCTCGTCACGGGCGCCGGTGCCTCCGGTCGAGCACGCCGCGAGGACACCGGCCAACAGCCCGAGGGCGGCGAGCCCGGCGATCGCCGCGCCCCCCGCCTTCATGCCCCGCGCCAGGGCGGAACGCCCCCGCATCAGACGCCCCCGTATGAGACGCCCCCGCATAAGGGACGTACGAATCCCAGAGGCACGTGTGCCTAGGCCGCGCAACGCTCCCGCTCCTTAACGTCGAGCGCGCGGCCGGCCAGTTCCTCGCGCTCCCGCTTCTCCAGCTCCTCACGGAGCCGGGCGAGGGCCCGGTGCAGCGTGCTCTTCACGGTTCCGGCCGACATTCCGAGAGCGGCGGCCGTCTCCTCTGTGGACATCTGCTCCCAGTGTCGCAGCACCACGACGCTGCGCTGCTTCGGAGCGAGCACCTTCATGACGTCCATCAGCAGGGCGCGGTCCGCGTGCTGCTCCGTCGAGTCGTCGACCGACGACTCCGGCAGCTGCTCGGTGGGCACTTCCTCCAGCTTGCGCGCCCGCCACCACTCGGTCCGCGTGTTGATCATGACGCGGCGCAGATACGCGTCGGCAAGGCGCTTGTCCGCTATGCCGTCCCACCGCCCGTACGTCCGTACGAGCGCGGTCTGCAGCAGGTCCTGGGCGTCGACCGGGTCGGGCACGAGACGCCGGGCGCTGCGCAGCAGGGCGTCCTGCCGCGTCCGAACGTACTCTTCGAACCCGAGCACCTCACCGGCGTGCGCCATGATCAACTGCCTCCCGCTTCCCGCAATCCCCGTGACCCGCACAGGTTGTGTGCGGTTACGAGGAAGAAGTTACGGAGGAGTTGTCACGGCGCTGTCCGCTCCGGCCACCGGCGAACGCACGACTACCCGTCGGTTGTGTAACGAAGGGCGCGGTGGAGCTCCGCGCGCGCGGCTCAGCCCAGCGGAAGCCGGTAGAGGCCGCCCGCGATCGGCTCCACCAGGCCGTCGTCGACCAGGCCGTCCAGGGCCCTGGCCCGCTGCACCGGCTCGTCCCACACCTGGTCGAGCGCCGCCTGTGGCACCGGGGCGACGGCGTCGCGCAGCACGGCGAGCAGCTTGCCGCGCACCTGGCGGTCCGTGCCCGCGTACGTCTGGCCGCGCCGCGGCGGGCCCTCGTGCGCGGGCTTCCCGGAGAGCCGCCACGCGCACATCGATGCGATCGGGCAGCGGTGGCACTCCTCGTTCTTGGCGGTGCACACCAGGGCGCCCAACTCCATCGAGGCGGCGGCCCACTTGGCGGCGGTGTCGTCCTCCTCGGGCAGCAGCGTCCGGGCCAGCTTCCGCTCGGCGGCGGTCGTCGCGTTCGGCGGGTACTGCACGCCGGCGACGGCGCGGGCGAACACCCGTCGCACGTTCGTGTCGAGCACCGCGTGCCGCTGGCCGTACGCGAACGAGGCGACGGCGGCCGCAGTGTACTCGCCGATGCCGGGCAGCGCGAGGAGCTGTGCGTGGCCGGTGGGTACGTCGCCGCCGTGGCGTTCCGTTATGGCGACGGCCGCGCCGTGCAGGCGCAGGGCGCGGCGCGGATAGCCCAGCCGGCCCCAGGCGCGGACGGCCTCTCCCGGCGCCTCCGCGGCGAGATCGGCGGGGCGGGGCCAGCGGGCGAGCCACTGCTCGTACACCGGGAGCACGCGGTTGACGGGGGTCTGCTGGAGCATGAACTCGCTGACCATCACGCCCCACGGGCCCGCGTCGCGGCGGCGCCAGGGGAGGTCGCGGGCGTGCTCGGTGAACCAGTCGATGACCGGTGCGTGGAGATCGGCGTTCTCGGCGTTCTCGGGGTTCTTCGTGAGCGCAGTCATGGCACGTCCGATCCTGCCATGTACGGGGGCCGGGGCGGGGGAGCGCGGTGCCGGGGGCTGGGGGCGGTGTGGGGGTTGGTGTGGGTGGTGAGGGGTGCGCGGTGCCGGGGTTCCGGGGCTGTGTGGGGGTTGGTGTTGGTGGTGAGGGGTGCGCGGCGCCGGGGTCGGGGGCTGTGCCGGGGTCGGCGCCTGTGCGATCGGTGCGGGTCGCCGTGCCTCCTCCGGCCGTGCCGGGGCCCGGTCATCTCCCACCCTCCCGCCCCCTCCGGGGGCTTCGGCCCGACCGGGGCGGGGCCCGGTCCCTGGTCGGGCGGGTGCGCTGCGCGGCACCGGGGTTCCAGGCCTGTGCCGGGGCGGCGCCCATGGTGGTGGGTGCGCGGCACCGGGCGCCGCCTTGCCCACCCTGCCGCCCATGGCGGCAGATTGCCCAAGGCGGGGGTGCGGCCGACCGCCATGGGCGGGGAGTCGGGGTGCGGGTGTCGGCCAAGGCGGGGGCGGTCGGCCGCGATGGGAGGGGAGTCGGGGGTGCGGGTGTTGGCCAAGGCACGTTTGCGGTCGGCCGCGATGGGCGGGAGGCGTGCCGGGCGACAGGTTGCCCGGGGCTCCGGGCAGGCGCGGCCACGGGAGGCAGGGTGGCGCCCAAGGTGGAGGCAGTGGCGGTCGCAGCGGGCGGGGAAGCGCCGATGGCGGCGGATTGCTCGACGTGGGGGAGGTGTCGGCCGCACAGGGCAGGGTGGGAGATTGTCCGAGGCACGTTTGCGGTCGGCCGGCACGGGCGGATTGCTCGACGTGGGGACCTGACGATCGGCAGGCGCGGCGCACGCCATCTCGCTTGTAGCGTCGGTGGGGTGACCTCTCGATGCCGGGCCCTGATGGTCGACCTGTTGCTCTGGGGAGCGCTCGCCCTTCCGGTGCCCGCCGTCGAGTGGCTGCATCTGCACGAACCGGACAGCACCTGGCAGCAGCTCGCCGGGATCGCCGCGCTCGGCGCCGCCACCGCGCTGCACCGACGTCGGCCCGCCACCGCCTTCCTGCTCGCGGCCGCCCCGGGGCTGGCCGTCGCGTCGTCCCTGTTCACGCTCTCGTACGGGGGAGCGCTTGCCGTCTTCGCGTACCTCATGGGGCTGAGGTCGCCGGCCGTGCGTCCCTCGCTCCTCGCCTTCGGGGCGCTTGCCGTCGCCGGCACCGTCAAGATCAGCATGCGGCAGGTCGACCCGGCCGCCGAGTGGCTGGTGCTCATGGGGACGCTGCTGTTCGGCGCGGTCTTCCCGTGGCTCATCGGCCGCTACTGGCGCCAGAGCAGGGAGTTGACCGCCGCCGGCTGGGCCAGGGCCGAGCAGTTGGAGCGCGAGCACCGGATCGTCGCGGACCGCGCCCGGCTGCGCGAACGGGCCCGGATCGCGCAGGACATGCACGACTCCCTGGGCCACGAACTCAGCCTCATCGCCCTGCGCGCCGGCGCCCTCCAGGTCACCCCCGGCCTCGCCGAAGCGCACCGCACGGCCGCCGCCGAACTCCGCTCCGCCGCCTCCGACGCCACCGACCGGCTGGGCGCCATCATCGGCCTGCTGCGCGAGGAGGACGACGAGCAGGCCCCGCTCGCCCCGCCCGGCGAGACCATCGCGGAACTCGTCGACCGGGCAGCGGGATCGGGCCTCCCGGTGCGGCTGGTGAGCGCCCCGGACTCCTCGGACCACGCTCGCGACAGCGACGACCGCGCCGCCTACCGCGTCGTCCAGGAAGCCCTCACGAACGCCGCCAAGTACGCACCGCGCGCCCCCGTCACCGTAGAAGCGCGGCAGGACGGCGCCACCACCAGCGTCACCGTCACCAACGCCCGCCCGGCGGACGTACCCGCCACGCCGACCGGCAGCGGCAGTGGCACCGGGCTGCTCGGCCTGCGGGACCGGATCACCGCGCTCGGCGGCAGCTTCGACGCCGGCCCGCACGACGGCGGATTCCGGGTGAGCGCCCGGCTCCCCGCGCCCGGCGCCCCACGCGGCGACCCCGCCGACGCCGGTTTCGTGCACGCCCGCCGCACCGCCAGACGCCGCGTGGGCCTGGCCTTCGGAGCGGCCGCGGTCGCGGGAACCGTCCTGATCGGCGGGGCGTTCACCTGGTACGCGTACACGAAGACCCATGCCGTCCTCACCCCGCAGGCGTACGCGCAGCTGCCTGTCGGCACGCCGCTCGCCGACGTGGAGTCCCGGCTGCCCGAGCGCACGATCAGCGACCCGCCGGTCGAGCGCGCGCCCACGCCACCGCCCGCGCGGGCCGACTGCCGCTACTACCGGGCGAGCGGTGAACTGTTCGTGACGGTCGAGCACTTCAGGCTCTGCTTCGCCGACGACGCGTCGCACACGCTCATCGACAAAGCAGTGATCCCCAAGGCGGGCACCGCCGACCAGGTACAGGAAGAGGAGTCCGAATGGGCGCGCTGAGCGAACCGGGCAGACGGATCCGGGTGCTGCTCGCCGACGACGAGGCGATGGTCCGGGCCGGCGTCGGAGCGATCCTCGCGGCGGGCGGCGACTTCGAGGTCGTCGCGGAGGCCGCCGACGGCCGGGAGGCCGTGCGCCTCGTCCAGGCCCACCGCCCGGACGTGGCGCTCCTCGACATCCGGATGCCCCGCCTGGACGGCCTGGCGGCGGCCGAGGAGATCACGGCGACGGTGTCCGGCACAGCGGTCGCGATGCTGACCACGTTCTCCGAGGACGGGTACGTGGCGCGGGCGCTCGGCGGCGGCGCGACCGGCTTCCTGCTCAAGTCCGGTGATCCGCACGAACTGATGGCGGGCGTACGGGCGGTGGCGGACGGCGCCGCGTTCCTGTCGCCGAAGGTGGCCCGGCATGTCATCGACGGGCTCGGCGGCGGCCGGCTGACCCGCGAGGCCGCGGCCCGGCGGCGCGTCGAGGCGCTCACCCCGCGCGAGCGCGAGGTGCTCGGTCTGGTCGGCGCGGGCCTGTCGAACCCGGAGATCGCCGACCGGCTGCGTCTCGTGGAGGGGACGGTGAAGGCGTACGTCAGCGCGGTCCTGGAGCGCCTTGAGGTCAAGAACCGCGTGCAGGCGGCCATCGTGGCGTACGAGGCGGGACTGCTGACGTAGCCGGACCCGCCTCGTACCGGCGGCTCAGCGCCGGTGCGACCCGCGCCGCGAGCGGGCCCCGGGCGCCGAGGCGTATCCGGCTGCGGCGGGGCCCGGCCCGGCGAACCACCGCACGAGCCCGTTCCCCGACCCCCGCATCGCCTCGGTCACCCGCGCCCCCGGCCGCGTCAGGAGGCGTACGACGAGGAACGCGACCAGCGTGCCGAGCAGCAGCCCCGCGGCGACGTCATGCGGATAGTGCACGCCCACGAAGACGCGGGAGAACGCCATGAGGATCGCCATCGGCACCGTCAGCCAGCCGACCTTCGGCCAGGCCAGCGCGAGGCCCACGGCCGCGGCGGCGGCGATCGTGGCGTGGTTGGAGGGGAACGACCAGTCTCCGTAGACCGGGCAGTCGATCAGGGACGGCAGGGCGCCCGAGACGGCGCGGCAGGGCCGCTCCTCGTCGATCCCCGACTTGACCACCTCGCTGACCACGTACGCGACCGCGGTGCCCAGCGGCGCGAGCACCGCGACGGCGAAGGCCCTCGGGTCACTGCCCCGCGTCCGCCACCAGGCGACGACGAAGAGCACGGCGAACAGCAGCAGTCCCAGTTCCGTCCACACCTCCATGAGGTGCTGAAACCACGAAGGAGTGTCGTGGGCGAAATCGGTGATGCCGCGATACAGGTCGGAGTCGATGGTTCCCATGGTGACGGACAGTATGCAATACCGAAGGCTTGTCACATCCAGCGATGGTCCCGGGCCCGACCTGACGATCGACAGGGGTCCCGGAGCCCGTTCGGCGGTCCGCGCGTGATGATGATCCGGAAAACTTGGGGTGCGAGGCGGCGGGTAGCACCGGACAACGGCCCGATCTCTCGTAAGGTTTGAGCCGTGGGATCTCTGCGCAATCCGATCGGGCCGCTCCCCTCCACCATCTATTGGCGACGGAGGGTCGTTCTGCTGTCCGTAGTGGCGCTGCTCGCGCTGCTGATCGTATGGATCGTCAACTTGGGCGGTGGCGGCGGGAACAACGGCGCGGGCGGCTCCGGCGGCAAGAGTCCGACGGAGTCCATCACGCCCGGGCCCTCAGGAACGGGGCCCGCGATCAGCGAACACCCCGGCGGGCGCGACGAGTCGGGCGGTTCCGGCGGCTCGGGATCGGGGTCGGGTCCGGGATCGGGGTCCGGCGGTTCCGGTGCGGGGTCCGGTGGTTCGGACGACGCGGCGGGCGGCGACTCCGGTGACGGCGGCGGCAGCGGCAGCGGGGGCACGTCCTCCGGGGACCAGGTCCCGGCCGGCTCCAGCCTCCCGGACTGCACGGCGGGCGGCGTGACCCTGAAGGTGCGCAGCGTCCACAACTCGTACGCGCCCGGGGACAAGCCGAAGCTCCAACTCGTCGCCAAGAACACGGCGGACAAGTCCTGCAAGGTCGACCTGGGGCCGAAGACCGCGGTGGTCACGATCACCAAGGCGGAGGACGACAAGCCGTTCTGGTCCTCCGACGACTGCCCGGCCGGGGCGGGGAGCATGGTGCTGCGGGCCCCTGCGGGCGGCACGGTTCAGCGTGACTACACGTGGGACCTGCGACCGAGCGAGCCGCAGTGTGCGACTCCCTCGGCGGGAGCGGCATCGCCGGGGACCTACCTGGTCGAGGTCAAGGCGGCGCAACTGCCCGCGGCGCAGACGTCGTTCGTCCTCAAGGAGGACTGAGCCACTCAAGCCCGCATTTCGAACGAGAGCCCGCGGGGTCCGGGGCAGAGCCCCGAAACCGCGCGCCGGGTGACGTGAGCGGCAGCTACACGTACCGCTCAAGGATCGACGACTCCGCCAGCCGCGACAGGCCCTCGCGGACGCTCCGCGCCCGCGCCTCGCCGACCCCGTCGACCGTCTGCAGGTCGTCCACACTGGCGGCGAGCAGCTTCTGCAGGCCGCCGAAGTGCTCCACGAGGCGGTCGATGATGGCGCCGGGCAGGCGCGGCACCTTGGCCAGGAGCCGGAATCCGCGCGGGGACACCGCAGAGTCGAGCGCTTCGGGGGAGCCGGTGTAGCCCAGGGCCCGTGCCACTATCGGCAGTTCGAGCAGCTCCGCGTGGCTGAGCGCGTCCAGCTCGACCAGCGCCTCCGCGACCGTGCGGGAGCGCTTGGCGGTGGGCTCGGGCACGTAGTCCCGCGCGACCAGCTCGCGCTCCGGCTCGACGCCCGCGATCAACTCGTCGAGCTGCAGCGCCAGAAGCCGGCCGTCGGTGCCCAACTCGACGACGTACTCGGCGATCTCCGTGGCGATCCGGCGCACCATCTCCAGGCGCTGCGCGACCGCCGAGACGTCCCGGACCGTGACCAGGTCCTCGATCTCCAGGGCGGAGAGCGTGCCCGCCACCTCGTCGAGGCGCAGCTTGTAGCGCTCCAGGGTCGCGAGGGCCTGGTTGGCGCGGGACAGGATCGCCGCCGAGTCCTCCAGGACGCGGCGCTGCCCGTCCACGTACAGCGCGATCAGGCGCATCGACTGGGAGACCGAGACGACGGTGTAGCCGACCTGCTTGGAGACGCGGTCCGCCGTGCGGTGCCGGGTGCCGGTCTCCTCCGTGGGGATCATCGGGTCCGGCACCAACTGGACGCCGGCCCGCAGGATCTTGTCGAGGTTCGAGGAGACGACGATGCCGCCGTCGAGCTTGCACAGCTCGCGCAGGCGCGTGGCCGTGAACTCCACGTCGAGGATGAAGCCGCCCGTGCACATCGACTCGACCGTCTTGTCGGAACCGAGGACGATCAGGCCTCCGGTGTTGCCGCGGAGGATGCGCTCCAGGCCGTCTCGCAGGGCGGTTCCGGGCGCGACGGCGCTCAGCGCGGCGCGCATGAGGCTGTCCGCACCGGAGCTTCCGCCGGACTTGCCGGGAGTTGCCGCCCGGTCGTTGGCTGCCACTGCACTCCTCCGGATCGCAGACTTTGGGGTGCCCTGTGGGCTCGGGGCCTTCGTCCCTCGCGTTCGCACGCACGGGCGAGACCAGGGCAAAGTCTACCGGCGCTGCTCCGGCTCCCGTGGGGCCTCTCGGCGACGGCCCTTCGGAAGCACCCGCAGAGCATCCGCTATATCGGCGACTTCCAGGACCTTCATACCGGCCGGGACCTTTCCCGGGTCGGCCGGGACCAGCGCGTGCGTGAACCCGAGCCGGTGCGCCTCCGCGAGCCGGCGCTGCACGCCCGTGACCCGCCTGACCTCGCCCGCGAGGCCCACTTCTCCGATCGCCACGAGGTTCTTGGGGAGCGGGGTGTCGCTCGCCGCGCTCGCCAGGGCCAGCGCGATGGACAGGTCGGCGGCCGGCTCGGAGAGCTTCACACCGCCCACCGTCGCCGAGTAGATGTCCCGCTTGCCCAACGCGCTGATCCGGCCGCGCTGTTCGAGCACGGCCAGCATCATCGAGACGCGGGAGGTCTCCAGGCCGGACGTGGTGCGGCGCGGGGAGGGGATCTGGGAGTCGACCGTGAGCGCCTGGACCTCGGCGACCAGCGGGCGGCGGCCCTCCAGGGTGACGGTCAGGCAGGTGCCGGGCACCGGCTCGGCGCGCCGGGTCAGGAACAGGCCGCTGGGGTCGGCGAGGCCCGTGATGCCCTCGTCGTGCAGCTCGAAGCAGCCGACCTCGTCCGTCGTCCCGTAGCGGTTCTTGACGCCTCGTACGAGGCGCAGGCGTGCGTGCCGGTCGCCCTCGAAGCTGAGGACGACGTCCACCAGGTGTTCCAGGAGGCGCGGTCCCGCGATCGTGCCTTCCTTCGTGACGTGGCCGACCAGGAGCGTGGACATGCCGCGCTCCTTGGAGGCGCGGATGAGCGCGCCCGCGACTTCGCGGACCTGCGACACCCCACCGGGCGCCCCGTCGATCTCCCCGGACGCGATCGTCTGTACGGAGTCCAGGATGAGCAGCGACGGCTTCACCGCGTCCAAGTGGCCGAGTACGGTGCCCAGATCGGTCTCGGCGGTCAGATACAGGTGGTCGTCGATCGCGTGGATACGGTCGGCGCGCAGGCGGACCTGGGAGGCCGACTCCTCGCCCGTCACGTAGAGGGTCTTGTGCTCCTCGCTGGCCGCCTTGGCCGCCACGTCGAGCAGGAGCGTGGACTTGCCGACGCCGGGCTCGCCCGCGACCAGCACCACGGCGCCGGGCACGAGGCCGCCGCCGAGCACCCGGTCCAGCTCGGGCACGCCGGTGGGACGGGCCGTCGCCTGCCTGCCGTCGACCTGGCCGATGGGCAGCGCCGACGTGGTGACGCGGCCCGGTGCGGTGGTGCGCACGGTGGGCGCGCCGTACTCGTCGATCGTGCCCCAGGCCTGGCACTCGGGGCAGCGGCCCAGCCACTTGGCCGTCTGCCAGCCGCACTCGGTGCAGCGGTAGGACGGACGGTCCTTGGTCTTGGTACGGGCAGCCATGAACGAAACCGTAGCGGGCAGGACTGACAACGGGCGGGTGCGGTCCGTTTCACGACTCCCGAGCCACCCGTGAGGTCGCCCCGCGTAGCCGTGCTGGCCACGGAATGACGGGTTCCTGTCCTCTTTTGAGGGATCGTTTCACCCGTAAGGATTAAATGTGCTCAAGGGGGAGGAAGCCCCCTCGTGGTGCGCCTACGGTCGCACGGTGATGAGCAGCAGGCCGGAAACTCCCACACAGACCACCGGCGCACACCGGGCGCACCGCGCCGGGGCGAGGCGGCAGGAGCCGCGCACCGCCCCGCAGCGCCCGCCCGCCCGCTACGAGCCCTGTCTGGACGGCCTGTTCACCTACTGTCTCTCCGTACTCTGCGATCACGACGAGGCGACCTCGGCGCTCGGTGACGCCCTCGCGCTCGCCGAGCGGCGCGGCTCCCGCGCCCCGGCCGGCGACTCTCCCGCCGAGCGCAGGGCCTGGCTCTACGCGCTGGCCCGCTGGTCCTGTCTGCGCCGTCTGGCCGAGGCCAATCGGCGGCGTCAGAGCGCGCAGGAGAGCGGCCGGCCTCAGGACGGCCTCCTTCAGGAGGAGCGCAGGCGGCAGCTCGCCCAGCTCGCCTGGCCGGAAGCCGCGGGCACGACGCCGGAGCAGCGCGAGGCCCTGGAGCTGGCCGTGCGCCACCAGCTGTCGCCGCGCGAGGTCGCCGCCGTCCTCGGCACCGACCCCACCGCCACCCGCGAGCTGCTCTCGGCCGCGGCCTGCGAGGTCGAGCGGACCCGCGCGGCCCTCGCTGTCGTCGAGACCGGCACCTGCCCCAGCGTCGCCCGCCTCACCGGGGACAACCAGGTGCTCCTCTCGGCCGCCCTGCGCCGCGAGCTGGTCCGGCACGTCGACGACTGCCCGCGCTGCCGCCGCACCGCCGAGCGCGCCGCGCCCCGCGCCTGGCCCGGCACGTCGGTGACGCCCGCCGCGCTGCCCCTCGTGGAGGCCCCGCGGCCCGCCCTGCACTTCGCGATGCACGGCCGGCACCCCGGCGCCCCGCGCTTCGACCGGCGCGGCTACCCGATGGACCCCAAGGACCGGGCGGCCCGCCGCGACCGGCTGCGCTCGCGTGCCGTGACGACGACGGTGGTCGCCACCGTGGTCGCCGCCCCGGTGCTCGCCCTGTGGGCCGCCTACAAGGGCGCTCCGCTGACCGGCGAGGCCGCGGACGGACGTTCCGTGACGGCCAGCGAGGACGGCGCGGCCGACAGTCTCGACGGCGAGCGGACCGGCGGCGCGTACGAGAACGCGGGGAACGCGCGGACGAGCCCCGACCCCACCTTCACCGCGGGCAGCCGCTCACCCGACGTCTCCGTAGAGGTCACCTCGCCGCCCACGCGCGCGGGGCGCGGCCCCGGCCGTATCACCGTGGAGGCGCAGCCCAGCGGGAACTCGACGGCGATCACGCTCACCGCGTCGGGCCGCTCGCCCGTCGACTGGACCGCCTCCACGGGCGCGTCCTGGCTGTACCTGAGCCGGACCGCGGGAACGCTGCGGCCGGGGGAGTCGATCACCATCCACGTCTACGTGGACGAGTACCGGGAGCCGCGCGGGCACTGGACAGCGCACGTCGGGATCGACCCGTCCGGCGCGGTCATCTCCCTTGAGGGGTACGGGCGTTCCGGCTCCGGTGGCGGCGGCAACTCGCGGCCCACGCCGTCCCACTCCGTCCCGGCGTCCCCGTCCGAGCCGACGCCGAAGCCCACGCCGACACCCACCTCGCCCGACCCGACGGAGCCGACCGGGAACCCGACGCCGAGCCCGAGCGACCCCGAGCCCTCCGACTCGGCGCCCCCGTCCGACACGGCGTCGCCCTCCGGGACCGGGGGGTCCGGGACGGGCTCGCCGTCGGGGACCCCCTGAGGTCCGGTCCCGGACCGCCGGATGTGCGCGTTACGCCGGGTCGGCCGGGTGCGGGGCGATGAGCGGGAGGCCCTTGGGCGCGGCCGCGAGTCGCTCCTCGCACAGGTCGACCAGCTTCTCGTAGCCAGCCTTGCCCATCAGCTCCGTGAGCTCGGGCCCGTACGACACGTAGACCGGGTCGCCCGCGCCGTGCGCCGAGGTCGCCGACGTGCACCACCAGTGCAGGTCGTGGCCGCCCGGGCCCCAGCCGCGGCGGTCGTACTCGCCGATCGAGACCTGGAGCACCTTGGTGTCGTCGGGCCGCTCGATCCACTCGTACGTACGCCGCACCGGAAGCTGCCAGCAGACGTCCGGCTTCGTCTCCAGGGGCTCGCGGCCCTCCTTGAGCGCCAGGATGTGCAGCGAGCAGCCCGCGCCGCCCGCGAAGCCCGGCCGGTTCTGGAAGATGCACGAGCCCTCGTACGGGCGGGTCTGGCGGTCCCCGTCCTCGTCCGTCGACACCCAGCCGGTCTCCGTGCCGATGTCGTGGTGCTGCCAGATGTCCGGCGTGAGACGTGCCACGTTCTCCGCGACCCGCTTCTCGTCGTCCTCGTCGGAGAAGTGGGCGCCGAGCGTGCAGCAGCCGTCGTCGGCGCGGCCCGCCTGGATGCCCTGGCAGCCGCTGCCGAAGATGCAGCTCCAACGGGAGGTCAGCCATGTCAGATCGCAGCGGAAGATCTGCTCGTCGTCCGCCGGATCCGGGAACTCGACCCACGCGCGCGGGAAGTCGATGGGCTTCTCGTCCGCCTTGGACCGCTGCTTCGGTTGCTTCTGGAGGTCCTTCTGCTGGTCCTTCTGCTTCTTCAGCTCCTGCTTTGCCGACTTCGTCTTCTTGTCGCTCTTGTCGGCCTTGGCCTTTTTCGTCTTTGGCACCGTTCCAGAGTAAAGGCGCTGATGCCTTCCACAGGACCTTCCTGGACGGGCAAGCCGTGGAGAGCAGTAGCGTTCCCTACATGAGACTCGGTGTCCTCGACGTGGGTTCGAATACGGTCCATCTGCTCGTGGTGGACGCACACCCCGGTGCCCGCCCGCTGCCCGCGCACTCGCACAAGGCCGAACTGCGGCTCGCCCAACTCCTCGACGAGCGCGGGGCGATCGGGCCCGACGGCGTGGACCGGCTGATCGGGACGGTCAGAGAGGCCCTGGAGGCCGCGGAGGACAAGGGCGTCGAGGACCTGCTGCCGTTCGCCACGTCGGCGGTGCGCGAGGCCAGCAACGCCGACGACGTCCTCGCGCGGGTCAAGGAGGCCACGGGCGTCGAACTGCGCGTGCTCAGCGGCGAGGAAGAGGCACGGCTCACGTTCCTGGCGGCCCGGCGCTGGTTCGGCTGGTCCGCGGGCAGGCTGCTGGTGCTCGACATCGGCGGCGGCTCCCTGGAGATCGCGTACGGCATCGACGAGGAGCCGGACGCCGCGGTGTCGCTGCCGCTCGGGGCCGGGCGGCTGACGGCCGGCTGGCTGCCGGGGGACCCGTCGGATCCGGACGACGTGAAGGCGCTGCGGCGGCACGCGCGGGCGCAGATCGCGCGCACGGTCGGGGAGTTCAGCCGGTTCGGGGCGCCGGACCATGTGGTGGCCACATCGAAGACGTTCAAGCAGCTGGCGCGCCTCGCCGGGGCGGCCCGGTCGACGGAAGGCCTCTACGTACAGCGGGAGTTGAAGCGGAAGTCCCTGGAGGACTGGGTGCCGCAGCTCGCCGCGATGACCGTGGAGGAGCGCGCCGAGCTGCCGGGAGTCTCCGAGGGCCGGGCCGGACAGCTGCTCGCCGGGGCGCTGGTGGCGGAGGGCGCGATGGACCTCTTCGGCGTCGAAACCCTGGAAATCTGCCCCTGGGCCCTCCGGGAAGGCGTCATCCTCCGCCGCCTGGACCACCTACCGGCAGAATCCAGCCCCTCCGCCGGGTGAGCCAATCAGGCTCCGCCGCCGGGTGAGCCAATCGAGCCCCGCCGCTGGGTGGCCAAATCAGGCTCCGCCGACGGTGGGCAAATCGAGCCCCGCCGCCGGATGGGCAAATCAGGCTCCGCCGGCGGGTGGCCAAACCAGCCCCGCCGCCGGGTGAGCAAATCAAGCCCCGCCGGCGATTGAGGCGCGGGGTCCGGGGCGGAGCCCCGAGGCGTAGGCACGGGCTGGGCGCAATGGTCCGGACGGCGCGATCGTCCGGGCGGGCGCCCCGCCCACACACCGGGGCCGTACCCTGTCCCCGTGGCAGAACCAGTGGTGCGCATCCCGGATGCGAAGGTCGCGCTCTCCACGGCCTCCGTGTATCCGGAGTCGACGGCGACGGCCTTCGAGATCGCCGCGCGCCTGGGCTACGACGGCGTCGAGGTCATGGTCTGGACCGATCCCGTCAGCCAGGACATCGAGGCCTTGCGCCGCCTCTCCGACTACCACCGCATCCCGATCCTCGCCGTCCACGCGCCATGTCTGCTGATCACGCAGCGCGTGTGGTCGACGGACCCGTGGGTGAAGCTGCAGCGCGCGCGGGCCGCCGCGGAGAAGCTGGGGGCGTCGACCGTGGTCGTGCACCCCCCGTTCCGCTGGCAGCGCCAGTACGCGCGCGACTTCGTGCAGGGGATCTGGCGGATGGCGGGTGAAACCGATGTGCGGTTCGCCGTCGAAAACATGTACCCGTGGCGCTACCGGGACCGCGAGATGCTCGCGTACGCCCCCGACTGGGACGTGACCAAGGACGACTACCGGCACTTCACGGTCGACCTCAGCCACACCGCGACAGCCCGTACCGACGCGATGCAGATGATCGACCGGATGGGCGACCGGCTCGGACATGTGCACCTCGCCGACGGCGGCGGCTCCGGCAAGGACGAGCACCTGGTGCCGGGACGCGGCACGCAGCCCTGCGCCGAACTCCTGGACCGCCTCGCCGTGAACGGATTCGACGGGCACGTCGTCATCGAGGTCAACACGCGGCGCGCCATGTCCAGCGCCGAACGTGAGGCCGATCTGGCCGAGGCCCTGGCCTTCGCCCGCCTGCACCTGGCGTCGGCCGCGCGGGTGCCGCGTTCATGACCGAGCCGGTGCGCCGCAGGGGCCGGCCGCCGCGCGCGCAGCAGGACGCCGGTCCCGGCATGCGGGAGCGGATCCTGGACGTGGCCCGCGAGGAGTTCGCCGAGCGCGGCTACGACAAGGCCTCGGTGCGCGGCATCGCCAAGGGTGCCGGGGTGGACTCGGCCCTCGTGCATCACTACTTCGGCACCAAGGAGCAGGTGTTCGCGGCCGCGATCGAGGTGGCGCTCGCGCCGGCCCTCAAGGCCCCCGACGCCTTGGAGGACGGGCCGCTGGAGGGGGTCGGCGAGCGCATGACCCGGTTCTTCTTCGGCGTGTGGGAGGCGCCCGCGACCCGGAAGCCGCTGCTCGCCATCGTGCGGTCCGCCCTGAACAACGAGGTGGCCGCGGGTGTCTTCCGGGGGCTCGTCGCCACGCAGTTGCTCGCGCGGATCGCCCAGCGGCTCGATCTGCCGGAGGGCGAGGCCGAGCTGCGGGCCTCGCTGGCCGCCGCCCAGCTCGTGGGCACGGCGATGATCCGCTACGTGGTGAAGGCGGAACCGCTGGCCTCAGCGGACCTGGAGTGGCTCGTCGCGCGGCTCGCCCCTGTGGTGCAGGGCCACCTGACCGGTCCGTGAGCAGGTCGTGAGACAGGCGTCCCGGCATTCGGACACCCTGTCCGGAGCTTGGATCGGCGGCGTAGGCTCGGGAAACAGTCTTTTATCCCTCTGAAGGAGCGAGCGACGATGCCCGAGCTGAGGTCCCGCACAGTCACCCACGGCCGCAACATGGCGGGCGCCCGCGCCCTTATGCGTGCCTCCGGTGTACCCGGTGCGGACATCGGCCGGAAGCCGATCATCGCGGTCGCCAACTCGTTCACCGAGTTCGTGCCCGGTCACACGCACCTGGCGCCCGTGGGCCGCATCGTCAGCGAGGCCATCACGGCCGCGGGCGGCATCGCCCGCGAGTTCAACACGATCGCCGTCGACGACGGCATCGCGATGGGCCACGGCGGCATGCTGTACTCCCTCCCGTCCCGCGACCTGATCGCGGACTCGGTCGAGTACATGGTCGAGGCGCACTGCGCGGACGCGCTGATCTGCATCTCGAACTGCGACAAGATCACCCCCGGCATGCTGAACGCGGCCCTGCGGCTCAACATCCCGACGGTCTTCGTCTCCGGCGGCCCCATGGAGGCCGGCAAGGCCACGCTGGTCGACGGCACCGTCCGCAAGCTCGACCTGGTCAACGCGATCAGCGACGCGGTGGACGAGAGCGTCTCGGACGAGGACATCCTCCGCATCGAGGAGAACGCCTGTCCGACGTGCGGCTCCTGTTCCGGCATGTTCACCGCCAACTCGATGAACTGCCTGACCGAGGCCATCGGCCTCTCCCTGCCGGGCAACGGCTCGATGCTCGCCACCCACACCGGCCGCAAGGCGCTGTACGAGAAGGCCGGCGCCACGGTCGTCGAGATCGCCAAGCGGTACTACGACGGTGACGACGAGTCGGTCCTGCCGCGCAACATCGCCACCCGTGCCGCCTTCGACAACGCGATGGCGCTCGACATCTCCATGGGCGGCTCCACCAACACGATCCTGCACCTGCTGGCCGCCGCACAGGAGGCCGAGCTCGACTACACGCTGGCCGACATGGACGCCGTGTCGCGCCGCGTCCCCTGCCTCGCCAAGGTCGCGCCGAACGTGGCGCCCGGCGGCACGTACTACATGGAGGACGTGCACCGCGCCGGCGGCATCCCCGCGATCCTCGGCGAGCTGTACCGCGGCGGTCTGCTCCACGAGGACGTGCACACCGTCCACTCCCCGTCCATCAAGGAATGGCTCGACGACTGGGACATCCGCAGCGGCGCGGCGACCGAAAAGGCGAGCGAGCTGTGGCACGCCGCCCCCGGCTGCAAGCGCTCCGCCGAGGCCTTCTCGCAGTCCGAGCGCTGGGCCTCCCTCGACACCGACGCCGCCGGCGGCTGCATCCGTGACGTCGCCCACGCGTACTCGAAGGACGGCGGCCTGGCCGTCCTGAAGGGCAACCTCGCCGTGGACGGCGCCGTCGTGAAGACCGCCGGTGTCGACGAGTCCATCTGGACCTTCGAGGGCCCGGCCGTCGTCTGCGAGTCGCAGGAGGAGGCCGTCGAGAAGATCCTGCTCAAGCAGATCAAGGAGGGCGACGTCGTCGTCATCCGCTACGAGGGCCCCAAGGGCGGCCCCGGCATGCAGGAGATGCTCTACCCGACCTCGTACCTGAAGGGCCGCGGCCTCGGCAAGACCTGCGCGCTCGTCACGGACGGCCGCTTCTCCGGCGGTACGTCGGGCCTGTCCATCGGCCACGCCTCGCCCGAGGCCGCCGCCGGTGGCGCCATCGCGCTCGTCGAGGACGGCGACCGCGTGCGCATCGACATCCCGAACCGCAGCATGGAGCTCCTCGTGAGCGACGAGGAGCTGGCCGCGCGCCGCGAGGCCCTGGGCGGCGTCTACGCCCCCAAGAACCGCGAGCGCAAGGTCTCGGCCGCGCTGCGCGCCTACGCGGCGATGGCCACCAGCGCCGACACGGGCGCGGTCCGCGACGTGTCGCAGCTCGGCTGAGACAGGACCTACGGATCGTCCGCCGTGGCGGCACCGGAAACGGTGCCGTCCGGCGCGCTCCCGTACACCCTCCCGCCGCTCACGACCGGCGCCGGGATGTCGGCCACCACCCGGTCGGAGCGGCCCGCGGGCCTGGGGCTGCTCTGGCCGACCGGACGGCCCGTACGCCGGTCCACGGCGAGCAGCCTGCCGTCCGGGGCCGTCACGTACACCCGGCCCGACGCGGCGTCGACGGCGGGCGCCGAACCCCGGCTCACCGAGGTCTCCGACCGCCACAGCTGCTTGCCGGACGCGAGGTCCTGCGCCACCAGCGCGCCGCCCGCCGCGAGCAGATACGCCGTGTCGCCGCGCAGCGCCACCGTCGCGGACGGCAACGGCAGGGACAGCCGTACGCGACGTGCCACCGCCCCGTCCGTGAGGCGATGCCCGACGAGCGCGACGGTCTCGCCCGACGCACCCCGCTCCGTGCACCAGAGAACACCGCCGGACACCCCGACCGGGGTCGCCGTGCCCGGCGATCTCTGCTGCCAGCGGATGTCACCCGTCTCCGGAGCCACCGCGCTGACCAGCGTGTTCGCCCCGTCTGGCGTCGGCGCCGCCGCGTAGGCCAGATCTCCGCCGACGTACGAGAGAGTGGGCGGGGCCGTCGATGAACCGGGGAGCCGGCGGTGCCACGCCCGTCTCCCGGTCGCACTGTCGACCGCGCTGAGCGTGCCGTCGGGCGCGGCGAGGAGCACGCGCCCCGCCGCCTGGCGGACCTGCCCCTGGAACCGCGACACATCCATCGACCAGCGGGACTTCCCGGTATCTGCCGCCATCGCGACGAGCCGGGACCCGTCCGGGGTGAGCGCGTGCACCAGCCCACCCGACACCACGGGCGCCGCCCCGCCGACGTCCCCCGCCCCGCCGGACGCCTTCCGCTTCCACCGCACCGAGCCGTCCCGCGGATCCAGCGACACGGCGAGCGCACCGGGCACGGCGCAGTTCAGGCTCCCGGCCCCGTACGAGCAGACGGGCGCGGCACCGGAGCCGAGCTTCCGCTGCCAGGGGTGGAACGTGGCGGGGGAGCCCGCCGGGGCGGTCCGGGTGCCGGTGCCGGAGTCGTTCCCCGTGAGCAGGGTCGCCGTGAGCGCGCCGCCCAGTGCGAGGACGCCGGCGAGGGTGAGGAGGGTGCGGGGACGTGGGCGCCTCCGCGGATCCGGTGAACTCGACGCCTTGTCAGGGGAGTTGGCGGTGGAAGGCTCGACCGGAGCCCGCTGCGCCGGTATGAACGCCTGCGTGTCGTACCGCGCCGAGATGTGCCGCAGCCGGGCCATCAGCTCGTCCGGCGTGGGCCGCTCCTCCGGCTCCTTCGCCAGACAGGCGAGGACGAGCGGCGCCAGGTCCTCGGGCACGCCGGACACATCCGGTTCGTCGTGCACCACCTGGTACGCCACCAGGTAGGGGCTGTCCGAGTCGAACGGCCCGCGGCCCGTCGCCGCGTGCACCAGCAGCGAGCCGAGCGCGAACACGTCGGCCGCCGGGCCGACCTCGCGCGGCCGACGGAACTGCTCGGGCGCCATGAACGGCGGCGTGCCGATCAACTTCCCTGTCTCGGTCCGCAGTTCACTGTCCTTGGGCCGGGAGATCCCGAAGTCGATGACCTTGGGGCTGTCCTCGGCGAGCAGCACATTGCTCGGCTTGAGGTCACGGTGTACGACCCCGGCGCGATGGATGTCGCGCAGCGCCTCCGCCATTCCGGCCGTCAGGTGCCGCAGCTGCGCGGGCGCCAGCGGACCGTTCCGCTTGACGTGCTCGGCGAGGGTGAGGCCGGGGATGAACAACGTGGCCATCCACGGCAGTTCGGCCTCCGGGTCGGCGTCGACGACCGGCGCGGTGAAGGCCCCGCTGACCCGCCGCGCTGCCGCGACCTCCTGCCGGAACCGCCCCCTGAACTCGGGGTCCTCCGCGAACTCGGCGTGCACCACCTTCACCGCGAGCGGCAGCCCAGCCGCCGACCGCGCCAGGTGCACGACGCCCATGCCGCCCGAGCCCAGGCGCTCTTCGAGCCGATAGTGCCCGGCGTACTCCGGGAATTCCGCTTCCGGGCCGATTCCTATGCTGTTGTGTGACGGCATGCCCACGCCCCCCGTGGCTGATGAACGGGCCTTGCTAGCCTGCGTGTTCGACATTCCAACACAGATGTTTCAACGGGCCCTCAATGAACGTTGAACGAGTCGGCCCGACGGGGGAGGCGCAGAAAATGGCACCACAGGAACAGTCCGCACAGCCCGCACCGTCCGTGGAAGCGGCGGCAGCGGCGATGTACTACCCGGTGGCTCCGGGCTACAACGTGAACGTCCGCAGCGGCCCCGGCACCCGGTACCGCGTGGTGCGGGTGCTGCCGCTGAGCGCGAAGGTGCCGATCTTCTGCCAGAAGCCGGGCGAGACGGTCGCGGGCCCGTACGGCACGTCGCGGGTCTGGGACAACATCGGCGTCGGCGAGTACGTCTCCGACACCTACGTGAAGACGGGCAGTGACGGTTACGTGGCGCCGCGCTGCGCCTGAGGGCACACCTGAGCCAGACAGGGGGCCGGGCTGCGGACCTCGCGGCCCGGTCCGGCGATAATCGATGGCGTGAGCGACGAAACCGGCACCCCCAGCACCTCCCCGGCCCCGGGGCCCCAGCCCGAGGAGATCCGCTTCTTCGGCACGACCTGGGTGGACCACAGCGGCAACTACGGCTTGCGCCGGGCCGCGGTCGGCGTGGGCGCGCTGGCCCTGGCCGTCGCGGGCTGCTTCATCCTCCGATTCGCCTACGAGGGCCTGGCGATCGCCGACATCGGCTCCCTCGTGAACCTGCTGCTCGTGGTCATGTTCGCCGTCTGCAGCGCGCTCGCCTTCGCCCGCACCCGCACGGGCTTCACCGAACGCCACGACCCCGAGAAGCAGGCGTCGCTGCGCGGCTTCCTGGCGATCGGCTTCGTAGGTGTCCTGGTCGCCTACGCCCTGCGCTGCCTGGTCGAGGCCCCCGGCGAAAAGCTCCGCCGCCAGGAGTACGAGACGGCCCTCGACCAGTACACCCGCCGCGCGTCGCGCCGCAGCCGCAACCCGGCCAAGAAGAAGGGCAAGGGCTGAGCCCTGGGCCGGTCGGGACGGGTCCCTGAGGCCGGGGGCCTGGAGGCTGCCCCTTGCCGAACCGGCGTTACGGCCTCGGGGCTCCGCCCCGGCCCCCGCTGCTCAATCGCCGCAGGGGCTTAAAACACCCACCGTCGCCCCCCCACCCGCCTCTCCGGGGGCGTGCCGGTCGACCGCCCCCGCCTCAGGGAATCCGCCGCCGTCCCCGGCTCCCCCACCCGTGTTGGTCGCCCATTACCGTTTTCGTGGAGCCCGGTTCGGGTTCGTGGCCTCCAGGGCCGGTAGGACTTGTTGCCCCTGTCGTTGATGATCCGGGGGGTGCT
>NZ_JBIAQB010000013.1:0-159104 GCF_042888725.1 Streptomyces sp. NPDC002795
GTACTGCAGGGGGGACCCTGTGGGAGAGTAGGACGCCGCCGAACTAATTTTATAGAAAAGCCCGGACCGGGATACGGTCCGGGCTTTTCTGCGTTTCAGGTGCTTTCTACTGCGTGGAAATTCGGAGGCAGGCTCGCAATTCTTCGACTGCTTCCGGAGCTCCCGTGACCCGCACCTGTGAGGTCTTGTCAGCGCTCCCGCGGTTCCACAGATCGCGGAGCAGTGCCTCAGGCGTGCCGGCCAGGATGGCGTCCGCGAGGTCTGTGGCTGTTCCGGCCTTGAGAACGGTGAAGGCGGGATCGGGTCCTGTGCGGATGTGCCACGTCGTGGTCTTCTCCGCCTCCGCGCGTACCTCGTACGTCCGGCCCGGTGACGCGGACAGCGGCTCCCGGAAATAGTCGGACCACTCGGTGACCGCGTAAGCCGTGAACACCTTCAGGAGTTCGTCGATGCCGTCGATGGCGAGGTCGTCCGGGACGGGGGAGACCGGTCCGCCCGCCGCGAGTTCGGCGTCGATGCGGTGGATGACCGTCTCCTGTGCCATGCGGCGGATCCAGAAGCCGACGGTCTGGTCCGGGGCGTACCAGGTGCCCGACGGGTCCTCCGGCGAGCGTGCCGCGATGGCCGTTCGCAGTTCGGCGTAGGCGCGGTCCAGGAGGGCGAACGGTTCCTCGTCGGACGTGCCCTTCGGCGGCCACTCCGGTTCGGTGCCCGGAGCGGCCGCCAGTATGGCCTGCGTCTTGTGGGCGTAGACCTGCCCGACATGGTGCACGAGGTCGGTGACGGTCCAGTCGGGGCAGCTCGGGACCTGTGCCTTCGGGGCCGGTGTGGCGGAGGCGCCGAGCCGCTCGAAGTCGGCGGCCAGGCAGTCGAGATACCGGTCGAAGGACAGGGTTGTGCCTGCGTCATGGCTCATGGACGCAACGTAGCGGCAGGCACTGACAATTGGCCGGGGATTTATGGGGCCGGTCAGGTCAGGAGGGCTCCCGCTCCACCGGCAGCCACAGTTCCGCGTCCGCCGTCCTGGCGTCCGGTGACATTCGGGTCCGCAGGATCTCCGGGCCGGGGCGGGTGCGGTACGGGTTGGCGGGGAACCACTCCGCGTACACCGTCGCCCAGAGGGCCTGGATGGCCTCCGGGGCCGGGCCCGATGTCGTGAAGACCGCCCAGGTGCCGGCGGGTACGGCGAGTGTGGTGGTGCCCGCGGGGGCGGGGGCGTCAGGGCCGGCCACCACCCCGTGGTAGTAGTCGAGTTCGCTGCCCTCGGCGCGGCCGGGGTCCAGGTCGTCGCAGACCGCGACGATGCCCTCGGGGTCCTCACCGGAGTCCTTCGAGAGCTGTTCCAGGGCCGAGACGGTCTCGGGCGGGACGGACCGGACGAAGTCGATGATCGCCTGGTTCGGGCCCAGGTACACCAGGGGGACCCTGGCCTTCGGTCCGACGACGCTGAAGTCGGGGCGGTCCACTACGCGATAGCGCATGCTGCTGTTCCCTTCGACGGTGAGCCGGAAGGAGAGGCGGGGCTGGGAGACCAGTGCCGGTTTCGTCCGGCGGGCCTCGCCGGGGCCGACACCGTGCAGGGTACGGAACGCCCGGGCGAAGGCCTCGCCCGAGCCGTACCCGTAGCGCACGGCGATGGTCAGGAGCGACTCCTCGCCGGCGAGGACCTCCGCGCCCGCCACCGTGAGCCGGCGCCGCCGGACGTACTCCGACAGCGGCATGCCCGCGAGCGCCGAGAACATCCGGCGCAGGTGGTACTCGGACGTGGTGGCGATGCGCGCCAACTCCGCGATGTCCAGGGGCTCGTCGAGACGCTGCTCGATGTGGTCCATGACCTGGTTGAGTCGGTCCAGCAACCTGGACTCTCCTTCCGGTTCCTGCTGTTGACGTCTTGAACGTTAGGTGCGGTGCGCACCGGCCGACCCGACATCCTGTGCCCGATCAAGTCGGCCAGGGATGCCGTGTGAGCTGAGTACGTGAGCTGAGTACGCGCACTCAGGTAGGGGAACGGGCGTACGCCTTGGATGGAGACATGATCTCCGAACTCGTGGACGACTCCGTCGCACCGCCCGCGCCGCGTCCCCGTACGTGGGTCGCCCCGTTGATGTCCAGCGTGGTCACGCTGCCCGCCGCGCTTGTCGCGTACGTGATCGCGGCGGCCGTGCGCTTCGAGGTGAGCGCGGAGTGGGCCTTCACCGTCTTCGGCTGGGGGATGACCGTCGCGCTCCTCACGCTCGCGACGGCCTGGCTGCTGCCGTGGGAGGAACGGTTCGTGGCTCGCAGGCGGGGGTTCTCGGTGGCGGCGCCGTTCGCCGTCGTGGCGACGTTCGTGCTGTACCTCGCACTCGTCGACTGGCCTTGACGTCAGCGGCAAGGTCTAACGTCTTCGACATGCGCATCGGAGAGCTCGCCGCCCGCGCCGGTACGACGACGCGGGCGCTCAGGTATTACGAGTCGCGCGGGCTGCTGCCCGCGCGGCGCGGCGGCAATGGCTACCGGACGTACGGCGAGGAAGACCTGAGGGCCCTGCGGCAGATCCGTACGCTGCAGGACTTCGGGTTCGAGCTGGAGGAGACCCGGCCGTTCGTGGAGTGCCTGCGGGCCGGTCATCCGGAGGGCGACTCGTGCCCGGCGTCGGTGGCCGTGTACCGGAGCAAGGTCGCCGAACTCGATGCGCTGATCGGTGAGTTGACCGCCGTACGTGAGACGGTCGGCGCGCAGTTGGTGCGCGCCGAGCGGGCCATGGAGGCGCTGGCCGCGTCGCAGGAGACGGAGCCGCGCTGCGAACTGGCCGAAGCAGCCGAAGCAGCCGAAGCAGGGGAGACGGAATGACGTTGCGTGGAGTGACCGACGCGGACTTCGAGGAGCAGGTGTTGCGGGCGGGGCGGCCGGTGCTCGTGGAGTTCACCGCGCGGTGGTGCGGGCCGTGCCGGCAGCTGGGGCCCGTGCTCGAGTCGATCGCACAGGAGGAGCGGGAGCGGCTGGACGTGGTGGCCCTTGACGTCGATGTCAGTCCTGACGCGGCCGTGAAGTACGGGGTGCTCGGGACGCCCACGCTCATGGTCTTCAAGGACGGCGAGCCGGTGTGGTCGCGCGTAGGGGCACGGTCCAAGCGGAAGCTGCTGGAGGAGCTGACCGAGCTTCCGTAACTCCCGTAATTGGAATTCGGCCCCGCCCGGGGTATATTCGGTGTTTCTGTGTGCCCACAGAAAAGGCCCCTCAATGGGGGCCGATAAACACCAAGGTACCGGGCAGGGAGTTGTTTTGTCAAGCCGGGACAGCCTGGAATTGCAGAAAGAGCAGGAATACATCGACGCGCTCTACAGGCGCGTCGATGAGCTGCGTGGCGTCGCCGCGGACTCCGTGCGGGAGGCGGTCACCCCGGTGGGGACCGGCCAACAGGCCCTCCTCGAACGGGACCTGTTGGTCGTCGAGCGGTCGGGGCTGCTCGCCGCGTTGAATGCGGTGGAGGGTTCGCTCTGCTTCGGTCGAATTGACCTCAAGAGCGATGATGATCAAGAACTTGGTGTGGCGTACCACATCGGCCGTATCGGAATTCGCGCCGACGACTCCGAGCGCACGCCGATGCTGATCGACTGGCGGGCCCCCGTGGCTCGGCCTTTCTATCTCGCGACCGGTCATACGCCGATGGGGCTGCGCCGGCGCCGTCACCTCACGTTCGACGGGCGCACGGTCACCGAGCTGCACGACGAGATCCTCGACCTCGACGACTCGGAGCGCACCGGGTACGAGGCGCCGACCGGCGACACCGTGCTGCTCGCCGCCCTGAACTCGGCGCGCACCGGCCGCATGGGCGACATCGTGCAGACGATCCAGGCCGAGCAGGACCGCATCATCCGCCACCCGCACCCGGGCGTCCTCGTCGTCGAGGGCGGGCCGGGCACCGGCAAGACGGCGGTCGCGCTGCACCGTGCCGCGTTCCTGCTGTACGAGCAGCGGGAGCTGCTCGCCAAGCGGGCGGTGCTGATCGTCGGCCCGAACCCGGCGTTCCTGAAGTACATCGGTGAGGTGCTGCCCGGGCTCGGCGAGACCGGGGTGCTGCTTTCCACGGTCGGCGAGCTGTTCCCCGGCGTGCACGCCACGCGCAAGGACACGGCGCGCGCGGCCACCGTGAAGGGCTCGGCGGCGATGGCCGAGAGCCTCGCGCTGGCCATCGAGGACCGGCAGCGGCTGCCCGAGCCCGGCGCCGCGATGGTGATCCCGCACGACGACGGCGACCTGATCCTCGACTGGGAGATCGCCTACGAGGCCCGGCAGGCTGCCCGGGACACGAAGCTGCCGCACAACCTCGCCCGCCCGCACTTCGCCTTCCGGGTGATCGACTCGCTCATCGAACAGCTCACGGAGCGGATCGGCGCCGACCCCTACGGCGGCCCGAACTTCCTCGGGCCCGACGACATCGCCCAGCTCGGCAAGGCCGTCGCGACCAGCGCCGATGTGCACGCGGCCATCGAGGAGCTGTGGCCCGAGCTGACCCCGCAGGGCCTCGTCGCCGACTATCTGGCGGAGCCCACCCACGTACCGGACGAGGATGCGGACGCGATCCGCAGCACCCGGCCCGGCGAGGGCGAGTGGACGGTCGGGGACGTGCCGCTGCTCGACGAGGCCGCCGAGCTGCTCGGGTACGACGACAGTGCCGAGCGGGCCGCGGCGGAGGCGGCGCGGCAGGAGCGGATCGCGTACGCGCAGGGCGTGCTCGACCTCTCCAGGGGATCGGAGACGTACGAGTTCGAGGACGAGGACGAGTCGGAGGTGCTCGCCGCGCACGACATCGTGGACGCGGACCGGGTCGCCGGCTGGTACGAGGAGGAGGACCACCGCAGCGCCGCGGAGCGGGCCGCCGCGGACCGGACCTGGGCGTTCGGGCACATCATCGTCGACGAGGCGCAGGAGCTGAGCCCGATGGCGTGGCGGCTGCTGATGCGCAGGTCGCCGACGCGGTCGATGACGCTGGTCGGGGACCCCGCGCAGACCTCCGAGGAGGGCAGTGTCGGTGCGTGGGCGGACATCCTCGCGCCGTACGTCGAGGACCGCTTCGAGCACACGCGGCTCGGCGTCAACTACCGGACGCCGTCCGAGATCATGGATGTCGCGGCGGCGGTGTTGCGGGACTCCCGCCCGGGGTACGAGGCGCCGTCCTCCGTGCGGTCGACCGGGGAGCGGCCGTGGGTGCTGCGTGCGGACGATGTGGTGGAGGCTGCCGCCAAGGCGGCGGTCGAGCGGGTTCCGGAGGAGGGGCGGCTTGCGGTGATCGCGCCGCGGCGCCTGTGCGGGGCGCTGGCCGCGCGGTTGCCGGGGGTGGAGGCCGGGGGTGAGCCCGACCTCACGCGGCATCTGGTGCTGCTTGATCCGCGGCAGGCGAAGGGGTTGGAGTTCGACCGGGTGATCGTGGTCGAGCCGGGGGAGTTCGGGGTGAGTGATCTGTATGTGGCGCTTACGCGTGCCACGCAGGATCTGGGGGTTGTGCACGCGGATTCGCTGCCGCGGGCGCTGGAGGCGGGGCTCGCGGGGGCGCGTCCTTGACGTCGCGGGGCTCTGCCCCGGACCCCGCGCCTCAAACGCCGGCGGGGCCGTAGATGGGCGTTACGGCCGTAGCCACACCGTCGCCAGCGGTGGCAGCGTCAGGTTGATGGTTGCCGGGCGGCCGTGTGTGGGTTGGTCGTCCGGTTTGATCGGGTCGCGGTTCGTGATGTCGGTGCCGCCGTAGCGCGCGGCGTCCGTGTTCAGGATCTCGTGCCACGCCGGTGTGTCGTCCGGTACGCCCAGGCGGTACTCGTGGCGGACGACCGGGGAGAAGTTCGAGATCGACAGGAGCGGGGTGCCGTCGGACGCGTGGCGGAGGAAGGCGAAGACGTTGTCCTCCGCCGCGTCGCCGGTGACCCAGGAGAAGCCGACCGGGTCGGTGTCGCGCTCCCACAGGGCGGGCGCGGCGCGGTACCGCGCGTTCAGGTCCCGTACGAGCTCGCGCACGCCCCGGTGGTCGGGCTCGGCGCTGTACGCGGGGTCGAGCAGCCACCAGTCGGGGCCGTGCGCCTCGGACCACTCGGCGCCCTGTGCGAACTCCTGGCCCATGAAGAGGAGTTGTTTGCCGGGGTGGGCCCACATGAAGCCCAGGTAGGCGCGGTGGTTGGCGCGTTGCTGCCACCAGTCGCCCGGCATCTTCGAGACCAGTGAGCGTTTGCCGTGCACGACTTCGTCGTGCGAGATGGGCAGCACGTAGTTCTCGCTGTAGGCGTACACCATCGAGAACGTCATGTCGTTGTGGTGGAACTTGCGGTGCACCGGCTCGTGGCTCATGTAGTCCAGCGAGTCGTGCATCCAGCCCATGTTCCACTTCAGGCCGAAGCCGAGTCCTCCGAAGCCGCCGGGGCCGATGTGGTGGGTGGCGCGGGTGACGCCGTCCCAGGCCGTCGATTCCTCGGCGATGGTGATCACGCCGGGGACGCGGCGGTAGAGGGTGGCGTTCATCTCCTGGAGGAAGGCGACGGCGTCGAGGTTCTCGCGGCCGCCGAACCGGTTCGGGCTCCACTGGCCTTCCTCGCGTGAGTAGTCGAGGTAGAGCATCGAGGCGACCGCGTCGACGCGCAGGCCGTCGATGTGGAACTCCTGGCACCAGTAGAGGGCGTTGGCGACCAGGAAGTTGCGGACCTCTTTGCGGCCGTAGTCGAATTCGAGGGTGCCCCAGTCGGGGTGCGCGGCGCGCTGCGGGTCCTCGTGCTCGTACAGGGGGCGGCCGTCGAACTCGGCCAGCGCCCAGTCGTCGCGCGGGAAGTGGGCGGGGACCCAGTCCATGAGGACGCCGATGCCCGCTTGGTGCAGGGCGTCGATCAGGTGCTTGAAGTCGTCGGGGCTGCCCAGGCGGGCCGTCGGTGCGTAGAAGCCGGTGACCTGGTAGCCCCATGAGCCGCCGAAGGGGTGCTCGGCCACCGGCAGCAGCTCGACGTGCGTGAAACCCAAGTCCGATACGTAGGCGGGGAGTTGGTCGGCGAGTTGGCGGTAGGTGAGGCCGGGGCGCCAGGACGCGAGGTGCACCTCGTACACCGAGAACGGGGACGCGTGGACGGGACGCTCGCCGCGCTGCTCCAGCCAGGCCTCGTCGCCCCACGTGTGGTGGGAGGCGTGCACCATCGAGGAGTTGGCCGGGGGCGCCTCGGTGCGGGTGGCCAGCGGGTCGGCGCGCATCGTCTTGCTGCCGTCGGGGCGGGTGATCTCGAATTTGTAGAGTTCGCCCTCGCCGATGTCGGGGACGAAGAGCTCCCAGATGCCCGATGAGCCGAGCGAACGCATGCTGTGGGCCGCGCCGTCCCAGTAGTTGAAGGTGCCGACGACGCGGACGCCCCGGGCGTTGGGCGCCCACACCGTGAAGCGGGTGCCCTGGATGCCCTGGTGCTGCATGGGGTGTGCGCCGAGCGCCGTCCAGAGCTGTTCGTGGCGGCCCTCGTTGATCAGGTGCAGGTCGAGGTCGCCGAGGGAGGGCAGCAGGGCGTAGGCGTCCGCGATCCGCTGGGTCGATTCGGCGTACGTGATCTCCAGTTCGTACGCGGGTGGGACCTCGCGGAGTTGGAGCAGCGCGGAGAAGAAGCCGTCGCCGTCGTCGTGGAGTTCGGCGTGCAGGCCCTCCGGGGTGGTGACGGTCACGTGTCGGGCGTAGGGGCGCCAGGCGCGGAAGGCGATTCCGCCGTGGGTGGGGTGGGCGCCGAGCACTTCGTGGGGGGCGTGGTGGGTCGCGGCGAGGAGTCGGGTGCGGGCGTCCGGGGGGACGGGGGCCGGGGGCGGGGGTGTGGTGGGGCGGCGGGTCACGGTGGGCCTCCTTGGGCGCCTTCGTGTGTGGGTGCCGGGGTTCGTGTGCGCCTAAGAGGACAGTCGCTTCAGTGCTGTCAGGGGGACATGGAGCCAGTCCGGCCTGTGGCGGGCCTCGTACAGGGCCTCGTAGACGGCCTTGTCCGTTTCGTAGGCGCGGAGGAGGACCGGGGACGTGCGGGGGTCGGTGCCTGCGACCTCCGCGTAGCCGGTGCAGTACGCGGCGCGGCAGGAGAGCGACCAGTCGCCGTGCGGGGAGGCGTAGTCGAAGGAGCGGAGCATGCCGGCGATGTCGCGGTGGACGGGGTGCGGCAGGCGGCGTTCCGCGAGCGGGCGGGACGGTTCACCCTCGAAGTCGATCAGCTTCCAGGTGCCGGACGGCTCGCGCAGGCACTGGCCCAGGTGCAGGTCGCCGTGGACCCGCTGGGCCTGCCAGGTGCGGCCTTCGGCGCCGAGGGCCGCGAGCGAGTCGAAGGCGGTGCGCAGGCCGGGGACGTAGGGGAGCAGCGCCGGGACCTGCTGGGCCGTCGATTCGAGGCGGTGGGTCATCGCCGCCGCCAGTTGGTCGATGTGCGCGCGGGTGTACGTGACGGTGGGCAGCGCGCGGGCGAGCGCGCCGTGCACCTCGGCGGTGGCGCGGCCCAGATCGTGTGCCGAGGCCGCGAAGTCCTCCTGTTTGGCGAGGTGTTGCCGGGCGAGGTCCCAGCCGTCGGCCGCGCCCCTGAGGAAGGGCTGGAGTACACCGAGGGTCGCCTCGCCGTCGGAGGTCTCGAACCAGGCGACGGGCGCGGGCACCCGGTCGCAGCCCTCGCGGGCCAGGGCCAGCGGGAGTTCGAGGTCGGGGTTGCGGCCGGGGGCGACCCGGCGGAACACCTTGGCGATGAGCGTGTCGCCGTACACGACCGAGGAGTTGGACTGCTCCGCCGTCAGCGGGCGGGGCGCGAGGTCGCGCGGCACCTCACCGTGCGGGCCTCGGTGGAAGCGGAGGGCGCCGAGCGCGCCGGGTATTCGGAGCCGTTCGAGGAGGACCGCGGAGTGCCGGGGGTCCTGGAGCGCCTCGTACGCGGTGCGTCCGGCCAGTGGGCCCTGCGTGATGTGGCCGATCACCGCGGGGGCGAGGTGCGGGGCGGCGGCCTCGGCGGTGCCGATGAGCAGCTGGTAGCGGTCACCGGGCCCCTCCTCGTCGGCCGGTGGCTGGTGGACGCGGACGAGGAGGTGCAACAGGGCGGCGTCCGGCAGCAGTTCGGTGACGGAGTCGAGGGTGAAGCCGGTGACCGGGCGGCCCTTTCCCGCGAACCAGCGCTGGCGCGGCAGCCATTCGCGCAGCAACGGATCGAGCGACATGAGTAACGCGGATTCTCCGGCCGTCGGGGCGGCGGGCCGGGTTGCGGCTTCCGACATGGCGTCGTGTTCCTTTCCCGGATATGCGTGGAGAGTGCCCAGGTATGTCGTCGTCAGTCCTTGCGGAGGCGGAACCAGTAGAAGCCGTGTCCCGCCAGTGTCAGCAGGTACGGGAGTTCGCCGATGGCGGGGAAGCGCACTCCGCCGATCAGTTCGACGGGGTGGCGGCCGTTGAAGGCCTGGAGGTCGAGTTCGGTGGGCTGGGCGAAGCGGGAGAAGTTGTGCACGCACAGGACCAGGTCGTCTCCCGCGTCCTCGGTCGCGGGGGCCTCGCGCAGGAAGGCGAGTACCGCGGGGTTGGAGGAGGGCAGTTCGGTGTAGGAGCCGAGGCCGAAGGCCGGGTTCTGCTTGCGGATCTCGATCATCCGGCGGGTCCAGTGCAGCAGGGACGACGGGGAGGACATCGACGCCTCCACGTTGGTGACCTGGTAGCCGTAGACCGGGTCCATGATCGTGGGCAGGTAGAGGCGGCCGGGGTCGCAGGAGGAGAAGCCGGCGTTGCGGTCGGGCGTCCACTGCATCGGGGTGCGGACCGCGTCCCGGTCGCCGAGCCAGATGTTGTCGCCCATCCCGATCTCGTCGCCGTAGTAGAGGATCGGCGAGCCGGGCAGTGACAGGAGCAGAGCCGTGAACAGCTCGATCTGGTTGCGGTCGTTGTCCAACAAGGGCGCGAGACGTCGCCTGATGCCGATGTTGGCGCGCATCCGCGGGTCCTTCGCGTACTCCGCGTACATGTAGTCGCGCTCTTCGTCGGTGACCATTTCGAGGGTCAGCTCGTCGTGGTTGCGCAGGAAGATGCCCCACTGGCAGCGGGACGGGATCGCGGGGGTCTTGGCGAGGATTTCCGAGACCGGGTAGCGGGACTCGCGGCGCACGGCCATGAAGATGCGTGGCATCACCGGGAAGTGGAACGCCATGTGGCACTCGTCGCCGCCCGAGGCGAAGTCGCCGAAGTAGTCGACGACGTCCTCGGGCCACTGGTTGGCCTCGGCGAGCAGCACGACGTCCGGGTACTGGGCGTCGATCTCCTTGCGGACGCGCTTGAGCATCTCGTGCGAGGCCGGAAGGTTCTCGCAGTTGGTGCCCTCCTCGGCGTACAGGTAGGGCACGGCGTCGAGGCGGAAGCCGTCGATGCCGAGGTCGAGCCAGAAGCGCAGGGCGGCGAGGATCTCCTCCTGGACGGCCGGGTTCTCGTAGTTGAGGTCCGGCTGGTGGGAGAAGAAGCGGTGCCAGTAGTACTGCTTGCGGACCGGGTCGAAGGTCCAGTTCGAGGCCTCGGTGTCCACGAAGATGATGCGGGCGTCCGCGTAGCGCTTGTCGTCGTCGGCCCAGACGTAGTAGTCCCCGTAGGGGCCATCGGGGTCGGAGCGCGACTGCTGGAACCACTCGTGCTGGTCGCTCGTGTGGTTCATGACGAAGTCGATGATCACGCGCATGCCGCGGTGGTGCGCGGAATCCACGAACTCGACGAAGTCCGCCAGATCGCCGAACTCGGGGAGTACCGACGTGTAGTCCGAGACGTCGTAACCGCCGTCCCTGAGCGGTGACTTGAAGAACGGCGGAAGCCAGAGGCAGTCCACCCCCAGCCACTGGAGGTAGTCCAGCTTCGCCGTGATGCCCTTGAGGTCTCCGACGCCGTCGCCGTTGCTGTCCTGGAAGGAGCGGACCAGGACCTCGTAGAAGACCGCGCGCTTGAACCAATCCGGGTCCCGGTCCTTCGCAGGGGTGTCCTCGAAGGTGTCCGGGACGGGCTCATTCATCATCATGGTGTGGTTGACCCTCCGAATCCCATGTCCCGTCAGCTCCTGAGAGTTCATCGCGGCGTGGCCGGCGGCGGGAGGACGAGGATGTGCGCGGGCGTGCGGCCCGGCTCTAGGCGCACATAGTTCGTCCTGCCCCAGTGGTACGTCTCGCCGGTGAGTTCGTCGAGCACCGGCACGGAGGCGTGCCAGTCGAGCCCCAGGTGCGGCATGTCCAACGACACCGTCGCCTCCTGGGTGTGGTGCGGGTCGAGGTTCACGACGACCAGGACCGTGTTCGAGCCCTGTGCGGTCCGGACGCTCTTCGAGTACACCAGCACCGCGTCCTGATCGGCGTGGTGGAAGTGCACGTCGCGCAGCGTGCGCAGGGCCGGGTTGCGGCGCCGGATCGCGTTGAGCGCGGTGATCAGCGGGGCGATCGTGCGACCCTCCCGCTTCGCCGACTCCCAGTCACGGGGGCGCAGTTGGTACTTCTCGGAGTGGAGATACTCCTCGCTTCCCGCGCGCAGCGGGGTGTTCTCGCACAGTTCGTACCCGCTGTAGACACCCCAGGTCGGCGAGAGGGTCGCGGCCAGGACGGCGCGCAGTTCGAAGGCGGGACGGCCGCCGTCCTGCAAGAACGCGTGCAGGATGTCGGGGGTGTTCACGAAGAAGTTCGGCCGCATGTAGCAGGCCGCCTCCCCGCTCAACTCCCGGGCGTACTCGGTCAGTTCCTGCTTCGTGGTGCGCCAGGTGAAGTACGTGTACGACTGCTGGAAGCCGATTGCGGCCAGGGTGTGCATCATCGCGGGGCGGGTGAACGCCTCCGCCAGGAAGATCACGTCCGGGTCGCTGCCGTTGATGTCCGCGATCACCTTCTCCCAGAAGACGACCGGCTTGGTGTGCGGATTGTCCACCCGGAAGATCCGCACCCCGTGGTCCATCCACAGCCGCAGGACCCGCGTCGTCTCCGCGACCAGACCCGGCATGTCCTTGTCGAAAGCGAGCGGAAAGATGTCCTGGTACTTCTTCGGCGGGTTCTCCGCGTACGCGATGGAGCCGTCCGGCCGGTGCTGGAACCACTCCGGGTACTTCTGCACCCACGGATGGTCCGGCGAACACTGCAACGCGAAATCCAGGGCCACCTCCATGCCCAACTCCCGCGCACGGCCCACGAAATGGTCGAAGTCCTCGAACGTGCCCAGCTCCGGGTGGATCGCGTCGTGGCCGCCCTCGGGCGAGCCGATCGCCCAGGGCACCCCCACGTCGTCCGGGCCCGGCGACAGCGAGTTGTCAGGACCCTTGCGAAACGTCGTGCCGATGGGATGGACCGGCGGCAGATACACCACGTCGAAGCCCATCGCGGCGATCGCCGCGAGCCGCCGCGCCGCCGTACGGAAAGTACCGCTCACCGCAGGCTCACCGGGCTTGACCACCGCGCCCTCGGAGCGCGGGAAGAACTCGTACCAGGACCCGAAAAGAGCCCGCTCCCGCTCCACCAGAAGGGGCAACTTCCGGCTGCGCGTGACCAGTTCGCGCAGCGGATGGCGGGCGAGGGCCCGCAGGATGTCGGGGGCGAGCGCCGCGGCGAGCCGGGAGGGGGCCGGACGCGTGGTGTCACGGAGCGCGGCGGCGGCCCGCGCGATGGTTTCGCGAAGGGGTGCGGGGGCGCCCTTCGCGGCGCGTTCGTGCAGCAACGCGCCTTCCTCCAGGACGAGTTCGGTGTCGATGCCCGCCGGAATCTTGATCTTCGCCGCGTGCCGCCACGTCGACACGGGGTCGCCCCATGCCTCGACCCGGTACGTCCAGCGGCCCGTCGCGTCCGGGGTGACCTCGGCGCCCCAGCGGTCGGTGCCGGGGGCCAGCTCGCGCATCGGTGTCCAGGGGCCCGGCTCGCCGTCGGGGCCGTGCAGCACGACGTTCGCGGCGACGGCGTCGTGCCCCTCGCGGAACACGGTGGCCGTGACCTGGAACGTCTCGCCGACGACGGCCTTGGCGGGGAGCCGGCCGTGCTCGACGACGGGGTGGACGTCGCGTATGGGGATGCGGCCCATCGTGGCGCGTGGTGCCGGGGGAGTAGAGCGCTTTGCGGGCATGACCGCTCCTGTCCGCGGGAAATCGGGGGTGCGGAAACGAGATTCGGGGAGGGGGCCGTGCGGTGAAGCCGTGCGGCGTACCGGTGGAGCCTTCCACGCTCCATCGGCGGGCAATCCGTGTCGTACCAACTACTCGTCACTACTGGCGCGTAAGGGAACACATAAGACCGGCCCCGCCGAAATCGACGGGACCGGACCATGGGCTCACCCTCCCTTCCTCTACGGGTTGTTGACCTGAAGCAGCTTGTTCGGCGAGCCGAGGCCCGCGCCCGTCACCTTGCCCGTCGCGGCGCGCTCGGCCAGTGCCTTGCTCACCTCGGCGGGCGAGGCCGTCGCGTGGTCGGCGAGGTACAGCGCGGCCGCGCCCGCGACGTGCGGCGACGCCATGGACGTGCCGGAGAAGGTGGCCTTCCCCGAGTCGCTCTTGTACGAGGCGGACGTGATGTCCACGCCGGGTGCGAACAGGTCGAGTCGAGTACCCCAATTGGAGAAGCTCGCACGCGCGTCCTTCTTGTCGCTCGCGCCGACGGTGATCGCTTCCTGGACGCGGGCCGGCGAGTACAGCTCCGCGGGCATGTTGTCGTTGCCCGCCGCCACCGTGTAGGTGACACCGGAGGCGATGGAGTTCCGTACGGCGGCGTCGAGTTGGGCGTTCGCGTAGCCGCCGAGGCTCAGGTTCGCCACGGCAGGGCGCTGGGCGTGCTTGGTCACCCAGTCGATGCCCGCGAGCACCTGCGCCGTCGTGCCGGACCCCGCGTCGTCGAGCACGCGCACGCCGACCACGTCGGCCTGTTTGGCGACGCCGTACTGTTCGCCCGCGACGGTCCCGGCGACATGGGTGCCGTGTCCGTTGCCGTCCTGCGCGGTCGAGTCGTTGTCGACGAAGTCCCAGCCGCTCGTGGCCCGCCCGCCGAAGTCGCGGTGGGTGGCGCGGATGCCGGTGTCGATGACGTAGACGTGCACGCCCGCGCCCGCGGACTCGGGCCAGGTGTACGAGTTGTCGAGCGGCGGATCGTTCTGGTCGATGCGGTCCAGGCCCCACGAGGGCGGGTTCTTCTGCGTGTGGCCCGTGGTGACCTGGGAGTCCTGGACGACCGACGCGACGTCGCCGTCGGCCGCGAGCCGCTTGGCCTGCCCCTCGCCGACCGTCACCGCGTAGCCGTTGAGCGCCTGGCTGTAGGTGTGGCGTATTTTCGCCCCGTACTTCTCCGCGAGATCCTTGCCCGCGGCGGACGGGGCCTTCGTGTCCCCCTTCAATGTCACTATGTAGCTGCCCGCTATGGAGCCGGGATCCCCGGCGCCGGATATCCGTCCCTGTACGGGGGCGGCGTCCGCGGGCAGCGTCATGGCCGAAAGCACCGCGACCGTGGCGACCGCGGTGAGCCCACCGGCCCAGCGCGTCCGTCGCTTTCGCGTCACTCGCACGGTCCCTGCCATGGATGAGTTCCCCTCCTCAACTCGGCGCGCTCTCACGCCAGTTGGCAGCCTCTCGTGTGGTGTGAAGCACCACAAGGAGGTACGAGGTGGCGGAATCGGCCATATCGGTCGTGGGGGTTGTGCGGTCGAGTTGCGGCGTTTTCCGGACTTCCGCGCGGCGGCATCCGATGATGAGGCCGTGTCGATCATTCACCGCACCACACTCAAGCCCACCAAACTCGAACTCCTCGCCGACTGGCTGCCGAAACAGCCCTGGTACCAGGGCTCCGGGGCCCCGGAGCTGACCAAGGCAGGCGGGTTCCGACTCGACGATCCGGCCGGGGAGGTCGGCATCGAGTTCATGGCCGCGACGGACACCTCGGGCCCGCGCCCGGTGACGTACCACGTGCCGATGGCCTACCGGGGAGCCCCGCTGGAGGGCGCCGCGGACGACGCACTCATCGGCACCATCGAGCACGGTGTGCTCGGCAGGCGATGGGTGTACGACGGGGCCAAGGACCCGCTCGTCGTAAGGGAATTGACCGCCCTGCTGAAGGGCGAGACGCGCGCGCACGCGCAGAGCATCGACGGGGCGCTCGACCCGACCGTGCACGCCCGCGTCACCGCCGACGACGTGCGGCCCGAGATCGTGCGCGTACTGGAGGCGGGGGCGAAGGCGCCGGACGGCGCGGCCGGGGAGGTGTCCGCCGAGTGGGGCGCGGAGGACGAGCGGCGAGTACGTGGGGTTTTCGTAGTGGTTCGGGCCGGCTGAGGACCTCTGGGCGTTGCGTGCCTCTGGGTGATCATCAAATCTGACATCGTGGGAAGGTCGCCGATGACCTGTGGCGACGACTTCCCGCACCGACGTCCGAATGGTTTGGATGTGGTTTTTTGATCTGGGGGACAACACGCATGACAGTGACCCGACGCCCGCGACGACTGGCACGCGTCTTCACAGGGGCGGCCCTCGCGGTGGGCGCGCTGCTCGGCGCGGCCGCGGTACCGGCCGCCGCCGCGGATCCCACCCCCGAAGCCTCCGTCACCTACCAGGAGACCGGCTCCGGCACCGGCGTCAGGGTGGCGCTGACCCAGGCCGGTTCGTACCTCGGCCAGGTGGAGTTCGACCCGGCCGAACAGCAGCTGCGGGTCCTGGACACCATGAACGACGGCGACACGTTCTACGTGCACGTCTCCTCCACGCAGGGCGGTGTCGAGCACAACCTGGGCACCTACTCGGCGTCCGGCAGTGAGGCCCCCGTGGACTCCGTCGTGAAGGACTTCGACCTGCCGAAGGGCACCCCCCTCGACATCGAGGTGTACGACGACGCGGAGCTCACCGACTACATCGGCGGAGCGCGCGGCACCGGGGCGGCAATCGCCTGACACCCGCCCCCAGGGGCATCTCGTACGGCGGTCCCGGCGCGCGCGGCGCGTGCCCGGACCGCCGTACGCGTTCCGGCGCCCTGCCACGCGCCGTGGCCCGCGGCGCGGCCGGGCGGCTACCGTCGGGGGACGACTCAGGCATCCGACGCGCGACCCCAGAGGTGAGCACGTGAAGGCCATCCGTCGATTCACCGTCCGCCCGGTCCTGCCGGGACCCCTCGCCCCGCTGCACGACCTGGCGCGCAATCTGCGCTGGTCGTGGCATGCCGGGACCCGTGATCTGTTCGCCGCGGTGGACCCCGGACGCTGGGCCGCATCCGGCGGTGACCCGCTGCGACTGCTCGGCGGCGTGCCGCCCGAGCGGCTCGCCCGGCTCGCGGGCGACGAGGACTTCCTCGCGAGGCTGAGCGAGGTCGCCGACGATCTGCGCGGCTATCTGCACGACGACCGCTGGTACCAGGAGCGGGCGCGGCAGTCGGGGCTCCCGGCGGGCATCGCGTACTTCTCGCCCGAGTTCGGCATCACGGCCGCGCTGCCGCAGTACTCGGGCGGCCTCGGGATCCTCGCCGGTGACCACCTCAAGGCCGCGAGCGACCTCGGGGCACCCCTGATCGGCGTAGGGCTGCTGTACCGGCACGGCTACTTCCGGCAGTCGCTCTCGCGGGACGGCTGGCAGCAGGAGACGTACCCGGTCACCGACCCGAACGAGCTGCCGCTGGCCCTGCTGCGGGAGCCCGACGGCAGCCCGGTCCACATCGCGCTCGCCCTGCCCGGCGGGCGGCGGCTGCTCGCGCGGGTGTGGCAGGCGCAGGTGGGGCGGGTGCCGCTGCTCCTTCTCGACTCGGACGTCGAGGAGAACGACGCCCACGAACAGGAGGTGACCGACCGGCTCTACGGCGGCGGCAGCGAGCACCGGCTGTTGCAGGAGATGCTGCTCGGGATCGGCGGGGTGCGCGCCGTACGGGCCTACTGCCGGCTCACCGGGCATCCCGAACCCGAGGTCTTCCACACCAACGAGGGGCACGCGGGCTTCCTCGGCGTCGAGCGGATCGCCGAACTCGCCGAGCGTGGAACGGACTTCGACGCCGCGCTCGAAGCGGTGCGGGCGGGCGCCGTCTTCACGACACACACCCCGGTCCCGGCCGGGATCGACCGCTTCGACCGGGAGCTCGTCGCCCGCCACTTCGGCGCCGCGGCCGAGCTGCCGGGCCTCGACGTGCAGCGGATCCTCGGCCTCGGCATGGAGACGTACGCGGGCGGCGACCCGAACGTCTTCAACATGGCGGTGATGGGGCTGCGGCTCGCGCAGCGCGCCAACGGCGTCTCCACGCTGCACGGCTCCGTCAGCCGGGACATGTTCGCCGGACTGTGGCCGGGATTCGACGTCGAGGAGGTGCCGATCGCCTCCATCACCAACGGCGTGCACGCCCCTACGTGGGTCGCCCCCGAGGTGTACCGGCTCGGCGCCCGGCAGATCGGCGAGCGGCGTACCGAGGACGCCCTGTCGGTCGGCGGCTCGGACCGCTGGGACGCCGTCGGCGAGATCCCCGACCGGGACATCTGGGAGCTGCGCGGCGAACTGCGCCGGCAGCTCGTCGACGAGGTGCGCGAGCGGCTCGCCGCGTCCTGGCGGCAGCGCGGCGCGGGCGCGGCCGAACTCGGCTGGATCGACGGCGTGCTGGACCCGAATGTGCTCACCATCGGCTTCGCCCGGCGCGTGCCCTCGTACAAGCGGCTCACGCTGATGCTGCGCGATCGGGACCGGCTGATGCGGCTCCTGCTCGACGAGGAACGTCCGGTGCAGATCGTGGTCGCGGGCAAGGCGCACCCGGCGGACGACGGCGGCAAGCGGCTCGTGCAGGAGCTGGTGCGGTTCACCGACGACCCGCGGGTGCGGCACCGCATCGTCTTCCTGCCCGACTACGGGATGGCGATGGCGCAGAAGCTCTATCCCGGCTGCGATGTCTGGCTGAACAATCCGCTCAGGCCCTTGGAGGCGTGCGGCACCTCCGGCATGAAGGCGGCCCTCAACGGGTGCCTCAACCTGTCCGTCCTGGACGGCTGGTGGGACGAGTGGTTCGAGCCCGACTACGGCTGGGCCATCCCGACGGCCGACGGAACGGCCACCGACGAGCAGCGGCGCGACGACCTGGAGGCGGCCGCCCTGTACGACCTCCTGGAACGCCGGGTGACGCCCCGCTTCTACGAACGAGGCCCCGAAGGGCTGCCCGACCGCTGGATCGAGATGGTCCGCCAGACCCTGACCCACCTCGGCCCGAAGCTTCTCGCGGGGCGCATGGTCCGCGCGTACGTGGACGAGCTGTACGCCCCCGCCGCCGGTTCCGCGCGCGCCCTCACCCCGGACGCGGCGCGGGATCTCGCGGCGTGGAAGGCGCGGGTCCGTGCCGGCTGGCCGCGCGTCACCGTCGAGCACGTGGCGGCCTCGGCGGGCGGCGCGGAGCTGGGCGGCACGCTCGGGCTCCATGTCCGGGTCGCGCTGGGCGAGTTGGGGCCCGACGACGTCGAGGTGCAGGCCGTGGCGGGGCGTGTCGACACCGAGGACCGGATCACCGAACCGGCGACGGTGCCGCTGAAGCCGGTCGGCGGTCCGGACGCGGAGGGCCGCTGGGCGTACGAGGGGCCGCTCGCCCTCGACCGCAGTGGTCCCTACGGCTACACCGTCCGTGTGCTGCCCGCGCATCCGCTGCTCGCGTCGGTGGCGGAGACGGGGTTGGTGGCGTTGCCGACGGAGGCGACTTTGGAGGGGGCGGGGGTGTTGTTGCGGTGACGTCGTCCGGGGGCGAGGCCCGGGGCTCTGCCCCGGACCCCGCGCCTCAATCGCCGGCGGGGCTTAAAGGGGCTTACGGGAACGTCAGTTTGAAGCTGTTGATGTAGCCCGTGTCCTGTCGGCCGAGGTCCTGGACCTTCAGCTTCCAGGTGCCGTTCGCGGTCTCGGCGGACGCGTTGACCGTGTACGTGGTCTGGATGTTGGGCGTCGGGTCGTACGTCGAACTGTGCAGCCGGTATGTGCGGCCGCTCGGGCCGACCAGGTCGACCTGGAGGTCACCGCTCCACGTGTGCACGATGTCGACGCCGACCTTCAGGGTGGAGGGCGCCGCGCCGCTCACGCCGGAGACCGTGACGGAGGAGGTGACGGCGGCCCCCGGGTAGTCGGGGACCGTCACGTTCGCGTCGTTGGTGAACGTCTTGCCGGTCCCCGGGTCGCCGCCGCCGGAGCGGGCGCCCACGTTGACGCCGGCCCACGCGTCCTGCACCGCCTTGTACTCGGCGGACGTCGTCCCGTACAGCTCACCGGCGGCCGCGAGGGTGCCGGTGCGGGCGCCCGCGTAGTTCGTCGTCGACGTGAACTTCGTGGACAGCGCCTTGAACCAGATCAGCGCCGCCTTGTCGCGGCCGATGCCGGTGACCGGAAGGCCGTCGGAGGTCGGCGAGTCGTAGGTCACGCCGTTGATCGTCTTCGTCCCGCTGCCCTCGCTGAGCAGGTAGAAGAAGTGGTTCGCCGGGCCCGAGGAGTAGTGCACGTCGACTCCGCCGATGCCCGCGTACCAGGCGTCCTTGGACGCGCCGTCCTTGCTCGGCTTGTCCATGTAGCGCAGCGGCGTTCCGTCGCCATTGATGTTGATCTTCTCGCCGATGAGGTAGTCGCCGACGTCGGTGGAGTTGTTGGCGTAGAACTCCACGGTGGAGCCGAAGATGTCGGAGGTCGCCTCGTTCAGCCCGCCCGATTCGCCGCTGTAGTTGAGGCCCGCGGTGTTCGACGTGATGCCGTGCGTCATCTCGTGCGCGGCCACGTCGATCGAGGTGAGCGGGCGGGTGTTGCCTGTGCCGTCGCCGTACGTCATGCAGAAGCAGCTGTCGTCCCAGAACGCGTTGACGTACGCGTTGCCGTAGTGGACCCGGCTGTACGCGCCGACGCCGTCACCGCGGATACCGGACCTGCCCTGCACGTTCTTGTAGTAGTCCCAGGTCAGGGCGGCGCCGTAGTGGGCGTCCGCGGCGGCCGTCTCGGTGTTGGAGGCGGAGCCGTTGCCCCATGTGTCGTCGGCGCCGGAGTAGAGGGTGCCCGTGCCTGACGTGCCGCGGTTCAGGTTGTACGTCTTGTGGCTGCCGCGGGTGGTGTCGTTCAGCGTGTACGAGGAGCCGGACTGCGCGGTGCCGAGGGTGACGGTGCCGCTGTACTGGGTGTTGCCCGTGCCGGTCTCGATCGCCTGCCACTCGTGGAGCTTCTTGCCGGTGCTCGCGTCGGTGATGACGTGCAGCTGGTTCGGGGTGCCGTCGTGTTGCAGGCCGCCGATCACGGTCTCGTACGCGAGGGTGGGCTGCCCCTTGGTGGCGCCCTGGCCGAGCCAGACGACCTTGCGGGGCGCCTTGTCGGCCTCGGTCTTCTTCGAGCCGTCGGCCTTCGCGAGCTTCAGGGCCTGGGTCTCGGCGGTGGCCGGTTTCACGGCGGGGGTGGTGTCGACGTTCTTCAGTTCGGCCTTGGCCGCCTTGGTGACGTCTTGAGTGGTTCCGGACTTCGTGGCCTCGACGATCAGGTCGCCGCCGAGTACCGGGAGCCCGCCGTAGGTGCGTTCGTAGCGGGTGTGGGTGGTGCCGTCCTTGTCCTGGAGGACGTCGCGGACGACGAGCTTCTCCTGCTTGCCGAGACCGAGGTCCTTCGCGGTGTCGGCCTTGCCGGCGTTCGCCTCGCGCAGCAGGTCGGCGCGCTTGGCGGGGGAGAGCTTGGCGGGGAGGGAGCCGGGGTCGGCGCGGGTCGCGTCCGCGGTGGCGGGGAGGGTCTGGAGGGTGACCGCCATGAGGGCGGCGACGGTGCCGGCGGCGATTGCCGTGGCCCGGCGTCTGGGTGAGCCGGGTCTGTGGGAGGTCGGGTTCTTCCTCAACGCTGAACTCCTTCTGCACGGCCGCGAGTTGGGTGTGCGGCCAGTGGGAACGGGCGGCGGGTGGCCGTCCGGGCAGAGCGCAGTACGGAGTGGTGCGGTTCGGAAGCGTGGCATTGGGCGGGTGGGTGTGTCAGGGGCCCGTCAACAGGTTGGCCGGAAATCGTTCGTTGTGCGGTGTGCGTCGTTCGGTTGCCGGAGACGTGGTTGCGGTCGCGGGGCTCTGCCCCGGGCCCCGCTGCTCAATCGCCGCAGGGGCTTGAGATGCCCGGGCCCCGTGCCTCAATCGGCGGCGGGGCTTGAGATGTCGGTGGGGCTTGAGGTGGGGGATTGGGATTCGTGCCATGCGTGGTGGAGGTCTGCGAACTCGCCGGAGTCAGCGATGAGTTCGGCCGGTGGGCCGTCCTCGGTCACCTTGCCCGACGCCATGACCAGCACCCGGTCCGCGATCTCCACCGTCGACAGGCGGTGGGCGATGACGACGGCCGTGCGGCCGCGCAGCACCGTTTGCATGGCCCGCTGCACCGCCCGCTCGCCGGGGATGTCGAGGGAGCTGGTCGCCTCGTCGAGGATCAGGACGGCCGGGTCGGCGAGGAGGGCGCGGGCGAAGGCGACCAACTGGCGCTGGCCGGCGGAGATGCGGCCGCCCCGCTTGCGGACATCCGTGTCGTAGCCGTCGGGGAGCGCCGCGATGAAGTCGTGGGCGCCGATGGCCTTCGCGGCCTGTTCGATCTCCTCGCGGGACGCGTCGGGGCGGCCGATCGCGATGTTCTCGGCGACCGTCCCGGAGAAGAGGAAGGCCTCCTGGGTGACCATGACGACCCCGCGGCGCAACTCCGCGTTGGACAGATCGCGCAGGTCGACGCCGTCGAGGAGGACCCGGCCGTGCGAGGGGTCGTAGAAGCGCGCGAGCAGCTTGGCCAGGGTGGACTTTCCCGCTCCGGTGGAGCCGACCACCGCCACCGTCTGGCCGGCCGGCAGCGTCAGGTCGAAGACGGGGAGGACCTCGCCGCCCGTGCGGTAGCCGAAGGAGACCGACCGGAACTCGACCTCGCGGCCGGGGTGCTCGCCCGACCGCGCGGGCAGCGGGCGCGGCGTGGCCGATTCCGGTACCGAGGGGACCTGCACCAGCAGACCCGCGATCTTCTTCAGGGACGCGGCCGCGCTTTCGTACGCGTTGAGGAACATCGCCAGGCGGTCGATCGGGTCGTACAGGCGCCGGATGTAGAGCACCGCGGCTGCCAGGACGCCGAGTTCGAGCGTGCCGCCCGCGACGCGGTACGCGCCCCACAGCACCATGCCCGCCACCGCCGTGTTCGCGAGGAGCCGGGAGCCGACGACGTAGCGCGCCATCTCCAGCATCGCCGTGCCGTTGGACCGCTCGTGCCGGTGGTTGAGCCTCGCGAAGTGCTCGTCGTTCGCGCGTTCGCGGCGGAAGGCGCGTACCGGACGGATGCCGTTCATGGTCTCGACGAACTTCACGATGACCGCGGCGATCGCCGATGAGCGCTCCGCGTACGCCCGCGCCGCCCGCTGCCGGTACAGCCGGATCATGACGTACAGCGGCACGAAGGACAGGGCAGCGAGCGAGCCGATGCCGAGGTCGAGCCAGAGCAGCATCGCCGTGATGTAGACCGAGCCCACGATGACGTTGACCAGTTCCTGGAGGCCCTCGCTGAGCAGTTCGCGCAGCGCCTCGACGTCCGTGGTGGCCCGCGAGATGACCCGGCCCGACGTGTACCGGTCGTGGAAGTCCACGCTCAGCGCCTGAGCGTGCCGGAAGATGCGGCCGCGCAGGTCGAGCAGGACGTTCTGGCTGACGCGGGCCGACAGCCGGATGTACGCGTACACGAAGGCCGCCGAGCCGACCGCGCACAGCAGGAAGCCCGCACCGACCACGACCAGCGGCCCGTAGTCGTGCGCCCGGAACGCCGGGACCGCGCTGTCGATGGCGTACGCGACGATCAGCGGTCCCGACTGCACGGCCGCCTGTTGCAGCAGCAGCGCGAGGACGGTGAGGGCCACCATGCGGCGGTGGGGCGCGAGCAGCGAGCGCAGCAGGCTGCCCGTCGCGCCCTGGGGCGTCGGCAGGTCGTCCTGGTCGAAGGGGTCGCCGGGGGAGCGGAGCCGGGCGTCCGCGGGGCGCTGGGCGGCGCCCTGCTCGCCTGTCTTGGCGTTCGGCTTCGCGGTCGTCGTCATACGCGCTCCGTCTCCGTCTCCGAGTCCGTCTCCCCGGTGTGTTCGCCCGACATCAGATGTCTGTACTCGGCGTTCGTGCGCAGCAGTTCGTGGTGGGTGCCCACCGCCGTGACGCGGCCCTCGGACAGCAGTGCCACCCGGTCGGCGAGCAGCACCGTGGACGGCCGGTGCGCGACCACAAGCGCCGTGCTGCCGGCGAGCACCCGGCGCAGCGCCGCCTCCACCGCGGCCTCCGTGTGCACGTCGAGCGCGGACAGCGGGTCGTCGAGGATCAGGAAGCGGGGCGTGCCCACGACGGAGCGGGCCAGGGCGAGGCGCTGGCGCTGGCCGCCGGACAGGCTCAGGCCCTGCTCACCGACCTCCGTGTCGACGCCGTCGGGAAGGCGGTGCGCGAACCCGGCCTGTGCGACGCCGAGCGCCTGTTCCAGCTGCTCGGGTCCCGTGTCCTCGGGGGCGCCCATCAGGACGTTGTCGCCGACGGAGGCGGAGAACAGGGTGGGCTCCTCGAACGCCACGGACACCAGCTCGCGCAGCTCGGCGCGCGGCATCGCGGTGATGTCGCGGCCGTCGAGCGTGATGCGGCCCTCCGTCGCGTCGTAGAACCGGGGCACGAGCGCGGTGAGCGTGGTCTTTCCGCTGCCGGTCGAGCCGACGAGCGCCATCGTCTCGCCGGAGCGGATGTGCAGGTCGACGCGGGTGAGGGTGGGGGTGGATTCCTCGGCGGCGTCGGGATAGCGGAAGGCGACGCCCTCGAACCGCAGCCCGTCGTCGCCTGTGTGTGGGTCGGGGCTCTGCCCCGGACCCCGCTGGCTCTCGTCCGACGGCGGGGCTTGATTCGCCTCCGGAGCCGCGTCCATCACCTCGAAGTACCTGCGCGTCGCCGTCGCCGCCTCCTGGCTCATCGCGAGCAGGAAGCCGATGGACTCGATGGGCCAGCGCAGCGCGAGCGCCGTGGACAGGAACGCGACGAGGGTGCCCGCGGACAACGAGCCGTCGGAGACCTGGATCGTGCCGATCACCAGGGCGGCGCCGAGCGCCACTTCGGGCAGCAGCGTGATCACCGTGAGGATCCCGGCGAGCAGCCGCGCCTTGAGCAGTTCGGTGCCGCGCACCGTGCCCGCCAGGTCCCGGAAGGCGCGGGCCTGGCTGCGGTGCCGACCGAAGCCCTTGATGACGCGGATGCCGAGGACGGACTCCTCGACGACCGTCGTCAGATCGCCGACCTGGTCCTGCGCGCGGCGGGACGCCTGCGCGTACCCGTCCTCGAACTTGTAGCAGAACGCGATCAGCGGGACGGCGGGGGCGAGCAGGACGAGGCCGAGCCCCCAGTCCTGGACGATGAGCACGGTGAGACCGGCCAGGATCGTCACCCCGTTGACGATCAGGAACGTCAGCGGGAAGGCGAGGAACATCCGCAGCACCATCAGGTCCGTCGTGCCGCGCGACAGCAACTGGCCCGAGGCCCACCGGTCGTGGAAGGCGACCGGCAGCCGCTGCAGATGCCGGTACAGGTCGGCCCGCAGTGCCGCCTCCACCCCCGCGAGCGGCCGCGCCACCAGCCATCTGCGCAGCCCGAACAGGAGCGCCTCCGCGATGCCGAGCGCGAGCAGCACCCCGGCTCCCAGCCACACCCCGCCCGGATCGCGCTCGGTCACGGGACCGTCCACGATCCACTTCAGGACCAGCGGGAACACCAGCGCCATGCACGACGCGAGCACCGCCACGAACGCCGCGCCCGCCCACCGCGCCCGCACCGGACGCACGTACGGCCACAACCGCAACAGCGTCCGCACGACGGAGAGTTGACCGGTCGTCTCTGTGGTGGCACGTGTAGTCGTCGGCATCAGGGGCGAGCCTACGGTTCGCCACTGACAACGCCCACCGAGTTTCGGTCGCCCGACCGCAGGGGCCGCGCCCCGGAGTCGTACCGTCCATCAACCGATCGGTTGATGCGTGCTCGAGCGCGATGGCCGATGCCCCGGCGGGGCCCGCGCGGCGACGCTTGGTGCCATGACCACCACCACAGCACCGCTCATCGAGGTCGCCGGGCTGCGCAAGACGTACGCCGGGCGGGCCGTCGTCGACGGGGTGTCCTTCACCGTCGGCGAGGGCGAGATCTTCGGGATCCTCGGGCCGAACGGCGCGGGCAAGACCACCACCGTCGAATGCGTCGAGGGACTGCGCGCGGCCGACGAGGGGCACATCCGGGTCGCGGGGCTCGATCCCGTACACGATCACGCACAGGTCACCGGGATCCTCGGCGCGCAGCTCCAGGAGAGCGAGATCCAGCCGAAGCTGACCGTGAAGGAGGCGTTGGAGCTGTACTCCGCCTTCTATCCCACGCCCCTCGACTGGCGGCCGCTCGCCGACCGGCTGCGGCTCACCGACAAGCTCGGCACCCGCTTCGCGAAGCTCAGTGGCGGCCAGAAGCAGCGCCTGTTCATCGCGCTCGCCCTCGTCGGCAACCCCCGCGTCGTCGTCCTCGACGAGCTGACCACCGGGCTCGACCCGCGCTCGCGCCGCGACACCTGGGAGCTCATCGAGGAGGTGCGCGACAGCGGCGTCACCGTCCTCCTCGTCACGCACTTCATGGAGGAGGCGCAGCGGCTCTGCGACCGGATCGCCGTGATCGACCACGGGCGGGTCGCCGCCCTCGACACCCCGGCGGGCCTGATCAGCCGGGCCGCCGGGTCGACCGTCATCTCGTTCACCCCGTCCGAGCCGCTGGACGAGCACGCGCTGGCCGGGCTGCCCGCGGTCACTTCCGTGGGCCACAAGGACGGCCGGGTGACCCTCAGCGGCACCGACGACACGGTCACCGCCCTCCTCACGCTGCTCGCCCGGCAGCACGTCACCGCCCACCAACTACGGGTCTCCGACGCCACGTTGGACGACGCGTTCCTCGACCTCACGGGAGCCGGCCAGTCATGAGCACCGTCACCGCGCCCACCACCACCGCCACCGCCCCGGCCGACCGGGCAGCCGCCGAACGGGCCGTCCTCAAGGCCGAGTTCACGCTCTTCCGCCGCGAGGCCGGCAGCCTCGTCGGGATCCTGCTGTTCCCCGTCGCCCTGCTCGTGATCCTCGGCTCCATCCCGGCCTTCCGGGAGCCCGACGCCGGGCTCGGCGGGATCCGGCTCGTCGACGCGTACGTCCCCGTCACCGTGCTGCTCGGCATGATCGCGGGCGGCATCCAGTCGATGCCGCCGATCATCACCGGGTACCGCGAGCGCGGCATCCTGCGCCGGATGTCGACCACGCCGGTGCGGCCGACGGCCGTCCTCGGCGCACAGATGGGCATCCACGGCGCGGCCGTCCTCGTCTCCGTCGCGATCTGTCTCGCCGTCGGCCGGACCGTCTTCGACGTGGCGCTGCCGCGGCAGGCCGCCGGCTATCTCCTCGCGCTCGTCCTGTCCGTCGTCGTCTCCCTCGCCCTCGGCGCACTGATCGCCTCCCGGGCCCGTACGACGAAGATCTCCAACGCGATCGGCTCGATCGTCTTCTTCCCCGCGATGTTCTGCGCGGGCGTCTGGCTGCCGGTGCAGACGATGCCGGACACCCTGGCCCGCATCGTCGAGCTGACGCCGTTCGGCGCCGCCTCGCAGGCCCTCAACCAGGCCGCGGCGGGCGACTGGCCCGCCTGGTCGCACCTGCTGGTGCTCGCCGTCTGGGCCGTGGGCCTGACCGGCGTGGCCGCGCGCTGGTTCCGCTGGGAATGACCGCTGCGTCGGGAACGACCTTGGAGGTGGGCGTGGTCGCGCAGACTGGGGACATGAGTGAGCGGGGCACACGGGAAGCGGTCGACACACTCGGCGACGCCGTCGCCGACGTCGAGCAGCGCTGGCGGACCTTCCACCGGTACTCGCCGATCGTCATGCTCGCCGTCGGCGTGCTGCTCGCGGTGCCGACAGGACCGGCCTTCGGCGTGGACCGCGGCGACTGGTTCACGATGGCGGGGCTCGTCGCCTGCGCCGTGTTCCTGGAGATCTTCGCCGTCCGCGCGGGGCTCGCCCGTAAGGGCCCCTCGGTGACGGGCAGCGTCTACTACGGCCTGCGCTGGGCGCTCGGCTTCGCGCTGTCCTGGATCAACCCCCTCTTCGCGTTCTACGCGGCCATCGGCTACTTCGGCGCCGACCGGTTCCTGCTGCCCCGCCTGGTCAAACCGGGTCTCGCGGCCTCCGCCGTGATCCTGGCCGGATCACAGTCTGGCGGCCTCCCGCCCGAGAACGCCGCACAGTGGGCCCTGTTCGGCGCGCTGTACGCCATCAACATGGCGCTGGTCGCGGCCATGGCGCACCTCGACGCGAAGGAGCGGGACCGCACCCTGGCCCAGGTCGCCACCATCGCCGAACTGAAACGCACCAACAAGGCGCTCCAGGACGCGCTCGACGAGAACGCCGCGCTTCAAGCCCAACTCCTCGTCCAGGCAAGGGAAGCGGGCGTCTCCGACGAGCGCAGGCGGCTCGCCGCCGAGATCCACGACACGATCGCCCAGGGCCTGACCGGGATCATCGCCCAGCTCCAGGTCGTCACGGGCACCGACGACCGGGGCCTGGCCCGCGAGCACCTCGACCGGGCCGCGGACCTCGCCCGGCACAGCCTCGGCGAGGCCCGCCGCTCCGTGCACAACCTGGCGCCCGCCGCGCTGGACGACGCGACGCTCGCCGAGGCCCTGAAGAAGACCGTCGCCGACTGGTCCGCCCGCACCGGCGTCCGCGCCGACTTCACCCTCACCGGCACGGCCGAGCCGCTGCACGAGGAGATCGAGGCGAGCCTGCTGCGGATCGCCGAGGAGGCACTGTCCAACGCGGCCCGGCACGCGGCCGCCACCCGCGTCGGCGTCACCCTGTCCTTCATGGCGGGCGAGGTCACCCTCGACGTCCGCGACGACGGCCGCGGCTTCGACCCCCTCGCCGTCCCCGCCCGCTCCGGCAGCGGCGGCTTCGGCCTCGACGGGATGCGGGCCCGCGCCGAGCGGCTCGCGGGCGGCGCCACGGTCGAGTCGGAGGAAGGCGGCGGCACGGCGATCTCCGCTCACGTACCTTTGGTGCGCCATGACCAGTGACTTTGCCCCTCCCGCCATCAGCCTCCTGATCGTCGACGACCACCCCGTCGTACGGGACGGTCTGCGCGGCATGTTCGAGTCGACCACCGGTTTCACGGTCCTCGGCGAGGCGGCGAACGGGGTGGAGGCCGTCGCCCGCGCCGCCGCCCTCGACCCGGACGTCGTCCTCATGGACCTGCGGATGCCCGGCGGGGGCGGCGTCGACGCCATCCGGGAACTGTCCCGCAGCGGCGCCCGCGCCCGCGTCCTGGTCCTCACCACGTACGACACGGACTCCGACACGCTGCCCGCGATCGAGGCGGGCGCGACGGGATATCTACTGAAGGACGCCCCGCGCGAAGAGCTCTTCACGGCGGTACGGGCCGCAGCCGAGGGCCGCACCGTCCTGTCGCCCGCGGTCGCGTCCCGCCTGGTCACGGCCGTGCGCACGCCCGCGGCGCCCGCCGGCGAGGCGCTCTCGGGCCGCGAGCGCGAGGTGCTCGTCCTCGTCGCGCGCGGCACGTCGAACAAGGAGATCGCGCGGGAGCTGTTCATCAGCGAGGCCACGGTCAAGACCCATCTCACGCACATCTACGGCAAGTTGGGCGTGAAGGACCGGGCGGCGGCGGTCGCGGTGGCGTACGACCGCAAGATCCTCGGCTGAGGACCGAGGATCAGCGGATCTCGTCGGGAGTCACGGTCACCCACCGCCGGTCGGCGGTCACCTTCTGCCCGAGCTCCTTCTGCCGCTGCACGCCCGCCGCCTTCATGCCGTCCAGCTCCTTCATGTAGCTGTCCTTGCGGTTGACCCACACGCGGACGCCCCCGTGCGCCACGTCCACCGACCGGAACAGCATCGGCCCGTCGCTCTTGGGCGTGTCCCCCGCGGCGAGAATCGGCTTCTTCCACGCGTCGATGTACGTGCTGATCGCGGCGGGCTTGCCCTCGTACCAGGTGGCCGGAGCCCACAGCGTCGGCGTCAACTCCCGGTCCTGAAGCGCCTTCTGGTCGAACGTCCCGGCGGCGATCTCCTTCCGGGAGCTCGTCACGTCACCCGTCTTGCGGTCCTTCAGCAGGGCGGCGACGCCGAGCACGTTCTCCGGCTTCACGTCGTAGCCGTACTTCGGATCGGCCAGCACCATCCGTACGAGGTCCTCGCTCGCGGCGCTCACCACGTACACCTCGATGCCGTGCGAGCGCAGCGCGTGGTAGAGCTCGCGCATCCCCTCGGAGAACTCCGGCGGCTTCGCGCCGCCCGGCAGCGGCTTGTCATAGGCCAGCAACTCGTCGACGTAGCCCTTGAGCTGCTTCAGCGTGAAGCCGGAGAAGATCTGTGCGGCCCACGGGTAGCAGACCTGGTCGTCGACCTCGCACAGCCGGTTGTAGTACTCGGTGAGGGTCTCCTTGTGGTCCGCCGTGTCCTTGAAGGGGATCACCTTCAGCGACGGGTCCATCGTGTCCCGCGTCAGCACGCCCTTCTGCTCCAGAAACGGCAGCAGCGACTCCTCCAGATCGTTCCGGTACGTGGTGTTGTCCGCGTCGAAGGTCGCGTACTGGCCCCGGTCTTGGTTCGCCGTGATCACCTGGGCGAGGCGGGTGGCCTGCGGCCGCGGCCAGTGCTTCAGCTCCGCGGCCACGGCGCGTACGTCACCGCCGGTGGCCGCGGTCGCCTCGGTCTGGGGCCACAGGGCGACTCCGGCGGCGAGCGCGGCGGCGACGGCGGCGCCCGCCGCGCCGAACAGAACGGGCCTCTTGGGCAGGAAGTGTCTCTTGGCGATGGTCACGGAGGAGCAGGATAGGGAGGACCCGGGCCCCGCGCCATGATCGAACTCACCGTGCGTGACCAGCATGCGACCGCCCGCCGCGGGTAGGCCTCCGTGCCGAACCCTTTGCATACTGGAGGCATGAGCACCGGCTCCCAGGAGTTCGTGCGCGCGACGCCACGGCCCGGCGGTCCGATCGTCTCCGCGGTCGGCTATCGCACGCGAGGCCTGCCTCCCGCGCTCCACCGCGGCCTGCCCTCCCCGTACCTCACGGTGATCTTCACCCTCGACGAGCCGGTCGTCGGCGGCCACACCCCCGAGCAGGCCCAGGGCCCCGACGCGTCCCGCACGGACATCGTCGTGGGCGGGCTCCACCAGGTCCCTGAGTTCATCGCCCAGACCGGGTCCGACGCCGGGATCCAGCTCGCGGTGCACCCCCTCGCGGCCCGCGCGCTGCTCGGGGCGCCCGCGGCCGACCTCGCGGGGCCCGTCGCGATCGAGGGCACCGATGTTCTCGGCCGGACGGCCGCCCTCGTACGGGAGGAGCTGGCCGGGCTCGACGACTGGCGGGACCGGTTCGACCTCGTCTCCGACTACGTGACGCGACGGACGGCCGAGGACCCGCTGGCCGGTGTGCGCCCCGAGGTCGCGGAGGCGTGGACGTGGCTCGCCCGGCACCGCGGCGCGGGCACGCTCAAGGGGCTCGCCGCGCACGTCGCCCTCAGCGAGCGCCGCCTCACCACGCTGTTCCGCGCCGAGACGGGCCTGAGCCCCAAGCAGGCCGCCCGCCTGATGCGCTTCCAGCACGCGAAGGCCGCCGTCGTCCGGGCCGTCGCCGCGGGCGCCCCGCCGGACCTGTCCCGCGTCGCCGCGGAGCACGGCTACTGCGACCACTCGCACCTGGTCCGCGACTTCCGCCAGTACACGGGCCTGAGCCCGACCGGCTGGCTCGCCGAAGAGTTCCGAAACATCCAAGCCGGGGGACACCACAACGGCGAAGACTCGGAGCCATGAACACCACACAGAGCACCCAGCAGAACACCCCGCAGACCCCGCGCGAGCCCGCTGTCTGGCCCACTCTCCAGGCGAACGACGCGCCCGCGCTCATCGACTTCCTCGTCGACGCCGTCGGCTTCCTGCGCACGGCCGTCTACGAGGACGGCGACCGCGTCGCCCACGCCCAGCTCGACTGGCCCGAGGGCGGCGGAATCATGCTCGGCTCCCACAAGCCGGACGCCGAGCCGGGCACCTGGTGCGTCAAGCCGGGCAGCTTCGGCGGCTACGTCGTGACCGCCCGGGTCGACGAGCTGTACGAGCGGCTCGTCGCCGCGGGCGTCAAGATCCTCCGCGAGATCGAGGACCAGCCGTACGGCAGCCGTGAGTTCGCGATCACCGACCCCGAGGGCAACATGTGGTCCTTCGGCACCTACGCCGGTGAGCCGCGACCCCAGGGCGCTACGTCCTGACCTTCAGGAGCAGCACCGTCCTGGCCTCCACCGTGACCGTGGCGCCGGCCTCGTGCAGCACGGCCGGCGCCACGCCCTGCTCCTCCTCGCCGGTGTCCACCACCACCTCGTACGACCGGGCCCAGGGCTCGCCCGGCAGCACGAAGGACTCGGCCCGGTCGCCCGCGTGCAGGATCGCCAGGAAGCTGTCGTCGGTGATGGGCTCGCCGCGCGCGTCCCTGCCCGGGATGTCGAGCCCCGACAGATACATGCCGACCGTGCCGGCGGGCGCGTACCAGTCGCCCTCCGTCATCTCGGTGCCGCGCGAGGTGAACCACGCCAGGTCCCGCAGCCCGTCCGCCGAGTGCGCGCGGCCGGAGAAGAACGCGCGGCGCCGCAGCACGGGGTGCGCGTGCCGCAGCGCGACGAGCCGTGAGGTGAGCGCGAGCAGCTCCCGGCAGCCGGGGTCGTCGAGGAGGCTCCAGTCCACCCAGCTGATCTCGTTGTCCTGGCAGTACGCGTTGTTGTTGCCGCGCTGCGTGCGCCCGAACTCGTCGCCCGCCACCAGCATCGGCACCCCGGTCGACAGCAGCAGCGTCGTCAGCAGATTCCGCAACTGCCTTCTGCGCAGGGCCCGTACGCCCTCGTCGTCGGTCTCGCCCTCGACGCCGCAGTTCCAGGCCCTGTTGTCGTGCGTACCGTCCCGGTTGCCCTCGCCGTTCGCCTCGTTGTGTTTCCGCTCGTACGACACGAGGTCGCGCAGCGTGAAGCCGTCGTGCGCGGTGATGAAGTTGACCGAGGCGTACGGGCGGCGCCCGCCCCACGCGTACAGGTCGCTCGACCCCGAAAGCCGATACCCCAGGTCCCGTACGTCGGGCAGCGCGCCGCGCCAGAAGTCGCGCACGGCGTCGCGGTAGCGGTCGTTCCACTCGGTCCACAGGGGCGGGAAGGAGCCGACCTGGTAGCCGCCCGAGCCCACGTCCCACGGCTCGGCGATCAGCTTCACCCGGCGCAGCACCGGGTCCTGCGCGATGACCGCGAGGAAGGGGGAGAGCATGTCGACGTCGTGCATGGAGCGGGCGAGCGCCGCGGCGAGATCGAACCTGAACCCGTCGACCCCCATCTCCGTGACCCAGTACCTGAGCGAGTCCGTGATCAGCCTCAGCACCTGCGGCTGCACGACGTGCAGCGTGTTGCCGCAGCCCGTGTAGTCGGCGTAGCGGCGCGCGTCGTCCTGGAGGCGGTAGTAGCCGCGGTTGTCGATGCCCTTCAGGGACAGCATCGGGCCCAGCTCGCCCGCCTCCGCCGTGTGGTTGTAGACCACGTCGAGGATGACCTCGATCCCCGCGTCGTGCAGCGCCCGCACCATCCGTTTGAACTCGCCGACCTGCTGCCCGGCCGTGCCGGACGCCGCGTATCCCGCGTGCGGGGCGAAGTAGCCGATGGAGTTGTAGCCCCAGTAGTTGCGCAGGCCCCGGCGCAGCAGATGGTCCTCGTGCGCGAACTGGTGCACCGGAAGCAGCTCCACCGCCGTCACTCCCAGCCGCACCAGATGCTCGATCGCCGCCGGATGCGCGAGCCCCGCGTACGTACCCCTCAACTCCTCAGGAATTCCGGGGTGTTGGCGGGTGAAGCCGCGCACGTGCACCTCGTAGATCACTGAGTCCGCCCAGGGCGTCTTCGGGCGCCGGTCGTCCACCCACTCGTCGCCGGACGCGTCGTCGTGCACGACCACGCCCTTCGGTACGTACGGAGCGGAGTCCCGGTCGTCGCGCACCGTGTCGGCGACGTGCTGCTCGGGCCAGTCCCGTACGTGCCCGTAGACCTCCGGCGGCAGCCCGAACTCTCCGTCCACCGCCCGCGCGTACGGGTCGAGCAGCAGCTTCGCCGGGTTCCAGCGGGCACCCGTCCACGGGTCCCAGCGGCCGTGCACCCGGAACCCGTACCGCTGCCCCGGCAGCACGCCCGGTACGAAGCCGTGCCAGATCTCGTGCGTCAACTCGGTGAGCGACGCCCGGCGTTCGTGTCCTTCCTCGTCGAACAGGCACAGCTCGACGGACTCGGCGCCGCCCGCCCACAGCGCGAAGTTGGTGCCCGCGACGCCGTCCGGGCCGACCCGGAAGCGGGCGCCGAGCGGCACGGGCGTGCCCGGCCACACCGGCTCCAGTGGGGGCACGCGCTCCCGCTCGCGGCCGCGACCGGTGAACGGGGCGGGCAGCGCTCTGCCGTTGCCCGCGCGCGGCGCGCTCTGAACTGCCTCCTGCTCGGGTGCGCTCGACACCTGACGGCCTCCCGCGGCTCCATGGCTCCTGGGCAGCGGGGTGTGCGGCGTCCCGGCCGCGCTCCGCTCCCTCCCCCCCTGTTCTGCCCAGAGGTTCGCTCGCACTCACGTTTCCCCCGCGGGGTGCACGTCGTTGGCTCTGGCGTGAGAACAGCTGTGAGGCGTGCGCGGCACGCAGGGGCGACCTTGGGCGCCGTACTGACCTGGGCGGGACTGATGGGCGCGCTCGCCGGATGCGAGGGCGACACGGTGTTCGGCAAGCCGCGGTCCGCGAAGGAGTTGATCCGGGTCACGCCCGACGACAGGGCGAAGGACGTACGGGCGGGCGGAGGGCTTCAAGTCACCGTTCGTGAGGGCCGGTTGGAGTCGGTGAAGGTCGTCAGGGTCCAGGACGCGGAGGAGCGCTCCGTGCCGGGCCGTCTGGAGCGGGACTCGATGCGCTGGCGCCCCACGGGCCCCGGCGCGGACCGCCTCGCGCTCGCCGCGCAGTACAGGGTCGACGCGGTCGCCATGGACGGCCAGGGGCGCCGGGTGGCCCGGCACACCACGTTCAGGACGTACGTTCCCGACAAGCGGTTCATCGGCTACGTCACGCCCGAGCACCGGGCCGAGGTCGGCACCGGCATGATCGTGAAGGTCGCGTTCAACCGGGGGATCGAGAACCGGGCCGCCGTACAGCGCGCGATCAGGGTCACCGCCGAGCCCGGCGTGCGGATCGCCCCGCACTGGTTCGGCAGGAGCCGCCTCGACTTCCGGCCGAGGCACTACTGGAGGCCCGGCACCAAGGTCACCGTCGACCTCGGTCTTCGCGACGTACAGGCGGCGCCCGGCGTCTACGGCCGCCAGGACAAGGCGTTCACGTTCACGGTGGGCCGCAGCCAGGTCAGCGTGGTGGACGCGGCGGCGCACACCATGCGGGTGCACAGGGCCGGCAAGCCGGTGGAGACCGTGCCCATCACGGCGGGGGCGCGGGGCTCGACGACGTACAACGGGAGGATGGTCGTCAGCGAGAAGCTCGACGTGACCCGCATGGACAGCCGCACCGTCGGTTTCGGCGGCGAATACGACATCCCGGACGTCCCGCACGCCATCCGGCTCACCGACTCCGGCACGTTCCTGCACGGCAACTACTGGTCGCGCGGCGTCTTCGGCCGCAGCAACGTCAGCCACGGCTGCGTAGGACTGCGCGACGTGCGGGGCGGCGGCCCTCGTACGCCCGCGGGCCGGTTCTTCGACCGCAGCCTCGTCGGCGACGTGGTGGAGGTCAGGAACAGCGCGGACAAGAAGGTGGCGGCCGACAACGGGATGGGTGGCTGGAACATGGACTGGGCGGCATGGAAGGCCGGGGGAGCGGTTACTTCCTAGCTGAAAGTCGGGCATCCTCCCCGGTGTTGGGACTGAACGGTGACATCCCTGGGGATCCGTTTCCCCAGGTCGTGTGGTTATCTTTCGCAAGTGCGCGCGTGGAGGCGCGGTAGTGCGGGCCTTGGGGCAAGGCCGTGCGAGGGGAGAAAGATCTTGAACGGGCGACGACCGATATCCACGGTTCTGCTGGGGGCGGCACTTTTCCTTGTCACCGCATGCGGTGGCGGCGGTGACTCCGGCGACGACAAGGGGAGTTCCGGCAAGGCGGCCGAAGCGAACAAGGAGTCGCAGGCCGTGGTGGCGGTGGCACCCAAGGACGGCGCCGACGGGGTCGCGACCAGCGGGGCCCTGAAGGTCACAGCGGACAAGGGCAAGCTGACCGAGGTGAAGGTCGCCGACACCAAGGGCAACGAGGTGCAGGGCGCGATCACCGGCGGCGGCAAGAGCTGGACCCCGGCGCGGCACCTCGCCGCGTCGACCGAGTACAAGGTGCACGCGGTCGCCAAGGACAAGGCGGGCCGCGCGTCCGCCAAGGACTCCAGGTTCACCACGCTCACCCCGAAGAACACCTTCATCGGCACGTTCACCCCGGAGGACGGCTCGAAGGTCGGCGTCGGCATGCCGTTCTCGATCCGCTTCTCGCGAGGCATCACGCACCCCGAGGACGTGGAGAAGGCGATCTCGGTCAAGGCCGAGCCCTCCGTCCCGGTCGAGGGCCACTGGTTCGGCAACGACCGCATCGACTTCCGCCCGGAGAAGTACTGGGCGAAGGGCACCGAGGTCACGGTCAAGCTGAGCCTCGACGGCGTCGAGGGCCGGCCCGGCGTCTACGGCAAGCAGACCAAGACGGTGAAGTTCACCGTCGGCCGCAGCCAGATCTCGACCGTCGACGCCAAGACCCACATGATGACGGTCGAGCGCGACGGCAAGACGATCAAGAAGATCCCGATCACCACGGGCAAGCCGGGCTACGAGACGTGGAACGGCAAGATGGTGATCAGCGAGCGCCTGCGCGTGACCCGCATGAACGGCGAGACGGTCGGCTACGGCGGCGAGTACGACATCAAGGACGTCCCGCACGCCCAGCGCCTGACCGACTCCGGCACGTTCATCCACGGCAACTACTGGGGCGGCGGCACCTTCGGCAACGTCAACTCCAGCCATGGCTGCATCGGGCTGGGCGACGTCCGCGGCGGCTACGACAAGAAGGTCCCGGCGGCGTGGTTCTTCGACCACTCGATGACGGGCGACGTGGTGGTCGTCAAGAACTCCCACGACAAAACGGTGGACGGCGGCAACGGCCTGAACGGCTGGAACATGTCCTGGGCGGACTGGAAGAAGTGACCCAAATAAGCCCCTGCGGCGATTGAGCAGCGGGGTCCGGGGCAGAGCCCCGCGACCCCGCCCCCGGTGGCCCGCGGCGACCGGCTGGGTACGCTGCGCCGCATGACCGTTCACCTTGAAGTCGCCGACGGCGTCGGGACCATCCGCCTGGACCGCCCCCCGATGAACGCCCTGGACATCGCCGTCCAGGACCGCATCAAGGAACTCGCCGAGGAGGCCACGGCCCGCGACGACGTACGGGCCGTGGTCATCCGCGGCAGCGAGAAGGTGTTCGCGGCCGGCGCGGACATCAAAGAGATGCGGGACATGGACCACGCGGCGATGGTCGCGCGCTCCCGCGGGCTCCAGGACTCGTTCACCGCGGTCGCCCGCATCCCGAAGCCGGTCGTCGCCGCCGTCACCGGCTACGCGCTGGGCGGCGGCTGCGAGCTGGCGCTGTGCGCCGACTTCCGGATCGCCGCCGACAACGCCAAGCTCGGGCAGCCGGAGATCCTGCTCGGCCTGATCCCCGGCGCGGGCGGCACCCAGCGCCTGTCCCGGCTCGTCGGCCCGTCCAAGGCCAAGGACCTGATCTTCACGGGCCGCCAGGTGCGGGCCGAGGAGGCGCTCACCCTCGGGCTCGTCGACCGGGTGGTCCCCGCGGCCGAGGTCTTCGACGCGGCGAACGCCTGGGCGGGGCAGCTCGCCAAGGGGCCCGCGATCGCGCTGCGGGCGGCGAAGGAGTCGATCGACCTGGGCCTGGAGACGGACCTCGACACGGGCCTTGCGATCGAACGCAACTGGTTCGCAGGCCTGTTCGCCACGCAGGACCGGGAGACCGGGATGCGCAGCTTCGTGGAGGAAGGTCCGGGGAAGGCGAAGTTCGCCTGACGGGTACTCCGAGGGTCCCTGAAGCTCCCCGAACGACCCGTCAAATACCGTGCGGGCAAGCCGAGTTGATCAGTTCGCTCGTTCGGGGAGCATTATCCGAACCTTAAGGGAGCCTTAAGAGAACTCGGCCGGAAACGATCAACGGTGGCGCGCGTACGAGGAGTTGCCCCAGCTCGGACGGGGTGCGAGTGGCCCTGTACTGCCCATGGCATATGCCTAATCGGCCCTCCGGAACGAAGCGTTCCGGGGGGCTTATTCCGTCGGAACGACCCCAAGAAGCGCCCCATGGCCCCATCATGGAGGCATGGCGGGGCTTGAGGGTGTGGAACAACCGCGGCGGCACGCGAGTGCGACCGCGGCGCGCTGGTCTCCCGCGGTCGAGGACGAACACGCCCTGAGGGCACTGGAGTTGTTCGGAAATCCGGCCGAGGCGGAGGTGTCGCTGCCGTCGCGCCCCGAGTCGGCCGCGACCGCGCGGCGACTCGCACAAGTGGTCGTCCTGCGCCACTGGGGCCTCTCCCCGAAAATGACCGAGGACGGTGTCCTGCTCGTCTCCGAGCTGGTCGGCAACGCGGTGCGGCACACCGGGGCCCGCCACTTCGGCCTGCGCATGCTGCGCCGCCGCGGCTGGGTCCGCATCGAGGTGCGCGACCCGTCCCGAGGACTGCCCTGCCTGATGCCGGTGCAGGAGCTCGACATCTCCGGACGCGGCCTCTTCCTCGTCGACAAGCTCTCCGACCGCTGGGGCGTCGACCTGCTGCCGCGCGGCAAGACGACCTGGTTCGAAATGCGCGTCGCCGACCGCTGAGCCGCCGCGCACCCACCTGCGTACGCTGGGCTTCTTGAGTCTCCACCCACTGGAAGGCCCAGACTCCTCGACATGATCGACGACGGCCCGCAGCTGCTCACGATCGGACAGCTGGCCCGCCGCACCGGACTCACGGTGCGCACCATCCGGTTCTGGTCCGACGAGGGCGTCCTGCACCCCACGACCCGCAGCGCGGGCGGCTACCGGCTCTACGACGCCGAGTCCGTGGCCCGCCTGGAACTGATCCGCACCCTGCGCGAACTGGGCCTCGGCCTGGACGACGTACGGAAGATCCTCTCCGGGGAGCGGGACATCGCGTCCGTCGCCGCCGCACACGTGGCGGCGCTCGACACGCAGATCCAGGTGCTGCGGCTCAACCGGGCCGTGCTGTCGACCGTCGCCACACGCAATTCGAGCGCCGAGGAGATGGCCCTGATGAACAAACTCGCACGACAGTCCGCGGCCGAACGCAAGCGGATCATGGACGACTTCGCCGAGGAGATGCTGCACGGCCTGGACACCGTCGACCCGGCGGTCCAGGAACGGATGCGGGGCATGAGCGCGGACCTGCCGGACGACCCGACGCCCGAGCAGGTCGACGCCTGGGTGGAGCTGGCCGAACTGCTCCAGGACCCGGCGTTCAAGGCGCGGATGCGGCAGGCCACCGAGTACAACGCGGCGGACCGCACCCCCGAGGACGCGGCCGGCTCGTCCATGCTGTTCCTGCGCAAGCTGGTCGCGCTCGCGGGCGACGCGGTGCGGGACGGTGTCGACCCGGAGTCGCCCGCCGCCGAGCCGGTACTCCGCGAACTCCTCGGCGACGCCGACCGCGCCGCCGTCCTCGACCGGCTGCTCGCCACCATGAACGACAAGGTGGCCCGCTACCGGGAGTTGCTCGGCGTCCTCAAGGGCGGCACCCCCGAGCACCCGCACCGCGAGGAGTTCGCCTGGGTACTCGCCGCACTGCGTGCCAGCGCCGCCAGTTAATCTGGCCTCCGTCAACACGACAGTACGAAAAACGAGGGGTGACCCGGTGGCGGACATAGAGGAAGCACGCAAGGCGTTCGAGCGGTTCGACGCGGACGGCGACGGCTTCATCACGGCGGCCGAGTACAAGAGCGCCATGGCGCAGATGGGCGACTTCAACGTCACGGACTCCGTGGCCGAGGTGCTCATCGCGGGCCAGGACGCCAACGGGGACAAGCGGCTGTCGTTCGACGAGTTCTGGGCGAACCTGAGCAAGTGACTTCGCGGTTCGGTGGGGCGTGCGCATGACGCGCACGCCCCACCGCCGTCTCATGCCCCGACCGCGGACCTGTTCACCGCCGACATTGCCCCGGTCGGCCCATCGACCGGCACCGGCCCTGGTGTCATCCTCCAGCTATCAGGGCCGTCGCGACCCAGGACGGCCACTTCGACTGCGGGTGCGACATGGCCACACGGGGATGGGTACGGGGGCGGGTTCGGGAGCGGGCGTGCGCGGCGGGGCTCGGGGTGGGCCTCGCGCTGGTGCTCGTTCTCGCGGGCTGCGGCGGGGGCGGGGGTCCGGACACCTCCGGTGTCCCGGGCGGATCGGGTGGATCGGGCGGTTCCACGGGAGCGTCGGAGCAGACGACGTCGGGTGGCGGGGACGACGGGGGGACGGTATCCGGCGGGACCGGCGGCGATGACGGTGGCGGTTCCACCAACGGTGTTTCTGGGGGCGGGAGTTCGGAGAGTTCCGGTTCGGGCGGAGGATCCGAGGACGGTGGGAGCGGCGGCGACGGCGGCGGTGCGCCGGGCCTCCCCAGCGGCGGTGGCTCCGGCAGCGGTGGCGGCGGCGGTGACAAAGGTGGCGGTGACAACGGGGGCGGCGGCGCTCCCGGTTCACCCATGCACATTCCGGAAATCCAGCAGAAGGGCCGACCCCTCAACGACTCGGGCGATGCGTGGCCGCAGATCCAGAGCGCGTTCGCCGAGCAGTGCCCGCAGAAGAAGCTCTGCGTCGAACTCGTCCGTGTCTTCGTGGACAACACCGGCGAAGAACCCTGTGCGTACTCCTCCATGGACGCCGAGCAGGGCGACGTGATGACGAAGGGGCAAAGGATCACGTTGTTCGGCCAGGCCCCCTGCGACGTCACGTTGCCGCCGCCGGGCGAGGACCCGCCGGCGGACGACCCGCCCGAGTCCGGCCCGGCCGACGCCCCCGCGGCCCCGTGACCGCGTCGCCTCCGGACGGCGCCCCGCCTGGGCCCGACGACGCGTCGCCCGCGGAGGCCAACGCCACCGGCATCCGCCGCTTCGGAGCCCTGTTCGGAGCCGTCGTCGCGCCGACGAGCTTCGTCACCGCCCTGCTCTACTACTTCGGCTGGCACCACGCGTACTGGTTCTTCGACTACTTCGGCATCAACGCCACCACGCTGGGATTCAGCACCGTCGACTACCTGATGCGCAGCCTGGACGCCTTGTTCGTGCCGATGGCGGTGATGGCCGGCACCGGACTCATCGCGTTCTGGGGCCACGATCTGCTGCGCCAACGCATCGCAGAGGGCCGGCGGCCGCAGCTGCTGCGGATCGCGGTGCCGGTCACCGCGGGCGTGGGATTCCTGTGCGCGCTGGGCGGGTTCTGGAGCATCCTCGCCCCCACGTTCCTCACCCCTCACCTCGCCCTGGCCCCTCTCACCCTCGCCTCCGGCGTGATCCTCCTCGCGTACGCTCTCCATCTGCGCCGCGCGCTCGTCCTGGCGCCCGACGGGGTCGTCCCGCCCCGCACGGCCTCCGGCACCACGCCGGGTCCTCCGCCGGACGCGCCCCCCGACGCCACATCAGACACAACCCCCTCGCCGGCCTCTCCCGCTTCCTCGCCCCGCCCATCAACGGCCCCTGAAACGAACCGGGTTCGTCCCGACTGGGCGCCCGTCGCCGAATGGGGCGCCATCCTCGTCCTCGTCGGCCTCAGCCTGCTCTGGGCCGCCAACGACTACGCCGCCTCCGTGGGCCACGGCCGCGCCGCCCGCCTCGCGGCCCACCTCGCGGGCCAGCCCTCCGTGGTCCTCTACAGCCAACGCGACCTCGCCCTCGACGAGCCCGGCGTGCGCGAACTGCGCTGCGGCGACGGGAAGGCGACGTACGGCCACCGTTACGAGGGCCTCGTCCTCGTCATCCAGTCGGCGAACCAGTACGTCCTCGTCTCCAAGGCCTGGACCTCCGCCACCGGCTCCGCCATCGTGCTGCCGCGCTCCGACGCCGTGCGCCTCGAATTCGTCCCGGCCGGCGCGTGGCGGCCCCTCGGCCACTGCTGACGCGACGCCGGAATAGCCGCCTCGTCCCCGGGGTTCGTACCGCATGCGCAAACATCAAGAACCCCGACCATCCAGGACCCCGAAGGGCAAGGGCACGACATGAAGATCGGCATCATCGGCGCCGGCAACATCGGCGGCAACCTCACCCGTCGCCTCACCGCCGTCGGCCACGACGTCCACGTCGCGAACTCCCGCGGTCCGCACACCCTGACCGCACTGGCCGAGGAGACCGGCGCGACGCCCGCCACGATCGAGGACGCGGTGCGCGAAGCCCGGGTCGTGGTCGTCACGATCCCGCTCAAGGCGGTGCCGAACCTGCCCAAGGGGCTCCTGGACGCGGCGGCCCCCGACGTCGCCGTCATCGACACCGGCAACTACTACCCGCGGCAGCGCGACGGGAAGATCGCCGGGATCGAGGACGAGGGCCTGACCGAGAGTCGCTGGACCGAGCGCCAGATCGGCCACCAGGTGGTCAAGGCGTTCAACGGCACGTACGCCCACGACATCCTCGACAAGCCCCGCCCGTCCGGCGACCCGGCCCGCGTCTCCCTCCCGATCGCGGGCGACGACGCGGCGGCGAAGCAGGTCGTCTCGGCGCTCCTCGACGAGATCGGCTTCGACACCGTGGACGCCGGCGGCCAGGACGAGTCCTGGCGCCAGCAGCCCGGCACCCCCGTCTACGGCATGGCCGCCGACGCGGCCACCGTCCGCAAGGCGCTGGACTCGGCGTCCCCGCAACGCACGGCGGAGTGGCGCGCCTGACCGCCGGCTCCCGTCAGGCGCCGCCCGCCCACTCCTTCATGGCGGCCTTGCTGTCGAAGTCGGCGACGTTCTTGTCGAGGGGGCGGTCGGTGTACTGGTGGATCCGCCAGTCCGCCTGGATGCGGGGCTTGCCCGCGCTGACGTAGTCGGCGATCCAGAGGCCGTCGCCGGCGTAGGAGGTTGTGTCGATGTTCAGCCAGAAGTTTCTGTTCGAGTACAACAGGGTCCGGTGATTCGGCCGTAGCCGCTTCACCTCGCGGATGAACTTGTCCTTCTCCGCGTTGCTCGCGTGGGTGCCCTCGCCGGTCGTCTCCCAGTCCGCGGCCAGCAAGTCCCCTGCTTTTTCAGGGGCCTTGCTCACGAAGTACTCGGCCTGCGCCGTGATGTTCCCCGGCCACAGGAAGTGGTAGAAGCCGACCACACAGCCGGCGTCGCGGGCCCGCTTCGTCTGCGCGGCCAGGCGCGGATTGACGTACGAACGCCCCTCCGTCGCCTTGATGAAGACGAACGACACGCCGTCCGTGTCGAACGTGGACTGGTGCGAGCTGACGTCGATGCCACGGATCATGCTGGCCTCCGGTCGGTGGGGCGACGAGGTCGAACTTTCATCGTCCCTGATCCGGCCGGATATGAGGCCATCTTTGCGTAGATCGGCGGCTGTTGGTCATGCCTGCCGTGACGGCGACGACCTCGCCGGGCCACGCGGATGTCACATTCGCCGCGGGGTGATCCGTCGGTCTGGTGAACCCTTCCGGAGGAGCACATCATGTTCAGCGTCTACGCCGTCGTCACCGTCCTCGCCGCCGTCGTCTACGGATCGGCGGCCGTCGCCAACCTCGCAGGCCACCCCTATCCGAAGGCCCAGGCCGACAAGCTGGGAGTGCCGTACGCGTGGATCCCGTGGCTCGGGACGGCGCTCGGGGCCGGTGCGCTGGGGCTCGTCGCCGGGTTCGTGGTCCCGGCGCTCGGGATCGCCGCCGCGTCGGGCCTGGTGCTGTACTTCGTCGGGGCGCTCGGCGCGCATGTGCGCGTAGGGGACCGGAACTACGGCGGGTGGTCCTTCTGCTGCGCACTCGCCGTAGCGGCTCTGGCCCTGAGGGCCGCTGTCTAGAGTCCGACGTTTCGGTCGGGCCGGCCGCTCAGCCCACCGGGAGCGGGTCCAGCCGTTCCGCGGGATAGAAGATGTCGATGTCGACCTCCTCACCGCCGACGATCTGGGTGTCCCAGGCGCCGCTGTGCACCAGGGTGTACAAGGTCTGACCGTTCAGTGTGTCCAGGTGCTTCAGGAGCGTCGCGTCGTCGGGCAGTCCGGGAATCCGCGGCGCCAGACGGTCGCGGATCGCGCGGAGTTGCTCCATGAGGGCGTCGACGTCGGCCTGCCGGTCGGGTGTCCGCTCCGCGGCCTCCGAGATGCTCTGCTGGATCTTGTCCTTGATGGCCCGGGTCACCCCTTGCTCATCCGTGGTGATCATCGAGTTCCAGGCGCGGCTCTTGTGCCGGTATTGGAGCATCGACATGGCCGCCTCGTGGCGTACGAAGTCGGCATCGCGCAGCGGCCGCCCGCGCCAGGTGCCGCTGAGTGACCGGGCGAGCGAAATGGCCGATCCCCAGCCGCTGTTGAGGCCGCGGCCCGGCCAGAAGTGGATGGCGTTGGCGGCGTCCCCGAGGAGGAATCCGTACGTGCCCGGTCCCGCGGCCGTCCTGGGGCGCAGCCGCGCGGTGAACCGCGGGCGCTGCACCATGTCGAGGCGGAACGCGGTGACGGCGCTCAGGTCGGACTCGGGCACGGCGAACAGCGCCAGGCCTTCCCTGACCCGCTTCCACAGCGCCGACCCCTTGATCAGGGCGGGCAGGAACAGGGTGCTGTGGGTGTCGCAGAGGAAGTCGCCGTCCTCGCTGCGGTTCATCACGCACGGCCGCGAGGCGATGCACTCCTCGAAAACCTGCCGGACGGGGTCGATCCCCACGACCTCCTTCGCCTCCTCGTCGGTGAGCCGCATGTTGAGGAAGCCCTCACCGTGCAGGGAGTTGAGGAGGAACCGGTTCTGCGCCACGGTGAGCAGCACGGACATCGCGTCCGGCAGCCTCGACTTCACCTTCAGGCCGAGCACCACGTCCTGGAGATGCGCGCCCTCCAGCGAGTAGATGGACTTGTCGGCCCGGCCGAACTTCTCGGCGAAGTGCTCACGCGTCCGGGAGCGGCCCCCCTCGCAGATGGCGAGCACATGGTCCCCGGCTGCGCTCTTCTCGTGCTCGACCGGGTCGAACCGCTCCGGCACGAGGCGGATGCGGTCCGGTTTCTCGTTGGCCATCTCCAGGAGCGTGTCCTCCACGTAGGCGATCCGGATGTTGCGCGGCTGGTGACCGCGGATCGAGTCCGGGCCCGCCGGCCACATCTCGCTGTACGCGCCGTCCTTGAACAGCCGCTCCTGGACCTCCTGGGGAAGGCCCAGGTACTGACGGCTCTGCACCGTGACGACCTGCATGCGCCGGACGTTGCCCTGCGTCGCGTCCTTCCAGACGACCCTGTCCCCGGCCCGGGTCCAGCGGCCGTCGTAGATCGTGACGGCGGCCCGGGGACCGAGCAGGGACTCCAGGAGCAGGGCGAAGGCAAGCCCCACAGGACCGCCGCCCGACACCGTCACCTTGAGCACCGGGACCGGCTGCTCGGCGGGAGGCGGCGTGAGGGCCTCCAGGACGGAGAGATCCATGATGGTCTCCATCGGTCCGGCCGCCTCGAAGCAGAACGTCTCGTCACCGATCGTGATGACATCGTCGGGCTGGAGCACACGCGAGGTCATGCGCTCCCCGTTGACGTATGTCCCGTTGCTGCTTCCCAGGTCATAGAGCATGAATCCATGGCCCTCGCGGCGTACCTCGGCATGGAACCGGGAGATGCTCGCGTCGCGGATCACCACGTCGTTCGCGGGCTTGCGGCCGAACGTGAGGGGCTTCGCTCCGATGCCGAATCGCTCTCCGGCCAGGGAACCTTGACGGCTGACTATCTCAGGAGGCATGAGTCCTCGGATTCCATTCATCCAACGAGCCAGGACCGTGCGGCGAGGGCGGCCGGAGCCCGGCCGCCCTGCCCGTACGTCAAAGCTAGAGGCGTCGACGAATTCGGGAACCCCCTGGCGGCCTCAGCACTCGATGATGTTCACCGCGAGCCCGCCGCGCGCCGTCTCCTTGTACTTCACGCTCATGTCCGCCCCCGTGTCCCGCATCGTCTTGATGACCTTGTCCAGGGACACCTTGTGCGAGCCGTCGCCGCGCAGGGCCATCTTCGCGGCCGTGACGGCCTTGACCGCCGCCATGCCGTTGCGCTCGATGCACGGGATCTGGACGAGGCCGCCGACCGGGTCGCAGGTCAGGCCGAGGTTGTGCTCCATGCCGATCTCGGCCGCGTTCTCGACCTGTTCCGGGGAGCCGCCGAGCGCCTCCGCGAGGGCGCCCGCCGCCATCGAGCAGGCGGAGCCGACCTCGCCCTGGCAGCCGACCTCGGCGCCGGAGATGGAGGCGTTCTCCTTGAAGAGCATGCCGATCGCGCCCGCGGTGAGGAGGAGGCGGATCACGCCGTCCTCGTCGGCTCCCGGCACGAAGTTCACGTAGTAGTGCAGGACCGCGGGGATGATGCCGGCCGCGCCGTTCGTGGGGGCCGTCACGACCCGGCCGCCCGCCGCGTTCTCCTCGTTGACCGCCATGGCGTAGAGCGTGATCCACTCCATGGCGAGGGCCAGCGGATCGCCCTCGGCGCGCAGCTTGCGGGCCGAACTCGCCGCGCGGCGGCGGACCTTGAGGCCGCCGGGCAGGATGCCCTCGTGGGACATGCCGCGGGAGACGCACGCCTGCATGACGCGCCAGATGTCGAGGAGGCCGGAGCGGATCTCGTCCTCCGTGCGCCAGGCCTTCTCGTTCTCCAGCATCATCGCCGGGATGGACAGGCCGGTCTCCTGTGCGAGGCGGAGCAGCTCGTCGCCGGTGCGGAAGGGGTACTTGAGGACGGTGTCGTCGGGGACGACCGGGTTCTCGCCGTCGACCGCGGCCTCGTCGACCACGAAGCCGCCGCCCACCGAGTAGTACGTCTTGGTGAGCAGCTCCTTGCCGTCGGCGTCGTACGCCCACAGCGTCATGCCGTTCGCGTGGTACGGGAGGGCCTTGCGGCGGTGCAGGATCAGATCGTCGTCGTACGAGAAGGTGATCTCGTGCGCGCCGAGGAGGTTGAGGCGGCCCTGGCCCTTGATCGTCTCGACCCGCTCGTCCGCCGACTCGACGTCGACGGTGCGCGGGGAGTCGCCCTCAAGGCCGAGCAGTACCGCCTTCGGGGTGCCGTGCCCGTGCCCGGTCGCGCCCAGCGAGCCGTACAGCTCGGCGCGGACCGAGGAGGTGTGGGCCAGCAGGCCCTCGTTCTTCAGGCGCCGCGCGAACATGCGCGCCGCGCGCATCGGGCCGACCGTGTGCGAGCTGGACGGGCCGATGCCGATCGAGAACAGGTCGAAGACCGAGATGGCCACGGTGGGACTCCAAAGGTGGTGGTAGACGCCGTTGTCTGCCGGACAAGCGAGAGTGCGGTGGAAGCGGCCGGGGCACCGTGCTCACTGGTGATATTCCTGGTTCCAGTGTGCGCGGTGCCCCGACAGGACGTACCTACGAAAGGGTACGTAATCCGGGCCGAATTACTTCAGGCCGGGGTACAGCGGGTGCTTGTCGGCCAGAGCGGTCACTCGGGCCTTCAGCGACTCGGCGTCGTACGACGGCTGAAGCGCGAGCGCGATCACGTCGGCGACCTCGCGGAAGTCCTCGGCGGTGAAGCCGCGGGTGGCGAGGGCGGGCGTGCCGATCCGCAGGCCGGAGGTGACCATCGGCGGGCGCGGGTCGTTCGGGACCGCGTTGCGGTTGACCGTGATGCCGACCTCGTGGAGCCGGTCCTCGGCCTGCTGGCCGTCGAGCTCGGAGTCGCGCAGGTCGACGAGGACCAGGTGCACGTCCGTGCCGCCGGAGAGGACGTTGACGCCCGCTTCCCGTGACTCCGGGGTGGTCAGGCGCTCGGCGAGGATCTGGGCGCCCTCGATCGTGCGGGCCTGGCGCTCCTTGAAGTCCTCGGAGGCCGCGACCTTGAAGGAGACGGCCTTGGCCGCGATCACGTGCTCCAGGGGGCCGCCCTGGAAGCCCGGGAAGACCGCCGAGTTCAGCTTCTTCGCGAAGTCCTTGTTGCGGGCGAGGATGATGCCGCCGCGCGGACCGCCGAGCGTCTTGTGCGTCGTGGACGTGACGACGTCGGCGTACGGGACCGGGTTGGGGTGCAGGCCCGCGGCCACGAGGCCCGCGAAGTGCGCCATGTCGACCCAGAGCAGCGCCTCGACCTCGTCGGCGATGCGACGGAACTCGGCGAAGTCCAGCTGGCGCGGGTACGCCGACCAGCCGGCGATGATCACCTTCGGGCGGTGCTCCTTGGCGAGGCGCTCGACCTCGGCCATGTCGACCAGGCCCGCGTCGTCCACGTGGTACGGGACCACGTTGAACTGCTTGCCGGAGAAGTTCAGGCGCATGCCGTGCGTGAGGTGGCCGCCGTGCGCCAGGTCCAGGCCGAGGATCGTGTCGCCCGGCTTGGCGATGGCGAAGAGTGCGGCCTGGTTCGCGGAGGCGCCCGAGTGCGGCTGCACGTTCGCGTACTCGGCGCCGAAGAGCGCCTTCACGCGGTCGATGGCGATCTGCTCGGTGACGTCGACGTGCTCGCAGCCGCCGTAGTAGCGGCGGCCGGGGTAGCCCTCCGCGTACTTGTTGGTGAGGACCGAGCCCTGGGCCTCCATGACGGCGGCCGGGGCGAAGTTCTCCGACGCGATCATTTCGAGGGTCGACTGCTGGCGCTTCAGCTCGGCGTCGACCGCGACGGCGACCTCGGGGTCGAGCTCGTGCAGGGATTCGTTCAGTACGGACATCGGTGGGGTCAGCTCCCGGAGAACTCGGTGTACTCGTCGGCGGAGAGCAGGTCCTTCGGCTCGTCGGCCAGCCGGACCTTGAACAGCCAGCCACCCTCGAACGGGGCCGAGTTGACGAGCGCCGGGTCGTCGACGACGTCCTGGTTGATCTCGGTCACCTCGCCGCCGACGGGGGAGTACAGGTCGGACACCGACTTGGTGGACTCCAGCTCGCCGCAGGTCTCGCCCGCGGTGACGGTGTCCCCGACCTCGGGGAGCTGGACGAACACGATGTCACCGAGCGCGTTGGCCGCGTGCTCCGTGATGCCGATCGTGGCGACGCCGTCCTCGACGGCCGAGAGCCACTCGTGCTCCTTGCTGTAACGCAGCTGCTGGGGGTTGCTCATGATGCGAATTCTCCTGTACGCGGGAAGGTGCTGGTGACGGAGGGGGCGCCCGGACGGGCGGGGCCTACTTCTGGCGCTTGTAGAACGGCAGTGCCACGACCTCGTACGGCTCGTGCGTGCCGCGGATGTCGACACCGACACCCGCCGTACCCGCCTCGGCGTGCGCGGGATCCACGTACGCCATCGCGATCGGCTTGCCGAGCGTCGGGGACGGGGCGCCGGAGGTGACCTCGCCGATCACCTGGCCGTCGGCGACGACGGGCATCCCGGCGCGCGGCACGCGGCGGCCCTCGGCGATGAGGCCGACGAGCTTGCGGGGCGGGTTGGCCTCGGCCTTCGCGGCGGCGTCGCGAAGCGCGTCGTGGCCCACGAAGTCGTCCCCGTGTGAGGTCTTCTCGAACTTCACGACGCGGCCGAGACCGGCGTCGAAGGGCGTGAGGGACGTCGACAGCTCGTGCCCGTACAGCGGCATGCCCGCCTCCAGGCGCAGCGTGTCCCGGCAGGACAGGCCGCAGGGGATCAGGCCGTACTCGGCGCCCGCCTCGGTCAGCGCCTGCCACAGCTTCTCGGCGTCGGCGGGGGAGACGAACAGCTCGAAGCCGTCCTCGCCGGTGTAGCCGGTGCGCGCGATGAGCGCCTGCACACCGGCGACGGTGCCGGGCAGACCCGCGTAGTACTTCAGGCCGTCCAGGTCGGTGTCCGCGGAGGACGTGACGGACTTCACGATCGCCGCCGAGGCCGGGCCCTGCACGGCGAGCAGCGCGTACGCGTCGTGGTCGTCGCGGACCTCGGCGTCGAAGCCGGCGGCGCGCTCGGTGAGGGCGTCGAGCACAACCTGCGCGTTGCCCGCGTTGGCGACCACCATGTATTCGGTCTCGCCGAGCCGGTACACGATCAGGTCGTCGAGGATCCCGCCGTCCGCGCGGCAGATCATGGTGTAGCGGGCGCGGCCGGCGCCGACGGAGCCGATGTTGCCGACGAGGGCGTGGTTGAGCAGGTCCACGGCCTGCGGCCCGGTCACGGTGATCTCGCCCATGTGGGAGAGGTCGAAGAGGCCGGCCCTCGTGCGCACGGCGTTGTGCTCGTCGCGCTCGCTGCCGTAGCGCAGCGGCATGTCCCAGCCGGCGAAGTCGGTCATCGTCGCGCCGAGCGAACGATGCAGGGCGTCAAGAGATGTCGTACGGGTCATCAGTGGTGCTCCCGGGCATGACGGCGATGGCGGAGTCCCGTACGCGTACGGGACGCCCTCCCCATCTGTCATCGGAACCTGAGAGGTTCGCCCCGAGGGGCTTGCACCTTGGGTGGGGGCGTCACGTCACAAAGACGCCCCACTTTTCAGATCTGCCTCGCCCGCGCGGTACGGGGCCTGAGAGATTCAAGGGAGGAACTTGCTCCTTCGGCGCCCGGGTACTCGTCGTACCCGGAACTCTCCCGCGCGGATTCAAGCGGCCGGTATGCAGTTGCGGGCACATCATTGCATGCCCGTCCGACAGGGAAACCCCTTGAGGTGCATTACCTTCTCTTTACACTTGAGGGGCAAGGGTGACGTGACCGGAACGGGGAGGACGATCACGGTGCACAAAGCAGTGGCGGGGGCTTACGCGGTATCCGCTTCGGCGTCGGTGGTGGCGGGGGTGCGGATCCCCGGTCAGCGCTCGGTGCGGGACCTGCGCGGCCGTCGCGGGCACACACCGCGGCAGCTCGCCTTCGCGGCGGGCGACTTCGTCGTGCTCTCGGGCCTGCCGGGCAGCGGCAAGTCGACGCTGATGCGGCGGGCCGTCACCGAGATCCGGATCGATTCGCAGGACACCCGCGAGCGCTGGTCCGCGCGCATGCCGCGCTACCTGCCGTACGCGCTGTACCGCCCGGTGGTCCGCGTCGCGCACTACGTGGGGCTGCGCCGGGCGATGCGCTCGGGCATGAGCGTCGTCGTGCACGACTGCGGTACGCAGGCGTGGGTGCGCCGCTGGGTGATCCGCACGGCGCGGCGGCGCGGGGCCGCCGTCCACCTGATGCTGCTCGACGTACCGGCGGACACGGCACTTGAGGGGCAGCGGGACCGCGGCCGCGGGGTGTCCCGGTACGCCTTCGCGCGCCACCGCCGCGCGGTGGGCGCGCTCGTCAGCTCGACGGAGCGGGGGAACCTGCCGGCCGGGATGGAGTCGGCGGTGCTGCTCGACCGGGCGGCGATGGAGGCACTGGGAGGGATCACATTCGGCGACTGAGGCCGGGCCGTATGGACGAGTTAAAGTCGGCGGGCACCAGAAGCGGGCAGAACAGCAGAGGTTGATGGCAGTCATGGAGTTCCCAGGCACCCCGGAGCCGGGTCACGGTCTCGCCCAGGGGCACGAGGGCGGCTACGCCCACCCCTCGCAGGGCTGGCCCGCCAACGAGTTGGAGGAGGTCCTCGCCGCGGCTCTCGGCCAGGAGGCGGGCGCCTCCGCGGGCGGCAGGATCGTCGAGGTCCTCGGCCGCAGCCACGTGTGGATCCCGCTGCCGAGGGGCGGTTCGAACGCGAGCAGGGACCTCGACCTGCCGAGCCTGGAGATCGAGGGCCAGGCCTACGTCCCCGTGTTCAGCTCCGAGCAGCAGTTCATGGCGGTCACCGGTGGCCGGATGGACTGCACGGTGGCCCCGGCCGTGGAGTTCGCGCGCGGGCTTCCGCCGCAGGTCGGCATCGCGGTGAACCCGGACGGCACGGTCGGCGTGCCGCTGCCGCCGCCGGCCGTCGCCGAGCTGGCCCGCAGCGGTCGCACGGCGCTGGACGGCCCGGCGACGGGCGGCCGCGTGGTGCTGAGCGAGCCGGACTGGCAGGTCGACCCCATGGACTTCCTGGCCGCGGTCCGCGAGGAGTTCGACGGGCTCGGCACGGTACTGAGCGCCCGGCGCTGCCTCGCGACCGTGGAGGACGCGGAGCCGTCCCTGTTCATCGGCGTGGAGCTGTCGCAGGCCGTGGGCGCCCCGAGCGGTGCGGGGAACCTTCCGCTGGACGCGCTGGGGCGGGCGCTGGGCCGCGCGCCGGTGGCCTGGGCCGTCAACCTGGTGTTCCTGGACGTGACGCAGGACCCGGTCGCGGACTGGCTGCGTACACACGTACGGCCGTTCTACGTACGAGAAGGGTGACGGCGTCCGTCAAGTCGGTGTCAGTATCGCCGCTTAAGCTGGTTTCATGACGTGACCGGTCGGCGCTTCGCTTTCCGGCCACGTGTGGGACACGGACGTATTTGAAGAGCCGAAGGGGCGGTTACGGGTGAGCGCGTCGGGCACGGCCGCGGCCGGACAGGTCGAGCACATGCTGCGCCAGGTGACGCCGGGACGCTACGACGCGTACGAGGCGCTCCTCAAGGCCCTCGCCGACCCCGCGGCCGGGCAGGTCTGGATGCTGCTCTGGCACGGCCAGGCCGGCTCCCCGGACGCCCAGTACGGGAACATGGAGGTGGACGGCTTCTCGTACGCCCCGTGCGTCACCTCCGCCCAAGAGCTCTCGGCCTCCGGCTGGTCGCGGGCGTACGAGGTGGTGAGCGGGGTCGACGCGGCGCGCACGCTCTACCCCGACCACTACGGGCTCTGGCTGAACCCGCACGCGCCGGGTGGCGGCGTCGGCATCCCGTGGCTCGACCTGCGCCGCATCGCGGGCGGCCTCGACCGGCAGCCGGCGGGCCCGCTGAGGCTCTCCGAGCCCGCGATCGAGATCCCCCAGTTCTACGCGGTCCTGACGCAGAACGCGCACCGTACGACGGCGATCCGCTCGCTGCGCCGCGCCTGGGTCCAGCCCACGCTGGGCGCGCCCTACCTCGCCATCGGCCTGGACGTCTACGACACGTCCCCGGCGTCCGTGGACGCGGTCCGGGCGATGATGCAGCAGTCCATCCCGGCGGTCCCCGAGGGCCTTCCGGTCTCCACGGTCGCGATGTCGGACGAGTACGACCCGGTGGCGATGTGGCTGCGGCAAGCGCGGCCGTTCTATGACCGGGAGGCCCATGCGGCTCCCGCCGGGGGTGGGTACGGGTATCCGCCGCCGTACGGGGCGACGTACTGAAAGGCGCCCTCAAGCGCCGGGCGGGCTGGAACTGCGCGGCCGACCGCAACATGTCCGGTTCACCCCAACTGCCCCGCGTCCGCCCCCCGTTCACCGCAGTCCGGATAACGGAACACCCCAGCCTGCATCACGGTTAGGCATCCTTTCGCCGTCAAGTCTGGCAACAGATCACGCCCAGGTTGAAGACTCCCGCAGCAAGGGGCTTCGCCTCTGTGTACGACGGACTGAACCAAGCCGCCACAGCGGCAAGTGCGGGCCGGTCACCGCCGGTTGAGAGGGGTCCCTGCCACGATGACGGCACCAATGCACGACACGAGCGCGGAAGTGGAACCGAGCGCACCGGTCGAGCCCGCCAAGGGAGACGCAGACCGCAAGGTCGAGGGCCGGTCGCTCAAGCAGATCGCCTGGAACCGCCTGAAGCGCGACAAGGTCGCTCTCGGCGGTGGCATCGTTGTCGTGCTCCTGGTCCTGGTCGCGGTCTTCGCGCCGCTCATCGTCAGCCTGCTCGGCCACCCGCCGAACCAGTTCCACCAGGACAAGCTCGACCCGCTGACGAACCTGCCCCAGGGCGCGCTCGGCGGCGTGAGCAGCGACTTCCTCTTCGGCCTCGAACCGAACAAGGGCCGAGACGTCTTCAGCCGCATCGTCTACGGCGCCCGGATCTCGCTGCTCGTCGCGTTCCTCGCGGCGATCGTCGCCGTCGCGTTGGGCACCCTGTTCGGCATCATCGCCGGCTACTTCGGCGGGTGGATCGACGCGGCGATCAGCCGCGTGATGGACGTGCTGCTCTCGTTCCCGCAGCTGCTCTTCATCATCTCCCTGGTCTCGGTGCTGCCGGACGACCTGCTCGGCCTGACCGGCAGCGGGGTGCGCATCGCCGTACTGGTCCTCGTCATCGGATTCTTCGGATGGCCGTACATCGGGCGCATCGTGCGAGGGCAGACGCTCTCCCTGCGGGAGCGTGAATACGTCGAGGCGGCAAGGTCGTTGGGCGGTGGCTCGCGGCACATCCTGTTCCGCGAACTGCTGCCGAACCTGGTCGCGCCGATCGTCGTCTACATGACGCTCATGATCCCGACCAACATCCTCACGGAGGCGGCGCTCAGCTTCCTCGGTGCGGGTGTCCGGCCGCCCACGGCCTCCTGGGGCGGCATGCTCCGCGACGCCCTGGAGACGTACGAGCACGACCCGATGTTCATGGTCTTCCCGGGTGTCACGATCTTCATCACCGTTCTCGCGTTCAACCTCTTCGGCGACGGGCTGCGCGACGCCCTGGACCCGAAGGGCACCCGGTAACGCCGTACAAGTCCAACCGGCTTTCACCGAACTGCCCCTGCAGCACCGTCAGGTGGCTTGACTCCATGGTTCTCCGGCAGGTGTCCGGGACCGCGATCTCGGAGGTTACGAGAAAATGCCCACAGGTTCCTCGAAACGACGGCTTGCCGCCGGCGCCGCCCTCGTGGTCGCGGCGCTGGTGTCGACCACGGCGTGCGGTGGCGGAGACGGCGACGACTCCAAGGACTCGTCGAAGGGCGCCGGTTACGACGCCGCGTACAACAAGATCGCCAACCCTTCGAAGAAGAAGGGAGGCACGCTGCGCATGGTCGGCAAGCAGGACCTGGACTCCGCCGACCCGCAGCGCGCCTACTACGGCATGTCGTGGGACTTCATGCGGTTCTACACGCGCCAACTGGTGACCTACGCGCCCAAGCCGGGTGCGGCCTCCAACGAGCTGGTCGGTGACCTGGCCAAGTCCAAGGCCGAGATCTCCGACGACGGCAAGACGTACACGTACCACCTGCGTGACGGGATCACCTGGGAGGACGGCTCGCCGATCACCTCCAAGGACGTCAAGTACGGCATCGAGCGCATCTGGGCGACGGACACCATCACCGGTGGCCCGCAGTACCTGAAGCAGAACCTGGACCCCAAGGGCGAGTACAAGGGCCCCTACAAGGACACGTCCAAGGACAAGCTGGGTCTGAAGTCGATCGAGACGCCGGACGACCAGACCGTCGTCTTCAAGCTGCCGAAGCCCAACGGTGACTTCGAGCAGTTCCTCGCCATGCCGACCGGCTCGCCGGTCAAGCAGGAGAAGGACACGAAGACCAAGTACACCTCGCACCCGTTCTCCGCCGGCCCGTACAAGTTCCAGTCGTACAAGGCCAACAAGAAGATCGTGCTGGTGCGCAACGACAAGTGGAAGAAGGCCTCGGACCCGATCCGTGCCGCGCTTCCCGACAAGATCGACGTGACGATCTCCGCCAACCTGGAGGAGAACGACAAGCGCCTCATGGAAGGCGATTACGACCTGGACATGAACGGCACCGGCATGACCCAGTCGGGCCGTGTCACCGCAGTCCAGGACCACCGCGACAGCGTCGACAACATGCGGACCTCCTTCGTCCGCTACGTCGCCCTCGTGCACAAGGCCGAGCCGTTCGACGACGTCCACTGCCGCAAGGCCGTGTTCTACGGGACCGACTTCGCGGGCCTGCAGCAGACCCGCGGCGGCAAGCTGGCCGGCGGCGACATCGCCAACTCCACCCTGCCGAAGTCCATCAAGGGCCACAGCGATTACGACCCGTACGGGATCCTCGCCCGCAAGGGCAAGCCGGACGCGGCCAAGGCCAAGGCCGAGCTGAAGGAGTGCGGCAAGCCGAACGGCTTCTCCACGAAGATCACCGCCCGTACCAACAACCCGGGCGAGGTCGACACCGCCGAGGCGCTGCAGGAGCAGCTCGCCAAGGTCGGCATCAAGGTCGAGGTGGACTCCTTCGACGGAGCCGAGTCCGCCTCGGTCACCGGTTCCCCGAAGGTCGTCAAGTCGCGCGGCTACGGCATGATCATGAGCGGTTGGGGTCCGGACTTCCCGTCCGGCCAGGGCTTCGGCCAGCCGCTGTGGGACAGCCGCTTCCTCGCGCAGACCGGTAACTACAACGAGTCCGAGATCAACGACCCGAAGATCGACGGCCTGTTCGACAAGGCGATCGCGGAGACCGACACGGACAAGGCCGGCGAGATCTACAAGTCGCTCGACAAGCGGATCCTCGACCAGGCCGACTGGATGCCGTTCATCTACGAGAACAACATCACGTGGCGTGGCCCGCGTCTGACCAACGCCATGATGGCCGACGCCTACAGCGGTCGCTACGACTACGCCTCTCTGGGCGTCGTCAAGTAACACCCCTCCCGGATGGCGGAGTTGATCCGCCGTCCGGTTCGCCCCAGCCGCCGAAACCCGCCAGTCCGAAGGGCAGGTGATGGCCCCGGGCTGCGGTCGTGAACCCCCACAAGGGGCGCACGGCCGCCGCCGGGCCGCGCACAGTGCTTGCTTATCTCATCCGGCGCCTGTTCGCCGTTGTCATCATGGTGCTCGTCGTTCTGTTCGCGACCTTCACCATCTTCTTCATGCTGCCCAAATGGGCGGGCCAGGACATCGCCGTGCTCTTCGCCGGCAAGTCGTCCGGCGCCGAGCAGCTCGCGGGGATCCGGATCAAGCTGGGGCTCAACGACCCTCTGCTCGTCCAGTTCTGGGAGTTCGTCAAGGGCATCCCGATGGGACGCGACTACGCCAACGGCAATGACGTGACCCACTGCGGGGCCCCCTGCTTCGGGTACTCGTTCCGTTCGGAGGAACCCGTCTGGAACACCCTGAAGGACGCGCTCCCGGTCACCGGCGCGCTCGCGTTCGGCGCCTGTGTGCTGTGGCTCGTCGGCGGCGTCGCCACCGGTGTCGTCTCCGCCCTCAAGCGCGGCTCGATCTGGGACCGCGCCGCCATGACCACCGCCCTCGGCGGCGTCTCCCTGCCGGTCTTCTTCACCGGCATGGTCGCGATGGGGATCTTCGTGCACAGCCTCGGCTGGGTGACGATCGCCGGCAGCCTCTCCACCGACGACTCGATCGGCACGTGGATCGAGACGATGATCCTGCCGTGGATCGTGCTCGCCTTCCTCAACGCCGCGATGTACGCCAGGCTCACCCGCGCCACCATGCTGGAGATCCTCGGCGAGGACTACATCCGCACCGCGCGCGCCAAGGGCCTCGGCGAACAGACCGTCATCACCCGGCACGCGCTGCGCTCCGCGATGACGCCGATCCTCACCGTCTTCGGGCTCGACCTCGGCGTGCTGCTGGGTGGCGCCGTGCTCACCGAGTCCACGTTCAACCTGCCGGGGCTCGGCCTCGCGGCGGTCCAGGCCATCAGCAACAAGGACCTGCCCGTGATCCTCGGCGTGACGCTCGTCGCGGCCCTCGCGATCGCCGTCGCCAACCTCGTCGTGGACCTCTTGTACGCAGTCATCGACCCGCGAGTGAGGCTGGGATGACCGAACTGAACAAGACCGGAGCGGCGGTCGGCGAGCCCGTCACCGCCTCCGGCGCCCCCAGCTCCTTCCTTGAGGTCCGGGACCTCAAGGTGCACTTCCCGACCGACGACGGCGTGGTCAAGTCCGTCGACGGGCTCTCCTTCACGCTGGAGAAGGGCCGCACCCTCGGCATCGTCGGCGAGTCGGGGTCCGGCAAGTCGGTCACCTCGCTCGGCATCATGGGCCTGCACACCACCGGCCAGTACGGCCGGCGCAAGGCGCGGATCGAGGGCGAGATCTGGCTGGACGGCACCGAGCTGCTCTCCGGCGACCAGAGCACCGTGCGCAGGCTGCGCGGCCGCGACATGGCGATGATCTTCCAGGACCCGCTCTCCTCGCTGCACCCGTACTACACGATCGGCAAGCAGATCGTGGAGGCCTACCGGGTCCACCACAACGTCGACAAGAAGGTCGCGCGCAAGCGGGCCGTCGAGATGCTCGACCGGGTCGGCATTCCGCAGCCGGACAAGCGCGTCGACTCCTATCCGCACGAGTTCTCGGGCGGCATGCGCCAGCGCGCGATGATCGCGATGGCCCTCGTCAACAACCCCGAGCTGCTGATCGCCGACGAGCCGACCACCGCGCTCGACGTGACGGTGCAGGCGCAGATCCTCGACCTGATCCGCGACCTCCAGAAGGAGTTCGGCTCGGCCGTCATCATGATCACGCACGACCTCGGCGTCGTCGCGGAGATGGCGGACGAGCTCCTCGTGATGTACGGCGGCCGCTGCATCGAGCGGGGCACGGCGGAGCAGGTCTTCACCACGCCCCAACACCCGTACACCTGGGGCCTGCTGGGCTCGATGCCGCGCATCGACCGGGACCAGACCGAGCGGCTCACCCCGGTCAAGGGCTCCCCGCCCAGCCTCATCAACCTGCCGAGCGGCTGCGCCTTCAACCCGCGCTGCCCGTACGCGGACGTACCCAAGGACAACATCACGCGCACCGAGCGCCCCGAACTGCGGGAGGTCGGCTCCGGACACTTCTCCGCCTGCCACATGTCGGGCGAGGAGCGCGAGCGGATCTGGAACGAAGAGATTGCGCCGAAGCTGTGACGGACGCCAAAGGACCTGAAGCCGAGATGACGCCCCCTACGATCCCCCAGCAGGCGACGACCTCTCCGGACGCGGCGGCCGGTGAGCCGCTGCTCAAGGTCGACGGCCTGGTCAAGCACTTCCCCATCCGCAAGGGACTGCTCAAGCGGCAGGTCGCCGCGGTGCAGGCGGTCGACGGGCTCTCCTTCGACGTCCGCGCCGGTGAGACGCTCGGCGTCGTGGGCGAGTCCGGCTGCGGCAAGTCGACGATGGGCCGGCTGATCACGCGACTCCTCGAACCGACCGCCGGGCGCGTCGAGTTCGAGGGCACGGACATCACGCATCTGAGTACGAGCGGCATGCGGCCGCTGCGCCGCGACGTCCAGATGATCTTCCAGGACCCGTACTCCTCGCTGAACCCGCGCCACAACATCGGCGCGATCGTCGGCGCCCCGTTCCGGCTTCAGGGCGTCAAGCCCGAGGGCGGCGTGCGCAGATCGGTGCAGGAGCTCCTGGAGAAGGTCGGCCTCAACCCCGAGCACTACAACCGCTACCCGCACGAGTTCTCCGGCGGTCAGCGGCAACGCATCGGCATCGCACGAGCGTTGGCCCTGAATCCGAAGCTCGTGGTCGCGGACGAGCCGGTGTCGGCGCTCGACGTCTCGATCCAGGCCCAGGTGGTGAACCTCCTGGACGACCTCCAGGACGAGCTCGGCCTCACGTACGTGATCATCGCGCACGACCTCTCGGTCATCCGGCACGTCTCGGACCGGATCGCGGTCATGTACCTCGGCAAGATCGTCGAGTTGGCGGACCGCGACGACCTGTACGCGACGCCGATGCACCCGTACACCAAGGCGCTCCTGTCGGCCGTCCCGGTGCCCGACCCGAAGCGCCGCGGGGTCAAGAGCGAGCGCATCCTGCTGCGCGGCGACGTCCCCTCGCCGATCGACCCGCCCACCGGCTGCCGCTTCCACACGCGCTGCTGGAAGGCGACGGAGCTCTGCAAGACGACGGAGCCCCCGCTGATCCCGCTCGCCACGGCCCACCAGGTCGCCTGCCACCACCCGGAGAACGCCCCGGACCAGGCCCCGGAGGACACCAAGCTCCTCCAGGTGGCGAAGGAGGCAATCGACGTGATCACGGTCCCGAAGACGGTTCAGCCGGACAATTAAGCCCGCTCTGGGACGAGAGCCGACGGGGCATTTCAAGCCCCTGGGGCGCGAGCCGGCGGGGCATTTCAAGCCCCTGCGGCGATTGAGCAGCGGGGTCCGGGGCGGAGCCCCGTGGCGTGGGTGCGGCGCGCCCATGGTCTCGGGGGCCCGCCCCGCTCCGTAGGCATGTACATGGCCCGAAAGGGTCATGTACACGCGCACCGCCGAGCGGCAGCATTCCGCTGTCCGTTACACCGGAACCCGCTCGAAGGGACGCCCATGGCACTCTCCCGTTCGGCACGCCTGGCCGCGCTCACCGTAGCCGCCGCCTCCTTCTGCCTGATAGCCGCCGCCCCCGCCCCCACCCCCGGCTCCGACGGCATCGGCGACCCGTACTTCCCGCAGCTCGGCAACGGCGGCTTCGACGCCCGGCACTACGCCCTCGACGTCGCGTACAACCCGGACACCGACCGCCTCGACGGCCGCACGACCCTCACCGCGCGCGCCACCCAGAACCTCTCCGCCTTCGACCTCGACCTGCAGAAGCTGACCGTCACCAACGTCGAAGTGAACGGCAGACGCGCCGAGTTCACACGCAGCGGGGACGAACTGCGCATCACACCGCGCTCCTCGCTCCACAAGGGCAAGTCCTTCACCACGACCGTGACCTACGGCGGCGTCCCCGAACCCCTCAGCGGCCCCATCGTCTTCGGCTCCGACTACGGCTGGATGAAGACGGAGGACGGCGTTTTCGTCGCGTGCGAGCCGAACGCCGCGTCCACCTGGTTCCCCTCCAGCGACCACCCGTCCGACAAGGCCACGTACGACATCAGGATCAAGGCGCCGAAGGGTCTCACCGGCGTATCGAACGGCCGCCTCGTCGACACGTACGACACCGACAAGGGCAAGCGGACCGTCCACCACTGGCGCGAGTCGAAGCCCATGGCGACGTATCTCGCGACCGCCACCATCGGCAAGTTCGACGTGAAGAGCGGCAGGACGCCCGCCGGAACGCCCATCTACGTAGCCATCGACCCGGTCCTCGCCAACAGCAACAACGTCGACGTGTACGCGGTGACCGCCGAGGCCACCGACTACTGGGAGCAGGTCTTCGGCCCGTACCCCTTCGAGGAGACGGGCGCGATCGTCGACGACATGCCGCAGGCCGGCTTCTCCCTGGAGACCCAGTCCAAGCCGATCTACTCGGCCGTCCGCTCCGAGTCGACGATCGTGCACGAGCTGGCGCACCAGTGGTTCGGCGACTCCGTCTCGCCGAAGCAGTGGGACGACATCTGGCTCAACGAGGGCTTCGCCACGTACGCCCAGTGGCTGTGGACCGAGCACAAGGGCGGTGCCTCCGCCCACGACTCCTTCCTCGCGGGCTACAACTCCCGCCCCGCGAACTCCTCCTTCTGGCAGGTCAAGATCGGCGACCCGCGGCGCGACACGATGTTCGCCTCCGCCGTCTACCAGCGCGGCGCGATGACGCTCCAGATGCTGCGCGAGCGCGTCGGCGACAAGGCGTTCTTCAAGCTGCTGCCGCAGTGGACGAGGCTGCACAGCTACGGCAACGCCCAGACGTCCGACTTCATCGCCCTGGCCGAACGGGTCTCGGGTCAGCAGCTCGACGACCTCTTCGACACGTGGCTGTTCACGACGGGCAAGCCCAGCCTGTAGGGGGCCCGCGGGCACGGCAGGTAAGAATGTCGCGTGCTCCAGGAACTGTTCAGTCCCTCCGTCCAGCATTGGCTCGACCTCATCGGGATCTTCGTCTTCGCGATCTCCGGTGCCCTGATGGCCGTCCGCAAGAACTGGGACGTCTTCGGGATCGCCGCGCTCGCGGAGGTCACCGCGCTGGGCGGAGGAGTCTTCCGCGACCTGGTCATCGGCGCCGTGCCACCGGCCGCGTTCATCGATCTCGGCTATTTCGTCACGCCGCTGATCGCCGCCGCGCTCGTCTTCTTCCTGCACCCGGAGGTCGAGCGCACCCAGACGGCGGTGAACGTCTTCGACGCGGCGGGCCTCGGCCTGTTCTGCGTCACGGGCACGACGAAGGCGTACGACTACGGGCTCGGGCTCACCGCGTCCACCGCGCTCGGCCTCGCCACCGCGGTCGGCGGCGGCGTGCTGCGCGACATCATCGCCAACGAGGTCCCCTCCCTCGTGCGCTGGGACCGCGATCTCTACGCGGTGCCCGCCATGGTCGGCGCCGGGATCGTCGTCCTGTGCATCCACCTCGACGCCCTGGACGCCTTCACCAGCGGCCTCGCGGCCCTCACCGCTTTTGTTCTGCGACTGCTCGCGATGCGCTACCACTGGCGGGCGCCGCGCGCGTGGAACCGCAGGTCGGCGGGGGTGGAAGTGACGGAGGAGACACCGTAGCGGCGGAGTGGAGCGAGGGGAAAGCTACCGCTCAGTAATCTCCTGTTGTACGTTTCCGTGTATGGCAGACGCAGTATCCACGCAGAGTCGCCCGGCCGTCATCGGCGACAGTGAGTTCGACCGCGACACCGCCGTCACCCGGCGCGCGGGCGAACCCGGTGTCTACGACATCGACCTCTCCGCCGGCTGGACGATCATCAACGCCCTCAACGGCGGCTACCTCCTCGCCGTGCTCGGCCGCGCCCTCGCGGACGCCCTGCCGCACGACGACCCGTTCACGGTGTCGGCGCACTACCTGACCGCGTCCGCGCCGGGCCCCGCCGTGATCAGGACCGACGTGGCCCGCTCCGGGCGCACCCTCTCCACCGGCCAGGCCTCCCTCTTCCAGTTCGCGGAGGACGGCAGCGAGGTCGAGCGGATCCGGGTCATCGCCAGTTACGGCGACCTGGACACGCTCCCCGACGACGTACGCACGAGCGCCGAGCCGCCCGTCATGCCGCCCGCCGACCAGTGCTTCGGCGCGGGCGACGCCCCCGAGGGCGCGCCGCCCGTCCCCGGCAGCTCCGCGATCTCCGACCGGCTGGACCTGAAGCTCGACCCGGCCACGCTGGGCTGGGCGCTCGGCGCGCCGTCCGGCAAGGGCGAGATGCGTGCCTGGTTCGGCCTCGCCGACGGCCGCGACATGGACCCCCTGTCGCTGCTGCTCGCGGTGGACGCGCTGCCGCCGACCGCCTTCGAGATGGGCCTCAAGGGCTGGGTGCCGACGGTCGAGCTGACCGTCCACGTGCGCTGCCGCCCGGCCCCGGGACCCGTCCGCGTGTCGATCACGACGCGGAACCTGGCCGGCGGGTTCCTGGAGGAGGACGCCGAGATCTGGGACGCGAAGGACCGCCTGGTGGCCCAGTCGCGCCAGCTCGCGCGCGTACGCCTCGGCTGACGTTCACGATCTCTACGACCGCAGGAACTCGCCCAGTACGGCGGCGAGTTCCGCGGGCGCGTCCTCCTGGACGAGATGCCCGGCGCCTTCGATGATCCGCAGCTCGGCGCCGGGGATCAGCTTCGCCAGCTCGTGCGCCCGCGCGACCGGGATCCAGGTGTCCTCGGCGCCCCAGCAGACGAGCACGGGCAGGTCCAGCTCCCCGTAGCGGCCCTGGATGTCGTCCGTGCCGGCGTGCGGGGGGTTCTGCGCGATCTGACGGTAGAAGGAGTCCTTCCCGGCCTCGGTCAGCCAGGGCGCGACCACGCGCGCGTGCGTCTCGGGATGCAACCCGTGGTGGCTGCCGGAGGCGATGTAGCGGTGCACGAGCGCCTCGTGGAGATCGGGCGGCAACTGCCGGAACACGTCGGCGTGTTCGCCGAGCAGCCGGTACGTGGGGGAGCCCCACGGCCGGACGGCCACCGGGTCGACCAGGGCGAGGCGCGCGTACGCGGCGCCGTGCACCAGGTGTGCGCGCAGCGCGATGCAGCCGCCGAAATCGTGGCCCACGACGGCCGGCAGGTGCTCCGCTTGGCCGTCGGTGAGGCCCCAGTGGTCGAGGAGTTCGGTCAGTGCGCGGGCCTGGGCGTCGAGCGAGAGATCTTGCCCCGGGGTCGTCCCGGAGACTCCGTAGCCCGGCAGATCCCATGCGTAGACCCTGTGTTGACGTGCGAGCGCGCGGGCCGGCTGCCGCCACACGTACGAAGAGAACGGCGTGCCGTGGACGAGGACGACGGGCGGCGCGTCGGCCGGCCCGAGTGACGTCCAGCGGATCTCGCCGGACGAGCTGGAGAAGCTTCGGTCGAGGTTCCATTCGGCTGCTGTCATGACCGTAACGCTAGTTGCTCATGACAGGTCGAGCCAGTGCTTTCGGCCGATACTCACGAGCCGCAGCTGCCGCTCCGCCCGGTCCGCCACGTGCTCGAAGTCCTCGGCGTCCGTGCCGAGCAGCACCGATGCCGTCGCCAGCATGTGATCGACGTACAGGCCCGCCAGCATCTTCAGGTCCTCCTGGCTCCAGCCCGCCGCGTCCGGGTCGTGCTGAAGCGCCTCCCGCACCTCGTCGGCGAACTGTGCGAGCTGCTCGCCGATCGCCTCCCGCACCGGCTGTACGCCGCCGTGCCGCTCGCGCGCGATGAAGCGGACGTGTGCGGGATACGCGTGCACGTGACGGGCGATCAGCTCGATGGTGCGCGTGATGCGTTCGTCGCTGTCCCACGTCGCCGTCAGCGCGTCGCGGATCACCGCGTGCAGACTGCCGAGAGCCTCCTCGACCAGGGCCACTCCGAGGTCGGCCGTGCTGTCGAAGTGCCGGTAGAACGCGGTCGGCGTCACGCCCGCGGCGCGCGTCACCTCGCGCAGGCCGAGGCTGCTGAGGCTCTGGTCCTCCAACAGCCCCAACGCCGCGTCCAGGAGCGCCTGTCGGGTCTTCTGCTTCTGCGCCTGGCGGGCGCCGAGGGTGTGACTCATGTCATCCAGTTAACAACTGTTCTCTGTAATGGGAAAGTCGTGTGGCGGGCTAGACTCAGTAGTCAGTGAACAGTTGTAACCCAACTTTTCGAGAGGCTCCCATGCTGTTCCTCGTAGCGGCCCTCCTGCTGCTGGGCTTCGCGCTCGGCACCGTGGCCCACGCCCCGCTGCCCGTCACGCTCGTCGCGGCCGCCGTCATCGGTGTCTGGCTGGCCGTCTTCGCGGTCCGCGAGCGCCACGCGCGCCGCCACGGCTGACACCGACACCAACCAAGGGGGTACCACCATGCAACTCACCGCAGAACCGCGCACCACAGAGCCCCGCACCACGGAACCGGGCACCACGGAACCGGGCGCCGCGGAGCCGCAGGCGCAGGCGGGCACCGCCGGGCGGCGTGACGCCGACGGCATGGCCGTCGCCTCGTTCGTCCTCGGCCTGGTCGGGCTGCTCGTCATGAACGTCTTCCTCGGCCCCGTCTCGATCGTCCTCGCGTCCGTCGCCCTGCGGCGCGGCACCGAGCGGCGCGGCCGCGCCCTCCTCGGACTCGGTCTCGGTATCGCCGACCTCGTCGTGCTCGGCGCCCTGATCGCCGCCGACGGCACGATGTCGTGGAGCATCACGGGCTGATCTTCACGGGCTGACCGTCCGGGGCGCGCACGGGGGCTCGTAGAATCGAGCCCACCATGGCTTACCTCGACCACGCCGCGACCACTCCGATGCTTCCGGAGGCCGTCGAGGTGATGACCGCCCAGCTCGCCGTCACCGGCAACGCCTCGTCCCTGCACGCCGCGGGGCGCCGCGCCCGGCGCACCGTCGAGGAGTCCCGCGAGACCCTCGCCGAGTCGCTCGGTGCCCGGCCCAGCGAGGTCGTGTTCACCTCCGGCGGTACCGAGGCCGACAACCTCGCCGTCAAGGGCCTGTACTGGGCGCGCCGCGCCGCCGACCCGGCCCGCACCCGCGTCCTCGCCAGCCCCGTCGAGCACCATGCCGTGCTCGACGCCGTGCACTGGCTCGCCGAGCACGAGGGCGCGACCGTGGAGTACCTGCCGGTCGACGCGTACGGCCGGGTGCACGCGGAGGCGCTGCGGGAAGCGATCTCGCGCAACCCCGACGACGTCGCCCTCGCCACCGTCATGTGGGCCAACAACGAGATCGGCACGATCCAGCCGGTGCGTGAACTGGCCGACGCGGCAGGGGAGTTCGCCATCCCGCTGCACGCCGACGCGGTGCAGGCCTACGGGCAGATCCCGGTCGACTTCGCCGCCTCCGGACTCGCCGCGATGACCGTGTCCGCCCACAAGGTCGGCGGTCCCTACGGCATCGGCGCGCTCCTCCTCGGTCGTGAGTACACCCCCGTCCCCGTGCTGCACGGAGGCGGGCAGGAGCGGCACGTCCGCTCCGGCACGCTCGACGTTCCCGCGATCGCGGCCTTCGCCACGGCCGGCCGGATCGCGACCGAGCAGCGCGAGTGGTTCGCCCGCGAGATCGGCGCGCTCCGGGACGCCCTGGTCACGGCGGTCCGGTCGGCCGCCCCCGAGGCGATCCTCGGCGGCGACCCGGAGCCCGGCGGCCGGCTGCCCGCCAACGCCCACTTCACCTTCCCCGGCTGCGAGGGCGACTCGCTCCTCCTGCTCCTGGACGCCCAGGGCATCGAGTGCTCCACGGGCTCGGCCTGCACCGCGGGCGTGGCCCAGCCCAGCCACGTCCTCCTCGCGACCGGCACGGACCCGGACCTGGCGCGCGGCACGCTCCGCTTCTCCCTCGGCCACACCACCACGAAGGCCGATGTGGAAGCGGTGGCGACGGCGATCGGCCCGGTGGTGGAGCGGGCGCGCTCGGCGGGGCTTACGTAGGGCGCTGTTACGCCTTGGTGGAGCCGGCCCGCTCGTACGCCGCCTTCACCAGGCGTATGTACCGGTCCCAGTCCCAGTGCGGCCCCGGATCGGTGTGGTCGGTGCCCGGCACCTCGACGTGCCCGATGATGTGCTTCCGGTCGACCGGAATGTCGTAGCGCCTGCATATCCGGGCGGTGAGCCGCGCGGACGCCTCGTACATCTCGTCCGTGAGGTCCTCGGGCCGGTCCACGAAGCCCTCGTGCTCGATGCCGACACTGCGCTCGTTGTAGTCCTTGTTCCCGGCGTGGAACGCGACGTCCAACTCCCGGATCATCTGCGCGATGTGCCCGTCCTGCCGGACCACATAGTGCGCCGCCGCCCCGTGCCACGGATCCTTGAAGACCTTCAGGGTGCCCTGGTAGCTGCCCTGGGTGACATGGACGATGACCCGGTCGACGGAGAAGTCGGCAGGCCGGTCCGCCCGCCGCCAGTTCGCCGAGGCCGCGGCCACCCACTCCGCGCCCTTGAAGTCCACCGCGCCGGCCTTGCGCGGCTTGTCGACCCCCGGCATCTGCCACCACATGCGGGCGAGGTCACCGCGCGCGAGCAGCCCGACGCCCACGGCCGACGCCGCCCCGCCGATGATCAAGGTCCGGCGGCTGATCCCGCGATCCCGGTCCCCGCCGCGGCCCTTCCCGGACCCGGCTGCCTGCTTCCCCATATGACGCCCCCGTCAGTACCGTACGAGATCAACAACGCATACCCGAGCGATTCGGTTCCCGCGGGCCCGTACCCTGTTAGTGCTATGACTTCGCAGACCTCGATGCTCCCCGCCGACCGTCCTCTCCGCGTCCTCGCCGCCATGTCGGGCGGCGTGGATTCCGCCGTCGCCGCGGCCCGCGCCGCCGAAGCGGGCCACGACGTGACCGGCGTGCACCTCGCGCTCTCGGCGAACCCGCAATCGTTCCGCACGGGCGCCCGCGGCTGCTGCACCATCGAGGACTCCCGCGACGCACGCCGCGCGGCCGACGTCATCGGCATCCCGTTCTACGTCTGGGACCTCGCCGACCGCTTCCGCGAGGACGTGGTGGAGGACTTCGTCGCCGAGTACGAGGCGGGGCGCACGCCGAACCCGTGCCTGCGCTGCAACGAGAAGATCAAGTTCGCCGCGCTCCTCGACAAGGCGCTCGCCCTCGGATTCGACGCGGTCTGCACGGGCCACTACGCGCAGGTGATCGTCAACGGGAACGGCGACCGTGAGCTGCACCGCGCCGCCGACATGGCCAAGGACCAGAGCTACGTCCTCGGCGTCCTGGACGACCGCCAGCTCGCCCACGCGATGTTCCCGCTGGGCGACACGGACACGACCAAGGAAGAGATCCGCGCGGAGGCGGAGCGCCGCGACCTGGCGGTCGCCAAGAAGCCCGACTCCCACGACATCTGCTTCATCGCCGACGGCGACACCCAGGGCTTCCTCGCGAACCGCCTCGGCAAGGCGGAGGGCGACATCGTCGACGAGTCGGGCGACAAGCTCGGCACCCACGAAGGCGCCTTCGGCTACACGATCGGCCAGCGCAAGGGCCTGCGCATCGGACGGCCCGCCCCCGACGGCAAGCCGCGCTACGTCCTGGACATCTCCCCGGTGGACAACACGGTGACGGTGGGCCCCGTGGAGGCCCTCGACGTCACCGCCCTCACCGCCATCAAGCCCCGCTGGTGCGGCGCGGCGCCCTCCGGCCCCGGCACGTACACCGCCCAACTGCGCGCGCACGGCGGCGAGACGGCGGTCTCGGCGGAACTGGTGGGGGACGAGCTGCAGGTGCGCTTCACGGAGGCCGTCCGCGGCGTCGCCCCCGGCCAGGCGATCGTCCTGTACGACGGCACGCGCGTGGTGGGCTCGGCGACGATCGCGACGACGGAGCGGGCCGCGGCGGTCGCCAGGCCCTAGGGCCTGTCGTTTGGATCAGGCCGGGCTCGCCGGGGCTGGCACGCACGCTCGCGGCGTTGTCGTCGGTCGACGACGCTCCGCGTCGCCTCCCTCCTCCGCCTTGCGATCGCACGCCCCAGCCCCCGCTCCCTGATCCGGCCTGATCCAAACGCCAGGCCCTAGGCGCGGCCCTGCATGTAGTACTGCAACACGGCGCCCAGCCGGCCGCACCACTCGGACGCCTCGGCCTTGCGGCGGGCCTGTACCTGGCAGGTGTAGACGGCGCCGTCCGACATCGCGGCTGTGATGAACACCCCGGACGGCATCGGCTGGAAGTTCGCCGTGCGGACGTGCGGCCAGGGCAGGTCGATGGCGTGCGGCCCCTGCTCGAAGTGCAGGCCGTCCGCGTCCACGACCACACCGTTGTGCTTGTCGGCTGCCACGAACTCCGGTCCGGTGGGACCGGGCGGCGCGGGCGCGAACTGCGGCGGGTGAGCGGGCGGCGGCGGGGCCGCCGGTGGATGAGGCGGCGGCGTGGGTGCGAACGGCGGCGGGGGACCGCCGAACCCTCCCGTCGGAACGTCCTGCTGCCCGTCTTCGTGAGCCATGTCCGCCTCACCCTCCGTCTTGCTCTGCCGTACCTCCTCATTCGACCACGCGCGCGTGGCTATGCGGCGTCGGCCTGAGCCTCGTAGAAGCACAGGTGATCCTTGATGGCGGCCACCTCGGCCTTCGGCTCCGGATACGCCCACACCAGGTCCTGCGCACCAGGCACCGACCAGTAGGAGGCGTCGCCCTTGAAGGGGCAGTGCGTAGTCGTGTTCGAGGGCGTAAGCAGCTCGGTCCGTACGTCCTGTGGCGGGAGGTAGTACCGCACCGGACAGCCGGTCTCCTTCAACACCAGTGGGCGGGAGCTCTCGGCGAGCACTTGCCCTTCGTGGACGACCCGCACGCGCTGCGAGCCCTGCTCAACGGTGATCGTGTGTCCTTGAGTCATACGTGTGTCAGCGCTCACAGTGGGCGAGTTCTTCCCGGCGCGGCCGCGGTAAGGGAAGGATCAAGGTCTACGAGAGGACCTCCATGGCACTCGACCCCATCGAGGTCTACGACATCTCGGACTTCGGGCAGCCGCCCCTCCATGGCCCGGCCGCCATCAAGGACGCCGCGCTCGCCCTCGGCGCGGGAAACCCGGTCGCCCACCACATCACGAACGTCGTCCTGACCGAAGTCGACGCGGATCGCGTACACGCCCTGTCCAAGGGCATCGGCATCAAGGCGGACGGATGGCGGATCGCCCGTCGCAAGGTCATTGCGCGCCGGGTCCCGCTCGGCGGCCGGTGACGGGGCGGCCCGGCTGTCAGTGGCGGACCGTACGGTAGGTGGCATGAACATCTGTGTCTTCCTCTCCGCCGCCGACCTCGACGAGCGCTACACCCGCCCCGCCCGTGAATTCGCCGAACTGCTCGGCAAGGGCGGGCACACGCTCGTGTGGGGCGGTTCGGAGAGCGGGCTCATGAAGGTCGTCGCCGATGGCGTGGCGGAGGCCGGCGGGCGGCTCACCGGGGTGTCCGTGGACTTCCTCGCGGCCAAGGCGCGCGTCGTCACCGAGCCCGACCGGATGGTGATCGCCAAGGACCTCGCGGAGCGCAAGGCGCTGCTCCTGGAGAAGTCCGACGCCGTCGTGATCATGGTGGGTGGTACGGGGACGCTCGACGAGGCCACCGAGATCCTTGAGCTCAAGAAGCACGGCAAGACGGACAAGCCGATCGTGCTGCTCAACTCCGCGGGCTTCTACGACGGCCTGAAGGAGCAGTTCCGGCGCATGGAGGACGAGGGCTTCCTCCCGATCCCCCTCACTGACCTCGTGTTCTTCGCCGAGGAGCCGGTCGGCGCCCTGGCCTACCTGGAGGAGTCGCGCGGCGTCGAGTAGTGCGAGCATGGCGGGCATGGCTACACATGTGATCACCGGCGCCGGTTCCGGAATCGGCGCCGCCGTCGCCCGCCGCCTGCACGAGCGCGGCGACGAAATCTACCTCCACGCGCGCGACGCGGGCCGCGCCAAGGAGCTCGCCGCCGAGTTCCCCGGCGCCCGGACGCTCGTCGGCGACCTCGCGGACCCGGACAGGCTGTCCTGGGCCTTCTCGCACCAGACGCTGCCCGACCGGATCGACTCGCTGCTGCACATCGCCGGCGTCGTCGACCTGGGCAAGGTCGGTGAGCTCACCCCGAAGACGTGGCGCAACCAGCTCAACGTCAACCTCATCGCCCCGGCCGAGCTGACCCGCCACTTCCTGCCCCAACTCCGCCTCGCCGAGGGGCACGTGATCTTCGTGAACTCGGGCTCCGGCCTCAACGCCCACGCGGGCTGGTCCGCGTACGGCGCCTCCAAGCACGGCCTGAAGGGCCTCGCGGACGCGCTGCGCGAGGAGGAGCACGGCAACGGCGTGCGCGTGACCTCCGTCTACCCGGGCCGCACCGCGAGCGCCATGCAGGCCAAGGTGCACCACCAGGAGGGTAAGGAGTACGACCCGGAGCGCTGGATCGACCCCGAGTCGATCGCCACGACGATCCTCATGGCGCTCGACCTCCCGCGCGACGCCGAGGTCAACGATCTGACGGTGCGCCCCGGCCGCTGACGCGCCGCCCGCCCGACGGCCGGCGTTACGTACCCTTCCTGGGTGATGGAAAAGAGCGACTTCAGGTGGGGGCCGGCCACGGGCGTCGGGTCGATGCCCGGTGGCGATGCCCGCGAGGCCGCCAAGACCGTGACCGGCAGCTTCGACGGCCCGGAGCAGGGGATGCCGTTCCTCGCCGAACTGCCCGCGCGCGGCCCCGGCGCCGACATGATCGGCCGCACGGCAGGGATGCTGGTCGACCTGTACGCGCGCGTGGAGCCCAGTGGCTGGCGGCTCGGCGACCGGCCGGGCCGGGACACCAAGCGCGCCAGGTCGTGGCTCGGTGAGGACCTCGACGCGCTCGAGGAGTTCACGCAGGGATACGAGGGCCCGCTCAAGGTGCAGGCCGTCGGGCCGTGGACGCTCGCCGCCGCACTGGAGTTGAGGAACGGGGAGGCCGCGCTCTCCGACCCCGGCGCGTGCCGCGACCTCGCCGGGTCACTCGCCGAGGGGCTGCGCGAGCACCTCGCCGATGTCCGCCGCCGGGTGCCCGGCGCCCAATTGGTGCTGCAACTCGACGAGCCCTCCCTCATCGCCGTGCTGCGCGGACAGATCAAGACCGCCAGCGAGTACCGCACGCACCGCTCCGTCGACCGCCAGCTCGTCGAGAGCACGCTGCGGGACGTCTTCTCCGTGCTCGACGACGGGCCGCACCTCGTCCACTCCTGCGCCCCCGACGTGCCGTTCGCCCTCCTGCGCCGGGCCGGCGCGGACGCGGTCTCCTTCGACTTCTCGCTGCTCACCGAGCGTGACGACGAGGTGATCGGGGAGTCCGTCGAGGCCGGCCTGCGACTCGTCGCCGGTGTCGTGCCGGGCGTGGACGGCCCATTGTCAGACCCTGCCGGTAGCGTCATGGGTGTCAGGACGCTGTGGCGCAGGCTGGGGCTGAATCCGGGTTCTCTCGCGGACTCGGTGGTGCTCTCGCCGTCATGCGGACTCGCGGGTGCGTCGCCCGCGTACGCCCGCTCGGCACTCGCCCATTGCGTCCGGGCGGCGAGATCACTCGCGGACAACCCTGAGTGACCGTGGACGCAGGCGAACGGGAGGACGAGACGGTGGCTGACGAACTGCAGAGCGAGGGCACGGTGCCCGCCAAGGCGCGGGACGAGCACGCCCAGCTGGCGGAGCAGATCGAGGAGCACCGCTTCCGCTACTACGTGAACGACGCTCCGGTCGTCGACGACGCGGAGTTCGACAAGCTTCTGCGCTCCCTGGAGGCGCTGGAGGAGAAGCACCCCGAGCTGCGCACGCCGGACTCGCCGACCCAGAAGGTCGCGGGGCAGTACGAGACGGTGTTCACCTCCGTCGAGCACCGCGAGCGCATGCTCTCGCTCGACAACGCCTTCGACGACGCCGAGTTGGCGGCCTGGGCCGACCGCGTCGCCAAGGACGTCGGCGCGCCCGGCTATCACTTCCTGTGCGAGCTGAAGATCGACGGCCTGGCGGTGAACCTGACGTACGAGGACGGGCGGCTCACGCGCGCGGCCACGCGTGGAGACGGCCGGGTCGGCGAGGACATCACGTCCAACGTCCGCACGATCACGGAGATCCCGAACCGCCTGAAGGGCGACAACATCCCGCCGCTCGTCGAGGTCCGCGGCGAGGTCTTCTTCCCCATGGACAAGTTCGAGGAGCTGAACGCCCGGCTCGTCGAGGCGGGCGACAAGCCCTTCGCAAACCCCCGTAACGCGGCGGCGGGTTCACTGCGCCAGAAGGACCCGCGCGTCACGGCCACGCGCCCGCTGCACATGGTGGTGCACGGCATCGGCGCCCGCGAGGGTTTCGACATCGACCGTCTCTCGCAGGCCTACGACCTGCTGCGCGAGTGGGGCCTGCCGACCACCAAGTACAGCAAGGTGGTCGAAGACCTCGAAGGCGTACGGAAGTTCATCGCGTACTACGGAGAGAACCGCCACTCCGTGGACCACGAGATCGACGGCGCGGTCGTCAAGCTCGACGAGATCCGGCTTCAGGGCCGCCTCGGCTCCACGGCGCGCGCCCCGCGCTGGGCCATCGCCTGGAAGTTCCCGCCCGAAGAGGTCAACACCAAGCTGGTCAACATCCGCGTGGGCGTGGGCCGCACGGGCCGTGTGACGCCGTACGCGCAGGTGGAGCCGGTCACCGTGGCGGGCTCCGAGGTCGAGTTCGCGACGCTGCACAACCAGGAGATCGTCAAGAAGAAGGGCGTGTTCATCGGGGACACCGTCGTCATCCGCAAGGCCGGTGACGTCATCCCCGAGATCCTCGGCCCCGTCGCCGACCTGCGGGACGGCAGCGAGTACGAGTTCGTGATGCCCGCCGAGTGCCCCGAGTGCGGCACCCTGCTGCGGGCCATGAAGGAGGGCGACATCGACCTCCGGTGCCCCAACGCCCGCACGTGCCCGGCCCAGTTGCGTGAGCGCCTGTTCTACCTGGGCGGCCGTCAGAGCCTGGACATCGAGAACTTCGGGTACGTCGCCGCCGCCGCACTCACCGGGCCGCTCGAGCCCACGCAGCCGCCGCTCACGGACGAGGGCGACCTGTTCAGCCTCACGATGGACCAGCTCCTTCCCATCAGGGCGTACGTCCTCGACCAGGACAGCGGGCTGCCCAAGCGCGATCCGAAGACGGGCGAGGAGAAGATCGCGGACATCTTCGCCACGAAGGCGGGAGAGCCGCGCAAGAACGCGGTCTCGATGCTGGAGCACATCGAGGCGGCCAAGAGCCGCCCGCTGGCCCGGGTCATCAACGGCCTTTCGATCCGTCACGTCGGCCCGGTCGCCGCCGAGGCGCTCGCCCGCGAGTTCCGCTCCATCGACCGCATCGACCAGGCCACCGAGGAGGAGCTCGCCGCCACGGACGGCGTGGGCGGGATCATCGCCACCTCCGTGAAGCAGTGGTTCGCCGAGGACTGGCATCGGGAGATTCTGCGGAAATGGCGTGAGGCCGGTGTGAGGATGGAGGAGGAAGGGGCCGGTGAGGACGAGGGGCCGAGGCCCCTCGAAGGACTCACCGTGGTGGTCACCGGGACGCTGCAGAACTTCACGCGGGATGGCGCAAAAGAGGCCCTGCAGACCAGAGGGGCCAAGGTCACGGGTTCCGTTTCCAAGAAGACGTCCTTCGTGGTCGTGGGGGACAACCCCGGTTCCAAGTACGACAAGGCCATGCAGGTCAAGGTTCCGGTTCTGGACGAGGACGGGTTCGTCGTCCTGCTGGAACAGGGGCCGGAGGCCGCCGCCGACGTGGCGCTTCCCGCGGAGCAGGAGACCGCCGAGTAGCGGCCGCAGGTCACTCGATCGGCGCATACCAGACGCAGGCGGAACGCCGGGTTCATTCGGGCAACCGTGCCCGGGCGCGTCCGTCTGGTGCCCGTGGAAGCCTTCTGCGGCCTACTGTTGAGGTGTGCGCCTGCCGAGTCCTGCTGCGGATGGGGCGAATCCTCGCCCACTGGAAGCGAGGAGAGCGGGCAGCGGACGCAGGCACCGCCGGCAGTGAGAGGGACGGGAATGGAACCGACCGAGAGCGCCGCCCCGGACTCACGCCTGCGCCCGCGTCGCGGTGGCGTGGTGAACTGGCGCACATGGTGGAGTGCGGCCGGATTCGGCACCGGCCGGACGGCAGGGGCCTCGGCCCCTGCCGCGTCCGGGGCCGAAGCGGCGGGCCACGAAGGGCTGTTGAAGCGCAGGGCGAAGGATCGCCCTGCGGGCAGCGGCACTTCGATCGACACCCACACCCCCTCCGGCCCGGAGGAGCTCGCTCCGGCCCGGCCCCGCGTCACCGACGAGCAGCCCCCGCGCGGCCTGCCGGCCCGCACCCGGAACGCGGCGGGCACGCCCGGCGGCCGCATATCCGGCGACCGTACGCGCGACAGCCGAGCCGCGCCCGGGCGCACCGCGGGTCCCACCAGGGCCCCGGGCCCGCTCCCCGGAACCGTCCCCGCGGGCGGCTGGGTCGGGGTGGCGACACCCGCGCGCAATCAGCTCGCGGGGCCGGGGGAGACCTCGCGGGCCGCGCTCGTGCCGCTGCTGCCAGGTGTGGTGGTGGCGCTCGCCGCCGTGGTGCTCGGCGGCGGTTTCTACTGGTCGCTCCGGGAGGGGCACGCGCTCTTCCCGTCCGGCACGGTCGGCTGGTGTCTCGCGATCCTGACCGGCGTCATCGTCGGCCACCTCGTCGCGCTCGGCCGCGACCGCTGGTGGGGCGGCACCGGATCCGGCGCGGCCCTCACCCTCGCCGTGCTGCTCCTGTACGGCTGGGTGCCCGCGGGCATGGTCAGCCTCACCGTGGTCGTCCTCGTCGGCATCGCCCGCAGACACAGCTGGCGCCAGGGCCTGTTGCACGGGGCGATCGACATCCTCGGCATCGGGGCGGGCGCCCTCGTCCTCGCCGCGTTCGGCCGCGTACCGTCCGTCGAGGCGCCGTGGAAGCCGGAGAGCTGGAGCCCGTCGACCGTGCCCGAGGTGGCTCTCGCGGCGCTTGCGTATCTGCTGATCAGCCGCACCCTGCTCTGGTACGTGCACGCACCACCGAACTCGGGGCTTCCGACCGTCGCCCGTACCGCGCTCGTCCGGCACGGCCTGATCGCCGTCGCGCTGCTCGGGATCGCGCCGCTGATCTGCGTCGTCGCGATCGCCCTGCCGGTGCTGCTGCCGCTGTTCGCGATCCCGCTGATCGCGCTCGACTCCACGCTGTGGATCGCGCGGGCCCGCGCCGAGGAGCAACTGCGCGACCCGCTCACCGGGTTGCCGAACCGGCAGTGGCTGCTGGAGCGCACCTGGACCGCGCTCGACGACGCCGAGCGCATCGGGGTGCGCAGCGCGCTGATGCTGATCGACCTCGACCGGTTCCGTTCGGTGAACGACACGCTCGGCCACCTCGCCGGTGACCGGCTTCTGTTGCAGATCGCGGATCGGTTGAGAGCGGCCCTGCCGCGCGGTGCGGAGGCCGCGCGCCTCGGCGGTGACGAGTTCGCCGTGCTGCTGCCCGTCGCCGACTCCACGACGTCCGCGACGCGCGTGGCCCGCAATCTCGTGGCGGCCCTCGGATCGCCCCTCGACCTGGACGGTCTGACCCTCGTACTGGAGGCGAGCGCGGGACTCGCCGTCTTCCCCGACCACGCGCTGGACGCCGAGGGCCTGCTGCGCCGGGCCGACGTCGCGATGTACCAGGCCAAGCGGGACCGCACCGGCGTGGAGGTCTACGAGTCGAAGCGGGACTCCAACACGCCCGACAGGCTCGGCCTGTTGGGCGACCTGCGCCGCGCGCTCGACGCGGGCGAGGTGGAGCTGCACTACCAGCCGAAGGTCCGGTTCGACGGGCACGTCGCGGGCCTGGAGGCGCTCGTACGGTGGGTGCATCCGGAGCGCGGGAGGGTGCCGCCGGACGAGTTCATCGCCATCGCCGAGTCGTCCGGGCTGATGCCGCACCTGACCGAGTACGTCCTGGACACGGCGCTCGGACAGGTCGCGCGCTGGCGTGCGCAGGGGCTGTACGTGCCGGTCGCGGTGAACGTGTCGCCGCGTGATGTGCACACGCCCGGCTTCGCCGGAGCGGTCGCCGCGCGGCTCGCTCGGCACGGTGTCCCGGCCGGGTCCCTGCAACTGGAGATCACGGAACACGTACTCCTGGAGGACCCGCAGCGGGCGGCCGACACCTTGGCGGCGCTCACCGGGCACGGCGTGAAGATGTCGCTCGACGACTTCGGCACCGGGTACTCGTCGCTCGTGCACCTGCGGCGGCTCCCGGTGAGCGAGCTGAAGATCGACCGGTCGTTCGTGGCCCGGCTCGCCGTGGACAACGAGGACGCGGAGATCGTCCGCTGCACCGTCGACCTGGCGCATTCGCTGGGCCTGCTGGTCGTCGCCGAGGGCGTCGAGGACGACGAGACGTGGGAGCGGCTGCGGGACCTCGGCTGCGACGCGGTGCAGGGCTGGCTGGTCGCCGCCGCGATGCCGCCCGACGAGACGACGGCGTGGCTGCGGGCTCGCGGGGACCGGGGCTGGCAACGGTTGCCTGCGGCGCTTCCGGCGGCCCCTGCCGACGACCACGGCCAACTGGGCTGACGGCTGCGTTTTCGGTACGCCCACCCGTGCCTGGGGTCGCGCAGTTCCCCGCGCCCCTGGAAGGCGCACTGCGTGCGCCGTCAGGGGCCGCGATCTGCGGGCTCGCTCGGCCACGGGTGGGCATCTTGGGGGCGCGGGGAACTGCGCGACCGCAACCACGGGTGACGCGCACCAGGGGGCGGCCGGGAAACCCGTTCCTCGGCACGGTGCCGCGCCCCATAGGATTGGGGTCAAACCGAGAACACGCACCCCGTGAGGATCCGCATGCCTGGCATCACGCGCGAGGAGGTCGCCCACCTCGCCCGGCTGGCGCGTCTGGAGCTGAAGCCCGAAGAGCTCGACCACTTCGCAGGCCAGCTCGACGACATCATCGGCGCGGTCGCCCGCGTCAGCGAAGTCGCCGACCAAGACGTACCGCCGACTTCGCACCCGCTGCCGCTGACGAACGTCATGCGCAAGGACGAGGTCCGTCCGTCGCTCACCCCCGAGCAGGCGCTCTCCGGCGCCCCGGCCCAGGAGCAGCAGCGTTTCAAGGTGCCGCAGATCCTGGGGGAGGACTAAACAGTCATGACGGACATCAACGTCAACATCATCAAGCTCACCGCCGCCGAGATCGCGGCGAAGATCGCTTCCGGCGAGCTCACCGCCGTCGAGGTCACCGAGGCCCACCTGGCCCGCATCGGTGCCGTCGACGAGAAGGTGCACGCCTTCCTGCACGTCGACCGTGAGGGCGCCCTGAAGCAGGCCGCCGCCGTCGACGCGAAGGTCAAGAACGGCGAGAAGCTCGGCCCGCTGGCCGGCGTCCCGCTCGCGCTGAAGGACATCTTCACCACGGAGGGGATCCCGACCACGGTCGGCTCGAAGATCCTCGAAGGGTGGATCCCGCCGTACGACGCGACGCTGGTCAAGAAGCTGAAGGCCGCCGACGTCGTCATCCTCGGCAAGACCAACATGGACGAGTTCGCCATGGGGTCCTCCACCGAGAACAGCGCGTACGGCCCGACCGGCAACCCGTGGGACCTCACCCGCATCCCGGGCGGTTCCGGCGGCGGTTCCTCCGCCTCCCTCGCCGCGTACGAGGCCCCGCTCGCCATCGGCACGGACACCGGCGGCTCGATCCGCCAGCCCGCGGCCGTCACCGGCACCGTCGGCGTCAAGCCGACCTACGGCGGCGTCTCCCGCTTCGGCATGGTCGCGTTCTCGTCCTCCCTGGACCAGGGCGGGCCCTGCGCCCGCACGGTCCTGGACGCGGCGCTCCTGCACGAGGCCATCGCGGGCCACGACCCGCTCGACTCCACGTCCATCGACGCCCCGGTCCCGGCGGTCGTCGAGGCCGCGAAGAACGGCAGCGTGCAGGGCATGCGCGTCGGCGTCGTCAAGCAGTTCGCGGGCGAGGGCTACCAGGCCGGTGTCGTCCAGCGCTTCCAGGAGTCGGTCGCCCTGCTCAAGGAGCTCGGCGCCGAGATCGTCGAGCTGGACTGCCCGTCCTTCGACCTGGCGCTCTCCGCGTACTACCTGATCGCGCCCTCCGAGTGCTCGTCCAACCTCGCGCGCTTCGACGCCATGCGCTACGGCCTGCGCGTCGGCGACGACGGTTCGCACTCCGCCGAGGACGTCACCGCGCTGACCCGCGAGGCCGGCTTCGGCGACGAGGTCAAGCGCCGCATCATCCTGGGCACGTACGCGCTGAGCTCCGGCTACTACGACGCGTACTACGGAAGCGCCCAGAAGGTCCGCACCCTGATCACGAAGGACTTCGAGAAGGCCTTCGAGCAGGTGGACGTGATCGTCTCGCCCGCGACGCCGACCACCGCCTTCCCGATCGGCGAGCGCGCCGACGACCCGATGGCGATGTACCTCGCGGACGTGTGCACCATCCCGTCGAACATGGCGGGCAACGCCGCCATGTCGCTGCCCTGCGGCCTCGCGCCGGAGGACGGCCTGCCGGTCGGCCTGCAGATCATCGCCCCCGCCATGAAGGACGACCGCCTGTACAAGGTGGGATCCGCCGTCGAGGCCGCTTTCGTGGAAAAGTGGGGGCACCCGCTGCTTGAGGAGGCTCCGTCGCTGTGAGTGCCATGGCAAAGAAGGCCAAGAACTTCAAGAAGTCCAAGACCGGCGTCTACGTATCGCTGGCCAGCACCGCCTTCGGCGCGCTCAGCGTCGCGAAGCAGGCGAAGCTGGCCCGCAACGAGAACGACACGCTGCGGCTGATCGACGCCGCCGTGTCCGCCGCCGCCATCGCTACCGGCCTGGCGATCCTCTACCGGGAGCTCAAGCGCCTGGGCGACGACGACGTCCTGCTGGGCTGAGAGGGAAAGTTTCACCGTGACTGTCACGACTGACCTGGTGTCGTACGAGGATGCCCTCGCGACGTACGACCCCGTCATGGGCCTGGAGGTCCATGTCGAACTCGGCACCAGGACCAAGATGTTCTGCGGCTGCTCCACCGAGCTGAAGCAGGACGCCAACAGCCAGACCTGCCCGACCTGCCTCGGCCTGCCCGGCGCGCTGCCGGTCGTGAACGAGATCGGCGTCGAGTCGGCCATCAAGATCGGCCTCGCGCTCAACTGCTCGATCGCCGAGTGGTGCCGTTTCGCCCGGAAGAACTACTTCTATCCGGACATGCCGAAGAACTTCCAGACCTCCCAGTACGACGAGCCGATCGCCTTCGACGGCTACCTCGACGTACAGCTGGAGGACGGCGAGGTCTTCCGCGTGGAGATCGAGCGCGCCCACATGGAGGAGGACACCGGCAAGTCGACGCACGTCGGCGGTGCCACCGGCCGAATCCAGGGCGCCTCGCACTCGCTGCTCGACTACAACCGCGCGGGCATCCCGCTCATCGAGATCGTCACCAAGCCGATCGAGGGCGCGGGCGAGCGGGCCCCCGAGGTCGCGAAGGCGTACGTCGCCGAGCTGCGCGAGGTCATCAAGGCGCTCGACGTGTCCGAGGCCCGCATGGACAAGGGCCAGATGCGCTGCGACGTGAACCTCTCGCTGCGTCCGCACGGGCGCGAGAAGTTCGGCACGCGCTCCGAGACGAAGAACGTGAACTCGCTGCGTTCCGTCGAGCGGGCGGCGCGGTTCGAGATCCAGCGCCACGCCGCCGTCCTGAACGACGGCGGCACGATCGTGCAGGAGACCCGTCACTTCCACGAGGAGGACGGCTCCACCACGTCGGGCCGCATCAAGGACAACGCCGAGGACTACCGGTACTTCCCGGAGCCCGACCTGGTGCCCGTCGCCCCGTCCCGCGAGTGGGTCGAGGCGCTGCGCGCCGAGCTCCCGGAGATGCCGCTCACGCAGCGCAACCGGCTGATCGAGGAGTGGGCCGTCAGCGCCCACGACATGCAGTCGATCCGTAACGCCGGCGCCATCGGGCCCATCGTCGCCACCATCGCGGCCGGCGCCGACTCGGCGTCCGCCCGCAAGTGGTGGATGGGCGAGCTGGCCCGCTCCGCGAACGACCAGGGCGTCGAGCTCGGCGCCCTGCCGATCACGCCGGAGCAGGTGGCCCGCGTGTCCGAGCTGGTCGCCTCCGGTGACCTCAACGACAAGCTGGCCCGCCAGGTCATCGACGGCGTCCTCAAGGGTGAGGGCACGCCGGACGAGGTCGTCGAGAAGCGCGGCCTGAAGGTCGTCTCGGACGAGGGTGCGCTCACCACTGCCGTGGAGGAGGCGATCGCGGGCAACGCGGCGATCGCCGACAAGATCCGCGGCGGCAAGGTGGCGGCCGTGGGTGCGCTTGTGGGTGCGGTCATGAAGGCGACCCGGGGTCAGGCCGACGCGGCGCGCGTCAAGGAGCTGATTCTGGAGAAGCTGGGCGTCTCCGACGGCTGAGCGGATGTGGCGGCGGTGCATCGGGCTACCGGTGCTCGCCGCCTTTCCGTGCCCGACGTCGCGGGGCTCCGCCCCGGACCCCGCTGCTCAATCGCCGCAGGGGCTTGCATGGGCCGAGCGGCTTGTGCGCCCGCAGGGGCTTGCATGGGCCGAGTGGCTTGTGCGCCCGGAAGGGCTTGAACGTGGTTGTCTCCCTCGCCCTTCTCGCTGTCACGCTCGTCTTCGCGGTCCTACGCCCCCGTAAATGGCCGGAGGCCGTGGTTGCCGTGCCCGCGGCGGTCGTGGCCGTGGTCGCGGGAGACGTGACGCCCGCTCATGCCTGGGCCGAGACCCAGGAGCTGCTTCCGGTCGTCGGGTTTCTTGCCGGGATTCTGCTTCTGGCTCAACTCTGCGCCGACGAGGGGTTGTTCAGGGCCGCCGGAGAAGCGGTCGCCCGGGTCTGTCACGGCAGTCCGAAGCGGATGCTCGGCGGCGTCTTCGCGGTGGCCGCCGGGATCACCGCCGTACTGAGCCTCGACGCCACCGTCGTCCTGCTCACCCCGGTCGTCTTCGCGACAGCGGCCCGCATCGGCGCACGCCCGCGCCCGCACGTCTACGCGAGCGCCCACCTCGCCAACTCGGCGTCCCTCCTGCTGCCCGTATCGAACCTCACGAACCTGCTGGCCTTCGCGGCGAGCGGGCTCACGTTCACGCACTTCGCCGGGCTCATGGCGCTCCCGTGGCTGGTGGCGATCGGTATCGAATACGTGGTGTTCCGCCGCTACTTCGCCGACGACCTGGCGGCGCCCGCGCACGATCCGGACCCCGAAGAGCCGCCAGGTGTCCCGCTGTTCACCCTGACGGTGCTCGCGCTCACGCTCGCCGGATTCGTCGTCACGTCCTTCGCGGGCATCGAGCCGCTGTGGGCCGCCTTCGCGGGGGCGGCCGTGCTCGGCACCCGGGCCCTCGCCCGCCGCCACAGCACCCCGGTGGAACTGCTCAAGGCCGCCAACCTGCCGTTCTGCCTCTTCGTCCTCGCGCTCGGCGTCGTGGTCAAGGCCGTGGTCGACAACGGGCTCGGCGACGCCATCGCCCGCCTCCTGCCGGACGGTTCGTCGCTGCCCACACTGCTCGCGATCGCCGGGGTGGCGGCGCTGCTCTCCAACGTCATCAACAACGTGCCGGCGATCCTCGCCCTGCTCCCGGTCGTCACCCCGATGGGCCCAGGTCCTGTGCTCGCCGCCCTGATCGGCGTCAACCTCGGCCCCAATCTCACGTACGTCGGCTCCCTGGCGACCCTGCTGTGGCGCCGCATCGTGCACGACCACGGCACCGAGCCCGAGTTGGGTGAGTTCACGCGGCTCGGGCTGCTCACGGTCCCCGCGACGCTGGCGGCGTCGACGGTGGCGCTGTGGGCCGGGCTCTCCATGTGAGGGCTCCGCGCCCCTTGTGAGTAAGGACACGAAAGCGACAAAAGATCACTTCCTGCTGTAAGAGTGTCTCGTCATTGCTCATGTGTTCTTTGCGGGCGGTTCACGCACCAAGCGGATGTTCCCGGTCAAAGATCAATAAATGACTCAGGGAGCGCGTCCATGGCCGCACTTGCCCGCTGGTGTGTCAGGCACCGGCTCGTGGTCGTACTTCTGTGGTTGACCGCTCTCGTGGGCACGAGCGCCGCCGCGGCCGTCGCGGGATCCGCGTACTCGAACGACTACGACGCGCCCGGTACGGAGTCGGGGCGCGCCACGCAGCTCCTGACCGAGAACTTCTCCGGGCTCGGCGGCGACAGCGACACCGTCGTCTGGCACGTCGAGGGCTCCACCGTGCGCGCAGCCGACGTCGAGAAGACGATGAGCAACACCTTGGGCGAGCTCGCCGACCTCCCCGGCGTCGCCTCCGTCGGATCGCCGTACGAGGCCGGTGGCACGGGACGGATCAGCGCCGACGGGCACACCGCGTACGCCACGGTCACCTTCGACAAGCAGGCCGACGACATCCCGGAGGGCCAGGCGCGGGCCGTCGTCGACACCGCGCAGGCCGCCGAGGACGACGGGCCCGACGGGCTCCAGGTGGAGCTCGGCGGCAGCGCCGTCGCGCTCACCGAGTCGACCTCGGCCCACACCTCCGAGATCATCGGCGTCGTCGTCGCGGCCGTCGTGCTCTTCCTCGCCTTCGGCTCGCTCGCCGCGGCCGCGCTGCCCATCGCCACCGCGCTGGTGAGCGTCGGCACCGCGTACGCGGGCATCGTGCTGCTCGGGCACTTCATGACGGTCGCGGACTTCGCGCCGATGCTCGGCATGCTCGTCGGGCTGGGCGTCGGGATCGACTACGCGCTGTTCATCGTGACCCGGCACAGGAGAGGGCTGAAGCGGGGGCTTCCGGTGGCCGAGGCCGCCGAGCGGGCCGTCGCCACCACCGGGCGGGCCGTGGTGTTCGCCGGGGCCACCGTGTGCATCGCCCTGCTCGGCATGCTGATGCTGGGCCTGAGCTTCCTCAACGGCGTCGCCATCGCCGCCTCCGTGACCGTGCTGCTCACCGTCGCCGCGTCCGTGACGCTGCTGCCGGGGCTGCTCTCGTACATCGGGATGCGTGCGCTGTCGCGGCGCGAGCGGCGGCGGCTCCTCGAACACGGGCCCGAGCCCGAGCTTCCCACCGGGTTCGCCGCCCGCTGGGCCGCCTTCGTGGAGCGCCGCCCGAAGCTGCTCGGCGCGCTCGCCATCGCGGTGATCGCGGTGCTCTCGCTGCCCACCTTCTTCCTCCACCTGGGCACGTCCGACCAGGGCAACAGTCCGGCGAACAGCACCACCCGGCAGGCGTACGACCTCCTTGCCGACGGTTTCGGGCCCGGTGTGAACGGGCCGCTGACCCTGGTCACCGAGGTCGACGGCGCCAAGGGCAAAGCCGCGCTCGCGGAGCTGACGAGCGAGCTGCGGGCCACCGACGGGGTCGCCTCCGTCTCACGTGTTACGTATAACGCGGACGACAGTGCCGCCCATGTCACCGTCGTGCCGACCTCGTCGCCGCAGTCCGAGCGGACCAGCGAGCTCGTCGACCGGCTGCGTACGGATGTGGTCCCCGATGTGGGCCTGGACGTGCAGGTCGGGGGCGTCACCGCGAGCTACGACGACTTCGCGGAGGTCATCGTCGGCAAGCTGCCCCTGTTCGTCGGGGTCGTGGTCGGGCTCGGGTGCGTGCTGCTCCTGCTCGCCTTCCGGTCCGTGGGGATCCCGCTCAAGGCCGCCGCGATGAACGTCGCCGCCGTGGCCGCGGCCTTCGGGGTCGTCGTCGCGATCTTCCAGTGGGGCTGGGGGAGCGAACTCCTCGGGCTCGGGGCGGCCGGGCCGATCGAGCCCTTCCTCCCCGTGATCATGGTGTCGGTGCTCTTCGGGCTCTCCATGGACTACCAGGTGTTCCTCGTGAGCCGGATGTACGAGGAGTGGCTGGAGACCGGAGACAACCGGCGGGCCGTCCGGGTCGGGCTCGCCGAGACCAGCCGCGTGATCAACTCGGCTGCCGTGATCATGATTTCGGTGTTCCTGGCGTTCGTGCTCAGCGGGGACCGGGTGATCGCCATGTTCGGCATCGCGCTCGCCGTGGCCGTCGCCGTCGATGCCTTCATCCTCCGTACGCTCCTCGTGCCCGCCCTGATGCACATGCTCGGCGGCGCCAACTGGTGGCTGCCCAAGTGGCTCGACCGGCGCCTGCCGCGCCTGAGCATCGAGCCTCCCGAGTGCCGCGTCGCGGGGGGTGCGAGGATCCCGGTGCGGCGCACGGTGACCGACGGCGCGCTGGACGAGTTGCTGACGAAGGAGACCGATGTACGCGATCCCGCTGGGTGAGGACGGCGCCGAACTGCGGCCCCTGGAGCCCTGGCACGCCGAGGAGTTCCTGGCCCACATGGAGCGGGGCCGGGAGTTCATCGGCCAGTTCATCCCGTTCGGCGCCACGGCGACGGACCTCGCCTCCACGCGGGAGCTGCTCCAGAAGCACGCCGACGCGACGGCCACCGGCACGCGCGCGTACCACGGCATCTGGCTGGACGGAACGCTCGTCGGCGGCGTGCTGGCGCTCAACTTCGACGCGGAGAACGGCAACGGTGAGGTCGGCTGCTGGCTGGAGCCGGCGGCCGCAGGGCGCGGTCTCGTCACGCGCGCGATGCGGCACCTCATCGACTGGGCCGTGGAGGAGCGCGGAATCCACCGGGTGGAATGGATCGCCGCGTCGGAGAACACTCCCAGTGTGAACGTGGCCCGGCGCCTCGGATTCACGAAAGAAGGAGTGCTCCGGGAGAGTTTTCCCTGGCGCGGAAAGCGCCATGACATGGAGATTTGGTCCGTGCTCGCGCCCGAGTGGCGTGGTGCGCGGAGCGGGCACAGGGAACGTTAAGAAACTTCTCAGACTCCGTCCGTACGGTGCGCAGCATGACTACGAAGACTGAAGCGCAGCGCGACGCCGAGACGCGGGAGGAGGGCGCGGAGGCCCAGGACGCCAAGGCCACCGAGGCGACCGAGACGGCTGAGGCGACCAAGGCGGCCGAGGAGGCCCCCGAGGACGTGCAGGAAGACGACACGGCTGCCGAGGCCGCCGCCGAGGCCGAGCTCGCGGCCCTCGCCAAGGCCGAGGCCGACAAGCCGGCCGGCGTCGGCCAGGGCGCGGGCGCGATCGTCTCCGTCGCCCTCGGCATCGTCGGGCTCAGCGGCGGCTGGCTCGGCACCATCGCGTCGGCCCGCGCGCAGCTGGAGGGCCAGCTCACCACCGCGCAGAGCGCGGGCATCGCCAAGCAGATCTCCGCGATGTACGGCGAGGCCTGGCACTCCGCCGCCCTGGTCGGCGGGATCTTCTCGCTCGTCGCCCTGCTGGTCGCCGCGGCCGTCCTCGCCCGGCCCGCGTTCGGCGCCCCCGGCAAGCCGCAGGCGCCGTGGATCAAGTCGACCGCGTGGGCCGGTTTCGTGGTCGGCGCGATCGGCCTGGTGCTCGCCGTCGCCAAGTACACCGACCTCATCCTCGGAATGCCCGGCACCAGCTGAGGCATCCGTATAGGGCGGCCAGAGCCGCCTAAGGCACATCGTGGGCCGCGCCTAAGGAGGCGCGGCCCACGAACATGCGGCACTCTCCCGATGTGCCGCACCCCCCTGGGAGACGAGAGTCGAGGCATCGCGGAGAACGCTCCGCGAGAGCCGCACAGCTCGTCACCAGGGAGACGACATGTTCGAGTACGAACTGCACCAGCTCCGCTCCGCCGAACTCATCAAGGAGGCCGAGCGGTTCCGCCTCGCACGCTCCGCCCGTACGCAGGCCAAGGCCCGCCGTGCGGAGCGCCGGGGCCGCCAGGAAGACAGCCAGGACGCCGAGAGGCCGGTGAGTGCCGGCCGAATCCGCCGCCGCCGCGCCGCGCGCACGGCGTGAGCGCGCCCGCCGCGGTCGGCGGCACCGGAACCGCGGCCCCGCTGTCAGACCCGTGTGCGATCCTCAGCGATGTGGAGACCAGGTCCGTCAGCCCGGTGTTCGTCGGTCGCGCCGATGAACTGGGCGTACTGAGCAAGGCCCTTGAGCGGGCCGGGGCCGCCGAGCCGCAGGCACTGCTGCTCGGCGGCGAGGCCGGCGTGGGCAAGACGCGCCTTGTGGAGGAGTTCGGCGCGGCCGCCCGCGAGCGGGGCGCCGTCGTCGTCACCGGCGGCTGCGTCGAGATCGGCGCCGACGGACTGCCGTTCGCGCCGTTCTCCACCGCCCTGCGCGCCCTGCGCCGCACACTGCCCGACGACGTGGACGCGGCGGTCGCGGGCCGCGAGGACGAACTCGCGCGCCTGCTGCCGGAGTTGGGCGAGCACGAAGGGCGAGGCTTCGACGGGCGAGGGGACGAGAGCGCCACGGCCCGCCTCTTCGAACTCACCGCCCGGCTCCTGGAGCGCGTCGCCGCCGAGCGCACCGTCGTCGTCATCCTCGAAGACCTGCACTGGGCGGACGCCTCCACCCGCCACCTGCTCACGTACCTGTTCCGTACGCTGCGCAGCGGCCGCCTCGCCGTCATCGCCAGCTACCGCGCGGACGACGTGCACCGCCGCCACCCCCTGCGCCCCCTGCTCGCCGAACTCGACCGGCTGCGCACCGTCACCCGCATCGAACTGGGCCGCCTCAGCCGCGACGAGGTCGCCCGCCAGATCGCCGGAATCATGGCCGCGGAACCCGAGCCCGCCGACGTGGACAACATCTTCCGGCGCTCCGACGGCAACGCGTTCTTCGTGGAGGAGCTCGCCGTGTCCGCCGCCGAGGGCTGCGTCACAGGGCTTACCGACTCGCTGCGCGACGTCCTCCTCGTCCGCGTCGAATCGCTGCCCGAGTCCGCCCAGCGCGTCGCCCGGATCTGCGCGGAGGGCGGCTCCACGGTCGAGTACCCGCTGCTCGCGGCCGTCGCCGGGCTCGGCGAGGACGAGCTCATCGAGGCGCTGCGCGCGGCCGTCGGCGCGAACATCCTGCTCGCCTCTCCGGACGGCGACGGATACCGGTTCCGCCACTCCCTGGTCCGCGAGGCCGTCAGCGACGATCTGCTGCCCGGCGAGCGCTCCCGGCTCAACCGCCGCTACGCCGAGGCACTGGAGGCCGAGCCGACGCTGGTGCCCGCCGACGCGCGCGTGACCCGCCTCGCCAGCTACTGGTACCACGCCCACGACGCGGCGAAGGCCCTGCCCGCCGTCCTCGACGCCTCCGTGGCGGCCCGCCGCAGGCACGCGTACTCCGAGCAACTGCGCCTCCTTGAGCGGGCGATGGAGCTGTGGGACGGCGCGCCGCGGGAGATCCGCGCCGCGCTGCTCATGGCCGACTACGCCATCGCCTTCAACTCCTGTGACGGCGACCCCGCCGAGACCCCGCTCGACTACCTCGACCTGCTGTCCGAGGCCGCGGTGGCGGGGCGGCTGTGCGGTGAGCGGGAGCGTGCGCTGAAGACCGGCAAGCGGGCGATCCGGATCCTGGAGGAGGCCGAGGGGAGCGGGAAGGCGGATCCCTTGCGGGCCGCGTGGTTCCACATCCAGAACTCCAAGATCGTCTCCCATATCGGTCGTGGTGACGGGTGGGACGAGCTCGCCACGGCTCAGGAGCTCGTCCGGGGCCTCCCGCCGTCCGCCGTGCACGCCGAGGTCCTGGCGAACGTGGCGGCCTGGGGCATGCTGCACAGCCCCGGTGCCGAGACCCTCGCCGCCGCCGAGCGAGCCGTCGAGTACGCGCGCATGGTCGACGATGCCGAGGAGATCGAACTCCACGCGCGTCTCGTCCGCGGCGGACTCCTCGTGGACGCGGGCGCCATCGAGGAGGGCTTCGCCGAGATGTACGCGGTCCGCGAGCGCTCCTTGGCACTGGGCATGACCGCCCGCCTCATCAACGTCAATGTCAACCTGCCCTCCCACCTGGAGGGCGTCGGGCGTTCCGCCGAAGCCGCGCGCATCTGCGAAGAGGCCATCGTCCTGTGCCGCCGCTACGGCCTCACCGACAACAAGGGCTGGGTCCGCTCCAATCTGGCCGAGTCCCTCGTCTCCCTCGGCCGCTGGGACGAGGCAGTCGAGGTGGCCGACTGGGTGAGCCGGCGCTTCGGACTCAGCGACAAGCCTCGCGGCACCGCGTGCGCGCACCTCGCGGTGATCGCACTCGGCCGCGGCGCCCTCCAGGAAGCGGCCGACCACCTCGCCGCGGCCAACGGGTACTACGGCGCGCACGACCCGCAGCCCCAGTACACGCTGCCCCGCACCCACCTCACCGTCGCGCTCGCCGCCGCCCAGGGCCGCCTCCTGGACGCCCGCGCCGCGCTCGACGAGCTGGTCACAGCGGGGCTCCCGCCCTCCATGCACCGCTACGTCTGGCCCCTGCTGTGCGCCGCGGCCACGGCCGAGGCGGACGCCCGGGGCCTGCCCGCGGCCGACGCCGGGCGGGCCGAGGCGGTCGCCCGTATCCGGGACGCCGCCAAGCGTCAGGCCACCCCCGTCCCCGTCTGGCAGGCCCATGAGCAGTGGGTGCGCGCCGAGCTCCTGCGCGCGGAGGGCCGCGACACCCCCGGCGACTGGTCCGCCACGGCCACCGCGTTCGAACCCCTCGACCGACCCCACGACCTGGCCCGCATCAGGCTCCGCCTCGCGGAATCCCTGGTCGCGCGGGGCGCGGAGGACGACCGGGACCGAGCCACCGAGCTCCTCCGGCTCGTCGGCGCCGTCGCCGAGCACCTGGGCGCGCGCCCGCTCGCCGAATCCGTCGCCCTGCTCGCGCAGCGCGCCCGGCTGCCCCTGGCCCCCGCCGCTCCGCGACAGAGCGCGCCGGCCGACCCCGCGCAGGAGTTCGGCCTCACGAGCCGCGAGCGGGATGTGCTGCGCCTGGTCGCGGCGGGCCGCAGCAACCGTCAGATAGCCGAGGAACTGTTCATCTCGCCGAAGACGGCCAGCGTCCACGTCTCCAACATCCTGGCGAAGCTGGGCGTCGCGGGCCGCGGCGAGGCGGCGGCCCTGGCCCACCGCCTGCACCTCTTCCCGGCGGGCAGGGCTCCCGTACGCTGAGAGGGAGGGCCCGGTCGGACCCCACCTCCGGGAGGCGCCGTGTTCAACATGTTCGAGGAACTGTTCTCGCCCGGCCGCAAGCACACCAACGACGAGCGCAAGCGCCTTGAGCTGACCCGGACCGACACGAGCGACGGAGACCCGGGCCGCGGCCCGATAGACCTCACGTCGGGCAAGGTCGTCGTCCGCCCGCCGCGGCCCACGGACGCGGAGCAGCCGGAGCCGGGCGAGGACGTCAGCTGACCTTCAGCTCCAGGATCCGGTCGTCCCCCTTCTCCGGCGTCCCGCGCGTGTCCGTCTCGCTCGTCACGAGCCACAGCTTGTCGCCGCCCGCCGCGACCACGGTGCGCAGCCGCCCGTACTTCCCTTCCAGGAACGCCTGCGGATCATGGGCTGCCTTCGCCCCGTCGAGCGGAATCCGCCAGAGCCGCTCGCCGCGCAGCCCCGCCATCCAGATCGACCCCTTCGCGTACGCGATGCCGCTCGGCGAGGCGTCCGCGGTGCGCCACTGGGCGACCGGGTCGTGGTACTTCTCGTCGCCGCTCTTGCCCTCGGCGTCGGGCCAGCCGTAGTTGTCACCCGCCACGATGTGGTTCAGCTCGTCCCAGGTGTCCTGCCCGAACTCCGAGGCCCAGAGCCGCTTGTCCTCGTCCCAGGCCAGACCCTGCACATTGCGGTGCCCGTACGAGTACACGGGGGAGTCGCCGAAGGGATTGCCCGGCGCCGGCTCGCCCTCCGCGGTCAGCCGGAGGATCTTGCCGCCCGTCGACTTCTTGTCCTGCGCCAGCGGCTCGTCGTACGTCTCGCCGGTCCCCACGTACAGCAGCTTGTCCGGGCCGAACGCGATCCGCCCGCCGTTGTGGTTCGTGCCCTTGGGGATGCCACGGAACACGGTGTCCGGGGCGCCCAGCTGCTCACCGGAGGGCTTCTTCTCGTCGTGGATCATCCGCACGACGCGGTTGTCCGACTCCGTCGTGAAGTACGCGTAGACCATGTGGTCGGAGGCGTACGAGGGGGAGATCGCGAGGCCGAGGAGCCCGCCCTCGCCCTCGGGCGCGACCCCGGGCACCTCGCCGAGCACGGTCTTCTTCCCCGTCTTCGTGTCCACGCGCGTGATCGTCCCCTCGTCGCGGGACGAGACGAGCAGGTCGCCACCGGGCAGCTCGGCGAGCCCCCACGGCGATTTGAGGCCGTCCGTGACGGTCCGCTCGACGCTCACCGAGCCCTTCGCCGCAGGTACGTCCCCCTTGGGGGACGAGGAGCCCTCCGAACCACTCGCACTCGGCGCGGACGTCGAGTCCTTGCTCGGAGTGGGGGAATCGTCACCGGAGGAGCACCCGGCCGCGAACAGGAGCGCTGCACAGGCGGTGAGGGCCAACGCGGGCCTCACTGCTGGACGTTGCACGATCAGGATCCCTTCGACGCGAAGCTCTGTCGTTCACACACCGCTCTACCGTTCAAACACCTCGCGCGCCGCTCAGGTTCCCGAACCCGGCTCCCAGCGCCCGGTCGCTCAGTCCCAGGACCCCTGCGCCGCCGGAAGCCCGGCGATCTCCGTGAAGTCCTCGGCGGTGAGCCGCAGTTCCGCGGACGCCGCGTTCTCCAGCGCCCAGTGCTCCTGCTTGGTGCCCGGTACCGGCACCACGCCCTCACCTTGCGCCGCCACCCAGGCGAGCGCCACCTGGGCCGGTGTCACGTGCTCGCCGTGGCGCCCGGCGATGCGGCGCAGGCCCGCCACGATCGGCTGGTTCGCCGCCATCATCTCGGCGGTGAATCGGGGGTGGCGGGCGCGCGGATCGTCCCGCTCGAAGCCCCCTCCGGGAGTGAGCGTGCCGGTCAGGAACCCGCTGCCGAGCGGCATCGCGGCGAGGAACCCGACGCCGCGTGCCGCGCACCACGGCAGCAGCGCCCCGAGGGCCTCCGGCGACCACACCGACAGCTCGGCCATGACCGCGCTGACCGGGAACACCTGCTGCACCCGCTCCAACTGGCGGATCGTTCCGGCATGCCGCGCGGCCCGGCCACCGCGCCGCGAGCCCCGCGCGCCCACGGCGCAGAACCCCAGCGAGCGCACCTTGCCCGCGCTCACGAGCTCCGCCATCGCGCCCCACGTCTCCTCGACGGGCACCTCGGGGTCCTCGCGGTGCAGCTGGTACAGGTCGATGACATCGGTCTGCAGGCGGCGCAGCGACGCGTCGCAGGCCCGCTTCACATAGCCGGGCCTGCCGTTGGCGACGATGTGCTGCTCGCCGACGAGCAGCCCCACCTTCGTCGACACGAAGGCGTCGGCCCGCCGCTCCTTGAGCACGCGGCCGAGCAGCAGCTCATTGGTGAAGGGCCCGTACATGTCCGCGGTGTCGACCAGACTGCAACCCCGGTCCAGGGCGGTGTGCAGGGTGCGCAGGGACTCCTCGCCGCGCTGCCGTGAGCGCGTGTACGCCCAGCTCATCGGCATGCAGCCGATTCCGACGGCACCCACGTCGAGGCCCGTCGCGCCGATCGCCTTGCGCGCGCCACCTTGCTTCACGTGCCCGTGACCCTCCCTGGACCTCCGGCCTTCATGCGGCCCTCCGGCCCCTCCTGCCGAGGTCCCCAACCTAACCTCTGTACCTTCACTCGGTTGACATAGCCTCCTGGCCATGACTGGTGATGTGTGGCTGCCTTTTCGCGCCGATGAGATCCCGGGCCTCCCGCAGGGGCTCAACTACCGCTACTGGAACGGCGAACCCGATTTCCCGGCGGACCCCGCCGACTGCGCTTACTACGTCGTCCCCTACATGAAGCCGCCTGGCCTCGGTGTCCGCCCGATGCCCGAGATGACGTCCCTGCGCGCCGTGCAGACGCTCTCCGCGGGCGTCGACCACGTACAGGGCGGGCTGAAGTACCTGCGGCCCGGCGTCCAGTTGTGCAATGCGCGCGGTGTGCACGACGCCAGCACCGCCGAGCTCGCGCTCACCCTGATCCTCGCCTCCCTGCGCGGCATCCCCGACTTCGTCCGCGGGCAGGACCGCGGCGAGTGGCGCGGCGGATTCCGCCCCGCGCTCGCCGACAAGCACGTCCTCATCGTGGGGTACGGCGCCATCGGCGGTGCCATCGAGGACCGGCTCACGCCGTTCGAGGTCGCGCGGGTGACACGCGTCGCGCGCTCCGCCCGTACAACGGAGCGCGGGCCCGTGCGCCCGCTCACCGAACTGCCGGAGCTGCTGCCGGAGGCCGACGTCGTCATCATGGTGACTCCGCTCACCGAGGACACCCGCGGCCTCGTGAACGCCGAGTTCCTCGCGCGCCTCAAGGACGGCGCGCTGCTCGTGAACGTCGGCCGCGGCCCGGTCGTCGACACCAAGGCCCTCCTCGCGGAACTGGAGACGGGCCGCATCACAGCGGCCCTCGACGTCACCGACCCCGAACCGCTGCCCCAGGAGCACCCGTTGTGGCAGGCTCCAGGGGTGCTCATCTCGCCACATGTGGGCGGCCCCACATCCGCCTTCCTGCCGCGTGCCAAGCGTCTCCTCGCCGCTCAGCTCACGCGTTTCGCGGCGGGGGAGCCGCTCGAGAACGTCGTGCTCACCATCGACGGGCACAGCGACTGACAGACGGCCACCTCGCGGCTCTGCACACCCCGTGGACCTCGCGAACCACACCGGCCCCACGGGCAACTCCCGTATGGCCGCCTGCCCTTCGTCGGGCACGCTGTGCGCCCGCTCGGATGCACCCCGTGCCCGCCCCGCGCCCGCATCGTGCCTGGTCGTCACGGAGAGTAGAGGAACTATGTCCCTGAGTGACGAGACTGGTGTATCGTCCCGACTGGGGCAGCGCCGTGTCAGCACACGGCGCCGGGGAAGAGTGACGGACTGCGAGGGGGGCGACGGGCGATGCACGGCCTATGGGCGAACGATCCGACGCGGCGGGGCCGGCGACGGCGGTCCTGTGTGGTGACCCGTGCAGCGATGCGGGGCCGAAGTCCGGGCTGTCGCAGGACACATGCGCATCGGACCGGCTCGCGCGGCGGCCGCAGGAGGCATCAGCAGGCGGGGCAGGAGAGGGCGGACACGGGGGCCGCCCGACAGACCGAGGCGGCCAGGTGAGTACGCACCCCACGCCGACGACAGCACTGGGCGCCTCGATGTACACCGGCGGCCAGACTCCCGCCCGCGCGCCACAGCGGGGCAGTTCGGGAGCCCAGTTGCTCCTCGCCCTGCTGTGCACCGGCTTCATGGTGGGGTCCGCGCTCGGCTGGGGATCCGACCGACTCGCCCTGATCATGGGCGACTTCGGCCTGAGCGTCGCGGCGGCGATCGCCGCCGTGTCGAATTTCGTGTACGCGCGCAGCAGCCGCAGCCGCTTTCGACCCGCCTGGCTCCTGTTCGCGTTCTCCTCGCTCATGGCCAGCCTCGGCAACGGGGTGTGGGGCTGGTACGAGGTCGTCCTGCGCCAGCCGGTGCCCTCGCCGAGCCTCGCCGACCTGTTCTTCCTCTGCTTCGCGCCCCCCGCCATCATCGGCCTGCTCGTCCTCGCCCGGCGGCCCGTCACCAAGGCCGGCTGGATATGCCTCGCGCTCGACGCCTGGCTGATCGCCGGCTCCCTGGCCACGCTCTCCTGGAGCCTCGCCCTCGCGCACACCGCCGAGTTCGAGGGCCAGAGCGTGACCCGCACCGCGCTCTCCCTCGCGTACCCACTGCTCGACATCGCCCTGGTCAGCATGGTGCTCGCGCTGCACTTCCGGCGCACTCCCGGGAACCGCAAGGCGGTGAACACCGCGATCGGCGCGCTCGCCCTCACCGTGATGTGCGACGCCCTGTTCACCTCGCCACTGCTGCACGCCAGTTACCGCTCGGGCGAGATCCTGGACGCCGGCTGGTTCGCCGGGTCGCTGTTGCTCGCGTACGCGCCGTGGGTGGGCGCGCGGCGCGGTGTGCGCGAGGAGGACGGCTCGCCCGGGTCCGGCGGCCGCTACCAGGTCAGCCACACCCGGCCGATCTCCGGCTCGCTCGCCGCGCTCACCCCGTATCTGGCCGCCGCCGTCTGCACGTTGGGCATTCTCTACAACGTGCTGAACGGGCATCGGGTGGACCGCGTCGTGCTCTTCACGGCCTGCACCGTCGTCCTCGCGCTCGTCATGCGCCAGGGCATCATGCTGCTCGACAACATCACGCTCACCCAGGAACTGGCGCAGAAGGAGAACCACTTCCGCTCGCTGGTCCAGGGCTCGAGCGACGTCATCATGATCGCGGCGCCGAACGGGACGCTGAGATACGTCAGCCCGGCCGCCGCGGGTGTCTACGGGCGGGACGCCGAGGATCTCGTCGGCTCCGAGCTCGCGTCGATCATCCACCCCGAGGACCTCGGGCGTGTGATGCACGAGGTGCGCAGATTCCTCGCCGCGAGCCAGGTCGAGGAGCCCACTACGCGCATCGAATGCCGCTTCCGGTCCGGCACGGGCACCTGGCTGAACGTGGAGTCGACGGTCAACCGCCACCACGGCGGCCTGATCCTCAACAGCAGGGACGTGACCGAAAGGGTGCGCCTCCAGGCCCAGTTGCAGCACAACGCCGAGCACGACCCGCTGACCGACCTGCCCAACAGGTCGCTGTTCACCAAGCGGGTCGGACAGGCCCTCGCCGGGCGGCGGGCCGGCGACCTGGGCACCGCCGTGCTCTTCATCGACCTCGACGGCTTCAAGCAGGTCAACGACACGATCGGCCACCAGGCGGGCGACGAGCTGCTCGTCCAGGCGGCGAGAAGGCTCGCCGAATCCGTGCGCGCCTCGGACACCGCGGCCCGGCTGGGCGGTGACGAGTTCGCGGCGCTGATCGTCGGCGACGGGGGGCGCGACCACACCGCGAGAGAGCAGCAGATCTACGAGCTGGCCGACCGGCTCAGAATCACCCTGTCCCAGCCCTACACGATCGAGGGGCACGACGGGGTGCGGGTCGCCGCCTCCATCGGTGTCGCCTTCGCCGAGCCGGACATCGGGGCGGGCGAGCTGCTGCGCAACGCCGACCTCGCGATGTACCGGGCGAAGGCGGCGGGCAAGGGCCGCGTCGAGCTGTACGCGCCGCAGATGCAGGCCGATGTCGTACGCAAGGCGGAGCTGGCGACGCGGCTGCGATCGGCGCTGCACGAGGGCGAGTTCGCGCTGCTCCATCAGCCGATCGTCTCGCTCGACGACGGGCGGATCACCGCGGTCGCCGCACAGGCCAGGTGGCGCAGCGCCCAGGGCATCCTGTTCACACCCGCCGAGTTCCTGCGGGTGGCCGACGACAGCGAGCGCACCGCGGAGCTGGGCCGCTGGATGCTGGAGGAGGCCGTCGAGCAGGCCGCCGAGCGCGGGCACAGCGGGCATGCGACGCCGGTCGCCGTGCGGATCAGCGCCCGCAGACTCCTCGACCGTGCCATGCCGCTCGGCTCGATAGAAGCGCTCCTCACGCGGCACGGGGTGCCCTCGGGCGCGCTCGTGATCGAGCTGGCGGACAGCGACCCCAGAGTCCCGCTGGACGAGCTGGAGCGGCGGCTGACGGCGCTGCGCCGCCTCGGCGTCCGGATCGCGCTGGACGGCTTCGGCAGCGGTTACGCGGCCATCACGGCACTGCGCCGCCTCCCCGTCGACGTACTGAAGCTGGACCGCTCGCTGATCGAGGGCGTCGTCGAGTCCGCGCGGCTGCACAAGATCACCAGTGGGCTGCTGCGGATCGCGGGCGACCTCGGACTCAACTCCGTGGCGGACGGAGTGGACCTGCCCGAGCAGGTCGCGGCGCTGCGCTCGATGGGGTGCACACACGGGCAGGGCATGGCGTTCTCCGGGCCGCTCGACGAGTACAGGCTGCGCCGCGCGCTCACCTCGGGGGAGTACCCGGTCCCCAGGGGCGCCGCCGAACCGGTGTTCGCGGGCTTCACCACCCTGCGCTCACATAATGAGACTCCCGTCCCACCTACTTGACACGCCCTACGCGCCGGGGGGAGGGTCAGTGCCATGCGCACCCGAATTCTCGTACTTGGAAAGCGCGTCGGCTGAAGCTGGGACCACCGGTCCGGAGACCGGAAACCCAGCGACCGCACCCGGCGCGCTCCCCTCGCTTGCCTCACGGCACGAGGGGTTTTTTGTTGCACTGGTGCCGGTTCAGATCCGCCGCCAACCGCCCGACACACACGTAAGACCCTGCAGAACCCTCGCAAAAACCCTCAGCATCGAGAAGAGAATGCCGATGACCGAGCAGGCCACCGGGGCCAGCCAGCCGCAGCCGCGGCCCCGTTCCGGAGGACAGCAGTCCGCCCCCGTCGAGCGCGTCACGGGTGCGAAGTCCCTCATTCGCTCGCTTGAGGAGGTCGGGGTCGACACCGTATTCGGTATCCCCGGCGGCACGATCCTTCCCGCGTACGACCCGATGATGGACTCGAGCCGGGTGCGCCACGTGCTCGTCCGTCACGAGCAGGGCGCGGGCCACGCGGCCACCGGTTACGCGCAGGCCACCGGCAAGGTCGGTGTCTGCATGGCCACTTCGGGCCCGGGTGCCACCAACCTGGTGACGCCGATCGCCGACGCGATGATGGACTCGGTGCCGCTCGTCGCGATCACCGGCCAGGTCGTCTCCAAGGCGATCGGCACGGACGCCTTCCAGGAGGCGGACATCGTCGGCATCACCATGCCGATCACCAAGCACAGCTTCCTGGTCACCAAGGCCGAGGACATCCCGAAGGCGATCGCCGAGGCGTTCCACATCGCGGCCACCGGCCGCCCCGGCCCCGTCCTCGTGGACATCCCGAAGGACATCCTCCAGGCGCAGACGACGTTCACCTGGCCGCCGCAGCAGGACCTGCCCGGCTACCGCCCGGTGATGAAGCCGCACGCCAAGCAGATCCGCGAGGCCGCGAAGCTGATCACGAATGCGAAGCGGCCCGTCCTCTACGTCGGTGGCGGCGTCATCAAGGCAGGGGCCACCGCCGAGCTCAAGATGCTCGCCGAGCTCACCGGAGCGCCCGTCACCACCACCCTGATGGCGCTCGGCGCATTCCCCGACAGCCACCCGCTGCACGTGGGAATGCCGGGCATGCACGGTGCGGTCACCGCCGTCACCGCGCTGCAGAAGTCCGACCTGATCGTCGCCCTCGGAACCCGCTTCGACGACCGCGTCACCGGCAACCTGGACAGCTTCGCCCCCTTCGCGAAGATCGTGCACGCGGACATCGACCCGGCGGAGATCGGCAAGAACCGCGCCGCCGACGTGCCGATCGTCGGGGACGCCCGCGAGGTCATCGCCGACCTGATCCAGGCGGTCCAGAAGGAGCACAGCGACGGTCACGCCGGCGACTACAGCGCCTGGTGGAACGACCTCAACCGCTGGCGCGACACGTACCCGCTCGGCTACGACCAGCCCGCGGACGGCTCGCTCTCCCCGCAGCAGGTCATCGAGCGCATCGGCCAACTCGCCCCCGAGGACACGATCTTCGCGGCGGGCGTCGGCCAGCACCAGATGTGGGCCGCGCACTACATCCAGTACGAGAAGCCGGCCACCTGGCTGAACTCGGGCGGCGCCGGGACCATGGGCTACTCGGTGCCCGCCGCGATGGGCGCCAAGGCCGGCGCGCCGGACCGGCCGGTCTGGGCGATCGACGGCGACGGCTGCTTCCAGATGACCAATCAGGAGCTGACCACCTGCGCCCTGAACAACATCCCGATCAAGGTCGCCATCATCAACAACGGCGCCCTCGGGATGGTCCGCCAGTGGCAGACGCTGTTCTACAACCAGCGCTACTCGAACACCGTGCTGCACGCGGGCCCGGACGGCGAGACCCCGCCCAACAAGGGCACCCGCGTCCCGGACTTCGTGAAGCTGAGCGAGGCCATGGGCTGCTACGCCATCCGCTGTGAGCGCCCCGAGGACCTCGACAAGTGCATCGAGGAGGCGAACTCGATCAACGACCGCCCGGTCGTGGTCGACTTCATCGTCCACGAGGACGCCATGGTGTGGCCGATGGTCGCCGCCGGCACCTCCAACGACGAGATCATGGCCGCTCGGGACGTCCGTCCCGACTTCGGCGACAGCGAAGACGACTGAGACGCCGAGACGTAGAGAGAGACCAAGAGATATGTCCAAGCACACGCTCTCCGTCCTGGTCGAGAACAAGCCCGGTGTCCTGGCCCGGATCACCGCCCTCTTCTCGCGCCGCGGCTTCAACATCGACTCGCTCGCCGTCGGCGTCACCGAGCACCCCGACATCTCGCGCATCACCATTGTCGTGAATGTCGAATCGCTCCCGCTCGAACAGGTCACGAAGCAGCTCAACAAGCTGGTCAACGTCCTGAAGATCGTGGAGCTGGAGCCGGAGGCGGCCGTGGCCCGCGAGCTCGTCCTCGCCAAGGTCCGCGCCGACAACGAGACGCGCTCGCAGATCGTCGAGATCGTCCAGCTGTTCCGCGCCAAGACCGTGGACGTCTCCCCGGAGGCCGTCACCATCGAGGCCACCGGCTCAAGCGACAAGCTCGAGGCGATGCTCAAGATGCTGGAACCCTTCGGCATCAAGGAGCTCGTCCAGTCCGGCACCATCGCGGTCGGCCGCGGCTCGCGCTCCATCACCGACCGGAGCCTGCGGGCGCTCGACCGCACTGCCTGACACCTCGCGCGAGACCCGGTGCTCGCATAGCGAGACCCCAACACTTTTCTTCCGCACCCCGCCGTACGGTGGGACGCACCACCAGCACACCAAGGAGAACCCCAGTGGCCGAGCTGTTCTACGACGACGATGCCGACCTGTCCATCATCCAGAACCGCAAGGTCGCGGTGATCGGTTACGGCTCCCAGGGCCACGCCCACGCGCTCTCGCTGCGCGACTCGGGTGTCGACGTGCGTGTCGGTCTGCACGAGGGCTCCAAGTCCAAGGCGAAGGCCGAGGAGCAGGGCCTGCGCGTGGTCACGCCGTCCGAGGCCGCGGCCGAGGCCGACGTCATCATGATCCTCGTCCCGGACCCGATCCAGGGCCAGGTCTACGAGGAGACCATCGCCCCGAACCTGAAGGACGGCGACGCGCTGTTCTTCGGCCACGGCCTGAACATCCGCTACGGCTTCATCAAGCCCCCGGCCGGCGTGGACGTCTGCATGGTCGCCCCGAAGGGCCCGGGCCACCTCGTGCGCCGTCAGTACGAGGAGGGCCGCGGCGTTCCGTGCATCGCGGCCGTCGAGCAGGACGCCACCGGCAAGGGTTTCGAGCTGGCCCTCTCCTACGCGAAGGGCATCGGCGGCACGCGCGCCGGCGTCATCAAGACGACCTTCACCGAGGAGACCGAGACCGACCTGTTCGGTGAGCAGGCCGTCCTCTGCGGTGGCACGGCCGCGCTGGTCAAGGCCGGCTTCGAGACGCTGACCGAGGCCGGTTACCAGCCGGAGATCGCGTACTTCGAGTGCCTGCACGAGCTGAAGCTCATCGTCGACCTCATGTACGAGGGTGGCCTGGAGAAGATGCGCTGGTCGGTCTCCGAGACCGCCGAGTGGGGCGACTACGTCACCGGCCCGCGGATCATCACGGACGCCACCAAGGCCGAGATGAAGAAGGTCCTCGCCGAGATCCAGGACGGCACGTTCGCCAAGAACTGGATGGACGAGTACCACGGCGGTCTGAAGAAGTACAACGAGTACAAGACCCAGGACGAGAACAGCCTCCTGGCGACCACCGGCAAGGAGCTCCGCAAGCTCATGAGCTGGGTGAACGACGAAGAGGCCTAGGCCTCACGACGACGGGCCGCGGCCGATGCCGCGGCCCGTTGTCCATTCCGTCCAGCCTCGGACGGGTGATCCTTCCGAGGAGGCGTAAGACGTCCTCCTCAGCGCCACTACACTGCTGACTACATTCGCGTTGGGCCCACAGCGTCGTGCGTCTTAATCGCGGCAACCCTCCACCGCCTGCGGCCGTCGGGACGGCCGTCCGCACTGGACCTGTGAGGACTCACGTGAGCACTGCTGCCAACGGCAAACCCGTCGTACTCATCGCCGAAGAGCTGTCGCCCGCGACGGTCGACGCCCTGGGCCCGGACTTCGAGATCCGCCAGTGCAACGGCGCGGACCGGGCGGCGCTGCTGCCCGCCATCGCCGACGTCGACGCGATCCTGGTCCGCTCGGCCACCAAGGTCGACGCCGAGGCGATCGCCGCCGCGAAGAAGCTGAAGGTCGTCGCACGAGCCGGCGTCGGCCTCGACAACGTCGACGTGTCCGCCGCCACCAAGGCAGGCGTGATGGTCGTCAACGCGCCGACCTCGAACATCGTGACCGCCGCCGAGCTCGCCTGCGGTCTGCTCATCGCCACCGCGCGCAACATCCCGCAGGGCTCGCAGGCCCTCAAGGGCGGCGAGTGGAAGCGCAGCAAGTACACGGGCGTCGAGCTCGCGGAGAAGACCCTCGGCGTCGTCGGCCTCGGCCGCATCGGCGCGCTGGTCGCCCAGCGCATGTCCGCCTTCGGCATGAAGGTCGTCGCGTACGACCCGTACGTGCAGCCCGCGCGCGCCGCGCAGATGGGCGTGAAGGTCCTCTCCCTCGACGAGCTGCTCGAGGTCTCGGACTTCATCACCGTGCACCTGCCGAAGACCCCCGAGACCGTCGGTCTCATCGGCGACGAGGCGCTGCACAAGGTCAAGCCGAGCGTGCGCATCGTCAACGCCGCGCGTGGCGGGATCGTCGACGAGGAGGCGCTGTACTCGGCGATCAAGGAGGGCCGCGTCGCGGGCGCCGGGCTCGACGTGTACGCGAAGGAGCCCTGCACGGACTCCCCGCTGTTCCAGTTCGACCAGGTCGTCTGCACCCCGCACCTCGGCGCCTCCACGGACGAGGCGCAGGAGAAGGCGGGCGTCGCCGTCGCCAGGTCGGTGCGCCTCGCGCTCTCCGGTGAGCTCGTGCCGGACGCGGTGAACGTCCAGGGCGGCGTCATCGCCGAGGACGTCAAGCCGGGCCTGCCGCTCGCCGAGCGCCTCGGCCGGATCTTCACCGCGCTCGCGGGCGAGGTCGCGGCCCGCCTCGACGTCGAGGTGTACGGCGAGATCACCCAGCACGACGTGAAGGTGCTCGAACTCTCCGCGCTCAAGGGCGTGTTCGAGGACGTCGTCGACGAGACGGTGTCGTACGTGAACGCGCCGCTGTTCGCGCAGGAGCGCGGCGTCGAGGTCCGGCTGACGACCTCGTCCGAGTCGCCCGACCACCGCAACGTCGTCACGGTGCGCGGCACCCTCGGCAGCGGCCAGGAGGTCTCGGTCTCCGGCACGCTCGCGGGCCCGAAGCACCTGCAGAAGATCGTCGCGGTCGGCGAGTACGACGTGGACCTGGCGCTCGCCGAGCACATGGTCGTCCTGCGCTACGAGGACCGTCCGGGCGTCGTCGGCACCGTGGGCCGTGTCCTTGGTGAGGCGGGCGTCAACATCGGCGGCATGCAGGTCTCGCGCGCCGACGTCGGCGGCGAGGCCCTCGCGGTCCTGACCGTGGACGACACGGTGCCGCAGTCGGTCCTCAACGAGCTGGCCACCGAGATCGGCGCGACCTTGTCGCGGTCCGTCAACCTGGTCTGAGGTTTCTGGTCTGAACGTGTGAGGGCCGGGTCACCTGCGGGTGACCCGGCCCTCACACGTTCTGCGTTCAGCCGGAGGCGCTGGTCTCCGGTTCGATCAGGCCCTCGCGGTAGGCGATGCCCACGGCCTCGGTGCGGCTCGCGGCGCCCAGCTTGGCGAGGATGTTCGAGACGTGGACGCTCGCGGTCTTGCCGCTGATGAACAGCTCCTCGCCGATCTGACGGTTGGTACGTCCCCGGCCGAGCAGCCGCAGCACGTCGCTCTCCCGCGAGGTCAGGGCGGCGATCCGGTCCCCCGCGGCCGCCGCGTCGGAGAGGCGGCCCCGCCGGATCAGGGCGTCCAGGGCCTCGCGCAGCGGCTCGGCGCCGAGCCGGACGGCCGTGTCGCGGGCCGCGCAGGCCTGCTCGGCGGCCTCCTCGCGGCGGTCGTCGGTGAGCAGGGCCTCGGCCAACCGCCGTCGGCAGCGGGCCAGTTCGTACGGCTCGCCGTAGTCGAACGCCGTCACGGCCATCTCCCAGGCCGCGACGTCGGGGCCGGTCGCGGCGCGCACCCGCTCGGCCTCGGCGCGGGCCAGCCAGGCCAGGCCCTCGGGGCCCTGCTCCGTGCCGTCCTCACCGTGGGCCGCCGCTTCGCGGGCCAGCTCCAGCAGCTCGGTGGCGGTCCCCGCCCAGCGGTCCGCGCCCGCGGTGTCGCCGGACCGGCGGGCCTCCTCCGCCGCGTCCGCGACGGCCGCGAGGGCCAGCGCGGCGAGCCGCACCACGGCGTCGGGACGTACGCCGCCCAGGACGTCGGTGAGCGATTCGACCGACGCGCGCATCTGCTGTACGCAGTCCTCGGCGGCGCCGCGCAGCGCCGTCGCGTCGGTCAGCACGATCGAGGCGACGAGTGCCGCCATCCAGTCGAAGTGATGGGCGAGCAGCCCCCGGGCCCCGGTGACGGCCGCGTCGTACTCGCCGCGGGCCAGGGCCACGTACAGTGCGGGCGCGATCGCGAACCCGCCCGCGGGCGGCAGCAGTTCGGTGTCGGCGGCCGCCGCACGCGCGCACTCGTCCCAGCGGCCCAGTGTGTAGAGCAGCAGGGACTGGAGGTAGCGCAGTTCCAGGGCGTACGGCGAGGTGAGGAGGCCGGCGCGGCGGGCGAGGTCGAGGCCGTCGGCGAGCCAGGGCAGGCAGGCGTCCAGGTCACCGGACTCGTAACAGCCGACGGCGAGGTTGTACAGCGCCCGCATCTCCACCGGGAGGTTCCCGCCGGCGCCGGCCAGCTCGCGGGCCCGCAGCAGCCGGTCCCGGCCCTGCGGTGTACGCCGGTTGTGTGTCGACAGGCCGACCAGTGAGATAGTCAAGTCGGCCTGGGCGTCGGTCAGTTCGAGCCGCTCGGCGACATCGAGTGCCTGTCGGGCGACGCGCTCGGCGTCCTGGTTCCGGCCCACGTGCCGCGCGGCCAGGACGTGGGTCGCGGCGGCCCAGACCCAGGTGCCCGAGGGGGGCTCGGCCGGGATCAGTGCCAGCGCCTCGCTGCTGTACGTGAACGCGGCCTCCAGGTGGTCGATCCGGATCAGGTTGTCCGCGAGGGTGTAGCGCACGCGCGCCGCGAGTTCGGAGTCGGCGTCGGAGCCCGCCCGGGCGAGCGCGGATCGAGTGAGCTGGACCGCGCGATGGGGGTCGCCCGCGCGGGCGGCGGCGGCCGAGGCGCGCAGCGTGAGGGTGGCCGGGTCGCCGGCCTCGGGGCGTGCGGAGGCGTCCACCACGGCCCAGAGTTCGAGCGCGGTCTCCAGGTGCCGCAGCTCCTCGGCGGGCGCCCCGACGCGCTGGGCGTGGTCGGCGGCTTCGAGGGAGGCCGCGAGGGCGTCGGGCAGGTCGTGGCTCTCGCGGGAGTGATGGGCACGCTCCGCCGCGCTCTGCGGCGAACGGCTCTCGCCCGCGAGGAGGGCGGCGAACCGCCCGTGCAGCCTGACCCGTTCACCGGGCAGCAGATCCGCGTACACGGCCTCACGGGTGAGGGCGTGCCGGAACGAGTACGTCGTGTCGTCGTCCGGTACGAGGAGTCGGCGTTCGACGGCCTCGCGCAGCGCCGACTCCAGTACCTCCTCGGGCAGTTGTACGGCGGCCCGCAGCAGCTCGTGCCCGACGCGGCGGCCCGCGACGGCCGCCGTGCGCAGGACCTGCTGGGCGGTCTCGGTGAGTTGCTCGACGCGGATGAGCAACACGTCGGCCAGGCCGCCCAGGCTGCTGGACGTGGCGGGGGAGTCGGCCGCCTCGCCGTCGCCGGGCAGCGCGGCGAGCAACTCCTCGGCGTAGAAGGCGTTTCCCTCGGCGCGGTCGACGATGCCGCGGACCGTGCTGTCGGGTACGGGGCCTGTGCGGCGCGCGCGGACGAGCCGGGTCATGTCCGCGTCGGCCATCGGGCGCAGGTCGAGGCGGTCGACGGCGGGCAGCCTGATCAGCTCGGCGAGCAGCGGCCGCAGGGGGTGGCGGCGGTGCAGGTCGTCCGCGCGGTACGAGGCGAAGACGGCGATGCGGCGGGGCGGGCCGCCCGGCGCGGGCCGCTGGAGGGCGCCGCGGCTGAGCAGGAAGCGGAGCAGGTCGCGGGAGGACTGGTCGGCCCAGTGGAGGTCTTCGACGACCAGGAGCAGCGGGGCCAGATCGGCCAGGTCGGCGAGGAGCCCGGCGACGCCCTCGAAGAGCTGGAGGCGGCTGCCGGCCTCCGCGGCGGTGCCTGCCCCCGAGGCCGCGCCGATGAGCCGGTCCACCGCGGGATACGCGGCGAAGGCCGGGGCGAGCCTGTCGTCGGCGGCCGCCGCGCCGAGGATCTCCGTGAACGGGAGGTACGGCAGGCCCACGTCCCCGAGGTCCACGCAGTGGCCGGTCAGGACGGTCAGGCCGGTGGCGGCGGCGTGCGCCGCGGCCTCCGTCAGCGCCCGGGTCTTGCCGACGCCGGCGTCCCCCGCCACCAGGACGGCGCGCGGGTCGCCGGCCGCGGCCCGCTCCAGGACGCCGGTGAGCCGGGCGAGTTCGTCCGCCCGGCCGATGAACGGCGTATCGAATGTCTGAGCCACGGGCCCATCCTGGCACGGTCCGTCCAGGCCGGCGGGTGGCTGTCGGGGAGGCCTGTCAGACCGTCGTCTTCTCGCTCGGCGCCGCGTCGGGTGCCTCGTCCTCGGGGGCCTCGGCCGTGCGCACCACCACCTTGCGCAGGTTCGCCACGGAGAGGAGCGCGGCCGCCAGCAGCACCACCGCCCCGGCGATCGCCGATGCCTGCATGCCGTCGGTGAACGCCTCCCGCACGGCGGCCGTCAGGGCCCGGCCCGCCTCGCCCGGCAGCTCCCCGGCGACCGCGAGGGCGCCACCCAGCGTTTCGTGGGCCGCGGCCGGGGCGTCGGCGGGGACGCCGTGGCGGTAGACGGCCGTGCCGATGGAGCCCAGGACGGCCATGCCGAGGGCGCCGCCGAACTCGGCTCCCGTCTCCAACAGGGAAGCGGCGGAGCCGGAGTTGGCGGCCGGGACCGTGCCGAGCGCCAGGTCCATCATCTGGGACATCACGGTCACGATTCCGGAGGCGAGGACACCCGCGCCGGCCAGGACCAGCCACAGCGAGTCGGTGCCGGCCAGGGCAAGGAGCGCGTATCCGCAGGCCGCGACGGTGAAACCGCCGGCGACGACATGCGCGCGGTGCACACCCTTCGCGACGAGCTGCGCGGAGACGGGCGCCGCCACACCGACCAGGACGGTGGGAAGCAGCGACCAGAGGGCGGCCGACATGGAGCTCTTGCCGAGCACGGACTGGAGGTACTGCGTGGTGAAGTACGCCGAGCCCATCATGCCGAAGGAGGCGACGAGGTTCAGGACGACTCCGGAGCCGAATCCCCGGCCGCGGAACAGGGCGGGGGAGACCAGCGGCGACTTCGTGGTGCGCTGGCGGTGCACGAACAGGGCGGCGAACAGCAGTCCCACGGTGATCGAGACGACGTACCGCACGTTCCAGCCCTCGGACGGGATCTCCTTGATGCCGTAGATGACGGGCAGTACGGCGGCCATCGACAGCGGCACGCTGAGCAGGTCGAAGCGGCCGGGCTCCGGGTTCCTCGACTCCGGGAGCAGGACCGGGCCGAGGGCCAGGAGCAGCGCCATCGCGGGCAGGTTGACCAGGAAGACCGAGCCCCACCAGAAGTGCTCGACGAGGACGCCGCTCATCACCGATCCGAGGGCGATGCCGCCGGTCATGACGCCGGACCACATGCCGATCGCCTTCGCGCGCTGGCCGGGGTCGGTGAACATCGTGCGGACGATCCCCATGGTGGACGGCATGAGGGTCGCGCCGCCGACCCCGAGGAGCGCGCGGGCGGCGATGAGCGTCTCGGCGCTGTTCGCGTACGCGGCCAGGAGTGAGGCGGCGCCGAAGGCGGCGGCGCCGATGAGGAGCAGCTTGCGGCGCCCGATGCGGTCGCCGAGCGAGCCCATCGTCATCAGCAGGCCGGCGAGCACGAACGCGTAGATGTCGAAGATCCACAGCTGCTGGGTGCCGCTCGGCTCCAGGTCGGCGCTGATCTGGGGGATCGCGAAGTACAGGACGGAGACGTCCATGGAGACGAGGAGCAGCGGAAGCATCAGCACGCCGAGGGCGGTCCACTCGCGGCGCCCCGCGAGGGGTGCGGCGGGTGGGGTGGTGCTCGTCGGGTTCGTCATGCCAGGAACTGTACGAGCGTCTTAAACGCTTGTCTAGTACGAGCGTTTAAGACGCCCGTGTGACACGTACGTATAAGACGTCCGTCTGGATTCTGGCTAGGGTGGGCCCATGGGACATCGCGAGGATCTGCTCGAAGGCGCCAAGCGCTGCCTGCTGGAGAAGGGGTTCGTGCGCACGACGGCGCGCGACATCGTCAAGGAATCGGGGGCGAACCTGGCGTCGATCGGCTACCACTACGGGTCGAAGGACGCGCTGCTGGCGCAGGCCTATCTGGCCCTGGTCGAGGGGGCCTCGCAGGACTGGGGCGAGCCGGACGAGCTGGCGGGCGCGCCGGGCTCGATGGAGCGCTTCCGCGCCCTGATGGAGAACGTCATCGCCAGCCTCGGGAAGCCGGACTCCGTCTGGCACCTGAGCATCGAGTTGTTGACGCTGGGCGACAGGCTTCCGGCCCTGCGTGAGTATCTGGCGCAGGCCCAGTCGGAGGCGGGGCGCGGCTTCATCGGCATGATGATGGGGGAGGAGCCACCGGCCGACGACCCGAGCGTGCCCACGCTCGGATCATTCCTGTCCGTGGTGTTCCTGGGGCTCGTCGCCCAGCACACCTTCGACCGGGAGACCTCTCCGTCCGCGGATCAACTCACCGAGGGGCTGCGCAGGTTGACGCAACTCTCACAGCCGTGACGCCTTGAGGCCCATGTGGAGGAGCAGCCGGTCCTCGCCCTCGTCCAGGTCGAGCCCGGTGAGCTGCTCCACCCGCGACAGGCGGTAGTACAGCGTCTGGCGGTGGATGCCGAGGGCCGCGGCCGTGCGGCCCGCCTGGCCCGCGCAGTCGAGGAACACCTCGGCGGTGCGCGCCAGTTGATGGTGGGCGGGGGAGAGCAGGGGCGCGAGCGCGGGGTCGTGCGCGGCCTCCGCGGGGAGCGCGGTCAGCAGCCGGTACGGGCCGATCGACGACCACTGCGCGTCCGGGCCGAGGCGCGGGTCGGCCAGCGCCGCGCGTGCCGCGGCCGTCGCCTCCTGCCAGGCCGTGGCCAGTTCGGCGAGGTCGTCGCGCGCCGCGCCGACGCCCGCCGCCACCGGGGAGCCCGCGCGGGAGCGCAGCTTCGCCGCCGCCGTCAGCGCGGGCGCCAGAGCCTCGCGCGAACGCAGCCGCACCAGCAGGGCGAGACACTGCCCCGTCACCCCCCACGGCACCGTGCACACCGCGTCCGCCGCCGGGATCGTACGGACGGACGGAGCGTCGTCGGGGTCCGCCGAGGGCCACGGCGCGACGCAGACCACCGTGTGCAGCCCCGGCGCCCTGCTGCCGAGCGCCGTGCGCAGCGCCGCCACCGCCATGTCCCGCTGCCAGCCCCGCTCCGCCGTGAGCACGGAGTGGAACTCGCGGGTCAGGTCCGCGCCCGCCTGCGCCTCGTCGGCGAGCTGCGCGCCGATGCGGCCCGCCACCTCCATCGCCGCGTCGAGCTGCTCCTCCGTGGGCCCCGGATCGTCGTCGAGCAGCCATACGTAGCCGAGGACGAAGCCGTGATGGCGTACGGGCAGGCAGATACGGCCGCGGTAGACGCCGGCCTCCGGGGTCGCCGGGATCCGGACCGGATCCTTGGCGCTCGCGATGCCGAAGCCCTCGAACCAGGAGCGGACCGCCGAGGTCGAGCCGCGCGTCAGGATCGAGCGCGTGCGCACGGGGTCGAGCGCGGCCTCGTCGAACTCCGTGTCGCTGTCGGTGACCTGCGCTCCGAACGCGATGAGTCGGAAGTCCCGGTTCTCCAGGGTCGCCGGAGCGCCGAGCAGGGCCGAGATCTCGTCGACCAGTTCCTGGTAGTCGCCTTTCACCCCGCCATTCTCGCCTACCGCACGCCTCCCTTCATACAGATGTCTGAGGCGGCGGCCACAGATGCGTGACACCTGTCGATGGCACAGGATCGGAGGGATCCTTAGATTTCACGGTGGTTCCACGTGCCGTTCCCGCTTTGCGGTGATACGGCACCCGTCTCAACCAGTGCTCTGTGGAGGTGCCCCGTGCTGGCTCCCTTGATCCTCGCCGCGTCGCGCAGCGACAAGATGCGCGCTTTCGTGTCGGCGGCGCCGGGCACCAAGCAGGTCGTCGACCGCTTCATCGCCGGTGAGTCGGTCGACCAGGTCGTGCCGATCATCGAGGACGCCGCAGCCAAGGGCCTGGAGGTCACGCTCGACGTCGTCGGTGAGGACATCACCACCGTCGAGCAGTCGCAGGCCGCGCGGGACGCCTACCTGGAGCTCGTCGCGCGGCTCAAGGACCTGGGCCTCGGCGCGAAGGCCGAGATGTCCATCAAGCTCTCGATGTTCGGCCAGGCCCTGGAGGGCGGCCACGAGCTGGCCCTCGCCAACGTCCGCCCGGTCGTCATCGCCGCCGCCCAGATCGGCACCACGGTCACCCTCGACGCCGAGGACCACACCACCCTCGACTCGATGTTCGCCATCCACGAGGAGCTGCGGAAGGACTTCCCGCAGACCGGCTGCGTCATCCAGGCCTACCTGTTCCGCACCGAGGACGACGCCCGCCGCCTCGCCGCCGCCGGCAGCCGCGTGCGCATCGTGAAGGGCGCCTACAAGGAGCCCGCCGAGGTCGCGTTCCAGGACAAGGCCGAGATCGACAAGGCGTACGTGCGGATCATGCGCATCCTCATGGAGGGCGCCGGGTACCCGATGATCGGCTCCCACGACCCGCGGCTCGTCTCCATCGCGCAGGAGCTCGCCCGGCAGGCCGGACGCAAGCTGGACGAGTACGAGTTCCAGATGCTGTACGGGATCCGCAGCGACGAGCAGCTGCGGCTCGCCGCGGAGGGCCACCGGATGCGTGTCTACACCGCGTACGGCACCGACTGGTACGGATACTTCATGCGCCGCCTCGCGGAGAAGCCGGCCAACCTCCTCTTCTTCGCCCGCTCGGTCCTCACCAAGGGCTGACCCCTCCCGCTTGCTCAACCGATAACTCCCCGACCCCCCGAAGGAGATACGGACCCATGACCCTCGACGCCGTGACCCAGGTCCCCGCCCCGGTCAACGAGCCGGTGCACGGCTACGCCCCCGGTTCCCCGGAGCGCGCCCGCCTGGAGATCAAGCTCAAGGAGCTGGCCGAGAACCCGATCGAGCTGCCCTGCACCATCGGCGGCGTACGTCGCCTGGGTGGCGGCGAGCGCTTCGACGTCGTGCAGCCGCACAACCACAAGGCCGTCATCGGTACGTACGCCAACGCCACCGAGCAGGACGCCCAGGACGCGGTCGACGCCGCCCTGGCCGCCGCCCCCGCCTGGCGCGCGACGTCCTTCGACGACCGCGCCGCGATCATCCTGCGCGCCGCCGAGCTGCTGTCCACGAAGTGGCGCGAGACGCTGGCCGCCTCGACGATGCTCGGCCAGTCGAAGACCGCGCAGCAGGCCGAGATCGACACTCCCTGTGAGCTCATCGACTTCTGGCGCTTCAACGTCCACTACGCCCGCAACCTGCTCGCCGAGCAGCCGCCGGCGAACTCCACCGGCGTGTGGAACCGCATGGACCACCGCCCGCTGGAGGGCTTCGTCTACGCGATCACGCCGTTCAACTTCACGGCCATCGCGGGCAACCTGCCGACCGCCCCCGCCCTCATGGGCAACGTCGTCGTGTGGAAGCCGTCCCCGACGCAGACCCACGCCGCCGTGCTGCTGCTCCAGCTCCTGGAGGAGGCCGGTCTTCCCAATGGCGTCATCAACCTGGTGACCGGTGACGGCCTGGCCGTCTCCGAGGTCGCGCTCAACCACCGTGACCTGGCCGGTATCCACTTCACCGGCTCGACCAAGACCTTCCAGCACCTGTGGAAGACGGTCGGCAACAACATCGACAAGTACCGCACCTACCCGCGTCTCGTCGGCGAGACCGGCGGCAAGGACTTCGTCGTCGCCCACCCGAGCGCTGACCGCGCCGTCCTCAAGACGGCCCTGACCCGCGGCTCCTTCGAGTTCCAGGGCCAGAAGTGCTCGGCGTCCTCGCGCGCGTACATCCCCGCCTCGATCTGGAACTCCGGTTTCAAGGAGGAGTTCGCGGCCGAGGTCGACGGCATCAAGATGGGTGACGTCACCGACCTGACGAACTTCATCGGCGCCGTCATCGACGAGCGTTCCTTCGCCAAGAACAAGGCCGCGATCGACCGGGCCAAGGACGACGCCTCCTGCACGATCGTCGCGGGCGGCACGTACGACGACTCCGTCGGCTACTTCGTGCGCCCGACCGTCGTCGAGTGCTCGGACCCGGCCAGCGAGGTGTTCTCCACCGAGTACTTCGGCCCGTTCCTCGCCGTCCACGTCTACGAGGACGACCAGTACGACGCCATGCTGGAGCAGATGGAGTCGGCCTCGGACTACGCGCTGACCGGCTCGGTCATCGCCAACGACCGTGCCGCCGCGGCCCACACGATGGAGAAGCTCCGCTACGCCGCGGGCAACTTCTACATCAACGACAAGTCGACCGGTGCGGTCGTCGGGCAGCAGCCGTTCGGTGGCGGGCGGGCGTCCGGTACGTGTGACAAGGCCGGTGCGCCGCAGAACCTTCAGCGGTGGACGTTGACGCGGGCCATCAAGGAGACGATGGTGCCGCCGACGGACTACGTGTACCCGCACATGGGCTGATCGCCCCTGCAGCGTGTGTCGCCCCCGGTCGAGGTTCCGCCTCGGCCGGGGGCGACGTCGCGTGGTCCGGTCCTACGGCTCGGGGCTCCGCCCCGGACCCCGCGGGCTCTCGTCCAAAAGCGGGGCTTGATTTGTCGGCGCTACGATCCCGTGCCGCCGCCCATCTCCCACCCACCCGCCCCCTCCGGGGGCGTCGGCCTCGCGGGGTGCCGGGCGCCGCAACCGCCTTGGGCGATCTGCCGCCTTGGGCGGCGGGGTGGGCAAGGCGGCCCACGGTTCTGGTCAGGGGGCCGTCAGGACGATTTTGCCCTGCGTGCGGCCGGACGCTCCCAGTTCGTGGGCCTTGGCCGCCTCCTCCAGGGGGAGGGTCGCTGAGACGTGGGGGCGGAGGCGGCCCGCTGCCAGGAGGGATGCGACCTTGCGGAGGGTGGTGCCGGAGGGCTGGACCGAGATGGGGGCGAAGCGGACGCCGCGGGCCTCGGCGTCCTCCTGGGTGACGCCGGGGTCCCAGAGCAGCGCCGAGGCCAGCAGGCCGCCGGGGCGCAGGGTGACGAGGGTGCGAGGGCCGTAGTCCCCGCCGATCAGGTCGAAGGCCACGTCCACGTCGCGCAGGGAGTGGGCGAAGTCCGTGGTCGTGTAGTCGATGGGCTCGTCGACGCCGAGTTCGCGCAGGAAGTCGTGCTTGTCGGCGCGCGCGGTGGCGATCACGTACGCGCCCTCGGCCTTGGCGATCTGCACCGCCACGTGCCCGACGCCGCCGGCCGCCGCGTGGATCAGCACCCGGCGCCCTGGACCGATCTGCCCGTTGTCGACGAGCGCGAGCCACGAGGTGAGCGCCGCCGCGGGCACCGCCGCCGCGTGGACGTGGTCGACGTTGCCCGGCTTCGGCGCCAGGTGCTCGGTGCGGATCAGGACGTACTCGGCGTAGCCGCCGCCCCGGATCATGGCGAACACCTCGTCGCCCGGCCGGAATTCGGTGACGTCCTGGCCCGCCGACTCGACGACGCCCGAGACGTCCCAGCCGAGCGTGAACGGCGGGTCGCCGAAGAGCGGCGCGTCGCCGGAGCGCGCCAGCCGGTCCACCGGGTTCACCCCCACGGCCCGGACCCGGACCAGTACCTCGCCCGCCCGTGGCTCGGGCCGCTCCACCTCCACCACTTCGAGCACCTCGGGTCCGCCGAGCCGGCGCTGACTGATGACGCGCATGGTGGGACTCCTCCCCAGGGCCCGCCGGGCCACCGCGGCCCGGCCGGTAAGGGCCCATCGTGGTGCGTGGGCGGCGGCCACGCCATGGCCCGGTCCGGCCGCGCGACCGGACTCGGCCACCGCTGTGACCACTGTGGCCGGAGGTGCTGGTGGGGCCTGAGACGTGGGTCCCGTCTCAGATAGTAGGAAGCCCGAGTAATTGTGGAGACAGAAGCAGAGACCTGTCCTAGCTTTGTAGAAGCCGAACGACTCGCCCGATCCGGCGAATGGCGGCCGCGAGCCGGAGCACCTGGCAGGCAACCCCTGCAGCTCCTGCTTCCCGCCCTTCCGGCGCCTCGAAATCCCCTTGCGCACATGACGCGTGAGGATTCCCACGGATTCTCAAGGAGTCGATCCCTCATGGCCACAGCGACGCCCGTCCGCCGCCGAGTCCGTCACGTCTCCCCGTCGAGCGAAGCCGACCGCCAGGCCGCCAGGACCGCGGCCGCCGCCCTCCAGCGCTCGCTGGACCGCAGGGACAACGGCGGCGAGACCGGTCACTGAGACCTACGCGCCTCTTCGTACCTCGAAGTGGTCGATGCGCTCGCCGGTCTCGGCGAGTGCCGACACCTTCATCCGGCCCTTCGCCACCTCCACCGCGAGGAACGAGAAGCCGGTGTACCGCACCCGGGACCACTCCACGGTGTCCGGGTCGGGCAGGCGTGACTTCGTCCAGTGGAAGGTGACGATCGACTCGCGATCGTGCACGTTGCCTTCGTAGCTGTCCTTCACGCCCGGCCCGAAGCCATACAGGTCCTTGCCGGCGCCGCCCGCGGTGACGTACACGATGCCGTCGCGCGTCGGATCGGTCGACGCGCCGACCGGCACCGGCTTGCCGACCTCCCCGTTCCCCGTGCCCCGGATCGCGTCCGTGCGCTCGTAGACGTGGTTGTGCCCGTTGATCACCAGGTCCACCTGGTGCTTGGCGAACAGCGGCACCCACGCGTCGCGCACCCCGCCGTCCGAGGCGTGCGTCGACGTCGAGTACGTGCAGTGGTGGAAGAAGACGACCACGAACTCGATGTCGTCCCGCGCCCGCAGCTCACCGAGCCGCTTGTCGAGCCAGGCGGTCTGCTTCCCGTCCGTGTAGCCCTTGTTGGCGGGGATCTCGTACGAGACGTCGTTCGCGTCGAGCGCGATCACGCCGACACTGCCGTACGTGAAGGAGTAGACGCCGGGCGCGCTCGATGGGTCAGGGCCGTTGTCGGGCAGTGACCAGCGGGCGCTCTGCCCTCCGTAGCCGTTGGGGGAGTACCAGGCCTCCATGTCGTGGTTCCCGGTCGTCACCATCCACGGCACCGACTTCGCGACCGTCTCCGTCTGCGCGAGGAACTGGTCCCACACGCGCGCGTCGTACGTGTCCGACTCCTTGCCCTGGCCGCTGCTGTCGGCGTAGCAGATGTCGCCCGCGTGGAGGTGGAAGGACGGGTTCTGGCCGAGGATCACCTGGTCGTTGGCGAGCGCGTCGTAGCTGACGCCCTGGTCGCCGAAGGCCGTGAAGACGAACGACTCCGGGGCGGCAGGCGCCGTACGGAAGGTGCCGAGCGTGCCCAGGCGCTCCGCGTCGGCCGGGTCGAAGCCGTCGTGGCCGACGCCGTAGTAGTACGTCGTGCCGGGCTGGAGGTTGTCGAGCGCGGCGTGGAGGTAGAGCTGCTCGACCTCCGGGAGCTTCTTCGACAGGGACGGGGTGTGCAGGGCGCGCGCCTCCGCCGGGATCTTCCGGCTCAGTTCCCAGGGCTTCGACCCCACCCGCAGATACGGGTTCTTGACCGCGAACGGCACCTGCCACGAGATCCGCATCTGCGTCTTCGGGTCGGCGCCGAAGGCGAGGTGCCGGCCGAAGGGGGCCACGAGGGAGCCGTCCACCTGCGCGGCGGATCGCGTCGGAAGGAGCGGCGCCGCGTACGCGCCCGTCGCCGAGCCGCCGCCGAGCAGCGCGGCCCCGCCCACCGAGGCCGCGGCCCCCGTCAGGGCACGGCGCCTGCTGAACCTCCTCCGCAGGTACTCGTGTTGCTCGGGCATGCTCAGGCGCCGGGCGAGCTGTTCGCGGATGCCGACATTGGGGGTGTCAGGAGCGGTGGTCATGGAAGGGAACTTCCCAGTAACTTCCAACTACCGCCATACATACGGGTGAACAAAAAGCGGCGATCGCGCGGACGTCCACATCATGGACAGCGCGTGTCATCCCATGGGACGAGGAGTACGGTGCTGGCATGTCTCGCAGCATCAATCTCGCAGTGATCCCCGGTGACGGTATCGGCCAGGAGGTCGTGGCCCAGGGTCTCAAGGTCCTCTCCGCCGTTCTTCCGCAGGATGTGAAGCTGGAGACCGAGGAGTACGACTTCGGCGCCAAGCGGTACCACGCGTCCGGTGAGACCCTCACCGACGCCGACCTCGACTCGCTCAAGAAGCACGACGCCATCCTGCTCGGCGCCATCGGCGACCCGTCGGTGCCGTCCGGCGTCCTGGAGCGCGGCTTCCTGCTCAAGCTCCGCTTCGCGTTCGACCACCACGTCAACCTGCGCCCGTCGAAGCTCCTTCCGGGCGTCTCGACCCCGCTCGCGGGTGAGCCGGACATCGACTTCGTCGTCGTCCGCGAGGGCACCGAGGGCCCGTACACGGGCAACGGCGGCACGATCCGCAAGGGCACGCCGCACGAGGTGGCCACCGAGGTCTCCGTCAACACCGCCTTCGGTGTGGAGCGCGTGGTCCGTGACGCCTTCGCCCGCGCCCAGGCCCGCCCCCGCAAGAAGCTCACGCTGGTCCACAAGAACAACGTGCTGACCTTCGCGGGCCACCTGTGGACGAACATCTTCAACAAGGTGGCGGAGGAGTTCCCCGACGTCACCACCGACTACATCCACGTCGACGCGGCGACGATCTACCTCGTCACCGACCCGGCGCGGTTCGACGTGATCGTCACCGACAACCTCTTCGGCGACATCATCACCGACCTCGCCGCGGCCGTCTCCGGCGGCATCGGCGTCGCGGCCTCCGGGAACATCAACCCGAGCCGCGAGTTCCCGTCCATGTTCGAGCCCGTGCACGGCTCGGCCCCGGACATCGCGGGCCAGGGCAAGGCCGACCCGAGCGCCACGATCCTCTCGGTCGCCCTCCTCCTGCGCCACCTCGGCTACGAGGCCGAAGCGGCCCGCATCGAGAGCGCGGTCTCCGCGGACCTCGGCGAGCGCGGCGACGCCGTGCGCTCCACCGACGAGATCGGTGACGCCCTCGTCGCCCGAGTAGTAGCCGGCTGACCCGGCGCTCACCATCACGACAGCAGCCGCCGGGTCGCACACCGCGCCCGGCGGCTGTTCCTGTGCGGCCCCTGGGTGCGACCATCAACCCATGGGCCGCCGTTTCACGCACCCGTACCCACCAGGTCCGTTTCGAGCACACCCTGTCCCGCGCGATAATCGAACGTGGGGCCGCGATGTACGGCGAAACTCGGACTTTCCTCGTACCGGGAGTGCAGGCGTGAACGCGGTCCGTCACAACCAACGGTGAAGGACACGCAACCATGACGACGCCCACGATCGAGCTCAAGCCCACCGCCACCCCGCTGTCCGCCGCACAGCGCGAGGAGATCCTGGCCAGTCCGGGATTCGGCCGCCACTTCACCGATCACATGGTGACGGTCAAGTGGACCGAGGGGCGGGGCTGGCACGACGGGCAGCTGGTGCCCTACGGACCGCTCTCCCTCGACCCGGCCACGAACGTCCTGCACTACGCGCAGGAGATCTTCGAGGGCCTCAAGGCCTACCGCCGCCCCGACGGTTCGGTCGCCACCTTCCGCCCCGACATGAACGCCAAGCGCTTCCAGCACTCCGCCTGGCGCCTCGGCATGCCCGAGCTGCCGGTCGAGACCTTTGTCGAGGCCTGTGACCTGCTCGTCCAGCAGGACAAGGACTGGGTGCCCGCGCACGGTGGCGAGGAGTCCCTCTACCTGCGCCCGTTCATGATCGCGACCGAGGTCGGGCTGGGCGTGAAGCCCGCCAACGAGTACCTCTTCATCGTCATCGCCTCGCCCGCCGGCGCGTACTTCCCCGGCGGCGTGAAGCCCGTCTCCATCTGGCTCTCCGAGGACCGCGTGCGCGCCGTCCCCGGCGGCGTCGGCGACGCCAAGACCGGCGGCAACTACGCGGCGTCCCTGCTCGCGCAGGCCGAGGCCGCCGCGAAGGGCTGCGACCAGGTCGCCTACCTCGACGCCGTCGAGCACAAGTGGGTCGAGGAACTGGGCGGCATGAACCTGTACTTCGTGTACGGAAACAAGATCGTCACGCCCACCCTCACCGGTTCGCTGCTCGCCGGCGTCACCCGTGACTCGCTCCTCCAGGTCGCCCGCGACCTGGGCTACGAGTCGGAGGAGCGCCGCGTCTCCATCGACGAGTGGCAGGCCGCCACCGAGTCCGGCGAGCTGACCGAGGTCTTCGCGTGCGGCACCGCCGCCGTCATCACGCCGGTCGGCACGGTCAAGCGCGCGGGCGCCGAGTGGCAGCAGTCGGGCGGCGAGGCCGGCGAGGTCACGATGAAGCTGCGCAACGCGCTCCTGGACATCCAGCGCGGCAAGGCCGAGGACAAGCACGGCTGGATGCACGAGCTGGGCTAGTCCGGCTTACGCCTGAGCAGTTCGGCCCCCGTCCCGCGCCCGCGGAACGGGGGCCGACGCGTGTCCGGGGGCAGGTCAGTCGCCGCCGGACCCGCTCGACCGGCTGCCCGAGCCCTTCTTCGAGGCCTGTCCCAGCGCGCCGAGAACGATGAGCAGGACCTGCCCGCAGCGCAGGAGCCCGGCGGCGGTGTACTTCGCCGCGCGGATCGCCCTCGTCCGGGCGGGAGATCTCGTGGTCTCTGTCATGGGCCGGAACTTCCCACTTCTCCGGGCTCCAGTCATTGGAACCGCGATCTATACGCTCACTTCAGTACGGCAGGGGTCGGTGTGCAACTGAGCCGCTGGCGTTTAGAGTGGCGTTCTAAGTACGACGAGGAGGCGTGACGGCGTGAGACTGACCCCCACGGAACGTGACCGGCTGCTGCTGTTCGGTGCCGCCGAGCTCGCACGGGCCCGCAAGGCGCGCGGCCTGCGGCTCAACGTGCCGGAGGCGACCGCCCTGATCGCGGACACCGTCTGCGAGGCGGCCCGCGACGGGAGGCGGCTCGCCGAGGCGATCGAGGCGGCGCGCTCCGCGCTCGGGCCCGACGACGTGCTGCCGGGCGTCGCCGACGTGGTGACCGAGGTGCACGTCGAGGCGGTCTTCGACGACGGCTCGCGGCTCGCGGTCGTGAGCGATCCGATCGGCTCCGGCGAGGACTCCGGCTCCCTGGGCGAGGACGCCCCCGGCGCCCTGCTGCCGGGGCCCGAGCATGAGGACCCGCGGCCCGTGCTGACGCTCACCGTCACCAACACGGCGACCGTCCCGGTCTCCGTCACCTCCCACTTCCACTTCTTCGAGGCCAACCCGCGCCTGGACTTCGTACGGGACGAGGCGTACGGGATGCGGCTCGCGGTGCCCGCGGGGTCGTCCGTGCGGTTCGGGCCCGGGGAGACCCAGGACGTGGGGTTGCTGCCGATCGGCGGGGCCCGCGTCGCCATCGGGTTCGCGGGCCTCGTCGACGGACCGCTGGACGCGCCCGGAGCCCGCGAGGAGGCGCTGCGCCGCGCCGCCGCCTGCGGATATCTGGGCGTCGAGACTGAGGAGGATGGCCGATGAGCCGCCCCGGAGGCCACGCCGCCGAAGCCCGCCGACTGACCCCGTACGAGTACGCGGGGACGCACGGCCCGCGCGCCGGTGACCGCGTCAGGCTCGGGGACTCGGGACTCACCATCATGGTCGAGTCCGACTCCCAGAGCTACGGGGACGAGTTCCTCGCCGGGTTCGGCAAGACCGCGCGCGACGGGCTGCACCTGAAGGCCGCCGCGGTCCGCGACACCTGCGACATCGTGATCAGCAATGTGGTCGTGATCGACGCCGCGCTGGGGATCAGGAAGGTCTCCATCGGGATTCGGGAGGGGCGGATCCACGCCGTCGGCCGGGCCGGCAACCCGGACACCATGGACGGCGTCGACGTCGTGGTCGGCACGGGCACGACGATCGTCTCGGGCGAGGGCATGATCGCCACCGCCGGGGCCGTCGACACCCACGTGCACCTGCTGTCGCCGCGCATCATGGAGGCCTCGCTCGCCTCCGGCGTCACCACGATCATCGGCCAGGAGTTCGGCCCGGTCTGGGGTGTCGGCGTCAACTCGCCGTGGGCGCTCAAGCACGCGTTCTCCGCCTTCGACGCGTGGCCGGTCAACATCGGCTTCCTGGGCCGGGGTTCGTCCTCCGACGGCGCCCCGCTGGTCGAGGCCCTCGCCGAGGGCGGCGCCTGCGGGTTCAAGGTGCACGAGGACATGGGCGCGCACACCCGCGCCCTGGACACCGCCCTTCGCGTAGCCGAGGAGCACGACGTCCAGGTCGCCCTGCACAGCGACGGTCTGAACGAGTGCCTGTCGGTCGAGGACACCCTGAAGGTGCTCGAAGGCCGCACGATCCACGCCTTCCACATCGAGGGCTGCGGCGGCGGCCACGTACCGAACGTCCTGAAGATGGCGGGCGTCCCGAACGTCATCGGCTCCTCCACGAACCCGACCCTCCCCTTCGGTCGGGACGCCGTCGCCGAGCACTACGGCATGATCGTCTCCGTCCACGACCTGAAGACGGATCTGCCCGGCGACGCCGCGATGGCCCGCGACCGGATCCGCGCCGGGACGATGGGCGCCGAGGACGTACTGCACGATCTGGGCGCCATCGGCATCACGTCCTCGGACGCGCAGGGCATGGGGCGCGCGGGAGAGACCGTGCGCCGTACGTTCGCGATGGCCGGGAAGATGAAGGGCGAGCTCGGCGACCCGGGAGTCGGCCACGACAACGAGCGCGTCCTGCGCTACATGGCCAAGCTGACCATCAACCCCGCCATCGCACACGGCCTCTCGCACGAGATCGGCTCCATCGAGCCCGGCAAGATGGCCGATATCGTCCTGTGGCGCCCCGAGTTCTTCGGTGCGAAGCCGCAGCTCGTCCTGAAGTCCGGCTTCCCCGCGTACGGGGTGGTGGGCGACCCCAACGCCGCCACCGACACCTGCGAACCCCTCGTCCTCGGCCCGCAGTTCGGGGCGTACGGAGCGACGGCCGCCGAGCTGTCGGTCGCCTTCGTCGCGCAGGCCGCCGTCGACGACGGGCACGACACGATGCCCACCCGCAGGCGCCGCGTCGCGGTCCGCGGCACGCGCGGCATCGGCCCGGCCGACCTGCGCCTCAACTCCCGTACCGGAGCGGTCGACGTCGACCAGCGCACCGGCCTCGTCACCCTCGACGGCGACCCGCTGCGCTCCGAGCCGGCCGAGTCCGTCTCCCTCAACCGCCTCTACTTCCTGTGAGGACCCAAGCGATGACGACCTATGTGATGCCGCCCGAGTGGGCCCCGCACGAGCGCACGTGGATGGCGTGGCCGGGCCCCAACCCGACCTTCTCCGACGCGAGCGAGCTGGCCGGGGCGCGCTCCGCGTGGGCGAAGGTCGCCAACACGGTGCGCCGCCACGAGCCGCTGACGATGGTCGTCGGCACGGGTCAGTCGGAGTCCGCGAGGGCGCTCCTCGACCCGGCGGTCGAGCTGGTCGAGCGGGACCTGGACGACGCGTGGATGCGCGACATCGGCCCTACGTTCGTCACGTCGCGCGAGAGCGGTGAACTGGCCGCCGTGGACTGGACGTTCAACGGCTGGGGCGCGCAGAGCTGGGCCCGCTGGGAGCACGACGCGAAGATCGCGCGCCATGTCGCGGACCTCGCCGGTGTGCCCGCGCACTCGACGTCGCTCGTCAACGAGGGCGGCGGCATCCACGTCGACGGCGAGGGCACGGTGCTCCTGACGGAGACGGTGCAGCTCGACGCGGGCCGCAACCCCGGCCGGACGAAGGAGGAGGTCGAGGCCGAGATCCACGCCCGGATCGGCACGTCCAAGGCGATCTGGCTGCCGCGCGGACTCACCGCGGACTACGGCGAGTTCGGCACGCGTGGACATGTCGACATCGTGGCGGCCTTCGCGGCTCCCGGCGTCGTCCTCGTCCACTCGCAGCGGGACCCGGCGCACCCGGACTTCGAGGTCAGCAGGGAGATCATCGGCGTACTGTCCGGGCAGACCGACGCGCAGGGCAGGCCCCTGGAGATCGTCGAGATCCCGGCCCCGACGGTGCTCTCCGATGACGAGGGCTGGGTCGACTACTCCTACATCAACCACTACCTCTGCAACGACGGCGTGGTGCTGTGCGGCTTCGACGACCCGAACGACGAGGAGGCCGCGGCGATCTTCCGCAGGCTCTTCCCGTCCCGGACGGTCACCCTCGTCGACGCCCGCACGATCTTCGCGGCGGGCGGCGGCATCCACTGCATCACCCAGCAGCAGCCGCTCGGGGGGGCCTGAGCGGTGACCGGGACGCAGCGCAGGCGCACACCGGCGCCGCCGCGCGAGGACGTGCTCGCCGCGACCATGGCGATGATCGCCGAGCACGGCCTCGAACGGCTGACGCTCGCCGCCCTCGGCCGCGAGGTCGGCATGAGCAGCGGGCACCTCGCGTACCACTTCGGCAGCAAGGACGAACTGCTGCTGCGCACGCTGGAGTGGAGCGAGGGCCGGCTGGGCGCGCGGCGCAGGGAATTGCTGGTCCGTGCGGCCGGGGTGCGTGAACGCCTCGACGCGTACGTCGACCTGTACGTCCCAAACGCGCCGCGCGACCCGCACTGGACGCTGTGGCTTGAGGTGTTCAACCGCTCGCGCAACGCCGACGACGACGCGCGCGCCCGCCAGGCCGCCATCGAGGGCGCCTGGCACCGCGACCTCGTGGCGCTGCTCGCCGAGGGCACCTCACGCGGTGAGTTCACCACGCTCGACCCGGACCGCTTCGCGACCCGCCTGCGGGCGCTGCTCGACGGCTTCTCCATCGCGGTGGCGATCGGCCTGCGCGCGGACCGGGACCAGGTCATGGGCCACGTACGGGAATTCCTGGACGAGGGTCTGGAACCTAAAGCGTGAAGCGGATCGGGGTCCCGGGCGCCGCCTGGGCCGCCGCCGCGAGCGCGGCCTCCTCCACGACGGCGATCACCGGGTAGCCGCCGGTCGTCGGATGGTCGTGGAGGAACACCACGGGCCGCCCGTCCGGCGGCACCTGCACGGCACCCAGGACCATCCCCTCGCTGGGCAGCTCACCCTCCAACTCCCGTTCCAGGGCGGGCCCTTCGGTACGCAGCCCGATCCGGTTGCTGTTGCCCGAGACGGTGTACGTGGCGGTGCGGAAGGTCCGGCGCGCGGCCTCGGTGAACCAGTCCTCACGCGGCCCGAACCGCACCGGCAGGACGAGCTCGGCCGGGGGAGCGGGCCACGGCGCCGCCACGGGTGCGGCGGGCCGCGTACCGGGTGCCTCCCCGACGGGCAGCACGTCGCCCGTGCTCAAGGGGACGGGCCCAAGCCCGGAGAGCAGATCGGTGGACCGGCTCCCGAGTACGGCCTCGACGGCGATGCCGCCGGCGACGGCGACGTAGCTCCGCACACCGGCACTGGCGGCCCCCACGTCGAGGGTCGCTCCGGCGGGTACGTGCACGGGGGCACCCCAGGCCGCGGGCGCCCCGTCGACGGTGACCGGGCAGGGTGCCCCGCCCACGACAACGGCGACCCCGCGATCGGGGCGCAGCGCACACCCGGTGAGCGTGGTTTCGAGCACGGCGGCGTCCTCGGGATTCCCGACGAGCCGGTTGCCGAGCCGCAGCGCGCTTTCATCAAGCGCGCCCGACCGGGGCACGCCAAGGTGGGCATGCCCACCCCGCCCGAGATCCTGCACGGTGGTGAGCGCTCCGCCGCGGGTGACGGTGATCTTGCCGCTCACGGCTCCACCACCCCGTGACCAGGCCCCTCCGAGCGCCCGACACCGGGCATATCAAGCCCCGCCGGCGATTGAGGCGCGGGGTCCGGGGCGGAGCCCCGAGGCGTCAACGCCGCCGCGGCGAAACGAACCCGGGTCCCGGGGGCCAAGAGCGCCGCGGGCTCCCGCGACGGATCCCACAACCCGGCAGGGTCCCGCATCGTCCCGATCAACTGCCACCCACCCGGCGTAGCCCGCGGATACACGGCCGAGTACCCCCCGGCCACCGCAACCGCCCCGGCAGGGACCCGCGTCCGCGGCGTCGCCCGCCGCGGCACATGCAACTCCTCCGGCAACCCGGCCAGATACCCGAACCCCGGCGCGAACCCGCAGAACGCCACCCGGTACGTATACGACGCGTGCCGCGCGGCCACGTCCTCCTCGGACACCCCCCACAGCTCCGCCACCTCGGCCAGGTCGGGCCCGTCGTACACGACAGGAATCGTCACGACGTCCCCGTCCGCCACGGCGCCCAACGGCACATTCCACTCGCCCAGTTGGCGCGCGAGCGCATCCCGCTCCGCCACCCCGTCGAGCAGCACCGTCCGCGCCCCCGGCACGATCTCCCGCACCGGCGGCAGCACCCCCGCGCCCCGCCTGCGCAGCACCTCCGCGTGGAACGCCCCCGCCTGCTCGGCGTCGGCGAACTCCACCAGCAGCGCGTGCCGCCCGGCGGGCCTGACGCGCAGCTCCACGCTCACGTGAACGCCCCGACCTTGACCCCGGCCGCCTCAAGCGCAACCCGCACCCGCGCCGCGATGGCCGCCGCGCCCGGGGTGTCACCGTGCACGCACAACGACCGCGCGGCGACGGCGACTTGAGTACCGTCGACCGCCTCGACCCCGCCGTCCACCGCGAACGCGACGGACCGGCGCACCACGGCGTCCGCGTCCTCGACGACGGCGTTCGGCTCGCGGCGCGGCACGAGCGTGCCCTCGGGGGTGTAGGCGCGATCGGCGAAAGCCTCACGCACCGGACGCAACCCCAACTCCTCAGCAATAGCCAGCAGTTGAGACCCTTGAAGCCCCAGCACCGGCAGCTCCCCACCCGCGAGCCGCACGCCCTCGACGACCGCGCGGGCCTGTTCCCCGTCGCGCACGGTCCGGTTGTAGAGCGCCCCGTGCGGCTTCACGTACGCCACCTCGGCACCGGCTGCCTCCGCGAACACCCGCAACGCACCGATCTGGTAAGCCACTTCGGCCGCCAGCTCGTCCGGCGGCACGTCCATCGCGCGCCGCCCGAACCCGGCGAGGTCCCGGTACGAGACCTGCGCCCCGATCCGTACACCGCGCTCGGCGGCCAGGTCGCAGACCCGGCGCATCACGGAGGGATCGCCGGCGTGGAAGCCGCAGGCGACGTTGGCACTGGTCACCACGGAGAGCAGGGCCTCGTCGTCGGTGAGGGTCCACCGGCCGAAGCCTTCGCCGAGGTCGGCATTGAGGTCGATGACGTCCTGGATCACGGGCTCAACGTAGAGGATCGTTCAACGATCCGACAAGGGTCAGGATTTTCGCGCCCTGGAAAGTCCGCCCGGACGTCCGAACTCCGGAACCTCTTGTTAGATCGTTGAACGATCCCCTAAGGTCCGTGCATCTCTCATCCATAAGTGCGTCCCTCATCGAAAAGGCCGCCGCATGATCGTTCTGCTCGGCGTGCTCGTGGTGATCCTCGGATTCGTCACGCGCCGCAATCCCGTCCTCGTGGTCGGCGTCGCCGGTATCGTCACCGGACTGCTCGGCAAGATGAACCCGCTGGAGATCCTCGCCGCCTTCGGCACCTCCTTCGCCGACAGCCGCTCCGTCACCGTCTTCGCCATCGTGCTGCCGGTGATCGGCCTCCTGGAGCGCTACGGCCTGCGCGAACAGGCCCGCACGCTCATCGGGAAACTCGGCAATCTCAGCGCCGGCCGCTTCCTCACCGCGTATCTGCTGGTCCGCCAGGTCACCGCCGCCTTCGGCCTCAACAACCTCGGCGGCCCCGCGCAAGCCGTCCGCCCGCTCGTCGCCCCCATGGCGGAGGCCGCCGCCGAACGCAAGGCGGGGTCCGTACTGCCGGACAAGATGCGCGAGAAGGTGCGCTCCTACTCGGCGTCCGCCGACACCGTCGGCGTCTTCTTCGGTGAGGACTGCTTCATCGCGATCGGCTCGATCCTGCTGATCACCGGATTCGTGAACTCGACGTACCACGAGCACCTCGAACCCACCCAGCTCGCGCTGTGGGCCATCCCGCTGGCCGTCTGCGCCTTCGTCATCCACGGCGCACGGCTGCTGCTCCTCGACAGGCAGCTGGAGCGCGAGATGGCGCTCGCCGTCGCCGAACACGAGATCCCGCTGCCGAAGGAGCCCTCGAAGTGATCAAGGTCGAATGGCTCTACTGGCTGATCGGTCTCGTCTTCGTCGTCATGGCCGTGCAGATGGCGACCGACCGGACCAACCCCAAGCGCTGGACATCGGCGGCCTTCTGGGGACTGCTCGGACTGACCTTCCCCTACGGCACCGGGGTCGCGGGCGGCTCGAAGGCGCTGCCCGCCGAACCCCTCGGCGTCGCCGTCCTCGTGCTGATCGCGCTCGCCGGGTTCAACTTCATAGGCAAGGGCGAACCGGTCACCACCACGCAGGACCAGCGCGAGAAGTCGGCGGCCCGCCTCGGCAACAAGCTCTTCATCCCGGCGCTCACCATCCCGATCGTCGCGATCGTCTGCGCCTCCTTCCTCGACGAATCGGGCCTCTTCGAGACCGGCCAGGCCACCCTCCTCGGCCTCGGTGTCGGCTGCGTCGTGGCGCTCGTCGTCGGGATGCTGGTCACCGGCGAGCGCAAGGTGTCGACGCCGATCCACTCCGGCCGCTCGATGCTGGAGGCGATGGGCGCGGCGCTGCTGCTGCCGCAGCTCCTGTCCGTCCTCGGCTCGATCTTCGCGGTCGCGGGTGTCGGCAGCCAGGTCGGCAGGATCACCAACGCCGTGCTGCCGGACAACTCCAAGTACCTGGCCGTGATCGCGTACTGCGTCGGCATGTTCCTGTTCACCGTGATCATGGGCAACGCGTTCGCCGCGTTCCCCGTCATGACGGCGGCGATCGGCTGGCCGGTGCTCATCCAGCAGATGGGCGGCAACGAGCCGGCGGTCCTCGCGATGGGCATGCTCGCGGGCTTCAGCGGCACGCTCGTCACGCCCATGGCTGCCAACTTCAACATCGTCCCGGCGACACTCCTCGAACTGAAGGACCAGTACGGGCCGATCAAGGCCCAGTTGCCGACGGGCTTCGCGCTCCTCGGCTGCAACATCGTGATCATGTCGCTCTTCGCGTTCTAGGAGGTCCGTATGCCGGGGTCGTCGACGCCTCGTGTTCTGCTCACCGGGTTCGAACCGTTCGGCGGTGAGTCCGTGAACCCGTCGTGGCAGGCGGCGGAGGCGGTCGCCGCCGCGCCACCGACCAGCCTGGACGTCACGGCGGTCCAACTCCCGTGCGTCTTCGGCGAGTCACTGACGGTGCTGCGGGCCGCGGTGGCCGAGACCCGCCCCGACCTGGTCGTCTGCCTCGGCCAGGCGGGCGGGCGCCCCGGCGTCACCGTCGAGCGGGTGGCCATCAACGTCGACGACGCCCGCATCCCCGACAACACCGGGTCCCAGCCGATCGACGTACCAGTGGTGCCGGGCGGACCAGCGGCGTACTTCTCCACGTTGCCGGTGAAGGCGTGCGTGGCGGCGATGCGGGAGGCGGGGGTCCCGGCGGCGTTGTCCAACACGGCGGGAACGTTCGTCTGCAACCACGTGGCGTACGGCCTCGGCCACCTCCTGGCGACCGAACTCCCGGGCGTGCGGGGCGGTTTCGTCCACGTGCCGTGGGTGCCGGAGCAGGTCACGGACGGCGCGGCACCGGCACTCCCCGTCGAAACGGTAGCCACCGGCATCCGGGCGCTGCTGCTCGCGGCGGCATCGACCACCGACGACCTCCGAGTAACGGAGGGCGCAACGCACTGACGCTTTTAGGGGCGCGGGGAACTGCGCAAAAGACGCAACCACACGAGAACCGCACCCGGCGACGAACCGAAACGGAAACACATGCCCACCCCGGAGCAAACCGCCCAGCTGGCGGCAGCCAACGTCACCCGCGAATACCCCAACTTCCCCGCACACCTGCTCACTTCACCGGACGACACGACCCGCCCCTCCGAGCTCCACCCCGCCTTCTACGGCGCCTACGACTGGCACAGCTCCGTCCACATGCACTGGCTGCTGCTCCGGACCCGGCCCGAGGCCCACGCCGACGTACTGGACCGCCACCTCACGCGCGAGAACCTCGCCCGGGAAGCCGAGTACCTCCTCGCCCGCCCGAGCTTCGAGCGCCCCTACGGCTGGGCCTGGCTGATCGCACTCGCGGCCGAATGCGAAGGCACGCGCTGGTCGGAGGCCTTCGCCCCCGCCGTGGACGCGGTCGACCGCCTCCTCGCGGACTGGCTGCCCAAGGCCACGTATCCCGTACGCCACGGCAACCACCCCAACAGCGCCTTCGCCCTCGGCCTCATCCTCGACACGGGGGAGCGGGCCGGGCTGCCCGCCCGCACGCTCGACGCCGTACGCGACCGCCTGCGCAGCTGGTTCGCCGACGACCACGACGCGCCCGCCCACTGGGAGCCCTCCGGCCAGGACTTCCTGTCGCCGTCCCTGGCAGAGGCCGACGCGATGCGCCGCGTGTTCGAGCACGGTGAATCCGAGAACGCCGACGACTTCGCCGCCTGGCTCGACCGCTTCCTCCCCGCCCTCGCCACCGGCGCCCCCTGCCCCCTGCTCGACGTACCGGTCGTCTCCGACCACAGCGACCCGCAGATCGGCCACCTCCTCGGCCTCGCGCTCTCCCGCGCCGCCGCCCTGCGCGCGATCGCGAACGCCCTGCCGCAGGGAGCCGTGCGCGAGCGGCTCACGAAGGCCGCGCAGGAGCACCTGGACGCCGGGCTTCCGGCCGTCGAGAGCGGCGACTTCACGACCGACCACTGGCTCGCGACGTTCGCCGAACTGGCCCGTGAATCCCGTGCCTGAACACTATGAACGCAAGTAAGCGTGATCGTTGTCAGGTACACCCTTGCTCTGGGTGAGGCCCGTCCCGCAACCTGCCGATTATGGAACGAGAACAATGGAAGAAGGTCCTGGTCGGCTCGGCCGGGAACATGGTCGAGTGGTTCGACTGGTTTGTGTACGCGAGCTTCGCGACGTACTTCGCGGGATCCTTCTTCCCGAGCGACAACCCGACCGCCCAGCTGATGAACACCGCCGGCATCTTCGCCGTCGGCTTCTTCATGCGCCCCGTGGGCGGCTGGCTGCTCGGCCGGGTCGGTGACCGCAAGGGCCGCAAGGCCGCGCTGACGCTCACGGTCAGCCTGATGTCCGCGTCGGCGGTGCTCATCGCCGTCGCGCCGACCTACGGAGTGGCCGGATACGGCGGCGCCGCGGTGCTGCTGATCGCGCGCCTGCTCCAGGGCCTCTCGGTCGGCGGCGAGTACGCGGCCAGCGCCACGTACCTCACCGAGGCGTCCAGCCCGGAGAAGCGCGGCTTCGCCTCCAGCTTCCAGTACGTGTCGATGACGGCGGGCCAGATCGTCGGCCTCGGCCTGCAGATCCTGCTCCAGCGCACGATGTCCGACGAGGCCCTGCACAGCTGGGGCTGGCGCATCCCGTTCATCGTCGGCGCCCTCGGCGCGGCGGTCATCTTCTACCTGCGCCGCAACATGCTGGAGACCGACGTCTACGAGGAGTCGGCCGACGCCGACGCCACCGTGGGCGGCGACGACAAGGGCACCCTCAAGGCGCTGTGGGCGCACAAGCGCGAGGCGTTCCTGGTCATCGCGCTGACCATGGGCGGCACCGTCGCGTACTACACGTACACGACGTATCTGACGAAGTACCTGTCCAACTCGGCGGGCCTGAGCAAGGAGACGGCGACCCTCGTCTCGTTCTGCGCGCTCGTCGTCTTCGCCTGCCTGCAGCCGGTCGCCGGAGCGCTCTCCGACCGGATCGGCCGCCGCCCGCTCCTGATCACCTTCGCGATCGGCTCGACCTTCCTGACGGTCCCGATCATGACGCTGCTCCAGCACGCGGGTTCGTTCTGGCCGGCCCTCGGCCTCTCGCTGCTCGCTCTCGTGATCGTCACGGGCTATACGTCCATCAACGCCTGCGTAAAGGCGGAACTCTTCCCGACGGGCATCCGCGCCCTCGGCGTCGCCCTCCCGTACGCCATCGCCAACGCCCTGTTCGGCGGCACCGCCGAATACGTCGCCCTCTGGTTCAAGGACGCGGGCATCGAGTCCGGCTACTACTGGTACGTCGCCGGGTGCGCGGCCGTCTCGCTGATCGTCTACCTGCTGATGCGCGAGACCCGCGACATCGACCTGAACAAGGTCAAGGCGGAGGCACCCGTCAGCGGCGAACCCGCGAAGCAGAACGCCTGACCACATCGTGCGCAGCTCTGCCCGCCGAGCGAGTGGGCGGGTGGTCGCGCATCGCAAGGGCCGCTGGTCGACGTCTGTCCGCTGGCGACTCTCCACTGTCGTCAGCGGACAGGCGTCGGGGTTCCTTCTGCGCGGGTGCTGTAGCCGTAGCCGTCTGCTCGTTGGAGGAGGCGGAAGTGTTGATGGCGGATGCCCTGGACTAGGCCGTGGGCGGTTTTGATGTTGAAACTGCCGGTGGCCCGGACGGCGATCCGGCCGGTGTGTGTGCCGGTCTTCTTGCCACTGGGGACAACGGCTCGGGCGAGGTCTCCCGTCTGGTAGCCGAAGGCGTGCTTCCGCCTGGGGAGACGCAGGCGGGGAAAGCCGTACTTGTCGGTGCGGGTACGGGCGTATGTGCCGCGTCCGGTAGCCGCGACCGCGAGGACGCGGGCCGGGATGCGGGCGAGAACGTCGAAACGGCCTACGCACAGGGCGTCCAACGTGTGGGTCTTCGGCGTGCTGGTGCGCTGCCGGTTCCACTTGGTACGGCCACCGGATGCGGTGTGCACCGTGGGGAAGGTGGCGTTCAGGGCGCGCCACAGCGCCCGCCGCGTGGAGTTGACGGCCGCCGCGTCGCGGAGTGGGGTTTTGGCCTGGGCGAGGATGCGCGCCGAACGGCGCGGAGAGTCCCTGAGGAAGTCCTCGACGGGCTGGTTGGACTTCTTGTCATTGCAGGGGATGCAGGCGGTGCACAGGTTGGAGATGCGGTCGCTGCCGCCGCGTGAGCGGGGGTGGATGTGGTCGACGTTGAGGGGTACGCCGGTGGCGTCGCAGTAGGCGCAGGCCCTGCCCCATTTGGCCAGAAGGTATTCGCGAACCTCGGTCCCGGCCAGAGTGCCGTGCTGATACTCGGCTCCCTCCAGAGGGCCGCCGTTGGTGATGGCGTGCACGTCGAAGGCGACACGTTCCACGTGCACGGCGCGAATGAGTGCCCAGCGGGCGAGCCGCTTCGTCCACGACATGGTGGTGTCCACGCGGTGACGAAGCGATGGGGCCAGCCAGCCTTCGGGACGGGTCCGGTTGGCGAAACGAGGCGCACGGTGGCGCAGGTTGCGTGATCGGCGACCACGCCGGTAGGCGGCGCGGGCGGCCAGCTTGTCCCGGATGGTCCCGCCCCGGTGGGACAACTCGATCGCGTACAGGCCACGGCGCTCACCATCCTTGGCGGTGAACACGGCGATCCCGGTGTGCTTGGAGCCGGGGTCGATGCCGAGTTCCACCCCGTCCACCTCGGATTGGGCGACGGTGCGGTCCTTGAGCCGGATGACGAACGGGGTGTGCCGAGCCACGACGGCCCGGCCCTGCTTGAGGAGTTTGCGGGCCCGGGCGGGGTTGGTCGGTTGCAGTGGACGGCCGTGCTTGTCCAGGACGAACACGATGGGGTGGCCCTCACGGGCCCTCTCCCCAGCCGGACGGCTGGGGGTGACGTGCCCGACGCCAGGTGAGGTGTCGGGCATCTCCCCTCGCACATGTTCCACGCCGGTTACCGCACGAGTGCGGTGTCCGGGCCCTGTTTCGTCCCCGATCCGGGGGGTGTCTACTGACTCGGATTCCAGAGCAGACCGCTGAGGAAGCACGGACTGGTGGGTCTTCTCGCCTACGTGAAACGTAGCCAACTTCGTTCACCTCCAATGATGCTGTGTTGGCTGGTGCTGGTAACGGTGGCCCTCAAATGGGAGGGGGATCCCGTTACGGGACGAGAACAATGGACGAAGATCCTTGCTGCTCGTGAAGCTAGCCACCGTGTTGAACTCCAGCCCGCACAACCGATCCGCTTAGCCCATGTGGGTGATGCGCCCGCCTGACCGCATCGTGAGACCACGGCTCGGCCCTCGGCTGGGCTGTGGCAGACTGCGGGCGTGCTCTCGTTGGCAATGATTATTGGCAGCAGGCGCGCCGGTCCGCAGTGACCACCTCGTACGACCCGGTACAGGTGGACACCGTCGTCCTCGACCCGCGCGCAGACCTCTCGCACCCGCGAGGGGTTTTTCTGTTTCTGGCCCACCCTTAGCCGGACGGAGAGCGCGAGGGATCATAGATGGACGGTGGAACCGGTCATTCCGGTAGACCGAGATCCCATACAGGAGCCAGATCAGCATGAGCAGCAACCCGAGCGAACGCACCGGCGAACTCGACGATTCCTCCGACGCTTTCCACGTCTTCGACACCACGCTGCGCGACGGCGCGCAGCGCGAGGGCATCAACCTCACCGTCGCGGACAAGCTGACCATTGCCCGGCATCTGGACGACTTCGGCGTGGGCTTCATCGAGGGCGGCTGGCCCGGCGCCAACCCCCGGGACACCGAGTTCTTCGCCCGCGCGAAGGAAGAGATCGACTTCAAGCACGCGCGGCTCGTCGCCTTCGGCGCCACCCGCAGGGCGAACGCCAAGGCGAGCGAGGACCCGCAGGTGCGGGCCCTGCTGGAGTCCGGCGCCCCGGTGGTCTGCCTGGTCGCCAAGTCGCACGACCGGCACGTCGAGCTGGCCCTGCGCACGACCCTCGAAGAGAACCTGGAGATGGTCCGCGACACCGTCTCCTACCTGGTCGCGCAGGGCCGCAGGGTCTTCGTCGACTGCGAGCACTTCTTCGACGGCTACCGCGCCAACGCCGAGTACGCGAAGTCCGTCGTCCGGGCCGCGCACGAGGCGGGCGCCTCCGTCGTCGTCCTCTGCGACACCAACGGCGGCTTCCTGCCCGCCCAGGTCCAGGCGGTCGTCTCCACCGTCCTCGCCGACACCGGCGCCCGGCTCGGCATCCACGCCCAGGACGACACGGGCTGCGCCGTCGCCAACACCCTCGCCGCCGTGGACGCGGGCGCGACCCACGTCCAGTGCACGGCGAACGGCTACGGCGAGCGCGTCGGCAACTCCAACCTCTTCCCGGTCGTCGCCGCCCTGGAGCTCAAGTACGGCAAGAAGGTCCTGCCCGACGGCGCGCTGCGCGAGATGACCCGGATCTCGCACGCCATCGCCGAGGTCGTGAACCTCACCCCGTCCACGCACCAGCCCTACGTGGGGGTCTCGGCGTTCGCGCACAAGGCGGGCCTGCACGCCTCCGCGATCAAGGTCGACCCGGACCTGTACCAGCACACCGACCCGGACCTCGTCGGCAACCACATGCGGATGCTGGTCTCCGACATGGCGGGCCGCGCCTCCATCGAGCTCAAGGGCAAGGAGCTCGGCGTCGACCTCGGCGGCGACCGCGAGCTGGTCGGCCGGGTCGTCGAGCGGGTCAAGGAGCGCGAGCTCCAGGGCTACACGTACGAGGCCGCGGACGCGTCGTTCGAGCTGCTGATGCGCGCCGAGGTCGAGGGCAGGGAGCGCAAGTACTTCCGCGTCGAGTCCTGGCGCGCGATCGTCGAGGACCGCCCCGACGGCTCCCACGCCAACGAGGCCACCGTGAAGCTGTGGGCCAAGGGCGAGCGCATCGTCGCCACCGCGGAGGGCAACGGCCCGGTCAACGCCCTCGACCGCGCGCTCCGCGTCGGCCTGGAGCGGATCTACCCGCAGCTCGCGAAGCTGGAGCTGGTCGACTACAAGGTCCGCATCCTGGAGGGCAAGCACGGCACGTCCTCCACGACCCGCGTCCTGATCTCCACGAGCGACGGCACCGGCGAGTGGTCCACGGTCGGCGTCGCCGAGAACGTGATCGCGGCGTCGTGGGGCGCTCTTGAGGACGCTTACACCTTCGGGCTGCTGCGGGCTGGCGTGGAACCGGTCGAGTAAGCACCCGCATTTGTGCGCAAAGCGAGTTAGCGTCGATACATGAGGCCCTTTATCGCCGCCCTCGCCGCCCCGCTCCTCGCTCTGGGCGCCACCCTCATGGTGGCGCCACCCGCCTCGGCGGCCACGGACGTGTCCACCGTGGCCGACGCCTTGGAGAAGAGCCCTGTCTACGTCGCGCCCGGCGCGGCCCACGGCCTGACGTCGGACGACGTCGACGCGCTCGAGAGCAGGATCAAGGACGCGGACAAGCCGGTGATGGTGGCGGTGCTGCCCGCCGACTTCCCGACGCAGAAGCTGTTCACCGACCTGCGGTCGAAGACCGGGATCGTGGGCGTGTACGGGGTCCGCCTCGGCGATCGGTTCGACGCGCGCGCGGACTCCCGGGTCATGTCGCAGCAGGCCGTCCAGAACGCGGTGGACAGCGTTCAGGGCCAGTCGACCAAGAGCCAGCTCGACGATTTCGTGAGTACGTCGGTCCGTACGGCCAAGGGCTCGTCCCCGGCCGCCTGGGACGCGGGTGGCGGCGACGGCGGCGTCTCCGTCGGCCCCCTGATCGGCGTCGGCGCGGTCGTCGTGGTCGGCGGAGCCGGTGCGTACGCCCTGAGCAGGCGCAAGCGGCGCCGGCGCGAGGAGGAGCAGCGCGAGGCCCTCGACAAGCTGCGGGTCGTGGTGGACGAGGACATCACCGCGTTCGGCGAGGAGCTCGACCGGCTCGACTTCCACCCGGCGGAGGCCGGGGCCGACGACGCGATGCGCGCGGACTTCGAGCGGGCGCTCGACGCGTACGAGAAGGCCAAGCAGTACATGAACGACGCCCGGCGGCCCGACGACGTACGCGGTGTGACGCAGGCCCTGGAGGACGGCCGGTTCTCCCTCGCGCAGCTCGCCGCGCGCCGCGAGGGCCGCCCGCTGCCCGAGCGCAGGGCGCCGTGCTTCTTCGACCCGCGCCACGGCCCCTCCACCGAGGACGCCCAGTGGACGCCGCCCGGCGGCGCCTCCCGCGAGGTCCCGGTCTGCGCGGCGGACGCGACACGGCTGCGGGACGGCGAGGACCCGCACGTGCGCACGGTCGACGCGGGGGCGGGGGAGCGCCGCCCGTACTACGAGGCGGGTCCCGCGTACGGCCCGTGGGCCGGCGGCTACTTCGGCGGCGGCATGCTGCCCGGCCTGCTCGTCGGCACGGTGCTCGGCTCCATGCTGGCGAGCCCCGCCTACGCCGCCGACTACGGCGGCGGTGACTACGGCGGCGGCGGATTCGACGGCGGCGACGTCTCCGGCTCCGACTTCGACCCGGGCGACTTCGGCGGCTTCGGCGACGGCGGTGGCGGGGGCGACTTCGGTGGTGGCGGGGGAGGCGGCGACTTCGGGGGCGGCTTCTAGCGAACCTCCTGCCGCTCGCCCTCATCGCGGTCCCCGGCCGTGACCGCCGCCCGCGCCTTCGGCACCTGTGTCCCCTCCCCGAACATCCACCGCGACAACGCCACCCGTAGCCGCCGCGCCGCCCGCACCCGACGGCGTACGCCGTGCTCGTCCTCGTCCGGGAGCGGGGCCAGGGCGGCGGGCTGTTCGTGCTGGGTGAGGCGGTAGGACTCGCCCTGGTCCAGGGGCTCGTGGACCTCGACGTACCCGCCGTGGGGGAGGCGCCTGACGCGGCCCGTCTCCCGGCCGTGCAGGACCTTCTCCCGGTCGCGGCGCTGGAGCCCCAGGCACACCCGCTTCGTCACGATGAACGCGAGGACGGGTCCCGCGAACAGCGCCACCCGAGCGAACCACGTGATGGCGTTCACCGAGAGGTGGAAGTGCGTGGCCCAGAGGTCGTTGCCGCCGGCCGCCATCGCGACGAGGAAGCCGGTCAGCCAGGCCGTCCCGAGGGCCGTGCGCACCGGGCGGTTCCGGGGCCGGTCCAGGAGGTGGTGCTCCCGCTTGTCGCCGGTGATCCACGCCTCCAGATACGGATACACCCCGATCAGCACCAGCCACAGCGGGAACGCCAGGAACGGGATGAAGACGCCGAGCGCGAGAGTGTGGCCGCCCAGCACGATCTCCCAGCCCGGCATCACCCGCACCAGGCCCTCCGCGAACCCCAGGTACCAGTCCGGCTGGGCGCCGGTGGAGACGTGGTCCGGGCGGTAAGGGCCGTACACCCAGACCGGGTTGATGGACGCGACCGCCGAGACGAGCGTGACCACGCCGAACACGAGGAAGAAGAAGCCGCCCGCCTTGGCGACGTAGTTCGGGTAGAACGGCTCGCCCACGACGGTGCGTTCGGTCTTTCCCGGGCCCGGATACTGCGTGTGCTTGTGGTAGAAGACCAGGATCAGGTGGGTGACGACGAGGACCGCCATGATGCCGGGCAGCAGCAGGACGTGGATCGAGTAGAAGCGGGCCACGATGTCGTCCCCCGGGAACTCGCCGCCGAACAAGAAGAACGACAGATACGTGCCGACGACCGGAATGGCGAGCGTCATGCCCTCGATCAGCCGCATGCCCGCGCCGGAGAGCATGTCGTCGGGAAGCGAGTAGCCCAGCAGACCCTCGAAGAGGGCGAGGAACAGCAGCAACCAGCCGAACAGCCAGTTCAGCTCGCGGGGCCTGCGGAACGAGCCGGTGAAGAAGTGCCGCATCATGTGCACGAACATCGCCGCGACGAAGATCAGCGCCGACCAGTGGTGGATCTGCCGGATGAGCAGACCGCCCCGCACGTCGAAGCTGATGTCGAGCGTCGAGGAGTACGCCTCCGACATCCGGATGCCCTTCAGCGGCACGTAACTGCCGTCGTACGTCACCTCGTTCATCGACGGATGGAAGAAGAGCGTCAGATAGACGCCGGTGAGGATCAGGATGAGGAAGGTGTAGAGGCAGATCTCGCCCAGCATGAACGACCAGTGGTCGGGAAACACCTTGCGCAGATACGTGCGGCCGAGTCCGTAGATCCCGAGCCGCCCGTCCGCCCAGTCGGCGAGGCGTTCGCCTTTGGCGGGGGCGGGCGCGTTGCGTTCCGTACGTGCGGACATCCGGTTCCTCCCGTGGCTGCTCACGGAGGTGACGGATGGGGGAGTGCGGGGTGTGACACGCGGACGCGGGAATGTGGCGCGCGTCACGCACGCGTCAGTTCCGGCTGAGCGTCCGCGTCACACCGGCGAGCAGCGTCGTCGTCAGGATCCAGCCGACCGCGATCAGCGCGTACGACAGGCCCTGCACGCCCGCTTCGGCCCAGTGCCAGCCCCCGCGCTGGCCGAGGCCGCCGATCGGGATCAGGAGGTCGATGGTGTACGCGACCGGGTTGAAGGGCGCGCCCTCACCCGGCTTGTTCGGTACGGGCCTGTACGCGTGGAAGACGAGCGCGCCGATGAGCGTGAGCACGGCGAGCCAGATCCCGGCGATCCAGGGGCGGTAGCCGTACCCGACGGTCCCGTCGAGCAGCCGCCCCCACGCCTTCCCGGCCGGGCCGAGCGTGCCGCGCCGTCTGCGCTCCCGCACGAGGAGGACCCGGCGGGCCTCGTCCTCGTGCCCTGAACGCCGGTAGTGCGCGGCGAGTTGCTCATACGGCTGCGGCGCGTAGACGGGGTGGCGGCGCAGCCATGCCAGCCGGTTCGCGACATCCTCGCGGCGCGTGGGAGCGACATCGCCCAGCCAGTCGTACGTCAGTCCGTCGAGGCCCAGCGTCGCGGGCCATGTCCGGGGGTCGTCCTGGAGCCTGGCCACGTACGCGTTGCGCAGGTTCACCCCGCCGGCCGGGGTGCGCGCGAACGCGAGGTCGATGGCCTCGGCGCGCATGCCCACGCACATCAACGAGGAGCCGGTGCCGCCGAGTTCGGCGTCCTGGAAGGAGACGAGGTCCGTCACCCTCGCCCCGCGCAGCCTGATCCTGCCGTCGGCCCGCAGGCCCTGGCACCGTACGTTCGACGCGCTGAGGCCGTCGCCGTGGAACGCGTACGCGTCCGCCGCCCCCACGCGTATGCGGGCGCCGCGCATCCACAGTCCGCCCGGCAACTCGGCGCCGGGGAAGCCGACTTCGCCCTCCGCGACGAACCCGTTCTCGCAGAACACTCCGCCCCGTGCCACGGCGCCACCGCCCTCCAGGGCGATCCGCCCCGGTGCGACCAGGTGCGCCCCGTCGAGCCGGATGCCGCCCGCGAGGTCGGCGTGCACCAGGTCCACGGCGCTCCCGGCCCCGTCGCGCTCGCCGATCGTCGACCGCCGCAGGTCGACGCGCCCGCCGAACCGGGCCGTCGAGGCGTGCAGCCCCGGCAGCACGCACTCCGTGAACGCGACGCCGAGCGTGCTCGCCCCCTCCAGGCTCACCGCTTCGTCGAACCGGCAGGCCTCGAACCGCACGGCCCGCCGGACCTCCGCCCCGTCCAGCCGCAGCGCTCCCGTGACGCGGGTGTCGCGCAGCACGTACGGCGCGGATCCCGCGCTCTCGTCGAGGATCTCCCGTCTGACGCCCTCGGCGTCGGCACGTCGCTCAGGGGGCGCCATAGGAGGCAGTCTCGCACGCGGGTTCGCGCACACACACCGCACACACACCAAGGGCACCCACGTCGAGCTGCTCGAACGGGGCGCCCTCTACGCCGAGTTGGCGGCCACGTACCTCGTGGCCGCCGCAACTCGTGGCTGAACCTCAGGCCTCCTTGATGGCCGAGATGTCGAAGTTCAGCTTGATCTTGTCCGAGATCAGGACGCCACCGGTCTCGAGCGCGGCGTTCCAGGTCAGGCCCCACTCCGAGCGCAGGATCTCGGTCTTGCCCTCGAAGCCGACGCGCTCGTTGCCGAACGGGTCCTTCGCGACGCCGTTGAACTCCAGGTCGATGCTGAGCGGCTTGGTGGTGCCGAGGATCGTCAGGTCGCCCGTGATGCGGTAGTCGTCGCCGCCCAGGGACTCGGCGGAGGTCGACCGGAAGGTCATCGTCGGGAACTCGTCGATCTTGAAGAAGTCGGCGCTCTTCAGGTGGCCGTCACGGTCCTCGTTACCGGTCGAGATGCTCGCCATCTGCACGTCGAAGGAGGCGGTGGACTTCGCCGGGTCCGAGCCGTCCAGGTGCAGCGAGCCCGTGAAGTCGCTGAAGCCGCCCTTCACGTTGGTCACCATGGCGTGCCGGGCGACGAAGCCGAGCGAGGTGTGAGCGGGGTCGACGGTGTAGTCGCCGGTGACGGAGGCGAGGTCCGGGTTCGCCTGCGCGGCGGCAGCGGCGGGGGTGGTGGCGGACTCGTTCTTGCGGCCGAAGATGCCCATGACGTGCTCCTTGGGGACGGGCGGCACGGGTGGTGCCAGGTGGAGAGATGCGGTGATGTTGAAAGTTGAACCATCAACGGATCCGACTGTAGCGCGATGATGTTCAATGTTCAACATCAAACGATGCGTGTCCTCTCGATTACAGCCCGATATGGCCGGTGTCGCCCTTTCGGGCGTGCGTGTAGCGCGCGGTCGCGGAGCTGGTGTGAGGCGGGTCTCAGAGCGCCGCTTTGTGTGACGTCTACAAGACGGACCCGCGCTGAGCAGTCACTTCACCCCCCTCGCGGGAGGGTTCTGTTCAGGGCTACCAGGAAAACGGGCCGGAGACTGTACAGAGTCGACGGCCCGTTTCCCCATGTGCGTTTCGTAAGGTCACTACATGACCGTTTTGGACGACACCGCCTCGAACCCGGGGGACGAGCCCACCGACGCACGCGGACGCGTGGCCGAGCTGCACGCGATCCGTGCGCAGGCACTGGCCGGACCCAGCGAGAAGGCGACGCAGGCCCAGCACGCGAAGGGCAAGCTGACGGCGCGCGAGCGCATCGAGCTGCTCCTCGACGAGGGTTCGTTCAACGAGGTCGAGCAGCTGCGCCGGCACCGGGCGACCGGCTTCGGCCTGGAGGCCAAGAAGCCCCACACCGACGGTGTCATCACCGGCTGGGGCACGGTCGAGGGCCGCACGGTCTTCGTCTACGCGCACGACTTCCGGATCTTCGGCGGCGCCCTGGGTGAGGCCCACGCCACGAAGATCCACAAGATCATGGACATGGCCATCGCGGCCGGTGCCCCGCTGGTCTCGCTCAACGACGGCGCGGGCGCCCGTATCCAGGAGGGCGTCTCCGCGCTCGCCGGTTACGGCGGCATCTTCCAGCGCAACACCAAGGCGTCCGGTGTCATCCCGCAGATCAGCGTGATGCTCGGCCCGTGCGCGGGCGGCGCGGCGTACAGCCCCGCCCTCACGGACTTCGTGTTCATGGTCCGCGAGACCTCGCAGATGTTCATCACGGGCCCGGACGTGGTCAAGGCGGTGACGGGCGAGGAGATCACTCAGAACGGCCTGGGCGGCGCCGACGTCCACGCGGAGACCTCCGGCGTCTCGCACTTCGCGTACGACGACGAGGAGACCTGCCTCGCCGAGGTCCGCTACCTCCTCTCGATGCTCCCGCAGAACAACCGGGAGAACCCGCCGACCATCGAGTCCGACGACCCGGCGGAGCGCCGCGGCGACGTCCTGCTCGACCTGGTCCCGGCCGACGGCAACCGCCCGTACGACATGACCAAGGTCATCGAGGAACTCGTCGACGACGGCGACTACCTGGAGATCCACGAGCGCTGGGCGCGCAACATCATCTGCGCGCTCGCCCGACTCGACGGCCAGGTCGTCGGCATCGTCGCCAACCAGCCGCAGGCCCTCGCGGGCGTCCTGGACATCGAGGCCTCGGAGAAGGCCGCACGGTTCGTCCAGATGTGCGACGCTTTCAATATCCCCATCGTGACGCTGCTCGACGTCCCCGGCTTCCTGCCCGGCGTCGACCAGGAGCACGGCGGCATCATCCGGCACGGCGCCAAGCTGCTGTACGCGTACTGCAACGCCACCGTGCCCCGGATCTCGCTGATCCTGCGCAAGGCGTACGGAGGCGCGTACATCGTCATGGACTCCCAGTCCATCGGTGCCGACCTCACCTATGCCTGGCCGACCAACGAGATCGCGGTCATGGGCGCGGAGGGCGCGGCCAACGTGATCTTCCGCCGGCAGATCGCCGAGGCCGAGGACCCCGAGGCGATGCGCCAGAAGATGGTCAAGGAGTACAAGGCCGAGCTGATGCACCCGTACTACGCGGCGGAGCGCGGCCTGGTCGACGACGTGATCGACCCCGCCGAGACGCGCGAGGTGCTGGTCAGGTCCCTGGCGATGCTGCGCACCAAGCACGCCGACCTGCCGTCCCGCAAGCACGGCAACCCGCCGCAGTAACCGGCACTACTCGTAGGAGACCTGCCACATGTCCATGCCTGACATCCGCGTCGAGAAGGGCCACGCCGAGCCCGAGGAGGTCGCGGCCATCACCGCGATCCTGCTGTCCCGCGCCGCCGCCACTCCTGACGCGCCTCGCCTTCGGCGGGACCGGGCGGGGTGGCGTCGTCTGGAGCGCGAGCCGGGGTTCCGGGCGCCGCACAGCTGGCGTTGAGCCGTACACGTGGCTGAGGCCCTCCTCCCGAATCGGGAGGAGGGCCTCAGTGCGTTTGCCTGCGGTGGGACGGGGGCGCGGACTCGGGGCTCTGCCCCGGACCCCGCGCCTCAATCTCCCCCAGCTAACGCTGGGAGGTGCCCCCTGCGGGGCTTGAAATTACCGCAGCCGCGCCATGAGCGCGTGCTCCACCAAAGTGATCAGCGTCGACTTCGCGTCCGCGCGGTGGCGGGCGTCGGTCGTGATGATCGGGGTGTCCGGGCCGATCTGGAGGGCCTCGCGCACCTCGTCCGGGTTGTACGGCTGTCCGCCGTCGAAGCCGTTGAGGGCGATGACGAAGGGGAGGCCGGAGTTCTCGAAGTAGTCGACCGCGGGGAAGCAGTCGGCGAGGCGGCGGGTGTCGACGAGGACGACGGCGCCGATCGCGCCGCGCACCAGGTCGTCCCACATGAACCAGAAGCGGTCCTGGCCCGGCGTACCGAAGAGGTACAGGATCAGGTCCTGGTCGAGCGTGATGCGGCCGAAGTCCATGGCGACCGTCGTGGTCGTCTTGTCCCCGGTGTGAGTGAGGTCGTCGATGCCCGCGGACGCGGACGTCATGACGGCCTCGGTGCGCAGCGGGTTGATCTCGGAGACGGCGCCCACGAACGTCGTCTTGCCGACGCCGAAACCACCTGCCACCACGATCTTCGCCGATGTGGTGGAACGGCTTGGAGCAGCCGGCCCTCCGCTAGAGCTTGCGAAGTCCACTGAGCACCCTTTCGAGCAATGTCACGTCTGGCTGGCCGCCGGCGCTCTCGTCGCCGCCGGGCTGATGGATGGCGACCAGTCCCGCCTCCGCGAGGTCGGCGACGAGGATCCTGGCCACACCGAGAGGGATCGCGAGCAGGGCCGAGATCTCGGCCACCGACTTGATCTCCCGGCACAGATTGCAGATCCGCTGGTGCTCGGGCAGTTGGCCCTGCAACTGGTGCGGCTGCGCGGTGGTGTGAACCAGCGCCTCGATGGCGAGCTGGTACCGCGGCCTTGTGCGACCGCCCGTCATGGCGTACGGGCGGACCAGCGGGTTGTTCTTCGCGGCGGGTGCGGGATTCGCGTCGGGACGCGGCTGCGGCTGCACGGGCTGGATGCGCGGCGCGGGCGGCTGGTCGTAGGGACCGGGCTGCCGGGTCGGTCGGGCGTGGTTCGCCGACGAGGGGGAAGACGGGAAGTTGTACCGGTTCTGGGATCCGTCGTCACCCATACCCGCCTGGCCGCGCCCCTGGCCGTGGCCGTAGGGCGGCCACTGGGCCGACGAACCGCTCGGGGGTGTTGCTGAACCAGACACGAACTTCCTCCTCCGACTGCGCTGGGCACCATCACTGTGGAGCCGCGTCCCGAAACCTTACGGCCCCGGGACACGAATACGCACTGCCTGTCTGTTAGTTGAGAAGGCTTCCCTGAAGCTCCGCCCGCAGGTCCGGTGTGAGAACCGTGCCCGCCCGGTCGACAAGAAGGGCCATCTCGTACCCAACGAGACCAATGTCCGCCTCGGGGTGTGCAAGGACGGCGAGAGAAGAGCCGTCCGAGATGGACATGATGAAGAGGAATCCTCGCTCCATCTCCACAACTGTCTGGTTCACCGGGCCGCCTTCGAAGATGCGGGAGGCGCCCGCGGTCAACGAGGTCAGACCCGAGGCGACGGCCGCCAGCTGGTCGGCGCGGTCGCGGGGGAACCCTTCGGACATCGCCAGAAGGAGTCCGTCGGCGGAGACCACCACCGTGTGGGACACCCCGGGGGTGTTGTCCACGAAGTTGGTGATCAACCAGTTCAGGTTCTGTGCCGCCTGGCTCATCGGGCTCACACTAACGCTCCTGGTTGTAGGTGCTGTCAGGACCACTGTGCTGATTTGGAGTGGCCTGGCCGTTCGTATCACTGCTGCCCTCGCTGCGTCCCCGCTGTACGCCGCGACGCAGGTTGCTGAGCCTGCCCCTGACGTCCTCGGGGGCGCGGGAGACCTGTGGGCCGCCCTGCGGCGTCGACTCCGCCGTGCCCTCGACCAGGTTGGCCCTGGGTACCCGGCGCGGCAGCCCGGACGCGGTGACCCCGCCCGCCTTCGGCTTCTTGAGCTGCTCGGCGCGCACCCACCGGGCGTCGTTGGCCGAGCGCCAGGTGGTGTCCTCGTCGGGGCCGGTCTCGGGGTCCTGCTGGGGGGCCGGTGCGGGCTCCTGCGGGGCGCCGCCACCGCGCCGCGGCAGACCTGCGTCGGTCAGCGCGTGGGGTGCGGAGGGGGCCGGTCCGGTCGGATCCGCCGAGGGGGTGGCGCCGTGCCCGTCGAAGCCTACGCGTTCCCGGTCCGCTGCGGCAGTGCCCTGAGCGGATTCCGCTTCGGTGCCGAACTGGCCCTGGAAATCGTCCTGGTAGGGCTCCCGGTAGGCGTCCTGCGCCTGCCAGTCGGCCCGCTGCGCGGACGGCTCGAAGGGGTTGTACGGCTCCTGCGGGGATTCCGCATAGCCGTCCTGAGGGGCGTACCCGGAGTCGTACCCGGAGGTGAACCCGTCTGGCTGACCGTTGTCATGAGTGGGCTGCACAGGAACAAACCCGTCGAACCCGTCGAAACCGCCCTGCTGCCGGCCGTCGTAGCCGCCCTGGTACTCGTCGTAGACGCCCTGCTGGGGATCGTCGTAGGCGAGCTGCCGGCGGTTGTCGTACGGGGCCTGCCGGGTGTCGTACGCGTTCTGCTCCGCGAAGGGCGGACGGTCCTGCTGCGGCTGCTGTGGCTGGAAGTCGTCGCGGAAGAGCGGGCGTTCCTGCTGCGGCTGCTGCTGGTCCTGGGCGGGGTCGTGCTGCTGCGCCTCCAGGGCCGCACGGCGCTCCTCACGCATGAGGGAACGGCCGACCGGGTCCAACTCGCGGGCGTCGTCCGGGACGTCGTAACGGCTGTCGTCGAAGCCGAGTTCGGCGGCCGTGCGCAGCGGGGTGTGCTCGAACGCGGCCTGCTTCGGGATCATCGTCGAGACGGTGAACTCGGAGTCCTCCAGGACCCCGCCGCCACCACCGTGCGTGATCGGCTCGGGCAGCATGACGAGCGACGTCGTCCCCGCCTGCTCGCCCGAGGGGCGCAGCTGCACGCGGATGCCGTGCCGGTCCGACAGACGGCCGACCACGAACAGGCCCATGCGCTGGGAGATCGCGGCGTCCACCGTCGGCGGGTTGGCCAGCTTGTGGTTGATGTCCGCGAAGTCCTCGGCGGTGAGGCCGATGCCCTTGTCGTGGATCTCGATCATGACGCGGCCGTCCGGGAGACGGGTCGCGGTGACGCGGACCTTGGTCTGCGGCGAGGAGAACGTCGTCGCGTTCTCCAGAAGCTCGGCGAGCAGGTGCACGAGGTCGGTGACCGCGCGGCCGTGGATCTCGGCCTCGGGGACGCCGGCCAGCTCGATGCGCTCGTACTGCTCCACCTCGGACGTCGCGGCGCGCAGCACGTCGACCAGCGGGACCGGCTGGTCCCAGCGGCGGCCGGGCTCCTCGCCCGCGAGCACCAGGAGGTTCTCGCCGTTGCGGCGCATACGGGTCGCGAGGTGGTCCAGGCGGAAGAGGTTCTCCAGCTGGTCCGGGTCGGCCTCGTTGTTCTCCAGGCTGGTGATGAGGGTCAGCTGGCCCTCGATCAGCGACTGGTTGCGGCGCGACAGGTTGGTGAAGATCGCGTTGATGTTGCCGCGCAGCAGCGCCTGCTCGGCGGCGAGCCGGACCGCCTCGCGGTGCACCTGGTCGAAGGCGCGGGCGACCTCGCCGATCTCGTCGGTCGTGGTGATCGGGATCGGCTGTACGCGGGTGTCGACGCGGCCCGGTTCGGTGCGCGAGAGCTGGTCGACGAGCATCGGCAGACGCTGCTCGGCCACGTCGAAGGCGGCGGAGCGCAGCCGGCGCATCGACCGGGACATCTGCCGCGCCATCTGCCCGGCGATCAGGAAGGCGGCGAGCAGGGCGACCACGACGGCGGCACCGATGATGATCGCTTCGCGCTTGGCGTCGGCGGCGATCCCGGAGGCCTCGGTCACGGCCTTGTTCGCCAGTTCCGACTCGATCGTGCGGTAGGCGTCGAACTTCGCGGTGTTGACCGCCCACCAGTTCTCGGGCGTGACGCCCTTCTGGGCGAGGGCGAGCCGCGCGCTCGGCTGGGTGCTGGGCAGGGCCACCACGGCGCCGACCATCTTCGTGTTCTCGGGCGGCGGGATGTACGAGGGGTTCTTGGCCTTGGCCGCGGCGGCCTGCTTGGCGCCGTCGGACTTCAGCTTCTTGATCGTGTCCTCGAGCTTCTTGAGGTCCTCGGGCGTACCGCCGCCCTTGTACTCCTCAATGGCGATGTTCTCGAGGTAGGCGTAGCTGCCGAGCGCGGTGCGCTGGCGGCTCAGGTTCGTCGCGCCGGGGCCCGGCTTCACCAGGAGGTGCATGCCGATGGACCGCTCAAGCGAGAGCGCCGCCTTGGTCAGCGAGATCGCGTAGACGGTGCGGCCGTAGCTGGTGATGTTTCCGGTGCCGAGGCCGAGCTCGTTGGCGAACTCCATCAGCGGGTGCTGGATGGCGACGTAGCCCTCTTCGGTCTGCACGCCGGGCAGCTTGGAGGTGTACGCGGCCGCGCGCAGCTTCTTCAGCTGGGGCTCGACCTTGGTGAACTGCGCCAGGCGGCGCTCAAGGCCTTCCTTCTGCGGCATGTCCTGGGCCGCGGCGTGGAACTTCTCGGCGGCGGCGTCAGTGGCCTCGCGGGACTCGGCGACCTTGGGGTCGTCCGTCTTGCCCTGGAGGAGGGGCGCGGCGGTGCTGTCGCGCTCCTCGATGAGGCGGTTGCCGAACGTCAGCGAGGCCTGCACGAGACGTGCGGTGCTCTCGGCGTCCTCGGCCTCCTGCCAGGTGTCGATCGAGTTCGACACCTGGAAGCCACCCATGACGAGGCCGACGACCACGGGTATGAGGAGGATGGCGTTCAGCTTGGTGGGTACACGCCAATTTCGGGGCGACATGCGCCCGCCCGACGACGCCGGGGCCGTGGCCTCGGCCGCCGGTGCGGTCCGCGCCGCGTCGCGCGGGGGCGGGGTGAAGTTGCCCCGCGCCGAGACCGGCTCGGGACTGTTCTTGCTTCGCCTCACTCGACCAACAACCTCTCGGCGTCGGCACCTACGTTGTGCCGCTGTATGTCTCCAGGCCCATTCCTACTGGGCAGTTCAGCGCATTCCAGCACGTCAGGAGGCGCACCTCCAAACAGTCGGAAGCGGAAGCTCCGGGTGACGCACACCCCAGATAAAACGGTCATAAAGAGCGAGCCCCGCCAAAAGGCGGGGCTCTTGTGAGCGCAGTGGAACCGGCTGTGCGCGACGTGTGTCGGTGCCCTGGGAATTCTCTTTCGAAACGTTATGAACAGCGCGGCCCGGCGTGTCAAAGGCCACAGGGGTCGCCGAAAACGCTACGACAACTACCGTATGGATCCAGCCACTTGCTGACCGAGATCTGACCGCTTCTGACCAGCCCCGGTTACTTCAAGCGGGCCATGAGCGCGTGCTCCACCAGCGTGATCAGACCGCTCTTCGCATCCGCGCGGTGGCGGGCGTCGGTCGTGATGATCGGGGTGTCCGGGCCGATCTGAAGGGCCTCGCGCACCTCTTCGGGGGCGTACGGCTGGTGCCCGTCGAAGCCGTTGAGGGCGACGACGAACGGGAGGCCCGAGTTCTCGAAGTAGTCCACGGCCGGGAAGCAGTCGGCGAGGCGGCGGGTGTCGACGAGGACGACGGCGCCGATCGCGCCGCGCACCAGGTCGTCCCACATGAACCAGAAGCGGTCCTGGCCCGGCGTACCGAAGAGGTACAGGATCAGGTCCTGGTCGAGCGTGATGCGGCCGAAGTCCATGGCGACCGTCGTGGTCGTCTTGCCCCCGGTGTGCGTCAGGTCGTCGATCCCGGCGCTCGCCGAGGTCATCACGGCCTCGGTGCGCAGCGGGTTGATCTCGGAGACGGCGCCCACGAACGTCGTCTTGCCGACGCCGAAGCCGCCCGCCACCACGATCTTCGCCGAGGTGGTGGCACGGGGGGTCGCGCCCAGCGCGCCGTCAGAGCTTGCGAAGTCCACTGAGCACCCTTTCGAGCAGAGTCACGTCCGGCGCACCGCCGTTGGCCTCGTCGCCGCCCGGCTGGTGAATGGCGACGAGCCCGGCCTCGGCCAGGTCCGCGACGAGGATCCGGGCCACACCGAGCGGCATCGAAAGCAGCGCCGAGACCTCGGCCACCGACTTCACCTCGCGGCACAGGTGGCAGATGCGCTGGTGCTCCGGCAGCAGCGTCATCAGGGCCGCGGGGTCGGCCGTCGTGCTCACCAGCGCCTCGATGGCGAGCTGGTAGCGCGGGCGGGTCCGGCCACCGGTCATCGCGTAGGGGCGGACCAGGGGCTGGTCGCCCTCAGGACCGTATGCGGCGTGGGCGGTGGCGCCGTACGGGTCGTATGAGTCGGTGGGCGGGGTCATGGATCCTCCGGGCGGGACGACAAGTGCGGGGGCCTGCCGTCTGAGGGTGGGCCGGTGGGGGGATTGTGACGGCGGAATATCGGGTGTGCGGATTGCGTGCGCTGACTGGATTCCTGGGCTGCCGATGAAGCAGACTGCGGACGTGGCCGGGGTTACCGGCCGTTACGGTCCTCAGTGCAGCAGGCTGCCCTGGAGCTCGGCGCGCAGGTCGGGGGTGAGCACGGAGCCCGCCCGGTCGACCATCAGCGCCATCTCGTAGCCGACGAGGCCGATGTCGCAGTCGGGGTGCGCCAGTACGGCGAGCGACGAGCCGTCCGAGATGGACATGAGGAAGAGAAAGCCGCGCTCCATCTCCACGACCGTCTGATTCACCGGGCCGCCCTCGAAGATCCGGGACGCGCCGGCCGTGAGCGACGTGAGACCCGACGCCACGGCCGCCAACTGGTCCGCGCGATCGCGCGGGAACCCCTCGGACATCGCGAGCAGCAGCCCGTCCGCGGACACCACGACCGTGTGGGAGACACCCGGTGTGTTGTCCACGAAGTTCGTGATCAACCAGTTCAGGTTCTGTGCCGCCTGGCTCATCTGGCTCAACTAACGCTCCTGCTGGTGAGTGGGGCGGGGGTAGCTGCCGGTGTTGCCGGCCTGCCGCCCCTGCTGGATGCCCCGACGGAGATTGGTCAGCCGACCGCGCACCTCGTCGGGCGCGCGCGAGACCTGGGGACCGGTCTGAGTCTGCTGCTCCTGGGCGGTTCCCGCCACAAGGTTCGCCCTCGGCACACGGCGCGGCAGACCGGAGTGGGTGACGCCGCCCGCGGCGGGCTTGCGCACCCGCTCGGCCTGACGCATCAGGTCGTCGTTGGGGGACTGCCGCCAGTTGGCCTCGGCCGGGTCCGGGGACGCGGCGGGCCGGGCGGGGGCGGCCGAGGGGGCCTGTGCCTGCGGCCGCTGCGGGAGGCCCTGGTCGGGGCGGCCGTTCGGTGACTGCATGCCCTGGCCGCGGCCCTGACCGTTCTGGTTCCGGCCGTTCTGAGCGTGGCCCTGGTTCTGGCCCTGGTTCTGGTTCTGGTTCTGGTTCTGGTTCTGACCAGGGTGCTGACCCTGAGCCGGACCCTGGTTCTGGTTCTGGGCGTTCTGGCCGTGGAACCAGTTCGTCTCCAGCGTGTCGTACAGCGGCGTACGGCCGTCCCCGCCCGACGCGTCGCCCGGCGGCAGGAAGTCCTCCTGCGAGGGCTGCGCCGGGATGCCCTGGCCCTGAGCGTTGTTGCGCTGAGGCGGCTTCGGGGGCGTGAACTCGAACTGGCCGGTGGCCGAGCGGCCCTCGGGCTGCGCGTACTGGCCGGTGTTCGCCGGGTCGCTCGGGGGACGGTTGTACTGGCCGGTGTTCGCCGGGTCCTGCGAGCGCGGGGGTCGCGGGAAGCCGCCGCTGTCCGGCTGGCCCTGCGGCTGGTTGTACTGACCGGTGGCCGACGGGTCCTGCACGCGCGGGAACTGGGCGGTGCCCGGGTCCTGCGGGCGCTGGTGCCTGCCGGTGGCCGGCGGGCCGCCCTGCGGCTGGTTGAACTGGCCGGTGCCGGACGGGTCCTGACGGTCCGTCGGGCCGTTGCCATCGCGCGGGCCGAAGACGTCCGAGCGGACGAACTGGCCGGAGTCCTGCGCCTGGCCCTGGCGGTCGTCGCGGACGCGCGGGAAGCGGGCCGTGGAGTCCGGCTCGTCGTGACCGCGCGGAACGTCCAGGTTCGGCTGCGCGTTCTCGTCGCCCCAACTCGGCGTACGGGGCTGCGGGTTGCCGCCCGGAAGCTCGGCGCGCGGGCCACCGCGAGGGGGCAGCACCGGGCGCCGGCCCTGCGGCTCGTTCGGGTCGCTGTGGGTGCGCTGCTGTGGCGGCACGGGACCGCCGGGCGCCTGCCCCTTGCCGAACATGTCGGGACCGGAACGACCGGCAGGACCGGAAGGACCAGAGGAAGGGGAAGAAGCCGAAGGAGCCGGAGGACCGGAGCGGCCCGAAGGACCGTTGGCACCGGAACCGGCCGGCGCCTGCGGGCCACCGCCGCGTCCGGGCAGCGCCGCACGCGGCCCACCCGTACCGGCACCGACCTGCGGCCGCCCGCCGGGGGCACCGGAGCCACCACCGAGGAGACCGGCCGGACCGCCGGCGTTGCCGGGCGCCTGGCCGCGACGCGCGGCGGCGACACCGGCCGCGGCCTGCGCGGCGGCCGGGCCACCGGAGACACCGGGGCCGCCCTTGCCGGAAGGCTTCTTGCCGCCCTGCGCGACGTCCACGGGGAGCATGACCAGCGCGGTCGTACCACCGGAGTCGGAGGGGCGGAGCTGGATGCGGATGCCGTGGCGCTGCGACAGGCGGCCGACCACGAACAGACCCATGCGGCGGGACACCGAGACGTCCACGGTGGGCGGCGACGCGAGCCGCTCGTTGATCGCGGCGAGGTCCTCGGGGGAGAGGCCGATGCCGGTGTCGTGGATCTCGATCAGCACACGCCCGTCGGGCAGCGCGTGACCGGTCACCTTGACCTTGGTCTGCGGCGAGGAGAACGAGGTCGCGTTCTCGAGCAGCTCGGCGAGCAGGTGCACGAGGTCGTTGACCACACGTCCCGCGACCTCGGTCGCGGGCACGGCGGACAGTTCGATGCGCTCGTACTGCTCCACCTCGGACGCGGCGGCACGCAGCACGTCGACGAGCGGCACGGGCCGCGTCCAGCGGCGGCCGGGCTCCTCACCGGCGAGAACGAGCAGGTTCTCACCGTTACGGCGCATGCGGGTCGCGAGGTGGTCGAGCTTGAACAGCGACGACAGCTGGTCCGGGTCGGCCTCGCGGGACTCCAGCTCGGAGATGAGGGAGAGCTGACGCTGGATGAGGCCCTGCGAACGACGCGAGAGGTTGGTGAACATCGCGTTGACGTTGCCTCGCAGGAGGGCCTGCTCGGCGGCGAGACGCACGGCCTCGCGGTGCACGTCGTCGAAGGCCGCGGCCACCTTGCCGATCTCGTCGCGCGAGTGCACGCCGACCGACTCCACGGACGTGTCGATGTCCTGCGGGTCGGACTCGGAGAGCTCCCTGACCAGCTCGGGCAGGCGGTCCTGGGCGACCTTGGTCGCGGTGTCCTGGAGCCGGCGCAGCGAGCGGATCATGGACCGGGCCACGACGAAGGCGCCGACGAGCGAGACGCCGAGCACGAGCAGGATCAGCGCACCGTTGATGATCGCCGACTGCTCGGAGGCGTTGCGCAGCTCGCGGGCCTGCTGCTCCATCTGGTTGAGCAGCGTCAGCTCGATCTTGGACATTTCCTGGATGCGCGTGGTGTCCGCGTCGACCCAGTCCTTGTACGAGCGCTTGTCCTGCGACTTGATGCCGTCGGACTTCTGCAGCACACGGTTCGCGTAGGTGTCCGCGGCCTTGATCGTGGAGTTGTTCTCCTCGATCGGCTTCAGCAGCTCCTGCGCGGGCACGGCGCCGTAGACGGCCTTGAACGACTGGAGCTGCGACTCCTGGTTCTCGGCGGCCGCGAGACCGTACTGCCGGTCGGTCTCCGAGAGCTTGCCGAACCGGGCGCTGTTGGGCGGCAGCGCGGCCGCGATGATGGCGCGCTGCTCGGAGGCGTACTCCTTGGCGGAGGAGAAGGCCGCCAGGGCGCGCGTGCGCTGGATCATCTCGGGGCTGCTGGTCGCCTGCGCCATGTCCGTGGACAGCGAGAGCAGCTCGTCGATGATGCGGGCGTAGGAGTCGACGGTCTGCGAGGAGTTCGACTTGTCGTCGTACGCCCCCTGCCGGATCTTGTTGAGGTTGATCAGCTCGTGGGCGATCTGCACCGCGTGCTCTCGCACACCGTTGAGGCTGCCGGTCTCGCCGTCGGCCTTGATGTCGGTGGTGCTCTGCAGGAACGTGTCCTGGGCGCGGTCGGTCTTCTCCCGCGTCGACTTGACGTTGAAGTCGCGCGTCGAGGAGCCGTTGGAGAGCGGGCCCGCCGCCTGGTCGCGCTCCTCCTGGAGCGCCGAGGCCAGCTCGGTGGCCTCCTTGGTCATCTGGGTCAGCAGCTTCATGTTGTCGAGCTGCTGGATGTCGTTCAGGGACTCGGCGATACGCAGCGCGCCGAGCGAGGTCGCCGCGACCACGGGCAGCGCGAGCAGCGAGACGAGACGCGTGGAGATGCGCCAGTTGCGCAGCGCCATCCGTGAACCGGGCCCCGTGGGGTTCTTGGGCCTCGCCGAGGACGGCGTGGCAGAGCCCGAAGCGCCGCCCCGGCCGTCGGTCTCCGAGGTGTCGACGGACGCGGTGCGTCCCGGGTTCTGGGCGTGCGGGGGCCGGGTGCCGCCGGCTGTCGAGCCGGTCCCGCCGCGCGGCTCCGGCTCCGCCGCAGCGCTGCCATCCCTGTTCTTACGTCCCTGCACTAGCGTCGCAACCTCTGGACCAGGCGCCCCGCCCGTATGCACGGACAAGACGGTGTCGGCGTCTTTCGGGGGGCGACCTGAAACGTCCCCCTGTGGTCGTGAGTGACCGGCGCTGGTTTCCCCCGTCTCCGCCGCGGCTCGGCGCTGCGATGCGCCCGTGCGCGCCGGTTCTGTACCCGCGGCGGTCCACGCGATTCCAGCACAGTGCAGGATCTCCAACAAGGCCCGAGGGGACGGCCGCACCCTGCGTGACGCGACGTAAGAGGAGAGTCACACGGCGTGCGACTCGACCTGCCGCTACCCGGTCATTTCGGGGCTTTCCGCGTACGCCAGGGGGGTGTCCCGGCCGCTGTGATCGGGAGCGGAATAGTGGCTTCAGTTGTGTAATGTCCGTTTCCCTGGCGGGAGTTGGCGGCCCGAAGTGCCCCATTTGCGAGGTACTCCGTGAGCAAACTCACATGCGGGTGATCGCAACTTCCCGGCTTTCGGCGGGAATCAGATGTTTAGCCTGAAGTTCTATAAGGGATGGCCCACCAGTACTACGGAGAAGGTTCCCGAGCCCAGTCATGACGAAGACGATGATGTTCCAGAACATTGCCAACCCGCGGCGCACGACGCTGGCGCACCTCGCGGACGCCGACGAGATCCAGACCGGGCCGGCCGTACCGGAACACTCGGCGACGCTCCCCCCGAACACGGCCAACCCGAAGCGCACGATCCTGATGGTGGCGCCGGAGACCGCCCCGGCGGCGTAACCACCGGGCCGACGGCGCCCGCCCCACAGCGTTAGCCTGGCTCTGTCACCTCCCACCCGGCCCAACGCCAGAAAAAGGGGCGCAGCAGACCGTGCGCATCGCAAGATTCTCCATCGACGGGAACGTCGCCTTCGGCGCGGTCGAGGGCGACAAGCCAGACGAGCTCGTCCTCGACATCATCAAGGGCATCCCGTTCGCGGACTTCGAACTCTCCGGTACGAAGGTCCCGGTCAGCAAGGTCCGGCTGCTGCCCCCCGTGCTCCCGAACAAGGTGATCGCCTTCGGCCGCAACTACGCGGAGCACGCGAAGGAACTGGGCAACGAGGTACCGGACACCCCCTTCGCCTTCTTCAAGCCGTCGACGTCGGTGATCGGCCCGGACGCCGAGATCCAGTACCCCGGCTTCTCCGAAGAGCTGCACCACGAGGCGGAGCTCGCCGTCGTCATCGGCCGCATGTGCCGCGAGGTCCCGCGCGAGCGCGTCAAGGACGTCGTCTTCGGCTACACGGCCGCCAACGACGTCACCGCCCGTGACGTACAGAAGCGCGAGAAGCAGTGGGCGCGGGCGAAGGGCTTCGACACGTCCTGCCCGCTGGGCCCCTGGGTCGAGACCGACCTCTCCCTGGAGCAGGCATCCGACCTCACCATCCAGTGCACGGTCAACGGCCAGCAGCGCCAGCTCGGCCGTACGTCGCAGATGATCACGTCCATCGAGGACCTGATCGTCAACATCTCCGAGGCCATGACGCTGCTCCCCGGCGACGTCATCCTCACGGGCACCCCGGAAGGGGTAGGCCCGCTCAGCGTCGGCGACGAGGTCGCCGTCAGCATCGAAGGCATCGGCACTCTCACCAACAAGGTTGTCAAGCGTGGCTAGCGCACCCGTACGCGTCCGTTTCTGCCCCTCGCCCACCGGTAACCCCCACGTGGGCCTGGTCCGCACCGCCCTGTTCAACTGGGCCTTCGCGCGCCACAACCAGGGCACCCTGGTCTTCCGCATCGAGGACACCGACGCGGCCCGCGACAGCGAGGAGTCGTACGAGCAGCTCCTGGAGGCGATGCGCTGGCTCGGCTTCGACTGGGACGAGGGCCCGGAGGTCGGCGGCCCGCACGCGCCGTACCGCCAGTCCCAGCGGATGGACATCTACAAGGACGTCGCGCAGAAGCTCCTCGACGCCGGTCGCGCCTACTACTGCTACTGCTCCACGGAGGAGCTCGACGCTCGCCGTGACGCGGCCCGCGCCGCGGGCAAGCCCTCCGGCTACGACGGCCACTGCCGCGACCTCACCGCCGAGCAGAAGGCCGCGTACGAGGCCGAGGGCCGGGCGCCCATCGTCCGCTTCCGCATGCCCGACGAGCGGATCACGTTCAACGACCTGGTCCGCGGCGAGATCAGCTACGAGCCGGAGAACGTCCCGGACTACGGCATCGTCCGTGCCAACGGCGCCCCGCTCTACACGCTGGTCAACCCGGTCGACGACGCGCTGATGGAGATCACCCACGTCCTGCGCGGCGAGGACCTGCTCTCCTCCACCCCGCGCCAGGTCGCCCTCTACTGGGCGCTCAAGGACCTCGGCATCGCCAAGCTGGTGCCCGAGTTCGGGCACCTGCCGTACGTCATGGGCGAGGGCAACAAGAAGCTGAGCAAGCGCGACCCGCAGTCCTCGCTCAACCTGTACCGCGAGCGCGGCTTCCTCCCGGAGGGCCTGCTCAACTACCTCTCCCTCCTCGGTTGGTCCCTCTCCGCCGACCGCGACATCTTCTCCATCGACGAGATGGTCGCGGCCTTCGACGTCAAGGACGTCCAGCCGAACCCGGCCCGCTTCGACCTCAAGAAGTGCGAGTCGATCAACGGCGACCACATCCGCCTGCTCGACCCGAAGGAGTTCGCGGCGCGCTGCGAGCCGTGGCTGAAGGCCCCGGTCGCGCCGTGGGCCCCGGAGGACTTCGACGAGGCGAAGTGGGCGGCGATCGCCCCCCACGCCCAGACCCGCCTCAAGGTCCTCTCCGAGATCACGGACAACGTGGACTTCCTCTTCCTCGCCGAGCCGGTCTTCGACGAGGCGAGCTGGACGAAGGCCATGAAGGAGGGCTCCGACGCGCTCCTCACCACGGCCCGCGAAAAGCTGGACGCCGCCGACTGGAACTCGCCCGAGTCCCTCAAGGAGGCCGTCCTGGCCGCCGGCGAGGCCCACGGCCTCAAGCTCGGCAAGGCCCAGGCCCCGGTCCGGGTGGCCGTCACAGGACGCACGGTCGGCCTGCCCCTCTTCGAGTCCCTCGAGATCCTGGGCAAGGACACGACCTTCGCCCGCATCGACGCGGCCCTGGCCAAGCTCACCGCGTGACCATGTGAGAGACCCGGAAGCGACCCGCTTCCGGGTCTTTCGCCGTTACGGTCGCCGTATGTCTATCCGAGCCATCGTCTGGGACATCGACACTGCATTCTTCGGGGGGCGACCCCCGAGCCCCCAGCCGGTGGCGGTACGGGGTTGAGGTTGTCGTGCGATCTCGCCTCGGTTCGGGGGCTGCCGTTACGGTCGTCGTATGCCTATCCGAGCCATCGTCTGGGACATCGACGACACGATCTTCGACTACGCGACGGCCGACACCGTCGGCATGCGGGAGCATCTCGCGGCGGAGGGGCTGCTCGACGGCTACGGCACCGTCGAGGAGGCGCTCGTGCGGTGGCGGGCCGCCACGCGGGAGCACTGGGCCCGGTTCGAGGCGGGGGAGGCCGACTGGGAGGGGCAGCGCAGGGACCGCGTGCGCGGCTTCGTGGGGCGCGCGATGGAGGCCGAGGAGGCCGACGGCTGGTTCGCCCGTTATCTCGGTCACTACGAGGCCGCGTGGAGCCTCTTCCCCGACACCGTCCCGGCCCTCGACACCCTCGCGGACGGCTACCGGCACGCCGTGCTGTCCAACTCCTCGCTGCACAACCAGGACCGCAAGCTGCGCGTCCTCGGCGTGCGCGACCGCTTCGAGGCCGTCCTGTGCGCCGCCGAACTCGGCGTCGCCAAGCCCGACGCGGCCGCCTTCCACGCCGTCTGCGAGGAGCTCTCCCTGGAGCCGCACGAGATCGCGTACGTCGGTGACCAGCCGGACACGGACGCCCGCGGAGCCGTCGACGCGGGCCTGAGCGGAATCTGGCTCGACCGCGCGGAACTGGGTGGCAGGCCCGAACTCGTGCGCATCACAGGGCTCGGGCAACTGCCTGCGCTGTTGGCCGGGGATACCCGTTTTGGAGCGCAGTCCACCTTCAGGTAATGTTCTTTCTGCGCCGAGGGGAGCAAGCCGAAAGGCCGGTGTCCCGGAAGCGCAAGCCAAGCAAAATCCCCTCGGGGGTTGCGTTTCGGTGGCCTATGGTGTAATTGGCAGCACGACGGTTTCTGGTTCCGTTAGTCTAGGTTCGAGTCCTGGTAGGCCAGCTCGCAGAGCTCATCTGCAACCGTGGACATGGCGTCCACAAAGCCCCCGTTGTGTAGCGGCCTAGCACGCCGCCCTCTCAAGGCGGTAGCGCCGGTTCGAATCCGGTCGGGGGTACAGATCCTTCCCGCGGGGACGGCTTGGGTAGCTCCCACCGACCCTGCGGTGACAATATCCGGCTTCCGCCGGGTGGAGGATCGCTAGGGCCCCCGTTGTGTAGCGGCCTAGCACGCCGCCCTCTCAAGGCGGTAGCGCCGGTTCGAATCCGGTCGGGGGTACGCATTGAGTTCGCAGGCCGCAAGGTCTTGAACTTCAGTGGTCTATGGTGTAATTGGCAACACTACGGTTTCTGGTACCGTCATTCTAGGTTCGAGTCCTGGTAGACCAGCTTGGCCCCCGTTGTGTAGCGGCCTAGCACGCCGCCCTCTCAAGGCGGTAGCGCCGGTTCGAATCCGGTCGGGGGTACTCGCGAACGATTAAGGCCCTTCCCGAAGTCGGGAAGGGCCCTTTTCGTATGCGGCGACATGCGGTGACATGTGCGGGCGTGCGTACGGGAGTTGAAGCCAGGAGTGGACAACTCCGGCCGGTCGCTGCGGCGTTGGAGCGACCGGCCGGGAATGGGCGGGGAACGTAAGGGGAGTTGAGGCGGCCGGGTCAACCGGTGCGGCGCAGGGCCTCGGAGAGGCGCCCCGCGGCGTCGATGATCGCCTGAGCGTGCATCCGGCCCGGGTGACGCGTGAGGCGCTCGATCGGCCCGGAGACCGAGACCGCGGCCACGACGCGGTTGGAGGGGCCGCGGACGGGCGCGGAGACGGACGCGACGCCCGGCTCCCGCTCGCCGATCGACTGGGCCCAGCCGCGGCGCCTGACGCCCGACAGGGCCGTCGCCGTGAAGCGGGCGCCCTGGAGGCCGCGGTGCAGGCGCTCCGGCTCCTCCCAGGCCATCAGGATCTGCGCGGAGGAACCCGCCTTCATCGTGAGGGTGGAGCCCACCGGGACCGTGTCCCGCAGTCCGGAGAGCCGCTCCGCCGCGGCGACGCAGATGCGCATGTCGCCCTGGCGGCGATAGAGCTGGGCGCTCTCGCCCGTCACGTCCCGCAGGTGCGTGAGCACCGGGCCCGCCGTCGCGAGGAGGCGGTCCTCGCCGGCCGCCGCCGAGAGCTCCGAGAGGCGCGGGCCGAGAATGAAACGGCCCTGCATGTCTCGCGCCACCATGCGGTGGTGCTCAAGGGCCACCGCGAGGCGGTGGGCTGTGGGTCTTGCCAGTCCGGTGGCCGCGACAAGGCCTGCGAGGGTCGCGGGTCCGGACTCCAGGGCACCCAGGACAAGGGCTGCCTTGTCCAGAACGCCGACGCCGCTACTGTTGTCCATGCGTCGATACTCCCGTCTCACTCTGTGAAACGCAAGTTCAATTTTCCGTGGAACTTGCCACCCTGTACGTCACACCGGCCCGTGGACCAAACGGGCCCGGCCGCCGACGTCCGGCACGAGGGGTACGGACGTAAGCGATCCGAAATCTCTAGTTGGGCCGGCGCACCTCAAGCCGGCCGGAGGGAAAGCGATGGGTAGCACACTCGCGGAGAAGGTCTGGGACGACCACGTCGTCCGGCGCGCCGAGGGCGAGCCCGATCTCCTCTTCATCGATCTGCACCTGCTGCACGAGGTGACCAGCCCGCAGGCCTTCGACGGCCTCCGCCAGGCGGGTCGTCAGGTGCGGCGCACCGACCTCACCATCGCCACCGAGGACCACAACACCCCGACCCTCGACATCGACAAGCCGATCGCCGACCCGGTCTCGCGCGTGCAGCTGGAGACGCTGCGCAAGAACGCGGCCGAGTTCGGGGTCCGCCTGCACTCCCTGGGCGACGTCGAGCAGGGAGTCGTGCACGTGGTCGGCCCGCAGCTGGGCCTGACGCAGCCGGGCACCACCGTCGTCTGCGGCGACTCCCACACCTCGACGCACGGCGCCTTCGGCGGCCTGGCGTTCGGCATCGGCACCTCGCAGGTCGAGCACGTGCTGGCCACGCAGACGCTGCCGATGGACCGCCCGAAGACGATGGCGATCACGGTCGAGGGCGAACTGCCCGAGGGCGTCACCGCCAAGGACCTGATCCTCGCCATCATCGCGAAGATCGGCACCGGCGGCGGCCAGGGCTACATCCTGGAGTACCGCGGCTCGGCCATCGAGAAGCTGTCGATGGAAGCGCGGATGACCATCTGCAACATGTCCATCGAGGCCGGTGCCCGCGCGGGCATGGTCGCCCCCGACGAGACCACCTTCGCGTACCTCGAAGGCCGGGCGCACGCCCCCAAGGGCGCCGACTGGGACGCCGCCGTCGAGTACTGGAAGACGCTGAAGACGGACGACGACGCGGTCTTCGACGCCGAGGTCTTCATCAAGGCCGAGGAACTGTCGCCGTTCGTCACCTGGGGCACCAACCCCGGTCAGGGAGCGCCGCTTTCGGCGAACATCCCCGACCCGGCTTCGTACGAAGACGCTTCGGAGCGGTTCGCCGCCGAAAAGGCCCTGGAGTACATGGGGTTGGAGGCCGGGCAGGCGCTGCGCGACGTCAAGGTCGACACGGTCTTCGTAGGCTCGTGCACCAACGGCCGCATGGAGGACCTGCGCGCCGTCGCCGAGATCCTCAAGGGCCGCAAAATCGCCGACGGCGTACGGATGCTGGTCGTTCCCGGCTCCGCGCGCGTGGGCCTCCAGGCCGTCGAGGAGGGCCTCAACGAGGTCTTCACGCAGGCCGGCGCCGAGTGGCGCTACGCGGGCTGCTCCATGTGCCTGGGCATGAACCCGGACCAACTCGCGCCCGGCGAGCGCTCCGCGTCCACCTCCAACCGCAACTTCGAGGGCCGGCAGGGCAAGGGCGGCCGTACGCACCTGGTCTCGCCCCAGGTCGCCGCGGCCACCGCCGTTCTGGGCCACCTGGCCTCGCCCGCCGACCTGTCCGACGCCCCTGTCGCCGCTGGAGTCTGAGAGTCATGGAAGCATTCACCACGCACACCGGCCGGGCCGTCCCGCTGCGCCGCAGCAACGTCGACACCGACCAGATCATCCCCGCCCACTGGCTCAAGAAGGTGACGCGGGACGGGTTCGAGGACGGGCTCTTCGAGGCCTGGCGCAAGGACTCCGGGTTCGTGCTCAACAAGCCCGAGCGCGAGGGGGCCACCGTCCTGGTGGCCGGTCCCGACTTCGGCACCGGCTCGTCCCGCGAGCACGCCGTCTGGGCCCTGCAGAACTACGGATTCAAGACCGTCATCTCCTCCCGCTTCGCGGACATCTTCCGCGGCAACTCCCTCAAGAACGGTCTGCTGACCGTGGTTCTCGACCAGAAGGTCGTGGACACGCTGATGGAGCTGGTCGAGAACGACCCGCAGGCCGAGATCACGGTCGACCTCCAGGAGCGCGAAGTTCGGGCCGAGGGCGTCACCGCGTCCTTCGAGCTGGACGAGAACTCCCGCTGGCGGCTGCTCAACGGGCTCGACGACATCAGCATCACGCTGCGCAACGAGGCGGACATCGCCGCCTACGAGGCGAAGCGCCCGGTCCACAAGCCGCAGACGGTCCAGGTCTGAGCCGACCGGATCCCTACGGCTCGCCAATGGATCCGTAGCCGGGCAAGGCTTATTCAGGCCACATACACAGGGCCTCGTACCCCCAATCGTGCATCGGTTGGGGGTACTTCTGTGTCGGGCTCCGGAGCCCCTCCCGGGCCCTGCCGGAGGTGCCCCCGGCGTGCCTCAACTCCCTTGAATACCAAGGGTGTTCCAGGGGTACACGTGCGTCGGCGGCACTCTTGGCGGAGACGGCACGGGAGGCTCCAGAAGGGCCTTCTGCGGCGGGAGTTGCACCCTGCGGAGGCGACAACTCGCCCCAGATGGCACAATCTGTGCATGGAACACGACGGCCAACTCCAGCTGTACGCGGCGGTCGCGGACCAACTCAAGGAAGCGCACGCCAGAGTGCGCGCACTGCAAGTCCCGGAGGGCGTACGGATGGCGCTGACCCGGAAGCTGCTGGCCGTCACGGCCGCGGCCAAACACGATCTCGCCGGTGCGGCAAGGCGTCTGGAGCGATTCATGGCGGACCTCGACGACTTCGAAGAGGGCTCCATCACTGAAGAGGAACTCTGAGACTGTCCAGTTCGTTGCGGCACAAGGGTGATTAGCCCGTTTCGCGTTTGATTTGCGGTATATATCTGCCTAACGTGCGAAAAAGCCGGTGCGAAAGAGATTCGTTCCGGCAATGTCTCCGAAGGGGAAGACGTGAACAAGGCGCAGCTCGTAGAAGCCATTGCCGACAAGGTTGGTGGCCGTCAGCAGGCCGCTGACGCCGTCGACGCCGTACTCGACGCCGTCGTGCGTTCCGTGGTCAGCGGTGACCGTGTCTCGGTGACGGGCTTCGGCTCGTTCGAGAAGGTCGACCGCCCGGCCCGCTACGCCCGCAACCCGCAGACCGGCGAGCGTGTCCGGGTCAAGAAGACCTCGGTGCCGCGCTTCCGTGCGGGCCAGGGCTTCAAGGACCTCGTCGCGGGTTCGAAGAAGCTCCCGAAGAACGACGTCGCGGTCAAGAAGGCGCCCAAGGGCAGCCTGAGCGGCGGCGCTTCGGCGACGGTCAAGAAGGCGGCCGCCAAGAAGGCGACGACCGCCAAGAAGGCCGCGGCGAAGAAGACCACGGCCAAGAAGGCGGCCCCGGCGAAGAAGGCCACCACCGCCAAGAAGGCCACGGCCAAGAAGACCACCGCCAAGAAGGCGGCCCCGGCGAAGAAGGCCACCACCGCCAAGAAGGCCACGGCCAAGAAGACCACCGCCAAGAAGGCGGCCCCGGCGAAGAAGGC
>NZ_JBIAQB010000013.1:159203-244589 GCF_042888725.1 Streptomyces sp. NPDC002795
CGCCAAGAAGGCGGCCCCGGCGAAGAAGGCCACCACCGCCAAGAAGGCCACGGCCAAGAAGACCACCGCCAAGAAGGCGGCCCCGGCGAAGAAGGCGACCGCCAAGAAGACGGCGCCCGCCACGAAGGCCACGGCCAAGAAGGCGCCCGCCAAGAAGTCGACGGCGCGCAAGACCACCGCCAAGAAGGCCACCGCCCGCAAGAAGTAAGTCGCTTCTCGGGCGTACGCCACAAGGTTGCTCACGCGTCGGGCCGGGCTCCCTCCGGGGAGACCGGCCCGCGGTGTGTCAGAACGTCTGCAGGGTCACCAGTGTGATCCGCCGCGCGTCGGCCGCGCCCTCGGTGTCCTGCACCTCGATACGCACCCGCTGCCCGGGGCGCAGCAGCCGCAGGCCGCCCGCGTCGAAGGCGGCGGCGTCGAAGGGGACGGGCGTGCCGTCGTCCAGGAGGACGCTGCCGGCGCGGGTCTCGGAGTCGTAGGTGTACGCGGTGGCCTGCATACGGGCAGCGTACTCAGTCCGGGATTCCCCAAGGGATTCAGTCCGGGATCAGGAGCCCCGCCGCGGCCTTCGCGGTGTGCGGGCCCACGCCGAGGGCGAGCGCCGCTCGCAGGTCATCGCCGGTGTCGACGTCCTGGCGTACGGAGTGGACGCCTTCGAGGGGGAGTTCCGCGGCGCCGGACGCCGTATGGCGGGCGCGGGATGCCCCGCCGAATGCGGGCAGCAATTCCGTGCCGGGGGCCGCGGACAAGAGTGTTGTGCCGATTCCGGCGGCATCGGGCAGAAATGCGCGGGGAAATTCCGCGGCCGTCGCGAGAACGCGGGCCAATTCGGAGGGGCGCAGAGCCGGCAGATCGGCGTTCAGGGCCGCCACGGCGGCGGCCCGGCGTCCGGAGCGTACGAACGCCTCTCCGTGCGCGAGGGCGGCGTTGAGGCCCGCCTGTGGGGTGTCCGGCACCACGTGGGCGCCCAGGGCCGCCAGTTCGCGCTCCGCACGGGAATCGTCCGTGACGACCACCACATCCCGCACCGCCGCACAGGCCCCCGCCGCGGCCACGGTGTCCTGGGCGAACGCCAGGGCGAGGCCCGGGCGCAGGGCGTCCCCCGCCGTCGGGGCCAGTCTGCTCTTGGCCCGCACCAGCGGTTTCAGCGGTATCACCAGGGTCCACTGCACGCGCCCATTGTGACCTGTGCATGAGGTGCGGCTGTCTGCGCGGGCGTACGGTGTTCTCGACAGGCCGGTGGGCCGGGGCGACACTTGTGCGGCCCCAGGCCCCCTAGAGGAAGGTGTCCGAGTGTCCCGCCGCAGAATCGGCTTCTGGTACCGCTTCGCCGCGGTCCTCTGCAAACCACCGCTGGTGGTTCTGTTCAAGCGGGACTGGCGTGGAATGGAGAACATTCCGGCCGACGGAGGATTTATCACCGCGGTCAACCACAATTCGCATCTCGATCCGTTCCTCTACGCCCACTTTCAGTACAACACGGGGCGGGTCCCGCGTTTCCTCGCCAAGCACGGCCTCTTCAAGAAGGGGTTCGTGGGCGCCGCGATGCGCGGCACAGGACAGATTCCCGTCTATCGCGAGTCCACGAACGCGCTGAGCGCCTTCCGCGCCGCGATCGACGCCGTGGAGCGCGGTGAGTGCGTGTCCTTCTATCCGGAAGCAACGCTCACGCGCGATCCCCAACTGTGGCCGATGACCGGTAAAACCGGCGTCGCGCGCGTGGCTCTGCAGACGAAGTGCCCGGTCATTCCCGTCGGCCAGTGGGGCGCCACCGAAGCGCTCGCGCCGTACTCCAAGAAGCCGCACTTCTTCCCGCGCAAGACGCACCACGTGCTCGCGGGTGCACCGGTCGACCTCTCCGCGTACTACGGCAGGGAGATCACGCCCGACCTCCTTAAGGAGGTGACCGAGGTCATCATGACCGCGATCACCGCCGAGGTGGAGGTGCTGCGCGGCGAGAAGGCCCCGCAGAAGCGTTACGACCCGCGTGAGGCGCGCATCGAGCAGCGCCGCAAGGCCCAGGCGGCAGGCGGCAAGTCCCCGGCGGAAAGCGGCAGTTCGGCAGTGAGTGGCACGAGCGAGGAGAGCAGCAAGTGACCCGACCCGTGAAGGCCGCCGTCTTCGGCACCGGCTCCTGGGGCACCGCTTTCGCGATGGTGCTCGCGGACGCGGGCTGCGACGTCACCCTCTGGGCCCGCCGCGCCGAACTCGCCGAGGCCGTCAACTCCACGCGTACGAACCCGGATTACCTGCCCGGCGTGGAACTCCCGGAGAACATCCGGGCCACCACCGACCCGGCACAGGCCGCCGCGGACGCCGATTTCACGGTGCTCGCCGTGCCCTCGCAGACGCTGCGCCAGAACCTGGGGGAGTGGGCGCCGCTGCTCGCTCCCGACACCGTCCTCGTGTCCCTCATGAAGGGCGTCGAGCTCGGCTCCGCGATGCGCATGAGCGAGGTCATCGAGGACGTCACGAAGGTCGGCGAGGACCGCATCGCGATCGTCACAGGACCCAACCTCGCGCGCGAGATCGCCGCCCGGCAGCCCGCCGCCGCGGTCGTCGCCTGCCGCGACGAGGCCGTGGCCCAGCGCCTCCAAGTCGCCAGCCACACCCCGTACTTCAGGCCGTACACGAACACCGACGTGATCGGCTGCGAGCTCGGCGGCGCGGTCAAGAACGTCATCGGGCTCGCCGTCGGCATCGCGGACGGCATGGGGCTCGGAGACAACACGAAGGGCTCGCTCATCACGCGCGGGCTCGCGGAGACGACCCGGCTCGGGCTCGCCATGGGCGCCGACCCGCTGACGTTCTCCGGACTCGCGGGCCTCGGCGACCTGGTGGCCACCTGCTCGTCGCCGCTGTCGCGCAACCACACGTTCGGCACGAACCTCGGCAAGGGCATGACCCTCCAGGAGACCATCGCGGTCACCAAGCAGACCGCCGAGGGCGTCAAGTCCTGTGAGTCGGTGCTCGATCTGGCGCGCCGCCACGACATCGACATGCCGATCACGGAGACCGTCGTCGCGATCGTCCACGAGGGCAAGTCCCCGGTCGTCGCGGTGAAGGAGCTCATGTCGCGCTCCGCCAAGCCGGAACGACGCTGAGCGACGAGTCGGCGACGGGTCTACGACAACTGTGCGACCGGCGCTCTGTGGGCGCTGACTCTCGTACTACCAGCAGGTACGCTCAACGCGATATGAGCAGCGAGAACCTCCCCCAGAGCCCTGCGTCCACCGCGGGTGGGCCCAAGCCGCGTGTGGCCGTCGTCTTCGGTGGCCGCAGCTCCGAGCACGGCGTCTCCGTGGTCACGGCGGGCGCCGTGCTGCGCGCCATCGACCGCTCCAAGTACGACGTGCTGCCGATCGGCATCACGCGCGAGGGCCGTTGGGCGCTGACGACGGACGATCCCGAGCGGATGGCCATCACCGACCGCCAGGTGCCGGACGTCGCCGATCTCGCCGAGTCGCCCGAGGGCGGCGTGGTCCTCCCCGTCGACCCGGGCTCCCGCGAAGTCGTCTACAACGAGCCGGGATCCGTCCCCAAGGCCCTCGGCGAGGTCGACGTGGTCTTCCCCGTGCTGCACGGCCCGTACGGCGAGGACGGCACGATCCAGGGCCTCCTGGACCTCTCCGGAACCCCGTACGTCGGCTGCGGTGTGCTCTCCTCGGCCGTCGGCCAGGACAAGGAGTACATGAAGCGCATCTTCACGTCCTTCGGACTGAAGGTGGGGCCCTACGTAGTCGTGCGGCCGCGGGAGTGGGAGCTCGACCAGGAAGGCGCCCGCCGCCGCATCGCCGACTTCGTCGGGGACCACGGCTGGCCGCTGTTCATCAAGCCCGCGCGCGCGGGGTCGTCGATCGGCATCACGAAGATCGACTCCTTCGACGGGCTCGACGAGGCGATCGACACCGCCCGTGAGCACGACCCGAAGGTGATCATCGAGGCCGGCATCGTCGGGCGCGAGATCGAGTGCGGGGTCCTGGAGTTCGAGGACGGGCCGCGCGCCTCCGTCCCGGCCGAGATCCCGCCGGCCGACTCCCACGCGTTCTACGACTTCGAGGCGAAGTACATCGACTCCGCGGCCGGCATCGTGCCCGCGCCGCTGAGCGAGGAGCAGACCGCCGAGGTCCGCCGGCTTGCCGTCGACGCCTTCGAGGCCATGTCCTGCGAGGGGCTCGTGCGGGCGGACTTCTTCCTCGACGAGGACGGGGAGTTCGTCATCAACGAGATCAACACGCTGCCGGGCTTCACGCCGATCTCCATGTACCCGCGGATGTGGCAGGAGACCGGGGTCGGCTACCCGGAGCTCGTGGACCGGCTCATCCAGGCGGCGCTGCGGCGCTCGACGGGACTGCGGTAGACCGCGGCTTCCGTGTCGGGCCTTCTAGTCGGCGATCCCCTTGGGGATCGCCTTCTTGATGGGTCCTGCCAGGTCGACCAGGGAGCCCGCCCCGTTCTTGGCCACCTCGTCCTTGGGGATCGTCACTTCTACGTAGGCGAGGCGTCCGCCCGTCGTCATGCGCTGCGCGCCGTCGTCGAGTTCGTCCGCGACCCAGCCGACGCCGTCGATCGTCGCCGTGTTGCTGCTCGTCTTCAACGCCGCGTCGGGCCACGGCACGCCGCAGCGCAGTATGATCGCGGGGCTTCCCCACGCCGCGGTGAGCTCCGAGCCCGGTTCGGGATCGTTGCGATCGAGTCCGTCGACCTTCTCCGGCAGGACCTTGTCCAGGTTCCGGCACAGCTTGGCGGCCTTCGCGTCCGGAGTGGGAACCGCCGCCTTAGGCGCCTCGTCCGTCGAAGCGCAGCCCGCGGTGGCGATCAGCAAGGAGAGCGAGGGCACCGCGATGGACAGGCGGCTCAGCCGGCCGTGCCGGATCCGGTGACGATATGACTTCACCGGCACAGCGTAGACGGGGGCTACAGGTGGACGACCGGGCAGGTCAGAGTGCGCGTGATGCCGTCCACCTGCTGGACCTTGGCGACCACCATGCGGCCCAGATCGTCGACGGTGTCGGCCTGCGCGCGCACGATCACGTCGTAGGGGCCGGTGACGTCCTCGGCCTGGATCACTCCTGGAATCTTCCCGATCAGCTCGGCGACGGTCGACGCCTTGCCTACTTCGGTCTGGATCAGGATGTACGCCTGTACCACGGAACCTCCAGGGCAGCCACGAGGATCATCACGGGGATCATGTGGGAGAAGGGACGCCACGTTATCGCGTCACCGCTCGTCGCGGGGAGACCCGGTGACGGCTGTGGCGCCCGACGGACGTGGAAGGCAGGCCCGTGACACAAACCGTACCCATGACAGAGACGGCCCGCGACCGCAAGCGGGCCGGGGCAGATGGCCCTGGCGGGCGGCAGCGAACCGGGGCAGAAAGGGCAGCACGCGCATGAAGGGCACCGTCGGCGAGTTGGGGGAGTTCGGCCTCATCCGAGAGCTGACCTCTCGGCTCACCACCACCCCGGCCGTACGCATCGGTCCCGGCGACGACGCCGCCGTGATCGCGGCACCGGACCGCAGGGTCGTCGCGAGCACGGACGTCCTGCTGGAGAACCGGCACTTCAGGCGCGACTGGTCCACCGCGTACGACGTCGGTCGCAAGGCCGCCGCGCAGAACCTCGCCGACATCGCGGCCATGGGCGCCGTGCCCACCGCGCTGCTCCTGGGCCTCGTGGTGCCCGCCGAACTGCCCGCGTCCTGGCCCTCGGAGCTGATGGACGGGCTGCGGGACGAGTGCCAGGTGGCCGGTGCCGCCGTCGTCGGCGGTGATGTCGTGCGCGGCGACACGATCACCGTGGCGATCACCGCGCTCGGCGACATGCAGGGCCACGAGCCGGTGACCCGCGCCGGCGCGCAGCCCGGCGACGTCGTGGCCGTGACCGGCTGGCTGGGCTGGTCCGCCGCCGGATACGCGGTGCTCTCGCGCGGCTTCCGCTCGCCCCGTGCCTTCGTCGAGGCGCACCGCCGCCCCGAACCGCCGTACGAAGCGGGCCCCGCGGCGGCCGGGCTCGGCGCCACCTCCATGTGCGACGTGAGCGACGGGCTCATCGCCGACCTGGGGCACATCGCAGAGTCGAGCAAGGCCCGTATCGACATCAAGTCGGGGCAGGTGGATGTGCCCTCGCAGATGAGCGACATCGGCCAGGCCGTCGGCGTCGACCCGCTGCAGTGGGTGCTGAGCGGGGGAGAGGACCACGCGATCGTGGCCACGTTCCCGCCGTCCGTGAAGCTGCCCGCCCGGTGGAAGGTGATCGGCGAGGTGCTGGGCCCCTCGGCGCTGCCCCAGGTGACCGTGGACGGGGCGCCCTGGACGAACCAGAGCGGCTGGGACCACTTCGGCGGGGAGATCGAGTCGTGAGCGCCTGCCCAGCAGGGCCCTAGAGGCAGGGTCCTGGAGGCAGGGTCCTGGAGGCAGGGTCCTGGAGTACAGAAAAGAGCCGGTCCCCGAGGGGACCGGCTCTTTTCAAGCAACCAGCTAGGTGGCCGCGCTAGGCGTAACGTCAGCGCGAGACCTTGCCGGCCTTGATGCACGAGGTGCAGGCGTTGAGGCGCTTCGGCGTCCCACTGATCACGGCACGCACACGCTGGATGTTCGGGTTCCAGCGACGAGGCGTACGGCGGTGCGAGTGGGAGATGCTGTTGCCGAAGCCCGGCCCCTTGCCACAGACGTCGCAGTTGGCAGCCACGGGTCACTCCAAAGACTTCAGATGCTCTTACGGTTGATCCCGGCATGCCGGGATCAGGATCGGAGGATCTGAGTGGCGGTGCCAGGGGATGGCCCGATGAATATCGGGCAACCCGAGCAGCATACAACGGCTGCGTCGGTACAACGAAACTACCATGGCTGGTCGGGCGGCCCGCCCGGGCTCCGGACCAGGTCGGGACCGGCTTGCGGGCCGGGCCCTCTTTCCGGACGCTCGTCTTCCGCGGTCTACTCTGCGGTGCCAGTCCAGCTGCTCGAGGAGGCGCAGGTGCCGCAGGTGCTCGACGTGATCGCGGTGCGCGCCTGGTGCTCACTCGCCCTGGAGGCGCTCGGCCGCGACCGTGCGGAGATAGACGCGATCAACGTGTATCCGGTGGCCGACGGGGACACCGGCACCAATCTCTATCTGACCGTCGAGTCCGCGCATCAGGCGGTCGAGGCGGTCTTCGCCGGTCTTGAGGCGGGGCCCGAGCCGGCCGCTCCCGCGCTCCCCGAAGTGATGCGCGCCATGGCGCACGGCGCCCTCATCGGCGCCCGGGGCAACTCCGGGACGATCCTCGCGCAACTGCTCCGGGGCATGGCGCAGGTCCTGGCCGCGGGCGGAGTCAGTGAGGGAGATCACGCCGCGGGAGCCGACGGCGACGCCCTGCGGCTCGCGCTGGGCCGGGCCGCCGAGTCCGCGCGCGAGGCGGTCGCCCATCCCGTGGAGGGCACCGTCCTGACCGTGGCGACGGCGGCCGCGGAGGCCGCCTCCGGGGCCGAAGGGGGTTGCCGGGACGTCCTCCGCGCCGCCTACGAAGGCGCGTGTGTGGCGCTGGACGCGACGCCGGGGCAGCTCGCCGTCCTGGGCAGCGCCGGGGTCGTGGACGCGGGTGGGCGGGGGCTCGTGGCCGTCCTGGGGGCGCTGAGCGAGGCGGTCTCGGGGGAGGCGGCGCCGGTGCGCCGGGGTGGACCGGGCGTCCACGCGCGCGTGGACGCCGTCCCCGATGGCGTACTGCTCGAATGCCCTGAGGACGAGGGTGCCGCGGGCCCCGCCTTCGAGGTCATCTATCTGCTGGAGGCGGACGACGGGCCGGTGGCCCGGCTGCGGGCCCGGCTCGACGCCCTCGGGGACTCGCTGGTCGTCGTCGGCGGGGACGGCCTGTGGAACGTCCACGTACATGTCGACGACGCGGGCGCGGCCGTGGAGGCGGGCGTCGAGGCCGGGCGCCCGTACCGCATCCGCATCACCCACTTCGGGCTCGGCGACGTGCACGCGACGCACGCCTCGGCGCCGCCCCGTGAGCGCGCGCAGCGGGCCGTCGTGGCGGTCGTGCCGGGCGACGGGCTCGCCGGGCTCTACCGGGAGGCGGGCGCGACGACGGTGCCCGACCGGCCCGGCGAACCGCCCGCGAGCGGGGAGCTCGTCGACGCGATACGGCGGGCCCACGCGCGCGAGGTGGTGCTGTTGCCGAACGACGCCGAGCTGCGGCACACCGCCGCGGCGGCGGCCGAGCAGGCCCGCTCCGAGGGGCTGCGGATCGCGCTCATCCCGACCCGCTCGGCGGTCCAGGGCATCGCCGCGCTCGCCGTCCACGAGCCCGACCGGCGCTTCGACGAGGACGTCGTGGCGATGACCTCGGCCGCGGGCGCGACCCGGTACGGCGAACTGGCCGTCGCCGAGCGGCAGTCGTGGACCATGGCGGGCATCTGCCAGGCGGGCGACGTCCTCGGCCTCATCGACGGCGACGTGGCGGTCATCGGCGGCGAGGTCCCGGCGACGGCCCGCACGATCCTCGACCGGATGCTGGCGGCGGGCGGCGAGCTCGTCACGCTCGTCCTCGGCGAGGAGGTCTCCGACGAGGTCGCGGCCGGACTCGAACAGCACGTACGCGAGTCCTACCTGGCAGTGGACACGGTGGTGTACCGCGGCGGCCGGCAGTCGGCGCTGATGCTGATCGGCGTCGAGTAGGCGGAGTGTGACGGCAGGCCCTAGCGGATGCCCCTGCGGCGCAGGGTCGCCGCGAGTTCGTCCGCGTGGCGGCGCAGTGTTTCCGTGACGCGGGTGAGTTCTCCGGCGGAGGCGCGGGGCAGTGGCATCGAGCAGCTGATCGCGTCGGTCGCCGGGATGCGGTAGCCGACGCAGGCCGCCACGCAGCACAGCCCCGCGGTGTTCTGCTCCCGCTCGATCGACCAGCCGCGCACCCGGCCGGCCTCCAGCTCTGCGTGGAGCGCCGCGCGCGTGGTCACCGTGTGCTCGGTCAGCTGCCGCAGCGTGTCGTCCGGCAGGATCGCGTCGACCTCGGCGGGGGTGCGCTCGGCGAGCAGCGCCTTGCCCAACGAGGTGGCGTGTGCGGGCAGTTGGCGGCCCACGCGGGACACGAGACGCTTGGGCTCCGTGACCTCACGGCTGGCCAGGTAGATGACGTTGGGGGCGTCCAGGCGCGCGTAGTGCACGGTGTAGCCGGTCTCGGCCCGCAGGCTCTCGAGCTGCTGGACGGCGAAAGGCAGTGCCGGGTCGCGGTCGAGGTAGGCGGTGCCCGCGAGCAGGGCGCGCGGCCCGATGCCGTATGTCTGCTCGCCGTCGGAGGTCTCGATCCACTTCAGGGTCGTGAGCGTGCGCAGCAGGGCGTACAGGCTGGAGCGGGGGTAGCCGGTCCGCTGTTGCAGTCCGCTCAGGCTGAGGCCGTCCGCGGACTCGGCGAGCGTTTCCATGATCCGCGCGGTGCGCTCGGCGGACTTGACCAGGCCCCGGCCCAACTGGGCGTTTTCCGCTGCCACTTCCATCCCCCCGAACGTCCGGCTGAACGTCCGGGTCATCGTAGGCGACGGGGTGGCGGATGCCGGTGGGCCCGGACCTCCGGAATCACATACGCAAGTCTTGTCTACGTACGTGGACGCGTGCCAGGATCCCGTCATGTCTGACACTGAGAAGCACCGGATCTCCGAGGTACGCGTGACGCCGGTGGCCTTCCGCGACCTTCCGCTGCTCAACTCCGTAGGCGTGCACGAGCCCTTCGCGCTGCGCTCGGTCGTCGAAGTCGTGACCGACAGCGGTCTGTGCGGGCTCGGAGAGTCCTACGGGGACCTGCCGCATCTGCGCCGCCTGGAGCGGGCCGGGCAGCACTTGGTCGGCACCGACGTCTTCGACCTCAACGGCGTCTGGCGCGCGGTCAACGAGTCGCTGGCCGCCGACAGCGGCGTGGGCGGGCACGGGATGAGCGGGATGGTGACCGACAGCTCGCTCGCCGACCGCGTCGTCTCGCCGTTCGAGGTCGCCGCGCTCGACCTTCAGGGCAAGGTCGTCGGCCGCCCGGTGAGCGACCTGCTGGGCGGCGCCGTGCGTGACCGCGTCGCCTACAGCGCGTACCTCTTCTACAAATGGGCCGGCCACCCCGGCCAGGAGGATGACGAGTGGGGCGCCGCCCTTGACCCGGAGGGGCTGGTCCGGCAGGCCCACCGCATCATCGACACGTACGGCTTCGGTGCGATCAAGCTGAAGGGCGGCGTCCTCCCGCCAGAGGAGGAGATCGACGCGGTCCGGGCGCTGCGCGCCGCCTTCCCCGAGCTGCCGCTGCGGCTCGACCCCAACGGGGCCTGGAGCGTGGCCAGTTCGATCAAGGTGGGGCAGGAGCTCGACGGTGTCGTCGAGTACCTGGAGGACCCGACGCCCGGCATCGAGGACATGGCCCGCGTCGCGCGCGAGGTGTCGATGCCGCTGGCCACCAACATGTGCGTGGTCGCCTTCAAGCACCTGCCGCCCGCCGTGCGCCAGGACGCCGTCCAAGTGGTGCTCTCCGACCACCACTTCTGGGGCGGGCTCCGCCGCTCCCAGCGGCTCGGCGCGATCTGCGAGACGTTCGGCATGGGGCTCTCCATGCACTCCAACTCGCATCTGGGCATCAGCCTCGCGGCCATGACCCACCTCGCATCCGCCACCCCGAACCTCGACTACGCCTGCGATACGCACTGGCCGTGGAAGGACCCCACCGAGGACGTCGTCGTGCCGGGCGCGCTCACGTTCGAGGACGGCGCCGTCGCCGTGCCCACTGCACCCGGTCTCGGCGTCGAGCTGGACCGTGACGCGCTCGCCCGGCTGCACGAGCAGTACCTCGCCAGCGGCATCCGCGAGCGCGACGACACCGCCTACATGCGCCGCTTCCAGCCGGAGTTCGACCCGACGGTGCCGCGGTGGTGAGCGGGGGAGCCGGGCGGCCGCTGGACGTCCTGGTCACCGAGCCGGTCATGGGGCGGTTCAGGGACGTACTCACCGAGGGCGGCGCGCACCGCTGGACCTTCGCGTACGGCGACGATCCCGCGGCCCGAGCCGCCGCCGCGGCCACCGCCGACGTCCTCGTGTGCTCCGCGGCCGACCGCGAGCTGCTGGCCGGGATGGAGCGGCTGCGGCTGCTGCACGTCACCGGGGCCGGCTACGACAAGATCCCGCTGGACGCGCTGGGGCCCGGAGTGCGGGTGGCGAACACGTTCCATCACGGCCGGTCCATCGCCGAGCACGTGGTGATGGTGTCGATGATGCTGCTGCGCGACGTGGCGCGCGGCGAGCGGGACATGCGGGCCGGAGTCTGGCGCAACGCCGTCGTCGACCGGTCCTACGCCTTTGGTGAAGTCCTCGCCGGGCGCACGCTCGGCGTCCTCGGCATGGGCAAGATCGGGAGCGAAGTGGCGCGCGTGGCAGGCGCGTTGGGCATGCGGGTACGCACCGTGCGCCGCGACCCGGGCGCGCCGCCGCCTGCCGGGGTGGACCTGGAGTGGGTGGGCGGGCAGGACCGGCTGCACGAGATGCTCGGCGGCTGCGACGTGGTGGTGGTGACGGTGCCGCTGCGCGAGGAGACGCGAGGGCTCGTGGACGCCGCCGCGCTCGCCGCGATGAAGCGGTCCGCCGTGCTCGTCAACGTGGCCCGGGGCGCGGTCGTCGACGAGAAGGCGCTGCACGCCGCGCTGAGCGAAGGCGCCATCGCGGGGGCGGGCCTCGACGTCTGGTGGCGCAACCCGCGCGAGCCCGCGGCGCCGCCGCCATCGCACCTGGACTTCACCGGGTTCCATAACGTCGTGCTCACGCCGCACCAGTCGGGCCACACCGAGGAGACCTTCCGCGGCCGGGCCGAGGACATCAGGGCGAACGTCGACGCGCTCGCGGAGGGGCGGCCGCTGCGCAACCTCGTGCGTGGGTGACGGTCACACCCAAAGGTGCCCCCCCAAGGTCCCCCCAAGGTCACACCCAAGAGTCACACCAACTGCTCGCCGATCAGCAGCACCGCCCCCAGCGCCGACACCCCGATCGCCGCCCAGCGCAGCCGTCGCGCGTCCAGGAAGCGGTTCACGTAGCGCGACAGTACGTAGCCGAGGATCGCGGCCGGTGCCAGCAGGGCGGACGCCAGGAGGGTGTGCGTACCGATGGCGCCCGTGGCCGCGAGCGTCGCGACGGAGAGCACCGAGCCGATGAGGAAGAACCCGCTCATGGTGCCGCGCAGCACCGGGGCGTCCTTACCCTGCCAGACCAGGGCCATCGGCGGGCCGCCGATGGAGGTCGCGGTGCCGAGGAGTCCCGACGCGGACCCGGCGAGGACCAGGACAGGGCGGTGCGGCCTGGGGGCCCAGCCGAAGCAGGTCAGTACGACGCCCAGGAGCACCACACCGGACAGCATCAGGGCGAGGCCCTGTGGCGGCAGCGCGGTCACGAGCAGCGCTCCCGCGACGGTGCCGGGCACCCGGCCGGCCAGTGCCCAGCCGGTGCCCCGCAGATCGATGTGCTGCCGCTCCGCCACCGTGACGAGGAGGGTGAGCACGCCCGCCTGGATGATCAGCGTTCCCGGTACGAGGGTGGGGTCCACGACGGCGACCACCGGCGCGGCGAGCATCCCCATGCCGAAGCCGATGGACGCCTGCAGACAGGCGGCGAACACCACCACGACCGCGACGACCAGATAGCCGGTGAGCGTCACAGCCCTTCCCCGCCCGCGGCCACCAGCCCTGAGGCGTCCTCCAGCGGGTGGAAGCAGGCCGCCGTGTGCCCCGGGTCCTGCGGGTCGACGGCCGGGTCGGGCGCGGCCGAGGCGCACGCGTCGGTCGCCTTCCAGCAGCGCGTACGGAAGCGGCACCCGGAGGGCGGCGAGAGCGGCGACGGCAACTCGCCCTGGAGGACGATGTGTTCGCGGCGCGCGTCCGCGTCCAGTGACGGCGCGGCCGACATCAGCGCCGAACTGTACGGGTGCAGGGCGCGCTCGAAGACGGACTCCGTGTCGCCCTGTTCCACGATGCCGCCGAGGTACATCACCAGCACGCGGTCCGCGACGTGCCGGACCACCGACAGGTCGTGCGAGATGAAGAGATAGCTGACGCCGAGCTGTCGCTGGAGGTCGTTGAGGAGGTTGAGCACCTGGGCCTGTACGGACAGGTCCAGCGCGGAGACCGGCTCGTCGCAGATGATCACGTCGGGGGAGAGGGCGAGGGCGCGGGCGATCCCGATGCGCTGACGCTGGCCGCCGGAGAACTCCTGCGGGTAGCGCCGCTCGTCGCCCTTGCGCAGCCCCACGAGGTCCAGCAACTCCCGTATACGGGCCGAGCGCTCGCCCGCCGTGGGGTACAGCGACTTGTGGGTGCGCCACGGTTCGCCGATGATCTCGCCGGCCGTCATCCGGGCGTTGAGCGAGGCGAACGGGTCCTGGAACACCATCTGCACCCGGCGCCGCCACGCCAGCAGCTCCGCCCCCTTGAGCGCGAACGGGTCCACGCCGTCGAAGCGGACGCTGCCGTCGTCGGGCCGCTCCAGCATGAGCAGCGTGCGGGCCAGCGTGGACTTGCCGCAGCCCGACTCCCCGACGAGGCCGAGGGTCTCGCCGCGCTTCAGATCGAAGGAGATGCCGTTCAGGGCGCGCAGCCGGCGGCCCTTGCCGGCGCCCTGGGCCTGGAACGTCTTGGTGAGTTCGCGTACTTGGAGAAGCGGCTTGTCGGTCATCGGGTCACCTCGTCGGAGAAGTGGCAGGCGGCCGTGCGGCCCGGCGCGACCTCCGCGGGTTCGGGGCGCCGCGTGCGGCACAGGTCGCGCACCAGCGGGCAGCGGTCCTGGTAGACGCAGCCGGGCGGGATCGAGTGCAGGTCCGGCGGGGCGCCGCCGATGGACCTCAGCTCCTCGCCGCGGGCGGCGTGCACCGGCACCGAGTCCAACAGGCCCTTCGTATACGGGTGGCGGGGTGCGCCGAACACCTCGCGCACGGGGCCCGACTCGACGACCGTGCCCGCGTACATCACCACGACCTCGTCGGCCTGCTCGGAGACGAGGGCCAGGTCGTGGGTGATCAGTACGACGCTCATGTCCCGCTCCGCGCGCAGGTCCCGCAGCAGCTGCATGATCTGCGCCTGCACGGTCACGTCGAGCGCGGTCGTCGGCTCGTCGGCGAGGAGTACGGACGGCGAGAGCGCCACCGCGATGGCGATCAGGAGGCGCTGGCGCATACCGCCGGAGAACTGGTGCGGATAGGCGTCCACCCGGCTCTCCGGCTCCGGGATGCCGACCCGGGCCATCAGCGCGATCGCTTCCTTGCGGGCCTGTCTGCGGGACATGCCGCGGTGGATCCGGAACGGCTCGGCGAGCTGGGTGCCCACCGTGTAGACCGGGTTCAGGGCGGTGAGCGCGTCCTGGAAGACGATGGCGAGTTCAGGTCCCGCGAGCGCGCGCCGGGTCCGCTCGTCGGCGGCGACCAGGTCGGTGCCATCGAGCAGTACCCGGCCCCCGCTCACCTCGGCGGCCGGGTCGAGCAGCGACACGATGGCCTGCGCGGTCATCGACTTGCCGCAGCCGGACTCGCCGAGCAGCGCGAGTGTCCGGCCGCGCCGCGCCTGGAAACTGACCTGGTCCACGGCGCGTACGGTGCCGTGCGGGGTGCGGATGTCGACGCTGAGGCCGGTCACCTCAAGGGCGGTGTCCGTGGCGGTGGCGGTCACGACTGGGCCTCCTGGGGAGCCGGAGCGGTGCGGGCGGCGCGGGCCGCGCGGCGGCGCGCCTTGCGGGGCAGCGTGAGGCGCCAGCGCTGCGCGGGGTCGGTGGCGAGCCGTGCCCAGGAGGCGAGCACCGTCGCGGAGACCGTCGTGACGACGATGGCGAGCCCGGGGAAGAAGGTCAGCCACCACGCGCTCTGCAGATACGTCCGTCCCTGCGAGACCATCAACCCCCAGCTCACATCGGGTGGTTGGATGCCGATGCCGAGGAAGCTCAGCGAGGACTCCGCGAGCATCACGTAACAGAATTCGAGCGTCGCGAGGGTCAGCAGCGTCGGCAGCACGATCGGGAACACATGCCGGCGGATGATCGCCCCGCTGGACGTGCCGAAGGTCCGCGCCGCGTCGACGAACAGGCGGCTCTGCAGCTCGGACGACTCCGACCGGGCGGTGCGCAGATAGACCGGGAGCCGGGTGACGGTCAGCACCAGGACGAGGTTGGCGACGCTCGGCGAGAAGACGTACAGCACGACGACCGCCATGAGCAGCGAAGGGAAGCTCATGATGACGTCGGCCACGCGCATCGCGACGGTCTCCCGGCGGCCGCGGTGGTACCCGGCCCACATGCCGATCACCGAGCCGACGGCCAGCGCGAACAGCACCGCGGGCACGGCGACGCTGAACGTGGTGCGGGCGGCGACGATCAGCCGCGCCAGCACGCTCTGGCCGAGCGGATCGGTGCCGAGGACGCCCAGCCAGCCGTGGTCGAGGGAGAACGGCGCCTGGTTGGCGTTCTTCAGGTCCTGCTCGGTAGCGGAGTCGCCGAGCAGTGGCGGGCCGAGGACCGCGGTGAGCGTGATCAGGACGAGCAGCACGGCCGCCACGGTGGCGACCTGGTCGCGCACCAGCATGCGCCACAGGGGGACTTGGCTGCTGCGCGGTGCCGCTTCCTCGACCTCCTTAGGAGGTGTGCCGGACGCGGAACCCACCGGCTTGTCGATCGAAGTACTCACGGCGTCCTCCTCAGGCCGTCGCCGTCTCGCGCACGCGCGCGTCGAGCAGCGCGTAGCAGACGTCGATGACGATGTTGAGCGCGAAGATGGTGATCGCGGTGATCAGCACCGCGGCCTGGAGCACCGCGAAGTCGCGGCCCAGGATGGAATCGATCATCAGCTTCCCGATGCCCGGCCAACCGAAGATCGTCTCCACCACCACGGCCCCGTTGACCAGCGAGACGGCGAGGTCGCCCGCCACGGTGAGCGCGGGCGCGGCGGCGTTGCGCAGCGCGTGATGGCTGACCACGCGGACGCTGCCGGCGCCCTTGCTGCGCGCCAGACGCACGTACGGGGCGGAGAGCGCGGAGACCATCGCGCCGCGCACCACCTGGGTGAGCACGCCGAGCGGCCGGATCACCAGCGTCGCCACTGGCAGCACCCACGAGAGCACGCCGTCGGTGACGCCGGAAGTGGGCAGCACGCCGAATGTCACGGCGAAGATCCATACGCCGGTGATCGCGAACCAGAAGTCGGGGACGCTCGCGGCGGTCATGGACAGGAACGAAGACACGCGGTCCGCAAGGGAGTTGGGCCGGAACGCCGCCCAGCTGCCGATGACCACCGCGCCGATGACGGCGATCAGCATGGTCGCGAAGGCGAGTTGCAGCGTGGCGGGGAAGGCCCGCAGCGCCATCGTCGCCGCGGATTCGCCGGTGCGCAGCGACTCACCGAAGTCGAGCTGGAAGACACCGCCGAAGTAGTCGGCGATCTGCTGCCAGATCGAGTCGTCGAAGCCGTTGCGGGCGGCGAAGGCGGCGCGCTGGGCCGGGGTGGCGGATTCGGGCAGGTACAAGGACGACGGATCGCCGGTGAGCCGCGCGAGGACGAAGACCCCGAGCAGCACCGCGAGCAGCGGCAGGATGCTGGTCAGCGTGCGGCGGCGTAGGAAGGGGAACATCGCTGTCCCTAGGTCGGAGGACGGGTGGGCACTTTCAGCCCCTGCGGCGATTGAGCAGCGGGGTCCGGGGCGGAGCCCCGTGACGTGGGATCAGTCGACGTGGCTGAACTCGGCGAGCCGCATCTCGTCGCCCGTCGCGGAGTTGGGCCGGTAACGAACCCCTTCGGCGAGCGCAGCGATCCCGTACATGTGCGCCACATAGGCGTACTGCGTCATCTCGTCCGGCTCCGCGGCGAAGACCCCGGCCAGCGCCCGCTGCCGCGCCTCCCCGGTGAGGGCCTCCGCGGCGCGGATCTTCCGGTCGAGGGCCGCCGTCCCGCCGGAGCTCTGGAAGCCCTTGCTCAGCAGGTACTGGTCCATGGAGAAGGCCGCGTCACCGGCCTGGTTCCCGTGCTGGATGAGCAGCAGGTACGGGCCCGTGTCCTTGGGGAAGGGGCGCTCCTGGAACTCGGTGCTGCCCGCCGTGTCCTTCATCTGGATCTTGACGTTGAGGCCGAGCTCCGCCAGCTCGTTCTGTATGACCTGCACGGTCTCGTCGACCTTCGGGAACAGGGCGGTGCGGCTGATCAGCCGGATCTGCCTGCCGGTGTCGACGCCGTCGGCCTTCGCCGCCGCGAGCAGCTTCCGCGCCTTGGCGAGGTCGGTCGGCCAGGGCTTCAGCCCCTTGTCGTACCCGGTGATCCCGGGGGGTACGAGCTGGGACGCGGCCTTGGCGTCGCCCTGGTAGAGGGAGTCGACGATGCCCTTGCGGTCGATCGCGTAGTTGATCGCCTTGCGCACCCGCTCGTCGTTCAGCGGCGCCTCGCCGAGCTGCATGCGCAGCGCGGTGGTCTCGTTGTTCGGGTACGTGACCGCGGTGTCGCCCGCCCCGTCCTGCGGGCCGAGCGAAGTGGCCACGTCCGCCTCGCCGTTGGTGACCATGGCGGCGCGGACACTGCCTTCGGGGCGCCACTGGTAGAGGGCCTTGCGGTAGTCCGGGGTCTCGCCCCAGTACCGCTTGTTGGCGGCGAGGGAGAGGCGCAGGCCCGGCTCCCAGTCGGCTATCCGGTACGGGCCCGTGCCGATGGGCTCGCGCACCTTCTTCTTGGCGTCGGTCGACGTCGGCACCATCTCGATGAAGGAGAGCCGCAGCGGCAGGATCGGGTCCGCCTCCGGGGTCGTCACCTTCAGGGTGCGGGCGTCGGGCGTCGACAGCTTCACGTCCATGTCCCCGAAGACGTAGCCCTCGACGTTGCAGCCGAGCTTCGAGTTGACCGCGCGGTCGATGGAGTACGCGGCGTCCTTCGCGTCGAACCGCGAACCGTCGCTGAACCGGACGCCCTCGCGGACGGTGTACGTCCACTGGGTGTCGGAGGTGCGCTTCCAGGAGGTCGCGAGCTTCGGTACCAACTTCCCGGAGCGCGGGTCGCGTTCGGTCAGTGGCTCGGTGATGTTGGAGCGCACCACCACGCCGGTGGAGGTCAGCGAGGACTCGCAGGGCTCCAGCGTGGGCGGCTCCTCCGGCAGGACCACGCGCAGCGTGTCCTTGCCCGCCGTCGCCGACGCGCTGTTGGCCACGGTGCAGCCACTTGCGGCGAGCGTGCAGACGAGCGTCAGAACGAGAGCCCGACCGGGGATGGGAACAGGGGGCATGGGGCTTCCTCCACCGCGACAGGCACCAGCATGTCCACGGATGTAGACGCCGTTTCAATTTGTGGACGCACGGTAAGTGTGGGTTCTGAGACGCGTCAAGAGATTGCGCAGGCGCGGGAGTTGGGCGCGAGGGCCGCGAGCGACGGGAAATGACGTTCTTATATGTAGACGCCATTCCTATCCATGATCGAGGTCTGCTAGCTTGCGGCCAGCCGGCCTCGTCCGCCAACGACCTTGGAGATGCCCCATGGCCCGTTTCTCGCCCGATGATCTGCGCCGCGCCCTGGGCTCCGGCCTGCTCTCCTTCCCCGTCACCCACACCACCCCCGACCACGCCTTCGACGAGCCGGCCTACCGCGCGCACCTGCAGCGCCTGGCCGGGTACGACGTGGCGGGCCTCTTCGCCCCGGGTGGCACCGGCGAGTTCTTCTCGCTCAGCCACACCGACGTCGACGCCGTGCTGCGGGCGACCGTCGCCGAGGTGCCGGACGGTCTTCCGGTCATCGGAGCGGCCGGATACGGCACGGCGACCGCGGTGGAGATGGCCCGGCGGGCGGAGGAGGGCGGGGCCGACGGCCTCCTGCTGCTGCCGCCCTACCTCACCGAGGTCGGGCAGGACGGGCTCTACGAACACGTGGCCCGGGTCTGCGCGGCCACCTCGCTCGGCGTGATCGTCTACCACCGGGCCAACGCCCGCTTCAAGGCAGCGACCGTCGACCGCCTCGTCGCACGCTTCCCGAACTTCATCGGGTTCAAGGACGGCGTCTGCGACATCGACCTCATGGCCCGGCTGCACGCCGAACACGACGGGCGCCTCGTCCTCATCGGCGGCCTCCCGACGGCCGAGACCTACGCCCTGCCCTACCTCGAACTCGGCGCCACCACCTACTCGTCGGCCATCTTCAACTTCGCCCCGCAATGGGCCTGCGACTTCTACGCGGCCGTGCGCGCCCACGACAAGGCGCAGGTCTACGACCGGCTGCGCGAGTTCGTCCTGCCGTACATTGCCCTGCGCGACCGGCAGCCCGGCTACGCGGTGTCGATCGTGAAGGCCGGCCTCACGGTCTCCGGCCACGGCGCGGGCCCGGTGCGCCCGCCGCTGACCGACCTCACCGAGGCCGAGCACACCGAACTCGCCGCGCTCGTCAAGAAAGTGATCTGAACCGGCCCTGGACCGCGATCCGGTCCGGGAAGGAGCCCTTGCATGACCACGTCCACCACCGCCACCACCACCGTCGGCCGCGTCCTCGCCGTCGGCTCGCTCAAGCCCTCGCTCGCCCAGACGCTCAGCACCACATACGACGCTCTCGTCCTTCCGAAGGAAGGACCGGAACGCGACAGTTTCCTCACCGAGTACGGGGGTGAGATCGGCGTCGTCGTCACCTCGGGCCGCGCCGGGGTCGCCGCCGAGCTCATGACCGCCCTGCCGCGCCTCGGCGCCGTCGTCAACTTCGGGGTCGGCTACGACACCACCGACGTCGACCTCGCCCTGGAACGCGGCATCGTGGTCAGCAACACCCCCGACGTGCTCACCGACTGCGTCGCCGACACCGCGCTCGGGCTGACGCTCGACGTGCTGCGCGGGATCTCCGCCGCCGACCGCTACGTACGCGCGGGGCGCTGGCCGGGCGAGGGGCCGGTCCCGCTGGCGCGGAGGGTCAGCGGGGCGCGGATCGGGGTGCTCGGCCTCGGCCGGATCGGCCGTGCCATCGCCACCCGGTTCGCCGCCCTGGGCTGCCCGATCAGCTATCACAGCCGCCGCGAGGTCCCCGGCGTCACGTACGCGTACGCGGCGACTCCCACAGAACTCGCCGCTTCTGTGGACGTATTGGTGATCGCCACCTCCGGTGGCGCCGCCACCAGCGGGCTCGTCTCCCGGGAGGTCCTTGAGGCGCTCGGCCCCGAGGGCTACCTCGTCAACATCGCGCGCGGCAGCGTGGTCGACGAAGAGGCGCTCGTCGACCTTCTGACCACCGGGGGCCTCGCGGGCGCGGGCCTGGACGTCTTCGCCGCCGAACCGCACGTACCGGAGCCGCTGCTCGCCCTGGACAACGTGGTGCTCACGCCCCACCTGGCCAGTGGCACCGTCCAGACCCGTGACGAGATGGAGCGGCTGACCCTGGACAACCTGGCCGCGTACCTGGCGCACGGGAAGCTGGTGACGCCGGTGCCCGAGATGGGCTGAGGCCCGTTTCGGGGCTTGGTTCGGCCATTGTCAGTGGCGTGGTGTGCAATGGATCTCGTGCCCGCGCTCGAAGAACCACTGAAGAAGGTGCTCGGCCCCGCCACCGCGAAGGTGATGGCCGAGCATCTAGGCCTGCACACGGTCGGTGACCTGCTCCATCACTACCCGCGCAGATACGCGGAGCGGGGCGAGCTCACCCGCCTCGCGGAGCTGCCGCTCGACGAGCACGTGACGGTCGTCGCGCAGGTCGCGACCGCCCGCATCCTGAAGTTCAACGGAGGCAGGGGCCAGCGCCTCGAAGTCACCATCACCGACGGCAGCGGCGAGCTCCAGCTCGTCTTCTTCGGCCGCGGTATCCACAAGCCGCACAAGGACCTGCTGCCCGGTACGCGCGCGATGTTCGCCGGCAAGGCCTCGGTCTTCAACCGGAAGATGCAACTGGCGCACCCCGCCTACCAGTTGCTCAACGCCGAGTCCTCCGACGAGGCCGCCGAAGCCGTCGGCTCGTGGGCCGGGGCCCTGCTGCCGATCTACCCGGCCACGGCCAAGCTGGAGTCCTGGAAGATCGCCAAGGCCGTCGACCTGGTGCTGCCCAGCGCGCGTGAGGCCGAGGACCCGCTGCCCGACTCGCTGCGCGAGGGCCGCGGCCTGGTCCCGCTGCCCGAGGCCCTGCTCAAGATCCACCGGCCGCACACCAAGGACGACGTCGCCGGCGCCCGAGCCCGCCTCAAGTGGGACGAGGCGTTCGTCCTCCAAGTGGCCCTCGCCCGGCGCCGCTTCGCGGAGACCCAGCTGACCGCCGTCGCCCGCGTGCCGCAGCAGAACGGGCTGCTGACCGCCTTCGACGCGAAGCTCCCCTTCACCCTCACCGACGGCCAGCAGAAGGTCTCCAAGGAGATCTTCGACGACCTGGCCACCGAGCACCCGATGCACCGGCTGCTCCAGGGAGAGGTGGGCAGCGGCAAGACGATGGTGGCGCTGCGCGCCATGCTCGCCGTCGTCGACGCGGGCGGTCAGGCCGCGATGCTCGCGCCCACCGAAGTCCTCGCCCAGCAGCACCACCGCTCCATCACCGAGATGATGGGCGAGCTGGCGCAGGGCGGGATGCTGGGCGGGGCCGAGCACGCCACCAAGGTCACCCTGCTCACCGGTTCCATGAACACCGCGGGGCGCCGCCAGGCCCTCCTCGACCTCGCCACCGCCGAAGCGGGCATCGTCATCGGCACGCACGCGCTGATCGAGGACAAGGTGCAGTTCCACGACCTGGGCCTGGTCGTCGTGGACGAGCAGCACCGCTTCGGTGTGGAGCAGCGCGACGCCCTGCGCTCGAAGGGCAAGCAGCCGCCGCACCTCCTGGTCATGACGGCGACGCCGATTCCGCGCACGGTCGCCATGACGGTCTTCGGTGACCTGGAGACGTCCGTGCTCGACCAGCTGCCGGCCGGCCGCTCGCCGATCGCCAGCCACGTCGTACCGGCCGCCGACAAGCCGCACTTCCTGGCCCGCGCCTGGGAGCGCGTACGGGAAGAGGTGAGCAACGGCCATCAGGCGTACGTCGTCTGCCCCCGCATCGGTGACGACGAGGACGAGAAGCCCAAGAAGGGCAAGAAGCAGTCCGCGGAGGACGAGGCGGAGAAGCGGCCCCCGCTCGCCGTGCTCGACGTCGCGGAGGACCTGGCGCACGGCCCGCTCCAGGGCCTCAAGGTCGAGGTCCTGCACGGCCGTATGCAGCCCGACGACAAGGACGCGGTGATGCGCCGCTTCGCCGCGGGCGAGACCGACGTCCTGGTGGCGACGACGGTCATCGAGGTCGGGGTGAACGTGCCGAACGCGACAGCGATGGTGATCATGGACGCCGACCGGTTCGGCGTCTCGCAGCTCCACCAGCTGCGCGGCCGCGTCGGCCGAGGCTCGGCTCCGGGCCTGTGCCTCCTGGTCACCGAGATGCCGGAGGCCGCCCCCGCGCGCGCCCGCCTCGGCGCCGTCGCCGCCACGCTCGACGGGTTCGAGCTCTCCCGCATCGACCTCGAACAGCGCCGCGAGGGCGACGTCCTCGGCCAGGCCCAGTCCGGCGTCCGCTCGTCCCTCCGGATGCTCGCCGTGATCGAGGACGAGGAGATCATCGCGGAGGCGCGGGAGGAGGCGACGAAGGTGGTTTCTGCAGACCCGGAACTGGAGGCATTGCCGGCCCTGCGAGTAGCGCTGGACGCCCTCCTCGACGAGGAACGAGAGCAGTACCTGGACAAGGGCTGACCCCATCAAGCCCAGCCGGCGTTTGAGGCGCGGGGTCCGGGGCGGAGCCCCGTGGCGTGCTGCCCGCCAGGCGAGGTGTGTCGGGGTCCTGACAGACTGGACCTGCAGTGACGTGACCGCAGAAGTCGTACGGAAGACAAGGACGTAGCCCGATGACCCGCGTGATCGCCGGTACCGCCGGCGGACGCCGCCTCGCGGTGCCGCCGGGCAACGGCACCCGGCCCACCTCCGACCGGGCGCGCGAGGCCCTCTTCTCCACCTGGCAGGCACTGCTCGGCGGCAGCCTCGACGGCACCCGCGTCGCCGACCTGTACGCGGGCTCCGGCGCCGTCGCCCTGGAGGCGCTCTCCCGCGGCGCCGCACACGCGCTGCTCGTCGAGGCGGACGCCCGCGCCGCCCGCACCATCCGCGAGAACATCCGCGCGATCGGCCTGCCGGGCGCAGAGGCACGTACCGGAAAAGCGGAGCAAATCGTCGCGGGCCCGCCCCCAACTGCCCCCTACGACCTGGTCTTTCTCGACCCTCCGTACGCCGTCTCCGACGACGATCTTCGCGAGATTCTGCTCACACTCCGGACGCGGGGCTGGCTCACGGACGAAGCGCTCGTCACCGTGGAACGCAGCACCAGAGGCGGCGAATTCCGGTGGCCGGACGGCTTCGAGGGCCTGAGGTCCCGTCGCTACGGCGAGGGCACGTTTTGGTACGGTCGCGCCGCCTTGAACACCACCCTCACGTGCGACGACGCACGATGACCGGACCGGAGAGCGAGGGACTTCCCGTGCGCCGCGCAGTCTGTCCGGGGTCGTTCGACCCCATCACCAACGGCCACCTCGACATCATTGCCAGAGCCTCCAAGCTCTACGACGTCGTGCACGTCGCGGTGATGATCAACCAGTCCAAGAAGGGACTGTTCGAGGTCGAGGAGCGGATCGAACTGATCCGCGAGGTCACGGCCGAGTTCGGCAACGTGGAGGTGGAGGCCTTCCACGGCCTCCTCGTCGACTTCTGCAAGCAGCGCGACATCCCGGCCATCGTCAAGGGCCTGCGCGCCGTCAGCGACTTCGACTACGAGCTGCAGATGGCCCAGATGAACAACGGCCTGTCCGGCGTGGAGACCCTCTTCGTCCCCACCAATCCGACGTACAGCTTCCTGTCGTCCTCCCTGGTGAAGGAGGTCGCGGCCTGGGGCGGCGACGTCTCGCACCTGGTCCCGCCGCTGGTCCACGAGGCCCTGACGGAGCGCCTTCCCAAGAAGTGACGCGCACGCGCACGTTGGGCTTACAGTCGTCTCGTCCGTCTCCAACACCCCAGCCAAACCGGCGTCTAGACGAGAGAGTGGCGAGCACACGGTGGACGTGCAGAAGAAGCTCGACGACATCGTCGGCACGGTCGGCGGCGCGCGCTCGATGCCCATGTCGGCCTCGTGCGTGATCAACCGCGCCGACCTGCTCGCGATGCTCGAAGAAGTGCGCCAGGCGCTGCCCGGCTCCCTCGCCCAGGCCCAGGAGCTCATCGGCGGCCGCGAGCAGATGGTCGAGCAGGCCCACGCGGAGGCCGAGCAGATCATCGAGACCGCGCGGGCCGAGCGCGGCACCCTGGTCGCCGACACGGAGATCGCCCGCCGCGCCCAGGCCGAGGCCGACCGGATCCTCACCGAGGCCCGTCAGGAGGCCGAGGAGGTCCGCGCGGAGGCCGACGACTACGTCGACTCCAAGCTGGCCAACTTCGAGGTCGTCCTCAACAAGACGCTCGGCTCGGTCGGCCGTGGCCGCGAGAAGCTGCTCGGCACCGGGCCCGGCGTCGACGAGGCGGGCTACGAGGACGAGGACGCCCCCGAGCGCAGCCACGACCCGGAGACGCTGCGCCGGGACGCCGACACGTATGTGGACACCAAGCTCGGCGCCTTCGAGGCGGTGCTCGCCAAGACCCTGGACGCCGTCGGCAAGGGCCGGCAGAAGCTGCACGGCCGCATCGCCAGCGACGACCTCGGCACGCTGACCGTGGACGGCGAGGGGCAGCCGCACACCAGCGACGCCGACTACCTCGCGGGTCTCGCCGAGATCGGCGACGCCCAGGTCAGGCAGCCGGCCGCCCCGCAGATGCCGCAGATCCCGTCCCAGGCCCCCGAGCCCGCGCCCGCGTACGCACAGCAGACCCAGGACCCGTACGCCGGCTACCAGCAGCAGCACTACGGCCAGCAGGACTCCTACGGCACCTACCAGCAGGACCCGTACGCGGCGTACCAGCAGGACCCGTACGCGTACCAGCAGCAACAGCAGCAGGACCCCTACGCGTACCAGCAGCAGCACCAGCAGGCCCAGCCGCAGCAGGCCCAGGACAGCGCGCTCGACGAGACGAGTCTCTTCGACACGAGCATGATCAGCCTGGAGCAGATGCGGCAGTACGAGCAGGGGCGCTGAGCCGGTCCGGGGGCAGATTGGGCCGTGAGCGAATGGTCCAGTACCCTGGTTGTTCGGCCGCGCGTAGCACGTGCGTTCCGAGCTGCCCGGAAAAAATCGGGGCGGCAAACCCCCACGTGAGCTTCGAAGAACGAAAGCAGGACCAGCCCTGAACACCCACCTCGACCACCGCAACCCGTTCGTGTTCGATACGCACGAGCTGGGTCGGCGTCCTGGTGCCATGCAGCGGCTGTCCCGCACGATCGACGCTCCCAAGGAGTTCGGCCTCCTGGGAGTCATCGAGGTGCCGGAAGGTGCCCCGGTGGAGCTCGACCTCCGCCTGGAGTCGGTCATGGAAGGGGTGCTTGTCACAGGCACCGCCCGTGCATCGGCCAAGGGGGAGTGCGTAAGGTGTCTGGAGCCGCTCGCCCAAGAGGTCGATGCGGACTTCCAGGAGATGTTCTCGTACCCTGACGCCGACGACCGGGGCCGCGTGAAAGCGGAACCGGCCGACGACGCCGAGGAAGACGAGGACAGGCTCTTTCTCGAGGGCGGCTTGTTCGACCTCGAGGCGGTGCTGCGTGATGCGGTGGTGCTCGCACTGCCGATGCAGCCGGTGTGCCAGGAAGACTGTGAAGGTCTGTGCTCCGAGTGCGGAGTGCGGCTTTCGGACGAGCCGGGCCACCATCACGACGCCGTCGACATCCGTTGGGCGGCTTTGCAGGGACTCGCTGAATCCATCCAGGACGGCGAGAAGGACGAGATGAGCGGCGCCGAAGCGCAAGCGGGCGTCGACGAGAAGCAGGAGAAGTAGCCGTGGCTGTTCCGAAGCGGAAGATGTCGCGCAGCAACACGCGCCACCGCCGGTCGCAGTGGAAGGCTGCGGTCCCCACCTTGGTTTCGTGTGAGCGTTGCCAGGAGCCCAAGCTGCAGCACATCGCGTGCCCTGCTTGCGGCACCTACAACAAGCGCCAGGTCCTCGAGGTCTGAGCGGCTGGTGAGAGGCACAGTGTCTAACGCCAAGAAGAACTCTCCCCGCGCAAGCGGGGGTGACCCGGTGGACACCACAGCCTCGTCCCACACGCTTCTGGAAGGGCGGCTCGGGTACAAGCTCGAGTCCGCCCTTCTGGTGCGCGCGCTGACGCACCGCTCGTACGCGTATGAGAACGGCGGCCTGCCGACGAACGAGCGCCTGGAATTCCTGGGCGACTCGGTCCTCGGCCTCGTGGTCACCGACACTCTCTACCGCACTCACCCCGACCTGCCGGAAGGCCAATTGGCCAAACTGCGGGCCGCGGTGGTCAATTCGCGTGCACTTGCGGAGGTCAGCCGCGGGCTCGACCTGGGCTCCTTCATCCGGCTCGGCCGGGGCGAAGAGGGCACGGGCGGCCGGGACAAGGCGTCGATTCTCGCCGACACCCTTGAAGCGGTGATCGGTGCGGTGTACCTGGACCAGGGGCTGGACGCGGCGGGCGAACTCGTCCACCGGCTGTTCGACCCGCTCATCGAGAAGTCCTCGAATCTCGGTGCCGGCCTGGACTGGAAGACCAGTCTCCAGGAGCTGACGGCGACGGAGGGACTCGGCGTGCCCGAGTACCTGGTCACCGAAACCGGCCCGGATCACGAGAAGACCTTCACTGCTGCCGCCCGCGTCGGAGGCGTCTCGTACGGCACCGGCACCGGCCGCAGCAAGAAGGAAGCGGAGCAGCAGGCCGCTGAGTCCGCGTGGCGTGCGATTCGCGCTGCCGCGGATGATCGGGCGGAGGCTGCGGAGGTCGTTGACACGGCTCCCGGAGCGTAAGCGCTCTGCTTCCTGAGCCCGTTCCCACCGGCCCACCCGGTGGGAACGGGCTTCGCATTTCCCCGCTCCTGGGGTTCCGCCCCAGACCCCGCTCCTCAAACGCCGGAGGGGCTTGAATATTGCCCACCCGCTCCCGTCCGGAGGACCCCGTGCCAGAGCTGCCCGAAGTAGAGGTCGTTCGGCGGGGGCTTGAGCGGTGGGTGGCGCATCGGACCGTCGCCGAGGTCGAGGTGCTGCACCCGCGCTCCGTGCGCCGGCACATCGCGGGCGGCCCGGACTTCGCGTCCCGGCTCAAGGGACGGACGATCGGCGCGCCGAGCCGCCGCGGCAAGTATCTGTGGCTGCCACTGGAGGGCTCGCACACCTCCGTGCTCGCCCACCTCGGCATGAGCGGCCAGCTCCTGGTGCAGCCGCACGACGCCCCCGACGAGAAGCACCTGCGCATCCGGGTCCGCTTCGCCGACGCTCTCGGCACCGAGCTGCGCTTCGTCGACCAGCGCACCTTCGGCGGGCTCTCGCTGCACGACACCGATGCGGCGGGCCTGCCCGACGTCATCGCGCACATCGCCCGCGACCCCCTCGACGCGCTCTTCGACGACGCCGCGTTCCACACCGCGCTGCGCGCGAAGCGCAGCACCATCAAGCGGGCCCTGCTCGACCAGTCCCTCATCAGCGGCGTCGGCAACATCTACGCGGACGAAGCACTGTGGCGCGCGAAGCTGCACTACGAGCGCCCCACGGCGTCGTTCACGCGCCCCCGCACGGCCGAACTCCTGGGCCACGTAAGGGACGTGATGAACGCGGCGCTGAGCGTCGGCGGGACGAGCTTCGACTCCCTGTACGTGAATGTGAACGGGGAGTCGGGCTACTTCGACCGGTCCCTCGACGCGTACGGGCGCGAAGGGCTGCCGTGCCGGCGCTGTTCGACGCCCATGCGGCGGCGCGCGTGGATGAACAGGTCCAGCTACTACTGCCCGCGCTGCCAGCGCCCGCCGCGTACGGTCGCGTAGGCAGTCCGCTACGCGTCAGTAGCCGAAGTCCTGCGTCCACCACGGCCCGCCCGAGGCGAAGTGCACGCCGACGCCCAGGGTCTTGAAGTCGCAGTTCAGGATGTTCGCCTTGTGGCCGGGGCTGTTCATCCAGGAGTCCATGACCGACTGGGCGTTGGCCTGGCCGCGGGCGATGTTCTCGCCGCCGAGGTCCGTGATGCCCGCTTCCTTGGCGCGGTCCCAGGGCGTCGCCCCGTCCGGATCCGTGTGGTCGAAGAAGTCCCGCGAGGCCATGTCGTCGCTGAACGCCGTGGCGAGCGAGGCGAGGCCGCTGTCCGCCGTCACCGGGGAGCAACCCACCTTGGAGCGCTCCTGGTTGACGAGGGCGAGGACCTGGGTCGACGCCGCCTTCTCCGACGTGGTCGCCGAGCCGCCGCCCGCACCGGAGGGCGCCTTCGTCCGCGCCGGTGCCGCCGGGGCGGACGTCGACGGGCTCGCGCTCCTCGTCTTCGTACCGCTGTCGTCGGAGGAGCCGGACCGCCGCGGAGGCTTCGAAGGTTCGGAGGAGCGCGGCGCGGCGCTCGAAGCGGACCGGGACGGCGTCGCGGACGGCGTGGCCCGCTCGGTGTCACGGCTCGCGGCGGACGGCGCCCGGTCGTCGACCGCACCGCCCGTGCCGCCCTGCGCCGTGACATCGGGGGAGTCGGCGGCCTGCACCTTGCTGCCGCTGTCGCCGCCGAACTCGAAGCTCCCGCCCCCGGGTATCAGCCCGGTGGTCACCGCGACCGCGCCCATCGCGACCGCGGCCGAGGCACCGAGCAGACCGGTGCGCAGCGGGACGCCGTCGCGCCTCTTGCGGTGGTGGGAGGCGGCGGGCTGTGCGGGAGGAGGGGCGGGGTGTGGTGGGTACTCCGCGTAGCCCTGCGCAAAGTCGCTCGCGTGCGGGCGGCCGACGGCGGAGCGTCGGTGGCGTCCCATGTCCTGGCCTTCCTGGTCCTCTGGTCCTACCGGTCGTCGCGATCGTCACTGTGGTGCGTGCTTCTCACTCGTACGAGTGAGGCGCGATGGTCGGGGACGCTACCCCAACTCCCCAGTGCAGGAAGTGCTCCGAGTGCTTTTGGCCGGTTAGCGTGCACCCATGAACGAAGAAGTACGGATCACCGCCTGGGTGCGCGGACGCGTCCAACGTGTGGGTTTTCGGTGGTTCACCCGTGCACGTGCGCTGGAGATCGGCGGCCTGAGTGGTTTTGCTCTCAATCTGGACGACGGGCGTGTCCAAGTGGTCGCCGAGGGACCACGCGGCGGATGTCAGCAACTGCTCGACTGGCTCCACGGTGACGACACACCCGGCAGGGTCGACGGTGTGACTGAGATCTGGGACACGCCCCGCGGCGGCTACGACGGGTTTGCCATCCGCTGAGTCGTCACCGCAGGCGGGGCCGGTGGAGGGGGCGCGGGAAGCGCCGCCGGCACCTGCGTGCGGCAGAAACTCCCTGGTGGTTGCCAATAACAGGGACTCGTGGCAGGCTCCCCGGAGAACGGATGATCTCTACGCCCCCGGGCCCCGAACGTGAGGCCGTACCGCAGGTTCTGCGGTGCGAAGCCCCCGGTTTGCCCGCCAATACGGGGCGTGATCGTGTTGACCGTCAAACTTTTTGGTGAGACTCTGGAAGTCCCCGCGCACCTTAGCTGTTTGGCATGTGAGAACGGCAGCAATACAAGAAGTGCCAAGCACCGCGGGTGCGATTCCCTCACGACCCACACCGCTTCGGTCGGTCACTCATTGTGGAGGACCATCCATCATGGCAAAGGCGCTTCTCGGTTACGTCGGCGGCAGCGACCCGCGACTTCTCGCCGAGATGCGACGGCTCCAGCAGCGCGTCCAGGATCTTGAATCCGAGCTCGGCCGCATTCAGGCCGAGAACGACGAGCTCGCGGCTGCCGCTTCTCACGACTCTCTCATCGAGGGCATCGACGTACCCCAGGCGGAGCCTGCGCTCACCTGACCACTCCCAGCGTCCTGGGTGGTCGGCACCGCCCGTAACCAGCCGCTCGACAGTTATCCAAGGGACGCTTCGGCGTCCCTTCTTTCTTCTCGGCCGTGCCTCGTGGCGCCCCCGCGCACCGGTTTTCCCTGACGTTCTTTACGTCTGATGTGCCCTGCATGTTCACGGGTGAAACCGTGGGTTCATGGAGTGAGACAGGGGTGCCGGGTAGAGTCCGACGGCGTGCACCTCAAGGCCCTCACCCTGCGCGGGTTCAAATCGTTCGCCTCGGCCACCACATTGCGGTTCGAGCCGGGCATCACCTGTGTCGTGGGTCCCAACGGTTCGGGCAAGTCCAATGTCGTGGACGCCCTGAGCTGGGTCATGGGCGAGCAGGGCGCCAAGTCGCTGCGCGGCGGCAAGATGGAGGACGTCATCTTCGCCGGCACCACCGGGCGGCCGCCGCTCGGCCGCGCCGAGGTCTCGCTCACCATCGACAACTCCGACGGCGCGCTGCCCATCGAGTACGCCGAGGTCACCATCACGCGGATCATGTTCCGCAACGGCGGCAGCGAGTACCAGCTCAACGGCGACACCTGTCGACTTCTCGACATCCAGGAACTGTTGTCGGACTCCGGTATTGGCCGCGAGATGCACGTCATCGTCGGCCAGGGACAGCTCGACGGCGTACTGCACGCCGATCCCATGGGCCGTCGCGCCTTCATCGAGGAGGCCGCGGGCGTCCTCAAGCACCGCAAGCGCAAGGAGAAGGCGCTGCGGAAACTGGACGCGATGCAGGCCAACCTCTCGCGCGTACAGGATCTGACCGAAGAGCTGAGGCGGCAGCTGAAGCCGCTGGGCAGACAGGCCGCCGTCGCGCGGCGGGCCGCCGTGATCCAGGCCGACCTGCGCGACGCGCGGCTGCGGCTGCTCGCGGACGATCTCGTACGTCTGAGGGGAGCGCTCAGTGCCGAGGTCGCCGACGAGGCGGAGCTGAAGCGGCGCAGGGGCGCGGCCGAGGAGGAGCTGAAGAAGGCGCTGCTGCGTGAGGGGCACCTGGAGGACGCGGTCCGGCAGTTGACGCCCCGGCTGCAGCGGGCTCAGCAGTCCTGGTACGAGCTGTCGCAGCTGGCCGAGCGGGTGCGCGGGACGGTGTCGCTGGCCGACGCGCGGGTCAAGAGCGCCACGTCGGCGCCCGCGGAGGAGCGGCGCGGGCGTGACCCCGAGGACCTGGAGCGCGAGGCCGCGCGGGTGCGCGAACAGGAGGCCGAGCTCGAAGCGTCCCTTGAGGCGGCGCAGGTCGCCCTCGACGAGACGGTCTCCCACCGGGCGGACCTGGAGCGGGAGTTGGCGGTCGAGGAGCGCAGGCTCAAGGACGTGGCACGGGCCATCGCCGACCGGCGGGAGGGCCTCGCCCGCCTCCAGGGGCAGGTCAACGCCGCGCGCTCGCGGGCCGCTTCCGCACAGTCCGAGATCGACCGCCTCGCCGACTCCCGCGACGGGGCGGAGCAGCGGGCGGCCGCGGCGCAGGAGGAGTACGAGCAGCTACAGGCCGAGGTCGACGGGCTCGACGCCGGCGACGAGGAGCTGTCCGCGCGGCACGAGGAGGCCAAGGCCGCCCTCGCCGAGGCGGAGGCCGCGCTGAGCGCCGCGCGGGAGGCCGCCACGTCCGGGGAGCGGGGGCGCGCGGCGCTCGCGGCCCGGCACGAGGCGCTCGCGCTCGGACTGCGGCGCAAGGACGGCACGGGCGCGCTGCTCGACGCGAAGGACCGGCTGACCGGGCTGCTCGGCCCCGCCGCCGAGCTGCTGTCGGTGGCGCCCGGGTACGAGGTGCCGGTGGCGGCGGCGTTCGGCGCGGCGGCCGACGCGATCGCGGTGACCACGCCCGCCGCTGCCGCGGAAGCGATCCGCCTCCTGCGCAAACAGGACGGGGGGCGGGCGGCACTGCTCCTGACTTCGGACCAGGCCCCCGCCATTCAAGCCCCTGCGGCGATTGAGCAGCGGGGTCTGGGGCAGAGCCCCAGCGGTGCCGCGCAATCCACACCTCAGGGCCCCCCACCCGCCGCCGATCTGATCCGCGGCCCCGCCGAGCTGATGCCCGCCGTACAGCGGCTGCTGCAAGGCATCGTCGTCGTAGGGACGCTGGAGGACGCCGAGGACCTGGTCTACGCGCGACCCGAGCTGACCGCGGTGACCGCCGAAGGGGATCTGCTCGGGGCGCACTTCGCGCACGGCGGGTCGGCCGGGGCGCCCAGCCTCCTCGAAGTACAGGCGTCCGTCGACGAGGCCGCCGCCGAGCTGGAGGAACTGGCCGCCCAGTGCGAGCAGTGGGCCGAGGCGCAGCACGCCGCGGCCGACCGGCGCACCGAATGCGCCGCGCGCGTCGAGGAGTTGGGGCAGCAGCAGCGGGTCATGGAGCGTGAGCGGTCGGGCCGGGCGCAGCAGCTCGGCCGGCTCGCCGGGCAGGCCCGCGGCGCCGCGGGCGAGGCCGAGCGCAGCGCCGCCGCGGCGGCCAAGGCGCAGGACGCGCTGGAGAATGCCGTACTCGATGCCGAGGAGTTGGCCGAGCGGCTTGTCGTGGCCGAGGAGCAGCCCGCCGACGAGGAACCCGACACCTCCGTACGCGACCGCCTCTCCGCCGACGGGGCCAACGCGCGGCAGACGGAGATGGAGGCGCGCCTCCAGGTACGTACCCACGAGGAGCGCGTCAAGGGGCTCGCGGGGCGTGCCGACTCGCTCGACCGGGCCGCCCGCGCCGAGCGCGACGCACGCGCGCGTGCCGAGCGACAGCGCGCCCGCCGCCAGTACGAGGCGGCCGTCGCCGAGGCCGTCGCCTCCGGCGCCCGTCTGCTGCTCGCGCACGTCGAGGTGTCCATCACCCGGGCCGACGAGGAGCGGACCCTCGCCGAGCGGGCGAAGGCGGCGCGGGAGCAGGAACTGGGCACCGAGCGGGCCCGCGGCCGCGAACTCAAGGAAGAACTCGACAAGCTGACGGATTCGGTCCACAAGGGTGAGGTACTCGGCGCCGAGAAGCGGCTGCGGATCGAGCAGCTGGAGACCAAGGCGCTGGAGGAACTCGGTGTCGAACCGGCCGGACTTGTCGCGGACTACGGTCCCGACCAGCGCGTGCCGCCCTCGCTCCCCGCCGAGGGCGAGGAGCTGCCCGAGGACCCGGAACACCCGCGCAACCAGCCGCGCGCGTTCCACCGTTCGGAGCAGGAGAAGCGGCTCAAGTCCGCGGAGCGCGCGTACCAGCAGCTCGGCAAGGTCAACCCGCTCGCCCTCGAGGAGTTCGCGGCGCTGGAGGAGCGCCACAAGTTCCTCAGCGAGCAGTTGGAGGACCTGCGAAAGACCCGCGCCGATCTGCTTCAAGTGGTGAAGGAGGTCGACGAGCGCGTCGAGCAGGTCTTCACCGAGGCCTACCGGGACACGGCGCGTGAGTTCGAGGGCGTCTTCAGCCGGCTGTTCCCGGGCGGTGAGGGACGACTCGTCCTGACCGACCCCGAGAACATGCTCACGACGGGTGTCGATGTCGAGGCCCGCCCGCCGGGCAAGAAGGTCAAGCGACTCAGTCTGCTCTCGGGCGGCGAGCGGTCCCTGACCGCTGTGGCGCTGCTCGTCGCCATCTTCAAGGCTCGGCCGAGTCCGTTCTATGTGATGGACGAGGTGGAGGCCGCGCTCGACGACACCAACCTGCAGCGCCTCATCCGCATCATGCGGGAGCTCCAGGAGGCCTCGCAGCTCATCGTGATCACGCACCAGAAGCGCACGATGGAGGTCGCCGACGCGCTGTACGGCGTCTCCATGCAGGGCGACGGGGTGTCGAAGGTCATCAGTCAGCGGCTGAGCTAGAGCCGGTCCAGCCGAGCTGACCCCTCTACCAGTGTTCAAGTCTTGAACGCGTTGCGACACTCGCATGCCTGAAATTCACAGGACCCGAAGTATTGACTTCAAAACATGAAGGCATAGTCTCTGCAACGTTGCTTTTACCTTCAGGTGGTGGGCGGCGTGAAGGTATGCGCCACTGGAATCGCATCTGAAGGGCTCGCCCCCACCCCCGGCAGCGAGGCCGGTGGCCCGAGGAGTACATGTGACCAGCAGTGCGGCACCGCAAACGGGAGCCAGGCAGGAACAGCCCGGCAATCTTCGACGTGTCACCTTGATCGCGGCCGGTGCCGCCATGGGTGGCTTCCTCTTCGGCTACGACAGCTCAGTCATCAACGGAGCCGTCGAAGCCATCCGTGACCGGTGGGACATCGGCTCCGCGACCCTCGCCCAGGTCATCGCCATCGCGCTGCTCGGCTCAGCCATCGGCGCGGCGACCGCCGGGCGGATCGCCGACCGGATCGGCCGCGTGCGGTGCATGCAGATCGCGGCCGTGCTGTTCATCATCAGTGCCATCGGCTCGTCGATGCCGTTCGCGCTGTGGGACCTGATGGTGTGGCGCATCATCGGCGGATTCGCCATCGGCATGGCCTCGGTGCTCGGCCCGACCTACATCGCCGAGGTGGCGCCGCCGGCCTACCGCGGCCGGCTCGGTTCCTTCCAGCAGGCCGCCATCGTGCTCGGTATCGCGATCTCGCAGCTGGTCAACTACGGCCTGCTGAACGCGGCGGGCGGCGACCAGCGCGGTGAACTGCTCGGCCTGGAGGCCTGGCAGGTCATGCTCGGGATCATGGTGATCCCGGCCGCCCTGTACGGCGTGTTCACGTTCATGATCCCGGAGTCGCCGCGCTACCTGATCGCCAAGGGCCGCAGGGAAGAGGCCCACAGGGTCGTCCGGCAGGTCGAGGGCGACGGCGCCGACGCGGAGGCACGCATCGCCGAGATCGAGCACGGCATGAAGAACGAGCGTCTGTCGACCTTCCGGGACCTGAAGGGCAGCTTCATCTTCAAGCCGATCGTCTGGGTCGGTATCGGCCTCGCGGTCTTCCAGCAGTTCGTCGGCATCAACGTCGCGTTCTACTACTCCTCGACGCTGTGGCAGTCGGTCGGCGTCGACCCGACGGACTCGTTCTTCTACTCGTTCACGACGTCGATCATCAACATCATCGGTACCGTCGTGGCGATGCTCCTGATCGACCGGGTCGGCCGCAGGCCGCTCGCGCTCATCGGCTCCGTCGGCATGGTCATCGGTCTCGGCTGTGAGGCCTGGGCGTTCTCCTCCGACCTGGTCAACGGGCAGCTGCCGGCCACGCAGGGCTGGGTCGCCCTGATCGCCGCCCACTGGTTCGTCTTCTTCTTCGCGATGAGCTGGGGCGTCATCCTCTGGGTCATGGTCGGCGAGATGTTCCCGCCGAAGATCCGTGCCACCGCCATCGGCGTCGCGTCGATGTTCAACTGGCTCGCGAACTACCTCATCACCGCGACGTTCCCGTCCCTCTCCGACTGGAACCTGGGTGGCACGTACGTCATCTACACCGTGTTCGCGGCGCTCTCCATCCCCTTCACCCTGAAGTTCGTGAAGGAGTACAAGGGCAAGACGCTGGAGGAAGCCGAGACGGTCTGACCGTCGCCGCCTCCCCTCCGAGGACCCGGGGAGATGGGTCAAGTCCCCGCTGCCATCTCCCCGCTGCCGTCACTGCCCCGGCCGAAGGACCTACGACTGGTCCTTCAGCCGGGGCAGTACGTTTTCGCAGTACAGCTGGAGGCTGCGGCGGCCCTCGTCCAGGGGCATGCCGCCGGAGAGCGGATGCAGGATGTAGTTGTCGAGCCCCTGCGCCACGCACTCGTCGGGCGTGAGGATCCGGTACACGCCCTCGGCGCGCAGCTCCTCCACCGTCGAGGCCCCGGACTTCACCGCGGACTTGATGTCCCCCGACTGCCAGGACGCGTACGTCCGCGCCTCGTGCAGGAAGTGTTCGCCGTGCGTGGCCCAGGTGCGGTCCGGGTCCTCGGACAGGTGCAGGAGCGGGGTCACCTTCCCGGGCATCATGGTCCAGCCCTCGGTCCCGTACTCCTCAAGGCGTTCCTTGTAGTACGCCTCGATCTCCGGCAGATGCGCGCTCGGGAAGAAGGGGAGGCCGAGCCGGGCCGCCCGGCGCGCGGCCGCCTGTGAGGAGCCGCCGACCAGGAGCAGTGGGTGCGGCTGGGTGAACGGGCGCGGGGTGACGCGGACCCGGCGCCCGCGGAAGGTGAACTCCTCGCCGGTCCAGGCCTTGAGCAGCGTTTCCAGCAGCTCGTCCTGGAGCTTGCCGCGCCGCTTCCACTCCACGTCGAACTGTGCGTACTCCTCCGGCCGGTAGCCGATCCCGGAGACCGTCACCAGACGGCCGCCGCTGACCAGGTCGAGCACGGCGATGTCCTCGGCGAGGCGGAGCGGGTCGTGCAGCGGGCCGATGATCGCGGAGACGGTGACCGCGATGCGCTTCGTGGCCCCGAGGACGGCGCCCGCGAAGGTGAAGGGCGAGGGCAGCCAGTTGTTGGCGACGCCGTGGTGCTCCTCGGTCTGCACCGTGTCGATGCCCTGCTCGTCGGCGTAGCGGGCCATCTCGACGGCCGCCTGGTAGCGGGCGGCGAGCGTCTCGGGTGTGCCGGCGGGGTCGACGAGGTTGAACCGTACGACGGACACGGGCATGGAAAAGTCCCCCTCCGCGAGGCGTGGAGCCGGATGCGTGGAGGGGGACGTTAGCTGACGGAGCGTCAGGAGGCCATGGCCTCGGCGGCCTCGGACTCCTCCGGAGCCTTCGTGGTGTCGGCCGGCTTGGGCAGCGCCAGATACAGCAGGCCGGAGACGATGATCGTGACGACCCAGCCGAGACCGTACTCACCGACGAAGTTGTTCGTGGCGAGCGGCCCGGAGAACCAGGTCGACGACGTGAACAGCAGGCCGACGACCAGGCCGACCGCCCAGGCGACGCACGCGGCGGGGGAGAAGCCGCCCTTGTACCAGTAGGCGCTGGTGCGGGTGGTGTCGATCAGGGCCGCGGCGTCGTAGTGCCTGCGCTTGAACATGTCCGCGCCGAAGACGCCGACCCAGGCCGAGAAGGCCACGGCGAGCAGCGAGAGGAAGGAGATGAACGAGCCCATGAAGCTCGTCGCGACCAGCATCAGGATGGCGCCGAAGACCAGCGAGATCAGCGCGTTGATGGAGACGGCCCAGTGGCGCGGCACCTTGAAGCCGAGGGTCTGCGCCGTGAAGCCGGCCGAGTACATCGACATGGCGTTGATCAGCAGCATGCCGACCAGGGCGATCAGCAGGTACGGCACCGCGATCCACATCGGCAGGATCTCGCCGAGGAAGGAGACCGGGTCCTGGGCGGAGGCCAGGTCCGGGGTGGAGACCGCCATCACGGAGCCCATCAGGACCATCGGCAGCACGACGATGCCGGCGCCGCCGATCGAGTTCCCGATGATGCCCTTGGTGGAGGCGGTGCGCGGCAGATAGCGCGTGAAGTCGGGGGAGGACGGGATCCAGCTGACGCCACCCGCGGCGATCATGCCGATGCCCGCGACCATCAGGGACGTCTTCCCCGCGGGCTGCCCGAAGACCTCGGACCAGTCGGTGTTGATGACCAGGTAGACCAGCACCAGGACCGAGAAGATGCCGAACAGGAACGTCGCGTACTTGTTGCACATCTGCACGACGTTGATGCCGAGGCCCGAGATCGCGAACGTCACGCACACGAACAGCAGCAGGGTGAGGATCACCAGGAAGTTGTTCTGCTTGATGCCGAACAGGATGTCCAGGACGGTGAGCACGGCGTACGCGCCGGTCACCGCGTTGATCGTCTCCCAGCCCCAGCGTGCGACCCAGATCAGCGAGCCGGGCAGCAGATTGCCGCGCTGCCCGAACACCGCGCGGGACAGCGCCATGCCGGGCGCGCCGCCGCGCTTGCCGGCGATGCCGATCAGGCCCACGAGGCCGTACGACACGATCGGCGCCGCGATGGCGACGACGATGGCCTGCCAGAAGTTCAGCTTGTACGTCACGACGAGGCTGGCGCCCATCGTGAGCAGAAGCACGCTGATGTTGGCGGCGACCCAGGTGGGGAAGAGCTCGCGGGTCTTGGCGGTGCGCTCGGCGTCGGGGACGGGCTCGATGCCGCGTGTCTCCAGCGCGCCTTCGGCTTCGGCGGTCTTGCTCATGCGGTGGGGTTCCGTGCCTCTCGCTCGGCCCGGCCGTGGGGGACGGAGAGCCGGTGGGGGGTGACGGGCCCGCAGGGCCCTTGTGGAGTGGTGTCGTGATCCGGCGTGGTGTCCTGATCGCGTTGGACTCTACGCGCGTTGATGCGACGACAGCCATCGTACTTTAGTCCGAGTCCGACCCGTCAGAGCCCTTTGTCCTTTGGAGGAAGGAACGAACACTGCCCGGACGGGGCCCATGACTGATACTGGACGGGATATGGAAACCGTCATCCTTGCTGTAGTCATCGCCGTGGTCGTGATCGGCGCGCTCGGCGGGCTCGTGATCGGCAGCCGCAAGAAGAAGCAGCTGCCCCCGCCCCCGCCGTCGGCGCCCGACATCACCACCGCCCCGCCCACAGAGCCGCACGTCGGCGAAGAGGCCGAGACGCCGCGCGACGAAGCGCGGCGCACGATCGAAGAGGTCGACCTCCCCACCGCCGAGCCGGCCGTAGAGGAAGAACCCGAGGCCCCGGCCGTCGAGGAGCCCGCCGCTCCCGAGGTCGAGGTACCGGAGCCGACCGCGGGCCGCCTCGTGCGGCTGCGCGCCCGCCTTTCCCGGTCGCAGAACGCGCTGGGCAAGGGCCTGCTCACCCTCCTGTCCCGCGAGCACCTCGACGAGGACACGTGGGAGGAGATCGAGGACACGCTGCTCACCGCCGACGTCGGCGTGCAGCCCACCCAGGAGCTCGTCGAGAACCTCCGCGAGCGCGTCAAGGTGCTCGGCACCCGCACGCCGGACGAGCTGCGCGCGCTGCTGCGCGAGGAGCTCCTCAAGCTGCTCGTCCCCGAGTTCGACCGCACCGTGAAGACCGAGGGGTTCGCCTCCGAGGGCACGACGCCCGGCATCGTGATGGTCGTCGGCGTCAACGGCACCGGCAAGACCACCACCACGGGCAAGCTCGCGCGTGTGCTCGTCGCCGACGGCAAGAACGTGGTGCTCGGCGCCGCGGACACCTTCCGCGCGGCCGCCGCCGACCAGCTGCAGACGTGGGGCGAGCGGGTCGGTGCGCGCACCGTGCGCGGCCCCGAGGGCGGTGACCCGGCCTCTGTCGCCTTCGACTCCGTCAAGGAGGGCATCGAGGAGGGCGCCGACGTCGTCCTGATCGACACCGCCGGGCGACTGCACACCAAGACCGGACTCATGGACGAGCTCGGCAAGGTCAAGCGGGTCGTGGAGAAGCACGCTCCGCTCGACGAGGTGCTGCTCGTCCTCGACGCGACGACCGGGCAGAACGGTCTGGTCCAGGCGCGCGTGTTCGCCGAGGTCGTCGACATCACGGGCATCGTGCTGACCAAGCTGGACGGTACGGCCAAGGGCGGCATCGTCGTGGCCGTGCAGCGGGAGCTGGGCGTGCCGGTCAAGCTCGTGGGTCTCGGCGAGGGTCCCGACGACCTGGCGCCGTTCGAGCCGGAGGCGTTCGTGGATGCGCTTATCGGCGAGTAGGCGCTGCGCTTCGGTGCGGGAGACCGCGGTCGTGGCTGCTCTTCGGTGAGCAGAACGGCCGCGGCCTTTTTTTGGGCTGGGTCCGATTTTGGGCTGGGTCCGAGCCCACGTACCTACGCGCAGGGTGAGCGATGGGCCACGTACGCCAGCGTGCCCAACAGCAGCCTCGCCTGCGGCGGCCGGCTCGCCGTGTCGAGGGACGGCGCGCGCAGCCAGGTCGTCGGGCCGAGGCCGCCGCGGTCCGAGGGCGGGGCCGTGACGTAGCACCCCGCGCCCAGCGCGTGCAGGTCGAGGGCGGCGTCGTCCCAGCCCGTCCGGTAGAGCAGCGTGGGGAGTTCGGCCGCGGCGCCCGGCGCCACGAAGAAGTGGGCGCGGCCCTGCGGGGTGGCGATGACCGGGCCGAGGGGGACGCCCATGCGCTCCAGGCGGATCAGGGCGCGGCGGCCCGCGGCCTCCGGCACGTCGATCACGTCGAAGGCCCGGCCGGCCGGCAGCAGCACCGCGGCGCCGGGGAACCGGCCCCAGGACTCGGTCACTTCGCCGAGCGTGGCCCCCGCCGGCACCACCGCGGCCGGGTCGAGGGGATGGGCCCCGGGGGCCGGACAGCCGGCCTTTCCGCAGGAGCACTGGGAGTCGACGGCGCGGGCGCCCGGCACCACGTCCCAGCCCCAGAGGCCGGTGAACTCCGCCACCGTGGTGCAGTCCGAAGCGCGGCCGGACGTGCGGCCGCGGCGACGTGAGCCGGTGCGCATCTCGCGCATGCCGCCGATCGTGAAGCCCATGCCCCCTCCAACACATCCCGTGCGCCGGTGGTTACGCGGCGGACTCGGATCGTTACCCGACGTGTGTGCCGACCTGGCCGGACCGGGGCTCGTTGGTCTGAGGGGTGGTGCGCTCCGTGGTGCGCGCCCCTGTTCACCCTGGTTCGCCTACTTCCGGCTGTCCGATGTCAAGTGAATCGTGTGCGGCCACTGTTGGGTTCATTCGAAGGGGTGGCGAATGGTGGCGTTTCCGTGTTCGCCCTCGCCGGAGGGGTGATCGTAGGATTACTTTCAGTGCACGAGCCCTGAGGGTACGTGTACTCGTGGGTATGCCGCAGGCAAGTCGGTTTCCTGTTCGAGGAGTGACAACTGCCGGACGGGGAGCCTGGTTTGACGGCATCCTGGTAGGGCTTGCGGGCAGTGGCATCAGATGGACTGAGGGATGGGGGCGTTCCAGTGGGCGGCAGCGGCGGTGGCGTCACGAACGCCGAGAAGCGCCCGAACGAGCTGCTCGGTTCGTGGTTCGTGCGCAGTGGCTGGTCCAAGGGCGAGCTGGCGCGCCAAGTGAACCGACGGGCCCGGCAGTTGGGTGCGAACCACATCTCCACGGACACCTCCCGCGTACGCCGATGGCTCGACGGGGAGAACCCGCGCGAGCCGATTCCGCGGATCCTCAGCGAGCTGTTCTCCGAGCGCTTCGGCTGCGTCGTCGCCGTCGAGGACCTCGGCCTGCGCGCCGCGCACCAGGCGCCCTCGGTGTCCGGCGTCGATCTGCCCTGGACCGCCCCCCAGACCGTGGCGCTCATCGGCGAGTTCTCGCGCAGTGACCTGATGCTCGCGCGCCGCGGCTTCCTCGGCAGCTCCCTCGCGCTCGCCGCGGGCCCCTCGCTGATCGAGCCGATGCAGCGCTGGCTGGTGCCGACCCCCGGCGGTTCGGCCAGGCCGGAGCCGGTCACGCAGCGTCGTGGGAACCGGCTCTCGAAGCCGGAGTTGGACCTCCTCGAATCGACCACGGTGATGTTCCGCCAGTGGGACGCCCAGTGCGGCGGCGGACTGCGCCGCAAGGCCGTCGTCGGCCAGCTCCACGAGGTGACCGACCTGTTGCAGGAGCCGCAGCCGGAGGAGACGACGCGCCGCCTGTTCAAGGTCGCCGCCGAACTCGCCGAGCTGGCCGGCTGGATGAGCTACGACGTCGGCCTGCAGCCCACCGCCCAGAAGTACTTCGTGCTCGCCCTGCACGCCTCCAAGGAAGCGGGCGACAAGCCGCTGGGCTCGTACGTGCTCAGCAGCATGAGCCGGCAGATGATCCACCTCGGCCGGCCCGACGACGCCCTCGAACTCATCCACCTCGCCCAGTACGGCAGTCGAGACTGCGCCAGCCCCCGCACCCAGTCCATGCTGTATGCGATGGAGGCCCGCGCCTACGCGAGCATGGGGCAGCCCGGCAAGTGCAAGCGCGCCGTGCGGATGGCCGAGGACACCTTCACCGACGCCGACGACTGGGACGAGCCGGACCCCGACTGGATCCGCTTCTTCTCCGAGGCCGAACTGCACGGCGAGAACAGCCACTCGTACCGGGACCTCGCCTACGTGGCGGGCCGCAGCCCCACGTACGCGTCGATGGCCGAGCCCGTGATGAAGCGCGCCGTCGAGCTGTTCGGGAAGGACTCCGAGCACCAGCGTTCGTACGCACTGAACCTGATCGGGATGGCCACGGTGCACCTCCTGCAGAAGGAGCCCGAGCAGTCCACGGTGCTCGCGGGGCGGGCCCTGGAGATCGCCAGGAAGGTGCGCTCGGAGCGGGTCAACACCCGGATCCGTAAGACCGTCGACAACGCGACGCGCGACTTCGGCGATGTCGCCGAGGTCATCGACCTCACCGAACAGCTCGCGATCCACCTGCCGGAGACCGCGGAAGCCGCGGTCTGACGGCGGGGGATCACCCCCACGAACCCCGGCCACGGCCACCGTCCCGAAACAGCCCGACTCGGCTCCCCTACGCCAGGTCATCGCGGACGGCGGCCGTGGCCGGCCTGTTTCAGGCATTTCATTCACCCGTAACACCCGCGAGCTCTTCGTCACTGCGGCGAAACATCAAGGGGCCCGAACGGAAACGGCGCTGCAGCAATGTCATGGCGCATAACCGGCCCGATGACGAGGAGACGCCGATGGCTCCAGCCATCACGCTGGCGGCAGACGCACCCACACTGTCGCCCGCCAATACAGGCTTCATGCTTATTTGTTCCGCCCTGGTGATGCTGATGACCCCGGGCCTGGCCTTCTTCTACGGAGGCATGGTCCGCGTCAAGAGCACCCTGAACATGTTGATGATGAGCTTCATCAGCCTCGGGATCGTGACGATCCTGTGGGTTCTGTACGGCTTCTCCGTCGCGTTCGGCACCGACAAGGGCTCGCTCATCGGCTGGGACGGCGACTTCGTCGGCCTCAGCGGGATCGGCCTCACCCAGCTCTGGGACGGCTACACGATCCCGGTCTACGTCTTCGCCGTCTTCCAGCTGATGTTCGCGGTGCTCACGCCCGCGCTGATCAGCGGCGCGCTCGCGGACCGCGTGAAGTTCAGCGCCTGGGCGCTGTTCATCGCGCTGTGGGCCACGATCGTGTACTTCCCGGTCGCGCACTGGGTGTGGGGGACCGGTGGCTGGGCCTTCGAGCTCGGCGTGATCGACTTCGCGGGCGGCACGGCCGTGCACATCAACGCGGGCGCCGCCGCGCTCGGCGTGATCCTCGTGATCGGCAAGCGCGTCGGCTTCAAGAAGGACCCGATGCGGCCGCACTCGCTGCCGTGGACGATGCTCGGCGCCGGTCTGCTGTGGTTCGGCTGGTTCGGCTTCAACGCCGGCTCGTGGCTCGGCAACGATGACGGCGTCGGCGCGCTGATGTTCATCAACACACAGGTCGCGACCGCCGCCGCCATGCTCGCCTGGCTGGCCTACGAGAAGATCCGGCACGGCGCGTGCACCTCGCTCGGCGCCGCCTCCGGTGCCGTCGCAGGGCTTGTCGCGATCACTCCTTCAGGTGGTTCCTGCTCGCCGCTCGGCGCGATCGCCATCGGCGCCGTCGCCGGAGTCCTGTGCGCGCTGGCCGTGGGCCTCAAGTACAGGTTCGGCTACGACGACTCGCTCGACGTCGTCGGCGTCCACCTGGTCGGCGGCGTCGTCGGCTCCCTGCTCGTCGGCCTCTTCGCCACGGGCGGCGGCCAGTCCGACGTGGCGGGACTGTTCTACGGCGGCGGCCTCGACCAGTTCTGGAAGCAGTGCGCGGGCGTCGGAGGCGTCCTCGCCTACTCGCTGATCGTCTCCGCGGTCCTCGCCTTCGTCCTCGACAAGACCATCGGCATGCGGGTCGACGAGGACGACGAGGTCTCCGGCATCGACCAGGCCGAGCACGCCGAGACCGCGTACGACTACAGCGGCGCGGGCGGCGGCACCACGTCCCGCCAGGCGGCCCCCGCCCCGGTCACCCCGCAGGTTTCCCAGGACAAGAAGGTCGACGCATGAAGCTGATCACCGCCGTCGTCAAGCCGCACCGGCTCGACGAGATCAAGGAAGCCCTCCAGGCCTTCGGCGTCCAGGGCCTGACCGTGACCGAGGCCAGCGGATACGGCCGTCAGCGCGGGCACACCGAGGTCTACCGCGGCGCCGAGTACACCGTCGACCTGGTACCCAAGATCCGTATTGAGGTCCTGGTCGAGGACGACGACGCCGAGGAACTGCTCGATGTCGTGGTGAAGGCCGCGCGGACCGGCAAGATCGGCGACGGCAAGGTCTGGGCGGTCCCCGTCGAGACGGCCGTGCGGGTGCGCACCGGCGAACGCGGCCCGGACGCGCTGTAACGGATCTTTCATGGACGGAAGCGGGAGCCGCCGGGTGACGAGCGTGAACGACGTACGTGCTGAATCAGAGGATTCCGGACCCAGCGGCTACGCGGCGGCCCGGCTGCGCCTCCTCCAGAGCGAGGCGCGGTCCGGGCCGCCGCGCCGTGCCGCCCTCGCGGAGCTGACCGACGAATGGCTCGCCGGGCTCTTCGGCGCCGGGGCGCCGGGCGTCTCGCTCGTCGCGGTCGGCGGGTACGGCCGCGGCGAACTCTCCCCGCGCAGCGACCTCGACCTGCTCCTGCTGCACGACGGCTCGGCGGACCTGGGGGAGGTCGCCGCGCTCGCCGACCGCATCTGGTACCCGGTGTGGGACCTGGGCCTCGCCCTCGACCACTCCGTCCGTACGCCGGCGCAGGCGCGCAAGACCGCGGGCGACGACCTCAAGGTGCAGCTCGGCCTGCTCGACGCCCGGCATCTCGCGGGTGACCTCGGGCTCACGGCGGGCCTGCGTACCGCGGTGCTCGCGGACTGGCGCAACCAGGCGCTCAAGCGGCTGCCCGAACTGCGTGAGCTGTGCGAGGAACGGGCCGACCGCCAGGGCGAGTTGCAGTTCCTCCTCGAACCCGACCTGAAGGAGGCGCGGGGCGGGCTTCGGGACGCCACCGCACTGCGCGCCGTCGCCGCCTCATGGCTCGCGGACGCGCCCCGCGAAGGCCTCGCCGACGCGCGGCGCCGGCTCCTCGACGTACGGGATGCCCTGCATCTGGCCACCGGGCGCGCCACCGACCGGCTCGCGCTCCAGGAGCAGGACCAGGTCGCCGCGGAACTCGGCCTGTTGGACGCCGATACGTTGCTGCGGCAGGTGTACGAGGCCGCGCGCACGGTGTCGTACGCCAGTGACGTCACCTGGCGGGAGGTGGGCCGGGTGCTCAAGTCCCGGTCCGCCAAGCCCCGTTTGCGGTCCCTGCTCGGTGGCGGGAAGTCCGCGCCGGTGGAGCGCTCGCCGCTCGCCGAGGGCGTCGTCGAGATGGAGGGGGAGGTGGTGCTCGCCCGCGCCGCCAAGCCCGAGCGCGACCCGGTGCTGCCGCTGCGCGCCGCCGCCGCTGCCGCCCAGGCCGGGCTTCCGCTGTCGCTGCACGCGGTGCGCCGCCTTGCGGCCGCCGCCCGGCCGCTCCCCGCGCCCTGGCCAGCAGAGGCCCGTGAGCAGTTGGTCACGCTGCTCGGCGCGGGGCGCCCGACCGTCGAGGTGTGGGAGGCCCTTGAGGCCGAGGGGCTGATCACCCGGCTCATCCCGGACTGGGAGCGGGTGCGGTGCCGCCCGCAGCGAAATGCCGTGCACACGTGGACGGTTGACCGCCATCTCGTCGAGACGGCGGTGCGGGCCTCCGAGCTGACGCGCCGCGTGCACCGGCCCGACCTGCTGCTCGTGGCGGCGCTGCTGCACGACATCGGCAAGGGCTGGCCGGGGGACCACTCGGTCGCGGGCGAGGTCATCGCGCGGGACGTCGCCGCGCGGATCGGCTTCGACCGGGCCGATGTCGCCGTGCTCGCCTCCCTCGTACGCCACCACCTGCTGCTCATCGAGACCGCCACGCGGCGCGACCTGGACGACCCGGCGACCGTACGGTCCGTCGCGGACGCGGTCGGCTCGGCCGGCACGCTCGAACTGCTGCACGCGCTGACCGAGGCGGACGCCCTGGCGACCGGGCCCGCCGCCTGGTCGTCCTGGCGCGGCTCGCTGGTGGACGACCTGGTCAAGCGGGTCTCGGCGGTGCTCGCGGGGGACGAGCCGGTCGATCCGGACGACGCCGAACCGACGGCCGAGCAGGAGCGGCTCGCGGTGGAGGCGCTGCGCACCGGAGGGCCCGTGCTGGCGCTGCGGGCGCAGACGGACGCGGTGCCGACCGAGACGGAGGGGGCCGGGGAACCGGAGCCGCTCGGCGTCGAGCTGGTGATCGCGGTGCCGGAGCAGGACGGGGTCCTTCCGGCCGTCGCCGGGGTGCTCGCGATGCACCGGCTGACCGTGCGGACGGCGGAGCTGCGGGCGCTGACGCCGCCGGAGGGCGTGGAGGGGATCGCCCTGCTGCTTGACTGGCGGGTCGCCGCCGAGTACGGCTCGCTGCCGCAGGCCGCGCGGCTGCGCGCCGATCTCGTACGGGCCCTCGACGGCTCGCTCGACATCGCGGCGCGGCTCGCCGAGCGGGACGCCGCGTATCCGCGCAGGCGTGGTGTGGTGGCGCCGCCGGCCCGGGTGACGGTGGCCTCCGCGGGCTCACGGCGGGCGACGGTGATCGAGGTGCGGGCGCACGACGCGCCGGGCCTGCTGCACCGCATCGGGCGGGCGCTTGAGGTGGCGGGGGTGCGGGTGCGCTCGGCGCACGTGTCGACGCTGGGTGCCAACGCGGTCGACGCGTTCTACGTGGCCGGGGGCGACGGGGGACCGCTGCCTTCTAAGGAAGCGGTGTCCGTGGCGCGGCAGGTCGAGGAGGCCTTGCACGGGTGAGCGGGCGGGGGGGCCGGGGTGTGCGAACCCCGGCCCCTGCCGCGTCACTTGCCGATGAAGCCGTTCGTACGCAGGAAGTACAGCGCGGCCTGCTCCGCGCTCTTACCCTCCAGGTCGACCATGCCGTTGAGCTTGATGATGGTCTTCTCGGTGAGCGCGTCACCGAGCTTCTTCGCCAGCTTCGCGAGTTGCGGGTACTTCTTCGCGGTCTCGTCGCGCACGGTCAGCGCGGCCAGCTCCGTCGTGAAGTGCCCCTTGTCGTCGTCGAGGACCTTGAGGTCCAGGGACTTCAGGCGGGCGTCCGTGGTGAACACCTCGGCGAACTTGCAGGGGCTGCCCTTCGCCACGTTCACGAAGTTCAGCGCGAACGCGTTCTGGTAGACCTGCGGCGCGCCGAACTTGAGCTTGTACGGGCTCTGCTCCAGCGCCCCCAGCTCACGGTCAAGGAACTCCGAGGCCCCGCAGAGCGTGGCGTCCTGCGGGTGCTCCTTCGCCAGTTTCGCCAGGTCGCTGATCGAGTCGACCTTCCCGGCGCGGCCCTGCGCGTCGGAGGCGCGGGCCATCGTGTACTGGTTGCCGAACTTCGCGGGACCCAGCCACTTGATCTTGTGCTTCTTCAGGTCCTCGCTCGACGTGGCCCTGAACTGTGCGGCGCTGCCCTGCACGGGGGTGTCGTGCTGCAGGAACTGGGTCCAGCCGGTGCCGGAGTAATCCCAGTACATGTCGACGTCGCCGCTCTCCAGCGCGCTGCGCGCGATGGAGGTGCCCTGAAGGCCCGTCTGGTCCTTCGTGCTCGCCCCTGCCGCCTCGACCGCGTACTTCGTGATCTTGCCGAGGATCTGCTGCTCGGTGAACTCCTTGGAGCCGACCGCGAAGTGCGCGCCCTTCAGGTCGACGTCCTTGGCGATCGAGCCGCCGGCGAGCTGCTTCTGGCTCGCCGTCCGCGGCAGGTTCTCGGAGGATCCGCCGGCCGCGCCGGTGTCCGAACAGCCGGTCAGCGCGGCGCCGCCGAGCAGGGCCGCGCACAGGGCGACCGAGACCTTGGCGCGCGCCGTGCCCTGTCCGCTTCGCATGGGTGTCTTCACTTCTCTCACAGGCCCCTTCTCACAGACCGCGCGGGCGCAGCAGGTTCTCGACGATCCCGGCGACCCAGTCCACGAGCAGCGCGAGAACGGCCACGAGCACGCTTCCGGTGACCAGGACCAGGTTGCGGCTGGAGTTGATCCCGTTCGAGATCACATCGCCGAGGCCGCCCGCCCCGATGAACGTCGCGAGCGCGACCGTGCCCACGGTGATCACCAGTGCCGTACGGATCCCGGCGAGCATCACCGGCACCGCGAGCGGCAGTTCGATCCGGCGCAGCACCTCCCACCGGGTCATGCCCATGCCCTGGGCGGACTCGAGGATCGAGTCATCCACCTGTTGAAGGCCCGCGATGGTGTTGCGCAGCACCGGCAGCACCCCGTACGCGACGAACGCGATCAGCGCGATCTGCGTCACCCCGAGGCTGACGAAGGCCACCGCGAGCAGCACGATCAGGCCGAGCGAGGGAAGCGCCTGCCCGATGCTGGCGACCGCGAGGACGGGCCCTGCGAGGGGGCGGGCCCAGCGGCGGGTGAGCAGCACGCCGAGCGGGATGGCGATCGCCAGGATGAAGACCGTGGCGACCGCGGTCAGTTCGAGGTGCGTGAGCGTGCGGCTGAGCAGGTAGTCCGCGTTCAGGCTGCGCAGCTCGATCTGGTCCTTCCGCTGCCCGGAGACGTACCAGGCGAGCAGGGCGAGGACCACGGCGAGGGCGAGCGGGGTGAGGGCGAGGCGCCACAGCGGCGGCAGGACGCGGGTGCGTTCCGACGGTTTCGTGTCCTGTGCGGCGGCCGGGAGGCCGTCGACGAGTGCCTGGGTCACGGCCGGGCCCCCTGCAGCAGACCGGAGCCGCTGTCGGTGTGGATCAGCGTCCGCAGGGTGTCGAGGGAGACGACGCCGCGGTAGCGGCCCATGTCGTCGACGACCGTCAGCGCGGACGCGTTCACGGCGAGCAGCTCGTCGAGCGCGTCGTACAGGCTCGTGCCCGGGCCGAGCGGGGAGATCAGCGGCAGCCGGGTGCCACCGTCGGAGGGCAGCCAGCCGACGGGGCGGCGGTCCTCGTCCAGGACCACCACGAACTCGCGGTCGCTGTCCGCGGCGGCGTCCCGCTGCGCCTCGGCGCTCGCCGATTCGGTGACGGTGGGCCACAGCGGTACGTCGACGTTCCCGAGCTTGGTCAGCGAGAGACGGCGCACAGCGGCGCCCGCCCCGATGAAGTCGGTGACGAACTCACTCGCGGGCTCGGCGAGGATCTTCTCCGGGGTGTCGTACTGGACGACGTTTCCGTGCTCGGCGAAGACCGCGATCTTGTCGCCCATCTTCACGGCCTCGTCGATGTCGTGGGTGACGAAGACGATCGTCTTGCGCAGCTTCGACTGGATCTTGAGGAACTCGTTCTGCAGCGCCTCGCGGTTGAGCGGGTCGATCGCGCCGAACGGCTCGTCCATGAGCATCACCTGCGGGTCGCCGCCGAGCGCGCGGGCGACACCGACGCGCTGCTGCTGGCCGCCGGAGAGCTGCTTCGGGTAGCGGCCGCGGTACGTGTCCGGGTCCAGGCTCACCATGTCGAGCAGCTCGTCCACGCGCGCGTGGACGCGTTTCTTGTCCCAGCCGAGCAGGCCGGGCACGGTGGCTATGTTCTGGGCGACCGTCTGGTGCGGGAAGAGCCCGGACTGCTGGATCGCGTAGCCGATGCGGCGGCGCAGCTCGTGCACCGGGATCTGCGTGACGTCCTCGCCGGCGAGGTGGATGCGGCCGGACGTCGGCTCGATCAGCCGGTTGATCAGCTTCATCGTCGTCGTCTTGCCACAGCCGGAGGGGCCGACGAAGACCACGATCTTCCCCTCGGGGATCTCCAACGTCAGGTCGTCCACCGCCGGACGCTCCTGCCCCGCGTAGGACTTGGTCAGCCGGTCGAGCCGGATCATCGGGTGGCCCCCTTCGGAGTGGTCAGACGGTTGAGCAGGGCGAAGAGCAGATCGAAGAGCAGCGCGAGGACGACGATGGCGAGCGCGCCCTCCAGCGTCAGATAGACGGCGAACGGGGTTCCCGCGCTGGCGAGTCCGTCGAGGATGAGCTTGCCGAGGCCGGGACCGTTCACGGCGGCGGCGATCGCGGCGATGCCGAGCAGCATCTGCGTCGCGACCCGCAGGCCGGTGAGGACGACGGGCCAGGCGAGCGGGAACTCGATGGTGGCGAGCACCTTCAGCCGCGTCATGCCCATCGCGTTCGCGGACTCGACGACGGCCGGGTCCAGCTCGCGCAGGCCGACCACCGTGTTACGTATGACGGGCAGCAGCGCGTACAGCGTCAGGGCCACCACGGAGGGGCCGGCGCCCAGGCCGAGCGGCGTGATGAGCAGGCCGAACAGCGCGTAGGACGGGATCGTCAGAAGCAGCCCGGCCGCCCCGAGCACGGCGGCGCGCGGCGCCCGTGTCCGGTACGTCAGGATCGCCACCGGGACGCCGATGAGCACGGCGAGGGCCAGTCCTTCGAGGACCAGCAGGATGTGCGCGAGCGTGGCGTCGAGCACGTCGGGCCAGTTGCCCTGGAAGTAGTCGAAGAAGTTCACGCCGGCCTCCCTTGGGGTGCCGGTGGCCTACGGACCGGCCGTGCCGGCCGGTCCGTGGAGTGGGAGGTCATCTGTGAGCTCCTGTTCGCGTTCAGATGTGGGTACGGCGGTGCGCCGCACGGCTGCTGGTGGCGGTTCCGGACACGACCGGGCACGCCCCGGCCCGGGGCGGAGGGGAGGGGTGGTGTCGAAACCGGAGAGCGCCTACCCAGTCGGGCGCCACTGATGTGCACCGATTTACGGAACCGCTGGGACCGTAATTATGGGCCCGCGGGGCCCATCGGGACCGGGCCACTGACCACAGCACCGCGGACGGATACCCTGGAAGGCGACCTGTCCGTAACGCCCCCGACCCGAGGATTCGCGACCGCCGTGTTCGACACTCTCTCCGATCGCCTCGCAGCGACATTCAAGAATCTCCGCGGCAAGGGGCGCCTCAGCGAGGCGGACATCGACGCCACGGCGCGCGAGATCCGGATCGCCCTCCTTGAAGCCGACGTGGCACTGCCCGTCGTCCGCGCCTTCATCAAGCAGATCAAGGAGCGGGCGACCGGCGTCGAGGTCTCCCAGGCCCTGAACCCCGCCCAGCAGGTCATCAAGATCGTCAACGAGGAGCTCGTCGGCATCCTCGGTGGCGAGACCCGCCGGCTGCGCTTCGCCAAGACCGGCCCGACCGTGATCATGCTCGCGGGTCTGCAGGGTGCGGGTAAGACGACCCTCGCGGGCAAGCTGGGCCGCTGGCTCAAGTCCCAGGGCCACTCGCCGCTGCTCGTCGCCTGTGACCTCCAGCGCCCGAACGCCGTGAACCAGCTGAGCGTCGTCGCCGAGCGGGCGGGCGTGGACATCTACGCGCCGGAGCCGGGCAACGGCGTGGGCGACCCGGTCAAGGTGGCCAAGGACTCCATCGAGCACGCCAAGGCCAAGGTCTACGACGTCGTCGTCGTCGACACCGCGGGCCGCCTCGGCATCGACCAGGAGCTGATGCAGCAGGCCGCGGACATCCGCGACGCGGTCTCGCCGGACGAGGTCCTCTTCGTCGTCGACGCCATGATCGGTCAGGACGCGGTCAACACGGCCGAGGCCTTCCGTGACGGCGTCGGCTTCGACGGCGTGGTGCTCTCCAAGCTCGACGGTGACGCCCGCGGTGGTGCGGCCCTCTCCATCGCGCACGTCACCGGCAAGCAGATCATGTTCGCCTCCAACGGCGAGAAGCTGGACGACTTCGACGCGTTCCACCCGGACCGCATGGCGTCCCGCATCCTCGGCATGGGCGACATGCTCACGCTGATCGAGAAGGCCGAGCAGACCTTCTCGCAGCAAGAGGCCGAGAAGATGGCCTCCAAGCTGGCCTCCAAGAAGGGCCAGGACTTCACGCTCGACGACTTCCTGGCGCAGATGGAGCAGGTCAGGAAGATGGGCTCCATGTCCAAGCTGCTCGGCATGCTGCCGGGCATGGGGCAGATGAAGGACCAGATCGCCAATCTCGACGAGCGTGACGTCGACCGCACGGCCGCCATCATCAAGTCGATGACGCCGACCGAGCGCCAGGAGCCGACGCTCATCAACGGCTCGCGCCGCGCCCGTATCGCCAAGGGTTCCGGCGTCGAGGTCAGCGCGGTCAAGAATCTGGTCGAGCGGTTCTTCGAGGCCCGCAAGATGATGTCCCGCATGGCCCAGGGCGGCGGCATGCCCGGGATGCCCGGCATGCCCGGCTCGGGCGGTGGCCCCGGCAAGCAGAAGAAGCAGCAGAAGAAGGCCAAGGGCAAGCAGCGCTCCGGCAACCCCATGAAGCGCAAGCAGCAGGAACAGGATGAGGCCGCCCGGCGCGCGGCCGCCGCCGAGGCCGGCGGCGCACTCGGTCTGCCCGGCGGCGACCAGCAGAGCGCCAAGGACTTCGAGCTTCCCGACGAGTTCAAGAAGTTCATGGGCTGACACTTCAGCCGCTGTACGGGTAAGGGGCGTCCGCCATGGCGGATGCCCCTTACGCATGTCTCCCCCCTGTGTCCACGAGTGGCGGGCCCCTGGCAACTGTGCGGTCATGGGCGGAAGGCTTCGGGTCCGTGACGGCACCCGAGGGCGACAGGTGGCAGGAGGAGAGGCAGGCGTGGCGAACCCGGTACCCCCGCGCGATCGGACGGATCAGCCCTGGCGTTCCGAGGGCGCGCCGCCCCCTCCGCCCCCGCCGGGACCCAAACGCAAGATGCCCGGCGGCTGGGGCGGCCTCATCCTGACGGCCCTGATCGTCTACCTCATCACCAACCTGGTGCTGTCGTTCTTCAACGAGGGCGACGAGCCGACGGTCTCGTACACCGAGTTCAGCAAGCAGGTCGAGGCCGACAACGTCACCAAGATCTACTCCAAGGGCGACGCGATCCAGGGCGAGCTCAAGAAGGAGAAGGCCACCCCCAAGGACAGCGACAGCAAGCGCAAGAACTACACCAAGTTCACGACGCAGCGCCCGGCCTTCGCCGACGACGACCTCTGGGCCAACCTGGAGAAGCACGACGTCACGGTGACGGCCGAACCCGTCGTCCAGGAGCGCAGCTTCCTGTCCAACCTGCTCATCTCGCTCGCCCCGATGCTCCTCCTCGTCGTGCTGTGGGTGTTCATCGCGCGACGCATGAGCCAGGGCATGGGCGGCGGCGCGGGCGGCATGCTCGGCCGCAAACAGCCGCCCAAGCCGGTCGAACTCGAACCGGGCAAGAAGCGCACCACGTTCGAGGACGTCGCCGGCATCGACGAGGTCGAGGGCGAGCTCAACGACGTCGTCGACTTCCTCAAGAACCCCGACGACTACCGCACCATGGGTGCCAAGATGCCCCGCGGCGTGCTCCTCGCGGGCTCGCCCGGCACCGGCAAGACGCTGCTCGCGCGCGCGGTCGCGGGCGAGGCCGGGGTGCCGTTCTTCTCCGCCTCCGCCTCGGAGTTCATCGAGATGATCGTCGGCGTCGGCGCCTCACGCGTACGCGAACTGTTCGCGGAGGCCCGCAAGGTCGCCCCGTCGATCATCTTCATCGACGAGATCGACACCATCGGCCGGGCCCGCGGCGGTGGCGGCGGCATGGGCGGCCACGACGAGCGCGAGCAGACCCTGAACCAGATCCTCACGGAGATGGACGGATTCACCGGCTCCGAGGGCGTCATCCTCATCGCCGCCACCAACCGCGCCGACGTCCTCGACCCGGCCCTGACCCGCCCCGGCCGCTTCGACCGGATCGTCAACGTGTCCCCGCCCGACCGCGGCGGCCGCGAGGCCATCCTCAAGATCCACACCCGCGACATCCCGCTCGCCCCCGACGTCGACCTCGGCCAGGTCGCCCGTACGACCCCGGGCATGACCGGCGCCGACCTCGCGAACCTGACCAACGAGGCCGCGCTGCTCGCCGTCAAGCGCAAGCAGAAGGAGGTCGGCCAGTCCGACCTCTCCGAAGCGCTCGAAAAGGTCCAGCTCGGCGCCGAGCGGCCGCTGGTGATGCCCGAGGAGGAGCGCCGCCGCACCGCCTTCCACGAGAGCGGCCACGCCCTCCTGGGCATGCTGCAGCCCGGCGCCGACCCCGTCCGCAAGATCACGATCGTGCCGCGCGGCCGCGCCCTCGGCGTCACGCTCTCCACCCCGGACTCCGACAAGTACGCGTACACGGAGGAGTACCTGCGGGGCCGCATCATCGGAGCCCTCGGCGGCATGGCGGCCGAACACGTCGTCTACGGAGTCATCACGACCGGCGCCGAGAACGACCTGGAGCAGGTCACCAACATCGCCCGCGGCATGGTCGCCCGCTGGGGCATGAGCGAGAAGGTCGGCCGCCTGTCCGCCCTCCCGAACGACTCCCAGCAGGCGTACGGACTGGCCGCCGCTCCCGACACCCTCGACACGATCGACGGCGAAATGCGCCGCATCGTGGACGAGTGCTACGAGGAGGCGTGCCAGAAGCTGCGCGACAACCGGGACAAGCTCGACGCACTGGCCGAGGCGCTCATGGCGAACGAGACGCTGGAGGAGGCGGACGCCTACCGGATCGCCGGCGTCGCGCGCTTCACCAAGGACTGAACCGGCAGCCTGCTGCCGAGGGCCCGCACGCCGCACGGCGTGCGGGCCCTCGGCTTGTTGCGTCTCACCGTGTGCGGGCTATCAAGTACCTGAAGACATTGGGCATCCACACGGTCCCGTCGGCGCGCACATGGGCCTGAAGCGCCTCGGACACCTCCTTGTCGACCTGCGCCAGATCCGTCGCTCCCACCGCGGCGTCGAACAGGCCCGTCGACAGCAGCCCGCGCACCGCGCTCTCGGGGTCCGCGTACCCGAAGGGGCACGCCACCCGGCCGGATCCGTCGGGCCGCAGCCCCGCCCGCTGAGCGACCTCCTCCAGGTCGTCACGGAGTGCCGGGCGCCAACTCCCCGTACTACGTAGAGGGTCGGCGAGCTTGGTGGCCACACGTAGGACGGACGACGTGGCGCAGCGCTCCGGAGGACCCCAGCCGACCAGCACCACGGCGGCGCCCCGGCCCGCCAGCGGGGCCACGCTCTCCAGGCGCGCGGAAAGCCCCTCGGAGTCCCCGGCCACACACCCGATCGGCTGAAAGTCGGTGATCACGTCGTACGGGGCCCCGCCGGGCTCCGTCGCGGTGAGATCGGCGGCGTCGGCCGTCGTGAGCCGGGCGTCCGCGGCCTCCCGAGGCTGGGACGCGCCGGGCAGCAGCCGCTCCTCGGCCAGGGCCAGGCGCTCGGGATCCGAGGGCTCGACGCCGGTCACGGCCGCCCCGCGCGACGTCGCCATCAGGAGCGCGAGCCCGGAACCGCAGTCGAGCCCGAGGAGCCGGGTGTCCGGACCGACCTCCAGGCGCCGGTAGACCGCTTCGTAGAGCGGCACCAGCATCCGTTCCTGAATCTCCGCCCAGTCACGCGCGCGTGCGCACAAGTCCGTCTGCGGCGCGGGGGCCGTGTGAGGGAGGTGCCGTCGCACGAGCGTAGGTGTCATCGAAAGTGCCCCAATCCACCGAGAGATGCCGAGAGTTGTCGCCGTGCCACCTGACCGTTCGCGTGGCGTCGACCGTGTACGCGCGCTGCTCGCACTCCCCCCGTATGCCAGAGAACTCCGCAACGTCCGCCGCGTCTAGGGGGTGTTTGGCAGGCGCGGCGACAATGCGCGTGTGCACCGTCGTGCGCCCCCGGGCGGTCATATGACGGGCGCACGCGGGCATCCGGGCGAAAAGGATTCGAGTGCTCCACGGCCCGCGCCGTAGCATCCGCGCCATGGCCAAACCCCGCGTTCTCACGCCCCGGACGGAAGACTTTCCGCGCTGGTACCAGGACCTGATCGCCAAGGCCGAACTGGCCGACAACGGTCCGGTGCGCGGCACCATGGTCATCCGACCGTACGGCTACGGCCTGTGGGAGCGGATGCAGCGGGAGATGGACGACCGTATCAAGGAGACGGGCGCGCAGAACGCGTACTTTCCCCTCCTGATCCCGCAGTCGTACCTCACCAAGGAGGCTGACCACGTCGAGGGCTTCGCGCCCGAGCTGGCCGTGGTCACGCACGGCGGCGGCAAGGAGCTGGAGGAGCCCGCCGTCGTCCGCCCCACCTCCGAGATGGTCGTCAACGCCTCCTTCGCCAAGTGGGTGCAGAGCTACCGCGACCTGCCGCTGCTCATCAACCAGTGGGCGAACGTGGTCCGCTGGGAGCTCAGGCCCCGCCTCTTCCTCCGTACGACGGAATTCCTCTGGCAGGAGGGACACACGGCGCACGCGACCTACGAAGAGGCGCGCGACTTCGCGGCGCGCATCCACCGGCACGTCTACGCGGACTTCATGGAGAACATCCTCGCGATGGACGTCCTCCTGGGACGCAAGACGCCCAGGGAGCGCTTCGCCGGCGCCATCAACACCCTCACCCTCGAAGGAATGATGGGCGACGGCAAGGCCCTCCAGATGGGCACGAGCCACGAACTCGGCCAGAACTTCGCCAAGGCGTTCAACACCCGCTACCTGTCCAAGGACGGCACGGAGGAGCTGGTCTGGCAGACCTCCTGGGGCTCGACGACCCGCATGATCGGCGCGCTGGTGATGATACACGGCGACGACAACGGGCTGCGGGTCCCGCCCCGCCTCGCCCCCACCCAGGTGGTCGTCCTCGCCGTCAAGGACGACGAGGCGGTGCTCCACAAGGTGCGCGAAATCGGCGACGTACTTAAGAAGGCGGGCATCCGGGTCCACGTGGACGACCGCACCGACACCCCCTTCGGCCGCCGCGCCGTCGACTGGGAACTGAAGGGCGTGCCCGTACGTGTCGAGGTCGGGCCCCGCGACCTGGAGAACGGCACCGCGATGCTCGCCCGGCGCATCCCCGGCGGCAAGACCCCGGTCGCCCTGGAGGCACTGGTCGCGGTGCTGCCCAAGATCCTGGAAGAGGACCAGGCGCTGCTGCTCGCGCAGTCACGGGAGCGGCGGCAGCTGCGGACGACCGACGTGACCAGGGTCGCCGAGGCGCTGGAGGCGACCTCCGCGGGCGGCTGGGCGCGCATCCCGTGGGCCACCCTCGGGGAGGCCGGCGAGGACGAGCTCGCTGGGCACGGCGTCTCCGTACGGTGCCTGCTCACCCCCGAAGGGGCGGTTCCGGACGCCGACGACGCGGCCGGTAACGTCGCGGTCGTGGCACGCGCCTACTAGGTCCCGCCCAGGAGGGCGCCCGCCGAGGGCGTACATGCCACTACGCACCACCTTGTTGTGAGCTGTGCGCCTTCTCCGTACATCTGCGCACCCGCCCTCCTCGGGACGCATCAGTGGGAACTGACTGGTACGTGCAAATTATTTGGGATGCCCCGGAATAGGAACACGGAGGCACCCCGGCTCGTTGTCACGACGTGAGCACGACACCACCTGTTCTCGCCGCAGAGCTGGCAGGGGCGTGGGCCGACATTCAGCGGCACCACTCCGAACTGCCGGATCTTGCCGCGCCCGAATCCCTGATCGGCGAGTCGTCGTCCGCCTGTGGACGCGAGCTCTCCTTCGAGCGACTCCTTCACGAGGCAGTCCACGGCATCGCAGCCGCGCGCGGAATCCGCGACACATCGCGCGCCGGCCGCTATCACAACCGCAGATTCCTGGCCATCGCCGAGGAGTTGGGCCTCGACCATCCCGAGGAACCGCACCCCAGCAGCGGCTTCTCGCTCGTCACGCTCAATCCGGAGGCGAAGCAGCGCTACCGGCAGACCATCGAGCGGATCCAGCGCGCCCTGAAGGCGCACACCGTGGCGACCGCCGCGGACACCAAGCGAAGCTTCCGCGGCCCCGCCGCGCGGCACGGCTCCTCCGGGGGTGGCGTCCGCGTCAAGGCGGTCTGCGACTGCGGGCGCAACGTCCGAGTCGTACCGTCGGTGCTCGCGCAGGCCCCGATCATGTGCGGCGGCTGTGGAAAGCCGTTCCGCATTCCGGAGATCGTCGGCGTCGCGGCGGGCTGAGTCCTCCTGGTCGGGTGGCCGAGGGGGGATTCGGCTGCCCGGGAGACGTTGTGGCACAATGGCTAGCTGTACTCGACAGTCGCATAGGACCCCTCTCTCCTCCGGCTGACGCGTCCGTCGGGCACTCGGGTACCGCAACCCCACGCGGCAATCTCGCCGTGCCCACCCACGTCAAGACCAGGAGACACCACTCCCGTGGCAGTCAAGATCAAGCTGAAGCGTCTGGGCAAGATCCGCGCGCCTCACTACCGCATCATCGTCGCCGACTCCCGTACCCGCCGTGACGGCCGGGCCATCGAGGAGATCGGCCTGTACCACCCGGTGCAGAACCCGTCGCGCATCGAGGTCGACTCGGAGCGTGCGCTGTACTGGCTGGGTGTCGGCGCGCAGCCGACCGAGCCGGTCATGGCCATCCTGAAGCTCACCGGTGACTGGCAGAAGCACAAGGGTCTGCCCGCCCCCGCGCCGCTGAAGGTCGCCGAGCCGAAGTCCGCCCGCCCCTCCTTCGAGGCGCTGGCCACCGAGGACGAGCCCAAGGGTGAGGCCATCACCCAGAAGAAGAAGGCTGAGAAGAAGGACGAGGCCGAGGCCCCGTCCGAGTCGACCGAGGCCTGAGCATGCTCGAGGAGGCTCTTGAGCACCTCGTGAAGGGCATCGTCGACAACCCCGACGACGTGCAGGTCGCCTCGCGCAACCTGCGCCGGGGGCGCGTCCTCGAGGTCCGGGTCCACCCCGACGACCTCGGCAAGGTGATCGGCCGCAACGGCCGCACCGCGCGCGCTCTGCGGACTGTCGTGGGTGCCATCGGCGGCCGTGGTGTCCGCGTCGACCTCGTCGACGTCGACCAGGTTCGCTGAGAACAGTTGAACACCGGCTCGGGCCGGGGAGGGCTTACGAGCCGTCCCCGGCCCGAGTCGTTTGTGCCCCTTGGTGGGCTGACAGGAGAGTTTCCGACGTGCAGTTGGTAGTCGGGCGCATCGGTCGCGCCCACGGCATCAAGGGCGAGGTCACCATCGAGGTGCGCACCGACGAGCCCGAGCTGCGGCTCGGCCCCGGCGCGCGACTCGCCACCGACCCGGCCGCTACGGGACCGCTCACCATCGAGTCCGGCCGGGTGCACAGCGGCCGGCTGCTGCTGCGTTTCGAGGGCGTACGGGACCGGACCGGGGCCGAGGCGCTGCGCAACACCCTCCTGATCGCCGAGGTGGACCCCGAGGAACTGCCCGAGGAAGAGGACGAGTTCTACGACCACCAGCTCATGGACCTCGACATCGTCACGGTCGACGGCACCGAGGTCGGCCGGATCACGGAGATCTCGCACCTGCCTTCGCAGGACCTGTTCATCGTGGAGCGGCCCGACGGCAGCGAGGTCATGATCCCGTTCGTCGAGGAGATCGTCGTCGAGATCGACCTCGAGGAGCAGAAGGCCGTCATCGACCCGCCGCCCGGCCTGATCGACGACCGCGCCGAGATCGCGTCGTCGCGTGAAGAGGGGGACGAGTCCGCATGAGGCTCGACGTCGTCACGATCTTCCCCGAGTACCTGGAGCCGCTGAACGTCTCCCTCGTCGGCAAGGCACGCGCGCGTGGTCAACTCGACGTCCATGCGCACGACTTGAGGCAGTGGACCCACGACCGGCACAACACGGTCGACGACACCCCCTACGGCGGCGGCCCCGGCATGGTCATGAAGACCGACCCATGGGGTGACTGCCTCGATGACGTGCTCGCCGAAGGGTACGAGAACGGCGCCCAGGCGCCCGCCCTGGTCGTTCCCACGCCCTCCGGGCGCCCCTTCACCCAGGAACTCGCCGTGGAGCTCTCCGGGCGCCCCTGGCTGGTCTTCACGCCCGCGCGCTACGAGGGCATCGACCGCCGTGTCATCGACGAGTACGCGACCCGCATGCCGGTCTACGAGGTCTCCATCGGCGACTACGTCCTCGCGGGCGGGGAGGCCGCCGTGCTCGTGATCACGGAGGCCGTGGCGCGCCTGCTGCCCGGCGTCCTCGGCAACGCGGCGTCGCACGAGGACGACTCCTTCGCGCCCGGCGCCATGGCCAACCTCCTGGAGGGGCCCGTCTACACCAAGCCTCCCCAGTGGCGCGGCAGGGACATCCCCGACGTGCTGCTCAGCGGCCATCACAGCAAGATCGCGCGATGGCGCCGCGACGAGGCGCTGCGCCGCACCACGCGCAACCGGCCCGATCTGATCGAGCGCACCGACCCCAAGGCCTTCGACAAGAAGGACCGCGAAATGCTCTCGATCCTGGGCTGGGGGCCGCGTCCCGACGGACGATTTGGGCCGACGCCCGGGATCGTGGAAGAATAGGCCGCTGCTGTACGTCCAGCCTGCGCCCCTGCCACAGGGGGAACGGCCAGAACATGCTCCCCGTGCATGCGGGGATGGTCCAGACGCAAGGCCCGACGCCATCAGCTACCGAAACTCATCACATACATCCCGTCGATGACCTGTGGCATCGGCGAAGAAAGCAGACGATCATGGCAAACCTGCTCGACTCCCTTGACTCCGCGTCGCTGCGCGACGACGTTCCGGCCTTCCGTCCGGGCGACACCGTCAACGTCCACGTCCGCGTCATCGAGGGCAACCGCTCCCGTGTGCAGCAGTTCAAGGGCGTAGTCATCCGCCGCCAGGGCGCGGGCGTCCGCGAGACCTTCACGGTCCGCAAGGTCTCCTTCTCCGTCGGCGTCGAGCGCACCTTCCCGGTGCACACCCCGATCGTCGAGAAGATCGAGCTCGTCACCAAGGGTGACGTCCGCCGCGCCAAGCTGTACTACCTCCGTGACCTGCGCGGCAAGGCCGCGAAGATCAAGGAGAAGCGCGAGAACTGAGCCGCTCGGCGCCCCCAGAGGGCGCCGGCGCATCTCGCCTGCGGCGTCCACAGGGCGGCCGGATAGCATCTGGCCCCGATGGACACCGAAGCACAGCATGAGGAGCGCGACCGCTCCTCCGAGCCCCATGAGAACACCTCACAGGGCGAGGAGGACCGGTCGCGCTCCTCTTTGCTCTCCTGGGTGGCCGACTGGCTGCCGGGCGGCCGTATCACCCTGGCCCTGCTGCTGTGCCTGGCGTGCCTGCTGGCCTTCAGTGTCTTTGTGATGCAGCCGTTCCAGATCCCCAGCAGCTCCATGGAGAGCACATTGAGGGTCGGGGACCGCGTTCTCGTAAATAAGTTGGCGTACCGTTTCGGTGCCGAGCCGACCCGTGGCGACGTGGTGGTCTTCGACGGCAGTGGGTACTTCGGGGAGGGCGACTACATCAAGCGCGTCGTGGGCACGGGGGGAGACCGGGTGGTCTGCTGCGACAGCATGGGGAGGATCGAGGTGAACGGGAAGTCCGTGGACGAGCGCGCCGTGCTGCACTCCGCGGACGCGCCTTCGGAGGTGCCGTTCACCATCGTGGTTCCCGAAGGAACCCTCTTTCTGCTCGGTGACCATCGCAGCAACTCCCGTGACTCCCGCGACTACTTGGGCGCGCCTGGCGGCGGATTCGTCCCTGTGGACCAGGTGATCGGCAGGGCCGAGTGGATCGCGTGGCCGACCGGACACTGGCACTCCTTGTCCCGTACGGACATCTACGCGCGTGTGCCCGCACCCGGCGGCGCCCATGGGTAGGCGCGGCAAAACGCGCAGCCACGGCGGAGACGAACGGCTGCCCACCGGCAGTCGGCCCACCAGTGGCCCCGAGCAGCAGGGGAGGGCCGAGCGGCGCAAGCTCGCCCGCAAGGTGAAGCGCCGCCGAAGGCGGTCCGTGCTCAAGGAGATACCCCTCCTCATAGGCGTGGCCCTGGCCATCGCCCTCGTCCTGAAGACGTTCCTGGTGCAGGCCTTCGTCATCCCGTCGGGCTCCATGGAACAGACGATCAAGATCGGCGACCGGGTCCTGGTCGACAAGCTCACTCCCTGGTTCGGCGCGCAGGTGCAGCGCGGCGACGTCGTCGTCTTCAGCGACCCGGGGAAGTGGCTCGAACAGGAGGCCGGTCAGAAGAAGGACCCCCCGGTCGGCGTGAAGCAGGTCAAGGAAGGCCTGACCTGGATCGGGCTGCTGCCGTCCGACAACGAACGAGACCTCATCAAGCGGGTCGTGGGCGTCGGCGGCGACACCGTGAAGTGCTGCGACACACAGGGCCGCGTCACGGTCAACGGGACACCGCTCGAAGAGCGTGCGTACATCCATCCCGGCAACGCCCCCTCGAAGTTCGACTTCTCGGTGAAGGTGCCCGAGGGGCGCCTGTTCGTGATGGGCGACCATCGCGCCAACTCCGCGGATTCCCGCTATCACCTCACCGAGGCCTTCAACGGGACCGTGTCCGAGGAGTCCGTCGTGGGGCGGGCCCGGTTCATCGGGTGGCCGATCGGTCACTGGGCCTCGTTGTCGGAGCCGCCGACCTTCGCCGCCGTGGCCGACGCGCAAGGTGACGGGTCGACCGCGGCCTCGGAAACGTCGCATAGGGTGGCCTCCACGTACGGTGCCGGACCGGGCTCGAACGCATCGGATTCGGCCGGATTTATCCCCCTCCCGACCCCTGCGGAACTCCCGCTCGTTATGGGAGTGGTGGGCCTGCATCGGATACGGATCAGGCGGCGGCACGGAGTGAGGAGTGGATGTGGGGGACTTGGCGGTCGGCGCACGGTCAGGGCATGGTCCCGAAGAGGAGCCCGGGCGATCCGACGATGCGGCGGGTCCGGACCCTGTGGCGGGTGACGGCTCGACGGCCGCTCCCATGGGTGACGCGGAGCGCGGCGGCTCGAAGGGTGGCTCCAAGAAGCCGCGTTCCTTCTGGAAGGAGCTGCCGCTCCTCATCGGCATCGCGCTCGTCCTCGCGCTCGTGATCAAGACGTTCCTGGTCCAGGCGTTCTCGATCCCTTCGGCGTCGATGGAGAACACGCTGAAGATCGGCGACCGGGTTCTGGTCGACAAGCTCACCCCGTGGTTCGGTTCGGAGCCGGAGCGCGGCGAGGTCATCGTCTTCCACGACCCGGCGAGCTGGCTGGAGGGCGAGCCGACGCCGGAGCCGAACGCCGTGCAGACGGTGCTCAGTTGGATCGGCCTGATGCCGTCCGCCGACGAGAAGGACCTCATCAAGCGCGCTGTCGGCGTCGGTGGCGACACCGTCGAGTGCAACGGCACGGGCCCGCTCAAGATCAACGGCAAGGCGCTGAACGAGCCGTACGTCTACCCGGGCAACACCCCGTGCAGCGACGACAACGCGGGTGGAACGTTCAAGGTGAAGGTTCCCGAGGGCAAAGTTTGGGTCATGGGTGACCACCGCCAGGACTCCATGGACTCGCGCTACCACCAGAACGACAAGAACGGCGGCTTCGTCCCCGTGGACAGCGTCGTGGGTCGCGCCATCGTCGTAGCCTGGCCGCCCACGCACTGGTCGACGCTGCCCGTGCCGGACACCTTCGACCAGTCGGGCCTCAATGCCGTGGCGAACGTGGCTCCGGGCGCGCTCGGACTCGCGGGCGCGGCGCCGCTGGTGCTGTGGCGCAGGCGCAAGATCAATCAGCGCGTTACCGAGGGGAACACCAGGGTTTCTGCGGCTGGTGGCGCCCGGTAGGGTGCCGTCCCAGATCGCCGATCTTCCGTTATCCGCACCGTTCCGGGGCAGGTTCGACGAGATCGACTTCTCCGAACCGCGGGAGCAACTGGGATGAGCAGGACGCGTCGTACCAATGAGGGTCACGGCAAGGCCGGCAGCGCACTGTCGGGCATAGCCGTGGCCCTCGGCTGTGTGTTGTTCCTGGGCGGGTTCGTCTGGGGCGCCATCCTGTACCAGCCCTACACCGTGCCCACCGACTCCATGGACCCGACGATCAAGGCGGGTGACCGGGTGCTCGCGGAGCGGATCGACGGCGGCGAGGTCAAGCGCGGCGACGTCGTCGTCTTCCAGGAGGCGTCCTGGGGAAACGTTCCGATGGTCAAGCGCGTGGTCGGTGTCGGCGGTGACAAGATCGCCTGCTGCACGGAGAAGAAGCTGACCGTGAACGGCGAGCAGATCGACGAGCCGTACCTCCCGAAGGGCGAGAGCGCCTCGCTCACCGGCATCAGGTCGACGACCGTCCCGCAGGGCCGGCTCTTCCTGCTCGGTGACCACCGCGCCGACTCCCTGGATTCCAGCGCGCACATCGGCGACAGCGAGAACGGCTCGGTGGAGCGCGGCGCCGTGCAGGGCCGGGTGGACGCCCTGGCGTGGCCCATGGCCGGTATGCAGAAGCCCACCGGGTTCGAGGCGCTGCCGGGCGGCATCTCGCAGCCGGGGCCCGTGAAGACGGTGCTCGCGGCCATCGTGGCGGGCGCGGTGCTGGTGCTCGGCGGAGCGGCGTACGGGCCCCTCGCGAATCGCTCGCGGCGCTCGCGCGGCGCGTCCCCGGAGCCGGCCCGTGTCTGAACCCGGCCGCGAACCGCGCAAGGTCGCCCGCGTCGTGCTGCTCGACCCAGAGGGGCGGATCCTGCTCCTGCACGGGCACGAGCCGGACGACACGGCGGACGACTGGTGGTTCACGCCGGGCGGCGGCCTGGAGGGCGACGAGACGCGTGAGGAGGCCGCCCTGAGGGAACTGGCAGAGGAGACCGGCATCACCGACGTCGAACTGGGGCCTGTGCTGTGGAAGCGGATCTGCTCCTTCCCCTTCGACGGCCGACGCTGGGATCAGGACGAGTGGTACTTCCTGGTCCGTACGAGGACGGCCTCGGCGGAGCTCGGGGAGATCAAGGGGACGGGCCTGACCGACCTGGAGCGCCGCAGTGTCGCCGGAGCACGCTGGTGGTCGTGCCGGGAACTGGCCGAGGCGCATGAGACGGTGTATCCGACCAGACTCGCCGGGCTGCTGACGCGGCTGCTCGACGAAGGTCCCCCGAGCCGGCCCGAGGTCCTCGACACGGAAATCGTCTAGAGGCGCACGGGGCTGGCGCACAATAGGGGGACGCACGGCTGAAGGGGAACATGCCATGAGCGCCGAGGACCTCGAGAAGTACGAGACCGAGATGGAGCTGAAGCTCTACCGGGAGTACCGCGACGTCGTCGGTCTGTTCAAATATGTGATCGAGACCGAGCGGCGCTTCTACCTCACCAATGACTACGAGATGCAGGTGCACTCGGTCCAGGGCGAGGTGTTTTTCGAGGTGTCGATGGCGGATGCCTGGGTCTGGGACATGTACAGGCCCGCTCGTTTCGTGAAGCAGGTCCGGGTACTCACGTTCAAGGACGTGAATATCGAGGAGCTCAACAAGAGCGACTTGGAGCTTCCGAGCAGCTGACGGGTGACGGGGTTTTCCACAACCCGTAAGTAGTTCACCAAGATCCACTTCTTTTTCGCCCGGGCGTCAGCGTGGGCGTCGGAGGTGGTGCGACGTGAACGCACGGGGAGCACTGGGAAAGTACGGCGAGGATCTGGCCGCGAGGCGGCTGACCGAGGCCGGGATGACGGTGCTCGCGCGCAACTGGCGCGCGGGCAGGTCCGGCGAGATCGACATCGTGGCGCGCGACGGCGACGCGATCGTCGTGTGCGAGGTCAAGACCCGCAGCGGACAGAGCGGCGAGGCCGGGGCCTTCGAGCACCCGATGGCCGCGATCACGCCGGTCAAGGCGGCGCGGCTGCGCGATCTCGCCGAGCGTTGGGTGCAGGAGCACGGGGGAGCGCCGCCCGGCGGCGTCCGCATCGATCTCGTCGGTGTGCTGCTGCCCGAGCGCGGAGCGCCCTGCGTCGAGCATGTGCGAGGGGTGTCCTGATGGGCTTCGCGCGTACGTGTTCCGTGGCCCTCGTGGGAGTCGAGGGCGTCGTCGTCGAGGTGCAGGCGGACCTGGAGCCGGGCATCGCGGCGTTCACGCTGGTGGGGCTGCCGGACAAGAGCCTGGTGGAGAGCCGCGACCGGGTCAGGGCGGCGGTGGTCAACTCCGGGGGCGACTGGCCGCAGAAGAAGCTCACGGTGGGGCTGAGCCCGGCGTCCGTGCCCAAGGGAGGCTCGGGCTTCGATCTCGCCGTCGCCTGCGCCGTGCTCGGCGCAGCCGAACGGATCGATCCGAAGATCCTCGCCGACATCGTGATGATCGGTGAGCTGGGCCTGGACGGGCGGGTGCGCCCGGTGCGGGGCGTGCTCCCGGCCGTGCTCGCGGCGGCCGACGCCGGTTACGAGCAGGTGGTGGTCCCCGAGGGCACGGCGGGGGAGGCGGCCCTCGTGCCGGGCGTATCGGTCCTCGGCGTGCGCAGCCTGCGTCAGCTCATCGCCGTGCTCACGGACGAGCCGGTGCCGCAGGAGGAGGTGGACGAGTCGGGGCGGCCCGATTCGCTGCTCGCCGGCCTGAGCATGCCCGGCAGCGGGGTCGGCACGGGCCTCGGCGGCTCCGCCCACGACGGGCAGGGGCTCGATCTCGCGGAGGTCGTCGGACAGTTGTCCGCCCGAACGGCGATCGAGGTCGCGGCGGCGGGCGGACACCACGTGATGCTGTCGGGGCCACCGGGCGCCGGCAAGACGATGCTGGCCGAGCGGCTGCCCGCCATCCTGCCGCCCCTCACGCGCGAGGAGGCCCTGGAGGTCACGGCGATCCACTCGGTCGCGGGAATGCTGCCGCCCGGCAAGTCGATGATCGACACCGCGCCGTACTGCGCACCGCACCACTCGGCGACCATGCAGTCCCTCGTCGGGGGCGGGCCAGGGGTGGCCCGGCCGGGAGCGGTGTCGCTGTCGCACCGGGGCGTCCTGTTTCTCGATGAGGCCCCCGAGTTCAGCGGGCAGGCGCTCGACGCCCTGCGCCAGCCCTTGGAGGCGGGCCATGTGACGATCGCGCGCAGCGCCGGGGTGGTGCGGCTGCCCGCGCGGTTCCTGATGGCGCTCGCCGCGAACCCCTGCCCCTGCGGGCAGTACCGGGCACTGGGCGGCGAGTGCGACTGTCCGCCGGCCACGGTCCGCCGCTACCAGGCGAGGCTCTCGGGGCCGCTGCTCGACCGGGTCGACCTCCGGGTGGAGGTGGACGCCGTCACACGCAAAGAGCTGTCGGGGTACGGGCAGCGGGGCGAGAGCACCAAGGTCGTCGCGGACCGGGTGCGGGGGGCCAGGGAGCGGGCCGCGGCCCGGTTCGCGGACACCCCGTGGCGGACCAACAGCGAGGTGCCCGGCCACGCCCTGCGTACCCGCTGGCCCGCCGCGCCCGGCGCCCTCGATGAGGCGGAGCTCGACCTGGAGCGCGGCTTTCTCACCGCGCGCGGGCTCGACCGGGTGCTGCGGGTGGCCTGGACCGTGGCCGACCTCGCGGGGCGGGACCGCCCGTTCGCCCAGGACGTGGCACTCGCGCTGCAACTGCGGACCGGGATCGCGCGCGGGGTGCCGATGACGATCGGGGCGGGTTCGTGACCGGGGGCCGGGGTGTGACCGGGGCCGTGGCTGTGGCTGTGGCTGTGGCCGGGCGCGGGTGCGGGTGCGGGTGTGGGTGCGGGGGCTTGGAGGCGGGGCGGCTCGCGCCGGGCGTGGGGTGGGGGTCGGGTGGGGTTGGCCGGCCTGTGTGGGGTGTGGGGTTGGGGTCGGGCTTGGTCGGCCGGCCTGTGTGGGGTGTGGGGTTGGGGTCGGGCTTGGTCGGCCGGCCTGTGTGGGGTGTGGGGTCGGGGTCGGGCTTGGTCGGTCGGCCCGTGTGGGGCGTGGGCTTGTGGTCGGGTGGGGTTGGCCCGTCTGTGTGGGGTGTGAGCTCGGGGTCGGGCTCGGTCGGTCGGCGTGTGTGGGGTGTGGGCTCGGGGTCGGGCTCGGTCGGTCGGCCCGCGTGGGGCGTGGGCTTGTGGTCGGGTGGGGTTGGCCCGTCTGTGTGGGGTGTGAGCTCAGGGTCGGGCTCGGTCGGTCGGCCTGTGTGGGGCGTGGGCTCAGGGTCGGGCCCGGTCGGCTGGCCTGTGTGGGCCGTGGGCTCAGGGACGGGCTCGGTTGGTCGGCCCGCGTGGGGCGTGGTGCCGGGGCGGGAAGTGGTCGGGCCAGGTGGGGTGTGCGGGGCGGCCGTGGTGGCCGTGTCATCGGTCCGGGCCGGGGCCCCGTGTGGGGAGTCGGTGTTGAGGGAGGGAGGGGCGTGATGGGCGTGGAAGGTGGCGACGGTGTGCGGCTCGCGAGGGTGCGGCTCACGCGGATCGTGGAGCCGGGCTGGGAGGTGGCCGGGCAGTGGCTGCGCGAGTTCGGGGCCGTGGAGACGGTGCGGCGCATCGAGGCGGGCGGGACGGAGGAGCCGCTGCCCGGGGTGCGTGCCGAACGATGGGCGGGGCTTGTCGCGCGGGCCGCGGACGCGCCGCCCGCCGAGCAGGACCTGGCGCGGGCTGCGACGGCCGGGGCGCGGTTCGTGTGTCCGGGGGACGCCGAGTGGCCGGGACAGTTGGACGACCTGGGGGACGGGCGACCGGTGGGGCTCTGGGTGCGGGGTGGGCCCAGCCTGCGGATGTGGGCGCTGCGCTCGGTGGCCGTGGTGGGCGCGCGGGCCTGCACGGACTACGGGGTGCGGATGGGCGCGAGCCTCGGGGCCGGGCTGGCGGAGCGGGGCTGGGTCGTCGTCTCTGGCGGGGCCTACGGGGTCGACGCCGCCGCGCACCGTGGGGCTCTCGGGGCGACCGGGGCGACGGTGGCCGTGCTCGCCTGCGGCATCGACCGGATCTATCCGCGGGGGCATGCCCAGTTGATCGACCGGGTCGCGGAACAGGGACTCGTGATCGGGGAGTTGCCGCCCGGGGACCATCCGACGCCCAGCCGGTTCATCCTCCGGAACCGGGTGATCGCGGCGCTCACCAGAGGAACGGTCGTGGTGGAGGCGGCCTATCGCAGCGGAGCGCTGGGCACGGTCCGTTGGGCACAGCGCCTCGGGCGGCACGCGATGGGTGTTCCGGGGCCCGTGACCAGCAGCGTCTCCGCGGGCGTGCACGAACTGCTGCGCAAGGAGGCGGTGCTCGTGACCGACGCGGCGGAAGTCGTGGAGCTGGTCGGGGAGATGGGCGAGCTCGCGCCCGAGCGCCGAGGTCCTGTGCTGCCCCGCGATCTGCTGCCTGCCGGTGCGGCGCGGGTGCTCGCCGCGCTTCCCGCACACGGAGTGTGCAGCGTCGCCGAGGTCGGCCGCGGGGCGGGGACGAGCCAGGACGAGACGATCGGGAGGTTGTACGAACTGCGCTCTTTGGGGTTCGTCGAACGACACGGCGAGGGTTGGCAGTTGACACGCCAGGCGATCGAATCGGTCTTTCCCGGAGGGCAGCTGTTCTGACGCGGTGTGTTGAGCCGTCCGGATGACCCCCCGATGGCCTTGGCAATTCCGGCAGTTGGCGCCCCGAGGCGATCGGCCGGGGCGACGGAACCGTCCACGCGAGTCGACGAAGGGAACGTATCTGCGCAACGGCGATCTCCCACCCTTCGCACACTGCGACGCTCCAGTCACGCTACGCTCACCAGGATCCGGGTTCGTCCCCTCCATCCGGAATCAGGTGGGTAGCTCGGTACCAGTCATCACCAGACGGGCAACACGGCATCTTCACAGGCAGAGCGATCACAGCGACCAGTACGTCAAGCACCCTCGGTTTCCTGGGGACGCAGCAGCAGAACGGCACAAGGCGGCGCATGCCACAACACACCTCAGGGTCCGACCGGGCGGCGGCACCCCCCGCCGCGCGGGGCTCCAGCGTGCGGCCTCCGGCTCCCTCCTCCCTCGAGGAGCTGTGGAGGTCGTACAAGGCGACGGGCGACGAGCGGCTGCGGGAGCAGCTGATCCTGCACTACTCGCCGCTGGTGAAATACGTGGCGGGCCGGGTCAGCGTGGGGTTGCCGCCCAATGTGGAGCAGGCGGACTTCGTCTCGTCCGGGGTCTTCGGGCTCATCGACGCGATCGAGAAGTTCGACATCGAGCGGGAGATCAAGTTCGAGACGTACGCGATCACCCGGATCCGCGGCGCGATGATCGACGAACTGCGCGCGCTCGACTGGATTCCCCGCTCCGTGCGGCAGAAGGCGCGCAACGTGGAGCGCGCCTACGCCACCCTTGAGGCCCAGCTGCGGCGCACTCCTTCGGAGAGCGAGGTGGCCGCCGAGATGGGGGTCGCGCTCGAGGAACTGCACGCGGTTTTCAGTCAGTTGTCGCTGGCGAACGTGGTGGCTCTGGAGGAGCTGCTGCACGTCGGGGGCGAGGGCGGTGGTGACCGGCTCAGTGTCCTGGACACGCTCGAGGACCACGCCGCCGACAATCCGGTGGAGGTCGCGGAGGACCGGGAGCTGCGGCGGTTCCTGGCGCGGGCGATCAACACGCTGCCGGAGCGCGAGAAGACCGTCGTCACGCTCTACTACTACGAAGGCCTGACGCTGGCCGAGATCGGCAATGTGCTCGGGGTCACGGAGAGCCGGGTCAGCCAGATCCATACGAAGTCCGTGCTCCAGCTGCGGGCGAAGCTGGCCAGTTTCGGGCGGTGAGGGACGCGGTCCGGCGGCCCGGCGAATCGTGCCTGCCGTGTGCGTACCGTGTGCCTGCCTCCGGTCGGAGGGGCATTGAAGGCCGACCGGCTCCCGTCGCGGGCCGCATCTTCGTAAAGTGGAGACGTGCCTAGGATTCGAGCGGCCTCCGTGGCCGAGCACCGATCGATGCAGCGCGGCGCCCTTCTGGACGCGGCGCGTTCCCTGCTGTCCGAGGGCGGGACGGACGCGCTGACGTTTCCCGCGCTCGCGGAGCGGACGGGGCTCGCGCGCTCGTCCGTCTATGAATACTTCAAGTCGCGCGCGGCCGTGGTCGAGGAGTTGTGCGAGGTCGACTTTCCCGTGTGGGCCGCGGAGGTCGAGGCCGGGATGGCGCGGGCCGATACGCCCGAGGGCAAGGTCGAGGCGTATGTGCGGGAGCAGTTGGCGCTGGTGGGGGACCGGCGGCACCGGGCGGTCGTCGCCATCTCCGCGAGCGAGTTGGACGCCGGGGCGCGGGAGAAGATCCGGGCCGCGCACGGCGGCCTCGTCGCGATGATCGTCGAGGCGCTCCAGCAGATGGGGCATGCGCAGCCCCGGCTCGCCGCGATGCTGGTTCAGGGCGTGGTGGACGCGGCTGTGCGCAGGATCGAGCTGGGCGCCGCGGAGGAGCCCGGCGTGATCGTGGACGCGGCCGTGGGCATGGCGCTGCGGGGCGTCCGCGGCTGAGCCGGGCGCTCATCCGAAGAGCGCGCCCGACCATGCGCCCGACCATCCCCCTGGCCGCTCCGACTCCCACTCCCACCCCCACACCGGCAGCAGCCTCGAAGGCCCTCCGCGCATCAGCGACGGGTCCAGGAGCGTCAGCGGGTTCAGGTACGTGTCACCCCGAAGAAGGCCCCAGTGCAGGCACGACGGGGCGGCGCGCGGGCAGTGGCCCGTGGGGAGTTGGAGGGTGCCCACCACCTCGCCGGCCTTGACGTCCTCGCCCTTGCGGACCGTCGGCGTCACCGGTTCGTACGTCGTGCGCAGAGGCGGGTCGCCGGTGTCGGGGAGTTGCAGGGACACGACGCCTCTGCCCGCGATCTCGCCCGCGAAGAAGACCCGGCCGTCGGTCACCGCGCGTACCGGGGCATCGATGGGGGCCGCCAGATCGACACCGCGGTGGCCGGGGCCGTAGGGCGTCGCTGGAGGTGCCCAGGCGCGGACCACCGTGGGGCGCTCGCCCACCGGCCACAGGCGTGCGTCCCCCGCCCGCGCCGAGGACGGGAAGGCCAGCAGCACGAGCAGCACGACCGTCACTGTGAGTAGTTTTCGCATGGCGGTCAGGTTCCACCGCGGCGCCGTTCCGCGGGGATCATGGCCGGGAAACGTGGACTACCGAGCGGTTGTGGACAGCGGCGTCACCCGGTACCTCGCGGGTCCCGTACACTTCATGTGGCGATCCGGCCCACCGGATCGACTTCGCACGCCCCGACACCGGCCTTCACTGGTTTTGTGTCAGTGGCCTATCGGTCCCGTACGACCGCCTCGACAAGAGCGCGAGCGTACGCGGCAGGCACACGCAGTGGGCGTCAGGAAACAACCGAGAACACAAGGAGTACGGCCATGGCCGTCGTCACGATGCGGGAGCTGCTGGAAAGCGGCGTCCACTTCGGTCACCAGACCCGTCGTTGGAACCCGAAGATGAAGCGCTTCATCTTCACGGAGCGCAACGGCATCTACATCATCGACCTTCTCCAGTCGCTGTCGTACATCGACCGCGCCTACGAGTTCGTCAAGGAGACCGTCGCCCACGGCGGCACGGTCATGTTCGTCGGCACGAAGAAGCAGGCGCAGGAAGCGATCGCCGAGCAGGCGACCCGCGTCGGCATGCCCTACGTGAACCAGCGCTGGCTGGGCGGCATGCTCACCAACTTCTCGACCGTCTACAAGCGTCTGCAGCGCCTCAAGGAGCTCGAGCAGATCGACTTCGAGGACGTCGCCGCGTCCGGTCTCACCAAGAAGGAGCTTCTCGTGCTCTCGCGCGAGAAGGCCAAGCTGGAGAAGACCCTCGGCGGTATCCGCGAGATGTCCAAGGTTCCCAGCGCCGTCTGGATCGTGGACACCAAGAAGGAGCACATCGCTGTCGGCGAGGCCCGGAAGCTCAACATTCCGGTCGTCGCGATCCTCGACACGAACTGTGACCCCGACGAGGTCGACTACAAGATCCCCGGCAACGACGACGCGATCCGCTCCGTCACGCTGCTCACCCGCGTGATCGCCGACGCCGTCGCCGAGGGCCTCATCGCCCGCTCCGGCGTCGCCACGGGCGACCAGAAGCCGGGCGAGAAGGCCGCCGGCGAGCCGCTCGCCGAGTGGGAGCGCGACCTGCTCGAGGGCGAGAAGAAGGCCGACGACAAGGCCGAGGCGAAGCCCGCCGAGGCCGACGCCAAGGCCGAGGAGAAGGCTGAGGAGGCCCCGGCCGCCGAGGCTGCCGCTCCCGCCGAGGCCCCGGTCGAGACCCCCGTCGAGGCCCCGGCCGCGGACGCCGAGCAGGCCTGACCCGCACGGGATTCGGTTTCATGAGGTGACGGCGGGGGTCGATAGCGGCCCCCGCCTTCACCCGTAACCGTCACCTTCGTTCTCACACTGCTTCAGACTTCGTAGAGAGAAAACCAGGATCATGGCGAACTACACCGCCGCTGACGTCAAGAAGCTCCGCGAGCTCACCGGCGCCGGCATGATGGACTGCAAGAAGGCGCTCGACGAGGCCGACGGCAGCGTCGACAAGGCCGTCGAGGCCCTGCGCATCAAGGGCCAGAAGGGCGTCGCCAAGCGCGAGGGCCGTTCCGCCGAGAACGGCGCGGTCGTCTCCCTCATCGCCGACGACAACACCTCCGGTGTCATCGTCGAGCTGAAGTGCGAGACGGACTTCGTCGCCAAGAACCCGAAGTTCCAGGCCGTCGCCGACCAGCTGGTCGCCCACGTCGCCAAGACGTCCCCCGCCGACATCGAGGCGCTGCTCGCCTCCGAGATCGAGGCCGGCAAGACCGTCCAGGCGTTCGTCGACGAGGCCAACGCCAACCTCGGCGAGAAGATCGTCCTCGACCGCTTCGCGCAGTTCTCGGGCGCGTACGTCTCTGCCTACATGCACCGCACCATGCCCGACCTGCCCCCGCAGATCGGTGTTCTGGTCGAGCTGGACAAGGCCGACGCCGAGCTGGCCAAGGGCATCGCGCAGCACATCGCCGCCTTCGCGCCGAAGTACCTCACCCGTGAGGACGTTCCGGCCGAGATCGTCGAGTCCGAGCGTCGCGTCGCCGAGGAGACCACGCGCGCCGAGGGCAAGCCGGAGGCCGCGCTCCCGAAGATCGTCGAGGGTCGCGTCAACGGCTTCTTCAAGGAGGCCACGCTGCTCGGTCAGCCGTACGCCCTCGACAACAAGAAGTCCGTCGAGAAGGTCCTCCAGGAGGCCGGTGTCACCCTGAAGCGCTTCGCGCGCATCAAGGTCGGCATCTGAGTCCGTACCGCGCCAGACGCGAGACCCCGCTAGGGTCGACAGCAGTCGTCCGGGAACGCGCCGGACGACCGCAGTTGTGACGAGGAGGCCATTGCCGCGCATGGGATGCGAACCACCCCACCGGCAATGGTCTTCTTCGTATGTGTGCCAAGTAAAAGAGGCGAGAATCCCATGACCACCACCCAGGCCGGCAACGGCGACAAGAGCGACGAAGGCAAAGGCGCGGGGCGCTTTCTGCTGAAGCTTTCCGGCGAGGCGTTCGCCGGGGGCGGGGGTCTGGGCGTCGACCCCGACGTGGTGCACGCCATTGCCCGTGAGATCGCGGCCGTCGTACGCGACGGCTGGCAGCTCGCCGTCGTCATCGGCGGCGGCAACTTCTTCCGCGGCGCCGAGCTGCAGCAGCGCGGCATGGACCGCGCCCGCAGCGACTACATGGGCATGCTCGGCACGGTCATGAACTGCCTGGCCCTCCAGGACTTCCTGGAGAAGGAGGGCATCGACTGCCGCGTGCAGACCGCCATCACCATGGGGCAGGTCGCCGAGCCGTACATCCCGCTGCGCGCCGTACGTCACCTGGAGAAGGGCCGCGTCGTCATCTTCGGCGCCGGCATGGGCATGCCGTACTTCTCCACCGACACCACCGCCGCGCAGCGCGCCCTGGAGATCGACGCCCAGGCGCTGCTCATGGGCAAGAACGGTGTCGACGGCGTCTACGACTCGGACCCGAAGACCAACCCCGGGGCCGTGAAGTTCGACGGGCTCAGCTACAGCGAGGTCATCACCCGCGACCTGAAGGTCGCCGACATGACCGCGATCACCCTGTGCCGCGACAACAAGCTGCCGATCCTCGTCTTCGAGCTCATCACGTCGGGCAATATCGCCCGTGCCGTCAAGGGTGAGAAGATCGGGACCCTCGTGGGCGAACAGGGCACCCGCGCCTGACACCCTTTCATCCCCCTGGAACCCTGTGTCCTCGAAGGTTCCCGAGGGATGGACAATGTCCTGCCGGTCGGACACCGTGCAGGAAAGACACACGACGCAGCCGACCGCGCCCCCGTGCCCGGCCGGGCCTCACTCAAGACACGCAGGAGCAAGTGGTGATCGAAGAGACCCTCCTCGAGGCCGAGGAAAAGATGGAGAAGGCCGTCGTCGTGGCCAAGGAGGACTTCGCCGCGATCCGTACTGGTCGTGCGCATCCGGCGATGTTCAACAAGATCGTGGCCGACTACTACGGCGCCCTTACGCCGATCAACCAGCTGGCCTCCTTCTCGGTGCCCGAGCCGCGGATGGCCGTGGTGACCCCGTTCGACAAGAGCGCGCTGCGCAACATCGAGCAGGCGATCCGCGACTCCGACCTTGGCGTCAACCCGAGCAATGACGGCAGCATCATTCGTGTGACGTTCCCCGAGCTGACCGAGGAGCGCCGCCGCGACTACATCAAGGTCGCCAAGAGCAAGGCGGAGGACAGCAAGGTCTCCATCCGCTCGGTCCGTCGCAAGGCCAAGGACGCCATCGACAAGGCGATCAAGGACGGCGACGTCGGCGAGGACGAGGGCCGTCGTGCCGAGAAGGAACTCGACGACACCACCACCAAGTACGTGGCCCAGGTGGACGAGCTGCTCAAGCACAAGGAAGCCGAGCTGCTCGAAGTCTGAAGCAGCGCGGAAGATCGAGGTTCGAGGAATCCGTGAACGACTCTTCCTGGAGTGCGCCGACCGGGCCCGGACACTGGGGCCCGACCGACGGCCAAGGGTCCGCCCCTGGTCAGGGGCCCGCGTACGGGCCGGTGCCGGCGTACGGCCAAGAGCCGTCGTACAACCAAGGACCGTCGTACGACCACGGGCGCGCTCCGGCGGGTCCCGCGTACGAACGGCACGCGGTCGATGAGACTCGGCCCATGCCCATCGTGCCCGATATGCCCGATACGCCTTCTGGAGACGGAAGGGGTGACGGTCAGGACGACCGGGGGACCGCGCGGCTGAGTGGTCCCTTGTTCCGCGACGAGGCACCGCACCGGCCGGAGCCGGCCGAGCGGCCCGCGGAGCCTTCGGGGTCCACGCGGTCCCAACCGCCCAAGAAGAAGAGCGCGGGCCGGGACCTCGGGGCGGCCATAGGTGTCGGCGTCGGGCTCGGCGCGCTGGTCATCGCCTCGCTCTTCATCGTCAAGGCCGTGTTCGTCGGCGTCGTAGCGGTCGCCGTCGTCGTCGGCCTGTGGGAGCTGACCTCGCGGCTCGAGGAGCGCAAGGGCATCAGGGCGCCGCTCGTGCCGCTCGCGGTCGGCGGCGCCGCCATGGTGGTGGCCGGCTACGTACGGGGCGCAGAGGGCGCCTGGGTGGCGATGGCGCTGACCGCGCTCGCGGTCCTCGTGTGGCGGATGACCGAGCCGCCCGAGGGGTACCTGAAGGACGTCACGGCGGGGGTCTTCGCGGCCTTCTACGTGCCGTTCCTCGCGACCTTCGTGGCGATGATGCTCACCGCGGACGACGGGGCGTGGCGCGTGCTCACGTTCCTCATCCTCACGGTCGTCAGCGACACCGGGGCGTACGCGGTCGGCTGGCGCTTCGGCAAGCACAAGCTCGCGCCGCGCATCAGCCCCGGCAAGACCCGCGAGGGACTGCTGGGCGCCATCGCGTTCGCCATGGTGGCGGGCGTGCTGTGCATGCAGTTCCTGGTGGACGACGGCACGTGGTGGCAGGGCCTCGTCATGGGCGCCCTCGTCGCGGCCAGCGCGACCCTCGGTGACCTCGGCGAGTCCATGATCAAGCGAGACCTCGGGATCAAGGACATGGGGACGCTGCTGCCGGGCCACGGCGGGATCATGGACCGGCTCGACTCCCTGCTGCCGACGGCCCCCGTCGTATGGCTGCTCCTGGTGCTGTTCGTCGGTTCCTGAAACGCACGCGTGAGAGCCCCCGTCCGTAACCGGACGGGGGCTCTTCGTATATGTGCCGACGAGACTTGTGAAGACCTCTTCGCGAAGGTGGTCGGGTTCGTTGAGGGGGGCTTGCGTGTGTTGTTGACGCTCAAGTAACAACGGGCCTCATGAACATCTTCGGCCGCAGCTTCACATCCCGACGCACCGAGGGATCCGGTGCTCCGGGAGCCGCCGGCACGGCAGTACTGCCCGATCCGTTCGGTCCCGACCCCTCCATGACGGCCCTCACCGGCACGTGGATGGTCGATCCCGCGCACAGCAGGATCGGGTTCTCCGTTCGGCACGCCATGGTGACGACCGTGCGCGGCTCCTTCTCGGAGTACCAGAGCCGCCTCTACTTCGACGGCGACGATCCCTCCCGCTCCTCCGCCGAGCTCGTCCTCGCCACGGCGAGCGTCGACACCGGTGTCGAGCAACGGGACGCCCACGTGATGGGCCGTGACTTCCTGAACGCCTCCCAGTACCCGCGGATGACCTTCAAGAGCACGGCCGTGGAACTGGCGGGCAATGATGTCTACCGGATGCACGGCGACCTCACCATCAAGGACGTCGCCCGCCCTGTCGTCCTCGAACTCACCTACATCGGCTTCGTCACGGACGCCTTCGGCGACGAACGCGTCGGCTTCGACGGCACCACCACCATCAACCGCACCGACTGGGGCCTCACGTACCAGGCCCGCCTGGCCCAGGGCGGCAACATGGTCAGCGAAAAGGTCCGCCTCCAGTTCGACATCGCGGCGATCCGCACCCCGTCGGGCCCCTGACATCGCGGGGGCGCGGGTCACCCTCGTAGATCTGCGACACTGGTATCGCTATGCCTAAGCCCGGAGAACTAGCGGTGACCCGGCATCAAAAAGGCCCCCGAACTGCGCGTTTGGCGCGGATCAGGGGCCTGTTTTGGCTTACTGGGCCGTGTCTGGGCCGTCTGGCTCAGGAGGCGGCGGCAGGAACATCCGGTCCACGGCGTTCCGAGTGCGCTCCTGGCTCGACGGCATCAGGTGCGCGTACACGCGGAGCGTCAGCGCCGGGTCGGTGTGACCGAGGTACTGGCTCACGGCCTTGATGCTCTCCCCGGCGTCGAGGAGGACGGACGCGTAGAAGTGCCTGAGCGCGTGCATGCCGTGCTCGCGGGCCGATACGTACCTCCCGTCGGGTCCGGCGTCTGGGATGAGCCCAGCGAGCGCCAGAGCGGGCTTCCAGACCTGGGCGTTGAAGTTGCTGCGCCACACGATGCCGTTCGCGGCGTTCGTGAACAGGAGACGGGCCGTCACCTTCGGGCCGTCCGGCTTCCGCCACGGCAGCGTGATCTCAACCGGCTTGAAGGCGTCCATGTGGAGGCGCAGCGCCTCAGCGACGTACGACGGCAGCGGGACGTCACGCTCCTTGCCGCACTTCGGCGGGGCGAACACGGCCTTGCCTCGGATCAGCTTCACCTGGCGGACCACGCGGAGGATGCCGCCCTCGAAGTCGACGGCGTCCTCGGCGAGACCGATGATCTCTCCCTGCCGGAGCCCGCATCCGGCACCCGTGTCGACCATGGTCCGGTAGCGATGGGGGAGGGCCTGACGGACCGCCTGAACCTGTGTGGGCAGCCACGGGACGACACGGCGGCGCTCGGCAGTCGGCGGGCGCACGGACTTCGCAGAGCACGGGTTCCGGGACAGGAGGCCGTCGTCCACGGCCGCGCTCAGGACGGCACGAACGTCACCGTAGATGTTGCGGGCGTAGGCACCGCTCACGGCCGGGTTCGCCTCCAGGGCGCTCGTGAGCTGGCGGATGTGCTCGGGGCGGAACGAGTCCAGCGGGCGCGTGCCGACGACCGGGAACGCGTGCAGGCGTAGCCGCTGCTCGGTGACGATCTGGCTGGACACGTCGGAGGTGTGAGCCTTGAGCCACTTCTCGGCGTACTTCTGGAAGGTGATCCGGGCGGCCCGAGGGTCGATGTAGTTGCCGCGCGACATGTCCGACGCAATGTCGGTCAGCCACTGCTCGGCGAGCCGCTTCTGACGGTCTGGGAAGCTCTTGGACTTCTCGGTGCCGTCCGGGCCGATGTAGCGGGCGCGGTAGCGGAGGCCGAGGCCGTGGCGGTCGCTCTTGACCTTGACGGGCTTGCCGTTCGGGCCGGGCTCGACCTTGTACCAGCGGTCTTGGATGTGTCCGGCCATCAGGCAGCCACCGCCATCTGCGACTCGACCCAGGCGCGTACGTCGGCGGGGTCGAAGCGGAGGTGCCGGCCGACGCGGAAGCCCTTCGGTCCGGTGCGCTTGCGGCGCCATTGGTAGACGGTCTCGACCGGGACGCCGAGGAGGTCGGCGACGTCGACCGGGGTCAGGTAGCGCTCGGGCAAGGCGTGCTGCATGGTCACCACTCCTTCTCGTCTGCCAGGTCGGCCAGGGCTTCGCGGGCTGTCTCGCGGTTGAGTTGGAGGCCGCGGGCGATGGTGGCGGCCAGGGCGGATTCGCCGGGGGTGTGGCCGTGGCCCGCGTACTGCCAGTCGGCCAGGACGAGGACGGTGTCGGGCTCGTAGTCGGGGTTGCCGAGGGCTTCGCGTTCCTGGGCGGCGCGGAAGTCGGCGCGGGCTTGGCGGAGTTCGCCGAGGGTGGTCGAGTAGCGGCGGGACTTTGAGGAGAAGTGGCCTCGGAAGCCGAGCATGTGAGCCCAGGCCCAGAGGCGGCGGTCCGGGTAGAGCGGGTCGAGGTGCTTGCAGGCCTCGATCAGGCGGCGGGTGTGGTCGGGGACCTGGTGGCGGTCGAGTTCGGAGAGTTCGCCGATGCGGCGGTCGAGGGTGCCGGTGTTCTCGGCGGCCTTGGTGGCGTACTTGGCGACGTAGGAGGCGACGGCCTGTTCGGTGATGTCGGAGCCGTCGCCGAAGGCCTTGACCGGGCGGACGTCGAGCTGCGTGCCCCAGCGGAAGGTGCGGGCCGGTTCGTCCTCGGCGGCTGGCACCGACACGGACGTGTAGCTGTGGCTGGCGGCGGCCTGGATCGCATCGGCGAGGAGCGTGACCGTCGCCCAGGACGGCGGCGGGGTCTCCGGGCCTTCTGGGCCGTCGATGCGGATCACCGCGTGGAAGTGCAGGGCGCCGCGCTTCTGGAACTCGGCGACCTTGCCGTACGAGAGGCGGGCGGACTCCTTGAGTTCGCGCTGGGTGACTCCGGCGCGGGCGGCGATCTCGCGGCGCAGGCGGGTCGTGAAGCGCATCCACAGGTCGCCCGCGTGGTTGTTGAAGAGGACGGCGGCGGCGTAGTCGTACGTCGTCGGGTCCAGGGCCGTGCCGAGGGCCGGGTCGTCGGAGGCGTGGCGGGTGCCGCAGCGGCAGGTGCCGGAGTCGGGGCGGTTGTGGACCGGGCCGAAGGACGGGGCCGTGAGTGTGGCGAAGACGCGGGGGTGGTCGCGGACCGTGGAGGGGATGTCGCGGCGGTCGTCTCCGGCCAGGCCCGCGCGGATGAGGTGGTAGGTGTCGCCCGCGTACGTGAAGGCGCAGGACGGGCAGCGGGAGGCGCGGCGGTTGCCGCAGGCGAGGCGGAGTCGGCCGCCCGGTTCGGTCTCGGTGGAGTAGTGGTGCAGGGTCTCGCCGGTGGTCTTGTCCTTGGTGAGGGTCCAGCCGGTGAGGTGGATGGGGTCGGAGCAGCCGCCGGTGCGCTGGATCTGGTCCTGCCAGCGGTCGAAGTCGGAGGCCGAAGCCACCCTCAGCAGGTCGCCGAGGGTGGTCGGGTCGAGGAGCGTGTCAGGCACGGGCGCCCTCCCGCGCGATGCGGGTGCGGAGGACGACGAAGCCGGTGTCGTCGCAGGCCGGGCAATCGGCAGTGATGGTGCGCAGGTGGCCGTTCCGGTCGCGGCCGCCGAGGGTGATGGCGACGGAGGCGAAGCCGTCGCAGGCGGCGCAGATCCGGGACAGGCGGCGGGTGCGGTGCGTCATGCTGGGGGTTCCTTCCGGTTCTTGGATCGGTTGGGGACGGCTCCCGGGCGGTGGAGACTTGGCGGTTTCAGGCCGCCCGGGGGCCGGTCAGCGGCGCTTGTGCTCGGAGTTCATGAGCGAGCGGATGACGAGTGCGGTGATGGCGGTCGATCCGGCGGTGATGGCGACGGCCAGGAGCAGCGAGACCAGGACGGTGCCGAGGACCAGGACGACGCCCGTGCCGCCGACGACGAGGGTGATCAGGGCGCCGGGCGTGAGCTGGATCGTGGGGCGGGTCGAGACCGGAGGCTGGGTCGCCACCGGGGCGGGCTGAGACTGCGTGATCGAGGTCGGCTCGACGACGGCGGGCGGGATGACCTGGCCGGTCGGGACGGGCATGGACGGGACCTTGGGGCGCAGCATCGGGACGTACTCCCTTCCGTGGGCGGTTACTTGACGGCGGTGTCGATGACCGGTGCGAGGACGCTGTCGGCGAGGAGGTAGCCGCCCAGGAGCAGGAGGGCGACGAGCCACCAGGGCGGGCGCATGAGCTTGATGCCGACCAGGCCGACGCAGGCGACGAAGAACCAGAGCGGGACGTCCATGGCGGTCTCCTCAGCGCACGCGGCAGCGGTGGGTGCGGGCGGCGAGCTGGGCGGCGGACTGGCTGGAGTAGTCCGAGGACCAGCCGCAGCGGTCGGCAGTGCAGACGGCGGCGTGCTTGGTGCGGCCGTGCCGGTCGCGGTGGGTTCCGACCTGGACCGGGCCGATCTGCATCACCGAGTGGAAGTGGTCGCGGGCGGGCATGGTGGTTCTCCTTTCGGGTCAGGTGAGTTGGGCGGCGATGGCGTCGGCCAGCTGGGGCGGGACGCCGAGGCGGGAGCGCAGGGTGTCGGGGTCGATGGCGGTGCCGGTGTTCGCCTGGTGGGCGTCGGCGACCTTGCGGGCGTGGGCGACGAGGGCGGCCGGGACGGCGGGGGCCGGTTCGGCGGGCGGCGGGGCCGCGGGCTCGGTGGCGGCCGTGGGCGCCGAGGCTTCCTCGACGGCCGGAGGCTCTACGGGCTCCGGGATCGGGGGCGTCGGTCGCTCGATTTCCGGCTCGGGCTCGGGTGCCGGCCGAACGGTTTCCCGCTCGACTTCGGCGGGCGCGGCCGTGGCCGTGTGGGCCAGGAGCGTGCCACCGAGGAAGGCGATCGCGGGCCATCCGGCGACTCCGATCCGGAGCCAGGCGGGCGGGTGGTCGACGTCCAGGAGCCCGGCGGTGGCGACGTTGGCGCCGAGCGAGGCGAACAGCGCGACGGCGAACCAGGACCAGGCGAGCCGGGAACGGCGGTCGCTGCGAAGCCGACGCCAGGCCGCGACCAGGAGCAGGTCGACGCTGACCGGGTAGGCCCAGGCCTTCCAGCCGTCTTGCCCGGCAGCGGCGGCCAGGTCGTGGAGGTGGGCGAAGGAGAGGGCTCCGGCGATGACGGCCTGGACGAGGACGGCGTCCGGGCGAAGCGTGGTGCGGGCCGTCACCGGTCAGCCCTCCGAGGCGTCGTCACTGCCGTCGTACGGCATGGGCGGCAGGACTCCGATCGGCAGGGACAGGGCGAGTGCGGGGGCGATGACCTCGACGAACGCGGGGTCGGTCTCGTAGCGGCGCTCGTACAGGTCGAGTGCGCCGAGGAGGGCGGCGGTGCGGGCGAAGTCCTCGTTGGCGTCCATGGGGGGCCTCCTGTTTTGGGCATGGGCGGGGTAGGGACGTGGCGCGGGGCGGTCGCGCCGACCGTGGAGCGGAGGGAGTCAGGCCGTGACCGTGGCGGCCTTGGTGAGCGACACGGAGGACCGGGCGGGCGCGGGCACGGCGGGCCGGAAGGCGGCGAGCGCGGGCAGGTCCGGCGTGCGGTCGGCGTGGGCGTTGCAGAGGTTCACGGCGGCGCGAAGCGAGGTGTGCGGGGCGCGGATGCGGGCCCAGCCGCCGGTCGAGTCACCGGCGACGGCGATGCCGGGGGTGTCGGGCGAGATCTGGATGGCGGCGAGTACGGCGTCCGGGGAGATGTCGCCGAAGGCCATGTTGGCGCTGGTCTCGTCGTTGACGCGGTGGGCGGTACGGCCGGTGAGCTGGGCGCGGAGCATCGTGATGCCCTTGCCGAGTTCGGAGCCGAAGCGCTGACCGCAGATCTCCAGGTAGATCCCGGCGGCGCGGCCGAGCTGGGCGAGGCGGACGAGCGCGGTGACGATGCGGTCGCGGCGCTTCTCCTCGTCCTTGGTGGCGTACAGGGCGAGTTCGGCGACCTCGTCGACCAGGACGACGACCGGGGTCGGGCGCAGGTCGGCGGGCAGATCCCAGATGTCGGCGGCGATCTCCGCGTCCGGGATACCGACGCTGATGCGCTGTTCGGCGCGGATGAGCTGGTAGACCTCCTGCATGTGGTCGACGAGCGCGTCGAGGAGTTCGAGCGCGGTGTCCGGGTCGTCGGCGAGCGCGGAGAATCGGCGGGCGAGCGGGAAGAGCTCCACGCCCTGCTTGCAGTCGATGCCGACCAGGGCAACGTCGAGCGGGGCCAGGCCGCACACGAGGTTGCGCTGGTAGACGGACTTGCCGGACTCGGTGGCGCCGAGGGTGAGGCCGTGCGGAACGGCCCGGTAGTCGCGGTAGTGGACCGAGCCGTCCTCGCGCAGTGCGACCGGGACACGTAGCGGCGACGAACCGGCGGCACTGCTGGCGGCAGGCATCTGCACCCGCTTGAGCACGTCGTAGCCGGTCATCCGCAGCTCGACGACACCGGCGCGCAGTTCACGGGAGGTGACGCCGTGCATCCCGAAGGAGTGGCGCAGCCGGTCCGTGGCGGCGGAGAAGTCGAAGGCGTCCTGTCCGGGGCGGAGCTTGAGGCGCAGGACGAGGCCGGTCCGGGTGGGCCGAAGCCGCAGGATGCGCGGCGAACGGGACTCGGGAAGCGGCCGGTTGGCCAGTCGGGCGAGTGCGAGGCGCCAGCGCGACGGCGGGACCGTGAGCCCGCAGGCCTCCATCACGGAGGCGTAGCGGACCAGAAGCCGCAGCGACGCGAGCACGGCGCCGAAGCAGACCCAGTACCAGGCGGGGCGCCGCCACCGCAGAAGACCTGCGACGGCGGCCACCACCACGAGCACGACGATGAACTCGCCCATGATCAGGCCGCCTTGGCCTTGGCCGCAGAGGCGGCGAGCGAGGTGACGGCGACGGCGCGGAAGGCGATGCCGTGCCGCTTCTGCCCGTTGAACTCGTTCTCCCACGGCCGGGCGATCAGACCGGTGAGCGCGACGGGCGTACCCATCGTCAGCTCCTCGGAGACGCCGGTCTCGGGGACGGTGACGGACAGGATCTCCACCTGGTCGTTGGCCGCGAACATCACGTCCACGGTCATCAGCTTGCCGCCGGTCTCGACGTCCAGGGCGACCTCACCGGTCTTGCGGTCCTTGACCTTGACCTGAGGTGTCTTGGCGACCATGACGGTGGCGGCGGAGGTGTCGACGGGGATCTGACGCACAGCGGATCACTCCTATATAGAGGCTGGACTCCGTCACTTATGTACATGAGTGACATGAAGAAGAGTGCAACACTCCTATACATGAGTCAACCCGCCGCGACGAGAAAGTCACGACGGGCTGCGGATCAGTGAGGGTGCGTCAGTCGGCGGCGGGGATCCGGTACTCGAAAACGAACTGGTCAGCGGCCATGAGGGTGTCGCACACCTCGACCACGCGACCCTCGGTCGTACGAGCCTCACGAATCAGATGGATCACCGGGGCGCCGGGGCTCAGCGCCAGTTCGGACGCCTCCGCCTTGGAGGCCGGACGTGCTTGCAGCGTCTCGACGAACTCCGCGAACTCGTGCCCGTGGTCTTCGAGTCGGGCGTAGATGCCACCGCCGCCGGGGTTCTCGGCGAACAGCTCGGGGATGTCCTTCACGACGTCCCACGGGAGGTACGAGGAAGCCGTCTCGACCGGGGTGCCGTTGCGGAAGTAGAGCCGTCGGCGGGCGAGGACCTGGGTGCCGGCCGGAACGCCGAGACGTTCGGCAGCATCCTCCGGGGCCTCCATGGGGCCGATGTAGAGCACGCTGACTTTCGCCGTGGCGCCGGACTGTGCGGACTCGGCGAGGTAGGCGGCCTTGCCGCCCTGGCGGTGCGAACGCCGGAAGCGATCCGAGGAGCGATGCCGCACCGGCGGCCGGTCCTTCACCATCGAGCCCTTGCCGTGCCGGGTCTCCACGAGCCCACTGGCCCGGACCTCGACCATGGCCTTGCGGATCGTGCCGCCCGAAACGCCGTAGCGCTCGACCAGCTCCGACTCACTCGGCACCAGCTCACCCGGCTTGAGGACCCCAGCCCTGATCTGCTGAACCAGATCCTCAGCGATCCGCACGTACTGAGGGACGGACCTCCCCTCTCCCACTGCAGTTCCCATAGTCCTTTTCTTCCTCCTATGCTCCTGTACATGAGTAACAGCGCCAAGGAAGGCCAGTCAACGCCACTGCACTCCGTGTCCGTAGCCGGAGTGGTGGTCCGCGATGACGGCCGACTGCTGGCCATCCGCCGAGCGGACAACGGCACGTGGGAGCTCCCCGGCGGCGTACTCGAGTTGGAGGAGTCCCCGGAGGCAGGCGTACGGCGCGAGGTCTGGGAAGAGACCGGCATCCACGTCGAGGTGGACGAGCTGACCGGCGTCTACAAGAACACCACCCGAGGCATCGTTGCGCTGGTCTTCCGCTGCAAGCCCGCGGGCGGCGAGGAGCGCACGTCGGACGAGTCCACGGCCGTGGAGTGGCTGACGCCCGACGAGGTGTCGCAGTACATGGCCGAGGTCTACGCGATCCGACTCCTGGACGCCCTCGACGGGGCAGGCCCGCATGTCCGAAGCCATGACGGCAAGCGGCTGACGCCAGCGCGATAGAACTTTCCCTACTTCATCAAGACCGGCTGCGCTCCGCTCCGCCGGGCGCGCTTCCCGGCTCCGCTGCCCTTCGCGCTCATGCCTTCGGCCCGCGCTACGGGCGCTGCG